>JAJECN010000055.1 GCA_022821965.1 Candidatus Poribacteria bacterium
AATTTCCGAATCTTGGCATCCCAACATGTGTCAATTGCGTTTGAACACCGCTGTTTACATCAACTTTGAAGATCTGGTGCCGTTGCTTAACGACTTTTGTATAAAGGACTTCTTCTCCATTTGGTGATAGTTCCGGATACTGTGCTCTGGGACCGCCTTCCTCAACGAGTTGTTGGAGACCCGTGCCATCACGGTTTATAATATAGACTGTTCGCTTGTTTAGCCATGCTTCTGGCACCGGCTCTATACCTACCTTGTGATCTGGCGGGAATGGGTTTTTATTTCAAACAAATGCGAGTTTATCCCCCGCAGCAGACCAAGATGGGTGACTTTGCCAAAACATTGCTTTCTTGGGTAGAAGTAGTCTTTGTTCTTGGCTGTGAACATTGACAAGCGTAAGTCGACTACGTACATCGCAAACAATTTCTGTTCCATCTGGTGACCATGCTGGATCAGTACCATGCACAAACTGTTCTTTATCTTGTTCACCAAGCGTCGCTATGTAGGTATGAAATATGCCAGTCTTAAAATTTACTTGCTCGTAAGCGAACTGTTTTCCGTCAGGGGACCATGTCGGATTTCTTCTAATCTCTTTCGTCTTGAATCTGAAAACGCGTCCGACATTGGAACCGTCTGGGTCCATCAGATAGAGGTCTCGTCTACCATCGCGATCGGAGATAAAAAGAATCTTCTCGCCCGTTGGGGACCAAACAGCGGACAGATCCTGTGTGCGGTGCTGTGTTAGGTTCACCTGCTCACTTCCATCTGGGTTCATGCTGTAAACCTCGTAATTGCCATCACGTGTGGAGGTAAACAGGATTTTTTCGGTCGTCGGTGCTTTTGCGAAAAGCAGATGAACGCTTGCATTCAACGTCCACAGGATAGATAGGGCAAGAACTAACAACTGTATCCTTTTCATATTGCATTCCTCGTAAACAACAGCGTCTGTCTCAAGGGCTATTGCTTTTTGACATCTCCCCATGTTGTTGTTAGGAGTTGCGGTTGTGGTGAAACAGGCAACCCATACACTGGGTCGAACCAATCCCCACCAAAATTTCCGAACCTTGGCATCCCAACATGTGTCAATTGCGTTTGAACACCGCTGTTTATATCAACTTTGAAGATCTGGTGCTGTTGCTTAAGGACTTTTGTATAAAGGACTTCTTCTCCATTTGGTGATAGTTCCGGATACTGTGCCTTGGGACCGGCTTCATCAACAAGCTGTTGGAGACCGGTGCCGTCACGGTTTATAACATAGACCGTTTGCTTGTTTAGCCATACTTCTGGCACCGGTTCTATACCTAACTTGTGATCTGGTGGTAATGGATTCTTATTCCAAACGAAGGCGAGTTTGTCCCCCGCAGCAGACCAAGATGGGTGGCTTTGCCAAAACATTGCTTTCTTGGGTAGAAGTAGTCTTTGCTTTTGTGTGCGAACATTGATAAGCGTAAGTCGACTACGTACCTTGCAAACAATTTCCTTTCCATTTGGTGACCATGCTGGATCAGTACCCTGCACAAGCTGTTCTTCATCTTGTTTACCAAGCGTCGCTATGTAGGTATGAAATATGCGAGTATCAAAATTTCCTTGATCGTAAGCGATCCTTTTTCCGTCAGGGGACCAGGTCGGATTTCTTCTAATCTCCTTTGTTTTGAACTTGAAGACGCGTCGGACATTGGAACCGTCGGCATCCATCAGATATAGATCTCGCTTCCCTCCACGATCGGAGATAAAAAGAATCTTCTCGCCGGTTGGGGACCAAACAGCGGACAGATCCTGTGCGCGGTGCTGTGTTAGGTTCACTTGTTCACTGCCGTCTGGGTTCATAATGTAAACCTCATAATTGCCATCTCGCGCTGAGGTAAACAGGATTTTAGCTGTTGTCGGTGCTTTTGCAAAGAGCGGATGAACGCTTAAGGTCAGCACTAACAGATTCAGCATAAGGAAACTTAACAATCGCGTCTCTTTCATATAATGCCCTTCGTACGGGTAGGCGCAAGGTCTGGAGAAATTCTCAGAAACACCGGATTTAGTCTCGGAATAGACAAAATCCATTTCTTGTATTACACTGCAAAAACCCTATAGATTACGATTATTCCTCTTTTACTTTTCCCCACATTGTTGTTAGCAAGTGTGGTTGTGGTGAAACTGACAACTCGTATGCCGGATCGAACCAATCTCCTCCATAATTCTGCCTAATAGATGTCAACTGCGTCCGAATTTTACTGTTCACATCAACTTTGAAGATTTGTAGCTGCCCATCAATCTCCTGCGTATAAAGGACTTCGTCTCCACTTGGCGATAATTCGGGAGTCAGTGCCCTCGGACCATCTTCCGCTACAACCTGCTGTAGTTCGGTGCCGTCGCGGTTCACAATGTAGATTGTTGTTTTGTTTCTCCATGCGTCTGGAAACGGCTCACCATCCGCGAGCGGCGGCAATGGATTCTTGTTCCAAGCAAAAGCAAGCTTATCACCCGCAGCTGACCAAGATGGAGAGGATTGACTATTCATTACCTTCACTCGCACAGGAATTTTTTGCTCTTCTGTGTGGACGTTGATAAGTGCAAGTCGATTCTCTCCGATCGTTCCTACTGAACAGGCGATTTCGGTTCCATCCGGCGACCATGCAGGATAAAACCCACCCGTGAGAGGTTCCTCTTTTTGTTTTCCTAAGGTCGCAATGTGAATAATAAATGGGAGTCGTTCCCAATTCACGTGAGTGTAAGCGATCTGTTTACCATCGGGTGCCCACGTCGGATCAGCTCTATAAATAGCTTTCTTGAAGACGCGTCGGACATTGGTTCCATCAGCGTTCATCAGGTAAAGGTCTCGAATGCCATCTCGATCGGAAACGAAAAGAATCTTTTCACCCGTAGGTGACCAGACAGCGTCCCGATCCTGTGCGTGGTGTCGTGTCAAGTTCTTCTGTTCACTCCCATCTGGGTTCATGATGTAAACTTCTTGATTTCCATCTCGTGTGGAGGTGAACAGGATTTTCGGCGTTGTCGGTGCTTTTGCGAAAATCGGAGAAACGCTTGCATTCAGTACCAACGTGATAAGTATGGCAAAGGTTGACAATCGTATTGTTTTCATCACAACGTCCTTTATAAACGGTCTGGGCTGTTTATAATCTGAGGGCGGAGGGTAGGCACAATATCTGCCGCTACTTTTTCACGTCTCCCCACGTTGTTGTTAGCAGTTGGGGTTGTGGCTCTACAGGCAATGCGTATGCCGGATCGAACCAATCCCCGCCCGTATTCCACGCGGCGGTGTCCGTTATCTGCGTCCGAACCCGACTGTTTAAATCAAGTTTGAAGATTTGGAAGTCCCCGTTAATTTTTCGTGTATAGAGGACTTCGTTTCCGTCCGGCGATAGTGCTGGATACTGTGCGTAGGGTCCGGCTTCCTCAATAAGCTGCTGGAGTCCAGTGCCGTCTTGGTTGATGATGTAGATTGTTATTTTATCCTTCCATTCCGCGTGCACTTGCCTATCCGCGTCGGGAGGAGGCACCCGGTGTTTATTCCAAGAGAAGACGAGTTTGTCCCCTGCAGCAGACCAAGAAGGATCGCGTTGAAAAGATTCCACATTCTTGGGTAGGAGTTGTTTTTGCGCCCCAGTGCGGATATTGATTAATGTGAGTCGTTCCCGGAAAGAGCAGGCGATTTCTCTTCCATCCGGCGACCATGCAGGATAAGAACCATTCACAAAGAATTCCGAGTCTTGTTCTCCAAGCGTCGCTATGTGAAGCGTGATCTTTAAACGACCCCAATCTACAGATTCATAAGCGAACTGTTTGCCATCGGGGGACCACGTCGGGTCTGTTCTCCACTCTTCTGTTTTGAACTTGAAGACGCGCCGGACGTTAGAACCGTCCGGGTTCATTGTGTACAGGTCTCGCACACCGCCACGATCGGAGACGAAAAGAATCTTTTCCCCCGTTGGTGACCAAACGGCTTGTTGATCATCTGCGCGATGCTGTGTTAGATTCACTTGTTCGCTGCCATCTGGGTTCATAATAAATACGTCGCGATTGCCATCACGTGTAGAGGTGAACAGGATTTTGGGGGTCGTCGGTGCTTTTGCGAAAAGCATCTGGACGCTGGCATCCAGCACTAATAGAATGGATATGGCAAAAACTAACAATCGTATCGGTTTCATAAAACGTAACCCAAGAGATCAAAATACGTTTCCATAATATATGTGGAGAAAGGGGTAATCGGTATTTTCCGGAATTCAGGTTATTATATCATAGATAACGGAGTTGAGCAAATTAAAGTTGACAGAATTGGTGTTTTCTGCTAAACTTAAAAAAAATCGGTTGTTTTGCACTTTTTTCTTGCAATTTATATGTGAAAAGTGCTATAATTCATTTAAAGTGCATCTTATCGACTTTTCGGGGTGACGTATACTACCTCGCGAAGGATCAAAAAAGGAATCGCACCGCTGGCGAAAACCGTCATCGGTATCGGTTTACCGATGGAACGTCAGCCTTAAAATGCGTGATTAGCACGCAGTACTGCTATCACCAAAAGTAAATTTGATGGGGCGATGGGATTTTGGGAAGCGCGCTTCTTGCTCAAAAACTCTGAACCTTGTGTATATTTAAAGAAGGAGATTTCATAGCTATGAAAAAATTCACAATCTTTATCACACTTGCTTGCGTTGTCATGATTTCGCCGATGGCATTCGCACAGAATTGGCAGCCGGCAGGTGATAATTGGATTGCAAAATGGTGGGGACTCGACCTCGTCACCAATACCGGTGGTTTTGACAAGTCTGCATTAATTGACTACCTTGCTGAAGGCAGCGGCGGTTTTATTTCAAACGCTTCCGTTTCCACACGCGACGGTGCTGGAAAAACAGCGAATGCTGTCGTGAACCTGCCAGATAACGGTGGCGCACTCGCTTGGTCGATTGTCGACATCAATACACAAGACCAGCTGAACATGTCCACAAGCCACGGTCTTGCTGATGGACGGCACATCACATGGCACGGTATTATTGTCGTTATTACACCGGAGGCACAGACGGCGACAATGTACCCCGCACACGACGATCACGCCCAAATCTGGATTAACGGCGAGCAGGTGTATGATGAGTCCAGATGGACAGGCGGCGTTCGCGAAGTCCTAACACCGACAGAGGTTAATTTTAAGCAGGGCGAGAATTTCTTGCACTTCAAATGTGGTGAATCGGGCGGTGCGGATTACGTCAACCTCCGCTTTGATGCCGCTGATACCGACCTACTCATCGCCCCCACGTTGGATAACCAATTCTTGGATGTCCTGACACCGGTTGAACCGAAAGGTAAACTGGCGGTTCGGTGGGCGGATCTCAAGCGTCAGTAATCTTTATTATTTAACAAGAAACCCGTGTCCGAATGGATGCGGGTTTTTTGTTGTCTACAGGGAACTGCGGTTGAAATCAGTAATTTGCGGACGTGCGATAATGCACTTCGCATTTGGTCGAGTACGCCGCAAAATCGCACGACTACGAACCTACCCGTTTGTAGTAGGGAAACCATTCATTGCACGTTGATTCCCATAGGAAGAGGGTGAGTTTTAGAATTATCCTACTCTTCCGGTTCGACAATCGTCAAAATCTGATTGGTGGGCATGTCTTCCAATTCCTGAAATGTCCCGCTTTGCCAGACGATGCTCACCTTCTTAACGTGCTGACTCTCGCCTAAGCCGAACAACAGTCGCGTATCACTTCCCGATGCGTAGCTTGAACCACTCTTTACTTCCTTTATCTGTGTTGTGTCCTCTGTTGTAAGTGTGACCTTCGCTCCGATTCCGTCGCGATTGCTTCGCGTGCCGACCAGTTTAATGCTCAACCAGTTTTTCCGATTTCCACCGTCGTTCCGAAGCAGGACAGCGCGTTGATTGGAATTCATGATGACGATATCCATATCGCCATCGTTGTCGTAGTCGGCAGTGGCGGCGGCTCTGCCAACGAATGCCTCGCCGAAATAGGTTCCAGCGGTTGCAGAAACATCGGTATAGGCGCCGTCGCCGTTGTTTTGAAACATCTGGTCGCGTTGGGCATAGGTTTCGTTGCCCGTCAAGATTTCAACGATATCCTGTGGGTTTCCGTTTGCGCAGAACATGTCGGGGTGTCCATCATTGTTGTAGTCCAGAAAGAGCGGACTGAAACCTACAAACGGCAGTGTCGGTTGTTCCAAGCCACTGTCGGCGGTCGTGTCCGTGAAGAAGAGTCCCTCCTCGTTCTTATAGAGGGTTGCCTTCTCCGAATTCGCGACGATCAGATCGAGCCATCCATCGCCATCATAATCGGCGCAGTCTACGCCCATAGAACCTTCAGCGACACCTCTATCGTCATATCCGACACCGATGAAAACGCTTTCGTCGGTGAAAGTGCTGTCTCCGTTGTTATGATACAGGAAATTTCTGTTGGTATCGTTGGCGACGTAAATATCGGGGAGTCCATCCTTATTGTAATCCCATGCGACGGCTGCCATGCCCCTTCCTTCAACGGGATTTGACACGCCTGTCTTCCCCGCGATATTGGTGAAGGTGCCGTCGCCATTGTTTCGGTAAAGCACGTCGGGTGTTCCCTTGTAGCTGCGCGGATGCCCGTAACCAATAATACCTTTATAGGTTGATACCGGCATTGACAGTTCATACACGAGGTAATTGACGACGAAGATGTCCAGGTCACCATCGACATCGAAATCGAGATAGACAGCAGCGATACTCCAGAGGGTGTTATCAATACCCGCGGCTTCGGTAATGTCGGTAAAGGTGCCGTCTCCATTGTTTTGGTAGAGTCTGTCCTGCCTGAAGTTGGCTACGTAGAGGTCGAGATCACCGTCGTTGTCAATATCCCCTGTGGCTGCCGCCATCCCGTATCCTGTGTCGCCTGTCCCGGAAGTTTCGGTGACATCTGTAAAACGTCCATCGCCTTCATTTCGATAAAGGACGTTACCAAGGGTTTGCGGTTTCCCTTCGGGAACGTTACCACTCTGAAGAAAATAAAGGTCAACATTGCCATCGGTGTCGTAATCGAAGAAGACAACACCTGATCCCATCGTCTCAATGATGTGTTTGTGCTCGGTTGCGCCGCTGTTGTGTTTGAAGTGGATACCTGCTTCTTCGGTGACATCCACGAAGATAGGAGGTTGCGAGGCGGCACTACCTGCAGCTAGTAGAAAGAGTGAGAGGATCCGTAAAAACGACTTTAGTTTCTGATTTATTCGCATTGTGTCACTGGGCGCGGTTTCAACAGTGCCTACTTGACGGTTTTTTCGGCGGTCTTTGCCAATCGGAAACCGACAAAGGAGGTTTTTAGGTTAGGATAGAGATAGAACCGAAACGTTGTGCTACATCGAGCGATCGTATCGATCCATGAACCGCCGCGGATAACGCGCCAGCTGCCGACAGCGGGTCCCGTCGGGTTCCTCTTGGGACGTTTTGTAGCGGTTTGTGAGGTGTGCCAATAATAGACATCGCTGTACCAATCAGCGGTCCATTCCCAAACGTTGCCTGCCATATCCATTGCGCCGTAGTAGCTTTTACCTTTGGGGAAGCTTCCGACAGGGGCGAGACGGTTCTCGTAGCCATCATCCGTGGCAGCGGTGTTCGCATAAGGTTCTAAGGCGTTTCCCCAGGGCCATGTTCTGTTGGTATAACCGCGTGCAGCCTTCTCCCACTCCGCCTCTGTCGGAAGCCGCATGCCTTTCCAAATGGCATAAGCGTTTGCATCGTGCCATGACACACCGACAACGGGATGATTCGGAAACTTCTTTGCCCGTGCGGGCCAGTCGCCGATCTGTGGGAGATGTGTGAAATTTTCAGGTGTGTGTGGCGGCGTTTGTCCTGGAGAGGCTGTCTCTAATTGGTGCTGCCAAAATTCGTAGTACTCGGCGTTCGTGACCTCATATTTGCTGATGTAATAGGCGTTGAGGTAGACCTTGTGCATCGGTTTTTCATCAGCGGCGCGGGTATCGCTGCCCATCGTGAAGGTGCCTGCAGAGACTAATATGAGTTCCTCTGTGTCCTGCGCGGATGCCCCGAAATGGATGCCGACACTTAAAAACAGGATGATGATGCCGAAATGCTTACTTCTTCTGTTCGGATAAAAGGTATTCATAGACGCGATAGTGTTCCTGCGCGAGTTTTTGGTTGCCGATGCCCTGATAGAGTCTTGAAAGATTGAGGTGATAGTAAGGCTGCTCACCGTCGAGTTCGACAGCTTTTTGAAACGCACCGATTGCCTTTTGCGAGTCCCCTTGCATCGCATAGGTACTGCCGAGGGTGTTATAGAGGATCGCTTGGTTCGGCATCAGACGAATGGCTTTTCTGACGGCTTCTGCTGCGTGCTTAGGATAGTTGAGATTCATGAAAGCGCGGCTCAGTCCGTGATGAAAGTTGGCATTGTCAGGTGCGAGTTCAATACATTTCTGAAAGACCGGAACCGCTTTAGCAAAGTTCTTTTGGTTCATTAGGAGTGTGGCTAATTCTGTCCACGCTTCGAGGTTACTCGGTTCTGCCTTTGTGAGACGTGTGAGGCGTTCATATTCAGCAAATCCTGTTTGAAGTTGTCGAAAGATTTGCATTTCGGCTCTACTTTTCTCTCTGTCCCCTAAACGAAGATACGCGGTGCCGAGTCCGTGGTGTGGCTCCGCGTAACCGGTGGGTCCGTGTGCTATCGCCCGTTTGAAGTTCTCTATCGCTTCCGGGTATGCCTTTAAGTTGAGGTGTGCCATGCCGATTTCATAGTAGATGCCCGGTAACTTCGGTGTCAGCGTAAGCGCCTGCATCAAGATTGGGATAGCCTCTTCATACCAACGTAATTTTACGAGTGATTTGCCGAGCATTTCATATCCGCGTCCGTGTTTCGGTGAAAGTTCTACAACCCGTTCGAGTGTTACTACCGCGTCTGTCCACTGATCAAGTTTGAAATAAGCAACGCCGAGTGAATAGAGTGCCTCGATGTTGTCGGACATCAGTGTTAAGGAGCGTTGGTAGTTTTCAACGGCTTTGCTCCAGAATTCTTCTTGGGCACATGCCATGCCGAGGTAGTGTAGAACTTCGTAGTGATCTTGTTCAATCGCGAGCGCAGCTTCAAACTCAGAGATAGCTCCCAGATTATCACCTTGGAACATAAGGATGAGGGCTTGCTCTACGTGTTGGACATAAGTGCTGTGGTCGCCAGATTTTTCGGCGGTGATTCCGACTAACGGCACACAGAGCCAAAAAATGATGACAACTTTCAACCAATTTCGCATTTCTGTAGTTTTCCTTGCGGTTCAGGCTTATCAAAAAGGTTCCATAGTGTATATCCAGCACGGCGAGTTGCTTGTGCTCACTTCTCTTGGATTAAATTCTAACGGTAGGACTGAAAAAAGTCAAGTTTTTTGTAGTGAAAAAGGTATATCGATGCTATACTTGTCTGTGGGCTTTTAAAGTATCATTTGCAAATCTATATCATAAAGACGGGAGAATTAAAACAAGAATGCGACAGGTTACAATCTATCGCGAGCCGGGCCGCTATGCTGGCTGGCCAGCGAATTACGGCATTTGGGCGTGGGACAACGAAATCGTTGTCGGTTTTACTGTTGGGTATCACAAATCGGATGCGGGGTTTCACCGCCGCGACCGCGATAAGCCGTTTACGGGAATGCAGGCGCGAAGTTTAGATGGTGGTGAGACGTGGAGTCTCTCAGAAACACCGTGCCGCTTGCCTGCGAGAGGCACACTCTCCGCAGATGAGCATGTGGAGGAACAGCATAGGTCGAAAGCGGAGGCTGCGTTCGATACGCCACAGCGCGTCGATTTCACGCATCCAGATTTTGCAATGATGTGCAGCAGATCCGGACTGAGAAGCGGATCTTACTCGTGGTTTTACATCTCTACAGATCGGTGCCAGAGTTGGGAGGGTCCCTTCCGACTGCCGATGTTCGACTACACGGGTATTGCAGCACGGACGGATTACCTTGTCTCAAGTGCCGACGAATGCCTGCTGTTTCTCACAGCATCGAAATCGGACGGTGAGGAGGGCTTAGTATTTTGTGCACAGACAACTGATGGCGGCGAGTCTTTCTCGTTGCTGTCTCAAATTGGACCGGAGCCTGAAGGTTTCTCGATTATGCCCGCGAGTGTTAGGTTATCTGATTCAAGGATTCTGGTGGCGGTTCGCTGCCGCGCCGGTGGTGATTCCGCATCCGACTGGGAGAAATGGGAAAACTGGATTGATCTCTACGCCTCAGATGATAATGGACAGACGTGGGAGTACATGAATCGACCTGTAGAAAATACCGGACGCGGCGGGAATCCACCAACACTCACCCTCCTTCACGATGGACGACTCTGTCTTATTTATGGGTATCGGGATGCCCCCCATCGGATGTGTGCGAAGTTGAGCAGTGATGCTGGCGAAACGTGGGGAGAAGAGATTGTCTTGCGCGATAATGGCGGAGATCACGATGTCGGGTATCCGCGCACAATTCAACGTCCTGATGGGACTATAGTGACCGCTTACTACTTTGATGAGGAACCCGATGGTGAACGGTTCATTGAGGCGACACTATGGAAGCCCTAATAGTCTGATTGGGTGTTACCTTGGAGGAAACCCCCTAAATCCCCTTATCAGAGGGACTTGCTGTTGGCATGCAAAGCGAGATCCTTAGTCTTGCTGTGGAGTAAGTGCAAAGCAGACTAATCGGTCTTTGCCCCGGACATACAGCAGTCCATTTGACAATGCAGGTGCCGACCATGCGGGATATTCTAAAAATTGTCTCCCGTTTTCGTCTCTTGGAACTATTTCAGAAAGGATCTCCATCTTTTCAGGTGTGCACTTGAGCAACATCAAACGACCATACTCACCGAGATAGATAAAGTAGTCATTCACCCAGAGTAACGAGGCGCGTTCGTTAACGCGTTGTGCCCACACAACTTTACCTGTTCTGAGTTCTACACATCGAAGTTCGGCACCGCTGGTATGTCTGCTGCTACACGCGTAGAGATAGCCTTGGTGATAGACAGCGGTGTTCCAGTGCAGCCGCATTGCCTGGTTTCGGCGGTGCGGTGGATCTTTCCAAACGACTTTGTAACCGCCCGGATACACTTGGAGGACGGAGCTGCCAATCTCGTAAGATTCGCTGATAAAGACGAGGTCGTCAGCAACAACTGGTGACGAAGCATTAACAGATTCGATCTTCGGGCATCGCCACGGATAGTAGAAGTCGAGTTTTCCGGTTGTTGGTTCAAAACCGACGAGTCCATCGCGCGCAAACATAAATCCCCAACGCCGTCCGTTGATTGTTGCCATGATAGGACTGGCGTAGCTCGCTAATTCGTCGCTGATTTTGTAGACCACTTCGCCTGTCTTTTTGTTGAAAGCGACGATACCGGTGCCGTTCGGCGGTGGTTTACCGTTTGATGCCCAAACATCCTTTGGGGTTCCCAGTGGAGAGCCGCCGATTTGCGCAATGAGTAAGTCGCCTTCAACAACCGGTGTTGAGGCGGTACCGAAAAAGTTTTGAACCACGTTGAAACGTGCTGCTGTGTCCACCTTCCATAACAACTTGCCATCTGAAACATTCAGACAGTGCAACTTCCCCTGAACACCAAAGATATAGACGCGTTCTCCATCAACGACTGGACAAGATCGCGGTCCGTTGTTATAGCCATACATATCTTCGTAGTCTGTCGGATATTCAAACCGCCAGAATTCTGCACCGGTGTCGCTTTGCATACAGGTGAGGCGCGCCATATCGCCATGACGCGCGAACATGAAGAGTCGTCCGTCTGCAACGACAGGTGCGCCGTAGCTAACACCAATCCGCTTGTGCCAGACAACCGGGGGACCCGTTTCTCCCCACGGGACGATGTCTATCTTTTCTTGGGATTTACCGTTTCGATCTGGACCGAGAAAATCGTTCCAGTCGGAAGCGAGCGTATCCGCCAGCACAATCAGCGGCAGGCTGAGCAGGAGCGAAACGATTCGTGCGGATGCCCTCACGCAGCGACCTCCTCATTTGCGCGCTTCACCAGCGCGTTCATGTAGGCGATCGTGTATGCCGTTCCGATACGACCGTCACCCCCCATTGATGGGATATGGTCGGGAATCAGCACACCATTGAAATTCACTTCGCGGAGTGCTTTTGCTACTTGATACATATCCTGATAGCCGTTGTCAACGAAGGTTTCAACGAAGTGCGGGAGTGGTTGATCAACGTTGCGGAAATGGACTTTGAAAATCTTGTTCCGTTCCCCGAAATAGCGAATAGACTCAATAACATCTTTACCCATGAGTTCGCCGCCTTCCAGCCAACATCCGACACAGAAACACATGCCGACATTTGGGCTATCAGCGATTTCGAGGGCGCGTTTGTAGCCTTCAAAACTGCTGAAGATACATCTCGGAATTCCGGCGAGATGCACTGCGGGGGGATCGTCGGGGTGGATGCCGATCATCACACCGGCTTCCTCAGCGACAGGTGCTGCTTGTTTGATGAAGTAAGCGTAATTATCCCAAATCTCCTCCTCACTGAATTCACGACCGTGTGAAAGCGGCATCGGATACAGTTTGCCTCCCCAATGTCCCTCTTGTGCAGCCTCAAGGTTAAATGCCCTTGCATCCGCACCGCCACGGGTTGTTTCACGTTCAGTGCTCCAGATACCGTTGCCCATGTGCGCGTACGTCGTATATGGGATCCCTGCTCTACCGAGGTCTCGGATATACCGTTTGTACTGTTCAATTTTGGCATCGCGGTTTTCCAAGTTAAGCACAATCCCATCCTGATTGTGGACATCGCTGTTGCCGAATCCATAGATTTTGAGTCCCGCATTCTCGAAAATCTCGCGTCGGCTCATGAAATAGTCGTAGTTCGCATTTTCGCCGTTCGTCCAGAGGACGACATATTCGACATCCATCTGCTTAGCGAGCTGCAGGTCTGCCTCACTCGGTTCTGGCGACATCTGTGCCGTAACTTTCATACCGGATTCAATTTTACTCAATGGACTTTGATTTGCCATTTCGCGCCTCCGTTTTTTAGGCTATCGGTGTTTACAAAGAGATTGATCTGTTAAGTCAACAACTATTTTCTGACGGTTGAAAACCGACTGCTAACAGCTACTCCTCGTCGCCTGCTTCTGCTTTGAGTCGGTATAACTCTGTTGTCAATTCAGTTACGATGTCTGCATAAGCTGGGTCGTCGTAGACACTGCACATCTCATTCGGATCTTTTTCCAGATCGAAGAGTTCCCATTCCGGTTCTTTCGGTTCATCAATTGAGCCTGTTGTCCCAAGTGCCTCGCCGTAGTAATAGATGAGTTTATAGCGATGTGTCCGTATTCCGTAGTGCGCTGGAACATAGTGGTGCGTGAGGTGCATCCAGTAGCGGTAATACATTGAAGTTCGCCAGTCGTCTGGTGTTTCGCTATTGAGAATTGGACGTAGGCTGGTGCCCTGCATATCATCTGGAATCGGCAATCCTGCGTAGTCGAGCCAAGTCTCTGCAAAGTCAATGTTCAGTGCCATGGCATCGGATGAACTACCGGGTTGAACCTCTCGCGGATAGCGGACAAGGAAGGGCATCCGTAAGGATTCTTCGTACATGAACCTCTTGTCATACCAACCGTGATCGCCTAAGAAGAAGCCCTGATCCGACGTATAGATGACGAGTGTATCGTCCGCGATGCCATCTTCGTCGAGATAGTCGAGCATCCGTCCGACGTTATCGTCAATCGAGGCGACGCAGCGAAGGTATTCTTTAATATACCGCTGATACTGCCAGTTTGCCAACTCCTTCTCTGACAATCCTTCGGGTGGTGGACCGAGTTTGTCAATTTTGAGATCCCTTTCGGTCATGTGACCGAAGACGCGCATCTTCGCATCCTTTGCGGCGTTTGAACGATTCGCGTAATCGTCGAAAAAGTTGTCCGGCATCGGAACATCTTCGTTCTCGAACATGTCGGCGTGCTTCTCATCGGAATCCCATGGTCGGTGTGGTGCCTTATGGTGACACATCATAAAGAACGGACGTTCTTTGTCCCGATTCTGTAGCCATTCTAATGAGAAATCGGTGATAATGTCTGTCGTGTAACCTTGGTGTGTTTTTCTGCCATCCGGCTCGATCATCACTGGATCGTGATAGAGTCCTTGTCCCGGTAAGACATTCCAATAGTCAAAACCGGTTGGGTCGGCATTACCGCCGTGTCCAAGGTGCCACTTGCCGACCATCGCTGTTTGGTAGCCGTCCGCTTGGAGCATCTTCGCGACGTTGGGTCTCCTGCCATCAATAGGATCCGCCAATGTCTTGACCCCATTCAGATGACTGTGTTTACCGGTCAAAATGTTCGCACGACTCGGTGTGCATATAGAATTGACGCAGAAACAGTTTTGGAGAATCATACCACCGTCTGCGATACGATCAAGATTTGGTGTTTGGTTAATCCGACTCCCATAGCTGCTGATAGCGTGTGACGCGTGGTCATCGGACATAATGAATAGGATATTTGGTTTGCTCAATTGTGGCTCCTTCGAATTTACAATTTGCCCTATCATATCCTATTTCTGTAATAGAAGTCAATCTTTTTTAGCAGGCTGTCAGCTCTCGGTGGTCAGCAGTCAGGGGGTGGTTGTTAGTTTCCAGTGATTTTACCTCCTACTTGGGTACACAATCGGCGTTTAACGATGGCGGGGACACGTCAAAAGGGGCTCCTTGTGCGTTCGCTGCTTGCTGTTGGTGGGACCATTTCGTCCACGCCTGTCGTACTTTGGCGATACCTTTTACACCACCTCTTGTCTCCTGATAGCTGGAGATGAGCGCGAGTATAGCAGCAACTATCGCCAGAGAAGATGCAGCTGACGAGAAATTGCGAAGGAATCTGCCTGCCGTCCGAACAATGTCGGCAAGGTCTGGTAGTGCTGTCATGAGGATAAGGAAAAAATAAATGAAAATCCAACACGGGAAATGGATAATGAGAGACTTCGGATTGCGAATGAAAAATAAAAGGGTCTTTTGTGCTTTCCTGAAATAAGAGTTGACTCGTATGTGTTCCGGTGGTGGCGTGGATTCCTCAAAACGGACTCCTGCTGCTATCGCTTCCTGTTGTTCATGATACCATTCCATCCATACTTGATGCTCTTGGACAATACCTTTTAAATTGCCCCTTGCCTCTCGGTAGCTGATAAGAAACGGGGGTATGGCAATGAGGATCCAATGTCCATGTCTCGTTAAATCCTTGATGATTTCGCCAAGAACAATTGAGGCGGCTGTGACAAAATTCCCAATCGACGAAGGGGGTCTCACAATCTGAACAATGTGGGGCCACGTTCCTTCTATGAATGGGTCGTCTGACACGACTCCCCAAGCAGCAAACAGAAACCACCACGTCAAATGAACGATGAGAGGTATTGGGTTCCGAACCATGAATAATAGCGTTTTTGGGATTTTCATGATGTACAAACATGTACTGCTTTCAAAGCGGTTAGTAAGTGTTTAGGGGTGGTAACGGAGCTGCCTCGGCAAGGGTATATCCATGTTCTTTCGCCCCGTGTTGTCTCTGATGCCATTTCATCCACATGTCATACCACTCCATCCATGTTTGCCGTTCTCTGCCACTCCCTTTTACACTACCTCTTACTGCTTGATAACTGGAGAGAAACGCGTGTATAATGGCCAGGATAGCAATATCAGGAAAGGACCTCATGAGATAATGCGCTGCTTTTACAATTCCGTTGCTGGGTTCCATGATCGTAACTAATAGGGCAAAAACAGAAAACCAACATGAAAAATGAACGATAAAGGACATCGGAAGTCGAATCAGACGTAACAGGACCCTTTGTATTTTCCTGAAATGGGAATTGGTCCCTATGTTTTTTGAAGCAAGCGGTGATTCTTGAAAAATGTTTCCTTGTGTCATTGCATCCTGTTGTTGGTGATACCACTGGACCCAAATCTGACGTTCTTTGGCAATGCCTTTTGTATGACATTTCACTTTGCAGAAAATGATGAGGAGGGCAGAGAGCATGGCAATGGGATATACATGATATGCGAAATCAGCAACGATTTCTCCTATGGTAAGCGAAAGGGCTGTTTGAATGGAAACTGCTTCCACTATATCTGGCCATGTGCCGTATATGAATGGGTCATCTGAAAGTGTAGCTAATGCAGAGAATGAAATCCAAGACACAAACAAAGAAACAGTGAAACTTATTAGGTTAGAAGCTATGAACGCAGATGCTTTTGGAATTCTCATAACGTTCTATTTCACAAGTGAATCCTTTGTTTGAGACTTTGTTGCATTACATGCTACTTTTCTTTACAGTAAAACCTAAATGGGCTTATCAGTGTTTTTTGTAAAGTGTACTTAATTAAGGTTGCGCATGAAAGTTTATTTCCCTTAATTTCGTCCCATGCGCGGTTGTAGTGCCGTGTAAAGTCTCCCGGGTCCTTCAGCCACTCAAGAGATTCCAAAACTTCTGCCGGTGGGTAGATAAATTTGTGTTCCCGTAAGTGTTTCGGTAAATATTCTTTCAGAGAAACCATTTATTACCCATTGTAGGCATCTTCAAACGCGACTACAAACCTTTGCAAAATTTGACGCTAAGGTTGGAGCGCGTGTTCTACTTTGAGTTCACCCCAGCGCACCGGCACTTTGTCGATTGCTGTGATGCCACCGGCATTAAATACCTCAACATCCAGAGAACGTTCTTCGTTTTCTCTTTCGCTGCCAAAGATATAAATCTTGTCGTTGACTGCCGCAGCACCAAACGGGCTATTTTTAGTTGGCATCGGTAGACTCTCGTCCCATCTCTCTGTCTCTGGATCATAGACTTCCACTGTCTTTAGGTACCCGTCAAACCTTTCAAGCGCAATACTATAACCTCCAATGAGATAGATTTTATCATCAACGACGACCGTCGAAAAGTCAGTTTTAGAATTCGGCATGTCCGATTTCTCGCGCCAGCGGTTCGTTTTGGGTTGATACGCTTCAACGGTAGTAAGAGCAGCACCCAAACCAACTGGTGGCCATCCAAACCCACCGATGACGTAAATGGTGTCCCGAACAATCGCTACCTTAACCTCATCGCGTCTTGATGGCAGGTCCGCTCGCTTTATCCAGGTATCACTGACAGGGTCGTAGACTTCCATCTGATCGAGTCGTTGTGGCTTCTCAAAGTCAAAGAAATTCTCGCCGCCAATAGCATAGATTTTGCCAGCAACTACACCGATACCGAACTGTCTACTTTGCAGCAATGTTTTCTATGGCTCCATGGAATAGAACAAAAGCAGCTAAACTGACGGCAAGCCATCGTAGGTGTTGAAGCGTTTTGAACATCATCGGTTTCCCCTATCAACACAAATGGAAGGTCGCGCCGCTGGAAGCGAAATTCCTATTTCGCCTTAATTTCTTCCCACGCGCGGTTGTAGTGCCGTGTAAAATCTCCCGGATCCTTCAGCCACTCTAAGGATTCCAAGACCTCTTGCGGTGGATAGATAAATTTGTGTTCCCGCAGGTGTTCAGGTAAGTACGCTTTCGCTGTGGGCACACAGGTCCCGTATTTCGTAAAAGCCGTAATCTTGGCGTTGATTTCGGGACGAAGGAGATAGTTAATGAACTGCTCAGCGAGGGACTTATGCGGTGCCGATTTCGGGATGCAGACAGCGTCGATGAATTGGCTTGATCCCTCTTTCGGGATGACGTACCGGATTGTGGGCCGGGTTTCGATTGCCCGGAACGCATCGCCACTCCAGCAGTGTGCCATAACGACATCGCCAGCGATGAGGAGTTCTTCTGCCTCGCTTTTATACTGTTTGACAAGCGGTTTCTGGGCGATGAGTTTCTCTTTTGCCGCTTTGATTTCCTTCGGGTCGGTTGTGTTGAGGCTGTATCCGAGCAATTTAAGGGCGGAACCGATTGTCTCGCGCTGGTCGTCCAGCATGCTGAACTGATTCTTATATTTCGCATCCCAGAGCACCTCCCAACTATCAGGTGCTGGCGAAACAACAGCCGAATCGTAGGCGATGCCCGCGGTGCCGAATGTGTAGGGGATAGAGTATCGGTTTTCGGTGTCGAAGTATTTACCGAGGAACAGCGGACTGATGTTTTGGAAGTTAGGGATGTTTTCACGTTTCAATTCGGCTAACAGGTTTTGCTTAATTAGGATTGACACCATGTAGTCGGACGGCATGATGATGTCGTATCCTGTCGCACCCGCTAACAACTTCGCAAGGAGGTCTTCGTTACTGGCATAGGTATCAATGAGGACACTTGCCCCGAATTCCTTTTCAAACCCCTCGCGGATGTCGTCGCTGACGTAACCTGCCCACGTGAAGACGTTGAGTTGTTTCTTTTGTCCATCGCTATCGCCGATGAAGAGTGCGAGAAGTATGAGTGCTAAGAGGATGTATCTGTTTCGCATTTTTTCTCCGTGTGGTGTTGGTTTCGTCGCTGTATTCGCGCGATATTGTTTACATTAAAAGACAACAAATAGTTTTCATGCTACGAGTGAATGTGTTGTAGTAGTGCAATTCTGCGGCGTACTCGCCCAAATGCGAAGTGCATTATCGCACGTTCTAAAGGTGTGTATAACGGGCAATAAATGGTTTCCCTACTACAAACCAATGGACTTAAAACATGCGCGGAAAACGGAATCATCTTGCGCAATATCGAGATTTGACAAGGTTTGTTATCTATGCTAATCTACGTACATTAGATGTGCTTATTCATCAGATTCTTCGGTTGGTAATCCTTCGGCTTTCCAACCGCGGAAACCACCCGTCAGCACTGAGACATTTTCATAGCCCATGTTTTTTAGAGTGTGTGCGGAGAGTGTCGCACGGGTGCCGCCACCGCAATATGTAACGATATGTGTATCTGCGTCAGGGGCGATCTCATCAATATCGAGTTCAAGATAGCCGCGTGGGAGTGAAACAGCGTTCGGTAGATGTTCTTCGTCGTAGTCGGGTTCGTCGCGGACATCTAAAAGGATGACTGACTCTGTAGTTTCTGTGAGTTCGTCGGGTGAGATGTGTCCAACATTCGCTTTCGCTTCAGCAACGAGTTGTTCAAGGGTTTTCAGTGGCATTGTTTTCCTCCATTTATAATTGTCAGTTGTCGATTCGGGTTTTCTATGAAACCCTTTCGGTCGTCGTTTAAGAGGTGTTTTTGCTTGGGTGTTTCCCCTCGTCTAACAGAGTCCTCTTGTAACTGATAACCGATAACCATACACACTATAACACAATGTCCGCGGGTTCGTCAATATTTTTTCGGTTTTTTAAACTTATCTTGCGGTGTAATAAGCGTGGTTTTGTGATTGAAGTGCCTTCCTCTGGAGTCGCCTGCGCCGATGTTGCAGGTTTGTGGTTTTGCATTATGGTGAAACCCGCAAAATTTAGAAAGGAGAAGAGATGGAATTGCTTAAAAAATCTGTTCAGTCTGTAATTGAGAAGGATCGGATTGGGAGTCCGGTGTTCCTTCGGTGTGTCCTTCAGGTAGCAGAGGACACAGCAAATCTGCTACCGTCGGCGGCAGAGATGGCAGCCCTCGCGAACGGATGGATGCCTTCACCACCGGCGAGCGTCTATGCACAAGGCGGCGCGGAAGCAACGCAGATGACGGTCATGCTTCACTATGTTGGTGGACAGATGGCACTGGTGAGTGTCAATCGGGTTGATGTTGAGACAGCAATCGACCTCATGTTGGTGGGGAATAAAGGCGTCATCTACCACGAAACACCGGTGGGCAGACACTATCTGAATGCAGCCCCGCCAGAACTCGGTGGCGCAGGTGAACTCACAGAGGCTATCTTACAGTCTCTTGAAAGAGGACAGCCTATAACATTGGAGGGTTAAACATGCAGCAGAACGGAAAATATGGGGTACTTTTGCTCGGTGGGAATCGGACGCATCAAGAGAATTACGCCTTGAGTTTTGCGCAGGATGCGCGTTGTCGGTTGGTGGCTTTTGCTGATGAACCGGACGCGCCACCAGAACGGATTACGTTGGCGCGTTCGCTGGCTGAATCAATGGATTTGCCGTTCATAGACCTCGACGCAGCATTGGCACGCGAGGATGTGCATATTGTGAGTCTCTGTACGGATGTGGAACGTCGCGGGCGTATAGGGGCGAAATGCGCGGCAGCCGGAAAACACGTCTATCTCGATAAGCCGATGGCACTCAACGCGGAAGATGCGAACCGAATCGTTGATGCGGTTGCGAAAAGTGGTGTCCGTAGCCAGATGTTTAGCAACATTCACAGTGCTTGGGCGCGCACCGTTCAGACAGCGTTGACAAGTGGACGCATCGGCGAACTTCAGGCGATTCATTGTGATGTCCTGTTTTCCAAAGGACATCCAGGGACCGCACCCGTCGGGGAAAAAAGAATCCAAGAACCCACTCTGGAACGCTACAGTTTCGTAGAAGCCAAACCTGAGATGTTTGATGTTGGAGTCTACGCCGTGTCTATGGTGAATTGGTTGACGCAAAAACGGGTGCAGCGCGTTTTCGGTGGAACGGCGAACTATTTCTTTAAGGAACATCGCGACTGTGGTCTTGAGGACTTTGGTGCTTTGGTTCTGAGCTTGGAAGATGGAACTACGGCGACAATTGTGGGTGGACGCTACGGTTGGCAGAGTCACGCGCAAGGTGGTATTCGGAAGGTACATCTTGTCGGCACTGAAGGTGCTTTGACGTTTGATGCTTCAGCGAACCGCTTAGAGGTTTTCGCTGCTGAACCGGCATTTGAACCACCGACACCCCACCCGCTGGATCCGATGGGAATGTGGAGTAGTACGCAATCAGAGATTGGAATGCGTCCGAAGCAGCAGTGGATAGATGTCGGCAGTGATGACGATGGACCGCGAGAGTTCAGCGCGTTTGTGGATTGTGTTGAGAAGGGTGTTGAGAGTGAGATGAATGCCGAGTTTGCGGCACATTCCGTAGAAATCATCTGTGCTGGGTACCGTTCAGCGTCAACTGGGGAGGTTATCCACCTCTAATACCTATCGCTTCAAGTTGTGCGATCTGTTTGACCCACGATTCTCGAATTTCCGGGGAATAGTCGTCAGGGAGTAGGGATTTTCGCGTGCAATTCACGAGGGCTTGCAAGGTTTGATAGTGTCGGATCGGTCCAATATTCGGCAGTATTCGATCTTCTGCGACAGCGATGATTTCATCGAGTGTCAGTTTATTTTTCTTCAGGAGACTGGCAGCTTCCAAATCCGAGCGCAGCGATGCGAAACTCGCGGCGGAATAATCCTCAGTCAGTTTTGAAAGTCGTTTGACTGCCTCTTCGGGGAGGGTACCGGGAAGGACTTTAGCAATCGTCCAACGGAGAAACGCCTCGCGGTCCTCGTCCTTTGGGTCAAGCACGGGGATTACCATATCGCCAACTCTACCTTCTCGTCGTAAGTCAGGTGAGAGGTTGTAAATTCGGGCGGTCATCAGGAGCCATGTAATATTGCCGCGGAGTTGTGGGTCCGACATCATCGCCTGTATTTTTCCAGTCAAACGGCGTTCTGTGCTGTGTGCGTCCTTCCCGACATCGCCGAATTGCGTATCCGCTTCGTCAACGAAGATGAGCACCTTTACAAGTGCCATCAACAACCGTCGGAGTCGTTCAAACAACACGTCTGTCTGTCCAAACCACATGCTCCGAATGTTCTTAAGGACAAGCACAGGGATGTCGAGTTCACCTGCAAGCCCCTCGAAGATAAAGGTTTTCCCGCTACCGATGGGACCACAAACGCTCATACCGGGGATTGCATCGGGACCGGTCGAGGTAATCCGAGGAATCAACTGTGTCTTCAGGAACGCCACCAGTTTTTGGTTGCCGACAATGTCCTTAAGACTGTGCTCAGGCTTTTTAAACTCTACGACATCCTCACCCAGCTGCCCTTGGATAAATTCAGACACTTTCCCGATAACGTCCTCAGGTCCCAATTTTTCTCCAGAATAACAGGCGGAGAGAAGCAGCTGACGTAGTGCCTGTATGGATAAACCGGCTGTGAGCATTGCGAGCTGTGCTTGCGTCCCCCAAAGGTTTAGCGGCTTCTCTACGAGTTGTGGCGTGTTATTAAACCATGAAATGAAATGTTGACGATCTTCCATCCCCGGCGATGGGATTTCGACGGTGATGACTTGTGGCAGTCTGATAATCCGAGCGTTCACAAGGCTTGCCGATTCCGTGACAAAAATGACGGTATCGTTGCCGTTCATGAAACTGGAGTCGGAGATCCAATCTTGAACGATGCTGACCCGATGTCTGTCTGGGAGTGACAAACTCCGAATTTCACCTTCCGGGAGCAACATATCTGTTGCTTCGATCAAGATTATCAATTTTTCGGTTAGAAGTTTTTCACCCTGTGCATTCGTGGATCGGGACAACAGGCAGAACTGTCTTAGGAGTTCAAGTGCCAAGGTCGGACTGCCGATTGCATCGTTCATGTATTGCTCAAAGGAGGCATCAGTTGGGGCGGTGGCATTGAGTGCGCCTTGCAACGGTCCCCGTCCGCTGCTTGCCTCTATGTCGAGGTTTGCATCGGTTGTGCCTCTCCATAGCTCGAAAGCGCGCTTAACTTTTTCGCGCTCACCTTCTTTGGCAAAGCGGATGGGTCCATTGAGTTCGTAAACTATCAGAATGAACCCTGGGATGTCCCAGTTGCGGGTTAAAAAGGGGATGAGTGGAATATAGTCCGTGTTATCTCCGTCGCGCAGAAAAAAGAGATCGTGGATATTTCCAGATAGGACGAGGCTACGGGACGTTCCCGAATTGATGAGCATTCCGGCTTCTTTCGGAAATGTGTAGTCTGGGCTTTTAACGGCTATGAGTTCTCGCCCCCTTCTATTTGAGATGGTAACCTTCGGATGAAGTGCTGCGTCTTTTGTGGTGCGTTATACGGGCAATTCAGAATCGGAATCTGTCTGCTTCTTCGCCTCTGTTTCCGTGTCCGTTTTGGCATCAGTCTGCTGTGCCCCGAAAATCAAGGAGTCGAATTCATCAGAAGTAGCGGAGGAGCGTGCCGCGGTGAGGAATTCTTCCTCTTCGCTTTTTGAATCGGTTCCTGCCAATTCTTGGGCGACTTTTGAACGTGCTTTCGCTTTCTCACGTATCTCGCGCATGCGTGTCAACTCAGCAGAGGTGCCGTCCATACTGATACCAGAGAGCATATCAGCGATTTCCTCTTGTTCTCGGGCGGTAATCAGATCCGCAACCGCTTCAGATTGTTCGGACTTAATCTTATCCAAATCGCGATGTAGATTCGTAATCTGAAGTTTATGAGACTCAATATCCGCTTGCGCGCCTTCTATTTCATTTTCCAATTCCGTGATGTTACCGGTTTTCTCCTGCAAATTGGAATTGAAATCTTGGTAAGCCGTGACACATCGCGTGTATTCAGCGTGCTGCTTGATTTCCTCTTGTGTGAGTCCTTCGCTTTGCAGTCCGGCAGCGGTCTGCTGCGCCTTAGCGATTGCTCCTGATTTTAGTTCTTCGAGTCGTTCGACTTCATCGGTCAGGTTTTTGACCGCGGATCTTTTCTGTTCAACGAGTGCGATCAGTTGCCCAATCGCTTGCTTATAGCGTTGGATATTTCCCTTCTTGTCGTTGATGATATCTTCATAAGCCCCTCTGACAGCTTCAGGGTTTTCCATCATTCTATCCGCGGATTCGTGTGCTCGTCCTGTTAGTGTGTACCAGATAGCTTTGAAAAATCTTGTGAATCCATTTGCCATTTCAGTTCCTCCTGTTGCGCGTTCCAGAAGCGCAACCTTGTTGTATTGGGTTACGAGTTATGCCAACCTCGCTTTGCCCGGTTTGCACCGCACTGCAAAACTCATCACATCGTATTTTAACATATTTTATCTAAAACTGCAAGAAAATTTTCATAACACCTTGTTTTCAAGTGGTCTCTGCGGTAGGTAAATTGGGTTGGACACTTTTAAGAGTTGATAAGCGGTTTCATATCCCAAAGCAGGACGGTGCCATCATAACTGCTACTTGCCAAGAGTTCCCCATCCTTTGAAAAAGCGAGATTTTGAACATCTGAGGTATGTCCCCAGAAAGTGTGGATGTTTTCCCCAGTGGCAACCTCCCATAAACGGACGGAGACTTTGTCTGTTTTGTTCCACCAAGAACCGGAGGCAAGATACCGACCACACGGCGAAAACACAACGACACCGACAACGGAGCAACTCTCAGGGAGAATCATCCCCATGCGCGGCTCCAAAGTCGCAACATCCCACAGACGAACGTCACTCCGGACCCCACTTGCCAAAAAAGTACCGCAAGGTGAAAACGCAATTGAATGAAGCCCTCGTATCCATGACCGTGGTTTGTAGGATCGTCGGATTGTTCGCGCATCTCCTTTATATAGGGAAGTATCTGCTAAGGTGTTATCTATAGAAAATGAGCCAAGCTGTTCACCACTCGTAACATCCCAAAGAAATATATTACTCCCGTCAGTAGTCGCGAATTGCTTTCCGTTGGGATGAAAGGCTGCCCTCCGAAACGGGTGTGCATGTCCTATAAATGCCTGCTGCTTTTCCCAACGGTGGACACGCCACACAACGAATTTTCCATCTATATCACCGCTGATGAGGTGTTCCCCTGACGACGAGAACACGACGGTGGTGATTGAACTCTGATGTTCGATGAGTTCTGCGATTCGGGTTCCGGAGGTGATGTTCCAGACTTCAAGCGTTTGTCCACTTTCGCCGATAAGAGCCAACAATTCTTCACAAGGGGACATTGCGCACCTTTTGCCCCTGCATTCTGGCGGGATCGGGGGAGGTATCACCTGTTTCTGAACAATATCCCAGAAAACGACACCTTCATTCCAATATTTGCAAATCAACATCTTGCCCGATTGATAAAAAAACAGAGAGTCGGGTACATGATTAGGCACTGTGAGCGGTACTACTATGGTAGGTGTGCCTGCATGCCACACACGAATATCGCGGATCGTGAGAATTGCGAACTGCTGTCCATCAGTCGAGATACATTGTTCCGTCCTACCTTTTCCTTGATATTCAATGGTATCAAGTTTTTCACCCTGGGACGCATTCCACATCACTACTTTGTCTTCATAAACATCAGCAACCCGTAATGCGCCATCAGAGGAATAGGCGAGAATCGCCCGAATTCCATTGTAGTCTGTGTAAGTTGTCTCCAAAGTCTCTTTATCAATATTCCACACTTGCACCGCAAGGTTCTCACGTGTCGTTGGATCCTGAAGGCTCACAGCAAGAAACTGACCACAGGGTGAAAAGGCGAGATCATACACATGTCCTGATTCGCGCAAATGATCCTCTGGATCCAGATAAGCGAAGCATTCTTTCGTTTTTAGGTCTCGGACAGTCAAGGTGTGCCAGTCAGTAAAATAAGCGAGCAGCTTCCCATCGGGTGAAAAGCAGATTGGAAAACGGACAGGGGGCGGTTCATCTTCCTTCGGTTTACCTTCCATTTTGAAACTTACGACGTGTTCACCAGTTTTTGCACACCAGACGTAAACGTCGCCGTATCCGTGGCCAGATGCGGCGATGTATTGGCTATCCGGTGAAAAGGCAAGTCGGGAGGTGCCGCCGTGCCATCCTTGTATCTTCGCGACACGGTGCTGGGTCTCTATTTCTCGGACATTGATGATACCGTCCGCGTTACTGGTGGCAATCCATTTTCCATCGGGTGAAAGCACAACGTTAGAAATCATGCCCCGTTCGGTTTCAAACAGTGTGACGGGCTGCATAGTGTTGAGTTCATACATCCATACCCCGACACGACTTCCAACAGCAAGAGACGCGTTATCCGGTGAAAACGCCATGTCAAATATGAGTCCTGGTCCCAATCGGGCAATTGCACCTTCAGGCAGTTCCCAAGTTGTTACATCTGTGTCGTCAAGGGGTCTCAGCGCGGGGATTATGGGTCTATTTTCCATGAAAATATCTCCTTTTGTTGTGAATAGCCTGACAAAATTTAGAATTTCTCTTGTCTCAAAGTCCACGTATGCAGTGTTGAGAGTCGTTAGAGATGAAAAGAAATGAGTTGAAGAAGGGGTGCTGCGTGATGGGTGAGAGACACGAACTTTTAATTATTCGCAAAGTCAGATATTGTAATTATACGTGCCTATGCGATTTTTGTCAATGTATCTGTTTGGGGCATAGAACCCTTGAGTTTTCGGCAATTAGCCATCAAAGGGCAAAGAGGTCGGGAATCGGCGTTCCCTCCTACAGAGGAGGAATTCTGCTTGACACGCACGGAATATCCAAGTAAAATAGACACTAAATCCAACTTTCAACCTTCAAGAGATGCGCAGAAAACCTACGATACATAAGGCACTTTCATATTGGCTGTGGTTTATCACGTTCAGTGTGTTTGCACTGGTGCTTGCCAATCTTCCATTGTTTAACATTCTTGCTTTTGAATTTTGCGCCATAATGGCACTCGGTATCTCATTCGCAGGAGCACACGTAACACTGACGGTGATACAGCAGATGAGACGACAACCCGATGCGCTTACCGGTCCACCGGGACAAATTGTCATGCGGTGTTTCTGGAGTGCGTTGGTATTTAACTTGGGGTTGTTTGTGCTACCACTCGGTATCATTCTACTGAATGCGCTTCGTATTACAAATTGCAATTTCGGTGAAGGGTTTCTGTTTTTTTTTCTACTGTCTGTAATCAGTAGCGTGTACGCAACGGCAGCAGGGATATTCTTCGGATTCTGGATTCAGAAGCGGTGGTTGGCATATTTGGCGTATCTCGGCTATCTCTCGGTTTCTTGTGTTCCGATGGTCCTCAATCTAATATTGCATCCACCGGTGTTTGCGTATCATGCGACCTTCGGGTATTTCCCCGGACCGATTTACGATTTCGTCATTCCAATAACGGACATACTGCTAATTGCGCGAGCAGAAACGCTATTGTGGGCATTACTGTTTTTGGGGATTACCGTCAGTATCTGTGAGATAAGCAGGGACACGGGACTGATGCCACAATTGCGGTGGCGTAAACTTTTCAATCCTATCACAAAACGTGTATGGTTGTATCTGTTAATTGTCAGCTTACTCGGTTTCCAACTTTACGCGGGGGCATTGGGTATTCGTCCCACTCGCGACGATGTTGCGCGCAGCCTGGGAGGCTTCCGTGAAACAGAACATTTTGAAATTTTCTATGCTCGTGAACTGGAAACCGAGATTGAACGCATCGCTGACGACTGCGAATTCCAATACGCGCAATTGTCTACATATCTCACACCGCAGGGCGCGGAACTATCTCGAAAAGTCCGTGCTTATGTCTATGCATCTCCTGAAGAGAAAAAGCGATTGATTGGGGCTGGCAGTACGTCTGTGGAAGACCCGTTCGGACATGGGTTCCACATTCATGCACAAGGCTTTCCGCATCCCGTTCTGAAGCATGAATTGGCGCATGTTTTCACTGTGCCGTGGTCCCCGTTGAAGGTCAGCCTGAAGATCGGACTTCATGAAGGCGTTGCGGTTGCTGCAGATTGGAGTGAAGGGAGGCTTACCGGACATCAGTGGGCAAAGGCAATGCGCCAGATGGAGATTTCACCGCCGTTGTCAGGTATCATGGGTGTTGGCTTTTGGGGACATGCTGGCTCGCAGAGTTACTTGTTGGCGGGATCCTTTGTTCGGTTTCTTATTGATACCTACGGCATAGAAAAATTTAAAGGCGTTTTTCCGACCGGTAATTTTGTGCAACACTACGCGAAGGACCTGCCTTCGCTTGAACAGGAATGGGCTGATTTTTTGGAAAGTGTCCCTTTGCAGGACGGCGATATAACCTACGCGAATTACCGGTTAAAACAGCGCAGTGTCTTTGAACGGGTCTGTGCCCATGAGATGGCTGCATTGCGGGAGACTGCGTGGCAAGCATACTATCGAAAAGATTATACGACCGCCGTGGAGACCTTTGAGACGATGCTGTCGGATGAACCAGACAATTTGAGCACGCTGCGGGGACTAATGTACAGCGCGTATCGGATGCAGGATTATGACAAGGCGTTGTCCTTAGCGAATCACATTGCGAGTATGGACGACACCCTGTTCAGTCCAGAGGCGGTACTACTGAAAGGCGATATTTATTGGCTAAAAAATGAACACGAAAAAGCGATGAGCACTTATGCCTCTCTCCAGACAGCGTATGGGACGATTGAGCGGAGGGGCATCAAACGGATGGCAGCACACTCCTATCCAGATGTGGTTATTAATCAACCGAATGGAGCGATACAAGAGGATCGATCCCTCCGAGAGTTGCTCCGCGTCGTCTTGGTTGAGTCCAAAGATGCAGCAGAGAAGATGGCGTATCTGTCAACATGCATTCAAACAGAGCCAGATATGTGGTTGGCGTATTTCTTAGCCAGTGACTTGCTTCATAGGGAAGGCGCGTGGCAAAGGAGTAATCAGTACCTTCGCCGGGCAGTAGCACTCTTGGAGAAGACACAGGTATCCGGTGAGATTTCTCCGGGGACTCCAGCGTTGGTGCAACTAACACCACAGCAGTACCAAAGTCTTATGTTAGATGCCCGGCGGACAATAGGCATCAACGCTTATCATCAGAAAGATTATGAGGCTGCACAAAACGCATTCCGGTCAATAGCGGAGGACACAGCACTCCCATTAGGAGTCATCCTTTCAGCAAAGGACTGGATACAGCGGTGCCAATGGGCACAGCGTCGCACACTGTAAATTCTATTAATGGCTGTCAGCAATTAGTAGAGGAGATGCTTCGGCGTGGAAACCTCGCGCTTTAGGGCGAGGTACTTGACATCTACTACATACTGATAACTGACAACTACTATTCGTCGGGAATCCAGGTGTTTTTGCTTAGATGTTTCCCGTCTCCAATAAAAAACTGAGTTGACTTACTGAGTACTCTGTAATATAATATAAACATGGCAATCGAAGTTTCCTTTAGCGATAATGCAGGCTGGGTATTGGACAAAGCAAAGGTATTTCTGAGTTCAAAGCCTGTCCACCATAATGTAATTCTTACACTTTTACATGCCCGAGTTGAATCCTTTAAACCCGGTCGCTACTGGGTAGCGACGGATGGTAAGGCTGTCGTTGGTGTCGTCTTTCAGTCCCCCTTAAATTTTCAGGCACTTGTCACTCCCATGGAACCTAACATAGTTCACTCGGTGGTGGATGCAATATCCGATGCAAAAGTAAGACTGCCCGGGGTCGGTGGAGATGCCACAACAGCAGCACACTTTGCGGGACAGTGGGCGGAGCGACAAAAGTCAGCCGTGGTTCCATTTATGGGACAGCGCATTTATGAAGTGGATAAAGTGAAGGTGCCGACTGAGGTTGAAGGGCACTTACGGAAAGCGGTTCTGGATGACCGAAAACTTTTCATTGACTGGGTTCGCCGCTTTTATGCTGACACAACAGGTGTGCGGGAAAGCGAAACCGAAAATCTTGTTGACGAGCGGCTCCCTGCTGGACAGCTCTGGTTATGGGATAGTGCTGGACCTGTATCAATGGCAGGACTAACACCACCTGTAGAAGGTGTAGTTCGAGTACAACTCGTGTATACACCGCCGGAGAATCGAAGCAAAGGGTACGCCAGTGCTTGCGTTGCGAGTCTCTCAAAACAGGTTCGTGATGAAGGGCACCGTTGTATTCTCTATACCGATTTGGGTAACCCAATTTCCAACTCGGTCTACCGTCGAATAGGCTACAATGTTGTTGTCGAAGGAATCCGATATCGATTTGAGTGAGATACTGATAAGCAGCTCTATTTTGGAAAATATATAAGGACACACTATGAAACTTTTTGTGCCGGGAAGAATTTGCCTGTTCGGGGAACACAGCGATTGGGCAGCAAGGTACCGGCAAAATAACTCAGAGATTGAAAAGGGTTATACGTTAATAACCAGCACGAACCAAGGAGTATACGCCGAGGTTAAACCCCATCCAACGCAGCTGATTTTGAATACAACTCTCAGTGATGGTACCCGTCACGGTCCTTATAACCTGCCTATGGAGAGGAGTGCCCTTCTCACCGAAGCTGAAAAAGGCGGGTTTTTCAGTTATGCCGCCGGGGTCGCATATCAAATTTTAACCAACTACCGGGTGCAGGGGCTGGAAATAGACAATTATCTCACCGATTTGCCTGTGAAAAAAGGGTTGTCTTCGAGTGCAGCCATTAGTGTGTTGGTAGCACGTGCTTTCAATCGTACGTATGATCTCAAAATGACAACACGCGGTGAAATGGAATACGCCTACCGCGGTGAGACGACGACACCTTCGCGTTGTGGACGGATGGACCAAGGGTGTGCATACCAACGACCTATCCTCATGACATTTGATGGCGACAATGTTGATGTCCGAGAACTCAGTGTGTCGAAAGATCTGTACCTTGTGATTGTCGATCTCGGTGCTGGTAAAGATACACGTCTAATATTGAGCCAATTAAGTCACTGTTATCCGTTCGCTGAGAGCGAATTAGAGAAAAATGTACAGCACTACCTCGGTCCCATAAGCGCGCAGATTACACAAGAGGCATATCAAGCACTTCGTGACGGAGACGCAGAAACGGTCGGCAAACTAATGACGCGCGCGCAAACTGAGTTTGACAAACATCTGATTCCCGCATGCCCCTCGCAATTAACAGCACCTGTCCTCCATAAAGTCCTCAATTATGAACCGATTCAACCCTATATTTGGGGTGGTAAAGGAGTCGGTTCGCAAGGGGACGGATCTGCTCAATTTATTGTGAAGGATGAAGAGTGTCAGGAGCGTGTCATTGAGATTATTGAACAGGATTTGGAGATGTCGTGTCTGAAACTGGTTATCGAACCGAGCAGCCACGTCCGAAAGGCTGTCATTCCTGCTGCTGGGTTTGGGACTCGGTTATTCCCTGCTTCAAAAGCGATGAAAAAAGAGTTATTTCCTGTGATTGACAGTTCAGGACAGGCAAAACCGGCGATTATGGCAATCGTTGAAGAGGCGATCAACGCTGGCATTGAGGAAGTCTGTCTCATTGTTCAAAGTGGGGATACCGAACTCTTTGAGTCGTTTTTCAAAACGCCGCCCCCGATTGAACATTACAATAAACTCAGCAAAGAGAATAAGACGTATTGCGACTATCTGCTCGAATTGGGGAGTCGGGTGACGTTTGTCACACAGGACGTTCAAGAAGGTTTTGGACATGCTGTTTATTGTGCAAGAGAATGGGTTGGAAACGAACCCTTTCTGTTGATGCTTGGTGATCATCTCTACGGTTCAGATGAGGAGAAATGCTGTGCCCAACAAGTCGTTGAGGCTTATGAACAGGTCGGACACAGTGTTGTAGGACTTAAAAAGACACCGATTGAGCAGTTATCAAACTTCGGCTGCGTCACGGGTGTATGGAAAGAGGTGGATTCGCTGCTTTCGGTGACTGAATTTTACGAAAAACCGGATCCTGAGTATGCAATGGAGCATTTACATATAGATGGGATGGATATAGACCAGTTCTTAACGGTGTTCGGCATCTATGTGCTTCAACCTCAGATTTTCGAGTTTCTGGAACAGAATATCACGCACAATCTGCGCGAACGGGGGGAATTCCAGTTGACATCCTGTTTAGACGAATTGCGGAAAGCAGATGGATTTTCAGGATATGTTGTCAAAGGCAGACGCTTTGACATCGGTCTCCCGGAGGAATACCGGCAAACGGTTATTGATTTCAGGAACGCATAGAAAATCAGGCACGCAAAGGAATGAGGACTTACGCATGCTGCGCTTTTGTAGCATAACCTGTTAGGTTGTGCCACCAGAACGTCTCTGTCTTTTTACGATGCTCTATCTCACAGAGTGGCATACGAGACAAAATTGCGTAAGTCCTCGGAATTTTCCAATTACGTGCCATTGCCTGCAGTGTCAGTAGGTCCGGGGACTTTGATGACAACAATTGTCATATCGTCATATTGTTCCGCGTCACCGACGAAGCCTTGGACATCCGAAACGATGCTTTGAATTACTTCCGCCGCGGTGTATCCATCCGAGATTCTTGAAACTAATTCCTTTAAGCGTTCCGTCCCATACATTTCCTCATCCGTATCGAGAGCTTCAATAAGACCATCTGAATGGAAAATCAAGACATCACCCTCTTTTAAATCGAAAGTGATGGATTCATATTCGACCGTTTTCATACTGCCAAGTGGGAGGTCGCTGTTGTCGATCTCAAAGACGTTCGTGCCTCGCTTGAGAATAGGATAGGGTTGTCCACCGTTGGCATAGTCAATCTGTTTTTTATTTTCATCAAGGATAGCAAGGTTGAGCGCGATGAAACTTGGCCCATACATACGTGGTGCTAACCCTGTATTGAGATCGGTGAGAATGATGTCCGCTTCGGATTTAAAACGCGCAACTTCATATAGCATCCCGTTCGTTAGCACTGCATTCATTGCGCCTCTTAATCCTTTTCCTGCGGCATCTGCCACGGCAATAGCGGTTTGCCCATTCGCAACGGTGAGGTAGTCGTAAAAGTCACCGCCTACCTGCGTTGCGGGCACTGACATCCCCGCGACATCGAATCCCTTGGTATCGGGGGCTTCCGTAGGTAGCAGTCCCATCTGGATATTCTGTGCTTCATTCAACTCAGCTCGGATACGTTGCACATCTGCCTCTTCCTTTTCACGCATTTCGTTGCGCAGCTGCACCGTGTGTCGGCGATTGACGACCAAGCGTCCAACTAAAGAAAGGACGACGGTCACAAAGATGAGTGTCGGAAGGTATCTTCGCCATCGCGCCCAGAAGGGCGGCGAGATGCTAAAGTCCGCTGCTGCTGCGGGTTCCGTGTAGGGGGTACCTTTACGGAACGCCTTGACGAGGAAGCTATAGTTTCCCGCTTTGAGCCCTGTATACCGAATGCGCAGAATTCCATTTTGGTTTTGGAATTCTTGTGTAACGCCGCTATCCTGCAAGAGTTGTTGGTTTGGCAACCCGATTGCCGAAGCGTCAGTCCACTCATTAGATCGAACGCCAGGACCGGTTTTCAGGACAGAGAACGCCTCTGCCGAAAGGGTGGTCCACGTCGGAATATCCAGCCCGGTCAATTTAAATTCGTAAGAGAGTCCTTCACGGAGCGGACTGATGCCTTTCACATTAAAGGTCTTCGATCCGCGTGATGGTAGTGTTAAACTGGATGAGAGGTCAGTATAGGTTGTATCAGCCTCTAAAGCAGTTAACCGACAAAATGGGAGCCCACCAATCGTCGGTGTATAGTGCGTAACACCACCCTCGGTTGCGAACCAGAGGTCTTTGTCAGAGGATTCATGAATTTTCGAGATATTATTATGTGCCAAACCGTTTTTCGTTGTAAGGAGGTAGAAGGTTTCACCATCGTAGCGTAGGATGCCGCCGCCCCATGTTGCGAACCATATATTTCCACGGCTATCTTCCATTACATCTCGTACATTGTTAACAAGAAATTCGTCTTCTTTTCTTGCGTACTTTGTGACTCTCTTCCCATCATATTGAACAGCACCCTGAGATGTTGCCAACCAGAGTACCCCTTCTTGTGAAGTTAGAGAAGTTTGAACATCGGTAAGTTCAAGGTCGTCAACAGAGATGAGGGCTATGCCGTGATATGTTTTGAGAACGTCACGGAAGAGGAAAGTTATTCGGTTATTTTCTTGATTGGGATCCTTCCATACTGCGAATGGGGCTGAACTGGACTCTCCGTCGAGTAGAATTGGTCCACCAAGTTCAGTATCGCTCCAGATTATCAACTTTCCTGTTACCGCGTTAAAAAACCATTTGCTTCCCGATGCGGCTTTCAACAGCATTGTTGCTTTTAGGGGAAGGACTTCTGGATTAATAGGACGATCTGTAGGTTTTAATTGCGCAATGGTTTTCGGATAGCGCAGCACTGTTCCGTTCTCAAAATGGATCCAGAGCCTCTCGTTGGTATCTTTGTATAAATCAGTGATGGCGGCTGCACCGTGATCAAGTGGGTTTATTGGTTTAGGGACTGTCCCCGGACCGGTTTGTTGAAAGAGAATCCTCTTGAAGCCTGTGTCCGTGAGCCACAATAACCCTGTTCTGTCTGCTTTGAAGAGATGCCCTCCGAAAGCCAGCCATACGTCTTTCCCTTCAATGATATGTATATCAGTGCTACCGCCCGACATTTCTCCGCCGGGTCCGACTTGGGTTTGGATAGGAATAGACACCTGATCGACTTTTCCGCTTGCAAACCGGAAAAACGTATATGTAGCTCTTGTCGTGCCAGCGCGCGCTCTCGGTTCATCAATAAACCAGACATCTCCGCCAACTTCAAATATTTTTTCTATTTCAGTTCGAGGTAACCGAGAGCGATTGATATTACTGGGGTTAACTTGAGAATTGGTGGGTGCAGCATTTTGTGCTGAATCTACTTTGAATAGATGCGTGGTAAGTTCTGTTGTTTGCGGATTATAGCGCGTAGCACCGCCAAGAATACTGAACCAGAGATAACCTCGACTATCCTCATACACCGTTCGTACCCTGTTCGTACCGAGTCCTGCATGTGTGCTAATTACAGGTGTTGGGTCAAATGCTGTTGCACCGTTATTGTGGCCGAACCACAATTTACCGTCAACGGCTTCAAAAATCGTATGGATGGCCTCAATTCCGAGTTCGCTGTAGACGGTATCAGGTGCTAAATTAAGCTTACTATCGTATTGATGTGCGCCAAGTTCATCCGTCATCCACAAGTTTCCCAAAGCATCTTCAAGTTCAAGGAACCCTGTTATATTTCCATGTTGTGAACCCTTCCACCACCTTGTGGTGCGTCCATCACTAAACCAAATTCGTCCTTGCTTGTCACTTCGGATTGACGTTCTCTTCCCGGTTGGTGAAGGGGTACGCGTCCTTGCGCTGCCTTGTCCCCAAACAAGAGGGAGCACCTGTTCAAAGGTCTTTCCATCGAACCGCAAGAGAAGGTTGTAGCCACCGAACCAGAGGTTTCCATCCGGATCTTCGGCTATCGCTTCAATAGCACCAATGGTGTTTAGATTCTCCATATCGTACCGTTTGAATCCAGCGCCTTGGCTGACACTCGGCATTTGATTTTCTGTTTCATCACTATCGCTGGGTTCTGGGACTTCGCGCACCCAACGCGTCTCTCGGAAACTCAAAATTACACCGTTCTGTTCTTCCGCACCTTCATGTCCACCGAGCCAGATGGTGCCATCTTTGCTTTCAAAGATGACGTTTATGGTCAAAGTCGTTGAACGAGCGAGATCCTCGCCTATGATTTCGTTTGGCTGTGCTTGTGGCGGGCGTTGGACACCTGGGGTAACGTACTTCGTTATTCTCTGATTGTCGCCTACCCAAACATCACCCTTTCGATCAACAATCAGCCAATTGCCTCTACCGATAAGGCTGACTGAAGTGCCGTCAAACCGACTGACTCTGCCTAAGGTTTCTGAAGGCACACGCGTGAGGAACCAGATATGTCCCCATTTATCTTCGATGATGAGTCGTGTTTCTCCGAGTAGTGCACCCGCTTTTTCATCAGGCACCGGTAGGTCTGCCGAAGTGTCTGGGGTGCCAATGTAGGATTCAAATGTATTCCCATCAAATCGGCTTACCCCATCCTGATTGGAACCGAACCATAAGATGCCTCGACTGTCTTGAAAAATAACAGGAACAACTGGACCCACCAATCCATCAGCAACTGTGTAAGTTTGAACTTGCTGAACACCTCTTGCCTCAACAGAAATAAAGACCGTGGCAAGGGCGACGATAAAGAGTAAAATGAGGTTTTTCGCTGTGGTTTGCAAATCCCTAAAACTCGCTGAACAAGCGATAATATGTGTCATAATCTTTTTTTCCCATTATAGGAAAGAGTTGTGTCCTGCAATTAGTGCGAAAACTCGCGAATGCGGGAAATTGCTTCCTCAATCACTACGTCTGGATACGTAAGTGAGATTCGGAAATAACCTTCGCTCCATTGTCCATATCCGAGTCCAGGTGTTACAACAACGCCCGCTTCCTCAAGCAGTGCTGTCGCAAAGGCGCGGCTGGATCCGTTAAACCGCGGTGGAACGGGTGCCCAAACATATATCGTCGCCTTCGGTTTCTCAATGTGCCATCCGCTATCCGTAAGCGCATCTACCACCATATCTCGGCGCTTTTGATAAACTGCATTTATCGCTGGTGTAATCTTATCTGTTATTGAGAGTGCCTTTGCACCGGCGAACTGGAGGGCACGCAGCGAACCGTTATCGATATTGTCTTTGACCTTCTTGACCGCATCGACGGCGATCGGATTGCCAGCGACAAATCCCAATCGCCACCCTGTCATATTGAATGCTTTGCTCAGTGAAAAGAATTCGACAGCGACCTCGGCGGCACCCTCTACTTGCAGAATACTTGGCGAGCGATAGCCATCGTAAGTGTTTTCGCTGTAAGCATTGTCATGCGCAATGAGAATGCCGTTTTGTCGTCCGAATTCTACGGCGCGCTTGAAAAAATCGAGGTCGGCAGTGGCTGTTGTTGGGTTGTTTGGATAGTTAATCCAAAGGACTTTAGCGAGGCGTTTCACTTCGTCAGGAATAGCGTCAAAGTCAACATAGAAATCGTTTTCTCGCAGAAGCGGAGCGTAGTAGGTTGTCGCACTGGCAAACACGTGTCCGATGTTGTAGGTCGGGTAGCCCGGACTCGCCGCGATACCGATGTCTCCCGGATTGAGGATACCGAGTGCCATTTTGACAATCGCGTCTTTACTACCAAGCGTTGTCACAACCTGTTCATCGGACAGTGCAACCTTGTAACGATGCTGGTAAAAGTCGAGGACTGCTTGTGGAAAATCGTCAACCGGAAGGTCGCACCCGTAGCGGTGTCTGTCTGCGTCATCTGGGTTCTGGATCGCGCTACATAAGGTTTCAACGACTGGATCTGGTGTTGGAATATCTGGATCACCGATGCCGAGGCTAATCACATCAACGCCTCGTGCTTGTGCTGCCTGCATTTTTTGACGTATGTCTACAAAGAGATAAGGTGGAAGTTTCTCTAACCGTTCTGCGAGCGTAATCAAAGTATTCTCCTTTAATAGTTATCAGTTGTCAGTTTATTACATTGTGGCGGACATGTTTTCAGTTCCGCCAGCAGTGAATGTTACTGAAAACTGGTAACTGTTTACTTGAGATGAAGGATTGACTGTTGGGTTTCACTGAGGCTTTCCATAACGTTAGGGCTGAAGTGCAGACCTTGACCGCCCCAATCTGGCATATAACCGATACTGTAACAGTAATAAAGCGTCCGACGCGGGTTGCCAGAAACATTGATGACAGACCCGTGCGTTAACGCCTCCGTAAAGATAATAGCGTCTCCTGCTTTTGCTGGAATCGGTGTCAGCACTGGGTTTTCATCGGGATGACCACCCCAAGGTTTTGGGAAGTTGCTCTTATGGGCACCCGGTATAACGGCGAAACACCCGTCTTCCACATCGCAATCCAGCATCGGAAAGACTGCTTTTGTTAAGGTTGACACCATCTCTCCGTTTTTGCAGTGGTATTGGCATTTCGGGATAATCGGTGTTCCGTGCATGTGCAACCCTGTATAGCCGCCGCCCCATCGGTAAATCGTATACGTGTGATTGAGTCGATAGGGACCACCGGTTACGCCTTGAATTACGTCCAGCACCTCTGGAATGTCGATGAGGTCGTTAAAGGTGCTGTCTGCCTCCAAAATATTGGAGATATAGAGTTCCTTTTCTGTCCGCTGTGTGCCGAGGCACAGTGGAGGCGGATAGTCGTCAGGCGGCATATTCTCGTACGCATCTAACAAAGTGTTACACGCATCAATTACTGACTGCGGGATAACACTTTTTAACACGATGAAACCTTGTAAGTCAAATAGATATTTTTGTTCGTCTGTCATGTTCCTTTTCCTTTTGTAGGGTCATCAATTGTCAGAAGAATAGTTTTCGGAGGAAATGGTTATCAGTTGTCAGTTATCAGTCACAAGAGGTTTCTGGTAACAATTCACCTCAGTCTGGAATATTCCAAGTTTCAGAAGATTGTTACAGAGTGTCTCTTCACTGAAAACCGATAACTGACGACTGAAAACTATTCACGGAACAGCCTCATACCTGAGAATTGTTCCGTTTTGACCAACCACCCATCCGCTGTTTCTGCTGCTTATGTAAATAGCCTTCAAATCCGTTCGAGTCTCTGTCCGCTGGGGTCTCCAATTTTGCCCGCCATCCTTTGTGTGCAGGACAAGCCCCTCTTTTCCAACGATCCAACCTTCTGTTTCTGAGATAAAAAATACGTCGTCAAGAAAATTAGCAGTATGACTCTCTTGGCGTTGCCATGTTTTTCCGCCGTTCTCTGTATGTAGAATCAACCCATCCATACCCAAGCTGCGTAAATCTAAACCTACAATCCATCCAATTTCTGGTGAGACAAAGGTAACGGCATCAAGGAAAAAGAATGGGTGCCGTCTACTGATAGATGTCAACTTCCAATTGGTGCCGCCATCAACTGTGGAAAGCATCGTGCCATTCATTCCGACGACCCAACCGCGCTGTTTGGAAGTAAAGTGAACGTCAAACAGGTTCCAAGTCGTTCCGCTCTTTTGTCGGTTCCACGTTTTTCCGCCATCATTTGTCCGGATGATTTCGCCACCGCTTCCTACACACCATCCGTTTTCTTCGTCCACAAAGAAAAGAGAGAGCAGGTCCTGCGCTGTCCCTGAAGTTTGACGATGCCAAACGCTTCCGCCGTTTGCCGTGTGCAGGACCACACCGGCTTCAGCAACTGCCCATCCGACTTGTGCGGATACAAAGTGGGTGGCACCGAAACACTCGGTCGTGCGGCTGTCTTGTGCGTCCCATACAAAACCGCCATCTTCAGTACGTAGGATCGCACCTCGGTCACCAACGACGTATCCTTCCTTCGACGAAGTGGCACAAACACCAACAAGGAGGTGGCTCGGACTTGATTGCGATTCCCACGTTACGCCGCCATTGCGAGTATGTAGGATCGTCCCGTTTTCACCTACTGCCCAGCCTAATTGTTTAGAGACAAAGTCGATACCCAATAGAACAGCGTCCGCGCTGTTGTGAAAGCGGGGTCCCCCGCGTTGATGTTTCCATTTTCCTTTTCCACCCGATGACGTATGAAGAATCACACCTAAATCGCCAACAATCCAGCCGTTTTGGGTGTCTGTGAAGTCAATATCGTAGAGTGTGAAAGTGTGCAGTGGCTCTTTGCCGAGATACTCCGGTTGCCCATAACTGCTTTTGTGGCGTTCATTCGTTCCGTGTGTAATAAATTCCCAGGTCTCTCCACCATCAGACGTTGCGAAGACACTCCGCCGGTCGCCTACAACCCAGCCCGTCTGTTCGTCTGTAAAGTGAAGATTGAATAGGGCAGCTTCTGTCTCGAATTGGGCTTGCCACGTCTCTCCACCATCGGTTGTTTGATAGATGTAACCCGCATTTTCATTATTTTTTGATGTCGGTGTATTGTAGGTGATAATCCAGCCCAGATTTTCGTTTACAAAATGGACACCTTTCAGCGATTTCCTGTCGAACACCTTTCCATCAATCTTTGTAAACGTCTGTCCGCCATCGGTTGTTTTTACCAGTGTGCCCCAGTCCCCGACAATCCAACCCGTAGCCTCGCCTATGAAAAGATCGTGCAAGTTGTTTTCTGTGCCTGTTTCAATGTGCTGCCACGTTTTACCACCATCTGTCGTCCGGATCAGGACCCCGCCTTCACCGATACACCAACCTTCTAATGCAGAGCGAAAATAGACATTTCGCAAAGGTTTGCTGAAAACACCGCTGCTCTGTCTGTGCCACGTCTGCCCGCCATTTTTCGTATGAATAATGAGGCTCTCCGCACCCTCTTCACGATCAAGACTTGGAATTAGGTCTACCGCGTTGCCAACTGCCCATCCTATATGCTCGTTTACAAAATGGACATCGTATAAGTGCGAACTCCAATCCCCCTCCATGACGGTTTTCCATCTGTACCGGGTTTGTTCCTTAGACGTTGTATCTTCACATCCGATTATAAATAATGCAATGATAACGACAACAGGCACACAGGAAACACGCGAATGACGTTGCAATATCCAATTAGTCATGCTTCTGAGAATGAAAAAGGACTTCACTGACATCGTGTAAGCCTTTGGGAGCATTGACGACCCACCTCGCTGCACGAATCGCACCTTTGGCATACGCCTCTGGGCTGTGGGCACGGTGAATGACACTTAATTGCTCACCCTCGGTTGTAAATAACATGGTATGATCACCAGCAGTGTCACCGCCTCGTACCGCATGGATACCGATCTGTTTCTTCGGTCTCGCGCCGACAATGCCGTGCCTGCCGTGGATACCTACCTCGTCTAAATCTCGTCCGAGTGTTGTAGCAACTGTTTCGGCTAAACGGAGTGCAGTGCCACTCGGCGAATCCGATTTGTGATTGTGATGTGCTTCTATTACCTCAATATTATAATCATCTCCAAGGGCTTTTGCAATTAAATCGAGTGCTTGGATCATCACATTGACCCCGAGGCTCATGTTTGGTGCCATTACACAACGAATCTCGGAGGCGAGTGCTTTGATGGTTGCGAGTTCATCAGAATCAAATCCGGTCGTTCCAATAACTATGGCTTTCTCTGTACTGACAACCTGTTGAAGATGCTCCAAGGTCGCTTTCGGTTTTGAAAACTCAATCACGACATCAGCGTTTTGGAGGGCATCCTCAAGTTTACCCGTGATGGGGACACCTATTTCACCAATACCAGCGACAACACCAGCATCACTTCCGATGTGTGGATGCGATGGATATTGGATAGCCCCAACGAGTTCCATATCAGTCTGTTGAGCGATGCCTTGTGTGATGCACCGTCCCATACGACCACAGACACCGGTAATAACTATACGAATCATTTTTTTAGTATGGACCTCTGGGCACCGTTTAAGTCAATCGGCTTACTGCTCAAAAGTCGTGCCTATTACTTCTCAAAAAGGACTTCGCTGATGTCGTGTAAGCCTTTGGGGGCATCGACGACCCATCTCGCTGCGCGAATCGCACCTTTGGCGAATGCCTCTGGACTGTGGGCGCGGTGGACGACACTCAATTGCTCACCCTCAGTTGCGAATAGCACGGTATGGTCGCCAGCAATGTCACCGCCTCGTACCGCATGGATACCGATCTGTTTCTTCGGTCTCGCGCCGACGATGCCGTGTCTGCCATAAACACCGACCTCGTCTAAGTCTCGATCAAGTGCCTCAGCGACAGTTTCCGCTAAACGAAGTGCGGTGCCGCTCGGTGCGTCCGCTTTGTGGTTGTGATGTGCCTCTATGACCTCAATATCGTAATCGTCTCCAAGGGCTTTTGCGATTAATTCAAGCGCTTGGATCATTACGTTGACACCGAGACTCATGTTTGGTGCCATCACGCAGCGAATTTGTGATGCGAGTTCCTTGACGGTCGCAAGTTCATCAGGATCGTATCCGGTTGTTGCGATTATCATCGCTTTGTCAGCGTTGACGACCTGTTGAAGGTGCTCCACGGTTGCCTCTGGTTTCGAGAACTCGATAACAACATCAGCGTTTTGAAGAACATCGCCAAGGTCACCTGTGATGGGAACGCCAATATCGCCGATACCTGCGACGACACCCGCATCGCTCCCGATTTGTGGGTGTTCAGGATATTCAATCGCTCCGACAAGTTGCATATCGGCTTGTTGGGAGACACCTTGGATAATGAGCCGTCCCATACGGCCGCATGCCCCATTAATAATTACACGAATCATCTTTTAAATTTTCCTTGCGGTTAAATGACGTGGGTTTGAACTTTGACAGTTTTTGATATAGATCCGCCTTCTATTACATTACAGGCTACGTTTTCGGTATTATTAGAATAGCGGTCAGCCATCGGCAATCGGTTTCTATTAGTAAAGAGGGTGCTGTTAAACGAAAACCTCTTTGCTGCAAGCTGAGAGCGGAGCAACCTGATTGCTGATGGCTATTTCAACGTGAGCAGATATGCCAGAAGGTCATGCATCTGCTTTACTGAAAGGATATCTGCGAAGTTTTCAGGCATAACGCCTGCTTGTGGAACACTTGTGCTTATCAAATCCTTTTTAAAGTAAGTTGTCCACAGTTTCCCAGATTCGTCGAGTATCTGGATTGTTTCAGTATCCTCTCTTCCCCTGTGATCGTACAGATAACGCTTTCTGCCAGTAACTTCCTTCCCATCCTTGGTGAGGATGGTAATCAGCTCATATTCAGGCGCGATATAGGCGCGCGGATTGAGGATGGATTCGATAATGAATTGGGGCGCGCGAGTACGGGCAATATAGGTCATATCTGGACCTATCTCACTGCCAGTACCGGTCGCTCCTCTTCCGTGAACTGTGTGGCATTTACCGCAAGCGTATCCTTCTGAGAAAAAGATTTCTTCTCCTGCTTTGGGGTCTCCCTGCATATAGGGTGTCCAATCCTCAGTAGGTTTCATCTCGTCCAAGGAAACGCCAGCGGCTTTCGCTTGTTCTGATCGGACGTAATCAACAATCATGTTAATCGCATCGTCGGAGAGTTTGCCACCGAACTTTTGCATCTGGGTCCCTGGAAGTCCGTTGAATACGGTCTGAAAGATACCGTCATCGGTCCATCCGTAGAGCCACTGAGGTCTAAAGAGATCGGGGGCTTTTCCACCACGTGTTTGTCCGGCATGGCAACCCCAACACATCAAACGGAAGTAGAAAGCACCGTCAATAACGTCTTCGTCATAATTAACTTCTCTCGGTGCTGCAGGGGCAATATCTACCTCTAATTCTTGAGCATTTGGAAGAGGTAAAAAGAAGAGGCTCGAACCCAAAACAAGAAGGAGAATACCGCATGGTATGCGCATGGTAGAATTTATAACATGGCTAAAGTGCGTCATTTCTTTTCCTCCTCCTGAAACGGAGCGAAGTAGGGTAAATAGTACTTCTCAGAGAGTTCTTTGAGTTTCTCCTCGCTCCATTTCTTTTCGATAATTGTGTTAACAACCTCTTGAAGTTCACGGGTCTTTCGCGTTGGTGTGTCTTTGCTGAAGGCAATAGCAACGTTCCAACGGAGGCGCGGTTCAGGAACGTACCCTTTAACAATCTCTAATTCAGGATAAACACGACTCATCTGTTCTGCTTGCTGAATTCGGGAACCCTTTTCAAGCAGCCACCCAATATTTGCCCAGACACATGCGTAAGCGACTTTTCCATCGCGGACGGCGTTCAAGGCGGTAATTTGCGAACTATAGATGCGACGGTTGTATCTCATCTGTCGCAGGACATCGCTTGCGATGGATCCTGCTTCCGCACCAATCGTTTCTAATTTGATGTCTTCCAACTTTTTAGGTGCCTGTTCGTTGTCTTTTCGCTTTACCAATACATAACCAGTGCCGTAAAAGGGTTTAGAGAAGTCAACGCGTTCGCCTAATTGAATTGCTTCAGCCATGGCGCGCTCCTCAATAGGGACTCCAATCACACAGTCACAATGCCCGCGTATCATATCAGCAAGCAGGCTATCACGGAGGGTGTTAAGCCAGTGGAGTTCCAATTTAACATCGAGTTCCTCTGCCAGTAGATGTGCTATCTCCACATATAACCCAGGAAGTTCCGGATTGACATTGGAATAAGGTAGATTTCGGACATCCATGCAGACTGTTAAGACACCCTTTTCTCGAATCACCTCCAGAGCATTTTCAACATCTGCATTAGTATTTTCAGCTTCTGCGTTGTGCTGCATCAGGACGGTCAATGTGAAAAGCGCGACCCACAAAAGGATGTAATGTTTCACGCGGCTTCCTCCTTTTTCAACTTGCTTTGCAGTGGGAACAGTCAGCCGTCGGCTGTCAGTAGTTCGTGTAGCAATTGCTGACGATGACGATGGCACAACGTTCTCTATCTGAAAGCCGATAACCGATGGCTGATGGCTACTCATCAAAGAGCGCGAACACAAAGAGGGTTCCCCCTTGGCGAGCATTAACTTCAGCATATTTCACAGCACCTGACGCTATCGCAACGTATTGGACACCGTCGAGTTGATAGGTAATGGGTGGTGCGAGAACCCCGGATCCGGTTTGGAAATCCCAAAGCACTTCGCCATTTTCTGCCGATAGTGCCATAAATCTCCCCTCTAAGTCGCCAGCGAAGACGAGACCTCCTGCTGTTGTGAGGCAGCCGCCCCATTGTGGGAAGTTCGTCTTGTGCCGCCATTTAATCTCACCCGTAGAAATATCAATCGCACTGATATGTCCCCACATCATCATGTCCCCGTCTTCGTCTTTCTCGGCTGTCATACCGCTTCCAAGATAGGGTAAACCCTTCAAGTAGAAAACACGTCCTTGATGGTAAGAACCACAGAGTTCCAGCGAAGGAACGTAGAGGTAGTTTGTGAGCGGATTATAGGCTGAAGGTGGCCAGTTCTTTCCGCCTTCAACGCCTGGACAGACACGAATCGTGCCTTCTTCTGAAGTAGACACACCGGGTTTAACTGTGGGACGACCATTTTCATCGAGTCCCGCAGACCAGTTCTGTTCGCAGTAAGTGCTTGCATATAGAAATTTTCCATTGGTTCTATCAAGGACATAGAAGTATCCGTTTCGGTTCGCTTGCATCAACGCTTTAACTGGTGCGCCATCTATCTCCATATCAATCAATACTGGTTCACTCACACCGTCCCAATCCCACAGATCGTGGGGTGTCGCTTGAAAGTACCATTTGAGTTTGCCTGTATCGGCATCCAACGCGACGATGCAATCTGTGTAGAGGTTGTCGCCTCTCCGGACAGCACCGTTCCAGTCTGGTGCGGGATTACCCGTTCCCCAGTAGACGAGATTCAGTTCTGGATCGTAGGAACCTGTGACCCAAGCGGATCCGCCACCTGTCATCCATGAATCGCCTTCCCATGTGTCACCACCGGGTTCATCTTTTGAAGGGACGGTGTAAAATCTCCATGCCTGTTCACCCGTTTCAGCGTAATAGGCATCGATATAGCCGCGGATGCCGTATTCCGCTCCTGATATACCGACAATCACTTTGTCCTTAACGACTAACGGGGCAACAGTAAGGGATTCAGCGTTTGTCAGATCACCAACGACTCGATCCCATAATACCCTACCGGTTTTCACGTCAAGCGCGAGAAGGTGTGCGTCAAGCGTTGTCCAGAAGACTTTTTCGCCCAGGATGGCAGCCCCTCGGTTCACCATACCACAACAGATCGCTAAATCGTCAGGGAGTTCATAATCGTATCGCCATATTTCCTTACCCGTTCTTGCGTCCACGGCGTAGATCGTGCTGTAAGGTGTTGTGATGATCATCACACCGTCAACGACAAGTGGGGTACATTCAAATTTATCGTATGGTGTGCCAATTTGGAATGCCCATTTTGTGACGAGTTTGTTGACGTTTTCAGTATTAACTTGTGTCAGTTGACTGTATCGCCAACTTTTGTAGTCTCGTCCATACATCAACCAGCTTTCGGGATCGTCTTGTGCTGAAAGCAGCATCTCGTTAGTGATAGGTTGGATGTTCTCTGTCCCGGCGTTGGCTGGAACGATATTTGGGACTGCAACAAGTGCTATGGCTATTACACAGATGGCAAGATTTGTGCATTTTGTGTGTAGACCGTAGTTTGCTGCTTCGGAAAAAATGTGCCTCTTCATTTTTCGCCTCCTTGTTCCGATGGAATTACAATTTCTTACCGCTTTAGAAACCGTGTCGTAAAGGAAACGTGAGGCATTCCGCGTCGTCGCAAAAATAGATGCCTCAGACATTAGTTTACCAAAAATTAGATTTTATGTAAAGTGTGAAAAATTTCTCGGTTTGAAAGTAAGGACAGGTGTTGGATATTCTGTAATGCTGTTAGTTTTGGTCTAACTTTGCTTGTTCGCCAGCGTGATAGGAACTCCGCACTAATGGCCCCGATTCTACATGTCGAAATCCCATTTCGAGTCCTGCTTCTTTGAGTTCCTCAAATTCTTCGGGAGTATAGTACCGTTGAATCGGTAAGTGGCGTGGAGAAGGGGAGAGATATTGACCTATTGTGAGAATATCACATTCGGTATTGCGGATGTCTTGCATGGTCTCTAAGAGCTCTGTCACGGTTTCGCCTAAACCTACCATGAGTCCAGATTTTGTGAGTATCTGAGTATCCAGTTGTTTACCGATTCGGAGGAGATTCAGGGTTTGTTGGTAATTCGCATACGGACGGACACGGCGGTAGAGGCGCGAAACTGTCTCTGTGTTATGATTAAGCACTTCTGGATGTGCTCGCACGATGACGGCGAGTGCATTCCAGTTTCCCTCAAGGTCAGGGATAAGGACTTCCACTGTACATCCGGGACGGTGTTTCCGCGCTTCAGCGATACATTCCGCAAAAACGCTCGCACCACCGTCTGCAAGGTCGTCGCGGTTGACTGAGGTGATAACGATGTGATTGAGTTTTAGATAACCGACAGCCTCGCCAAGTCTACGCGGTTCATCTGTATCGACGACACCGCCGGGCGCGCCTTTTTTCACAGCACAAAACATGCAACGGCGTGTGCAGACATCTCCGAGTATCATAAAGGTGGCGGTGCGGCTATTCCAGCATTCACCGATATTAGGACAGCGTGCCTCTTCGCAAACCGTGTGGAGCTGCAGATCCCGCATGAGTTTTTTGAGTTCAGCGTAGTTACCACCGCTCGGCATCCGAGCCTTAATCCAGGTCGGGTGCCGTCGTTGCTGGGTTTTTGGTTCAACGAGTGGAAGCGTTCTTAGCATTTTTTCGTTTAATCCTAACGCGAGTTGTCAAGATGGTCTCGGCAAGACCCATCCCTTTCAAAAATCCGCTATACACCGATGTTGCGTGGCTATCGTTTCTTGCTTAGTTTTTTTTCCTTGATGGCGGGAGAGGGTGGGAATCGAACCCACCTATCCACTTGCATGGACAAGCCGGTTTTGAAGACCGGTAGAGCCACCAGACCCTATCCTCCCCCATAATTGTAGGTGCTATGCATAAACGCTGTATACTTATCTTTCCTCGTGCCGTGGATGCAACCTTCTGACATTGCCATCTCGAACCGTGATGTTCTGACTGTCGCAATACTCAAGGAACGGAACAGCGTATTTTCGCGAGGTTTGTGCAGTTTCGCGGAATTCAGCGACAGCTATTATATCATTTTCTCGGAGATATGTGATAAGTAATTCCCGTGTTTCCTCAAAAACAGTTTCGTGAATGAAGTAATTATCTGCTATTTTGACGAATCGTCCCAAGTTCAGGAGTGCGAAAAACGTGGATTCAATCACCTGCGGCGTGTATTCTGGCAGTGAAGTGTTGAGTTCTTTGAGCGTCGGTGTATTGATGCCTGCCTCCAAGAAGAGTTTCTCTAACGTCTCCTTCGCATCTTCCTCCTCTTGGGAAAACTGAATTTCGTGGGATGCCAACCGAATCAGATTTCCCTCTTTGACGAGTTGATTCTCGGCAATGAGTCGGTTCTCAAGTTTCTCAAAGCCGGTTTCGTCCAATTTAAGTTCGCGACGAAGTTGCGAAACGTTTTGACCGGCGAGGAGTGGTTGGGATTCGTGGAAATCTGCCAATGTCTCCGTTATGTTTTCTTTCGCTGTTGTCGTGCGTGCAGCGTCAGAAACCAGGGGCGTTCTCCCCGATTTATCCCATCGCACAATTTTCTCGTCTGCTTCAAGGCTGTCAAAAATGGCTTTCACGTTCATCTGCGAATGTGGTAGATAGTAATAAAGAAACGATTCCGGGACGCAAAGGGTGTCGCTGTTTTCTAACACAGTGTTCACTATCTGGGCATCGTCGGCTTCTTCCCACTGCGCTAAAGTGGCGATGGTTTCTGGGACGAACCGCTTATGCCTCGGCGCAAACGGATTAATAACCTCACCGCCACCTACCGTGTATTGCGCTGAGAAATCTCGTAGAATGATTCGATCCCCCCTAAACGTTAGAATCGGTTGCTCTAAGCGGAGTTGAACTTGCACGGTGTCACCCGGTAAAATTGCTTCGTCAACCAGTAGAATCAGGCGGCAAAATATTTCGCGGGTGCCGAGATACGCACGCAGACGCGTCCAGTGTTCAAGTATCCTTGGAAATGATGTTAGCACTTGCAGCGACATATCGATATTGTCGGTTACTTGTGAAAACTCAATTGGACAGAGCACATCGCCGCGTTGGATGTCTTGGGCGGAGATGCCGGAAAGATTCAGTGCTGTTCTTTGTCCTGCTTGTGCAACCGGTGCAGTTTCGTTGTGCACTTGTATCCCGCGCACGCGGATAGGATCGCCTTGCGGAAGAATCACCATCCGTTGGTCTTGGTTAATAGACCCACCAATGAGGGTGCCTGTCACAACCACGCCAAACCCCTGCACCGTGAAAACCCTGTCAACGTATAATCTCGGAATCCCATCGCTTTCCTCTACTTTTGTTGCGACTGTTACCTGTTCGACAATCGTCTGCTTTAGCGTTTCGATGCCTTCACCCGTTATCGAAGATACACTGACATTTGGGATGCCTTCAAGACTCGTTCCGACGAGCATTTCCTGCGTCATTTCGGTCGCTTCCGCCAATTCATCGGGCGTTGCCAAGTCCGATTTGGTCATCACGAGGATACCGTTTGAAATCCCAAGCAGATCTAAGATTGCCAAGTGTTCAAGGGTCTGTTCCTGAACGCCTTCCTTCGCATCGACGACAAAGAGGACGATATCCATACCGTAAGCACCGGAGAGCATGCTTCTGATGAATTTCTCATGACCCGGAACATCAACAATACCGGCACGCGAACCGTCTGGCAGGTCGAAGTAGGCAAAGCCTAACTCAATGGACAAGCCGCGCTCCTGTTCTTCTTTGAGCCGGTCTGTTTCCATTCCAGTGAGTTTTCCAACGAGCGCGGTTTTTCCGTGGTCAACGTGCCCTGCTGTTCCAATGATGAGGTGTCGTCTATCTTGATGCATCGGTTTTTGTGTTAAGGATGTGCATGGATGAATTTTCCGATTCGGTTGAATCGGACGTTACCTACCATCTTCCACACTTCCCACAACTTCGCTGGGCGAGCATCGAATGACCAGTACACCATAAATGCTTGCCCTTTAATGTCACTTACATCTACAGGTCCCCAAGAGCGGCTATCACTGCTCTGGTCTCGATTATCACCCATCGCGAATACCGTACCTTTGGGAACAGTGAAGGGTTTCCCCTCAGGAAACTTACGCCTAAATTGATTTGCGGTTAACCCATAGTCTGAAAAAGCCTCAGTCTCTGGCAGATACTCTGGCTGACGAAAGGGTGGGAAATCACCTCTCCTGAAACGGCTAAAGGTCATGTGCTTTGTATAATGGCTATCCTCAGCCTTTTTGCCATTGATATAAAGCGTGTCGCCGCGTGTTTCAATTGTATCCCCTTCAACGGCTACGATGCGCTTGATAAAATTGCGTTCTCGATCGTGTGGCGGGATAAAAACGAAAACGTCACCACGGGCGGGCTTATGGAAATCAAAAACTTTGATGTCCGTGCCGGGGATTTTAACGCCGTAAATAAATTTACATACCAGAATCCGGTCTCCGATAAGGAGCGTATCTTCCATTGAACCCGATGGGATTTTGAAAGCCTCAACAACAAAGGGACGTATGAACCCGAAAACGAGAATCAGTGCGACAACGATAACTTGCGCATATTCCCATACGATCGTTTTCTGAAATTTTTGCCATTTAGATAATTGGGTGTCGTTATCATTCATAATAGGATGAAGCCTCTATGACTAAAAGGTGCTCTCCTTTGCCGAGTTTAGTTTACCTCGAATGCGTCCGATTCTGAGGGGATAAGTTTACCAATTCGATTAAACCGGATATTGCTTACCAGTTTCCAAGGTTCCCATAACTTCGCCGGACGATTGGCAAACGAAAATGCAACCATAAAGGCTTGCCCTTTAATATCATCTACAGCGACGGGGCCCCAGAAACGGCTATCGCTACTCTGGTCACGATTATCGCCCATAGCAAACACCATGCCCTTCGGCACAGTGAAGGGTTTCCCTGCCGGAAATTTTCGCCTAAACTGACTTTCGGTCAAGGTATAGTCGTCGTAATTTTCACCAGTCGGGAGATATTCAGGGTACCGGAACGGTGGGAAATCCTTTCTGAAATGGCTGAACCTCAGATGCTTCGTGAAGGTCCTGTCGTCAACAGCTTCGCCGTTCACATAAAGCATATCGCCACGCGTTTCAACGGTATCCCCTTCAATGGCTACAATGCGCTTAATAAAATGTCGCTCGTCATGTGATGGAATAAAAACGACGACATCGCCGCGTGTCGGTTCGTGAAAGTCAAAAATTTTTATATCTGTGCCAGGAATCTTGACCCCGTAGATAAACTTACACAGTAGAATCTGATCGCCGACGAGGAGTGTATCTTCCATGGATCCAGAAGGGATTCTATACGCTTGAACAATAAATGGATTTACGAAACCAAAAACAAAGATGAGTGAAACAATAATTTGCTTTATACACTCATGAACATTTGATTTGTGAAGTCTTTTCTGTTTAGTTAATTTCGGTTCAGGGACTTGTGTGCATTTTTGTGTATTCTTCTTCATTATAGCAACCGTCGGGTAAAACGGTGATCTCCTTTCTCATATCTCAGTGTCTTTGTCGGGCGCGATTGTGCGCTACTCATCAGTTGCAAGCATTGCCATGAATGCTTCTTGGGGGACATCAACCTCGCCGATCTGTTTGAGCCGTTTTTTGCCTTCCTTCTGTCTTTCAAGCAATTTTCGCTTTCGTGTCACATCGCCGCCGTAGCATTTCGCGGTGACGTTTTTTCGGAGTGCTCGTACTGTTTCGCGTGCGACAATCTTGTTTCCAATTGCGGCTTGGACTGGAACCTCAAACATCTGTCGCGGGATTAGTTCTTTTAACTTGGATACTAATGTCTTTCCACGGGTTTCTGCATCGTCTCGTGGCAAAATCGTCGAAAGTGCGTCTACGGGTTTGCCGTTCAGCAGGACATCTAATTTGACAAGTTTTTCGGTTTTGTAGTCCCCGATGTCATATTCTAACGAACCGTAACCGCGGGTCAACGATTTAAGTTTTGGGTAGAAGTCCATTAGCATTTCACTGAGTGGAAGCTCATAGAGCAATTGCACGCGACTTGCGTCCAATTGGTTCATCCGCTTATATACACCCCGACGCTTCTGACAAAGTTCCATCGCATTTCCAATATACTCGCGAGGAACTATAATGTCAATATTGACATACGGTTCTTCAATTCGTTCGATATTGTTCGGTTCTGGGAGGTGCGCGGGGTTGTCAACTGGTACGTGTCCACCCGTTTTCAGGTGGACCCGATACATCACACTCGGGGCGGTTCGGACAAGCTCAAGCCCAAATTCCCGTTCAAGGCGTTCATGGATAATCTCCATGTGAAGCAATCCGAGAAAGCCGCACCGAAATCCGAAACCGAGTGCGACGGATGTTTCAGGCTCAAAATTGAAAGAGGAATCGTTCAGGCGTAGTCTATCGAGTGCCTCGCGCAGGGCATGAAATTGGTTTGTGTCCGCTGGATAGAGACCACTGAATACAAGCGGTTTCATTTCTCGGTAACCCGGAAGTGGTGTCGCTGTCGGTTTTGTGTGGTGTGTGATTGTATCCCCGATTTTCGCCTTGTCAATCTCTCGGATACCCGCGATGAGATAGCCGACTGCACCGGTGCGAAGTTCTGTCGTCGGTTGCATCTCTGGTGTGAAGATGCCGACCTCTTCAACTTCATAAGAACGTCGCGTCTCCATGAGTTGAATCTTCTCCCCCAGTTTTACACTGCCATTGAAGATTCGGGTGTACATGATGACCCCGCGATAGTTATTATAGACGGAGTCAAGCACGAGTGCCTTCAAAGGGGCTTCAGTTTCACCTACGGGGGTGGGGATCCGGTTGACGATTGCTTCCAATATGGCAGGAATGCCAATTCCCATTTTCGCGCTAACAAGGAGTGCTTCGTCAGCGGGAATACCGATGACCTCTTCTATCTGCCGTTTGGCTTCGTCGGGCTGTGCTGTTGGCAAGTCGATTTTATTGACGACTGGAATAATCTCAAGGTCGTTGTCAATCGCGAGATACGCGTTTGCAAGGGTTTGCGCTTCGACACCTTGGGCGGCATCGACAATTAAAATCGCACCTTCGCATGCAGCGAGACTACGAGAGACCTCGTACGTGAAATCGACGTGTCCGGGCGTGTCAATTAGGTTGAGTTCGTAGCGGTTTCCATCGTCAGCCGGATAGTGAAGTTTGACAGCGGTTGCTTTAATCGTAATACCGCGCTCACGTTCAAGATCCATCAAGTCAAGCACCTGTTCGCGCATATCGCGTTCGGTGAGTGTATTCGTGTGTTCGAGGAGCCTGTCGCTCAGCGTGCTTTTCCCGTGATCGATGTGTCCTAAAATACAGAAATTCCGTATGTGTTGAAGATTAGTTGGCATGATATAGATAGTATATCACAACTTCTGTCGGATTGTCCATAAAATTGCATGCATAGCAGATAAATTGATTTCTTCGGATTTCCCCAGAAAACCTCGCCGACGGAGATAGAGCGTTTGTCTCTCCATCGTCTACCGAAATGTGTACTTGTTTCTCGTTTTACCGTAAAGCAAAAGCCGTTATCACCTTTTTCATCAAGGCATAAGTCCTGCTATGCGTCAGCTGCTTGTAGGAACGCCTCAAAGGTGGGAGTGAGTGCTGCGGTTTGTAGCAATTGCATCAGCTGCTCGGCGTCAGAGATAGCTTCAAGGGCCTGCTTGGCGGGCTGCGGGTCGCGCTGCGGGAATCGCGCCGTAAGAACGGCGAGAATGTTACGAATAGAGGTCTCGCGTGCCCCTTGTTCGATGCCGCGTTGCATTACAACTTCGTAAAAAGGAGACTCTTGCATGATTTCCTCCGATATAAGTGTCTGAAACAGTTCAGGGCTATGGACTAAACTCCCGAAAATGGATAAGGCAAACAGTAACGTCGCGCGCGTCTGATTATCAACCTGTGCTGACAGCGTGATCTCTACACATTTCTCAGCCCAAGTCTCACCCGTCATATCCGCAGGTGGACGCATCAATGGCGTGAAAGGTAATAGGCCTATAGAAGACGCATCCAAAAACGAGGCACCCTCTAACTCAGCCAACCGGATCACCTGATACTTATACGACAAACTACCTCGCATCTCGTTACCATACGCGTAATACCCGGGATCCGTGCGCCCCGCAGGCGGACGAAGATACAACACTGTGGAATACACTGGTAACTCATATTGGAGTCCCAAGAAACTCGCATACGCCAGCATCCGCAACGGCATCGGTTTGTCCCGGCTATCGTCTGTTTGTGTCTCTATATGGAGGATAGCTTCCTCGTCCGGGAGACGTATCTTAAAGGTCATATCGCTGTGATGCATCTTGATTGTAGGTTGCTCAGTGGTGAGTTTCTCCTGAACGTCAACGTCTGTGGTCTTGAGAGCTAACGCTGCAAATTCATTTGGAAACCGATCCATCAGGTGCTTCACAATCTCGTCATATTGGGACATATAAACATTGTACCCCTGTTTTTAGCAAAATGTCAACCTTTTTTTCGTCAGGCTGTAGGGATCAAGGGCATTCAATTGTCGATTTTTCGATTAAATTTTCACACCCCAGGCCCAATAGGTTCGGTTTCCTAACCGAACCATAAGTGTCAATTTTAGAGAAAATAACCGTTGTAGTTCCAGGTCCGGTAGGGTTTTTGCTTGGTGTCTTTGCTTGGGTGTTTCTTCAGCATGTTTATATTTTAATCACTAAAACTTTTCTAAAGCCCGAAATTGATGGCTACGGGTGTATCTACAGCGGATTCCAACCAGTCGATAGCAACCTATTCATCTTGTTCAATTGCGATTTCGACTGCGCGTTTGGCATGTTCCAGAAGGTATTTGGCGCGCTTGCGTAAGTCCTATAAAAAAAGTAAAATGGACTGGACATCCCCGAAAAATTATAGTATAATTAATGCTCTAAAAGTAGGCAAGCTTCGCAGCAAATATCCCGCCTATCAATTCAATCAGGTGTGTTTTCAGAATCAGGTGTTAAATCAATTAAAATCAGTTCGCAATCGTCTGAAGCCTATTTATCTATATCAAAGGGAGGGTAATTTTCTGGTACAAGAGCTCTACAAACAAGAATGACAGGACGCTTTTTGTCATTCACTATAGTTTCTGAATTTTCCACTATTCATTACTTCATATTTTAGAATTTATGTAGGTATATCATTCCGCGCCCTGGAAGTCAAGAAAAATGGCTTACAAGGCTCAGTGCTTAAATAATTTAAGAGGTGATATAATGAGCAAGTCCCCACGCAATCATATTGTTTCCCAATTCTACTATAGAAACTTCACATCTATTCCCGATAAACATAAGAATCAGCAAAAAGTTTATACCTTAGACCATAATGGCGTTATTGAAAATATTGAAAAAAGTGGAAGGAAAATTGGATCTATATGTCATGAGATAGGATATAATACTGAACAGCAAGAAAATTATTTTAGACAATTGGAAAAACTTGCAGCTGAATCTATACGTGGGATAATAGGTGGTAATTTTCACAATATTGACTTACAAAATGTTCGCGGTTATGTTGGATATTTAATCGCTAATCAGCCTCACACCAGACAGGTGTTTATAGATAACATAGTAGAGAGTACAAATGCTTTGGATATCAAAGATGGTATTTATGGAAAAGGTGCTCTCACACTAATGCTTACCAAATTGATAACTGATGAATTAATAACTTGGGAATCCTATATTTACCGTGTTCAGGAAGTAGGACCTAATGAATATAAAGATCTGTTTATTACAAGCGATAATCCTGTTCATACGAACAGAATTGATGCCATTAAAGTGGGTCAAATGCCGATGTATGGGGATGTTGAAAATGCAAGAATGGAAAATGGTAAAAAAGTCGTCAAATATTATTGGGATCTGCCGGACCTTTCCATTGAAGAAGATACGTACTATTTTCTTCCTTTGAATCCTATAACTGGCTTCTATGTGTATAGAACACCCTCACAGAGAAGCAACTTGATGCAAGATGAACATGTTGTTCAAAAAACAAACCTAAACCAATTTAGAGGGGCAACTAAATTCGCAATTGGGCACGATTGTAAAGTATTGAAAAAAATACACAAATCTCATTTAATCAATAAGTGAGGTTGCAAAATCTGAACGGATAATTATGAAACAGATTCCAACCAATCAATAGCCACCTGTTCGTCCTGCTCGATTGCGATTTCAACTGCGCGCTTGGCATGTTCCAAGAGGTCTTTGGCACGATTGCGTAAGTTGAAGGATTCATTGACTTTCTGTTCAATTTCAGTCTGCTTTTCTTTAGGCAGAATGGGTATAGGAAAATCAAGAATGTCATCGTCATCTAAGGTGGGATAGGATGTTCCAGTGTTCGGTTTCAATGACCACGTTAGGAAAAGTTTAGAGCGTAGGCAAGCCAATAGGGTTTCTTTGTTAATTTCCCCGTTTTCCCTCAAGACACAGAAAGCACCGCTCGCGACGTATCCCTCCTCCTGAACAATAGTAATAGCCCCTCTGTAAGTTCTAACTTTAGAGACGATAATATCGCCCTTTTTCAAGACACGCTTAGCATTCGCAGGTAAATCTTTACCTAAGACTTTCTCTGCTACTATCTCTCCAGTGGAAACGTTAACGCTCCCTATTTCTACATAGCGATACAATTTTTCTGGGTCTACTTCAAAAGTGCTTTTGTTCTGTTTGAATTCATCTCTAATCTGGGTTGGTCTATCGGAGTAATTCTCTATTCCCTTTTCTATTTCGTCATATTTCGGCTGGAAATAGTCTGCATCGATGCGTTCGGCGCGCTCGGTGTCTGAAAGGTTTTTGACGAAGGTTAGTTGTTGCTTCGGTTGCCAATCCGTGAGACCGAGTTCGGTGAGGAGGAGGGTTTGTGCCTCAATATATCGCGTCTTTGATAGTTCCGTTAACTTTTTCGACTGGAGATAGGTTTTTTCAATCACAGATGGGAGGTTGCTCCAAACAGGCATCGGGATTTGGAATAAAAAATAGGGGGCAACTTCAGGTTGGGCACTGCCATATTTGCCCCTCTCTATTGATGTTTTACCATACGTGGTGTTGAGAAAAATAGCGAGAAAGAAAGGGTTTAGTTTACCACTTTTGACAATAAAGGTATGAGACGATGAGATAGCACGTTTATTTTCAAGGTAGATAGTACACTGACCCGCATTCGCTCCTGACCGCGTTATCAGAATGTCTTTGTGATGTATGGTGTTTTCTTGCAAACGTTCTGCGTCTTCTTCTGAGATGTAAACAGGATTAGATGTCAGATCAATAGATAGCGGACGAACGTTTTGCGCTCTTAGAAACAGAAAGCCATCATCTATATAATTTCGTTGTATCTCTTTCGGATGTTTTATCTCAACCTGAAAGTCAATTAACCTATGCGAACTGATTGCTTCAAGTTGATGTTGAATCTTCAGATGGTCGGGGTGGAAAAACTCCGCGTCAAACCGCATGGAATGTGAAGAATCTATTACGGATTGGTAATTGACAATTGAATAGTGTATGTTAGTGTGTCCATCCAGGGCAGCTTCTTTTAGCATTCATTTGGCATCTTCCCAAAACGATAAGTTTTCACTTTTTGCCCATTCAATAAAGGCTTCCGCAATCCCATCACGGAGTTCGCCGTTGTGGTTATGTAAGTCATGATTGACAATCAGATGACCGTTTTCGTCTAACTTGTATTGTCCGTCGCTATTTTCGAGAAAAACATAATTGCCGGAATTATCCTTTCCGCCTTTTTCGGAGACTGCGAAGAAGATAGGATAGTCGTCAACTCTGCGACAAAGCGGGCCTCGGTCAAGGTCATCGTTCCACTTCTGTAGGAAGAGAACACTCGTTTTGGTGCCGGTGTGGGGTTTGAATGTGTTATTATCAAGTTCGACGACTGCCAAAATGCGCGCACGTTCCGCGATAAATTCACGAATATATTTATCAGATGCGTTGTTGAATCTGCCCTGTGGGAGGACAATCGCCATGCGTCCACCCGGTTTGAGGAAGTCGAGGTTGCGCTCAATAAACAGGATATCGCGTCCGACTTTACTTTGTGCTTTGTTTCCTTTAAAACCGAGGTTGTATTGGTGGAGGATACGGCGTTCCTTGATGTCGCCAGCGAAGGGTGGATTTGCCATCAGGATGTCGAAGTTAAAGCGTCTGTTTTCCGCTGGTTCAGCTCTGAGTGCCTTGAGCCGATCAAAACCGTCTCCGTAGGTGCGTACCCACCGACTGTTTCTTTCTGTGTTGTCGCTCCACCGCTCGTAATCGAGGGTATTGAGGTGTAAAACGTTGGTTTCACCATCGCCAGCGATTAGGTTGAGGGTTCGGGCGACCCTGACCGTCTTTTCGTCAAAATCAATGCCGAAGACTTTGAGAACGTGTTCCTTGTCGTCAGGTGGGATTTCAGCGTTGCTAAAAAGGGTTCCAGTGAGTTTGAAAATCGTATGCACAGGGAATCCACAACTCCCAGCAGCGGTGTCAATCATATACTCACCGCGTTTCGGGTTGAGCATCTTCACACACATATCAATCACGTGCCGCGGCGTGAAGTATTGCCCCTTTTCGCCTTTGGCAGATTTACTCACAAGATACTCAAACGCTTCATCAACAATCTGTAAATTGGAGTTAAAGAGTTTGACATCCTGCAAACTTGAAACGCAGACGGAGAGATGGCTATCTGAAAGTTCAAACGTTGTTGAATATTCTGGGAAAACACCTTTCCACTGATCCTTTGCGTCGTCGAAAAGCCTCTGAATTTTAGTTTTCAGTTCGCTATCGGTTTGTCCTGTGTTCCTAAACTCCATAGACCGAAAATCATCGTCGTTGATGGTTTCAACGGCTTGCTTGAGTATCTCGTAATCTGGATGCTCGACCTCGTAATCTTGATCTGTTTCCTGTATAGCGGTGTTGATGCTTTGTCGTAAGAAATGGTTGATAATCGTCTTGTCGTTCTGGCTCTTGAATTCGTCATAGAGTTTGGTAAAGATGAGCTTGAAAACCTCCTCAAAAACATCGACCCCCGCATTGGCGAGGACTTCGTCCTCTAATTCCAAAATAATATCCTTTAAGGATTTCCGCTCGGTGGCGAGTTTATCCTTGAGGATGAGGTCTTTGAGCGTAAAACGTTCGCTGAGTATGTCAGCGAGGGTTTGGTCGGCGTTGGGTATATCCGTAATCTCTTCAAAGTAATTTGGATCTTTTCGGTGGTAGTGTGAGATTTGCTGTCCGTTTGTCCATACGGCGATAGGCGCGCCAGTCGCGTTGCAGTAGGAGCGGAGTTGGTCTTTACCGTCTTGGAGTTTCGGTTTCTTTACCTCAACGATGATATACGGGGTATCGGGTCTATCCTTGTCAAGGATAACAATGTCGGCGCGTTTCTTTTCTCTGCCGAAGTTGACGAGGTGTTCAAACCGGACGCGTTCTCGGGGGTAACGGTATCGCTTCAGGAGTCGTGCGGCGTAAAGTTGGCGGATGAGTTCTTCGGGTTTTAGTTGGATTGCTTTTCTGCGAATGGGACAGTGGATAAATGCGGTCTCTTTGCCTTTGACTGTTTGGGTGAGAATTTCTTTTCGCAATGCCTGAACTTCGGTGTTTGTAAAGAGGTCGAGGTGGTAATTGCTGTCTTTGAGGATGGTTTGAATGATGTCGGGTTGTGTCATAAATTTTCCTTCTTTTTTATTGCGTCCAATTGAGAGGCCTGGAAACCACATATGGACGCAATAATTATAGATATTTCTATAGCGGTTTGACCTTAATGTTTCGACACCAGATTTTGCCGCCGTGGTCTTGGATGCCGATATGTCCACTCCGTGGGAAGTCCTTGAGCGGGATGCCGAATTTGTTTCGACTTCCATCTGGATTTTGGTGTGCCGTATCCCATTCGTCGAGATCTGCACGGACAATTTCTTCATCGTTGAGTGTCACAGCAATGGTGCTTCCATCGCATGTGATTATCATCTCATTCCACTCACCTGCGGGTTTGCAAGTGTTTCGGGTCGGTCCCAAGGCATCGTAGAGTGCGCCGCAGTCGTGGCTATCGGTAGGTTCCTTACCGTGCGTATCCAAAATCTGGATTTCAAGCCCGCTCTGAACCGCGTCCTCAAGATCTGCCCATCGGACGAAAATTCCACTGTTGACTTTCGGATCGGTCTTGTACTCAAGTGACAATATGAAATTATCGTAATGTCCTTCAGTGTAGAGGTATTTTCCACCCTGAACGGTGCAGAGAATACTGCCGTCGTCGATAACCCACCCTTCAGCACTTCCTGTGGCTCCCCAACCGGTGAGCGTCTCGCCGTCAAACAGGGATATCCATCCCTCATTTTTCTCTTTTTCTGTTAACATGCTTTCTCCTTTATATCTAATCTATGGTAAAGTTCAGAATTATTTCGGCATTACGGGAAGGCGAGGATACAATCCTCGCCAGCGGCAGTGAGGATTTCCTTTACTGAAGAACTGGCTACATATTTTTGAACTTTACTATAAATTGCCATTTTTGTAGCATAATCTTTTAGATTGTGCCACTTAGGACGCAGACAAACAGTCTACGCTACAATTACCTACCGCAAACTTTCTAAAAATAGTCTTCCAACATCAACGTTATATTCAAAATCTGTTGCTGACCAAGGGCTGTTATAGCCGATGATCGGCACGTAACTTTCGTGGCGCGACCCGTGTGAACGCACTGCGGTTGGTTCTACTGCAGCTTCCAATTCACCGAAAACCGTCGTTTTATCGGCTAACACAAAGATGTCACCGATCCGCTCGCGATGGAGGCGGAATGTCCGTGCTGCGTCTTCCGCAGAATATGCCTCTTCAATGCCCGGTGTATCCAGTAGAACTTGAATCGCTTCGGATGTATCCGCTTGATTTTCAAGGAACACATAAGCAGCACCCCCCAAATTGCCGTGGTGTGCGACGTACCGATCCTTGATAATCGGAATCGAACTTGCAGGAATACCGCGTTCTGTGAGCACGCGTCCGGGATCGAGTGTGGTCGTTTTCTCCAACATCCCGTGGTCGGCTGTGATATAGATTTCACGCGCCGGTTCGTCATCAATAATCTCCCCGATAATCCTGTCCAATTCTACAAGGTGCTGTTGGGATAGGTCCTCATCGGGTGCGTATTTGTGTTGAACCCAATCTGTTGTTGAGCAGTAGACGAGTTCAGGGTCGTCCTTACGCAGGGTCTCTCGGACAGCGCGGAGCAGCCACCAGTTGATTTCAACAGAATAGATCGGTTCAACCGGTCCGACTGTGTCAATGTATTCAGGTGGTGGGTCCTCAGCGGCGACCGCGATGTCCGTGCCTGCTTCCAGCATCCGTAGCAACTTTTTCTTCGTCACAAACAAGGCAGTTTTGTCTGCGAATTTGTAGGCTTTTGCGGTCTCAAACAGCGTCGGTGCGAGAAGAAAACGGTTGTCCTCAATAAATTCTCCTTTGCCGGTCGTTCGGTCTACATGGTAATTCGTCGTGATGCCGTGTGTTTCGGGGAATGTTCCGGTTGCGATGCTCACGTTGTTCACATTCGTAACGGAGGGGATAACGGCATTGGCGTGTACATAGAATCCGGTTTTTGCCAACTGACGGATGGTGGGGAGATTGCTCGCTGCGAGGTAGTCATGGCTACCTGCATCGATACAGAGGATGAGAACTTTTCGTCTTTTCACGCTTTGTGTTTTGCTCCGCTATCTGGTATTCTGTTGTTGCATTAACTTGCTTGTCTGGAAGAAATTGTAGCAGATATGTCTCTGAATTGCAAGTTTTTTAACGTAAGTTCGACTTAAGCACGTAGGTTGGGTTGAACGGATTCCACCAAAACTCCGAAAATTGATAGAGAAATGGAGTCTTTCCATATGGGCAACATCAAACAGAAACCGAGTGAAACCCAACGCTTTTGGGCTGAGGGTATGAAGTTGGGTTTCACTGCGTTCTTGAGTGTATATGACAACCTGTTGGATTCAACGAGTCTTTGGAACTGCGCACATGCCTTCTCAGTTCCGTTCAACCCAACCTACGGTGCTGTCTAAATTGCAAGTTTTTTTACGTACGCTTGAATTTTAGATTGTCATTTCGATAGGAATCTGTTATAATTAAGTGAGCGGGTTTCATAAATCATTAATATCGTATAGAAAGACAGTAAGGAGCAATTTTCTATAATGTCAGGCACGCAAAAACCGATCCGCTGGTGGCTTCTGTCCGTTATCATTGCCGTTGCTATCCTAAGTATCTTGATAATCCGGATATTGGACATGGATCACCGTCAAAGCAAAGTATTCTGGACAGCCGTGGTTGTCGTCTTTACAGCCGTTCTGGGTGTCTTGTGGCTATTAGGTTTCTCTCGTTTCAGGTGGCGGACTAAGTTAACTACCCTTGTCATAGCCATCTTAGGTATCTTTCTCGGTGTAAATCTATTCCAATTCAAAGGGTTCAGTGGCGACCTCGTCCCGATATTTGAGTGGCGGTGGCGGGATGAACCGACGACCCTCCGACAGGATCCAAGCAATACATCCGATCCCCAAATATCCATCGCTGACTACCCACAATTCCTCGGTCAACATCGGAACGGCGTAGTGACAGGTATCAAGTTAAATCTTGATTGGGATACACATCCACCGAAACTCGTTTGGCGACAACCTATCGGCGCAGGTTGGTCAGGCTTTGCAGTCGTTGGAAATTCAGCAATCACACAAGAACAAGAAGGTGACTGGGAAAAAGTGGTCTGTTATGAATTACACACCGGCGAAGTAAAGTGGAGTCATAAAGACCAAGCGCGCTACGACATGGCGCCTGCTGGACTCGGACCGCGTGCCACACCAACAATTTCAGGGAACAGAGTCTACACCGTCGGTTCAACAGGAATCCTCAACTGCCTCGACTTTGAAACAGGCGAGCCACTCTGGACGACCAATACCTTTGAAGATAACAAAGCAGACATACCACCTTGGGGGGTTAGTGTTTCACCGCTCGTTTTCGATGAACTTGTTATCGTCAGTGCCGGTGGTGCAGTCGCATACCACAAAGAAACAGGCGAAATCGTGTGGACAGGTTATCGGACACAAAGCGGTTATAGCTCACCACTCCTTACAACTTTAGCAGGCACCGAGCAAGTTGTTATCTTTAACCAAGGTTTAATCACCGCCCATGAACCTTTAACTGGGAAACTTTTGTGGAAGCAACCGTGGGTGCAAACATACGCAGAATGTGTCGCACAGCCGGTGCCGATTCCTGATGACAAACTTCTCGTCTCAACCGGCTACGGTGTCGGTGCAAAGCTTTATCAACTCTCGCGGAATTCCACTGATCAATTCGACGTTTCAATTGTATGGGAAACCATATACCTCAAAGCGAAATTCACCAATATCGTCCATTACGAAGGCTATCTGTACGGACTTGATGACGGAATCTTGGCTTGTGTAAACCCAGTTAACGGCGCACGTCAATGGAAAAGCGGTAGATACGGGCACGGGCAAACGCTTTTAATTTCAGATGTCCTGTTGGTAACCACTGAATCAGGCGAAGTTGCCCTCATTGAACCAGACCCAGAGCGTCATATTGAACATGCACGTTTTGCGGCTGTAACGGGTAAAACATGGAACACTCCAGCACTTGCTGGTCCCTACTTATTGGTGCGAAATGACCGCGAGGCAGCATGTTATCAACTACCAGTAATCGACACAACAACCAATACTGGAACGGACTGATTCGCTATTTATACTAAACTTTGGACAATTTTAATCAATACACATTTCGCCCCGCTGGGGCTTGGACCTTGGGGGGTATGGCGTTTCTATACACATTTCGCCCCTACGGGGCTGCGTATGGCTGCATCTACGTTTATTTTTCTCTGAGTTGCGTTTGTGATTGTAATGCGCAGAAAATACGCAAAATGCGGTGGAAACAGGACCTGATCTGGATAGAAACTGTCCAAACTATAGTATTTATAGTAAAATCGAGAAATAAGTGAACACCCTCAATTAACTTAAATTCGGTCGTACAGCGAGGTTCCGCTATGTATAACACCAACGGATCTTCCGAATTAACGAAGCTGATATTCAAGAATTCGGCAAACGAGGAGAAACTCAAACAACTTCTGATTTCTAACTATTCGGAAGCCGATCTGACTGCTTATCTTCGTAGCAAAGATCCGTTGCTTGGGCGCGCTGCGGGATTTGCCCTTCGGTTAATTGGAAGTTCAGAAGTGATCCCCGCATTGATAGATGCACTCAGAGATGATGACCGTGGGACGCGCTTCAATGCTGAATACGCGTTGTGGGAAATCTGGTCGCACTCTGGTGATGAAAGTGTTGATGCGATGCTTGAGGATGGAAAAAACTTACTCAAAAATGAGGCGTATCAGCAAGCCGTTGAATGCTTTACCACCGTAATTGAGACAAACCCAGATTTTGCCGAAGGCTATAATCAACGCGCAATCGCTTATTTCATGCTTGAGGAATGGAGTCAATCAATCCGTGATTGCAAACGGACTGTCGCCCTTAACCCGAATCACTTCGGTGCATTCGCGGGAATGGGGCATGTTTATGTCAGACTCGGTAAGATTGACGAGGCACTTGAGGCATACAAGCAAGCGTTGGTTATTAACCCAAACCTTATCTCTATTGCTGAGGCGGTTTTGCGGCTCCGCGGTCAGCTACAAGACAAGTGACGTTGGTTTATGATGGATACGGCTATGAGCGATCGAAACGACTTTCTAAAGACACTTGCGATTTGGCTTATCCTCCCAAGTTTTTTGCTTTTACCGGTCTATCAATTATTGACGCGGGTGAACCTCGGTTTGCCGATAGAGTGTCTTTTCATGGCGCAGGTGTTCGTTGTGCTTTTCGTATCACCCTATTTGGCTGCCCGCGCGATTCGTTCTGACCTTCTCAACACAGGGGCGACTTCTTCTACATCGTTGTTCGCTCTCAGTTCTATCCCCTCTTCAGGCAGGTGGCTGTTGAGATTACTCGTGCTTAGCCAGGTCCCGCTGTTATGCTGGGTGTTTTTATCAACAGGTATCGCTTTTTTCGTTATGGATGTTCCATTCGTAAAAGCGTTACAGATGTTCATTATATTGGGAATCTATAGTTTATCGGCGGGTGCTGTTGGAATGTGCGGCGCACGGGTTTTCCGAGACGCATTCTTTGGGGCAGAGGTTGCCACCCTTTTGTGGTGTGTTTTGATTGGTGGTGCGTTTCTGCTCAATCCTTTAGGGCGTTATGTGAATAATCTCCAACCCTTTATTCCACCCGTTTTGCACCTGAACCCGATTATTGCTGTGTGTTGTATCTTTGGCTCCGACATCTTTAGAAATCCGCTGCTCTATGAACTCACACCTGTCCCTTCTTATTTTTTCGTGTATCCGAAACCGTGGTATCTTGTAGGCGTATGGCAGATAATGATTGGTGCGTGCTGTTTTTTTGGGACGTGGCAGATCGGTAGATCCCGTAGGTGTGCTATATAATAGAGAGGATGATATGGGCAAAGCAGAAAAACCTATTATTAGTGTTTCAGGTGTTCGAGGGGAAGTTGGTGTTTCGCTTGATGTTCGTCTCATTACGCAATTCGCGATGGCTTTCGGCACCTTTGTCGGTGGTCGAACGGTAGTCGTTGGTAGAGATTCGCGCACGTCAAGTCCGACACTCCGACACGCAGTCCTTTCCGGACTTTTCGCCACAGGATGTCACGTTATTGATGTAGGACTCTGCCCAACACCGACGGTCCTACTGATGACAAAGGCACTGAACGCGCAAGGGTGTGTTACCATCACAGCCAGTCATAATCCGGTTGAATGGAACGGGGTCGAATTTGCGTCCGCTTCGGGGAACCTCCTGACACAAGCAGAACGCGATGAATTGATGCGGATCTATGAAACGGGGGATTTCGCGCTTGCGCCTTGGAATGAACAGGGGACACTTGAAACTCACGAAGAAGCAACGGCATATCACTTGGAACAGATTTTGTGTTCCCCTTGGCTCGCACCAGAATCAATTCAAAAGGCTGGGCTGAAAGTCGTCATTGACTGCGGAAACGGTGCTGGCAGCGTCATAAGTCCGTCGCTCTTACGGAAACTCGGTTGTCGGGTTGTTGAACTTAATTGTGTCGCGGATGGACACTTCCGCCGTCCGGCTGAACCGACACCTGAGGCGTTAGATGAACTTTGTAAAGCGGTTCGCGCTTCTGAGGCAGATATTGGCTTTGCTCACGATGGTGATGCTGACCGACTTGTCGTTGTTACCGAACGTGGTGTTCCGTTAAGTGGTGAATGGACCCTCGCCTTTGTGGTTGATTTTATCCTCACCCAAACGAATGGGGACATCGTTGCGACGGTATCAACGAGTCGAATGTTGGACGATATTGCCGCAAAGCACGGTGTCACGCTCCATCGCACAAAGGTCGGTGTCGGTTGGGTAGTTGAGAAAATGCATGCCGTCAACGCTGTTATTGGTGGTGAAGGCACCGGTGGCGTTATCTATCCGAATGTCCATTACACGACCGATGGGATCGCCTCTATTGCTGCGATTGCGCAACACCTTGTCGAATCTGGTGGCACGGTAACCCAACTCGTAGACAGCATGCCGCACTACCAGATGTGTCAAAAGAAATTGGAAATTCCATCACGAGAAATCGCAACACGCCTCGTGGACCTCGCGTTGAAAGGTTATGAAGCGGAAAGTGCTACAGGAATGGAACCGCTGCTTGAGTTAACGGACGGTGTCAAACGGGTGTGGGATGACCGATGGGTGAACATCCGTAAGTCCGGTACGGAGCCGGTAATCAGGGTCTTTAGTGAGGCACCAACTTCTGCAGAGGCGGAGCAATTGTGTGATGAAACCCTTGAAACACTGAGGATGTTAATGAAACAAATTTCCTTTTAGTTGCGTTATCTATTATGGTGCCTTTAGGGCGCAATGTTTATACTCCGCGGAAATCCTGAGGTTCCCTGTCCGCGATTTAGTTTGGAGAAATTATGGCTTTGAAACTTGCCTGCATCGGCGGCGGAAGTGGTTTATCCGCTCTGCTTAGCGGAATTAAGCACCATGCCGACTTGGAGATAGGTAAAGATAATATTGTTGATTTGGATAGTTTGGCGGCAATCGTTACCGTTTCTGATGATGGCGGGAGTTCAGGACGGCTTGTTGAAGAGTTTGACATGCTGCCACCGGGTGATATTCGTAGGCTCCTATTTACCCTATCCGATGCTGATGAACTCGCAGGACTTTTTGAACACCGCTTTTCAAGCAATGGTGAACTCGGTGGGCATACGGTCGGTAACCTTCTATTAACAGCGTTGACAGAAAAATTTGAGGGAAACTTTCCAAAAGCAATTCAAGCAGCATCACGGCTGCTCGCGGTTCGCGGACAGATTATTCCGGTTACATTGGATTATACTGTCTTATGCGCGGAACTCGCCGATGGCGAGATTGTTCGAGGCGAATCTACTATACCGGTGAGAGAGAATCGGGAACCGATCAAGCGCGTCTTTTTTGAGCCACGCGAGAATGGGAAGGCGCATCATTCTCCTGATGAAACTTATGAGTGTCAAGCACACGAAGGTGCTATAGAGGCACTGATGAACGCGGACGTAATTATCATCGGTCCCGGTAGCCTTTACACCAGCATTATGCCAAACTTGGTTATCAAAGGGATCGTCGAAACGATTCAGCGTTCAGATGCGATTAAAATCTACGTCTGTAACGTTATGACGCAACCCGGTGAAACCGACGGTTACGCTGTTACGGATCATGTCAACGCTATCTTGGATCACGCAAAGATCCCTTTACACTACGTCGTTGTTAACAACCAGCCTGCCCCAACGGAGATCATGCAAGAATACGTTCGTAAGGAATTAGTTTCGCAGCTAACCCGAATTCGCTCGCTTGCCGAGGAAGGGCTTTCGATGCTCTATGAGGATACCGAACATCTTATGGACGTGCTGAACCTTGCGAAAGACATTTCTTCATTGTCCGTTGAGACAATGCAGGTCGCAGACGCATCAAAAGTGCAGGTCTCTTATAATCAGGAACAGGAGAATCTGGAAGCCAAAGGAATCTCTGTTGTTGAAGCGGACCTCATTCGGGACATGGTCGTCACTGAATTTGGGACGTGGTTGGGCGGTGTTCAAATGAACGTTATCCGCCACGATCCCGAAAAGTTAGTCCGCTCTCTTGTTAAGATCTTTAGGGACCACCCGAAACTTCAAGAATCGGTCTAAGGAAAGTTACGAATTTTCGATTTAGCGTTTTGGACCCTTAGAAGGGGTGGTGCCTTTGGCAGCGATCTGGTCGGCGAATGTATCACAAATCTGAGACAAATTATCAATGAAAAGTTCCCAGCGAAATTCATCTCGGCGCGCTTTCGCTATTGCGAGACATAAAGCCGTTTCATATAAGGATGGATGGTTCTTCTTGCGCACATCAGTGGATTTCATAGCTTTTACCCCTTTCTGAGTTTATAATAGAACTCATAGCGAGTACGCGCTAAGAATGGTTGAAAGTCGTGCGAAAGTTAATCATAGAATATGCGAGATACCGAAATCCTAAACGCGTTTCTCTAAGTTTATCGTAGCTAATGGCAAGTCTTCGATAAGTATCTTGCCA
>JAJECN010000044.1 GCA_022821965.1 Candidatus Poribacteria bacterium
CAGACCAGCTACCCATCGTTGCCTTGGTGAGCCGTTACCTCACCAACAAGCTAATAGGACGCGGGCTTATCTCCGAGCGGCAGCCGAAGCCACCTTTCATTCGGCCGACCGAAGTCAACCGAATCGTATTTGGTATTAGCAACCCTTTCGGGTTGTTATCCCCATCTCAGAGGCAAATTACCCACGCGTTACTCACCCTTTCGCCACTTTCCATCGAGCCGAAGCTCGACTTCTCGTTCGGCTTGCATGCCTAATCCACGCCGCCAGCGTTCGTCCTGAGCCGGTATCATACTCTCCACAAAAGTATTGAAGTACATCTTCAAAGAATTGAAGTATACTCACAAGCTATATAATAGGCACGTCACGTTCACTATTTAACTTTCAAAGAACAAACTCACCTTTCTTGTCAAAAGGTAATGTTAATTATACCCGCTAAAAAAAAGTTTGTCAAATAAAATTGTCAAAAAAACGCATAAATTTGCCTCCGAAAACCCATTTTATAACAATTTTATCACTTTTTTTACATAGAAACGTCTATTTTAGGGGTTGTGGACATTTTTGCCTAATTTTTACGCAATTCCGCGCATTTCTACAACACAAGCAATGTGAATAAAACGCGGATAGGGACACATTTGAAGATTAGGGAAATTTATAGTCAAACCCGAAAATATGTATATAGTTGTTCAACGAACGGGAGAAACACCCAAGCAAAAACACCCTCACCACCGCTGGCGAGGTTTCAAACCTCGCCCTTTCTACTATAAATAGGTAATGTGCAGTATCTATTATCTGAATCAGGGTTTGTAGGATCAGAGGATGGACAAAATCATAGGCACTTGGAGCTTTTTATGGCCAATATGTTATGCTTTTGCCAACTGTTTCTGAGGCATCAACGTATTTAGCCAGATCCCGCAACGCAATAACGGTACAACCAGTGTCACAAAGGTAATTCATGTACGTCTCAAACTGTTCGGGAGAGACATCAACCCATGGGTGTTCAACGGCAGGCACACCATGAAACGTCAGGACTGCGATCTTTCCATCCATTGCCTGTTCAACCGCCCAAACCAAATCGTCAAATCCGTAGTTTGGACCGGGAACCCCTGCTGACGGAACAACCAACGGGTGATGGACATCCGGATCGTAAGCCGGTCCACGTCCGCCCTCTGGATGAAATGGAAACTCCGGTCCAATGCCACGCCGCGCGAAACGATACCCTTTTTCTGTCAACGCTTCTATCGCTTCCGGTCCGCGACAATCCGCAGGATAGCCAAAGGTCTCAGGCACAGGGATACCGTATTCTTCGCACCGTTCATCAATGTGTCTCAAGTCTGCCAGCAATTCCGCTTTCGATTGTGTGTTGGCATGCGTATGATGACGGGTGTGGTTTCCTATTTCAAAACCCTCGTCGTGCAATTGACGGATCTCTTCCCATGTGACATAGTGTGCCTTGTTATTGAGGAAATTGAGACCTTCAGTGATGAAAAATGTCGCCCCAAAACCGTAACGCTTCAATAGAGGTCCAACATAAGTATAGTCTGACTTATTACCGTCATCAAAGGTGAGGACAACCAACTTGTCGGGAATGGGTTGTAGGGTTTCAGTTTCAGACAATTCTTGATTTTCTTTTTGCATTTTTGCACCTAACGATTTGCAGGTTCTCTCCTGCGGCGATGGTAAGCCGGTTGAATATCCATGTCAATTGCGTTCCAATAATACTTCAACGCATCGTCTGCTTCCCATTCAGAATAGACCTCTTCCCATTTCGCACAACCCAGATGAACACTGAGTGCGTCTTCATCAACGGGTTCATTGACCGACTGGTAACGAGCACTCGTTGCGAGTCGGATGCGATTATCGGTCACGTTGTCACGACCTCGATGAATCGTTAAACTGTGGAACATGACGACATCTCCGCATTTGAAGGGGTTCCAAGCCCACTCGGTACTGTCTTCGATCAACTGCCATGAGCGGACACCATTGTTCTCTAAGAGCCCGCGGCGGTTTGATCCGGTGGCAACCGCCAGACCACCTAACTCAGCATCACAGTCTCCCAGTGGTGTCCACACAGTCCACGTATCCCGCGCACCGCGAACCGGATGGAAATCCTGATGTGGAGGTGTGGTATACTGATGTTCTCCGGGAAAGATGACGTGACAGATGTGGCGTGGATGAATGAAAACAGAATCACCGAATAGGACTTCCAGAACACCCACGATGTGCTTGTGATGCGGAAGTTCGTGGAAAAGTCGGAGTTTCTGGACATCAATGTAAAAATTTCTGAAAGTCTCGGATCCATCCTGTTCGCAAATAAAGACCCCTTCTCTGCGGATAGCAGCATCGGGATCGGTATCTGGGTCAAGGAGCTCATGCTGCTCTGCTACACGAAGTACCTGTTGCCGTAGTTCAAGCACAGGTTCTACCGGAAGTAGTCCGGGAAAGAAAAGATACCCGTTCTGGCGACTGTGTTCAAGAAGTCTATCACGACTTTCGACCAAGTCTGTGCAGTCCATAAATGGCGATTCGGCGTGCATTAGAATTTTTTCCTCTTAACTTTATCGGACAGTCTTGAGTTTTCCCCATGTGACTGGTAGCGCATCTTCGGGATTCACTGCGAAACTGTGCCCCACGGTTGTCACCAACACATTGTCATATAGGCTATGTTCGCCGCCACCGGCTCTGAAACCTATACCGCCCTTGTCATTGGTATCATCTTCCCATGTACAAGATAATTCAAGCTCCTCGCCACGCTCACCGAGGTAGAGGTCGTAACGATCACCTTCCGCAACGATCTTTATCGTATACCATTCACCAAGTTCAGCGTGTACACCGGATTCGTTGTCTAACTTATCCTCTTCCTTAACGATATAGTTACCGCCAACCCTTGTAAACCACCAAAATTGATCCCGACCATCTGCTACAATTTGGACCAGCGTACAATTGTTTGGGTCTTCCGCACGCACGACCCAATTCGATGCCCACAATGGGTTTATCATGTGAAAGTCGACATAGAACTCAAAGTCGGTAAAGTCATTCTTTACAGTAACCCCGACTTCTCCACCGTTAACCGTCAGTTCCTTGCCATCCACGGACCAGGTTCCTGTAGGAGCCCATTTACCTTTGTCAATTGCTTTCTGATTGAAATCATCTTCAAACAGCACTTCGCCAACGCAAAGAGGGGCATATACTGAGATGAATATAAATAAAAAGAGTGTAAAGACGCTGAATCTCATTTCTCTTGATTTCATCATAACTTCTCCTTTTATCGCCTCAATCATCACCAACAACATGGACTTCAATACTCACTTCAGCATCGCCTCCCAGAGCCTTTACTTCATTGAGCTGCGTGAGGACATTCATCAATTGTTGGCGGTTCTCTCGATCTTCTTCTGGTAACACCTGAATCCATGCCTCAAAGAGTCCCGTTAAAGTATCAAGTTCAACAGGACCGCCGGACAACTGTTTCAGTCTGTCAATTATCGCTTCAACTTCAGGAGATTGACCATATTCTTCAAAGAGATATGCCTCGGCTTCCGCAAAATCTGTCTCGTCGGCACCTTCATCGAAAAGCGTAGTCACTTCTTCTGGCAACCCAAACGCGGAAAGTAACGGCGTCGCGTCAAATTCAGGTGCGGGTTCAGATACCTCTGTCGCCTCAACCGGTACATCCTCGTCCATGAGTTCTGGAACGTCCACAGACTCCGATTCGGATACTATAGCATCTTCGTTAGGATCCTCGCCCACAAATTCTGTCGGTTCAACAAGTGTCGTCAGCACTTCGCTGGTTTCTGTCTCGACAGTAGATTCAGATGCCACAGTCGGTTGGGGTGGTTCCCCTAACTCTGATATAAAACGCTTGTTACTCCACTCCGCGTAAAAATAGATCCCCGCGCAGAAAAGCACAACGATTACGAACGCGATGCCGAGCATTCTCATATTAAATCGTTCTAACATTGTGTTCCCTCCAAAAAAGGTTAATCTTCAACAGATACGCCTTAAGAGCACAAAGAACAGTGTTTATAATAAAACCCGAAAGTAAGAGGGCACTTTGGAAAATACAAAACACCTCACCGCCGCTGGCGAGGATTGTATCCTCGTCCTTCTACAATGTCTAATTAATTGTAGGTTTTACTATAGAACTCATAGCGAGTACGGTCTAAGAATGGTTGAAAGTTATACGAAAGTTAATCATAGAATATGCGAGATATCGAAACCCTAAACGCGTCTCTTTGAGTTTATCGTAGCTGAGTGCGAGTTTTCGATAGGTATCTTGCCAC
>JAJECN010000003.1 GCA_022821965.1 Candidatus Poribacteria bacterium
CAAACGGCTATGAAATGGAGCACACCCGGGATAAATGCCATTTTATTCTGGCGATGTTTATTAAAGAATGGGGCCTGGGATGTATTTTGGGATCAACACTCAAAAACCGCGTGAATAGTATGACAAAATATTTACACACCCCTTTTCTTTGAATAATTCAAGAGGATGTGTTATACTACATATCAAGCCTTATAAAGGCGACATGTTTGTAGGAAGGAGAAACATACCAAAATGCACCTTGACTTTCAAGACGTGCTGGATCTGTCTTATGTGGTCGATGAAAATAGCCCATGTGAGCTGCCGATTGATCCCGCCAAAATTTATGACCAAGCGACGTTGGAAAAAGATGGCTATTTTGAAAGCCGTATTGACACATCTGGGCACTATTCTACGCACATGGATGCCCCCTGTTTAATGTATCCCGGTGGTGCAACTATCGCCGAGATTCCAAAAGAGAAACTGACTGGAAACGCTGTGTTAATGGACTTCTCAGCAATCAAAAAACCAAAGGACGCGGTGACCGCCGCAGATATTAACGCATGGATAGCCGAAAACGATGAGATTCCAGAAGGCAGTATCGTCTTTATGCGGACAGGAATGGACAGATTCGTCTATCAGGAAAACTTTAATCGAGAGTGGATCGGTTTCAGTGAAGACGCTGCTGAACTTCTCGTCGAAAAAGGTATAAAGGTTATAGGAACGGACGCATGTAGTATCGACTCGGTGGCGGGGCACCCACCCTTACACGACGGCTTACCCCCCGCACATCTCGTTTTTCTTGGAGCGGGTATCCCGCACGTTGAGGATTTGTGCAATTTGAGTCAACTACCGACGCATTTCTATGTTGTAATTGCGCCGTTGAAATTAGCACGGAGTTCCGGGGCACCGACACGTGTGTTCGCGTTCGTATAGGAAACTTCAAAACAGATATACTTCTCCTTCGGACAGGATTACAACACGGCAACCTCATTTGATTCAAAAAAAATGACACCTAATATCCCTGAACCGATCTTAAACCTGTTACATGAAATCGGTGAAGTAGGTGGAGAGGGAACCTACCTTGTCGGCGGATTCGTCCGCGACCTACTGCTCAAAAAACCGAGTCTTGACATTGACATCGTTGTAGAAGGAGACGCAATACGAGTTGCAAACGCGATGTGTGATCGGTGGAATGGGACATTAGAAGTGCATCCACAATTCGGCACCGCAACCGTTACACCGGAAAATGTTAGCCTTCCGAAAGTGGACTTCGTGACGGCACGGCGTGAAACTTATCAAGACGCGGGCACGTTACCTATAGTGCAGAGCGGGGCTATTACGGATGATTTACACCGGCGGGATTTTTCAATCAACGCGCTTGCAATGCGTTTAGATACAAGTGCCTTCGGTGCCATCGTCGATAAAACCGGCGGATTAGAAGACCTTAAATCCGGTATCGTTCGGGTACTCCACAAGCAGAGTTTCATAGACGATCCTACGCGTATTTTTCGTGCCGCTCGGTATGCCGGACGCTACGGTTTTCGTATCGCTGAAACCGACACAATTCTGATTCAGGAAGCACTATCCATATTAGCACGACTTAGCGGTGAACGGATACGGAACGAGATTGACAGGTTACTCCTTGAAAAGGACGCTCCAGAGATTGTAGAACATCTCACACGACTCGACGTATGGAAAACTATCTCTGAAGGGTGGAATATATCCACAACGTTTGCCTGCGATTTTAAGAAGGCAGAACAGACAATAACTTGGGCATCCACGCACCTTATGGGTGAAGGATTTCAGCCTGAACTCGTGCGCTGGATGGCATTTTTGGGGACTGGAACACCGATATATCAGATCGAGGCACTCAGTTTCAGACTCGTGTTGGAGCATCAACTCCAACGACTCATAAGCCGGACGCAAGCGTCAAAACATCAAGTGTCGCTCCAAAAAGTGACACACGCTGCCTTTGCCAAACTCGGAATTCCGCTATCAGAGAACGCGTCTATCGAACACCAAAACGGAAAATGGCGCATTGTTGATACGGATAACGCGGCAACCTACGTATGTGGAGAAGGGAATCTTTATCAAGTGCAAACGCCACTCACCACCTACAGAGAGTTGGAACAAACACTTGTGCCTTTGAAGGAAACAGCAAGACCAAGCGAAATCTATCAATTGCTAAAACCTTATCCGACCGAAGCATTAGCATTTGGCTGTGTAGACACGAGCCTGCCGAAGTGGAAACGGGAAAAAATAAAACATTACCTGCTGGTTTTGCGAAAGATTGAACCCCTTATCACAGGAAAAGACTTAATTACCTTTGGAGAAAAACCGAGCAAGAATTTTGAAACTCGACTTTGGAAACTGTTCGCGGCACAATTAGATGGAGAAATAAGTAAAAAAGAGGAGGCATATTCCCGCTTACGGACTTTTGTATAGCAAGATTTGGCTTGCAAGTGGTGCTAAATAGATAATGTCTAATTTCGATCCTTATGTAGCAATCCTTAGAGTTACACAGTTCATCATTCTGTTAACCTTTCACGAATGGGGACACGCTAAATCAGCAGATATGTTAGGAGATTCGACAGCGCGCGATCAGGGACGGATGTCGTTGAATCCGGGTGTACATATCGATGTTATTGGCACACTGATCCTCCCGCTGCTTGGTACACTTTTTGGGGGTGGTTTCTTTGGCTGGGCAAAACCGGTGCCGGTTAACCCTTACAATTTGAAAAACCCAAGAAGGGACCTAATGCTTATCGCCGCTGCGGGCCCATTCATGAATATCATTCTTACTTTTGTGATTTTGGGAGCACTCAGTATAGTATTGGAATTTACAGGTTTTAATCCGCGTCAATCTCCACTACATGATGAAATTAACAGACAAGTAATTCTTACAGCATTGATTAGTGTGTTTCTCGCGGCATTCAATATGCTCCCACTTTTTCCGTTAGACGGTTTCAGCGTTGTGAGAGGTTTGCTTCCGAGAGAAGCAGCCTTCCAATTTGAAAAATTGAGTCCGTATGGCATGCCGATTCTGATGTGCCTTATTTTCCTGCCGAGTATCCTCGGTATACCAAACATTGTGTTCAATTTCCTTGGTGATGTCAGTTACGGCACGCTCAATCTGATAGCCAAAATCGTGGGTCTACGATAGACAAAATCACTGCTTTACCTTAAAATCGGAAACACATATCCATAAATACCACAGAGACTACGTTGACTAAAAAAAATAAAAATGTTGACTGAAACGACTCCAACTTCTGACGCTACAGGCCCGATGTACTCCGTGAAATTAGATGGTTTTGAAGGCCCCTTAGATTTGCTCCTCCATCTGATTCAGAAAGAGGAGATGGATATCTATGATATTCAGATTGCGCAAATTACGGATAGGTATCTGGAGTATGTCAATTTAATGGAGCAGTTGGATCTTGATGTGGCATCCGAATTTTTGGTGATGGCAGCGACACTTCTGCATATTAAATCTCAGAGCATTCTTCCACAACTCACCCCAAGTACCGAACACACAATCGGTGATCAAGAACAACTTGTTAAACAGCTCTTAGAGTACAAACAGTTCAAAGAGGCTGCTCAAGTCTTAGATGTCTACGCCGAGCAACAGACGTGGGTCTATAGCAGAAGTCCAAAACTGCATGCCGATTTAGATGGCACACGTTCTTTCGAGATTAAAGCGTCGCTGTTTGATCTACTTACCGCTTTCAAGACTATAAATGATCGCGTTGCGGAGGTAGACCCCGAAGAGTTGTACGAGACAGTCGAAGAAGAAACAATCACCGTTGAAGACAAAATCACCTTCATAGAGAGGCAGTTGGAGATCGCAGACCAACTCTTATTCGATGAACTGTTTCCGTTGTCTGCAAGCAAGGCGGATTGGATTGTTACGTTCCTCGCCATTTTAGAGCTTATTCGGATAGGGAAAATTGTCACTGTTCAAACCGATCACTTCGAGAGCATTTACATCGTTAAACAAGAACACCAAGAGTCTGAGCGCGAGATCGCGCCGCCTCCAACCGTAGAAAATCCTCGTTCAGAAGAACGAGACTATTAGGAACTTTGTTTATGGATTCTGAATATGTTACCGCTGTCGATCCGATAGAGGAACCAGACCCAACAGTACTTCCAAAACCTAAATCAATTTTGGAAGCGATTCTGTTCGCAGCGAGCGAACCGATTTCGGTGGAACAGTTTCAAGCAGTGCTGCCGGAGTTAGACAAGCGCGCCATCCGGCGAGAACTCGACGAACTGCGCCAAGACTATCAAGAAATGAGACGCAGTTTTCGCCTTGTTGAAATAGCAAACGGCTACCAAATTTGCACGTGTCCACAATATGCAGAGTGGATCCAGAAGTTTTATACTCGGCAGGTTCGCGTCACGCTGTCCCCGTCCGCCTTAGAGACGCTGGCAATCGTTGCTTACAAGCAGCCTATCACACGCGCTGATGTCGCAGCACTTCGCGGTGTAAATAGCGACAGCGTCCTCAATTCACTCCTTGAAAAAGGACTTGTTCGTATCGCTGGCAGAAAGGTGGGTCGCTCACTGCTCTTCTCAACCACAGATGAATTCCTCCAACAATTCGGATTGAAGGATGCCTCCGAATTGCCATCACTCGATGAAATTGACGAACTCCTCAATACGCCTAACATGAGCGAACCTACCGAAAGCTTACTTCCAGAAATGATGGAGGAGAGCGCAGAATAATGAACTACAAGGCATGGTTCCAGTGCAGCGACGGATGTGATGAAACGTATCCGCTCACTGAAGTTATCTACCGGTGCAAAAAATGCGGCGGGCTTTTAGAAGTTCAACACGACATAGATGTGTTGAAACAGCGTAGTGCTGCGGACTGGAAATCGCTCTTTGAGCACCGTTACATGCGAACACAATATCCCTACGGTAGCGGTGTATGGGGCAAAAAGGAACTCGTCTGTCCAAACATCAATGATGATAATATCATCTCTATGTATGAGGGTGGCACCAATCTCTTCTGGGCAGAACGGTTCGGTGCTCAGCTCGGCTTGAGCGACCTATGGATTAAGCAGTGCGGTAACAGTCATACCGGTTCTTTTAAAGACCTTGGTATGACCGTTCTGGTCTCAATGGTAAAACAGATTATGGCTGAATCTGGAGACCTCCGCGCTGTTATGTGTGCTTCTACCGGTGATACCTCTGCCTCTCTGGCAGCCTACGCCTCTGCGGCGGGTATCCCGGCAATCATTCTCCTACCAAAAGAGAAGGTTACACGTGAGCAGCTCATCCAACCCATCGCCAATGGTGCGTTGACGCTTTCACTTGAGACCGATTTCGATGGCTGTATGGAAATCGTTCAAAAACTCTCAGCCCGAAAAGATTTCTATCTTGCGAACTCCATTAATTCTATTCGCATCGAAGGGCAGAAAACCATTAGCATTGAGATCGTCCAACAGTTCAATTGGGAAGTCCCCGATTGGATTATCATTCCGGGGGGTAACCTCGGCAACGTTTCGGCACTCGGACTTGGCTTTCTAATGATGTTGGAACTCGGTATTATCGACAAACTTCCGCGTATCGCTTGTGCCCAAGCCGAACGTGCCAATCCGCTCTACCGAAGTTATCAAACAGGGTTCACAGAGTTCCACGCTATCACAGCACAATCTACACAAGCCACAGCAATCCAGATCGGCAATCCGGTCTCAATCCACCGCGCTATCCGAACCCTGCGCCGGTTCGATGGCATTGTTGACCAAGCAACGGAAGTAGAACTCGCGAACGCTGCGGCGAGAGCAGATAGAACGGGATTGTTCAATTGCCCGCACACCGGCGTAGCGTTGGCGGTCTTGATAAAAATGGTCGAGCGTAAACAGATTCTTCCGGATGACAGGGTTATCGTTATCTCCACAGCCAACGGACTCAAGTTCCCGGATTTCAAGGTAGCATATCACAACTTCACACCCGGTGAACCACCACCCCGTTACCTAAATGCCCCAATTGAATTGGAAGCAGACTATGAAGGCGTTCTGAAACAGATTTCCGCCCACCTCGATGCATAACGTGCTGCTTACACAAGTGTCCTTCTACCCAAATGTAGGAGCAACTTCCTAAGAACGATAGCACGATTTTCTAACCAGCATCTTCGGATACCAACGACACATCCAATAGAACACCATCTTTGAAACCAAAGCAAGGTATTGGTAAGAATTTGCAAAAAATATGCCAAATATGGTATAATCTGAATGTTAGTTTACTAACTTAACCAAAATTAATAAACAATAGGAGTGAATGAATGTCAGAACAGTATCAGCCTAAGCCTGAACATAAATTTACCTTTGGATTGTGGACCGTCGGTAACCCGGGACGGGACCCATTTGGTGATGTTGTCAGGCCCCCCTTGAAACCCACATACACTGTCGAAAAATTAAGCGAATTGGGCGCATACGGTGTCAATTTACACGATAACGACCTCGTTCCTTTTGATGCCACAGCCGTCGAGCGCGATAACATTGTCAGCGAATTCAAAAGGGCACTCGCCGATCACGACATGAAAGTGCCAATGGCGACAACGAATCTTTTTTTCCACCCGATCTTCAAAGATGGTGCGTTTACCGCTAACGACCCGAAGGTCCGAGCATTTGCAATCCAGAAAACATTAAACGCTATTGATCTCGGTGTGGAATTAGGCGCGACCATTTATGTCTTTTGGGGTGGACGCGAAGGCGCAGAAGTAGATGCCTCTAAAAACGGGCCGGATACCGTCAAGTGGAACCGCGAGGCGATGAATTACTTCACGCACTACGTCAAAGACCAAGGGTATGATCTCCGATTTGCGCTTGAGGCGAAGCCGAATGAACCCCGTGGCGACATCTACCTACCGACGACGGGACACATGCTTCACTTCATCGAAACGCTTGATCACCCGGAAATGGTCGGCGTTAACCCCGAATTCGCCCATGAAACGATGGCAGGGTTAAGCTTTATCCACGGTGTCGCACAAGCTTATGAATCCGGTAAACTCTTCCACATTGACCTCAATGACCAGAAGATGAGCCGTTTCGACCAAGACCTGCGCTTCGGTTCCGAAAACATCAAAGGCGCGTTTTTCCTCGTTAAATTCCTTGAGGACGTGAACTGGAATGGCAGCCGCCACTTTGATGCCCACGCGTATCGCACTGAAGATGAACAGGGGGTTTGGGACTTCGCTGCAGGGTGCATGCGGAGCTACCTGATTCTGAAGGAAAAAGCACGCCGTTTCAACAAAGACGCGGAAATTCAAGGGATTCTCGCGGAACTGCAAGCACGCGATCCAGAACTTGAAGCACTCATGGGAAACTATAACGCCGAGAGCGTTGGGAAACTGAGAAAGATAGATTTTGAACCGGACACCCTCGCACAAAAAGGACTCGGATACGAGAAATTGGATCAACTCACATTTGAAGTTTTGACCGGAGTCAGGTAATCTAAGGCTTCCTTGAGAAACAAGTTGGAGCTTCGCCTATGAATACGCTTATTATTGCGGTTTTGAGCTTTGTCGGCTTCATCGTCGCCTATCATACGTATGGTAAATGGTTAGCGAGAAAGATTTTCGGATTAGATGCCCAAGCAACAGTTCCGAGTCAAGAACTGAAAGATGATGTCGATTACGTCCCCACCAAAAAGGAAGTCATCTTCGGGCATCACTTCACAAGCATCGCTGGCACAGGTCCCATCGTTGGACCCGCGATTGCCGTTTTCTGGGGATGGTTGCCAGCATTGCTATGGGTCGTCCTCGGATCAGTTTTCATAGGTGCTGTTCACGACTTTGGCGCGCTTGTTGTGTCCTTACGCAACCGCGGGCAGAGTGTAGGAGAGGTCGCAGGCAGAATGATTGGACCTCGTGCCAAATTTCTCTTCCTTTTCGTTCTCTTCATGGGCTTGACAATTGTCCTTGCTATCTTCGGCTTGGTCATCGCCCTCATTTTCTCTTACTATCCAGAATCCGTGCTATCGGTCTGGGTAGAAATCCCGCTCGCTATTGCCATCGGTATCTGGATCTATCGCAGGGGTGGCAACATCCTCATCCCATCTATCGTTGCCCTCGGTATCATGTACATAGGGATGGCAGTTGGGGCATACGTTTTACCGATCGATTTAAGTCAATGGCTCGGTATTCCACTCCTTGGACAAACTTACCTGAACGTCGTGGTGATCTGGACGCTGGTGCTTTTTGTCTACTGCTTTATCGCCTCAGTCCTGCCCGTCTGGACACTTCTGCAACCCCGTGATTTCATTAATAGCCACGAACTCGTATTAGCACTGCTCCTACTGGTACTTGGACTCGCCGTAGCAGGCTTGACGGGCAGAGCAGATTTAACAGCATCTGCTCCTGCTGTTGCCTCAGACATTCCACCGGATGCACCACCGATTTGGCCCTTCCTCTTCATCACGATTGCGTGTGGTGCCGTTAGTGGCTTCCACTGTATGGTGAGTTCTGGGACCTCCAGTAAACAGGTTGCCTCCGAGAGCGACGCGCAATACGTAGGATACGGCGCGATGCTCCTTGAAGGTGGTCTTGCAGTTATCGTTATTCTCGCTTGCTGTGCTGGCATCGGTATGGGAATTTTTAATCGGACTGGCACCGGCGCAAATTATAGGTTTGAACCCATTGTCAAAGCAGAAAGCACTGCCCTTGTTACCAATCAAGACGCATGGAGAACCCGTTATGCGACCACTACAACAGCGATAAACGCCGATGGCACGACAAAAGTCGTTGGCGGTTGGGCAAGCCACAATCTCAAAGCGAAGGTGAGCGCGTTTGTTGACGGTGGCGGAAATTTCCTTGCGTCGCTCGGTATCCCGCTGAAAATGGGCATAGCGATTATGGCAGTACTCGTCGCCAGTTTTGCTGCCACAACGCTCGATACAGCGACGCGGCTTCAGCGGTACGTCATTTACGAACTTGCGCAGACGGTTAATATCAAACCGTTAATGAATCGTTATATAGCGACTGCGTTTGCGTTAGTGCTTGCGGCAGCGGTCGCCCTGCTACAGGGACCGAATGGACCCGGTAGTGGTGGTTTGACCCTCTGGCCCCTCTTCGGTGCAACAAATCAACTTTTAGCAGGATTAGCGTTTATGGTCATTGTCTTCTATCTCGTCCGTCGGAATAAACCGATTTGGTTCGCAGCACTCCCGATGATTGTCATGCTCATCATGCCTGCATGGGCAATGCTACACCAGATGTTCAATCCACAGACAGGATGGCTTTTCACCGGCAAATATCTGCTCTTCGGATTCGGTGTTGTCGTTGAGGCACTACAAATTTGGATGATCGCCGAAGGTGTCATCGCGTGGCGAAATGCCCGTGGGAATTACCCCGAACTCCCGCCATTAGAAAGCGTTGCTGCCGATTAACTTGCCGATAAGTATTACCGCCTCACCGGTCAAAACCTCTCACAAGGATAATTGAAACGAAGTGACAGAATGGATGCATCACAGCGAGAGAGAACTCGCCAGCGTTATGCATACAGTTGCGGATATTGTGGAGTTCACGAATCAGATGTGGGTTCACTCTCATTCAAGCCAGCCTACATGATAGAACAAGTTTTAACCGAATTCACACTATGCCAAGTTCAACATTTTCCTTTGACGTATCCAGTCAATTTGAATTTACAGAAGTCCCAATTTATTTCACAAGCGAAGGCAATTCACCGTCCTATGCCTACATTGACGTACTTGTCAATGAGGTGAAACTCAGGCTTTTTATTGATACTGGACACGGGTATGGCACTGTGAGTTTACCACCATCTGTCTTGAGTGAATTAGATGTCATCTACACAGGTATCACCAAAGAGAACCGCGATTTCAAAGGGGCCAAATATGATTCAAGGCACTATTTGATACCTAAAATCAGAATTGGATCCCTCGTTTTAAACCAATTGCCCGGTTATGAATTTCTCTCAAGATACGATGACTTGGGAGGGCTCATCGGATTAGCATTCTTGAATCAATTTAATGTCCTGATTGATTACCCAAACAGAAAATTCGGTCTGTATCGGAAAGATTTCTATCCAGGTTACCTAAAATCGCAAGGTTGGACGAAAGTTCAGTTAGTTCCACCACTGAGTTTACCGGTTAAACTCAAAAACTATGAAGAAACTTTCACTTTTTGCTTGGACACAGGAGTTATAGCCGTTGATAAGGAGAGGCATTCCTACGGTACGATCCGTTCCGAGTCGGAATTCGGGCAATTGGTACAACAGAAGGAAATCGTTGAACCCGATCCTACGGATACTGACATATTGGGAAAATTTAGTTCAAATCAGTTACGAACACCCTGCAATTATCCACTCACGCTGATGGATTTCATGCTTGTAGACTATGAATACCCCAAGAGAGATGGTTTTTTAGGTCATAATTTCTTCTCCAAGTATTCAGTTTTTATCGATTTTACTAAGGACGAACTTCATCTACGTCCACATGACAACTAAGTTAGGTATACTATAGATTTTACAATTATCGATACACCACAGAGAGTGAGGTTACTGTAAACATATTTTTCGATTTTACTATAAACACCTCTATCAAGATTTTTGCTCGATCTCCGTCGGATAAAAATGGACATCTCTTTGTGGGAAGGGGATTTTAATGTCGTATTCTTTAAACTTTTCCCAGATCATAAAATGGAGATCGCTGGCAATATCAAAACGCTGAAAGCAGTCAGGAAGCCAGACTAACAACTGAAATTCTAAAGCGGACTCTCCGAAGTTGACAAAGCGCACAAACGGTGCTGTTACACCTTCCATCGCAGGATCGGGTTCTTTGATGACCTCGGGATGCGTCTCTGCAACCTCAAGCAGCACTTTTTTGACGAGTTCCACGTCCGAATCATACGATACACCTATCGGAATTTGAAGACGATACCGGTTGTTATAGTGCGTAAGATTATGAACCGGCTCCGTAATAAATTGAGAATTCGGAACGATAACCTCCTTTTCATCGAGCGCGACGATGACCGTTGAACGGAGATTGATGCTACTGACTCTACCAAATATATTAACGTCCATGATCTCGACGAGATCTCCAATTTTGATAGGTCTCTCAAAAATTAGAATAAAACCTGAAATCAAGTTTGAGGCAATATTCTGCAAACCGAAACCGATACCAATACTCAAACCACCAAAAATTATCGCTAAACTTGTGAAACTCACCCCGACGGTGCTCAGACTGATAAGTACACCGATAATAATAAGGCTAAAATGAAGAAAGCGGAGCAAGATAAATTGGGTATGCTCTGCAATTTGAAAGGCTTGTAGCACCTGCCGCCGTAGTACCCATTGTACATATTTTGACAGGATAAACATCCCGAAGACAATCACAAACCCATAAAAAAGCCTTGCCAGAGTTAATTTACCCACATCTTCAGCAGCATCAGTTTCACCGAGTCTTTGGGATGGTTGAAATAGATCTGTGAGTGGGTAATCAAGAAGTCTGCCAAAGAACCCAGTGCTAATTCCAGCGAACCGGAATGCCAAACCGACTCCAAAAATCAGCACAATCAGGAACAGCAGCGCGAGTAATCGATTGCTGAGGTGTTGTGGCATCCCGAATCGATTGAAGAGCCTCCGGAACCATCGACGTAAAAAACCAGCGGTGGCTAACGTAGCTGCTAAAGTCCCAACTAACAAAATAATTTGGCTGACTTTTACAGGTTCTTCACCCAAAGTGATGACACGCGTTTGAAGTAAATCAAGAAATCGTTGAATCAACTCATCCATCTAATGCTATCCTACCCATAGGCGGGTGTGTAAAGTTTTTGGCAGCATATTGATTTTTCAAAGCGGACAGGTTTGCGGACATAGCACTCCGATGGAGTGCGAGAGAACAGGGCTATCTCTTTCTATAGATATATTGCTCCGCTGGAGCAAAGAGGCTTCTGAGAGGTCGGGGTTCTCTTCACGCCAGAGGCGTGATATATCTATAGGGGTAGATGTCAACGATGAAGGCACTCCAGCGGAGTGCTATGTCTTAGATCGCCCCGATATGGGAACGCTGCCAGAATATTTACACACCCCTATCCTACTCACCCCTGTGTGCTCAAGAATCCGACTCAGTAAAATCGGTAGGTATATCTCGCTAATCAATCGAGATTTGCTCAATCGCATGCACAAACAGGACATCGTTCGCGTCTGCATAGGAACGCAGGGTTTGACTCAATTTTTCAGAACCGAGGTCTTCTCCCGTCAAGCCTGCGATGACCAAATCTGTCTGAGAGGATCGGTGCTCTACCTCTTGCTCTAAAGCTTTTTGGCTGCTGTAAGACACGGAAGTCACGTTATGCATTGAAATCGGTAGTCGTCCCTCTCTCATCAATGCTGAGAGTCTGTCCGCTTCACGCTCAGCATCCGTAGCCTCGGAACAAGCAAAAAGCCGGATTTCAGCACGTCTCCAATCTGGATGTCCCACAATAATATACGCGAGCAGTAGCATCATTGGCGCGTTTTTCAGATTGTCCTCAGTCACCCAAACATCAATGGTAGAACGATATCCAAAGCGGTAACCCGTTGAGCGCAGGACGAGGACATTGAACAGCGAATTCGCAACAAGGCGTATCCCTTCCTCGACCTCCTCAATCTCGTCAGGGTTTTCTCGATCAAACTCAAGGAGGACACAGTTATTTGGCAAACCAGAAATTCCCGGCATTTGTAGTATTTGTGACAATGCAAGTTTAAATGTCGGGCAAATTACGGAATCGACGAAGATACCGGCTCTGCTAACCTCTGTCCTTTTAATCAACTCGTCAACATGGATACGCGCTTGGAGTTCGCTGGAAAATGAGTAGTCACCGTGGAACAGACGAATGAAGTGTCCGAATCCGTGCCTGTGGCAGATCCAGCGGAGCAAATCGAAATGTCCAAGCCTCCGCTCACCGAATCGAGTCACTGCGACAATCGACGGGCGCCATCCGCCCTCAGACGAGATAACACGGCTCTTTTGTAAAGTAATTTGAAGCCATCGGGTTAACTGAAACATCGTCCCTTGAAAGATCGCTGTCAAGTCCCGTTGTCCCTTATGACTTCGACGGAGACCGAGGTAAGTTACCGCCATAAGCCCAATTGAAATAAAGGCATACAGTGCGCTGATTTGGAACATCATCAAACCGCACATCACAGTGCCTAATAGGGACAAGTACCAACGAGAATGGAAAGTAGGACGATAGGACGGATTACTCGCGAAATGCTCAAGGAACGATACCGCACACAGTGCGCCATAAGTTACCATGAAGAACATCGTCAAAATCTGGGCGATAAAGTCCAATTCACCGATCGCTACGAATACAATCGCGATTATGCCAGATACAGAGGTCGCATACACGGGTTCCTGCGTCTCTCCTATACCCTTTTCCATGAGACGGTTCAACTTGGGGATAGGTAGTACATTATCGCGAGCGAGCATCTGGAGCGTTCTTGGAGCCACCATAATTGAGCCGAGAGCAGAGGAGAATGCCGCTGCACCCAATCCAACATAGATTGCTGAACTCCAGAGAGATATCTTCGCCATGATAAACTCGTCCGCCGCAAGTGCTTCAGGGGTAGCACTCTGTCCCAATTTGATCGCAACAAGTACATATATGACCATGCCTGCGAACGTTGCAGCGATTGTTCCGAGCGGTATGCTTCTTTGAGGGTTCCTCAGGTCGCCGGATAATCCCAAGCCAGCGATCATACCAGTGAAGGCAGGAAAACACGTTGCGAAAACTATACCAAAACCATCAGGGTTCTCAATACGTGCCGTAAGGTTCAACCCTTCAGGTTGGATCGATTCGGGACCCGAACCAAAAAGAAATGAGATGATTGACACCGCTAAGATTCCACAGACGACCCACAGTACCCGAACACCGACACCAGCCCCCTTTGTCAGCATAAGCACAAGAAGCAAAACAGTGAAAGGAAGGCTTACCCAACGCGGGTCAGGGGTCAACACATACGTCGTCGAAACCCAATCATAGATAGGTTGAAAGGATTGCGCAAACGCGACGATATAGAAGGCAACCGAGATCGCTTGCGAGATATACAAGGCAATTCCGATGCTGCCACCGATACTTTCGCCGAAGGAACGGCTGACAATATAGTAGGCACCACCGCCCGCGACACGACGGTTCGTTGCAATCTCGGAAACTGCCAGAACTGTGGGAACAGTCACGAGATGACCCAGTGTGATAACCATGAGACTACCCCACAGACCGGCGTGTGCCACAGCGTAACCGAATCGTAAGAAGAGAATTGCCCCAAGAATGGTACTAATCGAGGCAAGAAACACAGGTGCGGTGCCGAAGCCGTGTCCGTGTTGGGGTCCCGGAACACCGCTACCAAATCTGGATTCAGATCGTTCTCCTGAGCTTGAGAGCATCGTCGGTTTTCCTTTCGTCTAAAAAAGTTTAAGTAAAACAGGTAGCCGTCCGGTGTTGAAATTTCAAGCAAGGCATCACATTCTTACAACGTAACACGTAATATCGATAAATATTTGTAGTGCCACTTCTCCATCAATGGTTGACTATTATAAGTCATAGAGCCACTTAAGCGCAAGTTTAATCGAGTGGACAGGGTAAACGTGATCGCAGGTTCTGCAGAAAATCTGCTTAATCCCGAGTGTTCCTGTACAAAAGCGTGATTAAATATGCTCCTATAGGAGCACCAACCAGACAGCCGCTCAATGCCCAATTAAATTGAAGTTTTTTTGTTTTGACCTTATAAGCATCATAATAGAAAGCAACATATTCAGGGGATTTCCCGAGTACTCGTGCGGTAGGCATAAAAGGCTGGTAACGCTGCGAAAGAATAGGACCGACCAAAGGAAAAAAACAGCCCGTACTAAACCACAAAGTTCTATTGAGATGTGCGACTGCGTCTTTTTCAGCATCACTCACGGCTTGCGCTGCAACAGACTGTAGCGCATCCGGTGTAACGGCTGAGTCCTCAACCTCAACAATCTCGTACCGTTTTGTTTCAATTACGTCGTACTGTTTCGGACGACCATCAACTTCTACAGTGATCCGCTCATTTTCTTGGCAAAGACCCAACAAATGTGTTCCAAAGATGAAAGTAATTATAAAAAGCCCGAATAAGATGAAATGGAAATTTATTCTCACTATCCCCTCCCCCTTTAGGTGTGCGCAATCCAGAGACTTTATTAACCCGGGTGCGCAAAGACAACTCAGTGTTAATTCAGTTTCTGGTAGACATGGCCAGTAGAGGTAGCTGTCCAAAAAAGGACTAATAATTCACCGTCCCATGTATAACTACTTGCAACCGGTTCAGTACTTCCATCAGAAAACCAATAGATTGTTCCTTTTCTCTCATCAAACGGCTCAATCAATTTATACGAACCGAAAAAAAATGCCTCGCTCCCTTGGTATTCTCTCGTAAATGTTGTTGTTGTCAGGCGCATTGATCCAAATTCTTCGGTTGTCTTACCATCGACTTGTGTTCGGATCAGTTCATATACGCCACTAAGTGCCTCAGCGACTCTATATGATTTTGAAAAGACGATAATTGAAGCAGACTTCGAGACGGTCTCCTCACCCCCATCTCTGACAGAAACATGAACCGTAATGGTCTCGTCTGGTGCGATTTCTGAATCGCGGAGTTCAGGAGCTGTCCACTGAACCTCTGCGTTCTCTCCGCCAGTCAATGTTCCTGCAGATACCTCCCATGTGTAGGTTAAGGTGTCGTTCTCAGGATCGAAAACACCGACCTTAAGCGCAACACTTTCCCCGTAGCGGACCTCTTTCGGGACAGTGAACGTATTAATCTCGGGTGGGTCGTTTGTCCAACGTTCATACTCGTCACAACCACTAAATATGAGCAGTTGGCATGTTACTAAAAGAAGTAGCCCGAACCGCGTCGCGAAAATCGCAGGATTTAAAATTTTCATAACATATCTCCTTTTCAACGATTAATCCTACCCTGGACATTTCGGAGCCTGTTTTGGATAGATGTGAAGATTAATGAAATCACCGAGGTAAACAACGGATATATATTATACAACAGAAGCCGCTTTGTCAAATTAAATTAGGGATGCTGCGAGACACTTTCCAGCCATTAGCAGTGCATAGAAGCCGCCACCAGAGTTCCTAAAAAAGTGCCTTAATTTGCTAAAAAAAACTATCTATGGTATTGTAATGCATCACACACTTTTACCAAAGAGGGGAAAATTATGGCGGTCCAGATGGCAATTATTGGATGCGGCGGGATGGCAAACGGACATCTCAACGCTTATCTCACAATACATCAAACAGAACCCGGAAAAGTGGAACTCGTAGCGATGTGCGACGAAGTCAAAGAACGCGCAGACGACTTCGCGAACCGAGTCAAAGAGGTAACAGGTAAAAAGCCAGCAGTATTCGATGACACCGATACGATGCTTGCAACAGCGGACTTGGACGGGGCAGACATCTGCACTTCACACGCGCATCACCACATCAACGCGATAAAGTGCCTCAACAACGGCGTGAACGTTATGGTAGAAAAACCGATGGGCGTTACCGTCAAAGCGAGCCACGCGATTATCGCAGCAGCGGAAGCGAATAACAGAATCGCTGCGACGGCTGAGAACATTCGTCGGATGCCGAGTCGGCGGACAGCGGAATGGCTAATGAACGAAAAACAGATGCTCGGAGATTTACGGATGTTTTCCGCACAACACGCCAGCTATCGGGCACCAGATCCGCAAAGCCAGTGGCATTGGCGACTCGATTTAACGCTCGGTGGCGGTGGTATGGTGATGGATTCCGGGGCGCACTATTGTGATACCATCCGCTACCTCTTTGGTGATCCGAGCACTGTGTACGGACGCGTCTGTCAATTTGAGGATTTGCAAGTTACCAAAGCAGGAGAACTCGTCAAGAATGAACAAGAGGACACTTGGGTAGCAACCATCAACTTCAAAAACGGTGTTATCGGACTTTGGACCTGTACATGGGCAGCAGTTGGGCACGGCTTTCATCATGTTGTCTACCACGGCAGCGAAGGCTGTCTGCTCGATGATGGCGACATCTTCCACGGTCCTTTTGATGGTGCCGAAGTTATCCTCAAAGATGGAACCCACCATAGCATGGAAAGCCTTATCCAGGAATATATGGCAAGTCTCTCAGATGAAGAGGCAGCGCGGCTTTTCCCACACAACTTTACCGACGGTGTGGTGCTCGAATGCTACGATTTCGTGGATGCCATAGGGAACAACCGTCCACCCGAACTCGATGCTGAGGTTGGACTCCGCGCAAAGTCGATTTGTGAAGCGATATATGAATCTAATGCTTGTGGGCAGGCGGTAGATTACGAGGAGGTTGTAGCAGGAAATATTGAAGTTTACCAGAAACCGATCAACGAACGATGGGGTCTGTAATTGTCTAAACAGGAACGCACCCCAATAAAGTCTACGATAGATCGCCAGCGGGAAACCAATGAGCCGACCGGTTATACTGGAAAATCGGTCGGCTATCTTCAACTCATGCGACAGAATCCGAACTTCCGCTGGCTCTGGGGTGGACAAGTTGTCAGTCTGCTTGGAGATTGGTTTAACCTTATCGCCTCTGCGATATTGATTGCAGAGTTGACGGGGTCTGGTCTCGCAGTGGGTGTTCTGTTTACAATTCGGATGTTGGCACCGTTTGTCGTCGCTCCAATCGCGGGGATATGTGCTGACAGCTACAATCGGAAGCATCTGTTAATCATCACGGATCTCGTGCGTGCCGTTGTCGTTCTTGGGTTTCTCTTCGTCCAAGACGCAAACGATATCTGGTTACTTTACACCCTCACGGTCCTTCTGTTTGGTGTAAGTGGTTTCTTCAGTCCCGCACGGAGTGCGATCCTACCAGACATTACCTCCCCACAAGAACTCGGCACCGCTAATACGCTTGGTGCTGCGACTTGGTCGGTCATGCTCGCTGTCGGTGCCGCCATCGGTGGTTTAACAACGGGACTCTTTGGTAGCCAGACAGCCTTCGTTATTGACGGATTCACCTTTGCTATTTCAGCAGGACTCCTGCTTAAGATTAGACTGCCGCGAACATCATCCGAAACGTCAGGAACGCCAGGGCGTGCGAAGGTAACAGTGTTGCGCTATATGCTGCAGCACCCGGATATCCTCTTCATAGCGATGCATAAGGCAGCGATATCCCTTCTAATGTCTACCGGCATTCAGGTCATACTGGTTGAAATCGCCAAAAATTATTTTGTTATCGGGGTCGGGGGCGCGCTTAGCTTAGGGGCGATGTACTGTATGAACGGCATCGGCAGTGGCATCGGACCGATTCTCGCCCGACGTTGGACCGGCGACCGAGACAAACCACTCAGGATAAGCATTAGTTGGGGCTACCTGATTGCAGCGATCGGCATAGCCATTATCGCGCCCCTTTTTGATTTTGGAACTGTGCTTTTCGGTGGACTTATCAGGAGTATCGGAGGTGGAATCGCATGGGTGTTTTCAACGCAATTGCTGCTCCAACGCGCCCCGAACGAGATTCGAGGTCGCATTTTCGGCACTGAGTTCGCGCTTTTTACACTCATGGGTGGTGCCAGTTCACTAATTATTGGTGCCCTGTTAGATCGGTTTCAAGTAGAGGCTATCTTATGGGGAATGGCAGCACTAAACCTTATCCCAGCACTGCTATGGTGGCTGTGGCAGAGACATTACAGTCAGTTGAAACAAGAATAAGTGCTTATTTCCGATAGGAGGAAACTTAGCTACCTGTCCTCTCTCGGTAGGAGCGATCTCTAAATCGCGATTCCAGGTTTCCAAAATCTGGTTCCTATCCCCTACCAAATGCCTTCTAAAAAATCCAATTTTTTGTTTTTTCAAATTATGCAAGTTTTCTACCCTAAAATTTCGTCATTAATAATGATAGGGTACGAACCGTATCGCGTCGCGTAATTTTAAGAGACGCTGCATTTGATTAAGCCTTTTGGCGAATGCAGACACGAACCAATCTGTTCATTATAGTGATTTTTCAAGTTGATGTGTCCTGCCTTTGACGCGGTGGGCTGAGTTTATAAACATAAGAAGGAAGCACGCATGGAAATAGAAGACGATGCTCAATTGATTCAACATATTTTATCGGGCGATGACTCGGCATTCAATACGTTAGTCCAAAAGTACCAAAAGGGCATTCACGCGCTCGCGTGGCGGAAGATTGGCGATTTTCATTATGCTGAAGAGATTACCCAAGATACCTTCTTACAAGCATACAAAAATCTCTCTACACTCTCGAACCCTGACCAATTTGCGGGATGGCTCTATGTTATTGCCACTCGACTCTGCATTGATTGGCAGCGAAAGCAAAAATTTGTGCCACAATCTCTGCAGGAGGTGTCTGTGAAAGAAATAGAAGAATCCACGTATGCGCGTTATATATCAGAAAAACAAGAGACAGAATCCAGAGAACGTCGTTACGAAATCGTCGAAAAAATTTTGAAAAGGCTCCCAGAGAGCGAACGGACGGTTGTCACACTCCACTATCTCGGTGAAATGACAGCAAAGGAAATTGGTAAGTTCTTGGGGGTTTCTGTAGGGACGATTGATAGTCGTCTCCATCGGGCACGAGAACGTTTGAAAAACAATGAAGAACGCTTGGTTCAAGAAGTGCTTGAGGACGTACACCTATCGGCGAATGTAAGTCAGAACATTATGCGGGAAGTTGCTGACCTGAAACCGACACCCGATCCGGCGAAAAGCCCTCTGCTACCCTGGGCAGCTTTAAGCGCGGCAGCAGTTTTCATCGCTTTATTGCTTGGTGGCAGCAATCAATACCTCACGCGTTTTCAACCCCCTTATAGTTTTGAGGCAGCATCCCAACCCACAATCGAAATTATTGACGTACCTGCCGTTTTGGAGCTTGATGCAAAACCCGCTGTGCGAAATCAAGCTGGACAAGTTGGCGCGACCGATAAAACGAATAACGCCGGCTCACAAGGGTCTGAGCAGGTCTCAACATCCAATGCGTTGGCATCTCCAGAGGACGCTGAGGCATGGATGCCAGATCCAAACTTGCGTGCCGCAGTTCGCGAAGCACTTGGGATCCTGGATGATGCCCCACTGATGCCATTGGACATGGAACGATTGACAGCATTGAATGTCGAAGAGCGTCAGATCACAAGTCTCAAAGGGTTGGAATATGCAAAGAACTTAACAGGCGCGCTGTTTGAAGGCAATCCTATCTCAGACATTTCACCCTTAGCAGGTCTCGTCCAATTGCGAATGCTGAATATGGCGGCCTGTCGGATTTCAAATATTCGTCCGCTGACAAACTTGACGCGCTTGGAGAGCCTTCGCCTCCACCACAATCAAATTGAAGACCTTATACCGCTTGCAAATTTAACAAGACTCAGGGATTTGTGGCTGGTTGATAATCAGATTACAGATGTCCATCCACTTGAAAAACTAACACTGCTGGAGGAATTACGGATTCAAAACAACGGGATTACGGATTATAGTCCAATTGAGACACTCGCCCTTGTCAACTTTCAATATGATGAAAGCTGCAAATCACCGGGACTTCCAATTCAAGCGCGAATCCAAAACCGGAGTTTTCCTTCTATTTTCAATGCATGGGGGGATATATCAAACCGACCTGCATTACCATACGAAGCCCGATTGGCACATCACGATCTATCTTGGAGTCCTGAGTTTGGGCTCCGCTTCCGAAGAACAGGTCGGGAATTTCAGATAGTTGGCAGCTTCATGGAATCCCTGAAACGGCGTGATACTTTGATCAAGATGAACTCAGATAAGATTTCCATTCTTGAGATTCGGATGAGGGGCGCGGATCCTGATTCACCCTTTTACAAAGTTACGTATACGGATGATTTTCCCTGGATAAGAGATGCAGCGGGAGACATGGTTTCCGGTAGTGATTTGCATAGAGAGTTCTTAATCGATTTTACACATCCTGACGTGCAGGACATAATTGTTCAACAGGCACTTGCTGTTAAAAAGTGTGGACTTTACGACGGTATTTTTTTTAGCTGGTGGAACGAGGATGGTCCAGTTCTTAACGGATATCGGACATCTGAAGCAGAGCAACAGGCGCGATCGTTGATTTTGGAAGGTATCCGTGATGAGGTTGGAGACGATTTCCTAATAATCGTCAATTCGGGATGTCGTAAACCAATGCAGGCAGCACCTTACATTAATGGACTCTTTATGCAAACAGACCGTGATCACACGAGGGGTTACAGTTACGAAGGATTAATGGAGATCGAAAGCACGCTATCTTGGGCAGAGGAAAACCTCCGTTCACCACAGGTCAATTGTCTCGAAGGTCGGGGCGTTGAAACCGAAGCTCTTGATAGTCCAACGAATCTCCGCTGGATGCGTGTGTTTACGACAATGGGACTGACACACTCCAACGGATATGTGCTGTACATCACAAATAATCGCGATATCTATTGGGCAGACTTCTGGGATGCGCCTCTGGGCAAACCTGTTGGCGAGAAGGCACAACTGTACAAAAACCTCGATGGGCTATTTATCCGCGAGTTCACCAACGGCTGGGTAGTCTACAATCGGAGCGGACAGGCACAGGTCATAGCGTTACCGGAGGTCACAGCGGGAGTCGGGAGCCGTATCACGGCAGGTTCGCACACCGTCCCGGATTTAGATGGTGAGGTTTTCTTAAAAAAGACGATAGACAACTCACAAAGGAGATAAAACGAAATGCGACTCGCTAAAAAGCGACCCATTTTCATTAGCACACTCACACTTTATGCTGTGCTTTTCTTGATTCCACTGACGACAGTGGCACAAACTGTTAGTATTCCCGATGCGAACCTTCGCAACGCGATTAATAAGGCACTTGACAAGGTGCCGAATGCCCCGATTACTGTGGAAAATATGCGAGCACTCAGGGAACTTCGGGTAGAAAACAGAGATATTCAGAATTTGAAGGGACTCGAAGCTGCCACAAACCTTGAGTTCCTTCGGATTAATGGCAATTCGATATCCGACCTATCGCCGCTTGTAGGATTGATCAAACTGCGCGACGTGAATATACGACATAACAACATATCTGACATATCACCTCTCTCAGGATTAATCGGCTTGACTTGGTTAGATATTAGTCTTAACCAGATAACTGATATATCCCCGGTCGCAGGATTGAAGAACTTACGGGGGATAAGTGTTGGTGAGAACCACGTAGTACTCGACTTATCACCGCTTGCAAATTTAATAAAGCTTGAATCGGTTGACATGAGTGAGAATGATATTGCGGATCTCACGCCGCTCTCGGGATTAATCAACTTACAGCATTTTAAATCTTGGGGGACCGTTATACTTAATCTGAACTCTTTGGCAGAATTACCAAAACTACGGAGGATAGATATTTGTGGCGGTGAATTGTCGGATATCTCTGCTTTGGGGAGGATAACAGGTTTGCGAGTGCTCTATCTCGCAGGGAACGATATATCAGACATCTCGGCGTTGGCGCATTTAAAGGGGTTGACACGCCTGAGTCTTAACCACAACGCGGTCTCCGATCTGTCTCCGCTTGAGGGATTAAAAGGGTTGACGTGGATAGACCTCCGCGACAATCACATCTCAGATGTTTCTCCACTCGGAACATTAGATAACCTAACATGGGCTGACCTCGCTGACAATAAAATAACGGATGTGTCCGCACTGACTGCTTTGCGAAACTTGACGTGGATGAGCCTTGGTGGCAATACAATAACAGACGCGTCGACTTTAGAAAGATTTTCTGCGACGACTACTATCTTGTACTCGGATTTTGTGAGTTCGCTGCTGCCGCCAGCGGGTTTGAAAATAGAGGGACCTTGGCTATGGGCAGTTGTGCCGGGGACGAGTGTTGGCGACATAGACCTACTTTCAAAAGCGAGCGGGGGTGCCGCAACGGAGGTGAAAGTCTCCACTTTTGGGGCGAAAGAGGGTAAGGCGGTTGGCGATAGGAAGTGGAGCGAGTGGACGGCTCACACACTCTCATCTACAAGTGCCAACAATATCGACGAAATGGCAGCGGATCTCGGTTGGGACATAAGAGCGGAGGGATATAAGCATGTCGTTTACGGTTGTGTCACGTTAAATGCGCCGCGTCAACAGGACACTACGATGCTCGTCGGCAGCAATGACGGGGTTAAGGTTTGGCTCAACGGCGAATTGGTTCACTACAATCCTGTCATCCGATGGGCAGATGATTATCAGGACGCATTCCGTGTCACGTTGAAGCAGGGCGCGAATGTGTTATTGGTCGCTATTGACAACCGCAACAATGATGGTGGGTTTAGCGGTTTCTTTGGTTTTGCCGAAGACGCAGATTATACAGTGAATCACCCGGACAAAGAAATCAATATAGAAGCAGCCGATTCTGATGTAAACCGAGATGGGATCACAAATGTTTTGGACCTCATTTTGGTCGGGCAGGACTTCGGGAACGAGAATGCTGCCAACGCACGGACAGACGTAAACGGCGACGGAGTCGTGGATGTCCGAGACCTCGTCCTCGTCGCAGGCGCGTTCGGAAACTCCGCAGCCGCACCTGCCACCGGATATCAAGACCTGAAGGGCACGCTGACCCGGGCTCAGGTGGAGCAGTGGTTAACGCAAGCACGGCAACTTAACCCCACAGATGTCAGCTCTCAGCGCGGCATCCGTTTCCTGGAGCAGCTCCTACTAACATTGACACCGCAAGAGACGGCACTCCTCGCGAACTACCCGAATCCGTTTAACCCGGAGACGTGGATACCGTATCAACTCGCTAAATCTGCTGAAGTCAAACTGTGTATCTATGCGACAAATGGGGCATTGGTGCGGACGTTGGACATCGGACATCAGGCCGCGGGAGGTTATCAGGAGCGGAGCCGCGCGGCGTATTGGGATGGTAAAAACAGGGAAGGTGAACCCGTTGCCAGTGGTGTCTATTTCTACACCCTCACTGCGGGTGATTTCACGGCTATCCGAAAAATGATCATAAGGAAGTGATATCAGCATGAAAATTGTCAAATACCTTTCTCTGATAATCTTGATGTCCATCGGATTAGGATTTGGAAGGGTATCCGCCCAGCAGAATCTTGCGCAAGAGGCGTATGCTATCTTTCAACAGAACTGTCTCAACTGCCACGGCCCCAGCGGTGCTTTTAGACACGACCTTCTGATTGAATCGGCAGCAGACTTAATTGCTTCTGGGTCGGTCGTCCAAGGAAAACCTGATGAATCCGAACTCTATACACGGCTCCTTGAAACCGATCCGGCAAAACGGATGCCCCTTGGACAACCTCAACCGCTGCCCGTAACCGTGATCCAAAAGATTGAACAATGGATTCAAGCAGGGGCACCGAGTTGGGAGAGTCAGCACGATATCAGTTTCATTACGACCGATACGATGCTCACGGCTATCCAGCGGCATCTGGAAACACTGGATCTCTTCGATCGTCCCTACGCCCGTTATTTTACAATGACGCACCTCTATAACGCTGGTGAAAGCCCAGAAACACTTGGTGATTATAGGGCTGCGCTCTCAAAACTGGTGAATAGTCTCTCTTGGGGGTTTGAGATTATCCAGCCACAACCTCTTGGTGAGCAAGAGACAATCTTTTACATTGACCTACGCGATTATGAGTGGGATAGGGATAACATCGATGCCTGGACACAACTTGAGAATGTTTATCCTTATGGCATCGAATATGATGCCGAGACGCAAGCCGGTCTCCACGAGAAACTAACGACCCTCCGCGAAGAAATGGCGTGTGAAGTGCCGTTTATCCACGTGGATTGGTTTCTTGCGACTGCCTCACTGCCGCCGCTGTATCACGACATTCTGGATCTGCCAACAACCGATCGTGAACTTGAGCGGCAGTTGGGGATAAATGTTGCCCGGAACCTCCAGAGGGCACGGGCATGGCGTGCGGGGTTCAAAGAGTCAGGTGTGTCACGCCACAATCGCGTTGTGGAACGACACACGTCTCGGTATGGTGCGTATTGGAAAAGTTACGACTTCGCGGGAAGTGCGGAAATACAGAATGTCTTTATCTATCCACTTGACTTTAGACATGATGGCGGTGAGATCGTTTTCAATCTCCCCAACGGTTTACAAGCGTACTATATCACGGATGCCTCCGGGAATCGGATAGACGCGGCACCGACAGACATCGTTTCCAACCCGGCGGCGAGCGATCCTACTGTGCGGACAGGTGTATCGTGCATCGGTTGCCACGCAAAGGGGATACAACTGTTTGAGGATGAGGTGCGTGCTGAGATTGAGGAAACGGTAAACCCTGCTTATGACAAGGATCAGGCGTTGCGTTTGTATGTTCCCCAAGCCGTGATGGACGAGTACTTGCATGACGATACGCAACATTTCAAGGCTGCACTTGAAGCGACGGGTAATGTGTTTGATCGTTTAGGAAAAGAGCTGGTTGAGCGTTTTTATGACGTGTTTCAAGATAGACCCCTTGACGCGTCTCACGCTGCGGCGGCTTTAGGCTTAGAAGCAGAAGTGCTGCGTGCCAAGATAAAGGAAAACCCAAGTTTACAGAACTTAGGACTGGTGAGTCTGCTGATTGATGAGGGCTATGTGAAGCGTGACGCGTGGACCTCCAGCTTTAAGGCAGTTGTTGCTTGCTTATATGGTGGTGATTGCGTGGTACCCGAGACACCCGTTTCCACGTTGAACCCAACGCTGTTTTCTGATCTGATTCCTGACGCGAACCTGCATGTAGTGATTGCCGAAGCACTCGGTAAGGCACCGGATGACGCAATTACGAAGGTGGACCTCGCGAGGTTAACGCGGCTTGAAGCCGATGGAGCCGGCATAACCGATTTGACGGGACTTGCGTATGCGACGAAGTTGGAACGGATAGTGTTGCGGCACAATGCGATATCGGATTTATCGCCATTGGCGGACTTGATAAGCCTGCATGACATCCATTTGGCCGGGAATCGGATAACCAATGTCTCGCCCCTTGCGCGCTTGTTTAATGTGCGCCAGCTCGGGCTTGAGGAGAACATCATTACTGATTTATCGCCACTGAAAGGGTTAGTGCGGTTGAGATGGATAGGGATTGATGGCAATCCTATCTCTGATATTTCGCCGCTTGCCGGCATACTTAGTTTGAGAGACCTCAATGCTACACGCACTGCTATTTCAGATTTCTCTCCATTGGCAAAGTTGCTCAGACTCCAAAAGATAGCATTTGGCGATGATAAGTCGCTAACAACACTTCCATCTCTGCAAGGATTAAAAGCACTGAGAGAATTGGAAATTAGGCACTGTGGTATCTCGGATATCTCCGGCTTAGCGGAGTTAGCGCAATTGACATCGTTAGTGCTCAACGATAACTTGATAGAAGATGTATCGCCCTTGACGGGGTTAACAGGTTTGACCGATTTGCACCTTGTGTCTAACCTTATATCGGACGTATCACCCCTCGCAAAGTTAGCAAATTTGAAATTGTTGAATCTCAGCAACAACGTCGTCTCAGATGTGTCGTCCCTGGCGGGGTTAACTCGCTTGGAACACCTTGATCTCTACAACAACGCGATATCGGATTTTTCACCATTAGAAAAATTATCTGAGAAAACCTCTATCTTCTCGGCTGATAACCCAGGGTTCCCCATAGGGGGTCCGAAAATAACAGGTCCGTGGTTGTGGGTGATAGTGCCAGGAGAAGGTTTTTATGAGGACAGGGATTTGCTTGCGCGAGCAAGCGGCGGAAAAGTGACAACGTTGAAAGTTGCGACCGATGGCGTAACGGCGGGAGCTCCCGTCGGCAGTCGCGTGTGGACCTCCCATAAAATCGATCCCGTACATGGTAACAATATCAATAAAATGCTGGATGCCCTCGGTGCCGAAACAGATGGTGAGAGAACAGACCAAGTAGTGTATGGCTCTATTATTTTGGATGTGAACCAGGAACAACGGACGACAATGCTGGCGGGTGGTGCCGCGGGGTATAAGGTTTGGCTTAACGGCGCGTTGGTTCGTGAGAATGATCATAGTGAGTATCACGATTACATGGAATTTTTCCCTGTCACATTGGAACAAGGGAAAAACGTTCTGCTGGTTGCTATTCGCAATGCGAATTGGGCGTGGAGAGGCTTTTTTGGATTTACCGCTGATGCCGAATATACGGTGTTAGCACCTAACTCAGGATTTTCGCTTTCCACAGATGCTGCTCGGATTGAGGTCGGCACAAAGTTTACCGCCCACCTCAAGGCAGCGAACGTCACCGATTTAGCCGGTTGGCAAACAGATATTACCTTTGATCCCACCGTGCTGAAAGCAAAGGAGGTCAGCGAGGGGGATTTTCTTAAACAGGCGGGCGGAGGCACCCGCTTTGAAAAAGGCACGATTCAGAATAAGCGCGGTAAGATTACCGGTTTAAGTGCCACGAGGGTCTCACGAGGCGGGGCCAGCGGTCAAGGGACACTCCTTTCTATCCAATTCACGGCACTCGCAAGGGGGGGGACGCGCGTGACGCTTCGCAATTTCCTGGCCGGTTCGAGTACCAGTAAGCCAATTGCTTCTCCACCTATTGAAATGTTCATTGTTGTCGAAGGACAACCTGCTGCACCAGTGCTTGTCCCTGAAGATACGACTGTATTCCACAACTATCCAAATCCGTTCAATCCAGAGACATGGATACCTTATCAGTTGGAGCAACCAGCGGACGTGAAGATCACTATCTATGCTGCGGATGGACAGTTAGTTCGGATGTTAAATTTAGGGCATCAGGCTGCGGGGTATTATATAGGTAGAAGGCGCGCCGCACATTGGGATGGCAAAAACACTGTTGGGGAATCTGTCGCAAGCGGCATCTACTTTTATCGATTGCAGGCAGACAATTTGTCATTCCTACGAAAGATGGTTATCCTGAAATAGTATCAAATGATTGTTTTATATTTCCTTGCGGTTCGTTGTGGTTATTTTTGTATCTTAAACCCCCTAAATCCCCCTTATCAGGGGGACTTTAAGATGGGTGCTTATTCTTTCCACCGCTGAATCAGTTTTGTATCTATCCCAAACTGATCTAAGATTTTTGTGACAATGAAGTTGAGTAGATCGTCCACATTTTTTGGGTAGTGATAGAATCCAGGCATCGCTGGCAACACACAAACCCCCATACGCGACAATTTGAGCATGTTTTCCAAATGAATCGAACTTAAGGGCGTTTCGCGCGGGACAAGCACAAGTTTGCGATTCTCCTTGATACACACATCTGCAGCACGTTGGATAAGGTTGCGAGACATACCCCCGGCAATGGAAGCAACGCTCCCCATACTACAAGGTGCTACAATCATCCCTGCAGTTCGGAAAGAACCGCTGGCAATCGGTGCAGCGATGTCTGATTCATGGTGGTAAATAACGCGTGGCGAAGAAATACCGATGAGCGATTCCAACTCGAAATTGTCAAGGTCAACCTTAATCTGAAGTTCTTCCAACAAGGCGCGCGCCCCAGATGAAGAAATTGTTAGATGGACCTCGATATCCTCGTGTTTTGTGAGAACCTCAAGCAGACGGACACCATATATCCCTGCACTCGCGCCGGTTATCCCTACAATCAATCGTTTCAATTTATTAAATTCTCCCCTAAGAAAATCATACTCAAACTTCAAAAGGTGTGTGCGCTTACGAAGTATGCCTATTATATCCATTCCCGATAAAATTTCAAGGACAAACCATCTTAATAGGGCTATTTAGTTTTCGGTTTTCTAGCTGACATTAACCCCCTAAATCCCCCTTATCAGGGGACTTGAGGTATTTTTTCTGGAGAACTAAATGACCCTAATCTTAACTTGACTGCTTGACAGAAAAATGCACAAAGGGTAAATTAAGCGTAGAGATTCATCTGATTACGGTATACACAACGAGGAAACTATGAACATCACTGACTTAGACACACCGACTCTTGTTGCTGATCTGGATGTGCTTGAACGGAATATCAATGGAATGGCAGCACTCTGCGATCAACTCGGTATTCCACTGCGTGTCCATACCAAGACGCACAAGGTGCCAGAAATCGCTAAGTTGCAAGTCGCTGCCGGTTCCCAAGGTATCACCTGTCAGAAGTTAGGCGAGGCGGAGGTGATGGTGGATGCTGGCGTTGATAACATCCTTATCCCGTACAACATCGTCGGGAAACCGAAACTGAAGCGATTGACAGCACTTACAAAACGTGCCAAGGTTATCGTTGCCCTCGATTCAGCAGAGACGGCAACCGGTATCTCCCAACAAGCCATTGCTGATGACTGTGTTGTGCCTGTTATCGTGGAACTCGATACCGGCAGTGGACGCTGTGGTGTGCAATCACCCCAAAAAGCACAACGCCTCGCACAACAAATTATGAAAATGCAAGGCATCGACTTCCAAGGCATGATGACATATCCGAGCAATCTCCGAGCGAAGCCGTTTATCGAAGAAACGCTTGACCTGCTCTCAAGTGATGGAATTCCCGTGAACATCATCAGCGGTGGCGGCACAGGTTCGGAGGCAGCATCAAAAGAGATCGGCTGCACGGAAACCCGTAGCGGTTCTTATGTCTACGAAGGCATGACCCGAATCGGAAATTCTGAAATGCTAACGCCTGAAAGATGTGTGCTGCGTGTCATCACAACCGTTGTCAGCACGCCGACACCAGAACGAATTATTATTGATGGTGGGATGAAGACTTTCGCCAGTTATCCACCAACACCTTATGGATATATCATTGAACATCCCGATGCGAAGATTTATGGAATGTCGGTTGAACATGGACATGTCAATGTTAGTGAATGTTCACACCGATTTAAGGTTGGGGAACAACTCTCGGTTATCCCGCTACACCAAGGGATGACAAGTAATCTCCACGATGAACTGATATGCGTGAGAGATAATAAGGTTGAGGCAATCTGGAAAATCGCGGGCAGGGGCCGCGTAAAGTAACGGGAGGAAAATCATGATTCTACCAACACCGGCAGAAAAGAAACAGTGGGAAGAAGAAGGGTATCTCGTCTTTGAGAACGCAATTCAAGGAGAAGACCTCAAACGACTCCAAACCGCTTTCGACCATTGGGCAGACGCATGCAAGGAAGAATGGCTGGACAGAGTCGAAGCGGGGGATGCCGTTGCGACCTTCTATGATATCCCAAATCCGCTTGAAAAAGATCCTATCTTTATTGATATTATCGACTATCCAAGCTACTATGGTGCGTTGATGGAGTTCACCGACCACGATCTGATTCTATTGGGTCCACAAGTTCGGACGGTGGCACCGTGGCCCGTGAGCTATACCGGATGGCATCCCGATGTGGGATATGACAACCCGCTCCACATCAAGGTACAAATCTACGTCAACGATGTCGAACAGGGAGGTGGGGAATTCGGCTTTGTGCCGGGCAGTCATAAACCGGGTTCAGGTCCGTACACGCGTCCGATGCGGCAAGAGAGTATGACCGGACACAAAACCTTTCCGGGTAAAGCAGGTACGGCGATCATGTTCAATTCGTGTGGCTGGCACGTTTCGATGGACAATCATTCCGATACACCGCGTAAATCAATTATTCTGATTTACGAAAAACGAACCCCCGGACGTATTGGACCGCAACAGTATGCTTCTATCTCGGAATACTGCCAAACCCCGGAACGTCGCAAATTGTTTAGTTTGGACGGCTAATCAAAGGAAGGTTATCATAATGCCACGAATCGATGCACATCTGCACGTATTCACAAAAGCCTCCTCCGAGTTTCCACGGGAGATATCAGACGTTTGGCCCGCAGAACGGGAAGAACCTGTCGAAAAGCTGTTAGGCGAAATGGAGAAACACCAGATCGATCAGGCAGTTCTTGTCCAGATGGCGGGCGCGAGCATAGAAAACCATCGTTACTTGCTACGCTGTCTCAAGGAGTATCCAAACCGATTTCTGGGAATTGGATTGGTGCCAGAGGGACATCCGAACCCCACCGACCACATGGCGGAACTCACAGATAACACTGGGATTATCGGATTCCGATTTTCTACATTTGGGGGACCGCGCGATATTTTTGCGAAGATGGATGTCCGCGAGTTCGCGGCGTATCCGATCTGGAAGTGCGCTGCCGAACGCGATTATGTCCTGTGGCTCTATCCAAACGCCATCAATGCACATCTCCTGCCATACCTGGTCCAAGAATTCCCACAGGTTCGTGTTGTGCTAAATCATCTTGCCGTGTGTCCTGGAAACGGCAAATTCAGCTGGGACGAATTCGGGAGACCGCAGATACAGGTGACAGGTTACAACCTCACCATGCACACCACCTATCGACTCGCCCGCTTTGAAAATGTTAATGTACACCTCTCCGGTCAGTACGCCTTTAGTCAAGAAGAATTCCCCTATAAAGATTTGGCAGGATGGCACCGGGGTCTTCTGAGCGGCTTTGGGGTAAAGCGATTGATGTGGGCAACCGATTTTCCATGGATATTAGAAGAACCGGGGTATGGGAAACTGACTACGGTTATAGAAGAATTACTACCGGATCTATCTGAAGCGGAACTGGCAGACATTATGGGAGGAAATGCGAAACGGATTTTACGGTTCCCTAATCTGTAAAAAGGAAGCAGCTCAGAATCTATTTCCGGCTTGAAACGCAAACGCACTCTCGATCTGCTCAAGTTTTAACAACTCAAGCTGGGGAGACAAATGAATTGCGATAACATCAAAACGGCACGGCGCGTCTAAAAGATTCTGGGCTTGCAGATATGCCAAAGCAACCTTGGAGATCTGTCGCTGCTTCTGTAGAGTTACAGCTGCTTGGGGTAACCCAAATTTGAGGTTCCGTCGCGTTTTCACTTCCACAAAAACAGTGAATTCCCCATCCCGTACGATGATATCTATCTCGCCGCGTAGTGCCCGATAATTCCGTGCGAGGATTTCACATCCACGTGCCTTGAGATGCTTCATTGCGAACGCCTCACCAATTTTTGCGATATTCAAGCGTGAACAATCCATTTAGGTTTTTCGTTCTCTCCTAAGCGTATACAGGCTTATAGTAGATTTTGTAATTACTTATACACTCAGCATCGGTGCGGTTAGGAATGCAGATCGCGGGAAACACCCCAGCAAAAACACCCCCCTTTATCCTCCCTTATCCCCCTTCCCAGTAACGGGTGGGGACCCCGGGGGCAGGTGAGTACACCGCAAAACCGCACCTACCAGGGGTTGAAAGTGTGTATTTATTTTTGGAATTTACTATAATCATCCGGCAGGAGTTTAAAGGTGCGACGATGAATCTCGGACGCACCAAATTGGGCAATTGCTTGTCGATGTTGTGAGGTAGGATAGCCTTTGTGTTTCGGGAATCCGTAGTTCGGATAGCTACGATCAGCTTCAATCATAAGCCGGTCGCGAGTGGTTTTGGCGATAATGGAGGCTGCGGCGATAGAATAACTTCGGCTATCACCTTTCGGAATTGCTTCGCCCGCAATACCCGTCGCGGGTAAATTCAAGCCGTCAACGAGCAGATAATCGGGTTGTGAGGTTAGTTTTTCGACCGCTTCCTGCATCGCTAACAGCGTCGCTTGAAGGACATTTGAACGATCAATAATTTGATGATCCGCGGCACCGACACCTACAGACACAGCAACGTCGTGGATTTCGTCAAATAAACGGGCACGTTGCTTTGGAGATAATTGCTTTGAATCTTTCAGGCCTTTGATGTCGCAGCGAATCGGTAAGATGACTGCAGCAGCAATGACGGGACCCGCCAGAGCACCTCTGCCCGCCTCGTCAATGCCTGCAATCCGTTTGTAGCCGCTTCGTTGGCAAGCGAGCTCAAAAACATTCATCTCCATCAGGTTATCTTCTGCGTTCTCTAACGCGTGCGGATCTTCCAGTGCGCTCACGCAGGTAATACAATTTCGCGCGTCGAACAGCACCGTATCGAACAACCTGAATGCTCTCAATATTGGGTGAATGGAGCGGGAACGTTCTTTCACTTCCAGCACCGAACGCAACGCGTCGAACCGTAAATGTTTCTTTCAATCCACCATGGTGGCGACGAATCACGGTTCCCTCGTAAGCCTGAATTCTTTCCTTCTGTCCTTCTCGGATACGGGTGTTCACTTTGACAATATCTCCAGGTCCAAACTCAGGAATGTCGCTCTTCATATATTGATTTTCAACAGATTCAATTAAGTTCATCTTATTATTCCTCCGTAATATAATATAAGTTCTGCTATATCCTTGATATACTAAACTTTGGACAATTTTTTTTAATTCTATAAACATTCCGCCCCTCTGGGGCTGCGCTTTGGTGGCTTTGCGTTTATTTTTCTGCGAGTTGCATTTGTGTGGGAAACTTTGAGAAAAATAAGAATGCTTTGAAAACTGGGCATGAACCCGATAGAAATTGTCCAAACTATAGTTGATATAGATTACAAGTCCTTAAAGACCTGATACCATTTCTAAAAGTTTATATCGCATTAACCGCCCTTTAGTGCACAGACTAACAGTCTATGCTACAAGGGAACACAAACTAAAAGTTTGTGCTACAATTTCAATCAGAAATGGTATAAGAATCAAATTTTTAGTTTACTCCACCAATCCTGCCGTTTTGAGAATTTCGATATCTTCCTCGCTCAGTTCCATCTTCTGCAGTAGATCTGGACGGTGCTTTGCGGTACGTTTGAGTGCCTCTGCATACCGCCATTTCTCTATATTCTCATGATGTCCACTTAGAAGCACCTCAGGGACACCCATTCCAGCGAATTCAGCGGGTCGAGTATAGTGTGGATGGTCCAACAATTCATGACTGAACGAATCGACGTGTGCGGATTCGTAATCGCCGAGGGCACCGGGAAGTACACGACCGATTGCATCAACCAAAACGAGGGCAGCGATTTCGCCTCCGCTCAACACATAATCCCCGATAGAGATTTCAGTTTTCACCAATTGGTGACGCACCCGTTCATCAACGCCTTTGTAACGCCCACATAAAAGAATAAGATGCGTTTCCAAGGAAAGCGATTCCGCTAATCCTTGTGTCAAAGGGACCCCCTGTGGTGTCAGGTAGATAACGTGCGCATTTACCTCCGGATTCAACGCTGCAATCGCAGCAAAAATAGGCTCCGGTTTCAGAATCATCCCTGCACCACCGCCATAAGGGTAATCATCAACTGACTTATGTTTGTCGGTTGCCCAATCTCGTAGGTTATGGAGATTGACGGTGAGTTTATCAGTGTCCTGAACGCGCTTGAGGATGCCTGTTTCTAATGCCGGTGCAATTATCTCCGGAAACAGGGCAAGAACATCAATTTTCATCTTTACTGGCTTTCGGCTTTCGGCTATCAGTTAAAGAGGGATATGATAGTTCTGGGGAAACACGCAAGCAAAAACACGTCTTTTCTGACTGCTATTCTCCAATCTACTCATCTGACCTGGGGTGTTCAATCAATTCAAGAATAACCTTTTTATTCGCTTGCAAGCCCGCAGTATAGAAGACGCTTCTTATCGCTTTAAGCGTCCGCCCATATCTACCGATGATCTTCCCGAGATCCTCCTCCGTGACAGTCAACTCAATAATAACGACCGTTTCGCCGGTGACTTCTTTAACCACCACCTGGTCAGGATGATCGACGAGAGATTTTACGATGTATTCAATCAATTCTTTGAACATAGTTGACTTTCGGATTTCAGTAGATATATCCGCTGCTTGCGTTTTTGGAACCGATAGAGGCAGATGCTATTCTTCCTCTTCAGCGGATTCAGATGCTTCTTCTTGTGTCTCGGTCTCTTCAGAATCAGCAGTTTCCGTTTCAGGTTCCGTCTCTTTTACCTCGGTAGGTTCTGGATCGTCCGTTTCCGCGTCCTCTTCTACGACTTCCTGATCTGGCATCGGTTTTCCCAATTTTTCGTACTCGAATTTCATCAAAATCCCATTTTTAGTGAGTAAACGCTTCGCGGTATCGGAGGGTTGTGCCCCGCGCCTTAACCACTTTAATGCCTTCCCTTCATCAATGAAAACATCAGCCGGTTCCGTCATAGGATTGTAATGACCGAGGCGTTCTAAAAACACGCCATCCCTCTGGGCACGTGCATCAGCCGCGACGAGTCGATAAAACGGACGTTTTTTTCTACCGTGTCGTTGTAATCTAATTCTAACTGCCAAAAATTACCTCCTAAAGGCATTCATACCGCGTTTATAAGGAAAGGCGAGTTCCTTAAGGACTCACCTGTCGCTATCTGCGGCGTTTCCGTCTTCGGGGTTTTCTCCCTGCCTTCCGCTTTGGACGAGGAAGTGTTCCCATTTTCTGCCCCATTTGCGGCATTGCCATCGCCGCCTGCTGGTTCAACATACGATTCATCATCTGGAGTTGAGAAACCAGCATATTTATCTGATTCACCGTCGTCCCGCTACCTTTGGAAATGCGGAGTTTTCGACTTCTATCTAATAACCGAGGGTTCTTTCGTTCCTCACGTGTCATTGAATGAATGATCGCTTTTGCCGTTTGCAAATGGCTTTCATCTGGTGTCAGGTTTTTAACTGGTAACTGGTTCTTAAAGGGCATCAGATCCATCAATTGATCTAAAGGACCCATATTTTTAAGCTGCTCCAGTTGCGTGAGGAAATCGTCAAAATCTAACCCTTTTTGCTCTGTAAGTTTACGTTCAAGTTCTTTTGCCTGATCTTCGCTGAAAACTTCTTCCGCTTTTTCAAGCAACGTTTGGAAATCACCCTCTCCAAGGATGCGAGAAGACATCCGCTCCGGGTGAAACTCCTCTAATGCCGCTGCCTCAATTTTCTCACCGACCCCGATGAACTTAATCGGTTTCTGCGTGATATGCCGAATCGAAAGTGCTGCACCCCCGCGAGCATCCCCATCCATTTTGGTGAGGATAACGCCGTCAATCTCCAAATCACTGTTGAAATTTTCGGCGACATTTACGGCATCTTGCCCTGTCATCGCATCAACAATCAGTAGGATTTCAGTAGGTTCAACACGCTCCTTGATTTGTCGCAGCTCACCCATCAATGTGTCATCAATGTGCAAACGACCGGCGGTGTCAATAATAACGCAGTTATGTCCGTGTGCCAAAGCCTCATCGACAGATGCCGCCGCGATGTCAACTGGGGAAACATCTGTTCCCATGGAAAACACCGGTGTTTCGGTCTGTTCACCGAGAACTTGGAGCTGCTTAATGGCAGCGGGTCGATATACATCAGCAGCAACGAGCAGCGGTTTACGTCCCTCTTTACGGAACCTGAGTGCCAATTTCGCCGCGACCGTTGTTTTACCGGCACCTTGCAAACCAGCAAGCATCACCACTGTCGGACCACTCGGCGCAATGTTAATCTTTTCCGCCTTGTTACCCATCAATTGGGTGAGTTCTTCACCAATGATCCGAGCAATCTGCAGCTCAGGTGTCAGGCTACCCAGCACCTCTTGACCAAGGGCACGTTCCTTAATTCGATCTATAAACTCACGCGTGACTTTATAGTTAACGTCCGCTTCCAGAAAAGCGCGCCGGACCTCACGCAGCGTATCAGAGACATTGCTCTCTGTGAGTTTCCCTTGCCCCTTGATTTTTTTCAGGGTACTTTGTAAACGATCACCCAAACTTTCAAACATTGTTCCTGCGTCCTTCTTTATGAGTCCTGACTGCTAAAGTCGCGCAACGATAGATCAGTTACTGACTATACAATTATAGCAAATTTAACCGCTGATGTCAAACTTTTTTTCATACTTGACATAAAGCCACATCTATGGTAAAAATATAGTATGAAAATACCAACCATCACACAACACTATCGGCAACTTATGTCTTACAAATCCCTAATTCCCTTTATCTGTGTCTTAACCGCCCTCTATTGTGGATGCCAAGGCGAGACCTTCAACGTCGATATCGGCGACACCGGTTCAGAAATCATAGAGAAATCCGGTGAACTCACGGAGAATGAGGTCTGGGACGGACGCATCTATATCACCAATACGCTCGTTGTGCCAGAAGGCATCACGCTGACGATCCGATCAGGAACCATCGTCGGTTTTGAACCGACGGATACACCGAGCCAGATCATCGTGCAGGGCGAACTCTATGCGGAAGGATCACCGGACAGGATGATCGTCTTCGGCTCCTTAGGGCGACAACGTGAACGTCAACAAGCACCCGAAGTAAATACAACGCCTGATCCAATAGCGACCGGCTTTACAACAGGGTTAGATGGATATACCAACCCCGAACCCCAGAAAACCGTCGCAGCGGATCCCCCAAAAGCAGGGGATTGGGGGGGAATTCAGATCGAAACGGGAAGTCCGAACAGCCGCTTAACGTATTGCCGCATTCAACATGCGAATGTTGGTATCATAGCACGAACAGACGCGGTCCAAATCGAGAGATGCCTGTTCAGCGAAAATAAAACAGGGGTCCTTTCTGAAAGTACAAATCCCACTATTACCAGCAACGAATTCAATAGAAACGGCACAGGTTCACGGTTCCAAGGAAGTTCATCACCAGATGTAGAATACAACGAATTCACGGCTAACAATTACGGAATTATCTGCGAAGACGATTCCCGACCCCGTATTCAGTATAATATCCTCCGCGCCAATTACGAGAACGCTATTGCCTGCTATTCCACCTCCTCACCGGAAATAATTTCCAACAATATAACGATGAACGCCGGTTGGGCAGTCTACGACGGCGGCAGGCTTCGAGACAATTTCATTCAGGGAAATAAACAGGTTGGACCTAATATCACAGAACTCGGGGTCGGAACACAAAGTGATCAATTTTACGGCGTAGAGGAAGCGTTTGAGCCGAGAAACTCTCCGGTAACAGAAGCAGGCGTGCCACGAGAAAATTTCTAACAGGAAATTGATATATGGACCGCTTCAAAGCCTATCTTGAACTTATCCGTTACCCACTCTTTGCGATTCCGATTGTTGCGACACTCCCCGGTGCACTCATTGCGAGTGAGGGACAGCTTACGTGGCGGGTCGGGGCGGTGCTGTTGATCGCACTCTGTGGTTACTTCGCTGGAATGATAAAGAACGACTACTTTCATCACGAAACAGACAAGCGTACAAACCCTGAGCGTCCGCTTCCATCACAACGTCTAACGCCACAGCAGGCAATTATCCCAGCGAGTATTATCTACGGGTTATGTGTCATCGGCGGTTTCTGGCTCGATATCAAAGCAGGCTTATTAGTGATGGGCTTGGTCGCGATTTCGCATCTCTATAACGCAATTTTCAAAGCGAAAGGTATCTTAGGAAGCCTTACACTCCCTTTAGGGATTGGGTTACTGAGTGTTTTCGGAGCATTAGCCGTGAGCGGCACTGTCCCACGATTGGTATGGTATGCCTTCGCTGCGACAACGCTTTACGACCTCGGCACACATATTACGACGACGTTCAAAGATATCTCACGGGACGAACAACTTGGCATCGTAACGACACCACTCCAGATTGGCATCCGTCCGGCACTCTTACTCTCGGCAGTTGCAACCGTTCTCGCTTTCGTCATCGCCTTTTTACCGTATTGGATGGAACCGGACGTTCAAAAGTCTTATATCGTCTGGGTGATCTTAGGCATTATAGCGACTGTGGGTAGCCGTATTTCACTCTATCTTCAACCAAACGAGAAAAACGGCTACTTCGCATTGAAGGGTTCGATGGTGAGTTCGATTCTCTTTTTTCCGTGTCTCATCGGTGCGCAGGTGTCTATTGTTGTTTCTGCAGCGGTTATTCTACCGTTGCTGTTAGTGACACTGCTTTTATTAAGGACAACACGCCAAGAGGTTTAAGTCTATTTCGCTACTCGACTTCCTATGAGAAAAACTTAGGCATCATTATCCAAGGCAGTAATGATTTCATTAGAAACCGATGGTCGCCCCAACAGGACGACCGTACGGAGGTTAATAGATAAAAATATGAAAAATATTGTTTTACTTATTACGGATACCTTCCGGTATGACAATTTAGGCGAACGGGCGAGCCGTCCGATTCGCACACCAAGACTCGACAAATTCGAGGCAGAGCGGGCAACTGCCATCGACAAATTCTATATGAGCAGTTTCCCGACGGTTCCACACCGCACAGATATTATGACAGCAACAGTTGGGTGGCCTCACTATCCGTGGCAGCCAATTGATCTGAGTGGACGGAGCGTCATCGCGCAACTCCTGAGCGAGCAGGGATATGCAACGCAGCTCATCTGTGATACCCCGCACCTATTCAATGTCCGTTTCCAGCACTGTTTCCATGCCGCCTTCCAGCATCGTGGACAGGAGGGAGACAAACCGCTTCTCCATCACAACGACGAAATAAAAATCGTTATGCCGAATGAGAAGACACGACCGCATCCGTCCTATAGAGGGCACACCCTGCCGAACACGCACCGCTGGACGAACCGTTACTACCAGTATGAGACGGAGACGTTCTCCAGCAGGACCTCCGAGACGACAATTCGATGGTTGGAAGAGAATCACCGTTCGGGTCCCTTCTTCCTCTGGGTAGACTTCTTCGATCCACACGAACCGTGGGATCCACCCGAATACCTTGTCAAACGCTACGATCCAGATTACACCGGTCCACCGATGCTACATCCGAACTACGGTCTGTCGTCCCTCTTTACGGATGCGGAACTGCACAACCTCTGGGCACACTACGCAGGAGAGGCAGAACTCATTGACCGACATATCGGAAACGTTCTGCAGAAAGTGGAAGATTTAGAGTTATGGGACGATACCCTCGTCGTTGTGCTGTCCGACCACGGAATGTCTATCGGTGAACACAGCAGGACGGGTAAATCCAACATCGATCCAGAGGATTCTCGCTACTGGCCCACGTATCCAGAGATTAACCATGAGATGTTCTTGATCGCTGGCGGAGATGTCCCAAGCGGGCAACGTCTCGACCTCATCGCACAACCGATGGATATTATGCCGACGCTCTGTGAATTGGCGGGTGTTACGTTAGAGCCACCGAAACCATTTGAGGGACGCTCTTTTGCAAATGCGCTCCTCAATGGCGATGCGCAGCACAGGGAATACGCCGTAACCGGTTGCCATATCGGTGCCCCGGATGGAAGCGTGCCGCGCCGAGCAACCACACCGTTCCTCGTCACAGAACGTTGGGGATATGCGCCTGTCGGTGAATACGGCAGACCGGAACTCTTTGATCTACCCGCAGATCCCATCGCTGAGAACAATATCGCTGCGGACAATATGGAACTCGTTAAGGAGTTGCATGAAATGTTTATGTCGCATCTCACGGAGCATAACGCGCCTGAGAAATTCCTTGACCTTTGGAAAGAGGAACCTTCTGGCGACGGACGCGGCAAATGGTCAATTGACTATCCAGAGGAAGATGAATAGGAAAGTAGTTAGTCAGTGAACGAGGGAACACCCTATCAAAAACCCCTGACTGTCGCTGGCGAGGGTGTTTCTTCGAGTATCCTCGTCTTCCCCAATGTCAAAGTGCCTGACCGCCGCTGGTAATAAGCGTTACTTGCGTATCAGCATCTTACGGGTTGCGGTAAAGTCGCCTGCTGTCAAAGTATAGAAATACAAACCACTTGCGACAGGTTCACCTAACGCATTTCTCCCATCCCAATACGCCGCACGGCTACGACTCTGATATATACCCGCAGCCTGATGTCCGAGTGCTAACCGCCGAACCACTTGTCCATTTATGTCGTAGATGGTGACTGTGACATTCGCCGCCGATGCCAACCGATAAGGAATCCACGTCTCAGGGTTAAACGGATTTGGATAGTTGGCGAGGAGCTGCGTCTTCTCTGGACGTGCCATTGCTATCAGACTCCGAAGATACGCCAACGTTTGCCTCGCCGCAGGCGACCGATCATTTTTTGCCGCCAACAACTCAATCTGCGCCTCAAGGTCGTCTATCTGCGCAGCGGTAAACTGCCTCCCAACCACAAGCGGCGCGCCTGGCGTGTCTTGTGGCTCTCCCCGCACCTTGAGCTCGACAGAGTTAGGCGTGCAAGTGCTACCCGTATTGCCCTCACCCGTAACGCTACTTATACACGCATAGTAAAGATAGGTGCCGGGCGCATCTGGCGCGCTGAGTTCGATGCTCACATCGCTTGTCCCCATTGCCGCGATCGGACTCACGCTCTTTTGACCAACTTCTGTCCCACTCTCGCCAACACCAGAGCTGCGATAATATTTCAGGGTCGTCTCAGGTGATAAACTTCCACCTGTATTTTCAACAGTAACAGACATTGTAAAAGATTCACCTGAATCTAAGACTGTCTTGCTTATGACTGGTATTGAAACACCTAAACCTGACGGATTAACAGGTTCAGATGGTTGTTTCTGTTTCGTATCGGTAGCCGGTTCTGACGGGTCTTGTGGCTCTCCCCGCACCGTGAGCTCGACAGAGTTAGGGGTGCAAGTGCTACCCGTATTGCTCACACCCGTAACGCTACTTACACACGCATAGTAAAGATAGGTGCCGGGGGTATCTGGCGCGGTGAGTTCAATGCTCACATCGCTTGTCCCCATTGCTGCGATCGGACTCACACTCTTTTGACCAACTTCTGTCCCACTCACGCCAACAGCAGAGCTGCGATAATATCTCAGTATTGCCTCAGGGGATAAACTTTCACCGATGTTTTCAACAGCAACAGACATTGTAAAAGATTCACCTGAATCTAAGACTGTTTTGCTTACGACCGGTATTGAAGCAACTAAATCTGACAGATCAACAGGTGCAGTGGTCCCCTCGGCAGGTGTGTTAGTGGTGCTCGAAGGCGGCGTTCCTTGTGTATTACCCGTTGGACCTCCAGGGGCAGCCTGCTGCGCTTGCGTATTGCCTGTTGAACCTCCAGGGGATGTGTTACCTGTTGAACCTTCAGGGGCAGCCTGCTGCGCTTGCGTATTGCCTGTTGGACCTTCAGGGGCATCTGTATTACCCGTTGAACCTCCAGCAGCAGGGGATGTGTTACCCGTTGAACCTTGTGTATTACCCGTTGAACCTCCAGCGGCAGCCTGCTGCTGCGCTTGCGTATCACCCGTTGAACTTTTAGGGGCAGCCTGCTGTGCCTGCGCGGCTGAATTTTTAGGGGTAGGC
>JAJECN010000018.1 GCA_022821965.1 Candidatus Poribacteria bacterium
ACACTTTCTTCTCTCCTTTTTCGCGGAGAGACACCCCAGAGGGGATCCGCTTTGGAAACCCCTCGGAAACTGACTTTCTCACATACAAACCTGACAAAATCAACTACAATCTACCCTCGAAAAAAAATGGGGGTAAGTGACGAAATTAATTATGTTGCGTTTTAAAGGTAACGCGTTGCGTTTTAAAGGTTAAAAGCGAAATTATGTTGCGTTTTAAAGGTAACGCGTTGCGTTTTAAAGGTAACGCCCTCTCGTAAACATAGGTGTGACGTGGGTTGGCGAACCTCTTAAAGTCTTTAAAGAATTAATTAAAGTATTTAAAGGGTTTCGCTCACGATAAAAATTGGTCAAATCCAACGCGGACATCGACCGAGTTGTTTCAGATTAAGAAAGAGAAAGATGCGATTACGCAGGAAGGTTAAGCACCGCTGCGGATTGTGCCGTCGAATCCCATGAACCCTTCTATGATATCAATCTCGCTGTGCGGCTCATAGAACGCCGCGTCACCCTCTATCTTGAAGTTGATGGGGTTAGCGGGTGAATTGGGTGCGCTGTTGGCGTAGGATGCCAGCGGAGATGAATTCTGAAAGCACGACTTCGACTGTGATGCCACGGGCCGCGGCGATGTTTCTGATGGTTGCCCAGTCCTCGGGACTCAGGAACGTCTGACGGAGGTTCTTTTTTAGTCGCGCGATTTCGTTTCGGATCGCATTCCGCACGACGTCTGCTGAATAGAGGCCTGCTTGTTCTGCGACGAGCGACAAGTCTCTGTCCATCCGCCTGGATATTTTCAGTTTTAACTCTTTTTCTAACTTCTGCTTTGCCATTTCTAAGAAATCTCCCTGAATGATGTGTAAAAGATTTGTAGAGGATGCCCGAGGTGTGTGGGTTTTGTCGGAATCTCTACAGATGAAAAAAGAAAGAATAAGAGGGAGTCATAGGCAGTTTCACCATCAAGTGAAACTGGGAACAGTGACGGTTGCTGGAAAAATGAGCTCGGATGTGCGTCGTGGCATCCTCAACAGCATCCTTGAACAGGCGGAACTGAAGCGTTGAGGTGGGCAAACTGATGGAATATGTTGTTATTTTTGAAGCAGATGAAAAGGGTTGCAGTGCGTATGTCCCGGATCTACCGGGCTGCGTCGCTGCGGGTGACACACTACAAGAAGTGAAGGTGTTGATTTCGGAAGGGATTGGGTTTCATATTGAGGGGCTCCGGGCATCTGGGGCGGTTGTGCCAGGTGCCTCGTTGATGTTTGGTGTTCCAATTCCCAATGCCCCGGGTGTCTCATTTGAATTAATCAAGGTTCGGTAGTGGCAATCAGATAAGAACGGGCAATGAATGGTCTCCCTACTACGAACAAGGAGTTTTGGGAATCGCGAGCACAGCTCGCTCCTACGGAAGACGGAGGCGGTTTCGGAAAACTTTCGTCAAAGTCGGTCATTAGATGGGAATGATAGTCTCTATTCTCGGTCAGTGATTGGAAATGACGGCGCAATTTGTTTTTACGTTATCTTGTTGTTTGTGAAGTTTTTTTGGACTTAATCATGCAAAAAGGGACGCAATTTTCAATTAAAGGGCCTTAATTACATATTGGATGGACTTTTGCATGATTAACTCATTTTTTTTGATAATGTCCTCTCTTTATTCGGGAAATCGCTCCGGTATCTACCAATTTTTTGAGTGCTGTGGAAACATTTTGGTGCGTAAAGCGTGAATGTTTGACAATATCAGGTGTTTTCCATACTTTCCCATCGCTGAGAATACTCAAGACATCCTTTTGTGCTGGTGAAGGGGGTTTGATGCCTTTGCACCATTTACGGATCGTCTTGGGATCCCGATTCAGACTTTGGGCGATGGATTTGATTGTTTCGCCGCTTTCACGCCGGGACCGAGCAACAGATTTTAACTCGGCATCGGGATCGGGGAGTGCTGTGGGTCGGAATGAAATGTTGAGGTGTGGGGGTAGGTTGTCGGGTGGACTCGGCTGGTGTCTTAACCATCGTTGGAAGGCGGCGAGTCGCAGATGAAGGTTTTTGGCGGGGGCGAGTGCGAAGTGCGGGTGTCGCTTTTGGATGCGGGCGGGGTACCACTCGGAGATGAATTGCGATGCCCAGTCAACGATCCGAGTGTCGTCTGCGGACGACAGGAAGCGGGCTTTGCGGTATTCACTCGCACCGAGCGCGCCGCGGAGGATCTCTCCGATGAAGGTCCGTCCGTTTATCCGCTTCTTTTTGAATACTTCTCGGATTGTGGTGGCGAGTGAGGCGGCATCAAACACTTTTCCGTGAAGCCGATCGAGGAGGATGTGTAGGAGTTCGCCACGGAATCGGTCATCTTGGATGGCGGTCGGCTCAATGCCTGAACCGTTATCGACTAAATCGCTTTCGGTGTTGGTGAGTGCGGTTTGCAGTGTGTATGCTGTCCAGTTCGGGAAGTGGACAGCGATGTATCCGCGGCGGTGTTTGGCGAGTTTTTCAGCGTTGATGCTTTTTTCGGCGAGTGCGACGGCGGTGCGGATGTCTGTTTCGTCTAATTTCGGATTTGCTGTGTCGTTCCAACCGACGGCAGCGGCGTATCTGTTGGCGGTTTCGTGAGCGAGCTGTTCGTCTGGCGATATTTCACCCTTGTTGCTGCGGACTCGGATCTGAGACGAAGTGAGTAGATTTCGGGTTTTCAACAGGTGGATAGCATGCGCCAATTTCTTTTTGCGCTCAGTGTGTATGAGGATGCGTCGGCGTTCAGAGATGAGAATGATCTTATTTTCTGAGGGGCTCAAAGCAGAGGCGTGATGAACAGCCATGTTGCCGACGGTGCCGAGATGATAAGAAATGAAGGTCTCAAGTTGGTGATCTGTGAGGGATGCCAATGCCTCGGCACGTGCTATCTTTTTGATGCTGTCTGCTGGTAGATGTGAGCGTTCGTTTTCTGCGATCTTGAGTGCTTCGTGATAGAGATTGGTGGTCTCTGTCTCGGTGGGTTTGACGGGTAGAGACAGTTTATATTCTGTATAATGCAGAGAGCCGCCGCGACGTCCGCGATCGCGCGCATTCACCTGAACGAGCATGTTTGCGTCTCGAGAACCGTAATTTAGCCGTGAAACGGTCACTGTCCGTGCCTGTGGGTCTAATATGGAGATGCCGACACCGGCGGCGGATGTGGCGATAAACAGGGGACTATCGGTCAATTTTTGATTTTTTAGGACGGCGTCGGCGCGTTTGTCGCCTTTGGTGTAGGCATTGTAAATCACAGGATTCAGATCGGCAAACAGTGCGGCGATGATGTCCCCATCGCGACGTGAAGAACAGAAAACGTAGACGTTGTGTCCGGCGGATAGAAACTCAGAGATGTCGTCTATCGCACCGGCGAGAACGGCGTTGGATTTCCCTTGAATGTCGGCATGGCGGTGCATCACAATGTTTCCGTCACTCGGCGGTGCGGTGTTGTAAAATCCTTGGACCTGTTCAGCTTCCAATTCTGCAGCCAACGCCTCGAGTGCGAGGGTCGATTCGGTTTGTCCGCTGACGACCAAGCCGGTGGTCTGGAGGGCGCTACGTATGCATTTTTTGACGGCGGTGGCTTGTTCAACTGAAAGCGAAAGCAGATTATACGCGAAATCGACTTCATCTATTGCGATGTAGAGGTCCTTGACACCGGCATCTGTCGCAGACTGGACGGCGCGCGGCAGTGAAGGCAGGCAGACGATTGCACCGTATTTACCGATGAAACGGTCGGCGTGATTGACCCCTTCATGCCACAACCCCCAAGCCCGGTACCCATCACGCCGGCGGAGATAGTGAGCGAGAAATCGGGCGAGCGAGATGCGAGGCACAACAATAATCCCTTTTTTTAGTTGTTGTAATGCGAGCGTGATCATTGCTTTGTAGAGTTCGGTTGACTTCCCTGTGGACATCGCTGCGCCGAGATGTGTGAGCATGCCGGGTTCCCAGAGTCGGAAATCGAGAAACTCAGGATCGTCACCGAGAAACCCTTGATAATCGCTTTCGATAGAGTTTGGGAGTTTTCGGGCGAGTTCGAGTTCGAGATAGGATCCGAGGGGGTAGTCGGTGTGGCAGCCGTCGCAATAGAAACCGGCGGTCAGCTGATAGCAATCTATCCATTTTGCGGTGGGTGCTCCGCAGATTTTGCAGTTCCCGAAGATCGTCAACCAGACGCGATGCTTTTCGATCTCACTGGGTTGCCCGTTAAGTGCAAACTTGTTTGTGAGTTTATACAGATGTTCATACTTGGTTGCGAACACGGGTGTATGACCGTGCCAGCCGGCATCGGGTGAAATGTCTAACACTTCGTCAACGACCCTGCGTTCTTCTTCGGAGAAATGAGGGAAGGAGGGCGTTTCGCGGACTTCTATTGCGGAGGCTTTGTCTATGCGTCTTTGGGGCGTGTCGGGTTTTTTGACAATCCAGGGCTGTCGGCAGTTGTGGCAGAAAGCGTCTATCTGTCCGTTTGTCTGCTGGTAGTATTGTGCTGCGCCGTGTGATTTTTTATGTTTTGTGACTTGGCACGGATAGTCCCCGCGGACGGATTCAAGGCTTCCGTCTTTGCGTTTTCGCCATGTGATGCCTTCCGGTAAACCGTCAATGCTGTTTACACTATATTTATCATTGGAAGCGGTATTCTGCTTTTTAGATGGGTATTTCGGGGTGCGAATGGGTTTGGTTTTTTCGGGGCGTGGTTCGCTGATTTGTTCGCGGAGTTCGTTGACGATTTCAAAAAGGGCGTGAGGGTCTATGACGGGAATATCTAAGAGACTGCCAGTGTAGATTTCGTAGCGTGCGTCGTATCGGGATAACCCCTTTTCTCCGAAGATCTCTAAATAAAGTTCTTTATGCTCGTAGTTGTTTTCCCATGTGGCGATGTATCTCTGATTGGTCTTGGGGTGGACGTATCCAGGCGTTCGGCATTCATAGCGAAGACCGCCGGATTTGCTGATGACGAGGAGCGGGTTTTCTGTGAGGGCGCATAACCGAGTGAGAGCGTTGAAGAATAGCTGCGGGTAATCGCGAATGATTGCGTATTCGAAATCGAGGCTCGTGATGTATCCACTGGGTTCGCCGGTATAGATTTGGATGCCGTAAGAATCGCGCCAACTCTTTGGTTTCCAATCCGAAACACCGTAGGTGGTTTCCCAGTTTTTGTCAGAATTCGGTGGGGTGTAATACTCCAAACAGTGCCCTGATTTCCCGATGGGCAGGAATCCGAGCCTTGCGCGCGCGAGTTTTTCAGGGTCGATGGTTTTCCCGGCGGCGTAGGCGACGGCGTATCGTGCGTATCGTTTTTGGTGTCCATCTCGGTGGTGGAAAACACGCGTTTTCAGGACAACAAGTGGACTTTTATGTCGTTGAATGCATCGTTGAAGGTCAAAACTATTCTTGACGATGCCATCTTTTTTTTGACAAATTTCGTCAAATTGTGTTAGCATATTTAAGTCTTCCATGTAAAAAATACCCATTTATGTGGAATGACGTAACAAACGCCCTTGGGAACCGATTGGCTCTCAATGGGTGTTGTTTTTGGGTCGATTGCCACAGGGACACGGCAATCGATGCCTCGGAATGGATTCAGGCGTTGAACTCGCTCCGCCTCAATCTGGTAGGATACACACCTTACGTTATCACCTTGCCCGGTTTCCATGCCGGGCTTCTTTTTTTTAAGAAAAGGCATTTCAGAGAACGATGCTGTTTTAAGCGTCACAATACAGTCAGCGTCGGGAGTCGGAGTTCCCGCCTACAAGTTATGGATGCGACACGGATGCAGTTCTGTGATTGAATGGCTGTTTGCGAGTTTATGGTGTTACACCTTAAATATATATTATTCTATGATAAATATATCATAAGTTTAGCAGAAAGTCAAATGTGTTTTTTATTTTCATATGTCGAAGCAGCGCGAGGTAGAAAACACTGAAAGTCTCTATAAAATTGTTCAGAAACTCTTGACAAGGTCCGGCAGTTTTCAGACGAAAATTCAGATTTTACTTTTTCGATTTTGCACCCAAATTGTTGAAAAGATGTGTCCTCTATTATAAAAGGCAATCTGATTGCTAAGTGTGTGGTTTGTTATGTGGCATAAAGCCAAGAGCTCTAGCGGAAGTAGAATACGAAGTGCCTGTTCAGTAGAAGAGTAATTTAAGCCATACATGTCCAAGCGTAACTCGGGGTCCAAACTTACCCATTAGACAAATATTAGTCCGTTATTGTCAAAAGTGGTTCGACAGATGCTACATAGACGCTAGTTTCAGATCTCAACTCACCCTATCAAATCAACTTTGTAGGTCGAGAAAATGAATTCCTTAGCAGTAAGCCTATCGCGGATAATTATTATCGGTTAGTCAAGCAACAATGTCAGCATTACGGTTGGAATATTGAATACAGAAGAGAAAAAAGTGTGAAAAACAAAAGGATATTGAAATGGGATTGGACGCAAGTTTAGTCATACCTACTTATAATAAGAAAGAATTTCTTGAGTTGACGCTGACATCTCTCGCCAATCAAACCTACCCACTTGAGAACTTTGAAGTGATTCTCGTTGATGACGGTTCAACAGACGGCACTCATGATCTTTTCTCGGAAACCTTGATCCATTTTCCGTTCCAGATGGAGTATGTCAAGCAGGAAAATGCAGGACGTGCTGCAGCGAGAAATGTAGGTATTCTAACGGCGCAAGGGAAAAATGTAATTTTTATTGACGACGATCAAATTGTCCCACCACAGTTTATCGAAAACCATTTGAAGTTACATCAAGAAAATCGAAATCTGGTTGTCGGTGGGTACCGTTCGCATGTTTTTTCTTTTTCTCCATCTGCCCCAGAACACCAAGCGATTCTTTCCTATTTGCGAGAATCGTCCCCAATTAAGGAGGAACCCCTGGATGTAACTCCGGGTTGTCCTCTCATTAGAGCAGAGGACATCTATTCCGATTTTAATAGAGTTATCCGTCTTTCCTACGGGATGGACACCAATTTTGAAAGAATAAGCAGGTTTTACGGAGAAAACCTAAAGGAATGCTTTATCCCCTGGATTTTCTTTGTAACGAGCAATGTTTCTGTGGCCAAAAGTCATTTACTTGAAGTAGGCTTATTTGATGAAAATTTCACCGGGTGGGGTGGTGAGGATTACGAACTCGGTTACCGCCTATATCAACACGGGATCGAATATCAACTCTGCCGCGAAGCTATCAGTTATCATCAACACCACTCTAGAAATTTTGCACGGTCAGGTGAAAGCGAACTACTGAACTATCAATACTTCTGGAAAAAGCATCCTGATATTGCAATTTTTCTATATTGGCGGAAGACCTATGATGGTTTAAGCATTCAAAATTATAACGACATCGTCCGTGAAGCCTATCAACTCACTGAAACCAAACCTGATTCTCATTTTCTCACAGATTACAAAGTCCTCATACAACATGACCTTGAAACATCAGGTTTTGACCTCGCTCGAAGGCAACAATACAGGCAATTACCAACTCTAGCAGAAAAAAGGTTGCAGGACAAAAGTTATGAAACGGCGATGAAGTTCGCTTTGAGATATATTCACCTCAACGCACATCGTGCCGATGAACAGCAACGCACACTCCAGACATTTCCAACCCCCGAGCAGTGGGGAAGTTATTCGCATTTGAACAACGTAGCTCGATGTTGGTGGGTAGTTGCGAACGTCTATGATGCCAGAGGTGAGCACCGGAAAGCAGAGGAAGCAAGACACCAAATTGTGGCAAGATATCCTTATGCGCAATACTGGAATGATAAGGATGGATTTGTTAAACTCGCAGCAGTCGTGAAGGAAACCGAAAATCGGGCACGAGTTGCACACGGGGAAAGCCAACAGCAGTCTAATTCGCAACCTTCTGCACTACGCAGAATATCTTAACAGTTTTGACATGTTTTGTCAAGTGAAAATACGCTAAGGCAGGTCTCACATTCACGATCTAAAGATGCCTGGTTTTAGACCTAAAGGAAATTATGATAAATTCTGTTTTAACAATGTCACTTGCGTGTTACCTTCGTGAAAGGAGTAGAATTTTATGAGCATTGAAGTTAGTGTGGTTATCCCAACTTATAATGATAGGGCTGCGCTGGAATTAACACTGACTGCCTTTAATTGTCAGACGTATCCGTCCGATAGATACGAAGTTATTATTGTTGATGACGGTTCAACAGACGGCACAAAAGCCCTCGTGGAAACATTTCAAACCTCCTATCCGCTCGTTTATTTCTGGCAGCATAATGCAGGACGTGGCAAGGCACGGAACGCTGGTATCGCAATGGCGAAAGGAGATATTCTTATCTTCAACGATGCAGATGGTATTCCGGTTCCTGATTTTATTACTCAACATGTAAAATCTCATTCCTCTAATAACAACGCAGTTGTCATCGGCGCTAAATACGATCTACTCGCGCGATGGCAAGAGGGCATCCCAAAACATCACTTAGACAAACTATTAGCCGTATCAGGGCAGTTTGAAGAGGTGCAGCAAAACATCAAACTAGCAGAACACGGACAAGCAACTTCATTTATTACCAAAGCAGACATTCAGATAGACTTTAACCGCGTCAAACGATATGTTTTTCGTAAATCCTACCACAACTGGGATGATGTTTACCACGTTTACTCAGAGACTCTTGATGGCTTTGTTATCCCTTGGATGCTACTAGTGACGATAAATGTTTCTATCCGTAAAGCACTTCTGATGAGAACAGGATTCTTTGATGAATCCTTTATAGGATGGGGATTAGAGGATACGGAGATGGGATACCGACTCCACCAATGTGGCGCGCAGTTCGTCTATAATGAGACAGCTGCTAATTATCATCAAGTCCATCCTAACGATTCCGAAAAACGGTGGAGAGAACATGCTCGAAACTACAAGTACTTCTGCCAAAAGCATCCCGTTTTGGAAGTTTTCCTCCATTGGCGTTTCACAGTAGGGCTGATGTCTGCCAAAAAATACAATGATATTGTTAAAAACTATCATCAACTTCATGATTTAGGGTATGAAAATGTGCTTGATGATTATATCAAACTAAACAAGAAATTGGCTGTCGGCTTTGGACAAAATGAAGTTTTCATGAGTAGTTTTCCGAGGCCTGTACCTGAATCACTTCGAGTGGAGGATTGATAATGTCTCATTTCATTCCTTATTGGAAACTTTTACCTAATTGTCTCCTGTTTTTCCTATTCTCGACGCTCGTTGCTGATTCACAGACGATAGAGGCAGTTAAATTCCAAACTTCACCTGTGATTGATGGTAAACTCGATGACAGGTGTTGGAAAAACGTAACAGCAGTGGACGCGTTCAAAATAGCAGAATTGGAGATGGCTGTTCCGGACAAAACTGAAACGTATCTTGGGTATGATGACGAAGCAATTTATATTGGTTTTCGTTCTGCTCAAGAGGAAGCATCCATAATCGCGAATCAGACACGAAGGGATGGAAGTTTTCAATACGAAGACCATGTTGCCGTGTATCTTGATACATATCATGATCGCCGTCGCTCCTATTGCTTTGCCGTGAGCCCTCTCGGCACACAACGCGACGAGAAACAGGGCGACTTGGGTTGGGACGGTGAATGGTTTGCCGCTGCAATTGTAGAAGCATCTGCCTGGAATGTTGAAATAAAAATTCCATTCGACATACTGGATTTGTCACAATCCGCAAATCAAACATGGGGACTTAACCTCGTGCGCCGCCATCAAAGTCTCGATCGAACCAGCATCTGGGCAGATACCGGTGTTAATGTTTCTGATGCAAATCAATTTGGGACGTTAACAAACATCACGTTTAATCCGAGGGACACTGGAAAGAAGTTTCAGATCGAGGGATACTTTTCTGGTAAAGCTGAAGATTTTATAGACTCAGAGGATCTATCCACACAATTAGCGGCAGCCATAGGCGGCGATATCGCTTATAAACTGACAACTGGTACCTCCTTCATTGGCACCGTGAATCCTGATTTCAGCCATATTGAATCCGAGGTTCAAGGAATTGTTTTATCTGATCTGGAACAACGACTCACCGACCGGCGTCCCTTCTTTCAAGAAGATGGACAGATTTTTAGAGCACCTATCTCCCTTTTTTACAGCCGACGCATTGATGAGATGACTTACGGGGCAAAACTCATTGGTAAAACCGGAAGGGCAACCTACGGATTGATGAATGTCAAGGAGAAAGCTGATGAGAGCCATAACGTTTTGCTACGCGGACTTTGGGATGCTGGCAATGCCTCCTCACTTGGACTCTTTTTTGCCTCGAAAGAGATACCAGGGAAATATAACAGATCCGTTGCCTTTGATGGTTCCATTCGCTTACCAAAGGCACTGAACTTTGTCACATCCTATGCGGGAAATTGGGAACCGGAAAAAGACCACACACGCGCCTTCCTCGCGGAGATATACCGCAAGGGCAATCCCACGCTCAGTCTCGTCTATCGCGACTTCTCTGGAGGCTTCAATCCTGTCAATGGATACGTTCGGGTCGCGGACATCCGGCAGCCCAGTCTCTGGGGAGTGTACAGTTGGCCTGTTGAGAAGAGGTTTTTGCGGAGTATCAACTTTGAATCTGTCCAATCTGTGACGTGGAACCAAGACGGAGAAAAAACACGAGGCAACCATTTCCAACTCATCGGTTTCGATTTGGGAGAAAAGATACAAACCGGATTCTTCTACAGAAACTGGTCTTACGATGTCTACTCAAATTGGGTAGTTGCAGCGCAGACAACGTATAATCGCCAAAGTCCCGACCGTATCTTTGTTGTATACCAACACGGTGAATTCGAGGGTGCAAAATCGACATTCGTCACAACCGCAATGAATATAATTCCATTCCGCTTTTTGTCGATAGGTATCGAAGGTGAAAATCTCTGGCAGATCTTCCCAAATGGACGTAAGACCCACGATTTTTCTCTCCGTGCCAGTATGAACCTTGAGATTGGAACCGAAAGGTGGATAACGGTTCGGCTGCGTTCATCAGGAGACCATAAGCCTAATTTCAACGCTGTCTTTAAATATACTTTTATTGAAAATCTTGTGTTGTACATTGTCTATGGAGACCAACATGCCAAAGAGACAGTCAACCAAATTTTCACCAAGATTGCCTTCAATTGGTAAGCCACTTTTTTTACTGACTTAACAGCGAGGTACCACCTGATGCGATTTCCTCGCTCTAGAACTTATTAACCTAAGAGGATTAAAAATGTCAAATGAGCATCCCAAATCTGTAGAAAAGCGATTCCTAAAGTGGGTTGTACCCTATTGGAAACAAATTGTTAAAGCAATGTTGTGCATGACAGCAATGGTCGGACTTTCTTTGCTAATACCACTGTTTACAAAATGGGTAATAGACATAGCAATTCCACAAGAAAATCAGAAGTGGCTCTGGATAGTCTTCTTTGGTGGCATCGGTGCCATTGGGGTGTTCGTCCTACTTTCGCTGATACGTGACCGATATTATATCTATACAACGAGGCGTATTTTACTTGATTTTCGGAATCGTTTTTTTCAACATCTCTTACGCCTGCCAATGTCTCGCGTCACAAAAAGACAAACCGGCGAGTTTGCGTCTATGACTCTCAACGATGTAGATGCTATCCTTACAAGTGGCACCTATAATGTTCTCCATTTCTTTACAGACACTTTGTCAACAGTGATCATTATTATGATAATGTTTTACTTTAACTGGCGTTTGGCTTTAATTTCATTAATGGTCGTTCCTCTCAATGGACTCACTTACGTTCTTTTTCGACAACCCCTTCATGATGCGACGCTGAAGAACCAAGAGGCGACAGCATCAATGCTTTCTTATGCTCAACAAACCTTATCAGCGATTCGCTTGGTGAAATGTTTTTCGGCAGAGAAACATCATGATCGTTTCTTCTTTCGGGAATCAAAAACCTACCTTTTTGCCGGCGCAAAAGCTTCCGTTTTGCAATCAATCGCCGGAAACATAAGCCAGTTTGTTGTTCGTATTCAACCCGTGGCCATCCTTTGCTTCGGTGGAATGGAGGTCTTAGCGGATAGATTGACAATTGGTGAATTAGTCGCCTTCTCTGCCTACCTTGAATACCTTTCTGCTCCTGTCTATCGACTCCTTCACTTTCATCTGGGAGTAGCTGCGATGCAAGCTGTCTTACAGCGTCTGTTCCAAGTTCTCGATTTAGGGGCTGAACAGAGTGAAGCGGATCATGAAAAAAAGAAAAAGCTTGATTATATTGCTGGAAAGGTTCAGTTTCAGTCTGTGAGTTTTGCATATGATGATGTCAATGTGCTCAAAGACATTAATTTGGATGTCACACCAGGTAGCACTGTCGCACTTGTTGGTCCTTCAGGTTCCGGGAAAACGACACTCACCAATTTAATTCCTCGTTTGTATGCGCCTAACGCTGGTAGTCTCCTGCTGGATGGACATGATTTACAAACACTTGAGTTGAGATTTCTCAGAAGACAGATCGGCATTGTGCCGCAAGAACCCGTTTTATTTGATGTCAGTCTCAAGGAGAATATTCGTTATGGGCGGTCCGCTGCGACAGACGAAGAAGTCTATGCTGCTGCGCGCGCTGCTAATATACATGATTTCATTCTCTCCTTACCAGATGGGTATGAGACTCGCGTGGGGGAACGGGGTTTTAAACTTTCTGGAGGCCAAAAACAGCGTGTCGCCATTGCCATGGCAATCTTGAAAAATCCGAAGATTCTAATCTTGGATGAAGCAACAAGTTCTCTGGATTCGCAATCCGAGTCCCTCATCCAAGAGGCACTTGAAAATGTGATGAAACAGCGTACGACATTTGTTATTGCTCATCGGCTCTCTACGATTCAGAACGCTGATCAGATAGTCGTTATGGACAAGGGAGAGATCGTCGAAATTGGTAGTCATTCTGATTTGTTAGCCTCGGGCAAACTCTATAGCCAATTATACCATGAACAGTTCAAATCTTTTCTTGATCACCACAAATAGAACATTGACATACTCACCCGCTAAGCATGCGGATTTGGATGAGCACACCGACAGTCAACTTTCCAAAGTCCGACACCTTGGACTCTGCAAACGTATTCAATCATTGACAATTTCCGATGAAGTTGGTGTTAGGAAACCGAACATCAAAATGTTCCATGTCGCTTGTGAGCGTGCCGAGGTTTCACCCAAAGATTCTATGTGTGTTGGTGATTCCATTCAAAATGATATCGTTGGTGCTAATTCTGTCGGGATGACAAGCATTCACATCAATCGAAAATCAGATTTATTGATACCTAAAATGGGGAATGAACATCCGGACTATTCAATCTCAAATCTATACGATATTTTGTCCTACTTATGGAAACAAAGCGGAACGGGATTTCATGCCAAGGTACTTTGGACTAACTCGGAAGCTTCCTGTAGCAAGGTCATACTTTGTTTCAGCCGGAAAAAGGATGCTGTGCGTAGAAGTCTTTCGGCTATGTCAACGCGGGTTTCTTTACCTGTATCAGTGTACCAATCACGAAGAAAAGGATCATTCTCAACGGCTTTATCTTCAATATGAGGTAGAATAAGTGCAGCTGCCTCGGTTGGATCAATTTCGCGCAAGTAAGGTTTATCAACTGAATCATCGAAATGTGGAAAGATGACCGCTTTGACCTGCGACTCCCTCGTTGTCGTTGACCCAAGAGTTTTTGTCAACTCCGCTGGGTACACCCAGATAAAACTCGGAAAATTTTGATTGCTCGAACACATTACGCGTTGATTGTGGGAATCGGGCCACCTATTAGATGGATGTTTTGCCTCTGCCACGAGTTTGAAAAATTCAGGTTTCGATTGTTGCAGTGCCGTAACGGTATCTGTTCGGACGTTTACGGTGCGTGGCCATCCATATCCGATAAGGTGCCCATTTTCGACTCTGATTGTCAGGTCATCATTTGACACAAACCTTGAATCTGTAGTAAGAAGTGCTGCACAAATTGACGAAGTTTTTCCAGCTTTTTTCTCACCTACGTAAGCGATACCAGAGCCGTTGATATCGACTAAGCCTGCATGGAGAAAAAGGTCACCTGCCACAAATACCTCCCACCGGAGAATATTCCGAATCGTACGCAGCATCTGTAGCGTTCGCCAAGATCCAACCGGTTCTGCTATGAGAATCTTGCGTGTAGAATGGTCAACGAACAAAATCCTATCGGGACCATACTCGGACGGGTAGACAATGCGTTCCCATGACTCGGAGATAGGTATGGTATCACTACCGATAATAATTGGCACATTGTGGCTGTGATTTTTGGCAGATACTGCCGATATATTAAGGAAGTCACGACACAAATTAGTTAGGTCGTTGATTGTTTTTTCGTCCGAGACGACCATCACACTACTGTAATATCCATGTATATACACCGAGTGCATATCGTCAACAGGGAGGGAGCTACTGTGTTTGTCCATAGTGGTGTTCCTTAACGATTGATTATGCAGACTAGATAGCATTTTAGCGTTCAGCTGCGAAAGGTTGTTTTAGCCATTGTATACAAGTTTCCCTTAGGTCGTTCATTTCATTACCGTCTGCTGGATTCTTGGACCAAGGTAACTGGGCGAGAAGTGGCAACCCGATGTCTGCTGCTATCTCAGGGACTAATTCGGTGTCATACATAGCCTGCTTTTCACCACAACAGGAACATGAAAAGTGGGAATAGTTCTCAAGGATTCCGAGCATCGGCGTCTTTAGGCGCTTGTAGAAAGAGATTTGGCGTATACAGTCGGCAGCCGCTAATGGGGAACCGGTCGTGACAAATAACACGGTAGCACTCGGAAACAATTCATGAATTGCAAGGTGTATTTTTCCAGAACCAGGAGGCATGTCTATAATTAGCAAATCAAGATGACCCCACGTTACATCCTTGACAAGTTTTCGGAGTGTGCTTTGTATTACTGGGTCCGACCATACTAACGCCGTCTCTCGCTGAGCGATCCCTCCCAAAGTGACTACTTTTACACCATCAACATAAGCCGGAACGATTTCATTGTCAATGACATGCAATGGTTCGGTTTGAAATAGAATGGATTGATTCGGTCCTGATAGGTCAGCATCTAAGATTCCGATCTTTTTTCCAGCAGCCGCGAGAGACCGAGCTAAGCCAGCTGTTACTGTGCTTTTCCCAATGCCGCCCTTACCTCCGGCCACTAATAAGCATTTCTGAGGCATAAGTTACTCCGTTTATAAGGTATGTGTAAAATTCAACTGATTCCACCAATCGGATACGATCCCAGGGAGTCCAAGGATCTGCTGCATGATATGTTCATCTTGTTCACAGCGAATGAAACTCAGTAAAATAGATTCCCACCATGCCCCTAATACGTGCACTGGCAACCATTTTAATTCCAAATTACTGAGTCGGCTGATGGCTTGGTAATTTTGCAAAAATGCGTGTGTCTCTTTGACAGGTAAGTTCAATCTAATACCTTTTCTTAATTGTGAACTTTGCCCGAGATAGTCAAGGGCGAAGAACGCGACAATTGCTTCACCCAAGTCGTGTAAGCGAGAGTCCATACAGCAATTGTCGAAATCGTAAATTGCTGTTACCTCGTTATTATGAAAAGCGATGTTCCACGGAATAAAATCTCCATGGACAGGGAACAGAGGAAGTGATTCAGGTATTATCAAGGATTGTTGGCAATATGCCTCAAGTGTATCTAAAATACGAGAGACACCCGGTGTACAAGTCGGTTGTTGACGCGCTAAGTTGATGTGGCTGGCAACAATCTGCGGTAGAGACTCATGAGGACTTTGTACGTCAAAATTGCATTGCGAGCCTGCCAGGTGTATTTTAGCCAGTGTCTGAGCAATCGTCTGGTTTTCAGCCGTTTTTCCTTGGTAAGAGTTCCCTGCGATATACTCAGTTAAAGTAAACTTACTGCCCTTAATTTCTATCCATGTAGTTCCCGAAGAACTCGTCAACAATCGTGGGACCGGAAGCCCCGCCTGAGCAAGGTGAATTGTAAGTTTGTGCGAAAACGCTACAGATTGTAAATCATCGCAATACCATGGAATTTGTTTCAAGAAATAGCGTCCCTTGGAAGTTTCAACAGCCATTTTTCGACTAGTTTGGGTCTTCTCACCTAATATAACGATTCGATCGCCTTCAAGCACTACGCTATTGGCTTCGAGTAAGTTACCAACATCATAATTGGCGACCACTGTATTGAGTAGTGTTTCATCGAATAGGTCGAATTCTAATTCGATAGGCTTGCTCTTGAGTGGCATTTGGTATTAGTTCCAAGTTGTGAGGGTTCTGGTTAATGCGATATTGCGGAGGTAGGTAGCATACCCTCTTGATTACACCCACCGTGCAATAAAATATACAGAAGATGTTATTGAAGCTCCAATTTACTCATCACTTCATCGGGAAATCAAAAACCTTACCTTAGATAGGCGAAGAATATCAATTCCTTTATTATCTGCCCTTTTGTCTTCTGTATTCAATATTACATCCATAAAGTTCACATTGATCTTTGGAGAGTTGGTAGTAGTCTTTCATAATTTGTTGGTTCTTATCTACTAAGTTATAGTATTGCTGAACCGTCAGATTATAAGTGTGTATGTCCCATTGTCCGGTACTTAGACGCCAATGGTGGTAGATCTCAATGCTCGGATGCTTTTGGCAAAAATAGATATAATTGCGGACTTTGCTCGCGACGTAGTCTCCATGCGATTCCCTAGAATGCATCAACCTGTAAATAACGGGATCTTTATGCAACATGAAGTTGAGACCGTGTTTATATAAACGATACCCAATCTCATAGTCTTCTAACCCCCAACCTTTAAAATTCTCATCAAAAAGACCGACTTCTACGCAATGCTTTTTTTTCACAGAAACATTCCCGGTCGTGAACAATAACCATGGAAGAACAAACTTATTCATGTTAGCTGCATAAGTGGTGTAAACCTGATTCCAGCGCTCTTTCTCACCTGCATAAGACAATTGAACGATCCTATCTAAGTTACAACGAATATCTTGAGCGCAAATCAACATTTCGTTTTCAGGTAAATTCATCAAGTCGTATAATTTATGAGTATTCAAGAGACCCATTAAAACGGGCTTATAAGGATTAGTTTCCCGAAGCATTTGCACGTAAGTTCTATACTTATATCCAAGGATGACATGATTATCATTCCCGTGGTGATATAACATGTGGTTTTCTATGAACGTTGGGGCAGGAACGCAGTCATCGTCAATGAAGATTATCGTTTCTCCCCTTGCATAGTGTATACCTTGATTTCTTGCCCCAGAGCGCCCTCGATTTTCTTGTTGCGTATAGTTAATTTCATAGGGGACAGACAGAGATGAAACAAGTTCTTCGGTTTGATCAGTTGACCCATCGTTGATAACGACAACTTCAAATTTATCCATCGGATACGTCTGTAACCCAAGTGCTACCAGTGTAATTTCGAGAAAATCTTTCTTGTTATATGTTGGAATGACAACACTAACGTCAATATCCATGCCTCTTCTCACTTTATCCGCTTTTAAGCGGTAAATTTCCAGCCAAAATTGCTTGTACCTCAACTAATCGGGAGGAGACTTGATAAGCAACCCGTTGAATTTCTTTCAAAGTTTCCTCTTCCAGTTTTCCATCATAAGGACTTTGTGCATAAATTCCGTGAGGTGTAAGTAGTAATTCATACCGATGACCCGCATTCCAAGCCATTATACCCTTACCAATCCATGCCACCGAAATTCCAGCCTTTTCAGCAAATTGTTGAACTTTTTGTAGCGAAATACGATTAATCTGCCATCGCTCTGTGCCATTTGAGGCTTCAATCGGAACAATAACAGTTCGGCGATTGGAATGCGAGGATCGAGTCTTCCGTTGCTTCCAGAGTCGATAAGGTCGTCCTGTCTGAAATAGAAAATACATGCCTAAAAGCGACTCCTTAACTGCTCTGAGAAAACTCGTGCGTTGGCGATAATAGCGATAAAGGACAAATGATTGTAAAAAGCGTCCTAAAAACAATTGTCTTCCGCCATGGAAGTTCAGGTTTAGTTTTCCGGGTCTAAAGATAAATTTTGAAGCGAGTCTCTCAAATCGATCAGGCTTCAATTTTGACGTGATTTCTTCGGGGAGTTTCGCCTCGTAATCACTTTCAAGCCGCTTTAATATCCCATACAGGATAGTTTGGAGCGTATTTTTCCGGGAAAAGTGATATAGATAATCCCAGTCCAAGTTATATTCGGTATATCTTAAACCCGCATAAATATCATTAAGCTCCTTTAAAGGAGTATATCCGTGGCGTGTAACATGCGCACATGTAATTAGAATGCAGTCTTCCAAAGAGGGCATCAACACCTCTTGGCTACCCACCAGAAATGTGGTGGCACGCTCCCATATCTCCGATTCCAAAATGCTATCACCACATCCTGGAAATGACCCAAGATGTATATCAAACGCCCCACGATATCCATCCAAATCCATCATTTGGACAATCCCAAGTGTGTTAGCATAAACTTCTGTTGATGCCAACTCAGAGTATGGATGACTTTCCAGACGAATTCTCTTCGGATGGTACCGAATATGTTTGAAGATATCAATTCCTTTCCAAACAGTCTCTTTAGAAATCACCAAATCTACATCTTTAAACTGTCGAAAAGATTCACTTGGATATAGATATTGTAGGCATGCCCCTTTGATAACCATGAACTTAACTGATTCTCTTTGGGCATGTGTTGCATAGTGTTCCAAATCAGCAAGGAGCATCTCCATAATTTTCTTTTTTCTCTCCAAGTATTCCTCAGCTTGGATAAAGAATTGATCTAAAAAAGAAACTGTAGAATTTTCTTTTCTTCGACTTTGAAGATTGTAATAAACCTGAGGAACAACTGCCTGAGTCCGTGTAACACTTAATAAAGTTGTTGGATCAAGATTTTGATGTTCATTAAGTAAACACTCGATTTGATGTATTTCATCTTCTGACGGGAATAGTTTTCCTGCTAATTTCACAAGTTGATTATAAACGCCTTGACTTTTATGAGACATAAATCGCTCCGAGAGATAGAAATGTTGGGTTATTGTTTATCATTCAATTGTCATATCTCCATTGCCTTCCACGACCTAAACTACATCAGGAAAAAGTGAACTTGAGCTGGTTTAAATACTCGTCCAATAACTGCAGGAGCGGTCGTTGCCGTCCCCAAGGGGTCACCTGATCTAAGGGTTGTGTTCCGAAGCGTTCTACGTATGAAAGGATCACATACGCACTCAACGCTGCATACAGAGACAGCTGCCAACATGGAAAATCTACCAGAGAGAGTAGTCTTTCCAAAACGGGTGTTTCATCAAGATGAATGAGAGCTTCTCCATAAGGATGCACTGGATCCCCGTGCCACACTACAGGTATATTGAGCATCACCAGATCGCGATGCGGAGACGTCACCATAAAATTCCTACTGTTGACATCCGCTGGAATTAGAAAGGGGTGACGTGTGAGAGGTTCTAACATTTCATCAGCCCTCTGAAATGCTTTATGGATTGCCTCAAACCGGAGGGATGCCAATCGTGGGGCTTTTTTCTTTTGACCTTTAAGATAATCTTGCATGAACATCATCCACGATGTGTACGACGGAAAATTTTCAGCCCGGGATCGACCGAATCCGGTAACAGGAACCTCGGAAAGTCGTGTAAAAATTTGGTGCATTTGGTTCGCCCACCGATTGGCATCCTGTAGATTGTAACTTTCATCTTGTAAGACCTGGTCCAGTGACACACCGTTGAGATATCGAGAGATGACCAACACCGATCCATCATCACACTGTCTCACCTTGTCTATAGGATGAAACAGTGGATCAGATCCTAATTGCGAGATGAGACGCTGCTCAAGTAGGGCATCCGAACTTGTATCCGTCAAGTGTTTAACCACGAATGAATCCGCGGATGTCTCCACTCGCCATACAGTGCTGTTAGAGGTGCTAAGGAGCCTCCACTCTCCAATAGACCCAAGTTCTCGTTGAGTTAATTGCAATAGTGCTGAACACGGGATTAAGCTCATAAGGTGCTCCGGTATATACCAGTTGTTTTTCACTCCAATTTAGCATCTGCAACAAGTTGATTTGCAAGCGTTAGATAGTCTTGAGAAGTAAAGAAATCCGTTAAATGAGGTAGCAACGTAGCAAATTCCTCCAAGGCAGCGCGCCGTTGTTCGTCGGTACCACATACGCTGTGTGGGTAATTTCGCCAAGTAGGATCCATGATGAGTCGATTCTCAAGTGCGCGCAATAGGATTCTCAACCAATCTGGTCCTTTCATACAAAATACGAGACTCAGGCATTCTCCACTTGACTGCGTTTGGTGCCAGAACCCACGGGGTATAAATAATGCCCCGCCGGCCTCTAGGTCAAATGTCTGTGCATCATCTGGCATGTGGCTGGGAAAAGGTTTAGTGTGTGCCAACTGAAGCTGAAAAGGATCTTTTTGCTTCCGTCCTCCGGAAAGACAGACTTCTGTTTGATTAACAATGTGGTGATTTGGTGCAAGCGTCCATCGTTTTTTTCCACTAAGCACCAAATGGAAGTTCAGATCAAAGTCGCTATGCATAGATGCACCAGACTCAGCATTTGAACAAAAGACTTCACAAGTGATCGAGTTCTTGGGCAATCCGAGGTCTTGAGTTAACTGTGATGCTACCTTATCAAGGCGTGGAACGTACCTTGCGAGGTCTCTCAGATAGCATGTGAAGCCGCCGTTGAAAAACTTAACAGCAGTTCTCCCATTAGGCACACGCGCTGTGAAACCATCAGGCCGTTGGAGTGAGACTTCGGATGGATAGAAGTTTAGAAGTGCTTCTGCTGAATCTAAATAGTCTATCTCGTATAACGGCTGAAAACGGCTGCTTGCTCCAGTTGTCACATAAAGACGATCGGGCCAGAAATCTGTAATAAATTTTTCCGTTGACAGAGGATGCAAGATTGTCCCTACATCAAACATTATGGTAATACCTCCATATTTATAAATTACGTGTCAGACAACAGCTGCCTCAAGAAGTTCAAGTCGGACAGACTCATCAACGGTCAATCGACATTGTACACCCATGGGAAGAGTCAGTATAGGATCGATGTGACCGAACTCAATATCCATGGCGATGGGTACTGTTTGTTTAATTGGTAGCCGGTTTATGATGAATTTAACTGCGTCGGTGGACCAACGTTGTGTTGTGAGTTGTCGGAAACGTCCCCATGCCAGGGCTGCGACCCAACTAAAAACGTCTAAATCTGCCAGAAGTTCCAAGTCCATACAGAAGGCGTTGAAACTTGTCGTGTCCGATGCCTCCAAGAGCAACACACACCCTTGTAGGTTGGGAATGTTATCACCCGCACGAAGTATGTTAGCAAATGTGGCAAGGTTCGCTGCGACGAGTGGACCCTCAGCTACACCGCGACGTAGCGGAAAACGAGCAGTGTGTGCTTTCTGATCACGCCGACGGTCATCCTCAATGTCCCACTCTAAATACTCGGTTACACAAATGCCGCTTTCTGGCAATTCTCCAACAGGGAGTACAGACGTAACGACAGAGATGAAGTGATTCCATGTGAAGTCAAAGCATCCGCCAACTTCTCCAAACTGGGGCAGTGCAGCAGGTCCATAGAATGTAATGAGTCCGGTTTGAGCCCAAATCCAAAGAAGCACTGAGGTAGTATCACTATATCCCACAAGGATTGTAGGATGTGCCCGCAGTATTGATAGATCCAGTTCGGGCAAAATCTCCGAGGCTCCGGTACCACCGATACTTGTGACTATAGCCTTGACTGAGGGATCTATCATCATGGTGTGTAAATCTTTAGCACGATCTCTGGCTTCTCCAGCTCGCGTGCCTGTATCCAAGCCAGTAGAGACTCCGAGACGTACTTTCAATCCCTTTGATTCGAGATATTCAACGGCTCTTTGTAGCCTACGAGGGCACCGAGCGGCGAGAGGTCCTGAGAGGGATACAATGCCGATCGTATCACCTTCTTGAAGCAACGGGGGCTGTTGATTGAAAAACGGACTGTCTTTGGGATTCACTTGAATCTACTCCGGATGAAAATCGATATGAAAAATGCACGCTACTCTGAGCGTATGTAGTTATACCTGGGCGATGGCGATCTGACCTTAATTACAACCAAGTTCTCGTATTCTTTAATCTCGGCATGACGTGGAGATCTCGAATATCATTGTGTTGAAGCACCCAGAGTAGGAATCTTTCAAGCCCTAAACCAAAACCTGCTGTCCGGAGCGGATACTTATTCTTCATCTGCACGTACCATTCGTAGTCGGCAACAGGGACTTGATGTTCTTCCAATCCAAGGCGCACGTCTTCACCAGTTGTGTGGCGTTCACCACACCCGACTGTCTCCCCGATACCGATCAGTAAATCAGCACACTCCACGGTTAGTCCATTGGTAGACTTCGCTTGGTAGAAAGGTGCTATCAAGCGTGGAAAATGTGTTAGCCAGACAACCCCGAAATGATCAATAAGCTTCTTCTCACCTAATCTTGTGATCAACGGTATACCTTCTGGACTGCGTATGAAATACTCGTCTCCCAAAAACTTCATGGACTCTGCGAAAGTAATTCGTGGAAACTCCGACATCGATTGGAGACATTCCAAGTGTGTTATACCACCAGCAACCTGCGAGATATTGTCTACCAAAGGCGTCGCACACAAGGCTATCGTTAGTGAACGTAAATAGTTCTCAACCAGAACTATAACATCATCGAATCCTCCAACTATCTCAGCTTCAGAGTGGAAGAACTGATTCAGATGCGTAACATCTGAATCTTCACCACGGAAAGTTGGCATAATATAAAAGGCACCCTCTATACCGTGTCTGAGGAAGAATTCGAGTTGAAACTGCATCGAATCCGCAAGGAAAGTTGGCTCTCCGAATAATTCGATCTCTACTGGTAGGCTATCACTACCGATTCCCATAGGGCTTGATATAGAACCAACTGTTATTGGCATGAGAACCGGTATGATTTCCTGCTGACGGTAGAAGTCAAATGTGGCATTAACAAGAGTAGCATTTACATGTGTGATAAGACGGTACCATGGTTGTGCCATCGCTGCCTCAAAGTGCTGCTCCGGCGAAGCCCAACAGGATGGCGGTGCCATATTTCCGTTCCAATTTAATGAAGTAAGAGCCATAATTTATCCTTGTTATTTGTATTCGTTAATTGTGAAAAAACTTATTTTTTCTACACTTGTAGCGAATTCCTGTTTGTCCAGTCTATGCATTTGTGGTTTTCGGCGGATCCAAAAAAGCGCTAAAGTCATATTGATAGTAGGCGCGTAGCATGTCTCGGTGCTCAGCATCGCCGAACAACGTCCGCACACTATTAGAGTCGTAGTAGAGGATCCGTGGAAGTCGGAATGCCCATAATTCGGCGAAGACAGTCGTATAAGCCCCGCAGTTTAATATCGCGAGTGTCCGCCCTTCCTCACCTATAGGTAATTTCACCTTCTCACAGAGCCGAGAGGGGGCACCGGTAGAATCACCTACATCATAATCTGTCCACATGGCATTGCTCTTGGGGGGCAATCGAGTCGGTATAGGATGATAAGCTATCTCCTGTAACGGAATGAGTATGTTTGAACCGAGTTCCGTGATCCGCCAATTCCGTTGGGCATTGCGTTTTTCGCCAGTTACACCCGTCAACCCGACAGCTGCATCAGCAACAATATGTCTACCAGGTTCAATGCATAACTGAAAATCATATCCAACAGCATCCAATTCCGCTGCGACTACCTCTGCGAACATAGAGGCATCCAATCCTCTGCGCTTTAGCAAGTATCGCGTATCAAGCCCTCCACCAATGTCAATCATAGAGAAGGAAAACCCAAAGTGCTTTGTTACTTCCTGAGCGACTCTGGCGATTCCACGCATCGTTGATCGATAGGTATTGAGGTCGTTAGCGTGAGTTAACTGATGGGCATGGAGTGTGTAGAGTTGGCAGTTAGGCGCATGCAGTGCATTCTCTAACAATCGAAAAAAACACCCCTTCTCCCAATCAACTCCCAACTTAGAGGATTTGCCAATATAACGAGCGTTATCATCAGCAAGCGGTGTGACTCGAACCCCAATCTTTACCTGTACCCCCGCTGCTACAGCCGCCGCCGAAACTCTGTTCAGGTCTTCTTGCGAATCAATAACCACCATACCAACCGGAGGGGTTACAGTTGCCTGAACATATGCGGAGGATCTACCAATACCGTTGGAAATGATTTTGTCATCAGGACACCCTAGGGCACGTGCAAGTTCTACCTCCATATGACTCATTACTTCCATTCCAGCACCGAGCTGCAATAACTCTTCAACTACTGGTCTGAGGTAACATGATTTCAGAGCAAAGTAAGTTTTCAAGGACGGAAACCATCTACGAAAAGCAGTGTCAATATCAATATAGTTATCCCGAATTCGGCTTGCTATGTAGATGATTAGTGGGACCTGTTCGGCAGAATAGAGATCATGAGCATCCAAGGACCCAACTCGCAGGCGTCCATCTTCGTACTGAAGAATTGGCAAGAGTTTGTCAATGGCTTCAATTTCGCCTTGTTCAAGACCTTGCAGATCATACGCAGCGGTTTTGGGATTCATTACGTCTCCAAAAAGTTCGGACCTTGAGAATTAGTTAAGTGTATAATGATGGCTCGTCCCCTGTATTCACTCGACGAAATACCAATATAGAATAACTAAGGTACTTCATGTTCTCGTTGAACACATGAAAAATATCAACCAACCGTTCTATGAGCACTTCCTTTGCAGAATCTGTCCAGTCAGTGGCTGCATAATCAGCCATTCGCTGGCAATATTCCTTGATTTCGGTGGTGCTGCGTGCCCCAGCTTCAGCATCGAAAACGCAATAGGGCTGCAGGAGCTCGTGCTCGAACACTTTAAACCAGTACGAACGGGGATAGCAAGGCACTTCTACCTCTATTACCTCTGATACCTTCTGTAGAAGGGATTTCGGTGGTTGGGTATGGTAATAGAACTCTGCATCGGCGAGCAACCCATAAGGGCGTGTCACTCGCACCCATTCCTGAATTGCTCGGGTATGCCCATCAACAAATGCAAGTGCCCCGCCGGAAAGAACTACATCAAATGAGTTATCAACAAAAGACATTGATCGCATATCTTGGCATTCATAACTAAGAATATCATCAAGTTCTTCAACCACCATGCGTCTACGTGCTGCCTCAACCATATCCGCTGAGATATCGATTCCAATGATATTGCATCCAGAACGACGTGCGATCTCTCGGCTTAGGAATCCGGCATTACAGCCGGCATGTAGAACGCTCACGTCAGAACCAAGGTGACAGTCTAAGATCAAACGTCGTACCGTGTCCAAGCCCCCTGGTGGAAGATTCGATTCACCGAGCATTGCCAAAAGTTTCACGTATGGCCATGAACGCACTTCTTCAGCAGTCACGGGGGTCATTGAACAATTTTTTCTCATTAGCATTAGAGATGTTAATCCCTCCATTGTATTGCTGCAGAGTTTGTGTGTTTTTGTCACTATTGTGCCCTAAAAAGTCAATCTCTGCTTCCTAATTATTTTATTCATGTCCTTCCTGGGTTAAAGGAGAGAGGTGAATCGCTGCGATGTCTACATCAATATATCCACTAAAAAATTCAGCCGCAAAGTTCAGTTGACGGCGATCGTTTCCGATGTCGTCGCGCCAGCCCTGAAATCCCCGGTAGCGGCGCGGCGGGTCAAATATCAGAACGGAAGAATTTCAGAAACGCCATCATCGTAAATGTTAAACCAAAAAAACCGAGTAAGAACACATCTACTACAGAGCGACGCAATGTGTCCGATAAAGTAGGTTCCGTCAGGGTGGGGGGCGGCAGGATTTTTTCTGTTTCTGATTCAGAAGAATTATTCAGCCGATTCGCCATTTGTAGGATCTGTTCGAGCGCGTTGTCTGAAATTTCGCTGAAATAAGAGTCATCAAGTTGACTATAATATCTCTCCCCTGTTTGGAAGTAGAGATCCCTTTTTAACTTACCCGTTTGTGTTAGGTTTATCGCAGAATAGATCAGAGAGGACGTGGGCGCGATCCGAGAGAGCATTTCTCCAACTTGCTCTTGGCGGTCCTTTTGACGCTGGTATTCCTTGTCAATCTTGTTTGTCTGATTCTGGAACTTCAGTCGAAATTCCTCGTCAATCGGTTTTCTGATCTCGTCCAAGCTTTTTTCTGTCTCTGGTGTCATATGGAAATTGAGCCCCAGGGTTTCACGCACTTTTTTATCAAACTTCTCTTGTTGATCTTTCGTCAGGTTATTGCGAAGTGTCATTTTTTCCGTATAAACAACCTGATGTGTTTGGGTAGGTGAAATGAGTTTAGCTACCACAAAAGCACCCCGTGGGGCGATCAACACGGCAAACACCCAGAACGTAAAAGCAACCATCAGGGCGGTCTTGGAGCTATCCAGATACACTGAGATGAACATACCTATTGCAAAAAATACCGCAATATAAAGTAACGCGATAAGCGTGAGACCCAACACGGGGGCAGCAATCCCGAATTCACCTAAAGGAAATCCCTGCCCGACGAGTATGAGTAATCCTAAGAGGAAAGACACCAGAAATGGAACGACAAACACAATGTATCCACCGATTAACTTACTCCACAAAAACATGTCTCGAGGCAGGGAATTTGACAGGTTTATCCGAAGCGTACCTGCTTCTTTCTCTCCAGCAACAGCATCAAACGTGAACAAGAGTGCCAGTAGACTGAAAACCGTCCCGACAATAAATAGGAAATCCAGATTTCCTAATACATAGGCGAGGGATGCTTGAGTAAGTCCCGTTGAACCCTGCCGAACGCCATTACGCGTCATTCCAAGATAGGTTGGCAGTACCTCGGTTAAACCGTTTGCGAAGACGCTCAAAGGTGTGGGTTTGAGAAAAAGTTTGGAAACTTCTGTGTTTGGGTTTTGGGCATTCGGAGGATTTTCCTTGGCTTCTGTCCGTTCGCGTTTCACCGACTCTTGATAGGCTGTCAAGTTCTGGCTATACTTGCGATAACTGATAGAAAGGGTAAGTGGGATAAGCAAAATACACATCAGCAGAAGTGCGACAAATCGGACACTCAAAACATGATGCATGATCTCTTTCTGAATCAAGGTCATTAACATGATAACTTCTCCTTTGGACACCTTTTACCGAACTCAGGTTATTGTGGATTGAAGTCAATTGAAGGGTAACACATCAGGGGACACCAATATCGATAGTTGCTGGAGTATATCCTGTCCTTCCTCGGTCCTCAGAAATTCCTCTCCGAGTTGTGCTTGGAGTTGGGACTGTAGTTGTTCCTTAATCTGATCTATCACCTGTGGTATTGCTTGTTTGAGTAGATCTCTCCCCATTGGCGTTTTGAGAATGTTTTTTCCGAGTTGTGCTTCAAACTGAGAAACAACTTCTTTTTCCAAGGCACTCAGCAGTTTCGGCACGAATTTTTTCAGGACTAATTCCTCAGTGGCTTGTTTGAGGTGATCTCTACCTTAGCAAAGTTGCTAACAGAAGTATCACAGTTCTACTCCATACCAACAACTTGACAGTGCTATCTTTAAATTGAAGTAATGTTTTTAGCATTTTTGAAATTCTCTTTTGCTTAAAACGTTGGTAAGTTTCACTCATATTCTGTCCTTAAACGAATAGCGTGTGGTTCATATTTGGCTGCCTGATCTGACAATTCTACCGTCCGGTAGGGGCGTTCTTTCACCCACTGTGCAGGGGTCCAAGTTTTTGTAAAATCGACTTCCGCGAAATCGAGGGCATCAACAATTTTAATGTAAGCCGTATTGGTTCCGGCAAACAAAGATCCTTCGTTGAGTTGATACCCTAATCGGATCCAATGGTTGTTAAGGTAAACTTCGACCTGACTATGTCCAACCATGGAAACTTCAGTAGGAACCGAAGGTGCCTCAAAAGCGTAACTGCCAGCAGCTACCTCTCTATCCAGATTTTTTGTTAAACGTCTCCTCTCACCGATGCCTTTGTAATAATATAACATTGGGACAGAGATTGACACACGCGCTGGAATCCCAGCAGCTCTCAACATTGTCGCAAAGATCCGAGCCCGAGAAACACAAGTACCATGCCGTTTTCGCTTGAACATTGAATCCCCAAAGTAATTCACAGCCAATGCTTCTTCAACCTCCGTTTCGGTTACTTTTCTATCCATGCTGTCGAAGAATTCTTGGTCGATTACTAATTCTCCGTGATTCATGTAGGTGTAAATAAGTGGTTCGTAAAGAGGCGCAGTTAATTTCATTTGCCCAATTTCATGCTGCAATCTGGCGATCACACCAAGCGTATGCGTTTCCTCAGACAAAATCTCCTTTATTGCCATCTGCATTTCAGTGGAGTAATTCAGATCATAAGAGGGTTCAACATACTTCTTAAATGCTTCAGGGATACGCTGATAGGGATATGGGTTTGGAAGTAGGACATGCGATGCATACGGATAGAGAATAACTTCTATCTTCTGATAATTAGACGCTTCCCCCTTCATAAGTCGGGCATCTTGAAAAAGATCGTTCATCGACTCAAGATTCCATGGCGGTTTTATATCAAGAACCGTCCTGATACTGTAGGTGTATTCTCTTCTTTCATCCCAATCTGCGTCGGATATTCCATCTCCATCACTGTCGGCTGAGGTCGGATCTGTTCGATATTTGCAATATTCTTCATAATCTTTTAACCCATCTGCATCCGTATCAGATGTTGTCGAAAAGGTTCCGAGTTCGGCTTCGAGTTTATCATCTAATCCGTCGGCATCTGTGTCTTGCAAAGTGCCTGAATTAAACGCAGTGATCCGTTTTTGCATTATATCCGAGGGAGCGGTTATAAACGTCAATGCATATTCATCAAGCGGTTTTCCCCAACGCCCCTTCATCGTATCATCGCTATCTAAACTCCGGTTTAAGTCTCCACTTAAGTTTCCGTTCAAAACAATACTATAAAATGCTCCTGGTTTCAGCGGTTCTACCAATATTATGGCTAAAATTGTTCGTTCCTCGTTGACCCATTTCGGTTGACCTTTGATCCGCATGCCTCGATGCTGGACGTTTTTTTCTTCCGTCATCGGTTGGTTAAATACGAACTGAATCTGTTGTGTTTCAATTGGAACGTTCATAGCTGATAGCGCAGGTATCGTCTTGATAACCTTTGGTGCTGGGAGCAGCCGTTTCACCAGAGATGGAAGTAGTGTCAGACAGAAGATTGAGATAAAAATGATGAGCAAGAGCCGTTCAATTTTGATTCTGGGCATTTTCCTATCCTCTTCTTAATTTTATTAAGGTATCAGTGTAGATAAAACGCTATCTGCTTTCTCCACATCCTTGAGCATGTATTGCAAAACTACCCGGACCTCCTCGGGTGTATGCTCTGCTAAGAGCGTCTGCCCCAATCCTTCCTCAACAGTATGCTTGAAAAGACCATCAAGCTGCATCGCACCGCTTCTAATTACATTTTGGGCTTTGTCGTAGTATGAAGAGAAAGCGACATCGGGATAATTGGGCACTGCGTTCCGCGTTCTTTTTTCATTGAGGGACTTAAACAGTTCTATAATCTCCCGTGCTGTTCGATCCCAAGAGTAATTGCATGCGACCTCCCTTGCTTTCATTGATAGGGTCGCTCGCGCCTGTGAATCCACCAACAGATTTTCTATTTCTTGTGAGACAATAGGGGTCGGAATCACGCATTTACCAGTCGTTGTATCTCGGGTGATCGGTACGGATTTTATACAACCCTCTAAGTCTTCAGGCAAGTTCGCTGAAGTGAGGGTGAGTGCTGGCACTCCACATGCAAATGCCTCAAGCACCATGGAGAAAGGCGTTCCGATAACCGTCGGAAAGATGATAAACTCACAAGCGTTGTAAATCCAAGGGAGTGCGACAGTATCTTCTGGTTTCTGAAGGTTGATATAAAAGACATTGCGGGGGTGTTGATATTTCTGATGTGAGAGGATCGGGTCCAGGACAATGAACATGACATCCTTATGTAAACTTGCTAATTCCTCTATGATTCCAATGCTATTTTGGGGTTGAAAGCCGTTAATGAATCCGACAAATGGTGCTTTTAGAATACTTTCTTCGCCAACCATTGAAGCAACCGCTTCTCGCGCTTGTTGGGAATTCTGTGGAGAATACGCTTGTGTATCGACACCGTTGGGAATTATGTTTAATCCATTGAAATGAGATCCTGTGAGTGCTTCTAACTCCTCTTCTATCCATGGTGTATCTGGACAAACGGAATCAAATTTACGTTGGAGTGAATGATGACTGAGTACCTTGTTCATCGTCGCTTCGCGTAAATTTCTATCACTGTAGGCACGTGAAATAATAGGTATCGTATTATAGCGAAAATAATTCAATTCTTCATGCGGATGGGGTGAAAGAGCCAAGATCCCATCACAGTCTTCAATTAGAAAACGATTTGAAGCAAGTGTGCGGGTATTCGTATTCGATTCAAAGAGATCTGATATAAACTGGATACCGAGTTCTATCATCTGCTCTCGATACTTCATAGCAGCAGAGTTTTTGTCAACTTCTACGAACACATCGGCATGCTTGGCAAGGGATGTCAATAAGTTATAAATGCTGACCTCTATAATTGGGCTTATAATTTCCTTATACCTCATGAACCCATGCGGAACAAAAATCCTTAATCTGGATTCAGGCATCTTAGGTGCTAAAGCCTGTGTCTCCTCATGTTCAAACAGAAAATCTCCTATATCGCTGCTCAAAGTTTTCAGACCTTCAAGAATCTCGCCTTCTGTATATTTGTCCCCCAATCCCTTAAGAACCCCTGCGTTATCATTTGTTCTACATAAAGCTAGAATATCCGCTGTGAGGCGGTCAATTTGAATGACTTCTCCCATTTGGAGATTCGCGACATACCAGACCTTGTTTTCTTCAAATATATGAATTTCCTGAAGGTTTCTTGGTAATTTAATCATAATAAATCCTCAACTCTTTCAAAATTGAAATGTGAAAACGTTCTACGCCAATGTATTAAGGAAGTTCAGAACCCTTTCAACAATTTCAGAAGCATTCGACCTATCGTCTAACACGTGTGCGAGAAGGGTTTCAACCTGTTTAGGTGTATGTCGCTTTAGCAGTGTCAGTGCGAGTCCTTCTTCCATCGTTTGAACGTATCCGTTCTTCCCCTGTAAGGGGGCTTCTAAAAAGGGAGTCAAATTGAGCATCACTGCCCGACTTTCCACTTGATTTTGAAACGCATCATAATGGTTGACGAAACTGATAGATAAATCTGGTGTGCTTCTCTGGCTCTGTTTGACTTCATCTAATTCTCGGAAAAGTTGAACAAGCCGCTCCGCATTTTTCTCCCATGTAAGCGTCAGCGCGCGATTCCGGGCTTTCTGTCCAAGTTCGTGGCGGACCCCGTCCTCCAGCAAGACCCTAATGCCCTGAGAAAGCGACGCTGCTGAAACGGTGGCTGCGAAACCTGCTATGTCCTCTGGTAACTCTTCGGCGTCAACGATGACACCTGCCTCTCCAACAACTTCAGGCAAGCCATCAAACCTGGGAACCACCGAGGGCACACCGCATGCCATCGCTTCCAAGAGTGTAAGCCCGAAAGTTTCCTCGCCTGCCATTGACGGAAAGCAATAAGCATCAAAAGTATTGTAGAGCATCGGTAACTGTTTTCGAGGTAAAAAGCCGACATAGATGAGATTATCGGGTAATCGCTGAGATGACGGGCGCAGTAAATAGGACCCACCTACCACAAAAAGTAAGTCTGGATGCATCTCAGCCAATTGGATAAAGACATGAGCGCCTTTCTCCGGCTGGACGCGCGAGAGAAATCCGACAATGAATTGCTCTTGAATCCGATCGTCTTGCATAAGTGCAGCGAGATCCGATTTTGCCTCGGATTTGTCCATGGGACTGAAGGTTTGAGCATCTACACCATTTGGATTGGTATAAAATTGGCACGTATCCCCCACAAATTTTGAATAGAACTTCGCTACGGAATCCGATGGGGCAGTAAAGGCATCGAAGGGACGCATTAAGGCATGATGCAGCAACGTCGTATTAATTGCCAACCCGGCATGCCCTCGAGGTGCGTGGTTTTGGATAACAATCGGCACATTAACATTTCGAAGCAAAGGGAGGAGGCTATGATTGCCAGGGATTTGACAAGCTAAGATTCCGTTGATTTTCAATTCATTGAGTCTTTGGTTGAATCGCCTTGGGGATTCTTGTAGTTCCTCGGTGGTAAGTCTTATTGTGCGAACCCCAGATATGATTTCCTCTTCCTTTTCTCCAGATATATAAACATCCGCAAACTTTGAAAGACTCTGCATCGTCTGATATAAAGCGATGTTCGTTCCAGCGGAAATTGATTCTGGATCCGTAAACCATGCTTCTTTGCTTTGTGGCACATAAATTTTAAGTTGATCTCTAATTTGTTCGGGGGGATGCTTTCTTGAAGGTGAATAAAAAATACAGGCGTTATCTTGAAGATCCCCTAATGCTCTTAAAGTCTCAATCACGGATTGCTTCGGATAGGTTTTGCTTAACCGATCTATTAATTCTGGTGTTTCCAGCGTGGAGGACAATTCCACAGCATCCCAAGCAATTTGATTGACTTCAACTAACCGGAATAGATTCAGATCTACGAAATATAACCTGTTGTTGTATCTGAATTTGTGGAAACGACACGTCTCGGTCGGACACTTAAGCATAGATTTTCCTTTTTCTTTGTAAAAATTCACAAATGATTTGGAACAAGCGGGAAACTGAAAATGGAGAAATCGTTGTTGCTCCTTTTGTCTTTCCCGCTTGGATCTGTCAATGTTGATCGCTTTACCTCGACTATCAGCTGACTATAACCGAGGTAAAGCGATTCTAATGTGTGACATTAGATTGCCCAAACCAAAGTTCCATTGGAATAGGAAACACTACTTTCGGAAGCCTGGCTCATTGCGAACGCAGCTGCGAAAACACCAATTGCTGCAGCATTCTTGACACCAACACTACCGGTTTCAGAACGGACAAATTCAGAAATAGTCTTTTTGCCGACTTCTTTAATCCGGTTCAGTTCCATTGCTTTCATGGATTTTTCTCCTTTCATTTGGATTTGAAAGTCCCGTAGTCGAAACATCGCGAATGCGTTTGTTGACTTGCGGGTCAACGTGAATTCAATTCACGTCCTTTCGTAATTGAGGACACACTTTTGGGTGAAGAGGGGTGCATAATCCGAGAAGAAGTCAAAACTTAATCTACTTTAATTCAACTTGCCAGTTTGTAGTATAATCTGTGAGGTCGTGCATACTATGACGCAGACTAACAGTCTACGCTACACAACTCCTACCAACCATGAACCAGTTTTAATGAAAAGGGGTACTGTCTGCTTAGAATCGGGTAAGTAGAAATTTGGATCACTTTAGGAATTTAGTCGGGTCATTTACTGATGCCTGGTGAGGTTAGGAAACTGCACTTATCGGGTTTCGGAGAACACGGAACTACCCAAATACTTTATCCTACGCAAAAAATAACCTAACGCTTTCTATGATTTGACTGAGTTCCACACTCTGAATAAAAGAAGGAATCATTCCCTTGGCGAGGAAATTTACCAATGCTCCAATGACAATCATAAAAGCGAAAGGAATCTTTTCTTGAATGAGCAGCCCATTTTCCGATTCTTGCAAGCACCCGTTCGCGTCAAGTTGGTGTAAGTGCGCTATTTGATCGTGTGTCAAACCCTCGGATGAAACATCAACAACAATGTTATCTTGTGCGGGATTTGCAAAACCTGTTGGGACCTTTACATATCTATCGCTCCCTTGTTGTTGAATCTTGACCACACGTTCTGCCGGAATCATGTTAGGTTTAAGATTTTTGATCGGTGTTGCCTTTGTAAACAAGGAACGGACAAAAGAACCAAATATGAATAGGAATAACGAAAGTAAAAAAATAAAGAAGATTAAGTTCCCAAGGTCAATTAACGAAGGAATTACCAAAAATATCGTCAAGGGGGCAAAAATTATATGAAACGCGGTCTTATGCTTTTCAGGGATATATTTTTCAACAACTTTGTTAAAGGTAAATATGATCGTTGCAAATAAAGCAAGCTGAACAGCAAGATCGAACTCTACTTCGAGTCGTGACGGAATGTAAAAAGCCAGTCCGGCTACCCCTATATACGAAAGTATTTGAAGAATTCGCCGAGGAAATTGCTTTAGGTGTGTCATGAAACTTTTGGATATCAGTGCCCGCTGCTGTCGCAGTGGGATTTTGAAGATCGATTTCAAGGCGACATAGATTAAAAGCAGCACAAAAATATTGACTATTAAAACCAGTGGGTAAAATTGTGTCTCTGGTATCCGGCTAAACGCATCCGGGGGCATCAATAAGCTAATTCCCCAAAAGAGTTTAGCGTCTCCTGCCGCCCATATTCCGGTATAGAATAGTGCAAATGCGATCGCTAATCCGCCAAAAAGGATTATACAACTATGAGCCCAAGTTATTTCACCTGCGGTTACGAAAAGTGCCTGACTCATAACACCAAAGCCTATCAGGATTAAAGTGTAAATATTGGCGATTTTTCCGTATCGGAAATCGGTATACCCGGTATAGAGTCCACAACTCAGGATCGCGAGGAATATTATTTTTTCATGCGTCAAAAATTGGAAAATATCAAAGCCCATATCTTTCAGTGAACCTCCGTGAGAATAACTGTCATTGGTAATACTTCCTACTATTAAGGACACACCCTTAGATTGGGAAGGGTGCATAATGGAAAAGATTGTAAACAGTCAATAGGATGTGTGGTATCGGCAGCCACCAAGCAATCAGCAATTTAAGGAGGAGCGTCTCTGAAGCACTCTATTGTGGTTGGGAACATCTTGTAGGTGGGCTGGGAACTTATTGGATATGTAGAGAGGACCTTCTTACATTCTCAGAGGACAACATATATCACTCGATCCATTGCATTGTTTCTCGGAGGTGTTCCTTTGCCTTGGCGTAATCTCGACGTGCCTGATAAAAGACACGTTGCGCCTCTGTAAATTGTGCTTGTGTTTGAAACGCATCGTTATAAGTCATATTTTGATACCCGGGTATTTCAACCGTGACTTCATCAAGCACGCGTTCTATGGTTCGTAACCTTTGCTCAAAAATTCGCACGCGTGTTTCTTCGATCTCCGCCCGTTCTTTGGCATTCGCCACGGCACGGTAGGCACGTCGCACCTCTACGCGGATTGACTTTGTTGTTTCGACGTATTCCAACTGAAGTCGTTCAAGTTCTGCGATTTCTACGGCGCGAAGATGCTTCGTTTTGTTCCCATCGTATAACGGAATATTGACGTTAAAGCGCACTTCCCACCCATCTTGTGTCCGTGGACGGGTTTGAAAAATGCTTGAGGTATCTCGCTCCCGATCGAGTATCACTGGATCGTAGAGTGCCGTCGCATCCCAGGTCTGGTTCTGTTGGTGTTGTTCCAGCAGCACATGCAGGTCCTTGTAACGTGCTTCAGCAGAGAGTTCAGGGAATCGGTGCCAGAGGGTCTCTGCGGCGAGCCGCTCTTGACGCAGCATATCGCCTTGTAAATCGCGTAAATCGAGGTTGTTCAAAAGCGCGAGTTCAACGGCATTCTCTAATGTCAAGTCGTCTTCGGGAAGCGGGTGTGAGAGCGAGACTTCTGATAGCGGATCGAGTCCGGTAAGGCGGATGAGTTCCGCGGTGTCTACATCCAATCTACGCTGCAGCTCATTGAGGGCAAGCTGCTGCTCGGAGAGTTCAAGTTCCGTATTGAGGCGACTGAGGAAAGGGATCCGTTTTTCTGCGTGCTTGATTTGTGTGCCTTTCAGTTTTTTATTCAGTTCGACCTCGATCGCACGCCGTTCCTGAATCTCTTCCTGTGTCAGGACGATGTTGTTCCAAAGATTGCGGACATCGTGAACACTCTGCTTTTTCGAGCGTTCATATTCAATCTCTGCCTGACGGACATCTTCCTGTGCGGCGTCAAGACCTTCGGGGATTTCGCCAAATTGGACAAGGAGCATACTCGCTTGTGCGCGGGTGAGATAGTCTCTTTCATCAATATCGCCATCTTTTTGGCGTTGATATTCACCGGTGACCCCCACCTGTGGTAGGTAAATGGCTTTGGACACTCGGAGGTTCGCTTTGGCGCGTTCCACTACTTTTTCTGCCTTTTTCACGGCTTCATTGTTCTGTAGTGCAAGTTCGATAGTGTGTTCAGGTTGTAGCGAGACGAGTCGTTGGACTTGGGCAGAAACATCTATAATACTGAAAAATAGACAGATTATGCAACCTATCAATCCCTTGTTCATTACACTCTCCATTTTTGACCAAGATTTATGTGATTTGTGTGATTCCACATGATAGAATGATGGTATTTCAATAATCATGGTAAACTTGTGAATCATGTAAATCATCTTTCAGACTTCTTTCTTCTTTTTGAAGTCCTGAAAACATGTGCCGCTATTCTTCAACGCCGACTAATACGGACTGTGACGATAACAATCCCAATCATCAAGAGTATCAAGGCACCGAACAGGAGCGTCGTCACCGACATTTGCGTCTGAGACTCGATTTGCACCGTTATCGAACGGTCGCGTGCTTCAAACTTACGATTGTCGACAGTGACTTCTGCGTTCAACTTCGCTTGGTATTCTCCCACGCCGATGTCCATAGGTGGACTCAACGTCAGTTGAATGTCTGTCTCCTCGTTTCGTTCCAATGCGCCGACAACTTCAGGGATAACCGTGTATTTCCAATCCGTGTTGACATCGACAAGCATACGAATGTCCACGAGGTCGCGGGTGCCTATATTCTTCAGCGTCGCTGTCATGTTGACTTCTTCGCCTATCTTGATCGTCTGGAAGGCGTTCGGCACGAATACCTCGATCTCCGGCACACCCTTGGGAATCAACTCAAACCGCTCGACACCGCCTTGTATACCCGCAATCCTATCGGCAGGTAAATCCAAGCGATTGCTGACACCCCCGAGTTCATTCGCTTCCGCCTCATCAATCACAGCTACATAGAACTCAAGCGTGTTATCGAGATAGGACGCATCCAGCTCCTCCGGTAGATAGACAATCAGCGAAAGATCCCGCTTTGACTGTTCCTGCGTGAACTTTACCTGAGACTGCCGAGATGTCGTCTCTGGGTCTTGGAATTCAAAGGAGAGACGGTTGAGGAGGTTAATGACGCGGAGTTGGAAGGTGTTCTCCGTTTCTGCCAACCGATCGAGCGTCAAATCGTAGGTGACACTGCTTCCCAAGTTCCCTTCCTGTGAAAAGCGGAGCGAGCTGACGTTTACCACATCCAACGCAGACTCTTTTTGCAGATAAATCAAGCGTGTATCGGGTTCGTCAAGTTCAGGGTAATCTAACGATACCTTCAGACTTTCTACATCTTTCTGGAGTTGGAACGTCAGTTCCGCGGTTTCATTGTAGCCGAGAACCGAGATCTTCTCTTCATACGGTTTAACGATGTTCGTGTCATCGGTAACATCGAGTAAGGAGACATAGATACCGCGAATCTCATTTGCGGCTGCAATCTCTTCAGGGGTCGCGTTGACGGGCATCGCCTCGGTCGTAGATGTGTTTTTCAGTTGAATCGTCACCATCATTTGGTTGTCGACGCGAAACTTCTTCGCACTCAGGATAGAGATGTAGCGCGTGTCCTCCTCAAGATGAATTTTGTAGGAGATATCCTTATCCAGGTATTTGAGATTAACGGTGAGATTATCCACATTCCGCCGCAGTTCAAAGTCGAGGGTTTTCTCCTGTCCGTCTCTCAGCGTTGGAATGCGGGGTTCATAAGGATAGCCGATGATGGATTCGGTGTCGTCTTTAATGGAGACATAGACGTTATTGATTTCTTGTGCCGTGTTGGCACCTGTTTCTTCTGTTTCGCCTTCCAAGGCACCGTAGGTCAGGACAACTTCCAGACGCCGCCGATCCCCCTCCTTATAACGTCTCGCCGAGACCACAGAGATATACGGATCATCCTGTTTAAGGTGGATGTTCTTCTGCTCCTCACGCCCCGAGTACGTCAACTCAACGACGACATCCCGCACATTCTCTTTGATGAGCTCAAACTCCAGGGTGACAGACTCCTCCTCTTTGAGCGTCTCAATCCGTTGTTCGTAAGGTTCGGTGATGGTCGCTCCGCTTGTGCCATACCCTTCCTGCTCTTTAATCTCGACGAAGATGTCGTCAATCTGTGCGCTGATGATAATCTCGCGGCCCAACACTTTCGAGCTTTCAACGAGTTTGACCGGCACCGAACTGTTCCGCAAGGTAATTGAGAACAACTCCCGCCCATCAGCGGATTCATAGAGTCTTGTCTTTTCAACGGTGATATGCCACTCATCTTGCAGCGACTCCAGTTCTGTCTGTTGGAGCGTCAATTTTGCCTGTTCATATTCATCGACGGCGCGTTCGTAAGCCTCTTCCGCAGTATTCACCTCCGAGACGGTGACAATGTTGTTTTCCTCCATCAGCATCGCCTTGAGGTTTTCGAGCTCCACCTGCTTCTTTTTCATCAGATTTTCTGCCAACTCCATCTTCAGGCGATCGATTTCTATCAGGATTTGGCGGCTCTGTTCCTCTTTCGTTTTTGGATCATTCTCATTGGCGGACTGGACACTTTCTGCAAAAGCCATCGACGTTCCTATAGATAGCAGTATTCCCATCATGCTGATAAAAACGATTGTAAGTATATTGACTTGCATTTTAATTATCCCCTCATCAGTGTGGGGTATCCGATTCGCCAAATCTCAGTTTGGCGAATCGGTTGGCTTGCGTCTCATGAACATTATGCAGCTTCGTCATCCGCAGGTTCGTATCCGGCAACGTAATGCAGATACAACGCCTCAAGGTCCTCTTTTAGAATTTCTTCGCGGGTTAACTCCAACTCAAGATTGCCTTGCACCAGAATCCCGATTCTGTCGGCGATCTCCTTCGCACGGAAGATGTCGTGCGTGGACATGAAAATAGATTTTCCTTCCTCCTTCAACTCACGGAGGAGATTCAGGAAGTCAGCACCGCCTTTGGGATCCAAGCCTGAAGTTGGTTCATCGAGTAGAACGGCTTGCGCATTTTTCATGATTGTGATAGCTATCCCCAAGCGTTGGCGCATCCCTTTGGAGAAGGTCTTAACGCGTCGTTTAAAGGCTTCCTTCGGTAAACCGACACGTCCGAGTGTCGCATCAAGTTCCGCGTTGGATACCTTCTTGCGTCCACCGAGTTTCGCGAAGAAGGATAGATTTTGACGCGCCGTAAAATTTCGATAGAGCTCGACGTTCTCAGAGACGTAGGCGAGATGCTTCTTCGCCTCCAGTGGGAACTTTGGAATCTCAATGTCATTCACCAATGCGGTGCCGCTCGTCGGTTCGATGAAGTTCAAGAGCATAGACATAGTCGTGCTTTTTCCGGCACCGTTCGCACCGAGGACGACATAGATTTCGCCGTCATCTACCCTTAGGTTCAGTTTGTTAACGGCTAAAACGCTTTCGTTATAAACTTTCGTAAGATCACGGGTTTCTAACATCAAGTTTCTCCTATGGTTAATCACCTTTAAATTAATCTAAAGCGTTTTGCAGGGCGGACGCTAACTCCCTGCTTTTGTTGTTCGCTCAGACAGCATATAGAGAAGCGCGTGGCACTTCCGGAAGCGGACAGTTAACTAACTTCGGTGGAGTTCACCCTTCAAAATTTAAGGACACAGTTTTTAAGAGTAAAGGGTGCATAACATGAACGCCCACCGGAAATATGACATCGGGGTTGGGCGTGTTTGTTTTTAAGTGGAGTTTTGATGTTGAGATGGCTGGATGCTGTGGGTACTGTTAGTCCAGCTTTGCTCCGGAGAGTAGGTCTTTACCCGCGTTTCGTAAATCCGAGGCGAGTTTCTCAAGTTGAGCGGCGATCTCTTGAAAATCAACATCAACACCTTGGCGTACCAATTGATAACAGAGATCTTCCCATTTTTGGCGTCGCGTCCACGCGATCTTACAGATTTCAATCCAAATATCAGATCCGAGGGGAAGCGAAAGGGGTTGAATCTTCTCAAAATGAATATTCGCCAAAATGCTGAGGGAATCTATAATTGACTTATCCTCGTTAAGCACAAGATTAACGACCTCCCTACATTCTTTTGTTGTTAGGCCTCTCGCCTCTATAATCACGATAGCCAATAACCATTGGTCCTCTTCGCACTTCAGGCGAGCGATTTGATAGCCTTGCCCAATTCCGATATGTCCCTCATCTATTTGCCAACGAATGCCTTCAGGAAGTTGGAAGATGCGATGTCGCATAATCCAGAACTTGTCGGATTTACCCATTTCCTGTGTAATCGCTTGATAGGTCCCGAATTCCTGATATAAGACATCCACTGCCGCTGTGATTTCAGAGGATTTCCTTTGCGGATGTTCAACTATAATCTCTTTTGCGGTTTTTAGATCCATCGGAATAGTTACCACCCTGTGGTTTTATCGTTTAGCGTTGTCCCTCAATTCCACATTTTCGAGGGACATGTTAAAGATACCTCGCCCCGTGACAGCCCCATAGAGTCTACCGTTCGTAATAGCGAGGGCATCCACGCCATCTGGCACCTCTGAAGAAATCTGTTCCCAGTGTCCACGGGCATTGCGTCGATATACCCGCGTATCGGCAATACCGTAAACTTCGGTGCCATTGCGTGCAAATTGGTTGATAACGACGCGCGTATCAGTTCTATCTGTTATCACGCGCCAGTATTCCCCAGTTTCTGAAACCAATACGCCTTTGTCGGTCGCGACGTAAAGGGTTGAACCGGAAAATACTATCTCTTTGAAATACGCAAAGTCAATCGGCAGATTTGATGTAATATCTCTCCAACTGTTGCCTTCATCAAGCGACCGAAGTAACTTACCGTCCCGCTTTCCTACGTAGATAGTTTCTCCTGAAACCGCTATTTTGAATCCGTTCCGGGTACCGCTATCAAGCGGTTCACCGGTATCGACTAATCCGGTATTTGTCCACTCTGGATCCCCAAGTCGCCATTTGAAAAGGCTCCGTTTGTATTCGAGGTAAAATACATCGCGGCTGGCTGTGAGTGTTTTAGTTTTCACACGTCTTTCGGTAGGCAACACTGTAATTTCAGATAAATGCGTCTGTTTTGCGTTCTCACTATCCGTCGGCAACCCAAGAGATAACGCACCATCGAGAGTGGGAACGTTCCGGACAGGATTTAGTACATTGCCATCCGTAGATAAACGGAAAATTCGTAAGTTGCTTCTTACGGGTGAAATCAAATAAAGAGCATTATCAGCAATAACTAACTTTGAATTAAAAAGAGGGTGAGCACGAGACGGCTCTTTTGCTATTAATTCGGGTGGTTCTTGTTCATCACTGACGCGAACGCCTTTCCAAGTCCTACCGCCGTTGATTGACTGAAAGACCTCACTACCGTTATACGCATATAATCTACTATTGAACGAGACCATATCTTTTATCCTCGTTCCAGCTATTCCATTCATAAATAGGTGCCACGACTCACCACTATCCGTTGTGCGATGAACGCCGAATGCTCCAACTTTGTAAAACATTCTTTCGTTCACTCCGACAGATGGAATACTATTGAGCATAAAAGCATCTGTATCGACTCCAAGGTCTGTCCAAGTTTCTCCACCATCCGTCGATCGAAATTGGATGGCACCCAATGCTAAAAGCGTTTCGCCAGCAGCCAAAATCTTTATACCTGACGGCAGACCTGCCGAGCGAGATTCACTTTTAGGCGTGATTTCGGTCCAAGATGCTCCCAAGTCCTTGGATCGGAAGATTCTGGCTGAATTCGGTTGATTATTCTGAACCATTTGTCGTATGTTCGCAGTTGGTTCAAACAGAGCAGGGCCGGTTCCAACATAAAGATTACTTTTAAAAACTGTCAAAGAGTAGATAGTTTCTGATGAATCCAGCGGTAATTTTCTCCAGCCCCCTGAACCCAGACAATGCAGCCCACGGTTTGTGCCAGCAAAGAGGGTGCTTTCAACCGCAGCGATGGCTGAAATCTTTTCGCCTTCCAATCCTTGGTTAAGAGATTTCCAGTGTGTACCACCATCTGTGGATCGGAAAACGCCTTCATCTCTAAGTGCAAGATACATTATAATGTCTGTTTGTGAGTCGTGCGTTCGGTCTTCATCTATGATGATGAGTCCAACAGGATTACCCCTTGGGCGAGTGCAAAAAACATTCCACGTCTCACCATTATCCATTGACGCGAATATTGCATTAGCAGAGACAACATAAAGAACGCCTCGATTTTCTACCATCGGCACTTCGGATTTCCCTATGGGTACATTTAGGTTGATGCGCGTCCATTCGGTTGCATCCGCCGGTAACTTATACATTCCTGTTGATGATGCAGCATAGACAGTGCCTTCAGATGTAGCAAATATATCGCGAACATGCCCTCCTGGCGGTGCGTTAGATGGTGTCCACTGTGCTGTAGAGAATTTGCGTCGATCCTCTTGCGCATTAGATTTCAAAGTCGCTTCAGAAATCTGTGTGCCAGCACCGATGCTTTTACCAGGAGCAGCAGATCGTCCGAATTGTTTTCGGAGCGTCGGCTTCGATAGAATATCAATCACGATAGGTGCCTCCACGATTTCAATCGTGGGTTCAGATCGCGCCTCGAAGCTATAAGGTCTCTGAAAGCGGGCGAGATATTGATTGCCGACACCTAACATTAGTAGCACGAAAACCGCTGCGGCACCGAGAGCCATCCATGGCACCATTGGTTTTCCGGCTGGTGGCATGAGGGGATTAATTTCGGCGACTTGTCGCATGATGCGCTCGGTGAGATCCGCGGGTAATTGCACGCTGCCAAGGACTTCACGAACCAAGGATTCTGCTTCTCGTAGACGCTCACGTCCCCGGCGAAGCCGGCTTTTAATTGTGTTCACCGATACACCTAAGAAGTTACCGATTTCCTTGGTTGTCATCTCACCGAGAAAATGCAGCGTTACGACTGTCCGTTCACTCTCTGGCAGTTTTTCGAGCAGCGTTTTGGCGACCTCAGAGCGATGTTCTTCGACTTCTGTCTCACGTTGATCCGACATATAATGCGTATAAGAAGATTCTTCAATCTCTACGATGGGAGTGGCCTCCAGCGATTGTGGGGGGGATTTAGGTTTGGACCTTTGAATCCAATTAAGAGAAAGCCGATTTGCGATGACATAAAGCCATCCAGCAAAAGATTTGGGATCTCTCAATGTCCCGAGTTTTTTGTACGCTTGTAGGAAAGTGTCTTGGGTAACTTCCTCAGCATGGTGAAAATCCCCAATCTTCCGCCACACCAGAGCGTGGACAGATTTCTCATACTTTTGGACTAAGATGGCAAATGCTGAATCATCGCCTAATAGAGTTTTACGAATCAATTGGACATCATCTTGGAACATCAGTGACCTCCGGGCTAAGTGATCGGATCCGCACTACATGCTTACGTTTCACACCTTGAAGCGATATATTCTGGGATCAATTTCTGGTTTCGATCATAAAAAGTATAGCAAATATGAGGACGTGCGGAAACCTAAAAAATCCAAAGTGCTTTCCCAGTCCTCACTTTACATAATTAATGACACAGTTTTGGTATAGAAAGGGTGCAGAATATAAACAGAACTTACAAAAATTGAAAAAAAAGGATATATTTTGCTGAAAATGTCTTGCAGTGAGGGCATTTCGTTTTATTTAACCCGCTAAATTCCCCAACCCCCCTATCCGCCTCATCAGGGGGGTCAAGGGAAAAGTATAAGTCGAAAAAAACAGTTAATTTCAATCGCACTCAGAATGCCAATCTATACAAGTCCCATCAGATGTTTCCTCACACCAGTATACGCAGACCCCTTCCGATCCACAATCGCTATTGCTATAGCACTGAAGCTGGGCTTCGGCAGATGGTGTATGCACTGCTTGTGATAATAGCAAGGCTCCACTGGCGACACCTAAAGCTAACGGACCTTTAAGGGTCACCTGTCCAACTTCAGATGTAAGGAACTGCTGAACTTCGTTGCGAAAATCTTGCATCATTTGGATTTTTCTCCTTTCTGCTGGATTGCTTATCCAGCGAAGTTAATTTCCCAATTTCTGTTGGGAATTCTGTCACCAGGACCAATGCGTGTGTTTGAATCCACTACCCAAACTTTTTTACACAGATGAGAGTTTTGTTCTCCCGCTGGAAACATTTGAAAACCGAATTAACCTCAGTAGACTTTCAATATTGAGAAAATCGCGGGTTAAGTGTTTTCAAGGTGCTCATATCTATCAATATTCGTCAAATTTCTATAATTATTGGCAAGGATTGCTGATCCCCACTCCTTTCAGAGGTAAAGTTAGAAAAACTGCATCAACTTGAGATAAAAGGGACCTTGGCAAAGGATCGTTAGAAGGACACCGACGGTAATAATCGGGGCAAAGCGAATTGCGGGTTGAACTTTTATCTGATTGCCAAATTCGGCAAACGCGCCCGCCTCTGTCAGGTGTTGCAATTGCTCGATTTCTTCGTCCGTCAGTCCCGCTGGATCGGGGGAAATAACAACGTTTTCACCTCGACCCCTTGAAAGTTCACCCCGTTGTTTTTCGTAGCGGCTGCTGCCATCGGGTTGTTCTACCCGAACGATTTGTTCAGCGGGCACCATGCCGGGCTGGAGACGACTTACCTCAACGGTGCTATCCAACATCATACTCGCCACACTCAGAATTAACTGCTTCGCGACAAAGAAAACCAGAAAATATAACGCGAAGAAGAAGGCGAAACTGGCGAGAAACACCGGTAGAGATGGAGCCGATTGGATCGCAAGATAGAGACATGCGAAACCAATGACGGCGTAATAGACCGGCGTTTTCGGCAGCAGCGATAGCAATTTCTGGACCATCGTGAACGCCACCAAGACGAAAATGAGGTTCAAAAACAGGTCAGGTTCCCACCCAATATGCTGCAACAGGGATGTCAGCGCGGCACCGACACCGATAAAAAGGATTAGACTGAAAAGGCTTTCGATCACTTTTGCCTTTTGGAAGTTCGACCTGACGAAATAACGAAGCAGTTCACGTTTATTTTGTATGGATACAAACTTGAAAAGTAGATAACCTAACACGGCTATGGCGTAAGGAATAATGATATTCAGTGCGAGCACCAAGGGTGCGAACCCCAGAGTGCCGCTGAGGTTTCTAAAAAGCGACAGCGGGAAAATTAAACAGAGTCCCCAAAAGAGTTTGGCATCGCCCGGCGAGAAAATACCGAACCAATAGAACGCAAAAGCGATCAGCCCGCTGCCGCAGAAAAGTCCTAATATATACAGTGGCGTTGTTGTCCCGAGATACCATGCCATCAATTGGCTCAGTGTCCCTATATACAGGAGTCCGAGGGAGCAGAAGTTGCGAATCTTATGGGTCTTCAGGTCAGTATAACTGGCGTATCCACAGAAACCGAGTGCCAAAAAAATTAGAAAATATTCGTAATGAGACATCGTGTAAAAAGAACCTTTCGTTAGGTTTGGATATTTAGTCTAAGCGGCATCTGCTCGGATCACCCTGTTCCTGGAGATGTCTTTGGCTTCAGAATCTTCATAATTTCTAAAAAGTGGTTGCTGAATCTGAGACTGATTAAGTTGTTCACCGCTTTCATCTATATCGTTCGGCTCCCAGGGAGAACTCTGAAACCCATCGTTTTTTGAAAACTGCGTTGATGTTGGAATAGAAGTTTTCGCCTTGAAATGCTTGAAAACTGACGCGACTTCAGCGGTCTTGTGCTGGGTGAGTAGTGTCTCGCCCAAGGCTTTTTCAAGATGTTCATATCTGTTGATTCCTAATCTATATGCATCGGATGTCGTTTCAAACGTGTTCGGATTATATCGACGACAGAAAATCGGTGGGAATAAGTTCACAGCTGTTTGATGCGTTCCTGTCTCTAAGGATTGATTCTTCTCAAAGAGTTGCGTGAGTTTCTGAGCGGTCTTTTGCCACGTATACTTCTGCGGGAATCTTCTTGCAACGCCTTCAAACGCGGCACGCATGTCAGAAGGGACCAATCCTGCATTTATGGTTGCTGAAAGTTCACGCATCGGCACATGGAAATTCCCGAAGTTATCCCATTGGCATTCAACACTCACGCCGGCATCCGAAACTTCTGGTGGCAAACCGTATTTCGTCATAGCGACACATGGAACACCATAAGCCATTGCTTCTAAAACCACCGAGCAGGGCGTGCCTGGCATTGCAGGAAAACAGACCAGGTCGAGTGCTTGAAAGAAAACAGGTAGAATCGAGGCCATCTCCTGACTATCTGCGCCGAAAATCACGACATTGTCAGGTGGATTCTTATAGTGCTGTGCCAGTACGGAATCGTAAACAAAAATGGCAAGGTGTCGGTTGGCGTGGGCAAACTCGGTAATCCACTGGGCACCCTGATTCGGTTCAAAGCCAGAAATGAGTCCAACGACGGGATGTTGGGTAAACATTGGTTTATGGAAGAGAGTGGCGGTATGCTGTTTTGCTAACGCCTTACTTATCGGTTGAACAACGTTGATACCCTCTGGAATTACACATAAGTGTCTCTCGGGGATGCCGAATTCGCTGAGCCATTCTTTCATCCACGATGCCTTGACAACGAATGCATCGCTTTCTTTCTGGGACGCATGGAGATGCAGCAGCGTTTCAAGCATAGAATTTTGGAGTTTTTGGGTATTTTCTATACAGTGAACGATTGGAACGTCGGGAATCTGATAGTATGACAGATTATCTGTCAAGGACTGGGATAGGAGCAGCATACCGTCATACCCCTCTCTGGCATACCAAGCAGACGTGAAGGTATTCTTTTCTCCACTCTCTATCTGACGAATACGAATGTCTCCGAGGGCTTCAAGGTTTTTGGAATCCCCGCTGCCGTTTTCGGCATTGGTAAAACCGAGGGTCTCTAACAGTGTGGATTCAGTGAGAGCCGTCAAAAGTTGGAACCGATTCAGATGCGTGATGTAGTCAAGAGACGACTTCTCTTCGGTAAACTCAAAGGGAACCAATATCTTGGGTTTGTGATCGATGGGTTGTAAAGCGTTAGGTTGCTTGGCTGAAGTCGGTATCTGCGTTAGCAGTTGTCCGTGCTTGCCAAGCCGTTCCAATCGGGCAATACCATCAAAAATAGCGTTTACCTTGTATTTTCCCTTCAAGGCTTCAACGATCTGATACTGTGTCTGCATTCCATATCGTTGTAGAATGTCCCATTCCACCCCGTTGACTTCAACGATAGCGTTGGTTTCAAGATCGGCGACGTATTTGCGATCGTTTTGTTTAAACTTATGGTGTCGGTTGAGTCGGTAATCGGTATTAAATCTCACAGTTTGTATTCCTCTCTCAGGCGGTTGCCTGAATTAATCCACAGACCCTTTTGAGGGTGGCCTTTGCTTCTGTCTCATCTTCGATGACCGCCGTGAGCACCGCCTCTGCTTCCCGGACAGTATGATCTTTCAAGATACTCAACACAAGCCCGTCCTCAACACGGAGCGGGTAGGCGGCATCCCTTATCAGACAAGGCTCATAACGCTCATTCATGCCCAATACAATGGATTTATACTGCGATTCTTGCCTCACTTGATGTGCCGGCCCTCTGCTTCCTAAATCGTGAACCGTCTCAGCGGGCGGTGTGGGCGCGAACACATTGAGGAGTCTATTGGGACTGACGAGTCGCCTTTTTTCTTGGAGTTCTTCAAACACCTCGACAATACGGCGCGCTGTTTTATCCCATGTGAAGGACAGGGCGCGTTCTCTGGCTTTTTGGGAAAGCGATTCGCGCCTCTGATCGTCATTCAATAGCCTGTTAATCTGCTTAGAAAAATCTATCGGTGACGGGTAACTGACAAAAGTCGCTATATCGTGTTGGAAGTTCTCGGCATCGGCAACGATCCCTGCATCGGCGACAACCGATGGCACCCCATCAAAATTGGGAACGACCGGTGGCACCCCGCACGCCATTGCTTCAAGCACAGTCAATCCAAATGTCTCCTCCCCTGACATTGAGAGGAAGCAATACACATCGAAGGCATTGTAAACCATGGGCAAGGCTTTGCGAGGATGGAAACCGGCGTAGATGAGGTTATCGGGGAGATCCTGTGAAGCATACCGACCGAGGCTCGGTCCTGCGATCAAAAATAGGAGGTGCGGGTTCAATTCAGCGAGTTTCAAGTAGACAGACGCGCCTTTTTCAGATTCGACACGAGAGAGGTAACCTACGGTTGGGGTCGTCAGAATGCGATCGTCTCCGACGTGGCGTGCGAGTTCTTGCTTGGCTTTCTGCTTGTTCATTGGACGGAACAGTGTCGAATCTACACCGTTGGGTAGCGTATTGAAGAAACTCACATCCCAGACGTAATCTGCATAGAACTCACGGACATAATCGGAGGGGGCAGTGAAACCATCAAAATCTCGCATTGCGGCATAGTGCCGTAATATGGAATTGAGTGCTTCACCGCCATGTCCGCGGGGAGCGTGACACTGAACGAGAATCGGTGGGAGTTCAATATGCTGGTAAAGTGGGAGGAGCCACGTCTCGTGGTCTCGATGTAAGGTGAGAATACCGAAATAGGTCTCGTTGATGTTTCGGCTGAGCCGTCCAAAGTCAACCACACTGATGTCAACTTCATACAGATTATCGGCTATTTTCCGATTTCGGTTGCCTGTGAAGTGGAGATCCACGTATTTGGTGAGATGCTTGAACATATAGGAGAATGCCATATTGGTGCCGGCAGATAACGTTTCAATATCAAAGAACGAATCTGTGGCGATGCCGGGTATCGCAACGAGCAATTTCCGCCGTTCACTTGCTATCGCAGCGGTTTCCTTGAGGTCTTCACCGCGATTGAATAACAAGCCTGCCCCCTCTAATTCTGCGAATCTCTCAAAGGCTTGAAGAATGTCGGCTTCTACGTAAGAAGTTTTCAGGGCTTCAACAATTTCACTATTCGTGTGTGTCTCTGCGAGTTTTAAGATATCGACCATCAGAGCAGAGAGTTCAACGATGGTCGCTTTATCAAGATCTGCGGCATAAAACGCAGCATCTTCTTCAAACATGTAAAGCGGGTGTAAAGTTTTTGGAAAATTGAGCAATTTTTATGTCTTACCTTTCTGCTGTTCGCTAAACAACGCTTTCGATATTCAAAACATAATGTGCTTGTGGTATAGATGCACAATTTCAGAAAAATATGCCCTATGCCATACACCAAAACCGTACGGTTTTGTTCAGATTTCAAAATTAAGGACACAGTTTGACTATGTAAGGGGTGCATAATTTTTAAAAAATATGCACCCCTTACACATTTTTTTCAGTCTAAAACGGCGTCCATTTCAATATCAAGGACACGATTCAGTGAACACTTATTTCAGGACACAGAATGCACCTTTTCCATCCAAAAATTGTGTCCTTAATATAAAAGATATAGGACTCAGGTACCTCTATTGATCGAACCTACAGCTTATACAAAGGGGGTAAAAGTGACTATCAATACACTGGTTAAAACAGTAGAAAATCTCAGTAGACAGATTCACGTTGAGGTAATAGATGGTATCGTCAGAGTAGGGGGTATAACATATCCAGTGAGAGGTAAATTGAAGTTATTAGGTTTTCAATGGGATCAAAGAAGACGGGAATGGTATTATTTGATGTCAGAGACTGATTTAGAAGAGAATAGAACGAATACTGATCCCAACATGATAGATGATTTTTTCTAAAGGATATAGTTTTCGATCGAAAAGGTGCATAGGACAACAAGAAAAGAATTGAGTTTTCATCAATTTTCAAGGTAAGATTGATGCTTTAACCTATCGACGCAGGTGTTCCTTCTTTCGACGAGACTGCTCTTTAAGAAGGACACCGCTTTCCCAGCGAAACTTCGTTTCTCTCCTTCCTCCGAGGCTTTGAAGTTTTTCACTAATTCTCATTGTTTGTTCAATAAGGAGATTCTCGCTCCCCATAGATTCAACGTTGAGCCGCAACAAGGGTTCGGTGTTCGATTCTCGGAGATTAAACCGCCAATTTCCATGACCATTCGCAGCAAGTGAGCGGAGACCTGTGTGAAATCTGATCGACAAACCGTCAATCGGCATTTCAATACAAGGATGGTTCCCAAAAGCGTATATTTCTTGTTGGACGGCCTCCATAGCATCTCGCTTATGATGCTGGGTTTCAAAAGAAAAGTTAATTTCACCTGAAACAGGATACTCGCATCGGAGACGATCCACAGATTCGGCGAGTGATGTTCGGTTTACACTCAGGTATTCAAGGATGAGTAATAAAGGAATCATCCCGTTATCCGCGTAGAAATTTTCTTTGAAGTAGTAGTGTCCGCTCGCTTCTCCGGCGAAGCGTGCACCGGTTTCTCGCATCCGGGATTTGATAAATGAGTGTCCGCACCGGTTGAGAAGTGGTGTGCCATTCGCAGAGACAACGGCGTTCTCTACCGCCCAGACGGCTCTTGGATCAAAGATGACAGTCCCTTCCCCTTTCTCTTGAAGGAGTTTTTCAGCAAACAATGCTGTAATGTAGCAGCCCTCAACAAACGCCCCATTTTCATCAAAGAAGAAACACCTGTCGGCATCCGCGTCCCACGCGACTGCCAAATCTGCTTTTGTTCGTTTAACCGCCTGTGTGGTTAATTCTCGATTTTCGGGTCTCAAGGGGTCAGGTCTACCGGCTGGAATTTTGGAGAATGTGCCATCGGGTTGGGTAAACAACCGCTCACATATCTGGATGGGTGTTTCTGCTAACAGATGTTCGGCAATCTGTCCAGCAAGCCCACTATTGGCATTGATGACAATCCGCTTGCTGGAGAGCTTCTGTAAGTCTGTAAATGAACTTAGGTGCTTCAGGTAGGCACCCAGAAATGGAACAGGCTCAGGGATTGCACGACGGTGTATTTTTTCTTTTCGAGACAGAGTACTGTTTTTGAGGGTATCGCGGATATCAAAGAGACCGGTATCGGCGGATATCGGTGCGGCATGCCGGCGGACGAGTTTCATGCCGTTATATTCAGCGGGGTTGTGAGATGCCGAGACAATAATGCCCCCATCTGTCTGGTAGTGCACGACCGAGAAATAGAGCATATCGGTCGAAATCTGACCGAGGTTGAGGATATTAATGCCGGCGTCTATAAGCCCGGCAGCGACTTGTTGGAACAGTTGGGATGAACTTTCGCGGACATCGTGTCCGAGAGCAACAATCTTCGGTTGGAAGCGATCGGCGAAGGCGCGGGCAATTTCATAAAAATCTGTCGGCTCAAAGTCAACGCCGAAAATGCCACGAATATCATACGCCCGAAATATGTCAAGATTCATTGAAAGTCTCCGTTTTGGAAGTGCTGTCGGGCATACGCCAGCCGCTCTGGAACGCCAATGTCAATCCAATCCACATCGGAAACCTGTAGTGTGTAAAGATTACGGACATTTGGGAAAACGTCCTGCTCAATTGAGAAACTGTCCTGCTGTGTAGGAAATGCGTCGGCAATCGTTTGATTGAAGAGATACACACCGCTGTTGATATAACCCGCACGACAGGTAGGTTGTTTCTCGCGGAAGGCTGTAATTCTTCCTTCGCCGTCCGCCACGATTTCACCGTAGGGACGAACATCGGGGACACGGATACTCAGCAACAGCCCTGCCATGTCCCGATAGAGGCTGCTTAACATCTGCTGGGGCGAGAAATTGGCAAGGAGTATGTCGCCATTGAGGACGAAAAAAGGAGATGTGGTGATACGCCGCATCGCATTCTGAATCGCGCCACCGGTGCCGAGTCGTTTTTCCTCTTTGGCGTATCGGACCCGAACCCCGGCGTAGTGTTGACCTACGCGCGCATAAAGCACGTTGTGTAGGTGCCCCGATGCGAGGATAACTTCCTGAACATTCGCGTCTTTTAGCAGTTGGATCTGCCACTCCAATACGGTTCTGCCTGCGATGTCAAGCAGAACCTTGGGAACTGTTTTTGTGGCATCGCCTAATCTCGTCGCGAGTCCGCCGCATAAAATAATGGCTTGCATTCCAATCTCTCCTTGAGCACTAATTTTGCTAGATGCCTCTCAACTGCTAAGGCGTTTTCATGCGATCATATTGTTCAAAGGTCCGAGGTCCGTGCCAAACACGTTGTCGAATTCATAAGGATCTTCTTGATTTGCTAATTCGACCTCCTGGATCTGCATCTCCACGCCGAGTTCTATCATTTGCTGGAGGGCATCTGTGAGTTGATATTCTCCATTCCGCCGCCGTTTTGACCGAATTAAGTCGTGCAAACACTGAAACAGCAATTGGCTTTCTCGAATGAAGTAGCATCCCGCAATCGCCAAGTCTGTCCGCCGGGGTTTCTGAATCAAGCACCCAACCATCCCTTCACGTAGTTCTACTAACCCGTAAGGTTTTTCATCAACGACCCGCCGAACAGCAATTGTTGAGTACTCGCTTTGGGAAAATGATATCCAATCTATATCCAATATGACATCGCCACCTACAATGAGGATAGGTTCTTCATCAGGAATGTAATCACTTGCGAGTGAAACTGTATACCCTAATCCTTTGTTCTCCGCCTGTTTGACGAAAAAAACTGGTATCCCATCATAGTTTGCGTCCATGTAGGATTGAATCTCATCGTCCTGATGACTTACAAGAAAAATGAAGTCAGAAACCGGCAGTTTACACAACGGTTCAAGCAGATGTGCGAGAATTGGTCGTCCGTCGCAAGGCAATAGCGACTGTGGTATGCCATTTTTACGCGGCGTTAAGCGCGGCACGTGTTCTGCGAATGGAAAAATTACTTTCATGATACTATTTCCTGTGAGTCGTATATGATAGTCATTGAATGGAAAAACCAAGCCTTTAAGTGCCCAGATCGGGCGATAGCGGCACAAACCGTCAGACTTCTTTGGGCCTCCTAAAGGGTTCGTCCTGTAGGTAAGGCTGTAGCATGTGCTGGAGTTTCTGCCGGGCATGGTATAGATGCGATTTGATGGTACTTTCCGACTTGTTCACGTGTGAGGCGATCTCTTTTATCAGGAGTCCGTCTCGGTAATGAAGCTCAAAAACCTGGCGCTGGTGAAAGGGGAGTTGACGCACACACTGGTTTATGATGCCTCTGAGCTCCTTCTTTTCAAGGATTTCATCGGGACCGGGTTGCATCTGTGTCATTTGGAGGACATCATCGGCGTTATCAGGTAACTCTTCGCATGCGAAAACGAACTGTCTCTTTTGTTTGCGAAGGTAATCTTTACAACAATTGACAGCAATTCGGTAGAGCCAACTGTAAATTAAAGATCCTCCTTTGAACCTCGGCAACGCTTGCCATGCTTTGAGGAATACTTCTTGGCAGAGGTCCTCCGCTGCTTCGTGGTGGCGAACCCACCGGTAAATAAGTTTATAGATTCTCTCTTGATACATAAGCACGATGGGCGTAAATGCTTCTGTATCGCCCTTCTGGATTCGGGTGATGAGTTCTGCCTCATTGAGAGAATTGAATTCCTCATGTCCCTTTAAAGTTGCATTCATAATTTGCCTCCCTCACGCCACTCTTAGAGTGTGATGCTCTTTTGTAATGAAGGACACAATTTTTGCGGGAAAGGGTGCATAATAGGTTTGCTATGTCTCGTCATTTTTGTGATTTAGGGAATGGCGATCAGCAGTCGGCAGTCAGGGGAATAGTTGTCAGCTTGCATTGCAGTGAGACTTATCGGTCGTCAGTTAAGAGTCAGGAATCGGAGTTCCGTCCTACAGAAAGCAGTCGGAAACCTTGCCAGCGAGTGGTGAAAGGGAAGGGCAGAAGGGTGGAAGAAGGGAAGGGTGGAAGAAGGGAAGGGTGGGAAGAGATTAGAGAGTGTCGGTGAAGCGAGGCAGCGGTAATTTGGACGCACAGGCTCTGTTATTGGAGTCGGGAATGGGGGTTGCTTTTGTGGAAGAGGACTTCAATTCTTTAAATTTATTTATTGTTAAACAACAAAAATAGGGACCCTTCTCTGAAAAAAGAGACCGTTTGGGTGCATGTTGTTTAACAATTTTAATATGTTTAAGAATGTTTAAATGTTTTAAGGGGGCGATGCGACCACGCCACACCTACGTTTGCGGATTTTAAGGCATAGGTTTATATCGCTAAAGGCATAGGTTTATATTGAGACCTCTAAAAACCTACTGCTGGTGGGGGCAAAAGATGGGATTTTTGAGGTTTAAGGCATAGGTTTATATCGCTAAAAGCATAGAAATTATTGGTAAAATTTATACTTTTATGATAAAATATTAACAAATATCCGGAGGAGGTAGGATGAATGAACTTAGAGAAAGTGAATGAAGTCATCAAAGCGAGCCCAGCCATCCAGATTCAGAGCAGGATTTCGCTTTTACAACGTCGGGCATGGAATGTGTTGCTGGCAAACGCCTACAACGAGCTTCCAGATAAAGACATCCATAGTGTGAGTATGGTAGAACTCGCGGCGAAACTCGGTTTCGGCGATGGGAATCAGGAATATCTGAAAGAGGTGTTAAAGTCAATTGTTGATTGCACGGTCGAATGGAATGTTCTCAATAAAGACAATAAGGAGGTCTGGGGTGCTGCCAGCCTCTTAGCATTTGTAGAGATAGAAGATGGTATCTGTTGTTACCAGTTTCCACATCCATTGCGGCTGAGACTCCACAACCCCCGTGTCTACGCCAAGTTGAACCTACGGTTACAAAACCGGTTCACCAGTAAATATGCGCTCGTTTTATGGGAGGTCTGTTTCGACTATTTCGATATTGCGCGGGATCAAGGCGAAACGCCATTCATTCCACTTGAAACCTTCCGGGAGTTGATGGGGTTGCCAACCGACGATTATACAACATTTAAATCCTTAAATCAGTGGGTGATTAAACCTGCGATTAAGGAAATTAACGACTTGACGGACTACTGTGTTGAGATGGAACAGAAACGTGTTGGACGGAAGATCGGGTTCCTGAAGTTCCGTATCACGCGAGCCGAGCAGGTTGCGATTCAGGAGTCGCTGTTCCCGGATATAGAGAACTTGCCGGTTATTGCTGTGGAACTTGTGCAGGCGGGTATTGATCGGAAAGTGGCGCTGCGTATTGCTGAAGAAGACTGGGACTTCGTGAATCCTGCGAAGTTGCCGTCTCCGGGGAGTTATGCTGATTTTCTGTCGTATATTTCGGAGAAGATAGAGATGTCGGTGGAATCGGCGAGTGTGAAGAATCGTGCGGGTTATATTGTTGAGGCGATCCGTGAGAACTATGAGGACGCTGAACTCCAAAAGGCGCGAGAGATACGCGCCGAAAAGGCGAAAGAAAAGGAACTGGAGGATTTGACGACGGAGTTCAACGCGAAAAAGAGAACCCTG
>JAJECN010000038.1 GCA_022821965.1 Candidatus Poribacteria bacterium
GGTGGAGCAAATCCCAAAAAGCCGACCCCAGTTCGGATTGCAGTCTGCAACTCGACTGCATGAAGTTGGAATCGCTAGTAATCGCGAATCAGCAGGTCGCGGTGAATACGTTCCCGGCCCTTGTACACACCGCCCGTCACGTCATGGGAGTTGGTAGCATTCAAAGCGGGTGACCTAACCTTCGGGAGGGAGCCTTCTAAAATGAAACCGATGACCGGGGCGAAGTCGTAACAAGGTAGCCGTAGGGGAACCTGCGGCTGGATCACCTCCTTTCTAAGGAGCATTAACATAAGGACTCTCACACAGTGCTTATGTTCAAACGCTCTGAACCTTACAAGACACGCACACAAACTGTTTAACTTTCAAGGACATTTCTCTTTAGGATACAGCAAGCCTTTTGCTATATTGACCGATCCGATTTTCCTTTATATTTTAAATTGTGTCCACAAGAAGAGAATTTTAAATCTGATTTCTTTTGCCTCCCACTATTTTAAGTGCTTGGTCCACTGGCGTAACCGAAGGAGGAATGAAGTGAAAACGAAGGTATTTGTCGTAACGCTCCTTTTCTTAACGGCATTCGGCATCGCAAACGCGAAAATTCTTTTTGTTGATGACTTTGAGCAGGATAAAATTGGCGAAGAACCATCGAAATGGGAACACCTCAACTTTAACTCGGGCAACACAAAAATCCTTATTGAAAAAGATCCTGTTGACCCCGGAAACAAAGCTGCTAAAACCACTGGTATTGGACTTTACCTCCCGATAGTTGATGGGAGAGAACAGTGGCGGGATTACATCTGGGACTTTGATTGGTTGTGGGAAAATGACAGTTTTGTAGGTACAATCTACCGCGTGGAGGGCGGGCTTAAAGGGGCTGAGTCTCATTTTCACGGCACACGTCGCACTGGTGGAACGAATATTCAGATTTATACACGCAAGGCTGGTGCTTGGGCACTCCTTGGAACTGGGCAATTTCCCAACGAGAACAACGTGTGGTATACCCATCGACTGGTTATGAAAGGTGGGCAACATCAGATGTATCTGAGGAAACGCGGGAAGGAGTTACCGCCCGCGGATTGGCATCTTCAGGAAAAGCCTATTGTGGAAGTTGATAATGATACGTTCAAAACGGGGCCCGTTGGTATGATGGGAATTACCAGCGGTGTCAGTTTTTTTGACAATATGGTTGTTGTCGAAAGTATTGCCGATATTGATAAGGTTCGTCCTGTCTCACCCCGTCTTAAGTTAGCAGCGACTTGGGGAGCAATCAAAGCGCAATTTTAACGAAATTAATTTGACAAATCTTCTTTTAGCGTGTATACTTAATAGTGCTTATTGACAAACGAAAGCGAAACTCCTTTTTTGAGGTGTTCCTCGTGGGCTTATAGCTCAGACGGTTAGAGCGCGCGCCTGATAAGCGCGAGGTCCCTGGTTCGACTCCAGGTAAGCCCACTTTTTCCTACCATTCCCCACCATACTTTTACCATCACTCCATAATCCTATTTTATCTATCCGCGCGCTTATGCTGCGCACCCACCAACATATCCATTTCCATTTATTGTAAAACCCGTAATTACTTATACATCAACACAATGGCGAGGTTCCAAACCTCGCCAGCGGTGGTGAAGTGTTTGTTCCCTGATGAACTGTAAACATATTTTTTGATTTTACTATAATGATCATTTATTAGACGTGGCTTGCACGTCATCACTGAGAGGATGGAACACTCAAATGCACAGATTCATGCACAAGGAGCAGACATAATGAATAAGAATGTTAACACATGGGCGCTACCTGATGGAGCCATCGCTCGGTTAGGACGAGGGGGTGTGAGAGATATCGCGCTTTCGCCAGATAGGAAGACTCTGGCTGTCGCCACCTATATGGGGGTCTGGTTGTATGAACTCCCAACGATGACACCCATCCATTTGTGGGAAACGGAGCGTGGGATGAGTTGCCGTCTCAATTTTTCTCCAAATGGCAAATGGCTTGCCATTGGCAACTTTGACGAGACCCTTAAGGTATGGGACGTTGAGCGACAAGAAAGCATTACCCGAATTGAATCTTCAAAAGTTAGATTTAGATCGAGACTGAGCCGGGTTGTCTTTTCCAATGACAGTCAGTACATCGCCACTTCTGAGCCGCTCATCGGTGTCGTTCATCTCTGGGATGCCGAAATAGGGGAGCAGATTGCCGAGTTCCAAGCCGACCTCGACATAACAGTCCGGTGGCAAGGGGGTGTTCCGCGTCCGCTCTGCTTTTCCGATGATGGGCAGCTCCTTGCCTGTCCAACGCCCGCAGATAGTGAAGGCACCGCCGATTTCATCACGGTGTGGCATGTAGAAACAGGCGAACAGATTGCTTCGCTGAGAGGACATACAGCACGGGTCTATGCGCTTAACTTTTCGCCGTGTGGAAAATACCTTGCCTCAGGTGATTTGTCTGGCGGCACCTTGCGAGAGTGGGATGTTACCGCAGGTACCCAGATGAGGAAGTTCTCATATCCTGAATATCGAGGGATAACGCCGACTTACTCAGGGTCAGGAAGCCTTCTTGCTGCTGGTGCGCATCAATCCACACTCACCGTCTGGAATGTCGAAAACGATGAGAAACTCAACACTTTTGATTCTCGTGGGGGCGTTGATGTTCTACGCTTTTTAACTGAAAAATCACCGTCTGGGGGCAGATTGAAATCGGTTCTGATTTTCGCAACCGAACGGGAGATCAAAGTGTGGGATACAGATAATCCTCGCGCCGTTGCCTCTATTTCCAGAGAAATTGACTCTCCACACTTTGTGGCGTTTTTACCGAATGGGCAGACATTGGTGAGCGTTGACTCTCCAGGAATCACTTGTTGGAATGTTGCCGAGAAACGGCGACAGCGATCGATTACCCACCCACATACAGAAGTTCGTTCCGTCTATATCTCACCGACTGGCAACATACGTGCCATCAATAGCCTTGAGAATACACTTCATGTATGGGATGTTGATACCGACGAAACAATCGCGACCTTTGCTGGACATCAAGAATACGTTCGGACTTTTGCCTTCGCCCCCGCGGGTGAGCCTTTTGCAAGTGGGGATACAGAAGGAGGATTATATATATGGGATACGCAGGGAAAACAGACGGCGTTGTTGGGACATACCCGTTTAATTCGATCCTTAGCATTTGATCGGGAGGGAAAACGACTGGTGAGTGGCTCAACAGATGGAACCGCTCGGATCTGGGATGTTGCCTCTGGTAAAGAGATTGCTACACTTCCCTTAGCACCTTTTGATCAAACTTTGGAAGTCGAACGCTATGTCGGGGATGCAGTGCAAAAACAGCGTAAACTTCGGTTGCAGCATGAAAGGCACGCCAGAGGAGACACAGTAGCACGTCCTATCACAATGGAAGCGGTTGCTTTTTCACCGTGTGGAAGTCTTATTGTCGGTGGAATGCACAACGAACTTCGGGTATGGGATGCCACAACATACCAACTCCTCATGGCGATACTTCTGCCACATGAATGTCGGCAGCCGTTTGCGTTAACGTTTTCATCTTGCGGTCAGTATTTCGCCTCTGGTTCTTGGTGGTATGCTGGAGAGAGGGCACCGATCCAGTTGTGGGAAGTTGCCACATGGAAAACTATCGCCACACTCCCTGGACATCCGACAGATGTTCAATGTCTCGCCTTTTCACCAGATAACACGCTTTTGGCAAGTGCGGGTTTCGACGGCACCATTCTTTTCTGGGATATGACCTCTTATCTTACATTGAACGCATATTAATGAATGAAGAAAAAGCGGTAGGTTAGGTTACAATATATTGGTGCTACCATACCGCTGCATCAGTACCCTAAGGCTTGCTGGCGATTGCAGATGAAGGCGTTTTGCATTTGCTGAAAAAGCGCGGAACTGGTAAACTTGTAGAGAGGTGATGACTCAATGATGACACTTATCCGTCGAGAACTCCTTGACAATCTGATGACATTTCGATTTGCGGCAGCTACCTTCATAACGTTGTTGCTTGTCGTTGCCAATACCTTTGTGTTGATTATAGATTATGAACGACGGTTGGCAAGCCATAACGATGCTGTCAAAATGCATCAACGTCAACTGCAGGAGAAAATCACCTATTCAGCGGGTGAAGTGCGCGTTGACCGCCCACCGAACCCGTTGAGCATTTTCAATGTCGGGTTTGATAAGCGGCTTGGAAACGAGGTCCGGATATCCCACAACGTAGTTCCGTCGCTGTGGGACGCTGGCATGCACGGGTCGGATAATCCGTTTATGGATATGTTTGCCTCAATGGATATTGTTTTTATCTTTGAGGTTATCCTGAGTCTGTTCGCACTCATTTTCGCGTACGATGCGTTCGCGGGAGAATACGAAAGTGGAACACTGCGTTTAGTCCTGACGCATCCTATTGGACGCGGCAAGATATTGGTTGCTAAATATATGAGTGCAATGCTTTGCCTAATTGTGCCGTTGTTGATGAGTTTGCTCCTTTCGATAATTTTGCTGACGACATCCACCGCTATATCTCTGAACAGTGATGATTTCCTTCGCATCGGTGGGATAATCTTGACATCCATTACGTATCTTTCCGTATTCTACCTTATCGGGTTGCTGATCTCAGCGGCGACGCGTCGAACAAGTACTGCCTTGATGTTGTCAATGTTTATTTGGGGCTTTTTGGTCTTAGTCTATCCCAATATGATTCTTACCGTGATCCCACGTCCAGAGTCTCCAGATGCCCTCAGGACCTCCGCTTTCAACCGAATCGAAAATATCTGGGAGACCTTCGACAGAGAGCGTAAACACTACTTGGCTACCGACGATTTCCCCGGCGAAGATTGGGGGTATGAGTTAAGAGGGTTCGGTTGGCGCGGTGCTAACTTTAGGAATAATTCTCGGGTCCTGCTGTACACCTATAGAAGTATGATGAACTTTGAAGGATTTGGTGAGAAAGATGAACCGAAGATGCCGCACGCCCAGAAACATTTTGGTTTCCTTGGCGCGCAAACGATTGATGCAGCGGATCGCACATGGCTCATCCGAAAGCCCACTCTCGAAGAAATTTTCATTCAACCCGCAAATATGGAGAGAATCTGGTTGAAACTCTCGCCTGTTGGATTGTATGATGCCGCAACGCAAGCGTGGGCGGGAACGGATCTGCTGGGGATTAGAGACTTTTTTGAGGCTGCGAGACAGTATAGACAGAGTGTCATTAGTTTTTTCTATGATAATGAGGTGTTTGAATCGAGACAGTGGTTCTCTGGGGATAAGGGCGCGGCGGATTGGAGCGGTCTGCCGCAGTTCGCCTTCCAAAGAGACGATATCAACACAAATGCAAAGCGGGCATTGCCGGATGTATGTCTACTGCTCATGATTAATGTCGTCCTGTTCATCGTGATATTTCTGATTTTCATCAAAAGTGAAGTGTAGAGTAGTCATCAGTTATCAGTTATCAGTTGTCGGTTGTCAGTTAAAAGACATTTGCTTAAGTCAAAACTTTCTTCTAACGGATACCGATGACTGGTAACCGTAAACCATTCCACTGATAACTGAAATCTAAACGATAGTCTCTTAACTGAAAACTGATAACCGATAACTGGAAACTAAAAAATGATTTGGCATATCGCAAAACGTGAACTATCTAATAACCTAAATAGCCTCCGATTCGCGTTGGCAACGGTATTATTGCTTGGATTGATGCTGACGAACGCCGTTGTACATCTTCGGGAGCATCCAGAGCGGGTGCAGCGGTATCGCGAGCGTGTCTCCGAACACCAGAATCACATTGCAGCGCATGCTTCAAACAGTCTATACGACCTCGCGCAAGAGGGACCTGGCTACCTTTACAAAAAACCGTCCGATCTCCGTTTTTGTGCAGAGGGTAGCGAAACGTTTATGTCAGATCGGGCACAAGCAGGTTACCACCGTTGGAGTACCGGCACACTCAAAAGTTTTTGGATACTCGCATACCCATCTGCCACGCCTAATCGGGATAATGTGCGCCCAGACGTTACCAAAGTGGATTGGGGGTTCATCATCGGATATGTTTTAAGCCTCGTTGCACTTCTGTTTACCTTTGATTCGATTTCCGGCGAACGCGAACGCGGCACACTCCGACTGACCTTGTCTAACGCAATTCCGCGGCACACCGTGCTAATAGGCAAGTTTTTAGGGGCGTTTATCAGTGTTAGCATACCCTTCATCCTCGCTACCCTTGTGAACCTTTTGGTAATTTCTACGTCAAGTGCTGTTCACCTTGATGCGGAGGCGTGGGGACGCTTAGGCATAATCTTCTTCGTTGCTGTGCTTTATACCTGCCTTTTTCTGGCATTGGGGATGCTCGTGTCGGCGCGGGTACAACGGAGCGCGGTGAGTCTCGTAATGCTACTATTGGTTTGGGTTGTATTTGTAGTGTTTATGCCGAGTACTCTCGCCTCAATTGCGGGTAAGTTTACACCATCAGGGCCTACTTATGACTTCTCGGAACGTTCATGGAAACTTCACGATGAACTATCAAATGACTACTACTCGCGTCACTATAAAGAGCCAGAAGGTTCTACCAAGCGAATAGAGATAGATGGTGAGTATGTTACCAAAGATGCAGAGCAGCAAGAGCAATTACACAAAGCACGCTTAAACCTGCGGATTTCTGAGGTAAACCGAGCGCGCACCATCACCCGTATTTCTCCTGTTACAATCGTACAGAACCTTCTTGAATCTTTCGCTGGCACAGGGTTTGAGCGGCACCTCCAATTCTTAGAAAATGTCCAAACTTACGTCCGAGAATTCCGAACATTCATTGTTGATACAGATAGCGCGGATCCCGAAAGTTTGCATATCTTCGGTGTTCGTGAGGGTATGTCGCAGAAACCTGTCAATTCAGACGCGGTTCCCAAATTTGAAGATACGCTTAATCTGAGTAGGGACTTCAACACTGCAGCAATGGAATTGTTACTGCTAACGTTATGTGTGTTAGTGCTTCTATCTGGGGCATATCTTGCGTTTGTGCGCGTTGAGGTGTAATACAAAATGATACTAACACTCATCCGTCGAGAACTCCTTGACAACCTAATGACATTCCGATTTGCAGCGGCTGTTTTGATTACACTGTTGCTTGTGGTCGCTAATACCATTGTGCTTCTCAAGGACTATGAGCAGCGATTAACCGCTTACAACAAGGCTGTCAAGGAAAGTCACGAGGAATTACGCGAGAAAGAAACTTATGCCGGTTACGCTGGAGCATTAGTTGTCCATCGTCCTCCGAACCCGTTGAGCATTTTCAATCTGGGATTAGATAAGCAGGTAGGGAACAAAATTGAGGTATACCACGCGTTTGTACCGACAATTTGGGATGCGGAAAAACACGGGATGGATAATCCGTTTCTCAATCTCTTTACTTCAATTGATATTGTGCTTGTTTTTCAGGGCGTACTCAGCCTGCTCGCGCTGATCTTCGCTTACGATGCACTCGCTGGTGAACGTGAACGCGGTACATTACGGCTTGTGCTGACGCACCCAATCCAGCGTGGATACATCCTATTTGCCAAGTACATCAGTGCGATGCTCTGTCTACTTGTGCCGTTGTTGATAAGCCTTTTCCTGTCCATTATCTTGCTGACGACATCCACTACGGTTGCCCTGAACACAGATGATTTTCTTCGCATCGGCGGGATCGTCCTGACCTCACTTCTTTACGTGTCGTTGTTTTACCTCATCGGTTTATGCATCTCTGCGATGACGCGTCGAACCAGTACTGCGCTCATGCTTTGCATGTTCGTCTGGGGAGTCTTAGTGCTTGTGTATCCAAATCTGATTCTTACCGTAGTTGACATCGTCCCGCAACCGGAAACGCAAACCTCCGTCTATAACCAAATCAAACAGATGTGGGAAAAATTAGATAAAGAAGATAAACGGTTTATCCGCAATGATGCCGTCTTAAGCCCCCCATCGCGTGGCGGTGAAGATATGGCTGCGGGATTTGGCTTGGAAGGTGTTGAATACACCTTCTGGAAAGATGAGGACAAACCATCAATATTGCTCTATTTCCACCAAACCGGATTGTACGCCGGAAAAATTAAAGCGGAATCTGAGCCGCAGGTGCCACGCGTACAGAATTATTACGGCTTCTACAATAGAGAAACTATCAATACCGTCCAACGAACATGGCTTGTCCGGAAACCGGCACTTGAGGCGATCTATGTCCAACCCGCAAATTTGGGACGAATGTTGTTGAGGTTTTCACCAGTTGGGCTGTATGACGCAGCGACCGAAGCCTGGGCGGGCACCGATTTAGAAGGTATTCAAGACTTTTTCAGCACTGTTCAACGTTACCGGCGCGCGGTCGTTGACTATTTCTATGACAAACAGATATTTGAATCGCGACAATGGTTCGCTGCCGACAAAGGCACCGCTGACTGGGATGCACTCCCTCAGTTTTCCTTTCACAGAAGCGATACCGGTATCAATGCAAAACGAGCACTCCCGGACATGTTTCTGTTGCTTACAATGAATGTTATTCTCTTTACAGTGATATTGCTGATTTTTATCAAAAGTGAAGTGTGAAGTAGTTTCCAGTTTCCAGTTTTCAGTTAATACTCCTCTTTTGACTGATTAATGTATAGATGATTCTAAAACCTACCATAGGAGAAGAGATGCAGGATTTTAAGAAGTTGCAAGTTTGGCAAAAATCTCATGATTTAACTTTGAGGATGTATGAATTGACATCTCGATTTCCTCGCGAAGAGATGTATGGGTTGACAAACCAAATCCGTCGTGCGTGTGTATCGATTCCAACAAATATCGCTGAAGGCTGTGGCAGGGGCAGCTCTGCTGACTTTGCGCGTTTTCTTCACATAGCAATGGGTTCAGCGAATGAAACAGAATATCTCATTCTCCTTGCTCGTGACCTCAAGTACCTTGATACAGATCTGTTTGCCGGGTTAATGGACACAATAATTGAGGTGAGGAAGATGCTAACCTCTTTACTGCGGAGGCTGAAAACTGTTAACTGTTAACTGGTTACTGGTTACTTATGTGGCATATTACAAAGCGTGAAGTCTACGATAATCTCAATAGTCTCCGATTCGCCCTAACAACTGTTTTATTGCTGGCACTGATGGTGACCAATGCCGTTAAGCATCTCCGAGAGCATCCAGAACGGGTACAGAGATATCGGGACGCTGTCACCGAATCTTTGAATCACTTAACGGATCGCGCCAACGATAGCCTCTATACACTGGCACAATACGGACCGGGAAACTTCTACAAAAAGCCGTCTCCCCTTCACTTCTGTGCAAACGGAGGTGAATCCCTTTTATCTGATGCTGTTGAAGTGGACGAACCACCTGTGTTTATGACCGATGCAGAAGGCAACCGGCTACTCGAAGGTATCTGGAGCCTGTCCTATCCAGATGCCAACCTCCATAATAAGGACGTTGGACCGAACGTTTCACAAGTGGATTGGGCATTCATCATCGGTTCCATCTTGAGTTTGATAGCCCTCTGGTTCACGTTTGATGCCTTCTCCGGTGAACGCGAGCAAGGCACACTCCGATTGATGTTAGCCAATTCAATTCCGCGACACACTGTCCTTATCGGCAAGTTCTTAGGCGCGTTGCTCAGTATTAGTATCCCGTTTGCACTTGCTGTATTGGTGAACCTTTTATTGATTTCTACTGCCGATACCGTTCACTTGACCACAGAGGCATGGGGACGCTTAGGTATCATTTTCGCTCTCGCGCTTTTATACACGAGTCTGTTTGTGGCGTTAGGGCTGTTAGTCTCAGCGCGTGTGCAACAGAGTGCTGTGAGTCTGATGATACTGCTGTTGATGTGGGTAACCCTTGTCGTTTTTATGCCCAGTACCCTCGCTTCAATCGCAAGTAGTTTCTCACCTGCGATGTCCTTTGATGAATTTTGGAAGCAGCGGAACCCAATTAAAGAGGACTTATGGGATAAATATAAGGAAGGGCTTGGGTCCAGTGAATTGGACGACAGGAAGTTAAGGGCGAAAAGCGAGTTTTACACCGAAAACGCTGAAAGAGAGGAACGCTGGCAGGAAGAACGATTAAGGTACCGGAGTTCTCAGGTGCACCGAGCGCGCGCTATCACCGGTATCTCCCCCGCTACACTTCTGCAGCACCTGATTGAAGCGTTTGCCGGAACCGGATTTGAGCGGCATTTGCAATTTGTGGAAAACACACAACGTTATGCCCGTCAACTTCGTGAATTCGTTGCTGACACCGATAGAGCCGATCCAGAAAGTCTTCATATTTTGGGCGTTCGTGAAGGCATGTCCAGGAAACTCGTCAACCCTGCGGCAGTTCCGAGATTTGAAGATACGCTTAATCTGAGTAGGGACTTCAACACTGCAGCAATGGAATTGTTACTGCTAACGTTATTTGTGTTAGTGCTTCTATCTGGGGCATATCTTGCGTTTGTGCGCGTTGAGGTGTAATACAAAATGATAACGACACTCATAGGCAGAGAACTGCTCAATAATCTAATGACGTTTCGGTTCGCGGCAGCTGTTTTCATTACATTGCTGCTTGTCGTTGCGAACACTGTTGTTCTCATCGAAGATTATGAACAGCGATTGGAAAGTTACAACGCTTCTGTCAAAACACATCATCAGGAAATACGAGAGAAGCAAACCTATTCAGCAGGCGAAGTCGAGGTTGATCGACCCCCCAATCCGTTGAGTATCTTCAATGTTGGATTAGACAAACGGCTGGGAAATGAGGTTTGGATTTCACATAATTATGTTCCCACACTCTGGGAAGCGCGCATGAACGCTTCAGATAATCCATATCTCAACATCTTGTCTTCAATTGACATTGTCTTTATCTTTGAGGTGGTTTTGAGTCTGATGGCGTTGCTATTCGCGTATGATGCGCTTGCTGGCGAACGTGAACACGGAACATTGCGATTGGTCCTGACGCATCCCATCCGTCGCGGACACATCTTGCTTGCCAAATATATCAGTGCAATGCTCTGCCTACTCGTGCCGTTGTTGTTAAGTCTGCTCTTCGCAATGATTTTGTTGACAGCAACTACCTCTATCTCTCTGGGGGCTGATGATTTCCTGCGTATCGGCGGAGTCGTTTTAACGTCAATCGCCTATCTATCGGTGTTTTACCTTATCGGACTGCTCATCTCAGCGGTGACACAAAGAACGGGCACCGCATTGATGCTCGCGATGTTTGTTTGGGGTGCTTTGGTGTTGGTGTATCCAAACCTAATCCTTGCGGCTATTCGCTCATCAGACATCCCACAAGCGAAAGCAGTTTCTGCGTTTAATCAGATAAAACAGGTTTGGGATGAATTCGACAGGGAACGGAAGCAATACCTTGCTACTGACGATTTTCCCGGGGAGGATCCGACCTTTAACATTGATGGAATAGGGTTTTTCTATGAATATTTTCCTAAAGATCCGTTGACACTCCTCTATTTCTATTATAGTATGATGACCTTTGGAGAGCTTGATGAGAAATTTGAACGAGAAGTCCCGCATGCACAGAATTATTTCCAATTTCTCATACCGTCAACTATCAAAGCGGCAGAGCGGGCGTGGCTTATCCGAAAGCAGGCACTGGAAGACACGCTCGTTCGGAAGTCAAACATGAAGAGAACACTGTTGAAACTTTCCCCTGTTGGGATGTACGATACAGCGACGCAAGCGTGGGCTGGCACTGATTTAAAAGGTGTCCGAGATTTTTTCGATGCCGTTCGGCAATACCGACAAACACTCATCGACTATTTAGACAGTAAAAACGCCTTTGCCTCCCGAAAATGGTTCGCTGCAGACGAGGGGGCAGTGGACTGGAGCACACTCCCTGCGTTTTCCTTTAAAAAAAGCGGTGTTGAGACAAATGCGAAGCGGGCATTACCAGATTTACTCCTGCTTCTCATGTTAAGCGTCTCTCTTTTTATGTTGATATCTCTGGTTTTCATCAAGAGTGAGGTATAAAATGGCTATCGGCTATCAGCCATCGGCTGTCAGAGGAACAGGCACCAGTTGACGGATTCCTTTTTCTCACGGATACCCTGAACGAACCGCAAGGAAAATTAAAATATGTGGCATATTGCAAAGCGCGAACTTTACGATAACCTGAATAGTCTCCGGTTTGCACTGGCAACCGTGTTGCTGCTGGCGTTAATGCTGACCAATGCAGTCGTCCATCTCCGAGAACACCCGGTACGGATGCAAAAATATCGTGATGCTGCGACGGAATCTCTGAATACGTTAACATCTCGCACGGATTTGTATGACTTGGCGCAAAAGGGACCTGAGAAACTTTACAAAAAACCTTCACTGCTCCATTTCTGCGCCGATGGTGGTGATAGTTTATTGCCCGCCTTTACCCACGCAGCAAGCCACTTTAGGGGTGGAGAACTAAAAAGTTTCTGGCGGATGACCTATCCATCTGCCACGCCTAATCTGAAAAACATTGATCCCGACGCGACCAAGATAGATTGGGCATTTGTGATTGGTTACGTCTTGAGTTTGATCGCGCTCCTTTTTACGTTTGACGCTATATCTGGTGAACGTGAGCACGGCACATTACGATTGATGTTGGCGAACCCAATCCCACGGCACACCGTACTCATCGGCAAATTTTTAGGGGCGTTCATCAGCGTTAATATTCCCTTTGTCATTGCAGTGTTGATGAATCTCTTAGTGATTTCCACATCGAGTGCCGTCCATCTCGATGCCAGTGAATGGGGACGTTTGGGCATCATCATCGGTATCGCGATGCTTTACTTATCCCTCTTTCTGGTGTTAGGGCTCTTAGTCTCTGCACGTGTGCGACAAAGTGCAGTGAGTCTGGTGGTCCTTCTGCTCATCTGGGTGAGTTTCGTAGTTTTCATGCCGAACACGCTCGCCTCAATTGCCAGCCGCTTCTCACCGGCGAGAAGTTACGATGCGTTTCAGGAAGATAGAAGGCAAACGCGTCGTGCAATTCTGGAGGTTTATTACCCGCAGCTCGACGAAACGGATGACCCATCCAAAAGGATGGTAATATCAGGTGAATATGTCACCGAAGATGCAACGCAAGATGGGCGGGTGCGCGAAGCGTTTTTAAGTGAACGAATCTCTCAGGTGAGCCAAGCACGCACAATAACCCGTATCTCACCTGTAGCAATCGCTCAACATCTCCTTGAGGTTTTCGCTGGAACCGGATTGGCGCGACACCTACAATTCGTAGAAAACGTTCAACTTTACGCTCGCGAATACCACGAATTTATCGCTGACACTGAGCGGTCAGACCCAGAGAGTCCTCATATTATCGGTGTTCGTGACGGTATGTCAAAGAAAAAAGTCTCGCCGGAGTCGATCCCGATATTTGAGGATACACTGAGTCTCAGTAAAGATTTCAACGCAGCGGCGATGGATCTGCTGCTGTTGACGCTGTTTGTCATCGTTTTGTTGGCGGGCGCGTATCTCGCGTTTGTGCGCGTTGAGGTGTGATTTATAATGCTTAAAACACTCATTGGCAGAGAACTGCTTGACAATCTAATGACCTTTCGTTTTGCAGCGGTCCTGCTCATCACGCTGTTGCTCGTGGTTGCAAACACGGTAGTGCTTATTCAAGATTATGAGCAACGTTTGGAGAGCTACAATGATGCTGTCAAAATGCATGATACGCAATTGCGGAAGGCAAAAACCTATTCTATGATGTACTTGTTCGTTGACCGGGCGCCAAATCCGTTGAGCATCTTTAATGTTGGGTTAGATAAACGTTTGGGAAATCTCATGGGTATCTGGCACGGTTTTGTGCCGACGCTCTGGGATGCCCAAATGCACGGCACGGACAACCCATTTATCGCTTTCTTTTCTTCAATTGATATTGTCTTTGTCTTTGAGGTTATCCTCAGCCTGATGGGATTAATATTCGCTTACGATGCGATTGCAGGGGAACGTGAACGCGGCACGTTACATCTCGTTCTGGCACAACCTATCGGACGCGGACAGATCCTACTGGCGAAATATATCAGTGCGATGGCGTGTCTGTTGGTCCCTCTGGTATTGAGTCTGCTTTTCGCCCTACTGTTGCTAACGCGTTCGATCCCACTGTCAACTGCTGATTTTCTCCGCATCGCCGGGATTGTTTTTACGTCGTTCGCGTACCTATCCCTGTTTTACCTCATTGGATTGCTAATTTCCGTAGCGACGCGTAGAACCGGCACGGCGTTAATGCTCGCGATGTTCGTCTGGGGTTTTCTGATACTCGTGTACCCGAACCTGATTCGGGCAACAGTTAATCCCGGAGGCAACATTCAAGCGGGCATGAAGACCGCTCAGAATCAAATTCAACAGATTTTAAACGAACATGAACAGGAATGTCAAAAGTTCCTTGAAAACGAGATAATTGCTGCGGAAACATCGGAATTTAGCAAGGCGTTTGGGCTTTATAACGACACGTACTTAGATCCAGTAACCCTGACATCCTACATTGAAAATGTAAACTTTATTTCAGCAATCCCTTCAAAGTTTGAGAAGGATGTCCCACTCGCTAAGAGATATTACGATTTTGTTGAACGACTGACCATCCGAACGATAGAAAAGACGTGGCGCATCCGCAAACAGGCACTTGAGAACATCTTTGTTCGACAAGCTACGATGGACAGGATATTGTTGAGACTCTCACCCGTAGGCATATATGATGCTGCGACGCAGGCGTGGGCAGGGACTGACCTATCCGGACTCAGAATTTTTTTTGAGGCAGCGCGACAGTACCGAAGAGTCATAATTGATTATTTCTATGCGAAGGATGCGTTTGCATCACGAGAGTGGTTTGTTGCTGACAAAGGTGCAGTAGATTGGAGCACACTTCCACAATTTACTTTTGAAAGAAGAGATGTTGGAACGAATGCGAAACGCGCATTACCCGACCTGTTTCTACTACTGATAGGTAACCTTGTCTTGTTCATGGGGATCGTTCTTATTTTCATCAAAAGCGAAGTGTAGGATAGTTATCAGTTATCAGTTGTCAGTTGTCAGTTGTCAGTTAAGAGGTTTTTGTGGAGAGAACAGCGAACGCTGCTACAAGGCGTTAACTGACGACTGAAAAGATTACGCAGTAATCCGTACTGATAACTGACAACTAATATGATATATGGCACTCTTTAATATAATTTGGCGCGAACTTTACGACAATCTGAATAGTCTCCGTTTCGCATTGGCGACGGTCCTGCTGCTGGCATTAATGCTGACCAATGCCAGTGTGTATCTGCGCGAACACCCCGCGCGGACACAGGCATATCACAACGCCGCTGCTGATGCTATAAAGACGTTAGAAGCGCGCAGCACCAGTTTATATCGCCTTGCTACACAAGGACCTGGGGATCTTCACAAAACACCCTCACCCCTCCGTTTCTGTGCAGAAGGCGATGAGGCGTTTCTACCGACGCGCACCAGCGGAGCAAACTATGGTCGCCGCATCGCCAACATGACACCCGTCTGGCGGATGGGGTATCCACAGGAGACACCAAATCTCCGCAATATCCGTCCTGATTTCACTACACTCGATTGGGCATTCATTGTCGGCTATGTACTGAGTTTCGTGGCAATTCTGTTTACCTTTGATTCAATCTCTGGCGAATTAGAACGCGGGACATTACGGTTGACATTAGCAAATGCCATTCCGCGGCACCTTGTCTTGGTCGGGAAGTTTTTAGGGGCGTTCATCAGCGTTAACATTCCGTTCGCTATTGCGGTACTGATGAATCTACTCCTCATCTCCACCTCAGACGCGGTGCAACTCAATGCCGAGGCGTGGGGACGTTTAGGCATCTTATACGGCATTGTTATCCTCTATACCTGTCTCTTTATCGCTTTGGGACTTCTCATCTCCACAGCGGTACGAGAGAGTGGTGTGAGCCTTGTCGTTCTGTTGTTAATCTGGGTGAGTTTTGTAGTGTTTATGCCGAACACATTAGCATCCATCGGCAGTCGGACCTCGGTACCGATAGCTTATGTGGAATTCTGGAATCGGCGTATTCAACTCGCAGATGAGGCGCGTGAAGCATACCGAGATAAATATGGAGATTCACAAACTACACCGTCAGTACATGTACTTGGGGAGTATGTTACCACGGAAGCAGAAGAAAATGAACGCTACAATGAGGCATATTTAAGAAAACAGATTGAACAAGGGAAACGGGCGCGCTTGATAACTCGTATTTCACCGACAGCAATTGTTCAACGCCTCTTTGAATCTTTTGCCGGGACGGGGTTTGAACGGCATCTGCAATTTATTGAGAATGTGCAGCGTTACGCCCGTGAATACCGAGAATTTGTTATTGATACGGATAGGGCAGACCCTGAAAGTCTTCACGTTGTCGGGATTCAGGAAGGTATGTCGCAGAAACCTGTCAACCCGAAGGCGATTCCAAAATTTAAAGACACACTCAGTCTCAACCGCGATTTCAATACCGCAGCGACGGATTTATTGCTGTTGGTGCTGTTTCTGATGGTTATTGCGTCAGGCGCGTATCTCGCCTTTGTGCGGCTTGAAATTTGAATAGAGTGGGTGATAGGAAAAACAGAGGCATTCAATTGTCGGTGAGACCTCACAGAGGCAAAGGTAAATGATGCTATCAGAGATGGCGTGACTTTTCACGCCATCTCTGATAGAATACACCTCATTATACAACCACATATTTTGAGGTGAACCATGACGAA
>JAJECN010000027.1 GCA_022821965.1 Candidatus Poribacteria bacterium
CGCTTGAACCCCAACCTACAGAAATCTCCGTTGACATTAGCAGCGGCGACACCACGGAAGTCAAAATACACCTCGGCGCAGCCTTTAAACTCGAAACAGTGGTCGTGGAAGGGAAACGCCTCCCACCGACGATCAGTCGCATGGAAATCCGTGGCAGTGAACTCCTACGCATTCCGGGTGCTGCCAACGACGCACTCAAAGGATTAACAACACTTCCAAGCATCGGCATCCCAAACGACTACTTTGGCGTGCTTTACATCCGTGGGAGTGAACCCGGATCAAACCTTTACTATCTTGACCGGACACCGCTCGGTTATCCATTTCACTGGGGTGGTTTACTGTCAACCATCAGCTCAGAAACGATTGAAACAATTGGCATTTATCCCGGTGGATACGGCGCGGAATTCGGACTGGATTCTCAAGCAGTGCTTGACATCCACGCACGCGACAGCATTGCAGAACGGTTCGATGGAAAATTTAACCTCAATGTTTTCTATTCTGAAGGGCTGCTGGAAGGAAGAATCGGGGAGAAGGGATACGTTTCCGCCTCAGGACGGCGAAGTTACTTCGATCTCATCGCCGGACGGATTTATGAAAGCCAGACGGGTGACACACAGCAGTTTCCGTATTTCTCGGATTATCAACTCAAATTCGTCTATCCACTGACTGAAAACCACACCCTCACACTTAATGCATTCGCCGCAGCTGACCATTTTCATATTGAGACAGAGGAACAGGAAGATGATGAAATGGAAATAGACGATCCTTTTGAGTCCTCTGCCTTTTTCAAAAATGGATTTAACGGGCAGGGCATCCATCTGCGTTCAGAATTCACCGAAAATCTCACATCCAATCTATCACTGACCCGTTCACTTAATTTTCTTGATATAGACTTAGATGCCATTGTATCAGAGACTATCCTTACAGATGAAAACGATGAGGTAATCGCTAAATACAAGGATTCTATTGCGTATCACTTAAAGGTTAGCGTCCCCGTCTATACCCTCCGCGAAGACGTGTCTTACAGACTAACACCTAAGCTCCAACTTGAACCCGGGTTTCTCCTCGCTTTCGGTCCCGCGAACAGTACGGAGCATTCCAGTTACCCGTCATTTGGAGAAGAAATACCGGATGAAGAGACACTGGATGAACTGCTTCAAACAGATTCAACGAAAGTAACCTTTGACGATGATGGAACGCCGCGGATACGCACGACTGAAACCAGAGACTACGAATTTGGACACGATTTACAACGTGCCGAAGGCTATCTACAAACACGATACGATCCCATACCTGCGCTTTCAGTCGCGCTCGGTGTACGGGTCGATTATCTGGATGTGATAGAGCAGCTTTCCGTTCAACCACGCGGCAGCGTTAGTATCAAGCTTCCGATCGGTTCTAATCTCCGATTCGCTTATGGACACTACGAACAAAGTCCACAACTGTCCGAGCTGCTATCAGAGAATGGGAACGCAGCGTTAAAATCAAGTCTCACACGCCACTATATCATGGAAATAGAACACGAACTTTCATCACGCACCGAATTCAAGTTTGCCACCTACTACAAAGACATACAGAAACTGATAACACCCGATGAGGTCTCAAATTATCTCAATCAAGGTGTTGGGTACGTCGGCGGTGCAGAATTGTTCCTACGGCACCGAGTTCCAGATAAGTTCTTTGGCTGGATTTCGTATGCCTACACGCACGCCGAGCGTCGAGAAACTCCTGATGTTACATACCAACCGTATCTATTCGATAACACACACATCGTTAGTGTTGTGGCAAACTATAACTTTAACCCAGATTTTGAGATCGGCGCGAAGTGGCAGTATCTCAGCGGCACCGCTGAGGCACCTATCAGCTCCATCGTTCTCATCCAAGATCCAGTAACGCGCGGATTGAATCCACTTTTCGCAAGTTTTAGCCGTGTCTTAGGTGCTAAACTGACCCCCTATCACAAGTTAGATTTACGGATAAGTCACAAATGGAACTTCATGGGCATAAAGATAGGCGGATTCATCGAAGTGCTCAATGTATACAATCGCAAGAATACCATCGAGTTTATCCAGAATGAGGGAACATTTGAGATACAGGGCGAGGAGGTCACAATTGAAGAACACGAGGTCGGAACAGCGAGGCAACTTCCATTACTGCCTTATATCGGATTGACACTCGAATTTTAATCGAATCCAAGATTAAATCAAGTTATCTGTTTTTGCATTGATAGAGTGTATGTTTCACCATATTTGATGCTTTTCTACAATGAATCTCATGTCAACCGAAAATCCAATTAAACGTTGAATAATGTTAATACAACAAGTGGGGGCAAAACGACTGCATGAAACTACACTTCATCATAGTTCTGTTTGCATTTACTACCATGCCTATGTCTATTCTTGCGCAAACCGGCGATATTCAAGGAACCGTCTATCAACAGAGCACAGGAAAATCCCTCGCATCTGCTGATGTCCGCATTACCGAAACCGACCAGCACCAAAAAACCGATGAAAAGGGTATCTTCCGCTTCACAGACCTTCCCGAAGGCACCTATACTTTTGTCGTTACTCATCCGCTTGAACCCCAACCTACAGAAATCTCCGTTGACATTAGCAGCGGCGACACCACGGAAGTCAAAATACACCTCGGCGCAGCCTTTAAACTCGAAACAGTGGTCGTGGAAGGGAAACGCCTCCCACCGACGATCAGT
>JAJECN010000007.1 GCA_022821965.1 Candidatus Poribacteria bacterium
GATTCACCTCAAAAATAGCGGTATTTTTTACGGTGAAGTATAGCAGATGCAGCGTGAAAAGTCACGCTGCATCTGTTTATCTCAAAATATTAACAACTGTGAAAAATAGAACAAAAAATATTGAAAACTAAATAGCCCTGCTATTGTAATGGAATGCATTCCGAAAAGGAGATCCTAATAATGGACAGAACAGCGGAAGACTATCAGAAAGACCTTCTTTGGCAGACCGCACTTGAAACCTTCTATCGCGTCGCTTATTCTGAAAGCCTGATGACTTCGGTGCTCCAGAAATGGAGACCCGTAGATGGTGCAATCAAAGGCATCGTGACTATTGCTACCATCGCTTCAGTTATGGTAGGTTGGATGTCATGGGGAACACCGGCAGGGAAATCAACATGGCTCGTTATAGCTGGATGTGCCGCATTCTTAGCACTTTTGCACGTCATACTTAAAATATCGGACCGTATAACTGATTTGAGTCATAACGCTCAATATTTCAAGAGTTTACGCCTTAATCTCGAACGGTTCATCTATGACATGGAAGTCAATCCAGATTTTCCGTTGGAGCAATTCAAAGACACATTTGAACAGTACCGAGAATGGTTATTGGTCGGTTCGCAAATGTTAAAGGATGATTTCCTGTTAACACGCCGACACCGGCAGAAGGTACAGGAAAAACTGAACCAGCAAATGGGAGATATGATTGTATGAAAGAGCAACCCATTGAAACGAGGGAACATGTCATTGGACATTCAATAGGTCAACGTCCAATACATACGACTTACGAACCACCGGGACCGCTTCCACAATTTCGGACACGTCCCAAAGTAGGACAGCCACAACCGGCTCCAAAGAAACGGACACCCGCGTCAACAGCTGCTGCAAAACTGGCACAAAACACTTCAATAGAAGTGCCTGCTGACTCAAAAACCGCAGACGCTAGGAAAGGCAGTTGATTTAATTTCCAAATTCTGCTAAAATCCTCTCAAAATTCAAAAATTGGATTGGGAGGATTAGAAACTATGCGACAGGTTTATTTCGTTTTACTGATGAGTCTGTTTGTCATTGCTTCTTCGTTTGCAGGAATCCCTAATGACAAGGATTTGCTTTTGTGGATTGGCGAGGGGAGTGGAAACAAAGCGGTTGATGGCACAGGAAACGGGAACGATGGAACATTTGGAGGGGCAGCGAAATGGGTCGCTGGCCAAGGCAAATATGCTGCTGGTATTTCCCTCAGAGGCAAGGAAACCTACCTTGAAGTCCCCAACGTCGTTACCGAGGCAGGGAGTTTGCTCTTCTGGTTCAAACCGGATTGGGATGGCAAGGATGACAAGGACTACCGGCTTTTTGATGCCAGTTTGGGACCCATCTACTTTTTCATAGGAAAGGGGTCCGCGCACCCAGACATCACACCCGCAGAATTCGGGTTCTATTTTGAAGCCGCAGATGACGGTGATTGGCAAGATGTTGAATTCAATCCGGAAGGCATCATCAAAAAAGATGAGTGGTTTCACTGCGCTGCAACATGGGATTTCACCGGTGAACCACCGTTTGTTTATATTGACGGTAAAGAGCAGGCGACGAGCCGTAAAATCGGTGGTGGTTTCCCGGCACTTCACGAGAAACCGAGATTCGGATGGGAAACGATTAAGTACATCGCTTTGACCAACGGCGCGGAAGGCATCATTGACGAAATCTCGTTTTGGGAACGGGCACTCACGGAAAAAGAGATTGGTGAGATGATGGATGTCAGTTTGGATGTCGAAGCGGCAGGAAAATTGGCTGTTACGTGGGGTGAACTGAAAACAAGGCAATAATAGCAGATTTGAATATCGGCTTTGTGTCCCGCGTTCTCACAGTACAACCTTAGATAAGTCTGGCGATTCTATTCGCCAGACTTATTTCGCGTACAAAGCACACTTGTTAACGCGTTTCTGTAAACATTTTGAAGAAACACCCAAGCTGCTATAAACATTCCATCCTTACGGGATTCAAGAGGTTTTTGAAGCCTTCAAGGTTTTTGTGTAAAATCCGGTCGGTTTCCTAACCGCCTCTTTACAAAAGCGACTGTGGGGTTTTTCCAAAAACCTTCGGTAGCCACAGACTGAACTCTGGAACATACGTCACCAATACAAGAGCCACCAGCAATAGTACGATGAACAATAACACAGAACGGTAAAGCATCACAACAGACCGGTCAAACTTCATGCTTGAGATGAACAGATTCATTCCGACCGGTGGTGTCAAATAACCGATTTCAAGGTTCGTCAAGACAATAATGCCGAGATGTGCTTTGTCAATACCAAATTCCTCAGCAATAGGGAGCAGCAACGGCACTACGATAATCACCGCTGAAAAGATATCCATCAGACATCCAACAATGAGCAGGAAAATATTGAGTCCAATAAGTGTAATGACACGGCTTTCCGTTGTTGCCTGAATCCAGTCAAGGACAGTTGTAGGTACGTCAAGTGTGATGAGGTAGTTTGTCAACCCTAAAGAAATACCGAGGATGATAAGGATTGCCCCGACGAGCAATGTGCTCTCTTTGACGAGGCGTGGCAACACTCTCAGGGAAATTGACCGGTGGATGACAATTTCTACGACCCCGACATAGATGACGGTCAACGCTGCAGCTTCATCAAGTGTTACTTTGCCAGAAAGGTAGCCACCTAATATGAGGATTGGCAAAAGAAGTTCCCATTTTGCCTCCCAGAACGTTCTAATGAATAGCCTTGCATCAAATGGGGTCGTTTCAGTCTTTTTGATAACGCTCCAGCCACAGCAGTAGAAGCTCAGAACACTGAGAATCAGCAGCCCGGGCAAAATCCCAGCGAGGAACATCCTGTCAATAGAAACTTGGGCAATGATTGCATAAAGGATAAGCGGAACACTCGGTGGAAATAAGAGACCGATACTGCCAGAAGCGGTTATCAAGCCGAGCGAAAACTTTTCGTTGTAGGTTTGGCGCAGAATCGGGTAGACCAATCCACCGAGTGCAACGATTGTTACACCGGATGCCCCAGTGAAAGTCGTAAAGAAAGCACACGTCCCAAGAACGACCACTGCGATGCCGCCTGGTAGCCAGCCCACACTTGCACGCGCGAACGCAACCAAACGCTGTGGTGCCTTCCCCTCAGCGATAATATACCCAGCAAATGTGAAAAGTGGGATAATCAGAATTGTTGAATTTCGGGTGAGTCGATTGAAATCAATCAAGATGGTTGAGATCGGCTCGCCTGCTGTGGCGTATCCGATAATCGAAGCACCCCCAAGTAAAACAAAGAGCGCACCGCCGAGAAGCGCGAAACCGACTAACCCGATGCCGATTAATAATCCCATTACTCAGATTCTCCTTCGACGTAGCTCGCCCCTACCAGATGGATGCCTATCTGAAGCGCGAAATGGATACCGATAAGGACAAAACCGTAGGGGATAATCGCCTTTGCCCACCATAAAGGGATACTTCCAATTAATACAGCCTCACTTAACTGCTCATCTTGTAGGAAGATAAAACCGTAATGTGCCAGAACCGCAACGACGATTAAGGCGAGGCAATCGACAACAAGATTCGTCCATCGTGTAATCTTTTTGGGGAGTATCCGATTGAGTACGTCAATACTGATGTGTCGTCTCTCGCAGGTAGCGAGAGCAGCACCTAAAAAGCAGAGCCATAGCGTCAAATGCTGAAGCATCACATCACTCCACAACAGACTGGCGTTGAACACATAACGCATGACAATCTTGAGTATTGCAAGCCCCAGCATCATTGCAACAATCAAGCAGAGGAATCCGATCTCGATTTTACCAAGGAAGGCATTAATGCTTTGTAGGAAAGCGTTTTTGTCCGGACGTTCTTTTCGTAGCATCTACTTCTCCGGTGCTAACACCTGAATCCCGGCAGCTGGTAGCACAGCAACTTTGGCGTGTGCGGGAAGTCTGTCTGCGAACAGCGCAATCAGTTCATCCAGGTCTCGGAAGAGGAGTGCGCCCGGGTGCTTCTTGTAAAAATCGTCTACCAAAAAGTGTTCCGACCAGACGTGCAGTTGATCTTGCGTTCCGAGTTGGGGTGCTGGCAATTCAGACTCCGTCCTTTCCGATTGCTGCTGTTGGAAGCGAGCATAATCAATCTGTTCAAACAGACCGTGGTAACAGATGCCATCGCTTGCTGGATTGAGTGCCATCCTGTGTGCTTTCTCAAAATAGGAGAGTGCCCACAACGCTTTTCCTGTTTGAATCGGGTCGCTATCAAGAGGGTAACAGTTAAGCACAACCAGATCCGTCTCTTTTCGGTTTGTCTCCGGTATCTCTGTGCCGTAGGTTTCCAATGCGAAGTGTGCCCCTTTACGGTGTGCCTCCACAAAATCACCGACAAACAACCCACAAATTTCACGACGACTATTGAGTACGGTGTTGACAATCACATCGAGTCCAAGGACACCGGCGACCGCCTCAGAAAAATCGCGATGATCGGGTTCACTTCCTTTTCTTTCAATTACAGCGTGCCCACGCCCCGGTGAAAAGGTATGGAAATAGAACATCGTCGCGAAGCCAGCAATACCGGGCACAACCAATTTCGCACCACCCCCAAAGCCAACGGAACCGTGTGGATAGATGCCACCCAGACACACCTTGAAATCCGCATCCGCAACGACGCGGTCCAGATAGATAGGCATACCGTTATCAAGGTTCCCCAAGGCGCGTAGATCACCACCCATAAAGTCGTGGTTTGTTGCCTCATATTCAGCAGCAATATCCGCACCAATCTTTTTCGCGATCTCTTCATCGGTGATAGGACGGTGCGATCCACCACCGACAACAAACCGAATCTCCGATTTTGGGACACCAGCTGACGCTAACTCGCGCAGGAGGAACGGGATAACTCTTGCAGCGGGGGTTGGACGGCTCAAGTCATCAACAACAATAGCAGCACTTTTTTTACCCTTTGCGAGTTCTGAAATACGGGGCGTGCCGATCGGGTCGGCAAACGCCTGTTCAATTTGGGTATCGGAAAGCGTGGACGCGTCTTTCGGTCCCAACACCTCTACTTCCCAGCCGGTTGGGAAATTCAGCGTTAGTTCTTCATCTCCGTACCAAGCACGGGAGCAGACTGTAGTATTGTTCATATTTTTAATTTTCCTTGCGGTTCGGTGAGGCGGGTTGTGTATGAAAATCCCTTTCCGTATATCCAGCCCGGCGCGATGCTTGGGCTTCACAACTTAGGCTAAACCACGCATCACTCATTTTTTTCGCCCAAAGATACCAAAGAGGATTCATGTTAGCACCTGGATTCCTCCCACAGGTAGAATAGCAACCTTTGCGTGTCCGGGAATCTTCTCAGCGAACAGTTGAATCAGTCCCTCCAGATCGCGAAAAAGAAGCGATGCCGGATACTCTTTATAAAAATCATCTGCCAAAAAATGCTCAGACCAAACGTGGAGTTGTCCACGCCGTCCGATCTGCTGCGGTGGGGCTTCGGGCGGTGTCTGTTCGGCGCGTTGTCGGAGATAGCGCGGGTAGTCAATTCGGTCGAACAACCCGTGGTAGCAGCTGCTATCGCTTGCGGGGTAGAGTGCTATCGTGTAAGCGTTATCAAAATAACTTAAAGCCGCCAATGCTTTATCAAGTTGAATTGCATCAGCATCAAGTGGATAGCAATTAATTATCACCAAATCTGTCTCTTTTCGAGTCGTTTCCGGTATCACTGTTCCGTAGGTATCCATCGCGAAATGTGCGCCTTTACGGTGTGCCTTAATAAAATCACCGACAAACAGCCCACAGATTTCACGACAGCTATTGAGTACAACGTTGGCGATCATATCAAGACCGAGAACGCCTGCTGCCAGTTCGGCACTGTCGCGACGATCCGGTTCGTCACTCTGTCCCTCAATCACAGCGGGGCCGCGCCCCGGTGGAAAGGTATGGAAATAAAACATTGTGGTAAATCCTGCGGTACCGGGGACAATGAGTTTCGCGCCGCCACTAAAACCAACGGAGCTGTGAGGATAGATGCCGCCGAGACAGATTTTAAAATCCGCATCGGCGACGATCCTGTTGAGGTACACCGGCATGCCGTTCTCAAGGTTACCGAACGCACGCAGGTCCCCACTCATAAAGTTATGATTGGTTACCTCGTACGCAGCAGCGATATCTGCGCCAACCTTTTTTACAATATCTTCATCGGTGAGAGGACGGTGGGCACCGACACCAGCAACAAACCGAATCTCTGATTTCGGGACACCCGCCGAGGTTAGTTCACGTAAAATGTATGGAATAATTCTTGCAGCGGGAGTCGGACGGCTCAGATCATCGACGATGATAGCAGCACTCTTTTTGCCCTTCGCGAGTTCCGAAATACGGGACGTGCCGATCGGGTCGGCAAACGCCTGTTCAATTTGGGTATCAGAAAGCGTAGGCGCGTCTTTTGGACCCAACACCTCTACTTCCCAGTCGGTTGGGAAACTCAGCGTCAGTTCCTTATCTCCGTACCAAGCACCGGAACGGACTGTAGCTGTGTTGTCCATTATTCATCTTCTCCTTTGATATCTTCAACTTCGCGTTGATAGGACAGCACCGCGGCGATAAATTCTCGGAAAAGCGGGTGCGGTGCAAGCGGTTTCGATTGAAATTCGGGGTGGAATTGTGAGCCTACCATCCACGGATGCCCCGTCACCTCAGCGATCTCGACGAGACTCTCATCAGGCGACATGCCGCTGAAACAGAGCCCTGCTGCTTCCAATTGCGAGCGGTATTGGTTGTTTAGTTCGTAACGATGACGGTGACGCTCCAAAATAATAGGTTGTTGATAAGCATCATAGCTTTTGGTATTTTCTTTGAGGACGCACGGATAATGTCCGAGTCGCATTGTTGCACCGAGGTCAGCTATCGAACGCTGTTCATGCATTAAATCTATAACCGGATAAGGTGTATTCTCGTCTACTTCTGTGGTATTTGCATTTTTTAGGTTCGCCATGTGCCGAGCAAACTCAATTACGAGACACTGCATGCCGAGACATAATCCCAAATACGGAATGTTATTTTCACGGGCGTATCGTGCAGCAACCAACATCCCTTCAATTCCGCGATAACCGAACCCTCCTGGAACCAATATCCCGTCGGCGTTTTCAAAAACACTATCAAGATCTGGATGTTTTGTGAGCGACTCCGCTTCTATCCACTCAATTTCGACAGCGGCTTCGTTAGCGATTCCACCGTGTTTGAGTGCTTCCTGCACACTGATATAGGCATCATTGCCGGTTGTGTATTTTCCAACAATTGCTATTCGGGCTTCCTGCTTTGGATTTTTCAGTTTTTCGACCATCGCGCCCCATTCAGCATCCATCGGTACGCGCGTTTCCAGTCCAAGTTTCTTTGAAACGAGATGTCCCATCCCTTGGCGTTCAAAATTAAGGGGAATTTCATCAACGCACTTTGTGTCCAATCCTTCAAAAATACATTCTTCAGCAATACCGCAAAGGAGGGCAATTTTCTGGCGGAAAGCTTCATCTAACATTTGGCTGGTGCGGCAAAGCAGCACATCTGGCTGGACACCCAACTCCTGGAGTTTGCGGATGCTGTGTTGTGTCGGTTTACTCTTGCTTTCACCGTTGGGTAAGGTGTAAATGAGCGATACATGGAGGAACATGGTATCTTCGCGTCCTACCTCAACTGCCATTTGTCTAATGGCTTCGACAAACGGGGGCATCTCAAAGTCACCGATGGTTCCCCCTATCTCCGTAATGACGATTTCGGCTTTGTTATCTTCCCCGATTTGGTAAATACGGCGTTTGATTTCATCGGTAATATGTGGAATCAGTTGTACGGTTTCACCGAGATAATCACCCCGCCGTTCCTTGGCAATCACTTCACTATAGACGGAACCTGTCGTAAAGTTGGAATACTTGTTTAGGTCTATGCCGAGAAACCTTTCATAATTTCCGAGGTCCAGATCAGTTTCCGCTCCATCATGGGTGACGAAAACCTCACCATGTTGGAATGGATTCATCACCCCCGCATCCACATTGAGGTAGGGATCGATTTTGACAACAATCACCTTAAATCCGCGATTGATGAGCAATCTGCCTAACGATGCAGTTGTGATACCTTTGCCGATACCTGAGATAACCCCGCCCGTTACGAAAATGTATTTTGTCATGAAAATTTCTTTATGAAGCCTCCAAAATTTGTTTCACCCGTTCCAAGTCGGCAGGAACATCAACCCCGATGAGTGGAATATCCGTCTCAACGACATGAATAGGGACACCGTGTTCTAAAAAGCGTAATTGTTCTAACCCCTCCGCGAGTTCATAAGGCGTGCTATCCCACCTTGTGAAAGCGAGGAGCTGCTCCCTGCGGTAAGCGTACAAACCGACATGCCGATACACAGGGAATGTGTGCAGTAGGGACGAGGTCACCTCTGCCCTACCCCCGGGCATAGATGCACGTGAAAAGTACAATGCGTCACCCTGAAGATTTGTAACGACTTTAACGACGTTAGCATCTCGATAATCTGTGTCAGTTTCAACCCGTTGTTTTAAGGTGCAAACCTGCACATCCGGTTTATCAATGAAAGGCTGCAGCATCATGTCTATCTGTACTGGTTCAAGCAAAGGTTCGTCCCCTTGGATATTGGCAACAATATCACAGGTCAACCGCTCAGCGACAACGGCAACTCGTTCCGTACCTGTTGCACAATCACCAGTCATCTGGACGTTCCCACCAAATTGCTGAACAGCATCGTAAATCCGCCGGTCATCCGTAGCAACAATAACTTCATCTAATGTCTTTGCACGGCACGCGCTTTCATAAACATGCTGCACCATCGGCTTCCCCAGAAGATTCACCAATGGCTTGCCTTCAAAACGGCTTGAAGCATAACGGGCTGGGATAATTCCTACACTTTGCAACCTTATATTCCCTCACAGAACCCTAAACTTTTTAGATTTCTTCCATTCGTATCCTAAATCAGTTTAACCCAAAGCGAAGTTAAAATCAAGATTTTTTCCATTTTCAGTTGCACACACGACTGGAAAGGTGATACACTTTAAAATGCAAGTGGTTAGGTGTTAAAAATAATAAAGTAAAGAAATAGTTCATCTAAAGGAGGCTCTCAAAAGATGAAACGGAACTTTATACTAACGCCTTATCTGGCGTGCTTACTGCTGGTGGGTACTCTCTGTATACCTACAATAGAAGTTCAGGATGCGTCCGCTGAAGTTTTAGATCCAGATTTAGTACTGTATTTTGATTATGAAGATTTTAAAGGCGACACCGTCCTTGAAAAATCTGGCCGTGGTTACGATGGCGCGATTAATGGAAAGGTTACACAATCCAATGATGGGAAGTTCGGCAAAGCCGCCCACTTCGTCCTTGGCAGCTTCCTTGACTTAGATGGACCGAATATCAAACCTGACGATATTCCGACTGAAGGCATGAGTGTCGTCGCATGGATTAACGTGGAAGCCGTATCAGATATGGCGATTTTCAATGCGCGTGCGAAGGATAATACATGGCTTGTCCACCCAGAAGCACGCGGTAGTGGTAAGTATCGTTGGCTGAATCGTAGCCCCGGCTCAACGATATTCGACATTCGCGCTGGCGAAAACAAAAAGGATACATGGCAGCATTACGCTGGTACGTTCAGTCGTGCTGAAGGGTTAGCGGTGCTTTACATCAACGGTAAAAATGTCGGTGAAGAGAAGGCTCGCGTCCCGACACCAATCGCGGGTGACTGGGGTCAGGGTGCCCGTGTCGGCTATAACATCGACAACAACCGTCCTTTCGCTGGACTGATGGATGACCTTAACGTCTGGAAACGTGGCTTGACAGAGGAAGAGGTCAATGTTATTATGAACGATGGTGTTGACGCGTTTCTTGCTGTGGAGGCACACGGTAAACTCACAACAACTTGGGGAAAACTTAAGGCATTAAAGTAAGATGGAAAAGGAATGGTTCATCTAAAGGAGGATCTTAAAAGATGAAACGCAACCTTATACGAACCTCTTATCTGATGTGCTTACTTGTGGTAGGCACACTCTGTATGCTTATATCAGGAATTCAGAATGCATCCGCTGAGGCTTTAGATCCGGACTTGGTGCTGTATTTCGACTATGAAGACTTCGATGGAAATACCGTCGCTGAAAAATCCGGGCGCGGTTACGATGGTGAGATTAATGGAAAGATCACACAATCCGATGATGGGAAGTTCGGCAAAGCCGCTCATTTTAAAGCGGGCAGCTTCCTTGACTTAGATGGTCCCAACGTTGACCCCGAAGACATTCCGACTGAAGGTATGAGTATTGTCGCGTGGATTAACGTTGAAGCCATATCGGATATGGCGATTTTCAACGCCCGTGCGGCGGATAATACATGGCTTGTCCATCCTGAAGCACGTGGAGACGGAAATTATCGTTGGCTCAATCGGGGCCCTAACCCCAATAGGACGATATTTGATATCCGGGCAGGTAAAAACGTAGCCAACGAATGGCAGCATTACGCTGGCACGTACAGTCGGGCGGAAGCCTTAGCCGTGCTTTACATCAACGGTAAAAAGGTCGGTGAAGAAAAAGCGCGCCTTGACACGCCTATCGCAGGAGACTGGGGCAACGGGGCACGTGTTGGCTTTAACATTGACAACAAGCGTCCTTTCACAGGACTGATGGACGACCTCAATGTCTGGAAACGTGGCTTGACAGAGGAAGAGGTCAATGCTATTATGAACGACGGTGTCGAGACGTTTCTTGCGGTGGAAGCACACGGTAAACTCACAACTACGTGGGGAAACCTTAAAGCATCAAAGTAAGATGAAACCTGTGAAAGTGGCTACATGTTATAATAAAGTCAGGACTTACGCAAATTTAGCAGGCGATGGTGGATTTTTTTAGTTTTAAACCCCCTAAATCCCCAACCCCCCATATCCCCCCTTATCAGGGGGTAGGGACTTTAAGAAAAAATGCGTAAGTCCTAAAAGTAAAGGAATAGTTCATCTAAAGGAGGACCTTAAAAGATGAAACGGAACTTTATACGAAACGCTTATCTGATGTGCGTACTTCTGATGGGCACTCTCTGTGTATTTGTGGCAGGAATTCAGGACGCGTCTGCTGCGGCTTTAGACCCAGATTTGGTCCTGTATTTTGACTATGAAGACTTCGACGGAAATACCGTCGTTGAAAAATCTGGACGTGGTTACGATGGCGAGATTAAGGGGAAGGTCACACAATCCGATGATGGGAAGTTCGGCAAAGCCGCCCATTTTGAAGCGGGCAGCTTTTTGGATTTAGATGGACCCAGTGTTAAGCCTGATGACATCCCCACCGAAGGTATGAGTCTTCTTGCATGGATTAACGTTGAATCTGTATCGGATATGGCACTGTTCAACGCCCGCGCAGCCGATGGCACGTGGCTTGTCCACCCAGAAGCACGCGGCGATGGAAATTATCGTTGGCTCAATCGGGGTCCTAACCCCGGTAGGACGATATTTGATGTCCGGGCAGGTAAAAACGAAGCCAATAAGTGGATACATTACGGGGGCACGTATAGTCGTGCTGAGGGATTAGCCATTCTCTACATCAACGGTGAAAATGTCGGTGAAGAAAAATCTCGCCTTGACACGCCTATCGCAGACAATTGGGGGCAGGGCGCGCGCGTCGGTTTCAACATCGACGATAAACGTCCCTTCACCGGACTCATGGATGAATTTAACCTCTGGAAACGCGGTTTGACAGCGGAAGAGGTCAATGATATTATGAACAACGGTCTTGGCCCAACGCTCACCGCAGTAGAAGCACAAGGTAAGCTTGCAACGACTTGGGGTAGGCTTAAAGCAAACTAACGCAAGTGGGAAAGATTCAAACTATTTTCCAGTAGGCGCGCTTTATCGGCGCGCCTCTTAAATTCGCGTAGTCCCCGAGGCAGAAAATGCAAAAGTGGGTTATGGATCGGATGGCGTAGACGGTGGATCCTCTTCCGCCGCGTCAGGCACCGTAGTGATCTCTGAAAGCGAATCCGCCTTTAGTATTTTCGCGAGATAATCGTCCTCTGAAAGCAAATCTTTATTCGCGCGGAGACTCGCCTCATGGAACCGATAGTCCCCTTCACCGACCCGATAGTAACACTGGAGGTATCCAGCACTAACCGCTTGCTTGAGATCTGCTGGCGAGATATCTAACATCGCTGCCGCCTCTTCCAAGTCATACTCAACCACGGCATGGCGTATTCGCATCTTCTCACCTCCATTTTTAGTAATAGATGATTGTAGATTTTACTATAAAACCGTAGAAAATACAACGTAATAGACAAAGTTGGATTGCATGATGCAGTATTGGTGTCTAAATTAACGCAAGTTGCCAAATATTATTCTCACTGCGAAGCAATAGCACTCCTACGGGGTGGGGAAGGAGACGAAAACGCTTTCTGAAATGTGCAAAACCTGTTAGTAGCAACTTGGGTTAAATTATATATTAGCGAAATCTTTTATGGTAAAACTTGTGGTTATCTATACACTAATGCGAGGGCGAGGATACAATCCTCGCCAGCGGCAGTTGGGCGAACTATCAAAATCTTTTAAACCGTGGCTGATATGGGCACTGGTTTTCTGTGCTTTCATAACGGGGTTAGAAGCGGATGCTGAAAACTTCGTATCGCGATGGGATCAGGAACTCTTTGATCGTATCTATGACGCGCCACCACGCCAGCAGCCGACATGGACACTCATGGAAACGGTCTCAGATTTCGGAGATTATCGCGCGGTCATGGGAGCGTCAGCACTGCTCATGGCGTACGGAAATGATTCACACCGGGAAACCGGAAAACTTTTATTTTCCTCGTATATGGGAGCAGGGGTTATAACGTATGGCATGAAAAGGCTGATAGGCAGAAAGCGACCCCTCGATGCAACATTGGGGAATCCGTCCTTACCGTCAGGTCACGCCTCTATTGTATTCAGTGTCGCCACGATTTTAGGCTATCGGTATCCGAAATTGCGAATTCCACTCTACATCGGTGCGGGACTCGTCAGTTTCTCACGTATCTATTTAGGGAGGCACTATACCTCAGATGTGCTAACTGGGGCAGCAATCGGCACCGGTATGGGGATGCTCGTCTGGCATAACCGAGCAACACTGTTAAAATGGGAATTTTAGTTCGCCGTAGGAGGGAAATCCGCGGAAATACGCAGAAATACCCAAGCAAAAACACCCCAAGCAAACGCCCCAAGCAAAAACACTCCGATTCCCGACTCTGAAAATTAAAATCCTTGACAATAAACTTCACAGTGCGTAAAATATAATTATAGAGGAGGATAAGATGATGGGTAATACAAAAGATCGCATCCACTTCAGGCATCAGATTATGAATAGAATTGGTATACTCCTCTTAGCGGGAGCTTTGTTGGCGGGGTGTGCCGTTGCCCCACAACCGTTGGTCGATATATACCTTGAACCGATCGAAGGACGCTTTAATGCTCATATCGACGTAGAGACGGGCGCAGCAACTGTTGTAAAAGAGGGTGTTGCCGTGACCATTAAACCGCTTGATGAGATAGAGTTGTTCTCACTCACGGAGGAACCAAGGTTGAATCCGTATCTTCTCGTTGAGAAGAACGGTGCTGTTGAACCCATTTATACGGTATTTGAAGTTACAGTCCACAACCGAAAGCATCGCCGCGTTGTCGTTGAGGACGCAGCGATCCTCCTTGATGGAAATGGTGTGCAGTATGCTAACCTATCCAACGATTACTTCGACGCACTCTATGACAACGTAGATCATCCACAAAGTAGTCCTGGGGCGGGTGCTTATCCTTACACGCCTACCGCTTACGGCTACTATCCGTACTACGGCTACCATCAGTCCTATATAGACGCTGAAGCATTAGAGTGGGGACGCATTACAATAGAAGACAGCATTTTTGAAGGTGGAAAGTTGTTCTCCGGCGCAAAACGGAGCGGTTTCTTAATTTTCGATCGGCTTGAGAGTCGTGCGACGGACCTCAGAATCGTTCTACCTGAAGTTTGGATAATCCAGGACGGTAAGCAGAATAAACTGGAATTTAAAATTGATTTCAGGCAGGTCTTGCCGTAAAATAACGATAACTTCAATGGCTTAATTCGTACTGATAACATACGGGATCTGTTACATAACGAAGGGAGTATATAGCAAATGAGAAATTGGCTTGTCGGATTATTAATAGTAGGGCTTGTGTCCGTTTGGGGATGTCAGCCTGCGGGTAAGGATCAACAGGAATCTCAGAGAGAAGTAAGAGTCGCTGTCGCTGGACCTTTTACAGGTAACGCAGCAGCATTCGGAGAGATGATTAAACGCGGCGCTGAACTCAGAGCGAAAGAAATTAATGAGGCTGGTGGCATCAACGGTATGAAACTAACCCTCGTTTTTGGAGATGATGCCGGGACAGAAAAGGAGGCGAGAGCTGTTGCCACACGCTTCGCCACCGATCGACGAATTCTCGCGGTTGTCGGGCACTTTAACAGCGCATGTTCCTTAGCTGGCAAAGGTATCTATAAAGAAAATGGCATTGTTGAATTGTCTCCGGGCTCAACCAATGTAAGTGTTTGTGAAGGAAGTGACTGGACCTTTCGGAATTTGTATCGCGACGATTTTCAGGGAGAATTTATCGCCAAATATATTAAAAATGTCCTGACGGAGTTCAAATCTGTCGGCGTTCTTTTCGATAATGATGATTACGGCAGAGGTCTTAAAGATGCGTTTGCTGCGGAAGCTGAAGCGGTCGGACTTAATATTGTCACTGCCGAAGCATACGATCGGGAAAATACGGATTTTAAAGCGCAACTTACCAGTATCAAGGCAAAGAATCCAGACGTTATCTTTATCTCCGGTCTTTATGGTCAAGCAGCCTTAATTGTGAAACAGGCGCGTGAGGCTGGAATTACCGCGCAGTTTTTCGGGGCAGATGGCATTGACTCACCAGATTTTCTCACAATCGCAGGTGTTGCAGCGAACGGAACCTATCTAACAACTCCTTTTACATTTGGTGGAGGTGGAGAAGAAGCAGCACGGGTAGCTGAAGCGTTCGCAGCCGAGTTTGGGGTTGCTCCTGATACTTGGGCAGCATTAACTTATGATGCGACGGACATGATTGCAGAAGCAATTGGAAAAACCTATAATAGGGAGGCCACCCTCGCTGAAAATCGAAAAGCCATTCGCGACTATTTGGCATCATTGGATACGCCAGAAGAGGGATACAAAGGAATTACTGGACTAACCTATTTTGACAAAAACGGAGATACTGTTAATAAACCGGCTTATGTCAAAATCGTTAAAGATGGGAAATTTACGACTGCTCCTCAGCAACTACTCAACTTGGAATCCCAAGAATAGTAGCATGTGCTAATTTCATGGCACTCGGGATGAAGAAGAAATCGTATGAAAAACCGAGATAATCGTAAATTCTTTTAAAGAGCAAACATTTGGAATTTAAGAATTATGGAGCAATTTTCACAGCAGCTGATTAATGCCCTTGTGCTCGGCGGCATTTATGCCCTTATTGCTGTCGGTTATACGATGGTCTACGGCATTATTGAATTGATTAACTTCGCCCACGGCGAAATTTTCATGTTTGGTGCTTACTTCGCGTTCACCTTGGTCACGGTTTTTAACCTACCATTTTGGGTAGCACTCCCGCTCAGTATGCTCCTCTGTGCTGGCATCGGAATGTTGATGGACCTGGTTGCTTATCGTCCGCTTCGTAATGCAGCGCGCCTTTCCGCATTAATTACAGCGATCGGTGTTTCAATCGGCTTACAAAACCTTGCCCGAATTATCTGGGGTGCAAGGCAACGTCCTTTCCCATCAGAATCTCTGCCGGCATTTTTAAGACAAGGCATCCCGCCGAGTGAACCGCTATCAGCATTCTCCTTGACCGAGACGGCGATTGCGCTCCCCGGTGGTGCTTTTCTACCTTACCGGGACTTATGTATTATTCTCCTCGCTCTCGCTCTAATGATTGCCTTAAACCGGTTGGTTTCCTTAACAAAGATAGGCAAAGCGATGCGGGCTTGCGCCCAAAATCGGGTTGCCGCCAATTTGATGGGTATCAATACCAACCGGGTCATTGTTATAACGTTCGCTATCGGTTCCGCTTTAGGGGCTGTTGCAGGGGTGATGGTCGGTATAAAAGAGATTATTGAACCGACGATGGGTTACTATAAGGGCGTAGCAGCGTTCGCTGCTGCTGTTCTCGGAGGCATCGGGAATATCACGGGTGCAATGGTCGGAGGACTCCTGATAGGGTTCGCCGAAGTATTTGGAGCTGGCTATATCCCCTACGGCTACGGTTCTGGGTATCGGGTAGCCATTGCCTATATTGTCATGATTGCTGTCATTATAATCCGTCCTTCAGGGTTGTTTGGGAAATCAACCGCAACTCGCGCCTAAGTTTACGTGTATGCCTTTAGAAAACCATGCGAGATAAGTTAACACCGAAAAATATAATCTTCTTTTCTATAGTAGGTTTTTTCCCGCTACTTATGTATGCGGTGGATTACATTAACCTCTTACTGTCCTATCGGGATATCTTTCTCCCAACACCAAGCGGGGATTATATTCTCTACACCGTTGTTCAAGTTGGTCTCTACACACTCCTCGCAGTCGGGCTAAATATCGTTTGCGGATTTACGGGGTTGTTAGACCTCGGCTATGTTGGGTTTTATCTCGTCGGCGGATACACTGCGGGACTTCTGATGGTGCGCCTTGGATTCAGTTACTGGATGGTGCTGCCGTTAGCTGTTCTCAACGGTGCACTTTGGGGATTGTTGCGTGGCGCGCCTACCTTACGACTCACCGGTGATTATTTCGCCATCGTTACCTTCGGGTTTGCTGAATTACTCTACCGTATCGTGAAAAATGAAATATGGCTGATTGGGGATATCAACGGATTTGTCAAAAATATTCCACACATCACGTTTTTTGGGATAAAACTCAATCAAAATTGGCACCACTATTACCATATTCTCATTCTGCTCGCTTTGGTCATATTCGTTACCTACCGGTTGCAGCACTCTCGCGTGGGTAGAGCGTGGGTTGCTATTCGAGAAGACGAACAAGCAGCGGCATCTATGGGAATCAATGTCAGCCGATACAAGTCGCTTGCCTTTGCTGTCAGTGCAGCTATTGGCGCGCTTGGTGGAGCTTTTTTAGCACCATTTTCGTCAATCATTAGTGCACGAACCTTTGAATTTTGGGAATCTATCCTTATCCTCTGTATGGTCATCCTCGGTGGTAAGGGCAGCATTAAGGGATCGGTTATAGGGGCAATCATTCTCGGCTCCTTAAGCGAAATTTTACGGGAAATTCTGTCCAATTTTCCTCAATTCGGAGGAGCGCGCTATCTGATCTTCGGCATCATCTTAGTTTTACTGATGCGCTATCGCCCGGACGGGTTAATTTTCAAGAAAGCATAATATCCGTATTTCAGAGAAGACAAGGTAGGAGTGGTTTCATGAAGATTAAAAAATTAATTCGGAATTACCGACTGTTTTCTTTGGACCGCACTTTGCGTCTCCATACCGTGAAGTGAAACAACTCACAGATAAGCAGAATCAATGCTCCCGCTACAAACAACTGAAAGCGGTCTTGATATTCACCACCTGAACGGATCCTGAATTTCTGCTTTTCGAGTCGTGCCAAATCTGTCGCTAACTCGGCGACACCCATACTTGCGTGATAATACTTGCCTTTTCCTACCTCAGCAATTTCTTGTAGCTGCGTTTCATCCAACACCGTTAGGACCAACTGCCCGTTAGCATCACGTTTGTAGGGCGTAGTTTCTGATGCGTCCGCCATCTGCAGCGGAATAGGCACAGATTGAACAGCGTTGCCAACCCCGACACAATAGATATGCACACCTTTTTGGGGTGCCGCCGCTGCAGCATTGATAACATCTTCCCCGTGGTCCTCCCCGTCCGTAAACAGAATTAGTACCTTCTGCCCATCAAAACCAGATTCTACTGCTGTTGTGTCATTTTGATCTGTGTCAAGTCGAGCAGTTGCTATCTCAATAGCGTTGCCGATACGGGTTCCACTATGGGTAAGTGTTTCAGGAGTTACCGCCGCTAAAAACTCTCTGAGTGTGGCAGTATCGCTTGTTAGAGGACATACCACAAAACTCGCTTCAGCAAAGTAGAGCAATCCGACTCGGTCGCCTTCGAGTTCCTCTAACAGCGAAAACATAACCTCTTTGGCGCGTGTCAGCCGCCGAATCGGTGCTTCACTTTCCGCAAGCATACTGGTTGAAATATCCAATGCGAGCATGACATTGAGTCTTTCCGAGACTGACTCAGGTTTAGCACCCCACTGCGGACGCGCAATTGCGAGCGTCAGCAGGAGATACCCGAGCAGCAACAATCCTGCTTGCACCTTGTGTCGCTGTAAGTGCGCCGGATGGACATTGGTGTAGAATCGCAGCAGTGCTTTCCGTTTCTGTTGCAATCCAAAGAGAAGCAACAGTATCACAAGCGGGACTGCCCATAAAAAATGGAGAAATTCAGGGTGGGCAAAACGCATTTTAAACTATGGGATCCTGGGCATCGTTCCAGGGTGGTTTTCCGTGAAATCCAACGCGATTGAGGACATGTTCGCTTTTCAAGTAGGGGCATCCGCTATGAGTGCCTCTCCGATGTTTAAACTATAAAGATAGGATAGAATTCCGGACGCGTTCAAAAATCTCAATCGCATAGTCAAGATGTGCTTTAGAAGCGATGTTAAAAGAGACTCCGAAATTCTTGACTGTGACGTTGGGTAAATTGGCTCTGCACTCAACAACATGGAGCGGTGTGAAGTCGCCGTGGACATCAACTCGGAAATGGGTTGCCCTTCTTGAGGGATATGTGTCAAGCCACCAGTGTCCGCCGAAAGTCATCCTGAGTTTCGCGATACGGGGTCGAAGTGTCGCACCGCACGCCTCAACATAAGCTAAAAAATCACGAGCAATTTCCGCGAGTTCTTCGTTCTCCTGCAGCGTCTCAATGAACGATGCGAGCGTCATAAATTGCTGAGCGGTATGTCCATAACTCCGCTCTTCTTCCTTGACGAGCGTCCCACCCAAGACGGTTTCGGTTGCGACCAAGATCTCATCAGGCGCGTGGTAGGAAAAATAAGAGATATACGTGAGATCAAGCCCCAAAGCTCGTAGATATTCGGCGACCTCTAAGACGCGCGCATCCACGCCTTCCGAAACAAGCACCAACCGCTGGCGTTGATTGAACGCAGATTTCCGAATATCGCCAGGTTCATACCCAAAAAACTCACTGTGGAGGAGAGTCAGAGAGGAGAACTCCTTACCTTGTTGCTGACACCAACGATACGCAAGTTGTTCCAATTCGATGAAAGCGAGTTGAGAAACTCCGGCGGCGTACTCTAAAATCTGTGTGATTGCTGTCCGAGAGGGTTTTCCGCGTTTCAGCTCAATAATCACACAATTGCCCTGCCGATCAAGTGCGAGCAAGTCAATCTTCTGTTTTGATGTGCTGAGGGGCGGTTGCCTGCTGATAACACAGAGGGGTTCACCAAGGACGAGTGTTGCATCCTTTTCAAGCAGATCCTCGAAGTCGCGTTCCTCGCCAAAGCGTAAAGGTTCAAGTTTCCCAAATTTCCGGTCTTCCCAACGGTAAACTTCCATTTTTCGTTTTCCTTGCGGTTCGTTCAGGCAGGTTTCGCAGGGAGCACAAACTAAAAGTTTATGCTACAATTTCAATCAGAAATGGTATGACAACTCCATTCACAGATTAAAATTCAGCCACTCAATACGTTGGCGATAGGTCTCAACCTCTGCCGTGATTCTGGTATCACTCCAATTATTCTTCTCACCCAAAAACTGCGCAATTTGAGGGGCAATATCAACACCTTGACCGGGGGTCCAACCGATTCGGGTCCGTCGCCAGAGAAGATCCTCAAGTGTCATCACCATCTCGCCCCAACAGGCATAGAGGATTTCGGCTTTTGTGAACGGAAGAGACGGTGTTACTGGCTCCCCAAGCGTTACATCTTCAGCAATGAACTTTTGAATTATCTTATACCCGTCGCCATATCGTTTAGCAAGACGTTCCATGTTAGCGTCGGGTGCCTCTCCAACTGCATTAGGCAACGGATGCGTGGCAGTTTTACAGTCGCGAGGAACGTCTAAAAACTTCGCAAGCCAGTTTACAGTCTCCTCTGCCATCTGTCGGTGTGTGGTAAGTTTTCCGCCATAGAGATACATTACCCCGCTCGGACTCTCTGTTATCAAGTGCTCTCTTGAAACAAAACCTGCTCTTGTCAATCCTCGATCGTGTCTCTTCGCTGCGATGAGGGGTCGGGTTCCAGCATACGCGGCAATGATCGTATTTTTGTTGAGTGTTTTTTCTGGGAAAATTCGCTGCGTTTCCGAAAGTAGATAGCTGACCTCATCCACTGATGGACGGACTGATGCGAGTTCTTCCTGCGGTGTTGTTTCAGTGGTCCCGACAATAGAAGTATTATGGGCACCCGGCAAAATAAAAATAACACGCGGATTGCGTTTGCGTTGTTTTTCGGAGCGTGTACAAACAATCAAACCGTACGCTTCGGAGTCATCTTCTTTCCCGCAGCGCGGCAGGACAAGATGAATCCCTTTCGCGTTTTTCGTCACCAAGCGTGGTACCCCGTCGTAACTTGGGTCTTTAGACCACACCTTGTCGCTCCAAGGACCTGTAGCTGCCACAATTTTCCGGGCGGTGATCTCGAAACGTTGCCCAGAAATAACATCTTCAGCAATTATCCCGGACACCCGATTCCCAGCACCAGTATCTGATTGCTTGACAAAATCGAGGAAGCGGACATAGTTTGCGATGATAGCACCGTGCCGGTGTGCATCCTGGAGTGTTGCGAGTGTCAACCTTGCGTCATCAACAGTGCTATCCCATAATAGAACACATCCTTTTAGCGTATCCGCTGTGATGGGTCCTACCAAACGTTTCACTTTTTGCCCATCACGAATTACGACCGTTTTCTCCGCTTCATCTGCTTTAAAGAGACGGTTGTAGTAATGTGCAGCGAGTTGTATCCCCGTCAACGGGTACGGATCGCCTTTGTAACTGAGCACTGCTATTGGCATCGGTTTGACAAGATTCGGTGCGATGCGTCGCAGAATTTCACGTTCCTTGCGGGAATTCTTGACGAGGTCAATATCGCGTTTAAGCAGATAGCGAAACCCACCATGTACAAGTTGGGAGGTAGCACTACTTGTGCCACTCGCGAAATCGCCTTGCTCAATCAAGCCTGCTTTGATGCCCCCGTTGCGCGCAAGGTCACGGATTAAACCCGCCCCGACGATGCCACCACCGATAACCAAAACATCCAAAGGTTCAGTCTTGAAAGTTTCTATATTCTGTACGCGAGTTCGGGCTGAGAATTCTATCGGCATTTTGTCCGTCTAATCATTTATGAGGTGGCTATGTAAAGAGACCTTACGAATAGCATCCAAAATTCCTGATACAGCACCTGCCACCGGTTCCGCCAACAGCGGCAAGAATATGAGCTGCGAACACACTTTTTCAGTTACAGGGAAGTCCCCTGCTTTGTATGTTTCAAACTCTCCACCCATATCGGTGGTACAGAGGGCACCTCGACCGTCCATGTACATATCAAGCCCGTGCATGAAAAGTGGTAAAGTATGTAGGAGTGGATACGGATTGCTATTCGTCGGTAGACCCCCTGAAAACACAGGCACGCCATCACCCACAAGGAGCGGATAAGGATTATTATTTGCTAAAACGCCCTCTTGCCGGAGTGCTTCCGCAAAAACTGGGGCAGGGAGTTCGTGCGTCTCTTCTTTGTGATAGTGGAGAGGGAATCCGTAGAATCCAGCGGACTCAGTGCCTTCATAGGTTTCAATAGGCGAAACACCCAGAATCTCTTTCAGTCCGTCGGAGATCTCTTGGATATAAGCACGGCGACCCGCATTGAGTTTATCAAGTTTCTTTAACTGCACGGAAGCGATGCCAATAGCGAGTGGATGGGCACGAAATTTAACGCCAAGCCCCATCGGTGGAAGATGTGTATAGCGCAATCCTGGTGTATCGTCTGGAATATCGGGTGAACGATTAACTTGTCCAAGCAGACACGCCCGCTCAAAAACGGCTACGTCGTTCGTCGCCAGCATCCCGCCTTCACCGCCACTAATAGGTTTGTTCCCTTGCAGACTCCAGGCACCGACCTGCCCGATGCTTCCACACGGCATTCCTTTGTAAGATGCCCCGTGTGCGTGAGAGCAGTCTTCTATGACCGGCACACCTGTCTCTTCGCTGAGTGCCATCAACGCATCCATGTCACACACGTTGCCCCACAGATGGACGGCTATAATTGCTTTGGTTCGTGATGTAATGCACCGCTGAACGTCAGCCACATCAATCAATAATGTCTTCGGATCGACTTCACAAAAAACCGGTTTCGCCATCAGTGTCAACGCTGGCGTAATTGAACCCATCCACGTGTATGTCGGGCAGATAACCTCATCACCGGGACCGACACCAAGCCCAAACATTGCGCTGTGTAGTGCTGCTGTCCCGTTGGTAAGGCTCAGGGCATATTCGGTTTGGTGGCGTTCACGCCAAGTTTTTTCAAATTCCTGAACGGTGGGAGATATACCAGAGAGTTCGTTCCGAAGGGTCATTTCATAAACAACTTGTGCTTCTTCCTCTGTCACCTGAGTCCACTGCTCCAGTTTCGGAAAAGGCACATCAGGTGTCTTTTCAAAGACTGGCGTTCCTCCTAAAAGGGCAGGAAGATTTGTTGGGGTAGCCTCATTTTTAGGATGAGACAACTTCGCACTGTTTCTCTCCATGTCGATCTCCTTGCGGTCTTTCTCTCAACCGGTACATTGTTCTATAGTAGATTCTGTAATTACTTAGACACTCAGCATCGGTGCGGTTAGGAATGCAGATCGCAACCCCCCTTCATCCCCCTTATCAGGGGGAAGGTGAGTACACCGCAAAACCGCACCTACCGGGGGTTGAAAGTGTGTATTTATTTTTGGAATTTACTATAATCCGACACCTGTGCTATACTCAAGGTGTATTCCATATAGATTCAGCACTATCCATAATAACACCTTTCGAGAACCTTTGTCAAATTTTAGTAGGAAAATCGAGAGCATCTTGAATATCCGAAAAGTGTCCATCTCGCTGTTCCGAGACGGCATCCCTCAAATTAAACGCCTATTTGTTAATTGTGTACCCACACTTCTCGCGCTTGCTGGATTCTTTCTTTTGTGTGGGTTTGTCCTCTATGTCCGCGGACAGAACCCACTGGAATTTTATAGTATCACCTTCGTCAGTGGGTTCGCAAGTTTTGATGAGTTCGGCTACGTCTTGTTTAACGCGACACCACTTGTGTTTACGGGACTTGCCGTTGCCATTGGCTATAAGAGTGGACTGTTTAATATCGGCTGCGAAGGACAACTCTACATCGCTGCGTTCACCGCTGCATGGATAGGCATACACCTGAACCTTCCCGCTTTCCTGCTGGTCCCTTTCTGTATAGGCGGGGCAATGGTTGCCGGTGCTGGGTGGGGCGCGATCCCTGGATTCCTAAAGGCGAGATACGGCGCACATGAAGTTATCAATACGATTATGATGAACTTTATCGCCTTTGCTCTCATGAATTACCTTGTCACGTCTGTCTACCAAGAGCCCAACCAGATGATCCCACATACACGGCAAATTTACGAAGCAGCGCGGTTCCCACGATTGGCATCTTTACTTCCCGGTCTTCCACAAAGCAATCCGCTAAACGTGAGTTTCTTGCTCGCTTGTGGGTGTGTGGTACTCTGCTATATCTTCTTAACCTACACCCGTTGGGGATATGAGCTCCGCTTGGTGGGAAATGCACGAGATGCTGCATCTTATGGTGGGATAAATCCGGACGTTGTGACGATATGGGTGATGGCGTTGAGCGGTGCTGTCGCAGGATTAGCCGGTGCTGCTGATGTTATGGGATACCGCTATCGGTTTTTGGACAATTTTTCATCAGGATGGGGGTTCACCGGAATTGCGGTCGCACTTTTGGGTAGAAACAATCCGTTCGGCATCTTTGCTGCAGCTATCCTGTTCGGATTATTGAACAAAGTCGCTTTGGACATCGAAATTTTGTTAGAGGTTCGGCGCGGTTTATTCCTTGCAGGTCAAGGCATGCTAATTATCTGGTTGGTTAGCATGGAACGCATTTCACGTAACAGTGGGTCTTGAAGTTGCCTTACCGAACCGCAAGGTAAATTAGAAAAATGATTTTTGAATGTTTAAGCGAGAACTAAGCCCGAAACGAAGTGGAGGGCGGTTCTACGGAAAGGCACATCAAAATCTAAACCTGCCTTACCGAACCGCAAGGTAAATTAGAAAAATGATTTTTGAATTGATTCCAAGCACTTTACGAATGGCAACACCGTTAGGATTCGCTGCACTCGGCGGAATTTATTCGGAGCGCGCTGGCGTAATCAACCTTGCCTTGGAAGGTATGATGCTTATAGGGGCTTTCGGTTATGTTATCGGAACACAAGCTTCCGGGTCAGTATGGATCGGGTTACTTGTCGGGATAAGTTTTGGGTTCGTGTTGGCACTACTCCACGCTGTTGCCACGATTACCTTTCAGGCAGAACAGATTGTCACCGGGGTCGGCATTAATATTCTCGCATTAGGGGTTACAGAATACCTTTTAACGACCTCTGAGCAGGTTAGTGGTCTTCCACAGTGGCAACTACCACTTATCGGTTCCTACGGTTTTATCGTCTATTTGCTACCCGTCTTGATGGTGATAAGTCACATTTTCCTGTTTAAAACACCGTGGGGCTTGCGATTGCGTGCTGCTGGCGAATCAACAGAAGCACTCGAAGCACTCAGCCTGAGCCGAGTAAAATGGCAATATTTTGGGGTGCTATTCAGCGGTATCTTGGCAGCAATCGGCGGCTGTTTTCTGGCATCCGAAGTTCACTATTTCACAAAGGGGATGACGGCAGGGCGGGGCTATCTCGCACTCGCAGCTGTTATCTTTGGGAACTGGCGTCCGTTGAGTGGCGTAGCAGCATGCTTCCTTTTCGGATTTGCCACCGCTTTGGAACTCGCGAACCGATGGAACATTCCGGGGCAACTGCTCAACAGTTTGCCATATATCTTAACAATGATCGTTCTCGCTGGATTGGTAGGCACATCGCGTCCGCCCGCGAGTTTAGGGAAAATGAAATGATCAACTCTCATTGCCTTCATCGGCAAGATCGGCGTAATTACCGTGGCGGCTGTAGTATCCATAAGACTTCGCATGTCTTGGATTAATCATATTGCAAAGTACACCGATGCCTTTCATCGGGAAAGCGTCTGTCAAATGACGGATACCTGTAAGGATATCAAAGCGACGGGTTTTTGTGATGTCAAACACATAAACGATAGCATCAACGATATTTGCCAAGATCATCGGATCGGCAACGGCACGCACAGGTGGTGAGTCAATCACAATCACATCATACTCCGATTTCGCGAGTTCCAACCACTCTGTCATCATTTCTGAGTTCAGAAGCTCAATTGGATTCGGGGGGACTGTTCCACTCGGCACCAGATGTAAATTAGGGATGTTGGTCTGCTTAACTGTTGCCTGAAGTACATCGGCTCCGTTTTCCGAATTCAAATGGATAAGGGCTTCGCTCAAACCCGGTTTACGCGTACCAACGCGAGCAATAGGAAATTCCGAATCAGATATTCCTTCCGCGTCCTCTACCTGGAGTGGTTGTTGCTCTTCTGGGAAGGTGTTGTGTTGCGAGGGGCGGCGCATATCGGCGTCTATCAATAGAACCCTATTTCCTCTTTGGGCAAGCGCGACAGCCAGATTAGAGGAAATGGTGCTTTTCCCTTCACCACGAGTTGCACTTGTGACGAGAATTGTTTGCACGGGTGCCCCTGGTTTCAGAAATGGCAATTTCGCTTGTAGGACGCGAAATGCTTCGGCTGACCTTGATGTGGGTGCATCGTGCACGATCAGTGGCAGTCGATAGGCACTGCGTTTTTTGATAGATGGAAGCACACCGAGGAAACTCGGTGACTCCGGCAGTGCCCCTAATTGACGCACAGCCTCTTCTAACCGGAGATATGTGTCTTTGAAGTAATTTTTGGCGACAGCAAACGTCGCGGCAAGTAGCATACCCACCATAGCACCCAAAGCGAGATTTAGTTTCAGGCGAGGCTTCAGTGGTTCTTCCGGTGCCCGTGCTTTATCCAGAACCTTGATGCTTTCTGAGCGTGCTTGGGCGAAAATCTCTGCCTCCCGCATTCTTGTTTCCAAAGCGACTACCTGGGCGTTGTTAACCTCAACATCTCGCTTGAGACGATAGAACTTTAGCTGCTCGTCTGACCAACTACCGAGTTTCGCGTGGTGTGCGTCAATTTGGGCAGCGACATTCGTTTGCTGTTGCTTAAGACTCGTAATGGATGCTTGGGTCTCATTTACTTTCTCCGTGAGTGCTTGATGAAGCGGATTGTAAGTGGAAGTTGTGCTTTTTATTTCCTTTTCCTCTTTGGCGAGACGCGCCTCTGTTTCCCTAATTTTTCCATCAATTGCAGTCACTTCAGGATGTGTTTCATCGTATTTGCCAAGCAGTTCCGCTCTGTCGATCTCATATTGGTTTAAACTATCTTGTAACTTGGAATGTGAAGGATTTCGAGCAATCGTTTCTGAGATGATTTCTTCTGACGACTTATCTAATTCAGCTTGATAGGTTGCCAGTCTCAATTCAGCACCTGCCAAGAGATCTATCAATTCATTTTCTTTGACCTGAAGTGCTAAAATGATTTGCGCTTGTGTCCCGCCCTCCGCATTTAAGGTTATCTCTGGGTACTCTTGTTGAAATTCAAAGAGTGCCTCATCAGCATATTTGAGGTTATCCCTTGTCTGATTCAGCATCGTTTGGGTGAGGGGCTTTTCCCACCACTCCATTCTTTCAGTGGCTTCTGCCTCAACAACCGCCTGAAATACTGCAGCGATTCTATTGGCTAAATTCTGTGCCCGTTCTGGCGTTGGTTGTTGCACGGTCACAGTAATCACGCTTCCGTCCGGTGTTTCTTCGACCTTTAACTGTTCGTCAATAAGGGTTTTCACGAAGAAATCTTCCCACTCCGTGAGGGTAAGATCGCCTTGTTCCGTTGCATCGGGATCAAGTTTAATATTTAACACGTTTGCGAGCCATACAACAGTTCGTCCACGATGGACAGGCAATGGATCGAGCAGTCCTTCCTCTCTAAGTTCGCGCACCGCAGGCGCGATCACAAAGTCGCGTGATTGTATCTGTGCAGCGTAAGCCCCCAACGATGTATTCCCCAATAATCCTGATATCGGCAATTGTGAAAGCAATGAAGGAGTCGGTTGTCCATCTAAAGTGCGAAGTGTTGTTTCAGATTGATAAACCGGCGGGGTGAGATCGGTAATGAGGAATGCCCCGAAAACGGAAAGCAAAAAAATGAGAAGGACACTCCACTTATTCCGAAAGAGGATCCAAAAATAGTCTGACAATCGAATTTCTCTAACTTCCTCAAGGTGCCTATCGGCTGTCTCTGGCATTTCTAACCTCGTTATATTTTTTTTAATGCCTCGTAGGTGTGTTTTCCAGGCGCGTATATCCCGCAATTAATTCCTGTACCTAAACAGAATAGTGACAAGTAGATTCACAAATGATGTTCCGAAGGTAAGGACCCGCCAATCTAAACGTGTCCGTTCACGAATTCGGAGTTGATCTTTCGGATTCAGGTAAATCTCCGAGTGCACCTGATCAAAGTTCAGTTCTTCCTCTGTCCCATCTGCACGTGTCAGTAAGCATTTCTTTGGGTTTGCCCTTTCCTCGTTGAATCCACCCGCCATCGCAATGGCTTGTCCCAGAAGCACTGGCTCGGTAATCACATATTGTCCTGGCTTTTCTACAGCACCTGTAACACTTATTTTCGCTTCCGCCAAGGGGACATACAACGTGTCACCCGGTCCCAACATCGCATTGACGTTCTCCGCAGCGAGATTCACTAAAATGCGTTCTTTGCTCGTGAGAATTTCCGACTTGTGTAAGTCCGCGAAATCAGCTCTGGACCCGCCTGCAATTTTCAGCACTTGTGTTGCTGGTACCTGCGGTGCGGTTATGGGATAAACACCCGGAGCCACCACAGCACCTATAACACGCACGGGGCGCTGTTGAAAGATAGACGGAACGAAGATAGTATCGTGATCTTTCAACGGGATATCCGGTCCTCCTGAACTCATGAGTTGAAGGTAATCAACCTTTTTATAGAGTTTCCCATCGCGCCAGATAGAGATGTCCGTAAGATCTGCAGCTTCATAATTGATGCCAGCGGAGGCGAGTGCCTGAAGGAGATAAACCTGTCCGACTTCAAAGATATGGAAGTTTCCGCGTGGTCGCGGTTCAACCGCGCCGAACACGAGAATCGTCCGTTTCGGTTGCATGAGCGTCACAAATACGCGTGCTGTGGGAAGATGTTTTGAGAAAGCCGACTGCATCTGTGCTTCCAGTTCGGAAACGGTGAGATTCGTTGCCTTGATGAGTCCAATGAGCGGATAGGAGACATAACCGTCTTGTTGAACCGGCACTGGGATCCGCTCTTTGCTATATTCGGGATAGCCATCCACGGTGACAACAAAACTATCACCAACTTGCAGTCTATATGTAGACAATTCCGGGGTCTTTGTAGTTTTCGGCGTAATTTCTGTGCCAGTCGTTGGATTTTCGGCGGGGGAATCTACGGCTGAAACGGGGATGGAAAGACTGAGGAGTAACACACCCAGCAAAAATAGTAAGAAACTTTTATAGTGAAACTTTGGAAACTCGCAAACGCCGCCAAAAAATCGTTTTCGTAAAGAAAATATGCTCATGGAAATTCACTGCTAACCTTTTTTTCTGAAGATTTTGCCTTTTTGTTGGTTCTCGGAAGTAAGTCCTTTAATTAATTCTTACCACCGCCAAATATTTTAACAGGTACTTGCCCAAAATGCAAGGGAAAATCGCACTGACATAAGGCATTTATAGGCTATTGGCGATGCGAATCTCTTCCTCACTAAAGGATTCGTCATGCCATTCAGCGATGCGCCATTCATCATTTCTTTTTTCAAAGATAAAGAGGTTATCACCTTCAGCGTATACGCCACTAAATCCACCCTCAAGTGAGTGTCCATCCGATATGAAAAGTTGGATTCTATAGTGATTCCGCACTTCCACCTGTGTTCCATCTTTATTCATAGAAATTTCTGGTGGAACAGAGAGTTCTATCTCAATATCCTGATATTTCTCAAAGACTCGGATAGCGGCATCCCGTTCCTGCCGAATGTCATCAAACTCCAGGTCGTCTGTCTTGTCTCCGTCTGTTCCCCAATCGGAAACATAGAGGAAACCTTCTTCCCAGAAGGTACCGATGTAAGCGTTAACATCCTCTGTTTCATACCCTTGCCGCCATTGGTCTAAGACTTTATTAATTTCAAGCAGTACTTTAGGTGGCGCCTGATTATATGTTTCAGCGTCCCCACACCCCATAAAACCTATGAGTAAGATAAGGAAACTGATGACTTTTGCAAAAGTTATGAACATAATAATGTAAGTATCCTCCTATTATACTAAAGTTTGGACAATTTATAGTAAAGTTTGAAACCTATAGACAGGTGTTCAGGAAAGCAAACACTCACCACCGATGGCAGTACAGGTGGCAACTTAGGTTAATTGTAAAACAACTCGCAATCATAGAACCCCGATTATATGACGTTCGTTGTAAGTTTTCTTGGTTCTCTTCAAAAAATATCAAGGTTTACTGAAAATCAAACGGGGTAGAACGACATTTTCAGAACACCGAATATATCGCTAAGAATGTTTATTGCCTTAACTCTCGGATTTATGCTAATATAGTGTTGTGAACTTAAAAGCCGTTTTTGAAAAACTTCAAGACAAACGGGTAATGATCATCGGCGATGTCATCGTGGACAAATATATCTGGGGAGATGTACAGCGGATTTCGCCTGAAGCCCCTGTGCCAGTGTTTGAAACGAAGACAGAAGAGACCGGGTGTGGTGGTGCTGCGAATGTTGCACAGAACGTCGCAAGTTTAGGCGGCAATGCCATCTTGGTCGGTGTCATCGGTAAGGATACGGAAGGCGAAAAGTTGGTCCAGATGCTCACCGAAACGAATCTCGTTACCACCAAGGTCTGTATCGATGCCGAACGACCGACAAGCACGAAAACACGTGTGATTGCCCGCGCCACGCTGCCTCTCACAGATTGCGCGTCGGATGCGGGACACCATCTGCTCCGCATTGACAGGGAATCCAAACAGGAAATCTCTTCCCGGATGCGAGAGCGTCTATTGGACACAGTCGTTTCTCAATTGCCAACGAGTGATGCAATTATCTTCGCAGACTACGACAAGGGAGTTGTGAATGCCCAACTCATCAAAGGTGTGATGAAACACGCGCAGTCGTACGGTATACCAATTATAGCCGATCCAAAGCAAAACAACTTCTGGCATTATGAAGGGATAACCGCTGTCACGCCGAATCACGAGGAAGCGGGGACCGCGGTGCATGAAGAAATCACGGATGTGCCACATCTTGTTACTGTCGGTGAGAAGATTTTAAATCAGTTATCACTCAAAGCGTTGTTAATTACGCGCGATGCAAAGGGGATGTCTCTCTTCCAACGCGAATCGGATGGCACCCTCAAAGTGGAGCATCTACCCCCGAATTCAAGTGTCGTGACGGATGTGACAGGTGCAGGGGACACCGTCGTTGCTGTTTTCACGCTTGCGCTCGCGGCAGATGCCGAATTTCGGAGTGCTGCGCTATTGTCCAGTCTCGCGGGTGGAATTGCTGTCGGTAAGATGGGATGTGCGACCGTTACACCAAAGGAATTGCTAAGGGCAATTGAGACCGTGGAATCGGCTACTCAATTGTAAGAACGTAAGGATGAAGACTGTCTTTCTGGATCGAGACGGCGTTATCAACCGAAACCCCCCGAATAAAGGTTACGTCCGAAAATGGGCAGAATTCGCCTTTATCCCGAACGCCCGAAAAGCGATCCGAGAATTAACAGAAAGCGGTTATCGCATCATCGTGATAACCAATCAATCAGGGATTGGAAGAGGTCTCTATTCAGAGGAAGATTTAGCGGATATCCACTCGCGAATGATTGCTGAAATTGAAAAAACAGGTGGTACAATTGACGCTGTTTATTACTGTCCACACCACCCTGATGCTGGATGCGAGTGTCGAAAACCGAAACCGGGTATGTTGATACGCGCTGCACGGGAACACAACATTGAACTGTCAAAAGCCTATTTTATTGGCGACGTGCCTACAGATATTGAAGCAGGACAACGCGCAGGAGCCACAACATTTCTTGTTTTAACTGGACTTGGACAGGAGAGTTATTATCACTATATTAGACGTACGGATCAGAATGGATATCGCCCCGAAAAAATTTTCACAAATCTTTACGCAGCAACGCGCTGGCTATTGAAAAATGATTCTTGAAAAAATAGAAACCCGGACAGCTCGCTCTGGCGTTATCGGACTTGGATATGTCGGACTACCACTTACAGTCGCTATTGCCCGCGCGGGGTTCCGAGTTACAGGCATTGACATCTGTTCAGAAAAAATAGAACGATTGAAACAGGGCATCTCCGATGTGCCTGATGTCACCAATGAAGTCCTCGCGCCACTTATTAAGTCTGGGCAAATTCAGGTAACAACGGATTTCGGTGTGCTTGGGGAACTGGATACGGTCAACATCTGTGTGCCGACACCTTTGCGTGAAAACCGAACACCGGATATGCAGTTTATTACTGCAGCAGTCCAGCAGGTCGCCCAACACCTGCACCCCGAACAACTGATCATTCTCGAAAGCACTACCTACCCCGGCACAACCGAAGAAATTATCCTACCAGAACTCAACGCCCATTTTAGCAAAGGGACATCTCCTGACACCACACAAGTCGGTCGCGATTTCTATCTCGCTTTCTCGCCGGAACGTATTGAGCCGGGAAATAGCACATACTCTATGACAAATACCCCGAAAATTATAGGGGGTGTTACCCCGCACTGCACGCATGTTGCTGAAACCTTCTATGCGCAGTTCATCAATAAAACACATACAGTATCCTCACCCCGAACGGCAGAAATGGTGAAACTCCTTGAAAACACGTTCCGGAGCGTCAACATCGGCTTAATCAATGAGGTCGCGCTTATCTGTGACCGGATGGATCTGGACGTATGGGAAATCATTGACGCTGCTGCCACGAAGCCTTTTGGATTTATGCCGTTCTACCCAGGTCCCGGGCTTGGCGGACACTGCATCCCGATTGATCCGCACTACCTCTCTTGGAAAGCACAGATGTATCAGTACCACGCTCGCTTCATCGAACTCGCCACTGAAATTAATAGCGAGATGCCAAAATATGTGGTAGACAAAATCATTCATGCGCTGAATCTTCAGCGTAAACCATTGAATGGCGCGCAATTATTAATCTTAGGTATCGCGTATAAAAAGGACATCGGTGACATTCGCGAATCGCCTGCCCTTGAAGTAATTCGTTTAATTCTTGACAAAAAAGCAGATTTTCTATATCATGACCCGTATGTAAAAGACCTGTCTCTCGATGACAGAAACATCTATCACTCGGAGCCCTTGACAGCGGATCTGGTAGAAAATGCCGATTGCGTTGTTATCTTAACCGACCACGATGTTATAGACTACTGCTGGCTCGTGGAACACGCTCAATTAGTTGTTGACACGCGCAACGCGACGCGTAGTGTGAAGAAAGGACAGGAAAAAATTATTAAAATTTAATTCTTATTTCGGCGTAACTCGCAACGCTGGGGGCCCCATCCTTTACTGGAAAGGGACAATTTGCTGTAAAAAATCGGAGCATAACAATGTCAAATCCAAATCTAAAATTGCATATACAGCGGGACCAACTTACGTGGTTTTTGGACCTACTTCTGGACGAAAAGGAGATCTTCCAATTAAGTGCTTCCACCGGCATTGTCCTTGATGTGGATCGCCTGTATGCGCTATCAAGACGGGAACTACTTGTAAACCTAACTGACGTATTTTTGGGTGTGGTTGGCACAGCAGAACCTGAAATAAAAAATTCCGAAGCCTCAATTGAAGTGCAAGTCAGCCAATTCCTTACTGAAAAGGCGCAGGATGCAATCTCACGAGTCGGCTATATGGAAATTTCCGAGATCGAAACGTTCTTCAGAACGTCCGAGGTCCTCATAGAGGGCGGCGACTTTGGCGAAGTCGTCTGGGCACTTCTCAGCGATGAACGTTCCGCAGTCGTTGAACACGGCTACAAACTCCTCAATACAACATACGAATCCATAGAAGTCGTACATACCAACGGACGGGCGGACCTCGCAAGCATAGAGCAATTAGAAGAAATAGGCTCTCGGTACGCCGACGACTTAGAAGGCGAACAGCAACAGAGCGAGGTACCCGACCCAAAGATCGGGCACCTTGAACAGCAGTTAGCCGACTCTAAAGCGGACTATACCTCGCTTGAGCAGAAACATAACCGATTAAATCAACAGCGCGCGTTTCTATTAGAGGAAAACAAGGGGCTAAAAACGAGAGCGGAAGCGCACGATGGAAACGAGAAACGGCTAAAGACGCTTGAACAGGAAAATCAAATACTCCGCGAAAAGGTAGCACAATATATTGAAGACACCACTGAGTTACAGCAACTTGCCAACGAACGCGACCGGCTCCTTGCTGAAAAGGAACGGATGGCAGAACAACTGAAAGAGTACGAACAAATCAAATCCGCTAAGGAAGCATTCAGTACCGACCTCAAATTAGTTGAGGAGGCGATCTACAAAGGGCACCAAGGGCTTGAGGACTTTCAGACCACTTTAGATAGTCACTTCGACATCTTGGAAAATTGTCATCAAACGGCGCGAGGTGCACTGAACCAGATTCGCCAAACCCTTACTTATTTAGATGATACACAGCTGCTCTCTGAAGGCGAGAGTCCTTACAATCTAACGACTGAACAGCCTCGCGTTGGTGTCTTTGTTGATGTCCAAAACATGTTTTACGCTGCCAAAGATCGGTATGGCAGGAGAGTCGATTACATCAAACTACTTGATCTGATCGTCGGTCCGCGCTACCTTATGGGTGCTTATGCTTATGTTGTCCAGATACCGGAAATCGACCAAGCCCCCTTTCTGTCGCTTCTTGAACACAACGGATATACCATTAAGAGCAAAGATTTACGCTTACGTGGCGACGGTTCCGCAAAGGGTGATTGGGATGTCGGTATCGCGGTGGATGTCGTTTCAATGCTTGGTTCATTAGATGTCGTCATCTTAGCGAGTGGTGATGGTGATTTCTGCCCACTTGCCGAACTCATCAAACAACAGAGTAAACGGGTGGAGGTTGTCGCTTTTGAACACAACACCTCTATGGATTTACAACAGATCGCAGACCAGTTCTACCCAATCGGAGACGAACTGCTCATCTGAAATAGTTGTCGGTCATCAGTTGTCAGTCTTTTTTCAGCATATACAGGAGACTGTCAGCACCTTGTGCCACACCGAAAAATCAAATCACAGTTCTCTTCTACAGCCCTGGATATGCCTCGCTCTCACTATCCTTTCTGTGCTTACCTTAATGATAGAAATCTCAAGCGCGGAATGGCCCGCCTCAGCGACACAAAATCTTCCGTTATGTACAGCACAGAACGAACAACACTTTCCTGTTCTCATTCCTGACGAACAAGGTGGGGCTATCGTTGCATGGAGTGACGCACGACACGCGAACCGCGATATTTTCGCACAGCGGATCAGCGCGACAGGTGATATCCATTGGAACGCGAACGGCATCCCGATCTGCGACCTACCTTCATCACAAAGTTGGCCCCTGATTGTTGAGGATACAGAAGGCGGAGCGATTCTCGTTTGGGGCGACACCCGCCACGGCAATCAAGACAGTTACGCACAGCGCATTGATGCCAACGGCAACAAATTGTGGGATCCCGAAGGTATACCTGTCTGCACGCACCCGACGCTGCAAGACGATCTGAACGCTATCGCTGACGGTAAAGGTGGCGTAATTGTCGCGTGGGAGGATTGGCGGAACGGAAATCAGGATATCTATGCCCAAAGAATTGACAGCACTGGAAAACCGCTATGGGAAGCGAACGGTGTTCCGGTCTATCGTGGCGACGGTGATCAGTACGATCCGGTTCTAATTCCAGATGGACAAGGCGGGGCTATTTTTGCATGGTGGGACATCAGCACGCCGGATTGGAACATCTTCGCACAACGGTTGTCAGCAGAAGGTAACCCGATGTGGAATTCAACCGATGACACAGAAAACGCTCCTATTTCCGTCTGCACAGCAATCGGGAACCAAGGCGCGCCGTCTGCCGTCAGCGATGAGAACGGTGGTGTGTTTTTTGTCTGGTCGGACTACCGCAACGACCCGAATTTCTATACGAGCGCGCAGCTATACGGGCAACACATAACTGCTGAAGGAAACGCGCTCTGGGAAAAGGATGGTATCTCTCTCTGCGAATTGCGCGTCAACCAACAACAACCCTCCTGTATTCCCGACGGGAGTGGTGGCTTCATCGTTACATGGTGGGACGAGCGTGATATTTTCGCTGACATCTATGCACAACGCATTAGCAAAAACGGCGCGGCGTTATGGAACGACGAAAACGCCCCTCTTCAAAAAAGCGGTGTACCCGTCTGCACCGGTGCAGGTGTTCAACGTCTCCCTCAACTCGTTGCCATTGGTGAAGCAGGAGAAAGCATCGTCTATTGGCTGGATTATCGCGAAGACTTCGGGGATTCAACTGAAGATGCAATCTATGCGCAACGGCTTGATGCTAACGGAAAACCGCTTTGGGAAATCAACGGCATTCCTGTCTGTCATGCACCGAAAGCGCAGATTACCCCTCAAGCGGTATCTACAGATGGGGACGCGGCAATCGTCGTCTGGAGTGATGCCCGCGGACAGGATTATGACATCTATATCCAGCGCATCCCCTAAGTAAAATTCATTTTTTCTGTGAGTATAAGAAGGAGTGTTTATGGAAACCAAGCGTACGCAACATGCCCCTGCAAAACGCGCAATTGTTATCGGAATGGATGGCGCGAGCATGGAACTGGTTAAAAATATGATTGATTGGGGACATGCACCCTCTATGGCGAAATTGGTCCAAACGGGTGTCTATCGTCCGATGATAGGTGTATTTCCGACGTTGACCCCACCGGGGTGGACCGCGCTCTCTACGGGTTCATGGCCCGGCACACATCGGGTGATGGACTTTAACATCCGCGCGCTGGGGGAACGCCTTGATAAAACGACGTGGGGCATCAACACGGGTTTATGTCAATCCGAATATCTCTGGAACCTCGTAGAACGGGTAGGCGGAAAACCGATTCTGGTGAAGTGGGAAATGTCCTGGCCCCCTACCGTCAAAACCGGCATTCAGGTGGAAGGAACAGGACCGGGGGTCTCGAACCATCATCAGGTTGCTGGTTACCACCTCTTTGTCGCAGGCAAGTGGGCAGCGCGTCCTATCGGTGGGCAGCGCGACCCTGAGACACTCGATCCGAGCGCGTTACAGAAAGTCCGACACATTGATCCTGTCACTATTGAACCGATTGAGAGCAGTGAATGGGATGCCGTGCCTGATTCCACAGAGCCAGTGCGAGAGGTTCAGCTAACGATCCAACCTTTGGCACGCGGGAGAGAAGATGTGATGCCTTCGGTCTACTCAAAAGGTGAAGCCTCCGATGAGACACGCGTCCCAAAACCCTTTTACGGGTTGATTTATGCTTCCGGTGATAACGGTTATGACCGAGTGCGGATCTGTCGAAGTCGGTCTGGAGATGATTCCGTTGCAGACTTAGGTGTCGGTGAATGGAGCGAATGGTGGCTGGATACATTTGAAATTGAAGGGACCGAGGTGGAAGGCTATGTCCGAATGAAACTTGTGACGCTCACGCCGACAGCGGACGCTTTTGAACTCTTTGTACCACAGATTTGGCCGAGAAAAGGATATACAGCACCAGATACAGTCGCCACCACGATTGACACAGAAATCGGTTCGTTCCTGCAAAATCCTGCGCGCGATGCCCTTGGGCAGATGGACGACGATACTTACTTCGAGGTGTTAGACTACCACCACCAACGCCTTGCGGATGTCGCAACACACCTCGCAACAAACAACGACTGGGACATCCTAATGGTGGAGAGTCATGCGCCGGACTATGCCAGTCATTTTTTCCTGAGTCAAGCAGATGAAATCAGTGGTGCAGCACCTGAAACAATGCACAGGTGTCTTGAAGGCTTGCGGCGGACTTATGAATCCGTAGACAGGATGATTGGGAGACTTATGGAACAGGCGGATGAAGAGACCGTCGTTCTCGTCTGCTCCGACCACGGTGGCACCCCAAACCAATTTCGTGCTGTAGACATTGAAGAAGTGTTGGAAGAGACAGGGTTCATCGTTAAAGACGCGGACGGAGCGATAGATTGGACGAAAACCCGCGCAGTCAATGTCGGATTGGTGCATATCTTCATTAACTTAGCCGGACGCGAACCGGATGGAATCGTCGCGCCTGAGGACTACGAAGCGACACAACGTGAACTCATCGCAGCACTGCATACTTACAAGGACGAAAAAACCGGACGGCACCCCTTTACTTTAGCGGTAACGCGAGCAGATGCAGAGATGTTCAACCTACACGGCGACTTAGTCGGCGATGTCGTCTATGCACTGCGTCCTGAGTTTGACGGCGCGCACGGCAAGCAGTTGCCCTCTGTGAGTTTCGGCATCGGTGGGCAGCACTCTACATTCATTCTGTCAGGAGCTGGGGTTCGGCAAGGGGTTGCGTTGCAGCGGCAGGTTCGTGTTGTTGATGTCGCGCCAACGCTCTGTTATCTCTTGGGGCTACCGATGCCTAACAATGTAGAAGGTGGGGTCGTTTATGAGGCGTTAGTGGATCCGAATTGGCATTTGACCCAACTTGCAGCTATGTAGCTATCAATTGTCGGCAATCGTAGGGGCGAGGGCACCTCACCCCTCCCTACAGAGCCGAAAGCCACACTTAGCCGATACCGCATTTCTCACGCAATTCTTCTACAGAGTATGTGTTGATGACCTCGTTTTTTGTCAACCACCCGCGACGCGCAACATTTAAGCCTGTTTGTCGGTGTGCCAACTGTGGAATACCGTGTGCATCGGTATTGACAGCTAATAACACACCAGCATCTTTCGCCATCCGAACAAATTCAGGGTCGAGATCCAATCGACTCGGCGAGCCGTTAATCTCCAAGACGGTTTTATTTTCTGCAGCTGCCGCAATAACTTCCTGAAGATTAAGCGGGTACATCGGTCTATGACCGAGCATCCTCCCGGTCGGGTGCCCGATGATGTTGACCAACGGATTCTCAATGGCGCGAATGATGCGCTTTGTCATCTCGGCTTCGGTGAGCGTGAAATTGCTATGAACGCTTGCGACGACGATATCAAGTTGTTCTAAAATCTCATCCGGGAAATCGAGTTCGCCATATCGCCGAATATCCACCTCAGAGCCAGCGAAAACCTTTATACCGTCGATCTCCGCGTCCAATTCCCGAACTTTCGCCACCTGTTTTAAAAGTCGTTCCCGATTCAAACCGTTCGCGACCGTTGACGACACAGAGTGATCGGTAATAGCGATATACGCAAAGCCTTGTGCTTTCGCTGTTTCCACCATCTCTTGAAGCGTATGTCGTCCATCACTCCAGTCCGTATGTGCGTGTAGGTCGCCTCGCAAATCTGTGAATTCAATGAGGGTCGGCAAAGTGCCTTCCGCTGCGGCTGTGACCGAATCACCGTCTTGTCGAAGTTCCGGCGGAATATAGGGGAGTCCGAGTTTCTTGTAAATCCCCGTCTCTGTTATATCGGTTTCAGTCGTTCGCAAGGCGGAGCAGTCGGGGAGTGCACTAAAGTGTGCGTCCGCCGCCGTTGTTAAGAATAGGGTCAACGGGTACGTGGCAGGCGTGCAAAGATAAAGAGATACCGGGAAATCTCGGTCAACGGAGAATTGGAGGACAGGGAGTGTATCGCGGACATCATCTGTCGGTTCGCTCCGATCTGTTTCAACGAAAGCGGTACTATCGCTGTTATACGTGTATGCAATGCGCTCGCCTGTTTTGAAGACGATCGGATTTTGTGAGAACAGTTCAAGAAATGATCGTAGCGGATCGGGGACGATGTTATCCGCAAATCGAAAGGCTGCTTCATCTTCACACACAATAATCAATTCTATACCTCGACAGACTTCTTCGAGTCGCCGTAAATGTCCTGTCCATTCGGGTTTCTGTTTTATCCATCCATCGGCGATAAGGGGTGTTAGGCTTTCGACAATCTGTTCTGCGAGTTGTAAAGAGTGGCGTAGGGGTTTCGCCTTTCGGAGCTGCATCTGAAATGCTAAACTCTCGGTTATCATCCGAAGGGTTTTCTTTCCGATGCCCTTCATATTTTTAAGTTTCTTGCTCTCCAGCAGCGTTTGGAGGTCTTCAAGGCTTCGGACACCGAGTTCCTGATAGAACCTACCGACAGTCTTTACACCGATTCCGCGGATTTCAAGTACTTCCAATATGTCCGTTCCCATTTCTGCGACGAGGTTATCATAATACTTGCAGCGTCCGGTTTCGAGCATCTCAACCGTCTTGTCTTCGATAGCCTTCCCGATGCCGGGTGTCGCGCGGAGTTGTTGCACTGCTTCTTTATCATAACCCGGTGCCCCTTGTTTATCGGTTTCGCTGGACAATTCACGCGGTAATTTTTCGATGATATCGGCTGCGCGATCATAAATTCGCGAGCGAAATGCGTCTTCACCTCGGATTTGTAGGAGCGATCCGATGGCTCGGAACACAACACTGATGTCCCGGTTTGTCATATTTTTATTTTTCCTTGCGGTTCGATTAGGTAGGTTGTGTGAAGAACGATCCTTTCCGTTCATCCAGCGCGCCCGCTGGTTGCGCTTACGTGCGTTTGCTAAGATTTCACATGGCAGAGATAGGTCGGTTCGGACAGAATGTCCAGCGCGCCCCTTTCCAGTAACAGGTAGGAACCCCAGTTGCGATTGCGTGTGCGTAGGTATAGATTTCTATACAAATTTCCGGTGGGCAGTAAACCCTGCGAGAAGTCCAATTACCATTCCAGCTACAACGATCAAGATAGAGTGATAAATGCTTAAGAAACCAACCGCCCCTAATTGAGGTTTGAATACATAAAACATTCCATAGAAGCAGCCGAGTCCACACAACGCGCCAAGCCCACCGAGGAAAAGTCCATGGACAATAAAAGGAACGAGGAGATAACGGCGGACCATACCGAGGAGTTTCATGAGAGTTATCTCCTCAGCGCGAGCAATCGTTGTTTTTTTAATAACAGAACCGATAATAAACCAGATCGCAACGACCGCTGCTCCAATAGCGATGAAAGTTGTGCGTTCTGAATCGCGTATGCGGTCTTTCAGTTGTCCCTGTCCGGTCAATAACACGTCCTCAATTTCGTCGTGTGCTTTAATATTCAAAGAAATCTGTTCTAACGCTTTACGTGTTATCAATTCTTCATCTACATAGATTTTTAAGGATGCCGGAAACGGGTTTACACCCCTTGTCTCCGCGAACGCTTCCTTAATGAGGATGCCTAAATCCTGAAACTGGGTTTCGCCACGCGCGAGACTCTCTGCCTTTGAAGCGTAATTAACAGCAAGCACCTGCCCGCTTTTCTCTATCTGGCTGACTAAAGCGCGTCCCTTTGACTCATTGACAGTATCTTTTAGAAATGCAACAAGTGTAGGCGCGTGGCTTTTAAACTCAGATTGCTGTAATATGAACGAGTGGTTTAATAGTAAGGTAGCGAGTAAGACGGTAACGAAACCGATCCCAATGAAACTCATCATACTCGTACTGCCAGCATACGCTATATGGGATATGGCATTCTTGAAGTGGTAACGCATTTTTTATATTTGTCGGTTTTGACCGAGAACTCGCGCCTTAGCAAAATTATCTGTAGACGAGTTCTTGGTCAAAGTTGTCGGTTCGAGGCTCTGGTTTAACTCTTGTTTGGTTATCAGTTGTCAATGGATACCACCATCGCGTAGCTCAATAATCCGCTTATTACATTTCTCAGCGAGTTGTCGATCACTCGTCGCCACAAAGATAGTCATACCTTGAAAATTAAGTGCATCAAGAAGTGCCATTACCTCAAGCGAAAGGCGCAAATCTAAGCCCTCTGTGGGCGCATCCGCAAGCAGTAACAGAGGATTGTTGATAACGGATCTTGCTATAGCAAGCCGTCGCCTCTCATTGCCAGATATTTCTGCTGGTAGTGCATTTTGATGGTGAAGCAATCCCATCTGATTCAGGAGCTTGTGTACGTTTTCTTTGATTGTTTGCGGTGGCGTTCCTACCAATCGCTGCGGCAGTGCCAGATTATCTTGGACTGTTTTATCTGCTAAGAATTTAAAATCTTGAAAAACAAGCCCTATCTTCTGTCGAAAGTAGGGTAAACTGACTTTGTCCAACTGTGCAAGGGGTTGCCCAACGACACTCAAATCACCACCGATCGGTTCTAAATCCGCATATAGCAACCGCAACAGCGTTGTCTTCCCTGAGCCACTCGGACCGAGGAGGAACACAAATTCGCCGCGTTCCACACGAAAACTCACCTTTTCAAGCACGCTAAGATCGCCATAACTGAAACTAATCTGGTGTAACTGTATCATTTTTAGGGCTGTCGGTTATCATGCCTCGCAGTGAGAGCAGTTGTCAGTTAATCCACACACCGTTGGCGAGGTTTCAAACCTCGCCAGCAAAGGGAGCTGCGTAAGTCCTAACGGTAACTGATAACCGATAACTATTCCTTTGTATAGTCACAATCCGTTAATTGACAACTCAGTGACACGGTTACAGTCTCACTGCCTTTCGGTTTTCTGGTTTTTTCAACAAGAAAGGGTGCGTTACACTGTGGGCAAGGTTCCGGTATAGGTTTATCCCATGTAGAGAATTCACACTTCGGATAGTTGCTACACCCGTAAAAAACTTTTCCGCGGCGGCTACGGCGTTCACCGAGGTAACCATCACAGTCAGTTTCTGGGCAGTCGATCCCCATTGGAACCGGCTTTGCATTTTTGCACTTTGGATATGTACTACACGACAGAAATTTCGCGCCAACACGGCTCATTCGGATAACCATCGGTTCTCCGCACTTATCACATGGCGTATCCGTCGGTTCCGGTTCCGCAGTGGGGGTATCATCGGCGGTTAACCACTTGATATTCTGACACTCTGGATAATTCGCGCACCCCAGAAACCGCCCATATCTGCCCCACTTTATAATCATATTGCCGCCACATTTCTCACATTTCTCGTCCGACTGCTCTTCCATAGCCTTTCGGGCTTCATACATCTTATCGGGTGCTTCCGTGAGTGCGATTTGGAAGTCAGAGTAAAATTTCTCTAAAGTTTGCACCCACTTGACTTCACCATCAGCAATAGTATCCAGCTGATCTTCCATTTTCGCTGTGAATTCAACGTCGAGGATCGCGGGAAATCCGTGTATCAGGAGTTCATTAACGAGTCTGCCAACATCTGTAGGCAAGAGTCTACCACGTTCCTTGGTGACATACTCTTTCTGAATCGTTGACAGGATAGAAGCATAGGTACTCGGTCGTCCGATCTCCTTTGCTTCCAGCATCTTGACGAGTGTTGCTTCGTTGTAGCGAGGTGGCGGTTGCGTAAAATGCTGTTTCGGCTCTAACTTGCGCAGATCAAGCGGATCACCCTCTTTAACAACAGGTAAGTTGAGATTCTCTTCTTCCGATTCAGGTGCATTGGCAACTGGGTCATCTTTACCCTCCGTGTAGATACGCCTGAACCCATCAAACTTGACAACTGAACCGGTGGCTCGGAAGAGATAGGTACCTGCTGTGATGTCAATTGTTGTTGCATCAAGAACAGTAGGCTTCATCTGACTTGCTATGAACCGCATCCAGATCAGTTCATAGAGTCGGTACTGGTCATTATTCAGATGGGGTTTCAATTCTGTAGGGGTTCGCAACGGCAGTGTGGGGCGGATCGCCTCGTGTGCGTCTTGCGCACCCCTTTTGCTCCGATAATTAACAGCACGGTTTGGCAAATATTCTCCGCCGTACGTCGTTTTGATGTATGATCGTGCTGCTTGAAGTGCCTCTTGGGCAACACGCGTTGAGTCAGTCCGCATGTAGGTGATCAACCCGATCGAACCTTCGCCGTGAAGCTCCAGTCCTTCATAGAGTTGTTGGGCAACAAGCATCGTTTTTTTAGCAACAAAACGGAGTTTCCGGGACGCTTCCTGTTGCAACGTACTCGTGATAAAGGGTGGGACTGGATTCTGTTTCCGCTCCCGTTTTTGGACTTTTTCAACGAGATATGTCTGTGTCTTTGCATCCGCAGCAAGTTCCTTGGCGCGCGCTTCATCTATGCGAAATCCATAGTTATTGATTTCGCCCTTCTTTGTCCCGATTTTATGTAGCTTTGCTGGGAAGGGGTGCTCAACCTCAGTTGGGGTTAATGTTGCAGTGAGTGTCCAGTATTCTTCGGGTTTAAACGCCTCAATTTCAGCCTCACGCTCACAGATAAGGCGCACTGCGACGGATTGGACTCTGCCTGCACTTAATCTCGGTTTAACGCTCCGCCACAAAAGCGGGCTGATCAGGTATCCGACGAGTCTGTCCAGTACGCGACGCGCTTGTTGCGCATCAACGAGTGCCATATCAATATCACCCGGATCTTTGATTGCTTCTAAGATCGCGTTTTTGGTAATTTCGTTATAGGTTATCCGATAGATAGGTTTCTTTGCCTTCTTGAGTTCTTCAGCAAGATGCCAACAGATAGCCTCACCTTCCCTGTCAGGATCCGCGGCAAGATAAATATTATCAACCTTACGTGCTTCGGTTTGGAGGGATTTCACAACCTTCCCTTTCCCACGAATCAAGACATACTTCGGGGCAAAGGCATTTTCAATGTCAACTCCAAGGTCCTTCTTTGGGAGATCCCGGATATGTCCAACGGAGGATTCAACGATATAATCCTTACCTAAAATCTTTTTGATGGTTTTCGCTTTCGCCGGCGATTCAACAACGACGAGTGACTTTGGCATGTTTTATCCTTGTTTTCTGTATTTGAATTGCGAGGCACACCAGCTTCGTGCGCTTCAGTGTCCGGTTTGATAGTAGCAGTTCTCGTCAAAAGCGAAATGTGCAGCCTGTAATGCCAGAGTTTCTCAATATTGAAGCACGCAATATTGCATAACTACACACTTCTAATAACGTTTCATGTTGATAATGGTTTCACTGGCAGGGTTTCTAACCGCAGCGGAACCACACCTATATAGCAGCTTTAGCAGATTCGTAGAAGCGATAGGTAATAGTATAGTAACTGAAATTCGTGTGGGTTTTCAAGCAGAAATGGTGTTTATAGTAAAATATACATAGAATTTACGCAAATTGACCAGAGAAATTGCATTTAACCCCCTAAATCCCCCTTATCAGGGGGACTTTAAGAGGAAATGCGTAAGTCCTAATATACAATCTAATTAGACATTGGCGGTGGGGACCTTGTCCGCTGAAAAAATAAAGAGCAGATTAGGAGGCGAAGGCAATTAAATCTGTAAGCATTTGCCGCATCTCCGAGCGGTGAACAACAGCATCAACAAACCCATGTTCCAGTAATGACTCCGCTTTCTGAAAGTTTTCGGGCAGTTCTTCGCGAAGGCTGGCAATGGCTAACGGACCTGCGAAACCGATTCGCGCACCTGCTTCAGCAACAATCACATCGCCGAGTGAAGTATAACTGGCAGTCGCACCTCCAAACGTCGGATCGGTAACAACGGAGATATAAAAAAGCCCCGATTTCGCATACGCAGCACAAGCGGCAGCGGTTTTCGCCATCTGCATCAAGGCGAGCGTCCCCTCCTGCATCCGCATTCCACCACTTACAGAGACGATCACCAACGGTAATTGGTTCTCAAGGGCGCGCTCAATACATCGGGTAACCTTTTCACCGATGACAGAACCGCACGTGCCGCCTATAAATCCGACATCACCAATCGCGATAGCAGTTGAATAACCACCGATATTGGCTATGCCGGAAAGCATCTCGGATCTGAGTCCTGTTCTGGCGACATCTCTCTCCAACTTCTCTGGATATTCCGGGAATTCCAGCGAATCAACCGAGTAAAGGTCCGCATCGTATTCCTCAAAACTATCCGCATCTACAATGAGATCAAGCCGATCATAAGCACTCATATAGTGATGGTGGTCGCAGTGCGGACAAACTTTGAGATTTTCAGCGAATGCCTTTTCTGTAATCTGTACACCGCAATTTCTACATGAAACTTTTTTTGAAGTTTGGGGCATTTTTTCTCTAATTGGCAGGGCGCGCTGAAGAAGCGCGCCTCTCAAAGAGTGGCGAGGTTATATGAAGATTTAAGTATTTAATCGGGTAATTTTTTTCGATGTTCGGTGCGGTTAGGAAACCGCACCTACCGGACTTGGGAGAGCATAGAATTACCCAAATATTTTATTAAACTTCATTAAACCTCGCCAGCAAACAAATTATCTTACGAATTCCGACTTTAATCCTACCTTAAAGTCCTGCTTTAAGACGGCTCCAGGTTGTGGAGAGTTTTCCAGTTGCTTCAACCGCGAGTGCTTCCACGCCCTGATCCATAAAAGTATTGATCTCCTCTTCGCTCAATGCGCGATTCCAGAGACGTACCTCGTCAATAATACCATCGAAAACATAATTAAGACGGTCGCAATCCTGTCCGACTCGCCATGGATCCTCGTTGGCTTTGAGTTTACCGGGCGTATCTCCTTCCTGTACCTCTTTGCCGTCGTAGTAGATTTTGGTTTTCTTGGTATCGTTCGTGAAAGCGATATGTACAAATTCCCCAGTCTCAGGCAAATCGGTTGCAATATCAGCGCGCCCTGATTCGGTCTCAAGGCGGATTTTGAAAACCCCTCCTTCACTGAACACGCCGTATTGGACCCTACCGCCGCATCCGCCGTGAACGGACTTTCCGACAATTTGACGTACGCCATTCCACTCCTCGGAGTTGATCCACGCCATAAACGAGAATGCATCGACGTTCAGTTTCGGAGTGCTCTCAACTGTGACAAAAACGTCGCTGCCCGGACCGCCAAATTCCAATGCCTTCCCGAATTTTCCATTAACCCATTTCGGGTTGTCAATTACACCTTCGTGTTCATTTTCGCTAAAATCTTCCGCTTTGTCCCCTTTCCCTTCATCGTAGGGATGGTATAGCACCAAGCCGTCCAAAAAATCTTCTGGACCCACAGACATAGCAAAGGGTGCCACAATCAAAAGCAGTGCGATGGATAAACAAATAACCGGTTTCATCATCAAGTTTCCTCCTTGTAGGTAAAGATAAGGTATTATAGCAAACGGAAAAATATCTGTCAAGAAAAAATAGCGGAATGGCTGTCAGCCATCAGCGGTCAGTTTAAGAAGACTTACAGAAGGAAAATGAGAGGACTGTGTAGGTATCAAATATTCAGCCCCAGTTGACTGCTTAGTTCCATCAAACGCCTATTAATTCCTGTTTTATCAATCCGATTGTCATCGACAAATTCTTGGTACTCTGGTAACAAACCGTCCGGAACCATTATACGCGAATTCGCCTCTCGCAATGCTAACAACCCCATGAAGATTTGCATCTCCCGTGAATAGTCCGGGATGAAGTCGTTAAGTGTTTGACGGAGTTCGGCTTCAGTGAAGGTATCGCGTCTGTCGCGCTTTGCGAGGTTACTCGCACGTTGGACAATTAAGAACAGGTCCCGCCAAGTCAACCCATCTGTTTCTGAGCCACCGACGAGCGACTGAAAATTGATGTTGCCTGATGATTGTCCTTGGCAGAATATTCTGAGAATTTCTGCTCTGCCTGCACCGACAGGCGGTAACATGATTAATTTTGTGTCGAAAACGCCATACCGTCGAAAGATTGGGGGAATTAGGTCTGGACGTTGTGATGCCCCGACCCATATCACTCTGCCGTGTAACGACGCATCATTCATCGCATTCACGAGGGCTGGAGGAAACCCTTGTTCGTGGTCATCGGGATTCATTGTGGTACGTGGTGATGCCTGCTCAATCGCATCCATGAAGACAACCGTCGGTGAAATCCCTCGGATAAAATTAATGGCGGCATTGAGATTTCGATCGTAAGTGTTCCCGTTTTCGTTGATGTTTATCGTCACCTCGCCGACCTGACTTGCGTAGCGGAGTTGGACGAGGGTCATGTTTGCCTCACCAGCGAGCACCCTTGCGGCGTAATCCTTACTGGTTCCCGGAGGTCCAAGAAGGAGCATACCTCGTGGCACCCGCCGCAGATCTCGATGTCTCATACCGTCCGCGATCTCCCGAATTACCCGAGTTACATACCAGCCATCACCAGAGGTGTTTGTATGGGTTTCGCCGAGTTCAAGGACCCCATGGCTGAAGGTCCTGATACTATCACGACGGTAACGCACGATCGGTTCACCACCGACTTTTTGCTCTGTAGACTCCGCCTGTTGAACAATATCGTGAATACCGAAGAGGTTTAAACCGATTGTCTCGCGTGCCAAAACTTCCCTGTCCCGTGCATCACCAAGACTCCGCCGCATTTGCGACGAAACATCTGAAATGTCATGGAGGTACTCAATAAAATGGTGGCGTTGGTCATAGTCAGGGAACGGAATTTCTATGAGAGGAATCTCAGGATTCGTTGTGAGATTTGGATGGATGTCAAACGTATTATGGGTGAGGAGGAGAATAATGTGTTTCCGCTTTCGGACCTCCAAGTCGGCTGCCCAATTCTGTATCTGATTGAAAAAACGCTGCAATTCATCGTTAGAGGCACTGCTCAAGGATGGATCGTTCGGCGCGAGCTGCTCCAGAAAGTTGATAATCAATCCAACCCTCGCTCTGTCCTGATGCAACAGATGATTAAGTTTCTCTTGCAACTCCTCCGAAGGTGCAGGATCAAGACTAACGAATGGGTCTTCATGAGGTTTGTCAAATGCTAAAGTGGCATTAATTCTTCGGCGTGCCACCTGTGGATCTACTTCGTGATCGGCGAGATTTACATCTTCCGCTTCCCGAAATCGCCGAAAGGTCTCGATCCATGTCGCTATACTCTGGAAATGGAAGGCACCTGTCTTTTCATACTTTGGGATCACCTCTAACATTCTCTGGGTAGCTCGCCACCGTCCAATGTTGGGGAAATGAATACCTTGCGACGTATTATATCCGAGGACAAGGTCGCAGCCTAATACATTGAGTTGCTCAGAGAGATGTTCAGAGGTAGGCAGGTAGCCGTAGACATCGTCGTGTAGCAAATCTTGCACATTAAAATGGAGCAGAAATTGATGTGCAGACCCGGCTTGATAGTGTTTTTTTATTTCTTCCCAAAACATTTTTTTCTCCGCTGTTTCATGTGTTTTTTGTGAGCGAGTGTGATCTTAGGCGATGGCAGAGAAAGAGGTGGGCGCGCTTGAATGAGCGCGCCTAAAAGCACCTACAATGTTTTAATGAACAGTTTTGATACTGCCCCAAGTGGTCGCCAATTTTCCGCGAGCGTCAACAGCAACGGCTGAAGGCATTAGTTCACCAATATCAGCAGTCGTCAACGCGCGGTTCCAGAGACGAACCTCGTCTATAGCACCTGCGAAGACGTAGTTGAGACGTTCACAGTCCTGTCCGATCCGCCACGGATCATCGTTCGCTCTTAGCGGACCCGGAACTGCGCCTTCAACAACTGAGCTTCCATTAATGTAGATTTTCGCCATTGCACCATCGTTGGTAAAAGCGATATGAACCCATTCACCGGTTGGTGGGAGATCCGTTGAAATATCGGCTCTGCCGTTTTCAGTTTCAAAGCGGAGTTTGAAAACACCACTTTCACTAAATAGACCGTATTGCGTTCTACCAGCACAACCCCCGTGAACGGACTTACCAACGATTTGGCGCGTGCCATTCCAATGATCGGCGTTAATCCACGCCATAAACGTACATTCGTTTACATTCAAGGCAGCCGTACTCTCAACGGTGACGAAAACGTCGCTGCCTTCACCGCCAAACCTGAGTGCTTTCCCGAATTTACCATCGACCCACTCTGGATTGGAAATTTCGCCATCGTGTCCATGACCGCTGGCATCTGCAGCGAGTGTGCCTTCCCCCTCATCGTAATGATGATTCAGGACCAGCCCCTCTTCAAAGTTAGCCGAGACAAACGGCGCGAAGATCATAGACAACGCTACCAAGAAACACACAATCCCGTAATGGGAGAACTTGTAAGTCAATATTGCATTCTTCATATTCTGCCTCCTAAAAAATATAGAACATTATAGCAGGTTTCTAAAGATTCTGTCAAAGAAAAATAGTTTTAAGTCTCACTTTTCTCTTGACATCCAAACAAAATTCTGCTATAGTGAAGCCCAGAAACACCATATCCTAAAGTAGTAGTTATCAGATTTCAACTCGGTAAGGGGACGAAACTCAGAGAGCAAACAGGACTTACGAAAAGCCGATAATATGAAAAAAACACGGGGCGATTTAACCCGAGGGAGCCTTCTGAGACACCTTCTGCAGCTTGCGGGTCCCATAACACTCAGCTACATTCTCCAAGAAGCGTTCAATATCGTTGATATGATCTTCGTTGGTAGACTTGGGGCTGGAGCGATAGCAGCTGTTGGTGTCAGTGGGAACCTCATCCGGTTAATCGGCGTGTTCTCACTCGGTGTCTCAACAGGGACCGGGATTATGGTGGCGCAGCACCTCGGTGCGAGGAACCTCGCGCAAGCCGAACATGTCGCCATGCAGTCACTCCTGTTAGCCGTTTTTTTTTCAATCGGTGTCACACTCGTTGGTTATCCCTTGGCGGAACAGGGCTTGCTCGCTGTCCGAATGGTGGATCCAGAGGTGCTACGGCTCGGCACCACTTACATGCACATCATTCTCGCTGGTATTAGCACAATGTTTGTGTCAATGACCCTTGGCTCTATCTTCCGTGCGGGGGGCGATACAGTCACACCAATGATGGTACTAATCTTCTCAACATTGATTAACATTGGACTTGATCCGTTGTTGATTTTTGGGTTGTGGGGGTTTCCGAAACTGGGGGTAGCAGGTTCAGCGTATGCGACGCTTATCGGACGCGGCGCGGGTGTGATTATCCTACTTTATCTCTGTTGGAGTGGACGCGCCCCTATTTCATTGCGGCGCGTTCGGTATCAGGTGGACCTGGTGGAAATGCTTGATATTTTAAGGCTCGGCGTTTATAGCTCGATGCAGGGGTTTTGGCGGCATATTTCGAGACTCGGTTTTTTATGGGTTATCGGACCGTACGGTAAGACGGTCGTCGCGGCATATACAATCTGTATGCGACTCAGAATTCTGGTAATGAATCCCGGCTTCGGTATCGCAAACGCCGTTGTGCCATTGGTCGGACAGAATTTAGGAGCGAATCAGATAGAACGCGCCGAACAATCGACACGCGTGGCAAACCTTGTAGGTGCCGCAATTATGGCAGGGATCGGCGCAGTCTTTTTCGTCTTTCCACAAATCTTCATTCGGATATTTACTACAGAGACGGATGTTACCGAAATCGGCATCGTTTATCTACAATTTCTGGCACCAACGTTTGGATTCATAGCTTTTTCGCTCATCTTAGGAAGAGCACTCAACGGTGCTGGGGACACCTTCTCTCCGATGGTGATTACGCTCGCAGCACAGGTAGGCGTTGGTTTGGGACTTGTGATCCTACTTTCACACTTCATCGGGCTTAACGGCGTTTGGTTGGGCATCGCCCTTTCTAATGTCGTCCAGGGGATCGCGATGTGGTTCTGGTATCGTACTGGAAGATGGAAAGCAATAAAACTCGTTAATAAAAGGAAACCGAAAGCGGCGTAGGACGCAGACAACACAAAGCGTCTTACAAAAAATGACAAGGAGTTATAACTAAAGATGGAAACCTATAAAGGTTATGAAAATCCACAATTGGTTATCTCTGCTGAGGAATTGAAAGGCACACTTGACGATCAGACGTACTGCCTCGTCGATACCCGACCAACCTATGAATATATCCAAGGACACATTCCTGGGGCACTTCATTTAGATTTGTTTGGGTTGAGCCTTATTGACACTCGCAAAGAGACTTTCGATACCTTTATGTGGATGATAGCATACCTCTTTCAGCAACGCGGACTCGATCCGAGCAAGCCGATTGTATGGTATGAAGACATCTCAGGAACGCGCGCCTCGCGAGGATTTTGGTTCTGCGAGTACTTGGGACACCCTGAAACCCGTCTATTGGACGGCGGCTTCAAAGCATGGTTAGCAGCAGATGGACCTGTAAGTACAGCCGGTGTCGAACCACCGGAGGTGCCACCCTTCCCAATAAATCCAAAACACGATATCCACATGGATGCTGATGTAATCCGCGTCCTCCTAAACCGAACTGACTTCGTTCCGCTTGACACGCGCACAGATGATGAACACTATGGCAGGGTCGCTCGCGCTGAACGCGCAGGTGCGATTCCGGCTTCGATCCATATTGAGTGGCTCAATAATCTCGATGAAGCAGGGGCTTTTAAACCGGCTGATGAACTCCGGCAGATGTACGAAAATGTCGGTATCACACCGGAAAAGCAGGTTATGTGCTACTGACAGGGCGGCTACCGCTCTTCACAAGCCTATTTGGCGTTGCGGCTCTTGGGTTACCCAAAGGTAAGCAACTACATTGGCTCGTGGAAAGAGTGGGGTGACCGGCTGGATTTGCCGGTCGAAATTCCAGAAGCTTAGCAAGTTCCTTCCAACTGTAGCATAGGCTGTTAGCCTGTGCCTCCATGAGACGTGCCTTCACAAGTCAACACAGAGATAGGAATGTCCAAGTAATTAGGGGATCCACTATAGACGTAGGTTGGGTTGAACAGTAAGGGGCCAGTCCTTGTACCCAAGTGCCCGGTTTCTGATATTCCGTTAGTAGACACAAAGACAGCGAAACCCAACACTCCAAACGCTTTGGAAAAAACGTTGGGTTTCACTCATATATTGGTAATTTTAGCATTTTGGATGTTCTGAAAGTTAGTCGCTGTGTGCGATCTTTAGGTTTCTCCCGTTCAACCCAACTGACCTGTTTAATATCAAACTCACGTTACTATTAATTACTAAAGTTTGGACGATATTGTAAACTTATGCTGCCTTGTCAAAAGGCAGGGCTGTATCGTCTTGAAAACGAACATTAATATTCTGCGAGTTTGTTTTTTCTTTGAACTTGGCAGAAAATGTTGAGACCGCTATTTGC
>JAJECN010000002.1 GCA_022821965.1 Candidatus Poribacteria bacterium
CGCTTGAACCCCAACCTACAGAAATCTCCGTTGACATTAGCAGCGGCGACACCACGGAAGTCAAAATACACCTCGGCGCAGCCTTTAAACTCGAAACAGTGGTCGTGGAAGGGAAACGCCTCCCACCGACGATCAGTCGCACGGAAATCCGTGGCAGTGAACTCCTACGCATTCCCGGTGCTGCCAACGACGCACTCAAAGGACTAACGACGCTCCCCAGCATCGGCATCCCAAACGATTACTTTGGCGTGCTTTACATCCGTGGGAGTGAGCCCGGATCAAACCTTTACTATCTTGATCGAACACCGCTCGGATATCCGTTTCACTGGGGTGGTTTGCTTTCAACCATCAGTTCAGAAACTATTGAAACAATTGACATCTACGCTGGTGGCTATGGGGCGGAATTTGGACTGGATTCTCAAGCCGTGCTTGATATCCACACGCGCGATAGCCTTGATGAACGACTGAGCGGAAAATTTAACCTGAATATCCTCTATTCTGAAGGGCTGCTCGAAGGTAGAATCGGAGATAAAGGCTATATTTCTGCCTCTGGACGGCGGAGTTACTTTGATTTCATTGTGGGACCGATTATTGAAAGTCAGACAGGATCAGAACAACAATTCCCTTATTTTTGGGATTATCAGTTGAAGTTTGCTTATCCACTGACTGAAAATCATCATCTGACCCTTAACGCGTTTGCCGCAACAGACCATTTTGACTTTAAGGAGGGAGAAATAGAAGATGATATAGACGCACACCTTGAAAGAGCTACCTTCTATTTCAAGAATGGTTTTAACGGGCAGGGCATCCACCTCCATTCAAATTTTACCGAAAACTTTACATCCCATTTTTCATTTACACGCACCTTCAATTTCCTGAATATAGACCTTGAAGATCCTGATGTGGTGTCTTATGAATTGGAAAACGGCGGTTTTAAACTGGAGGACGGTAAATTAGTAGCAGAAGAGGTCATCTACAATTCCTATGACGTGAAGGTCAAGGTGCCGGTCTACACACTACGTGAAGATGTATCTTATAAGTTTACATCCGCTCTCCAGTTTGAAGTGGGTTCCCTTTTATCGTTTAGTCCTGCCAATAGTTTTGAGGATAGCAATCTTTATGAATATGAACCCGTTGGCGAGGAGATTGAGATAAGCAGGGTCCCAATTGTTGAAAATGGAGAGGTGGTTGGAGAAAGCGTAACAACGCGACCAGCACGCTATGAAGTAACAGAATTGGTAGAGACACACTACGAGTTTGGACACGATTTTTACCGTGCCGAGGGCTATCTACAGGCACGATATGATCCATTACCTGCCCTTTCGATAGCACTTGGCACTCGATTAGATTACCTTAATTTAACTGAGCAGCTTTCTGTTCAACCGAGGGCGAGTGTAAGTCTCAAACTTCCAAGTGATTTTAATGTCCGTTTTGCTTACGGACATTATGAACAGAGTCCTAAACCTTATCAGATACTATCAGAGAACGGGAACGCAGATTTGAAATCGAGTCTTACACGCCACTATATCATGGAAATTGAACATGAACTCACGGATCAGACAGAATTTAAATTTGCTACATATTACAAAGACAGCCGGAAGTTAGTAACGAAGGATGAGGTGTCAACGACCTCCGATACGCAACCTATTTCTACGGGTGGGAGATTAGCAACAGAGGCACAGTTTTCAAATTACCTGAATCAAGGTGCTGCGTTTGTTGGTGGTGTAGAGGCGTTTCTACGGCACCGGATCCTGGATAAATTTTTCGGATGGGTATCTTATGCATATACGCATGCTGAGCAACGCGAATATCCAGATACAGTTTATCGACCGTATCTTTTTGATAATACACATATCCTTAGCGTTGTCGCCAACTATAACTTCACCTACAATTTTGAGATTGGAGCAAAGTGGCAGTATTTAAGCGGCACCTCTGAGGTACCTATCAGTTCTCTCGTACTCATTCAAGATCCGCTCACGCGCGGGTTGAATCCATTGTTGGCGAGTGTTGACGAAGAATTAACTGCCGAATTGACCCCGTATCACAAGTTAGATTTCAGGATAAGTCATAAATGGGAAGTTCGAGGAATGAAGATAGGTGGATTCCTTGATATTTTGAACGTATACAACCGCAAAAATACGGTGAAATTCTTTTTTAGAGAAGCAACAATTGAGGTGCAAGGTGAAGAAGTTGTAATCGAAGATTGGGAATCCGAGGAACTGTCTCAACTTCCGCGCATTATCTATGTTGGACTAACGCTTGAGTTTTGAAGCCAAGCGTTTGCCATTTAAATGCCTCTTTGGTATAATACCGCTGTAGTAGGAGTACGGAGCAACACCCTACACACGCGTCCCAACAAGGAGAGATACCTATGAAAATCTGGATTATTTTTGGTATCTGCGTTCTGATGCTCGCCGGCTGTACGAGTGCTGAGTACCAAAAGATGCAAGCAGAACGCGATCAGCTGCTTAAGAATTACGAAGACCTCCGCGACGAGCACAACGAACTCAAGCTCAAAACCGATACAATCGAAGTGCTGTTGGGGAAGTGGAAGTTTTTAAATCTTGAAATCGAAGAAAGCGATGTCACCGAAGAGGTTGCAAAAACTAAAGCCGCACTTTATGCCCTTGATTTGAAGAATCTCATGCTTGAATTCTTTGAGGAAAAAGGTATTTATAATTACCGCGGCAAAAACGGTAATACAGAGGTGTTCGGCCAATTTACTGTCATCACTGTCCGGTACGGCGATGAACCCTTCCCATTCATCCGGTTCATCAGACGCTCTGGCCCGGAGATACCACAATTCCTCTTCGCAGCAAGTTCCGACAGAAAACCGCTCGGTCTATCAGGCGCGCCGGGACTTGACACAGCAAACGAGATTAGTATCTCGGTTAAGCCTGACAGACTGTATCTCACAATGCACGGCAAGATGCAATTAGGTCCCAGCGGTTGGGTCCAAAGCGGTGGCGTGCGTTGCTATTTTGAAAGGGTTGAAAAATGAAAATCCTAACTGCTTTCAGCCTGCTAATACTTGTTTTTGCAGGGTGTACCAATGCCAAATACCAAGAGATGCAAAACGAACGCAATAGCGTCCGCGCTGCCTTTGAAGATGCGCGTAGGAAACACGACCCACGGACAATGGAGCTCGCTTTAACTGACAAACTTCTCGGCACATGGGAATTATTGAGTTTGGAAGTTGAGGAAGGTGATGTCAGCGAAGAAATAGCGACGTTAAAATACGATATTCATGCTAAGGTTCGCAAAAATTTGACCCTTGAATTTTTTATGGACCGAAATGTCTTCCGCCGATACCGTGGGAAAAATGGACAGACAGAAGTAACGGGAAGCTTCAAAGTTAGTCCACTCCGCTACGGCGGGGAATTGTCTCCGTACGTGCGATTCTTTCGGGACACAGGTGGGCCCTTACCTCGATTCATCTCCGGCATGGCACAAAACAGGCTTGAAACAGGAGAGAGTGTCTCTATGAACGTTAGCCCACTATCAAATTGGGTAGGCATCTCAGTTACGGAGGACAGATTGCACCTAATCCTGAACGGTGTAATGCAACTAACCCCAAACGGGTGGGCACAAAGTGGAGGGATTCGTTGCACTTTCAAACGGATTGAATAAGACCATATTAAGGAGAGAAAACCGTGAAAATGTTAATACCGCTCGCTATCCTCGTATTTGTGTTTACAAGTTGTAACAGTGCGCTATATCAAGAAGGGCAGCAGGAAGGCAAAGAGGCGATTGAGAATTACGAAGATGCGCGCATGAAATACGATCCAGAGAAAATGACAAGTGAGATAAAAATGCAGCTGATCGGTAAATGGCAGCTGATCGACATAGAAATTGAAAACGAGACCGTCAACGCACAAACGACGAACCCGAAATCCGAAAGCGGCGAAGCAGCACTCTCCTCCGATACCACTGCACAAACACCAACAGCACTTGAATCACCTCAGCCTGACACGGAGGAACGGACATCCGAACAGGAGCCGGTGCAATTACCGCCGATCACAGTCCTGGAGCACGAAGACAACCAAAAGATAGCTGCAGCGAAAATGGCTTTGGTCGCTGCGAACCGTAAAAATCTAACGCTTGAATTTTATGAGGAACGGACATCCTACTATTACCGCGGCAGCAATCGGGGTAGGAAAGTCACAGGGCAATATAAGGTCATCGCCCCGCGAGTTGGAGATGCCCCTTTGCCGTTTATCCGATTCAGACGGCGTACCGGTCCGAAAATGCTTGAGTTCCTATTTAGTTCCGAACCCGCAAGGCTTATGACCGCCAGAAGCAAGCAAGCGTTTGCTGAAAACACGCAGCGGATGGAAGGGAAAAATTATGTAAACACCAGCCGACCGATATGGGGGGATAAGCATGAGAACGTCCGTAGGTTGGGTGGAAGAGGCAGCGAGAAAGCCGCCCCAAAAGGGGTTTCCTACATGCCAATTTCAGCATTAGGAATTGAGGTGACAAGTGACCGACTTTATATAATCCTTGAAGGAGATATGGAACTAACCCCCAACGGTTGGACACGAACCGGTGGTCTGCGATGTGCCTTTAAGCGCATTGAATAAGAAACTGGCATCTGCAGTTTGTAGGGGGAGGTCTTGTGTCTACCCTTCATCCTTGGGTTAAAGTATAACAGGACTTATGCAAATTCCTTTGCTGACCAGGTTTGCAATCTCGCCCAGGGGTCTGTGGAGTGTGCTACACGTAGTTATTCATAAGAAAATTGCGTAAGTCTTATATAGGAGAAAAATAAATGATGAAAACGTTAACAATGTTGGGTGTTATCGCGATAGTGTTCACAGGTTGCGGGACGCTAATATCCCCGGAGACTCAGTATGAACGAGAAAGCTTGATTGAAGCTTACGATGCCGCACGCCAAAAACATAATCCCGAAAGAGTCAAGAAAGCCGTGAAGGACCTTCTTGTCGGCAAATGGCAGTACGTCGGGTTAGAAGTAGAAGAGGGCAGTGTCACTGCAAAGCGGACAGAGTCGATATCGCAGCAGACACTAAACTCGTCATCTTCCGCTACAGATGGATTACCCAAGGCTGCCGCGGGTGAAGCGTCAACAACCCCTAACGCACCTAAACAAACGGCAGTACCAAACCTGCCAAATCCAGAGGCAACCCCACAGCCACCGGAGGCAGAAGCGAATGCGACCCGTCTGCCACCGATTGAGGTCACAGACGAGAAATCGCAGCAACGGATATTGGGTGCAAAAGCCGCACTCGTCGCCTCTACGCGGAAAAATCTCATACTCGAATTTTCGGAGGACCGCACCTCTTACTACTACAGTGGTAGCAATCGCGGCACGAGTGTCACTGGACAATGTCACATCACCACGAAGCGATACGGCGACGATCCATTTCCATTCATCAGTTTTCGTCGGCGGACGGGTCCAGAGATGCTTGAGTTTCTATTCGGTTCCGAACCTATAAAACAGATGGTCGCTAAAAAGAAACAGGCGGATGTCGAGAGAATACGCAGAATGGGGGCACAAGCTGGACGGAAAGCCTCTAAAACCTCTTATACAATCTCCTCAATAGCGGGAATTACGGTGACGGAGGACACACTCTATTTAGTCTTGTACGGGGATATGGAATTAACACCAACAGGGTGGATGCGAACCGGAGGGTTGAGATGCACTTTCAAACGGATCGAATAAAGACGGAGACTTTATTGAGCAAGGGCGCACGCCACCGCTGGCGAGGTTTGCAACCTCGCCCCGGTTTGTCTAAAGTAATTGTGGATTTTACCATGCTATCCTTCTGCATCCTGATTCTGGTATCCACCGGTTGCACTTCCGCGAGATACCAGCAGATGCAGAACGAACGCGATGCCCGTCGTGAGGCGTATGAAGATGCCCGACGAAAAGAAACGTTTAAACGTAGACGCAATTTTTTGTCGGATGACATGCTCGGCAAGTGGCGATTTCTTGAACTCGTTATTGAGGAACGGGGTGGAAGCGAAGACATCTTGAAAGTAAAAGCCGCACGCACTGCCCGTAGACTTAAAGGACTGACACTTCGATTCTGGAAAAGGGGTGACGTCTCTTACCAATACCAAATCGAAAACATGATGACGAAGTCTCATGGAACGTACTCGACAGGAGCAGATCAGAGAGAGGATAAACCAAATAGGGGTGGAATTCACTTTGATTCAATCTCAGGCACACAGATACCGGATCTCCTGTTTAGTTTTGCGGATGGCATCCATAGACAGGTCCTGTTAGATAACGGAGAGGTCCACTCCATAACGCTAAGACCAGATATATTAGGGATCTCCATGAAAGAGACACAGATGGATTTGACATTAGATCTCGGTATGGTATTAAGCCCCGACGGTTGGCTGCACCGCGGGAACATCCGTTGTACCTTCGAGCGAATTGAATAACTTGTATGAACGTCCAAAAACAGACACAAACAAAAGCCTTTATTTGCTTGTCCTATTGGGAAAAATTTCATGAAAAGGACTCACATTTATATTCTTTATTGTGTCAGTTTAGCATTGGTATTCACTCACGCGGATCGGGTTTGCGCAAGAGCACCTGAAAGCGCGAAAATTGCCTTTACATCCGAACGGAATGTTAATGTTAAGCAGAAGGGTAATAGTGACATCTATATCATGAATCCGGACGGGACGGAGCAGGTCAACTTGACGCGACATCCCGCGCTCGACTCCCAACCCGCTTGGTCGCCGACAGGTGAGAAAATTCTCTTTTCCTCAAATCGCGACGGCATCTCGGACCTCTTTCTCATGAACGCTGATGGGACAAATGCCCAACCCGTGTTCCGAAAACTCACAGGTAGACAACACGGCTCCTGGGCACCTGATGGGAGACGGATTGCCTATTATCGTTTTGAGGGACAAATTGACAAAGCGGGTATCTACACCGCTGCAATTGACGGCACAGGAGAGGAACGCATCGCGAACGGCTGGCATCCAGCGTGGTCACCAGACGGTTCCGAAATCGTCTTTATTTCATTGGAGGACCTTGGAATTTACACCATCAACCTACAAACCGGTGTAGAAGACATCGTGCTTCCGATGGAACAAGCGTTCCCTTTTGATCCAGTTTGGTCGCCAGATGGGACCCAAATTGCTTTTACCCGCGTAGATCTCTTTCACATAGTTCTGGAAGGTCTCTTAAAAGTCGCAGGCGGAAAACTGCCGAACGCAGCAGAGGCGATCTACACTGTGAACCGCGATGGGAGTCAGCTGGAACGGGTCGTTCACGATGACATCAAGACTTCTGACCCGGCTTGGTCGCCGCGTGGCAATCAACTCGTATATGAACAATCCGTCGGAAAAGAGATCCATCTCTTCAGAATTACGCTGGGCAGTGATAATCCACACCAACTTACAGATGAAGGCTATAACAGAGACCCAGATTGGTTCGACCCGTTGGCTTTACCTGTGGTCCCACAACCGAAGTTGTTCACAACAATATGGGGAAAAATAAAAATACGAGACTAATTCCAAATCAACGAAGCACTTCTTTGCTTTGACCTTTAGGAAAAACCATTATGAAAATTATTCGTTTCCAACTTTTCTGTGCTCTTAGTCTGATATTAGTGTTCGTCAGCGTTCATATAGGGTTCGCGAGAGCTCCGACAACTGCCACAATCGTATTCTTCTCATTACGCGATGACAACTCAGAGATTTACACAATGTCTCCAGATGGCAGCCAACAGAGAAACTTAACCAAGCATCCTTCAGCCGATAGAGAGCCTGTCTGGTCACCGACAGGAAAACACATCCTTTTTGTCTCTGATCGGAGGGGGGTTCTTGATCTCTACCTGATGGATCCAAATGGTGCCAATGTGCGGAAAGTGTTCAGAGCATCGGCAGACAGGCGACACCCAACGTGGTCGCCCGACAGCAAAACGATTGCTTATGTGAAGAGGCAGGCAATCTACATTGCAACGATAGATGGCGAAACAGAGGAGCAAGTTGCAAAAGTTGGAGAGAGGGGTGGGTCGCCAGCATGGTCGCCCGACGGATCGGAGCTCGCCTTCGTTAGAAAAGAACCAGAAGGCTATCAATTGGTGCTTGTCAACGTCCAAACGCTCACGAAAAAAAATCTGTTCCCACAGGCAGGTCAATGGATTTACAATCCATCATGGTCGCCCGATGGCAGCAAAATCGCCTTTTCTTGGTGGAACGAGGCAGCAGATGTGAGTATCCTCTACAGTGTAAATCGAGATGGGAGTGGTCTCCAGAAAATCTTTGCACCCGGACGTAGACCTGTTTGGTCCCCACACGGAGACGAGCTCCTTTATGAAGATTATATTCCGCTGCAGCTTCCCCACATAAAACTTAACCTCCCCCAAGTTTACAAAATTGCTCTGGGCAGCGACAAATCCGAGCGACTCACAAACAATGGCGCAAATTTCGATCCAGATTGGTTTGATCCAACAACTTTGTCCATCCAACCACAACCGCACTTGCTTACAACGGTGTGGGGAAAAATAAAAAGCAAAACTAATCCACAGAGGAGGGATCACTGATGAAACATACATCCAACTTTAAGCACAGGATTTATAGATCCCATATACTCAGTTACGCCATCGGCGTACTATTTATATTGGGAGTTCTCCCGTCTGTCTGGGCAAAAGGACCCGAAACAAGCAAAATAACGTTTACATCGACTCGGGATGGCAATTCTGAAATCTATATCATGAATTCCGATGGAAGCGATCAGATTAATTTGAGTCGGGACAATGCAGAAGACTTCAATCCGGTATGGTCACCCGATGGAGAGCAGATTTTGTTTGTTTCAGATCGTGCCGGACCCTCCGATTTGTATATTATGAACATAGAGGGCAGCGGGGTCAGGAAGGTATTTAGAAATAGAAAAAACAGATTGAATCCAACGTGGTCGCCCGATGGTAAAAAGATTGCCTATGCACAAGCACAAGGGAATGAAGTAGATGATGTTATCTACACTGCCACTATAAATGGCGGATTTGTTGAAAGATTGACTCACGGCTTTATGCCAACTTGGTCGTCCGATGGAAGCGAGATAGCTTTTATAGCCAGCGACCCCAGAAGTACCCCACTTAGTATTTTCAACCTCCGAACCCGTGCTAAAAAGAGGCTTCTCTCGAATAAGATTCTGTGGGGACTTTTCCCGAGTTGGTCACCAAGGGGCGACAAGATTGCCTTTTCAAAAATTGATGGAAAGTTCGATCAAGGTTTTCTTTCGTGGACAAAGGCGAATATTTACATTGTCAATCGCGATGGCACCGGACTACATCAAATTATTAAAGATGAAGCAGTAATTGCGATGGAACCGACGTGGTCTCCGCATGGCGATGAGATTGTTTACACGGATGGGGGGCACGTTTCTACCCAACTCTTCAAAACTGATATAAGTAACAACAGACCGGTGCAACTTACACATGAAGGAGATAATTTTGAAGCGGATTGGTTTAAACCGACAGCCTTAGATGTTTTACCTTCGGAACAGTTGCTAACAACTTTTTGGGGAAAAATAAAAGCGGATTAAGAAGAAGTGGAACGCACCGTTCGCACCTGTCCGCGAAGATTAAGCTGCACTTTCCAATTATTCCAGCGTGGTAGTAATACTGAACTCAACGTCGGTTGACGGATGCCGCGCTCCCATCGCAACATGACAAGTTTTTCGGAGGGCTTGTATTCTACGCTGAACTTCGCACCGTTGACAGAAAATTCTTTTGGATACTGCGCCTCAATTTCAGCGATAGTGTCAGCGTCTATTTCTGTGAAGACCAAATCCTCTGACGAAAGAAGTTGCCATTCCTCGGTGACCTCCACACCCAACACAGCCAACCGTGAAACCAACCATTCGTGCGGTGTCAACACTGTTATTTCCGAGGTTTGTAGTGCACAATGCAGGGTCCAAGCATCAATTGCCCGTGTCAGCTGCTCACCGACACTGGGAAACAAGGAGCCAGAGAGAATGAGCGATGCCAATGCCTCTCTCAGTAATTCGCCATGTAGCGGTCGCCGTTCGCGTCCGATCTCCCTTCCCGCATATTCAGTCACCACCTCCGCAACAATGTCTTCGCCTTCACGTCTCGGCACAGCGAGCTGAGAAGTTCCGATTCCTGCCTCAACGAGGTCGGCAAAAGCGCAAGGCATGGCAGTGCGTCCCATCAATTGAACGCGTGTGCCTTTCCCAATACCAACGGTTTCCAGAATCAAAGCGGCGTGCTGTCCTTCCGGGAGGAGTGAATCAGAATCGAGCAAGACCTCTCCGTGTTCATTTCCCCACCCCTTCCCTTTCTGTCTCCGCACGTAGGCGCAAGCGTCCCACTCCCGTAAGAGATAAGCGATTAGTGCTGCACGGTTGGGGTGCACCGGTGCGTTCTCTTTCATGACAGGCGGCAACTGAAAGAACGTCCTGAGCTGCGTTGCGATTCTGCGACACTCAGCGAGAGCCGTTTTATGGAGATGGTGGCGGTTCGCATCGCCGCAGCGCAACGTCCGGATTGCCGTTGTCGCATCGCACCCATCACGAAAAAGGTCTTTCTGACGAGCATCTTGAACCGCCTCCTGTTGTTCAGTTGGCATGCTGACCGGACGTCGCCATAACGGCGCAGGACGTTCCAACGTCGCAATGAGATCAACCAGATCGCGTCGGAGAGAGCGGGGAGCTTTTACCAACAATCGGGCGTGAAGGGGGTCAATGGGTAGCTTGCAGATTTCGGCACCCTCTGTAGTGAGTTTGCCCTCGTCAGAGAGAACACCCCAACCCTTCAATGCGGTTTGTGCGCGTTCCACCGCAAAATCAGGAGGTGCGTCGAGAAACGTCAAATCTTGTGGACGATAGCCTGTTGAAGCGACCGTCAGCACGAATTGCGTCAGATCCTCCCGACGAATTTCTGGAGGTGTTTCTTGTTCAAGTTGCCCGTGTTCTTCCCAGAGTCTGTAGCAGATTCCCGGACCGAGGCGACCGGCACGTCCGCGACGTTGCTCAGCCGAGGCTTGCGAGATGGGACGTAACGCTAAGACAATCCGCCTGCTTTGATGGACACGCTGGCGCACCAATCCAGTATCCACAACGGCAGTAATACCCGGAAGTGTGATGGATGTTTCAGCAACGTTGGTTGCGAGAATAATTCGGCGGTATTCGGATTGCGTCTCAAATGCGCGGTCCTGTGCATCGCGGGATAAATCACCGTGGAACGGAACAAACTCCACATTCCGCATCTTGCGAAGCGCGTCGTGACATGCGTTAATTTCACCTTTGCCCGGCAAGAAAACCAATATATTTCCCGCAGTCTCTTTGAGTGCACGCTTAATCCCTGCTTCGACGCGTTCCACCAAATTATGGGCGGTCGGCGCAACTGCCCCGCCAAGGTATCGCACTTTGACAGGATAGACGCGTCCTTCTGCCCGTAGCACCTGCCCACCAACAAATTGTGCGAGTTGTCGAGCAGCTATCGTGGCAGACATGATAACGAGCCTTGCATCGCGCCGTTTCTTTCGGCATATCGCGAGAAACAGGTCTGTCTCTACCCCACGCTCGTGAAACTCATCCAAGATGATAGTGCCGTATTGATCCAGTTCTGGTCCTGCGGCGTATCGTAAAGCGACCCCCGGTGTAACAAAACGGATACGGGTTAGCGTATCCGAACCAACATCCTCAAAACGCACCGTGTAGCCGACTGAATGCCCCAGCGGTTCACCACGCTGTTGTGCTACCCATCGCGCAAGCGAACGGCATGCAACGCGTCTCGGTTCAACAACAAGCACCGGTTTATCTGATAGCGCTGCACACCACGGCGGAACTTGCGTGGATTTTCCACTACCAGTCGGTGCCACAATCACCACGGGACCTTCCGTTATTGTATTTTGAAATGTCGTTTTCAATTCTGTAATCGGAAGATTCATTTCGTTCATAGTGGTTATTATAACCGATAGCTGATTCAGTATCAAGACAGAGTGCTAAGTCGGGAATCGGAGAGTTTTTGCTTAAGAAATTGAGGAACACCCAAGCAAAAACGGTGTTTCTTCCCTCCTACCGAGGGGAGTCGGGAATCGGAATTCCCTCCTACAAGAAAACTGAATGGTTTCGCTGACACCTCAAACATTCTTGACATTTCCGCCCGTTTCTGATATTATAACCCTACATCCATCAATCGACATTCTAAAGGAAAAATTATGTTGCATCAGAAATCCGTAAAATACACACATACAAAAAAACAGAAAACTTACCAGTTATTTGCATTGATAGTTCCAGTCCTTCTATTACTCTGTCAGTCCGCTGTCTACAGCGAACAATATGTCATTGTCGAAAGTGAAAATGGAGACAGACTCACTGCGACATGGCTTGGGGGTACCGACACTTACTTTGAAATCGAGTACAATGGACAGTCTTTAAAACTTCCGGTGACAGGATATACCCTTATATTCCCATCAAATTTAGCGCATGTTCCGGATCGAACCGCCACGAAGTATTATAACAGGGGACTTGATTTACTGGAGTTAGGACTCCCTGAATTAGCACAACGGCGATTTGAAGAGGCAATCGAAGAATATCCAAAATATCCGGCTGCGCACTACCAACTCGGATTACTTTACAAAGCAAATGGCGACACCGTAAACGCATTGGAAAGATTTCGTTCTGCAGCGATCCTTGATGCCCCAAGTTTCGACCTCGTTCCACTCTTCCATGAGTTTGGAGATATTGCCCTTGCCAACGAAGATTATGCTGTGGCAGTGGATAGTTACCAATTGATTCTAACCTATTATCCAGAACACACCGACGTACCAATGCTGAGTTACCTCACCGGATTTCTGCTCGTCGAGCAATTAGAGGATCAAAATGCCGGATTACTTCTTCTTGAATCGGCAATCAAAGAATATCCTGACATGGCGGGACATGAAAAGGCACTATTCCTGATTGGAAAATTACAAGCGGAAACAGACCTGTTGGAAAATGCACTACATACTTTAGACGGATTTATCACACGCTATCCGGGAAGCGAATGGATTTACGATGCACACCTCATCCGTGCGGCTGCCAATCTGAAACTCGGTAGACTGGAAGAAGCCGCACGTGAAGCGACCCACGTCGACGATATCAGCGACGATGTAGAGATAGAAGAACGCGCAAAAAAGATTCTGGACCAGACGAAGTGGACCATTTACACCGAGGCAGATGGACTCCCCGACAACCAAATTCAAGCGATTACGACTGATGGCACACAACTATGGATAGGGACTCCAAAAGGTGTAATGCAATTTCAGACTGTGCATGGGAAATGGATACCGATTGAAGGTCCGGCGCAGCTGATTAACACCGCCTTAGAAAATGTGCCGGATGTGGGAGCCATCGCTACGAACGAACAGGAGGTCTGGGTGGGAACACGTTCTCAAGGTGCTCTTCATTACAGCAAGTTGACGGGTAAAATTGAGCTCTATTCCCCAACAGACGGTCTCCCCACCTGGGTCAAGGACATCAAAATGGACGAAACAGAGATTTGGTTCGCTACAGATGTCGGAATTATACGTAAGATTCGTGGCAGTGACGGACCCCTCCTCCGTTACAATAGTTACAATAGTGGTCTACCCGCAGATAATATCGAAACCTTGTTACTAACGCCCAAAACAGTTTGGGCTGCTTCGGCAGATGGTGTTATCGGAATATTCGATCGAGAAATTGAGGAATGGGGTTCCTATCATTCCATCGCAATCCGAGAAGGTATGACAATTGTTGGACTTGATACTGCAGAAGAGCAGCTGCTCTTTACGTGGTTCAACGCCGAGGAAAAATCCCGAGGTTATTTCCAAGCAGACTTCGATGGACTCAACGGAAAATCGATGACTCTCGATACGGGCATAGAGGATGAGAATGACCTAAGAAATATTTACATTAGAGGTGCCTTGGACACCTCACCTATAGTCCAAGAAGAGCCCGAGGCACCACCGATAGAAGAAACACCGGACCCGACAATATCCGAATTTTCGTCGGAAATAGCGGGATTAGAAGTAGAGCCACCGCCGCCCAAGCCACAAATTCCATTAGTGCTGTGGATAACAACAAACGATGATTTTTACACGTATCACACACGCTCTCAGGCATGGGAATATGTAGCAATGCCTCAGATAACCAGGGGTGAATTGACAACAAAAGCCCTTGTTGTAATAAACAATAGGGTATGGATAGCAACCAGTAACGGCTTAGTGAGCACGAGCGTTCAATGAAATCTGTTCGTAAGCGTGCGCGAACATAAAAACCATGCAACCGACATCCACAAAGCTTATCACGCGTTGGTCAGATGCTAAACCCGCCCAGGTCGAAGACGAGTTGGTTGTTGAAGAACCGCTTGAGATTCGGGTGGGACAACAGAGTCTAATCGTTGTGATGCGCACTCCCGGACACGATTTTGAACTCGCCGCAGGTTTTCTGTATACGGAGAGCCTCATAACCTCTGGTGATGATATCGAAATCATTGCCTATTGTGAGGAAGAGGACGCTGAAACACAGCCTGCCGGTTTATCGTCGTGGCAGAATATCGTCAATGTTCGTCTCATAGAGGAACTGGATTTTGAGACGCAATCGGGGTGGCAACGGAATTTTCACGCGAATGCGAGTTGCGGACTCTGTGGCAAAATGACGATTGAATCTGTGCGGCAGCAGGTGCCGCCACTGAATTCGGGATTCCGTGTGAATCAAGATGTGTTCTATAAACTCAACGATCAGTTAAGAAAAGCACAATCCGTTTTTGAAAGAACGGGTGGACTCCATGCTGCTGGACTCTTCAACGAAGCGGGTGAACTTCTGATTATTAGAGAGGACATCGGCAGACACAATGCTGTGGATAAAGTCATTGGACAAGCGTTATTGGCTGACTTGGTGCCACTTGATTGTCATATTCTGATGGTAAGCGGTCGCGCGAGTTTTGAAATCGTGCAGAAGGCACTCTTTGCCCGTATCCCGATTATCGTTGCTGTTTCCGCTGCATCAACACTTGCGGTTGACCTTGCCAAGGAGGGTAACCTCACGTTAGTAGGTTTCATGCGGGGTCAGAGTATGGCAGTCTATAGTTGCCCAGAGCGGATTTGCCATGAAATGTGAAACCGTGAGAACAGGCGTGTCGATAAGTTTTTGCTATCTTTTTCGGACGTGGTGTCTCTATAAGGGTAAAAGGTATTTGGGCTTACAAAGCCTTCCTACAAAGGAGTAAAATTATCATGGGTTTCATTTTAGAGGGCATCCAAAATTTCGTTAATTTACTATTCTTTCTGGCTATCGTTGGCACTATAGGTGTTTCGTGGTTTTACGCACACCGCTTGCAAAAACAGTACGGGGCGAGTTTTCCGTGGCGTAAAACGGCGATTATCGTTGGGATCGAAGTTCTGCTCTGGATCGGATTTACCATTTTCTGGTCAATTTTAAAAGCGTTCTGGGTGCCAATCCTCATCGTCGCTGTTATAGCTATTGTGCTGATCTCGCGAAAGAAGCGGAGATATGTATGAATGAAGTTAAACGGTAGCGCGCTTCGTAGGCGCGCACCGACCAAAACAAACCTAAGGAGAGACAGATATGAGTCGAACAGGGAGAGCCGTGGTCGCGTGCGGCAAAGATTTTGAGATTCGTGAATACCCGGTCCCCGAACCTGAACCTAATACGGTGCTACTTCGTCAGGAACTCGCAGGTATCTGCGGAACTGACCTACATAACTGGCAGAACGGTTTTCAACAGGAAGTTCTATTAGGACATGAAAACGTTGGTATTATCGAGGCACTCGGTGAGGGTGTAGAGACCGATTATGTCGGTAAACCTGTGAAAGAAGGAGACCGAGTTATTTTTGCACCCGGAACAAACTACGGTGCTTACGGCTTCCAATGGAACCCGGACGAGGCACCACACTTTCGGGGTGGGTTTGCGGATTATATGTATCTTAACTATCCGAATACCTGCTTTATGAAAACTGACGCTTCTCCTGAGGTTGCAGTGTTAACAGAGCCTTTTACTGTTGGTGTGCACGCCGCAATGCGCGGTGAGATAAAACTCGGTGATACCGTCGTTGTGCAAGGTTCAGGAGCCATCGGATTGGTGACGCTTGCGTGTGCGAAATTGAGCGGTGCTGCCAAAGTGATTGTGGTAGGCGGACCTGCTGGACGGTTGGAACTCGCGAAACGGCTCGGTGCCGACGTAACAATTGATATTGAAGAGGTTACTTCTACCGAAGAACGGACAGAACTTGTATTAGCAGAAACGCCACGCAAAGAGGGCGCGGATGTTGTCTTTGAATGTGCTGGTTTTCTCCCCGCCACACCAGAAGGGTTGGGTTATACGCGGCGCAGTGGCACCTTTGTTGAAGTCGGTCACTTTGTGGATATGGGATCCATTGATTTCAATATCAACCAATTGTTGATGCGTAAAAACCTTCGCGTTGAGGCGATTTGGGGAAGCAGTTACGAACACTTCGTCCGCGGTCTACCACTCCTTGAACAGAGCGGTCTGCCTTTCGCCGATATGATTAGCCATCAGCTGCCACTCTCACAGGTCGCAGATGGTTTTCACGCACTCAATGGGGACTACCGTATTAAGGGTGAAACAGCGATTAAAATTGCTGTCCGAGCTGAGGAATAGACGAATCCCTAAGAAAACTCAAAACTTGTAAATGCGCGTTCCAAGCGCGCACTTTGCGTGCTTAAACAGCGCGCTTATAGGAGGCATTATTAATGGCAAAAACGTATCGCATCGGCTTTGCGTCCCTTGTGCATGACCATGTATGGGGCGAACTTGGTCACTGGAAAGCGCATCCGAACGTCGAAATTGTCGCTGCAGGCGATGTCAACGAGGAATTACGCACCCAGTTCAACACAGAAACGGGTGTTGAAAACATCTATAACTCTTGGCAAGAGATGTTGGAGAACGAAAAATTAGACATCCTCCAAGCATCAGCCGAGAACAGTGCTGGAGCCGACATCGTTGAAGCTGCAGCGGCAAAGGGTATCCACGTCGTTTCAGAAAAGCCGATGGCGGCACGTCTGTCCCAAGCGGATCAGATGCTCGCTGCTGCCGAGAACGCTGGCACCTTGTTGATGGTGAACTGGCCCACCGCGTGGAGTCCTGCACTCAATGCCGCGATGGATCTTATCAAAGACGGCGCAATCGGTGACGTTTTCTACTTCAAATGGCGTTCTGCACACAACGGACCGAAGGAAATCGGATGCTCCCGCTACTTCTATGAATGGCTCTACGACGAAGAGAAAAACGGTGCTGGTGCGTTGATGGATTACTGCTGTTATTGCGCCGATATGTGTGCTTATCTCCTTGGCACGCCACAGCAAGTGACTGCCTTCCGCGGCACTTTCGTCAAAGACTACCCGATTCCTGACGATAACGCCGTTATTGTTATGAAATACGGCAATGCCTTCGGAATTACGGAAGCGTCTTGGACACAGAAAGTCGGTTATGTCACACCGAATCCAGTGGTTTATGGCACTGAGGGTGCCCTGATGGTCAGCGGAAACGAGGTACACCTGCATCCGGCAGGTAGCGATGCCGAAGTGCTAACGCCTGAACCACTCCCAGAGGGCAGACGTAACGCCGCAGAATACTTCATTCACTGCTTAGAGACGGGCGAACCGATTGAAGGACTGTGCAGCCCCAAAGTGAGTCGGGATGCCCAAGAAATCCTCGAAGCCGGTTTGGTGTCAGCAGATAGTGGGCAGGTCGTCAACTTGCCGATGTCCTAAACGAATATAAGCGCGTTTCCAAATCGCGCCCACAGAAGCATCTGGAGAGTTTTATGAGTGATAGAATTCCGATTGCATTACAACTGTATTCCGTCAGAGACGATTGTGCTGGCGACCTATCCTTGACGCTCCAAGCCGTCGCACAGATGGGTTATGAGGGTGTTGAGTTTGCTGGTTACTATGACCGGACTGCCGAAGAATTACGCGGAATGTGCGATGACCTTGGATTGAAAGTTGCTGGGACGCATACAGGGATAAACACACTTCTCGGTGATGAACTCGCTAAAACGGTTGAGTTCAACCAGATTCTCGGCAACCCGTATCTGATTGTGCCCGGATTACCCGGAGAATATCAAGGTTCCCGGCAAGCATGGCTCGATACATCGGAGGTTTTCAACGGCATTGCTGAAAAAATCGCTGACCAGGGGATGTTCACCGGTTATCACAACCACACAGGTGAATTTACACCCATGGATGGCGAGATCCCATGGGATATATTCGGCAGTAACACCCGCGACGATGTCGTGATGCAAATTGACATTGGTCATGCCCTTCGCGCCGGTGCCGATCCTGTATCCTTTATTGAACGCTACCCCGGTAGATCCAAAGTGGTGCATCTTAAAGAGTATTCCGCCACGAATGACAAAGCAAACGTCGGTGAAGGCGAAATTCCGTGGGATGACGTGTTCCATGCCTGCGAAACCGTCGGTGGCACCGAATGGTACATCGTTGAGCAGGAAAGTTATGCCTATCCGCCGATTGAATGTGCTGAACGTTGCATTGAGAATCTACGAAAGATGGGGAAAATTTAGGTTTGCTGGCATCTGAGGCACCGCGTTCCGATACCGTTGAAACAGATCTCCTGCTCTGGTGGGAGGATTTCTACCTCCCTGTTTTCGAGTACGTCCTCCCGAAAATGGGCGGGTTGGAAGGGAAAAGGATCCTTGAACTCGGCACTGGCACCGGAGGTACCGCAACACTACTGGCGAAACGGGGTGCGTCTGTCATTGGAATTGATCTGCTGCCTTTTCGACTCGCTGAAGCACAGGCGCGAGCCACGAAATACAACGTCGCTGAGGCAGTTAATTTTGCCCTGATGGACGCGATGCACCTCGCCTTTCCAGACAATACCTTTGATTTTATTATCTCCAAATCTGTATTGGTTTTTACAGAACACAGCCACATTGCGAAAGAGTGTTATCGTGTTCTCAAACCGGGGGGTAAGGCGATCTTCATGGAAAACATGCGCTACCACCCGGCAGTGTGGCTGTATCGAAAATTGTTTCTGAAGTATTCCGGCAAGCTGCGTTATTTTTCAATGCGGGACATCGAAACAGTCGGTGCTGAATTTGCGCAATTAGAACATCGTGAGTTTCATCTCACTGCGGTGAGCGCACTGTTCTGGCAGAAATGCATTACCATTCCACTGTTCTATAGGTGGACCCTCCGCGTTTTCAAAGCGATTGACACATCTCTCCTCAAATGCCTACCATTCCTCAAACGGTTCTGTTGGATCACCGCGATGATTTGTCATAAGGGTTAAAGATGTATTAATTCTCGTAGGTTGGGTTGAACGGGAATTTACTGAAAACCGGACAGGGAAAGTTACTTTTAGTGAAACCCAACGTATTCTGACACCTTCGCGTTTTGAATTGTTGGGTTTCGCTATATCTATTTACCCCAATAGTTCGTTGAAAATCAGAGTTTTCTTGATAAACAAAAGGGTTGTGGATCTTTACCGCTCAACCCAACCTACGTTTACTATAATAGCACGACGAGACAGGCTTTTTCATCGTTATCCATATTTCAACCAGTTATCGAACATTGGTTTGAGCCTCGGTGGGAGATTGTCCAAAAACGATGGTTCGTTGAGCCATTCTTGGCTGGTTGGACTCTCTGGGTTTGCAGATTCGTTTTCCGGTGGTGCGGTCAGAACAGCATAGTGTAACGTCTGCCGCTTTGAGCCTGTAGGGTTGCAGCCTTTGTGGAGCAGACTTGAATTGTAAAAGACGATGTCACCGGCTTTCAACTTGACGACGAGTTGATTCGGCATTGCCGCCTTTGGTGTTTGCTGTATAACTGCGCGTTCAGCATCTGTGAGTTCACGTCGATGGCTCCCCGGCACAATATAAAGGGTCTCATCATCATAGAGGGCACCGTTGAGTTGAACGTGATTTCTGAGTCGGCTGAGAAGGGTTTCAAGCGGCACTTCTCCGTCCGGTGCCGAATCGCGGTGCCAGTTGATGTGATAAGGTTTCCACTCCGAACTGACAAGGAGGGTACAGAGGTGATACTTTAATCTTTCTCCAATAAGTGCTTCGATAACATCCAATATCTGTGGGTGTGCGAGCGCGTCCACAAGTGCTTGCTCACGAATGCTTGGATGAAAGATGTTATTGACCCCCCAGATATCGTCACGCTCGCCATCTATATAGCGTAGGTGATCGGCGTGTAGCCTTTCAACACGGCACTTATGGAGTATCCGATCAATAGCACTTCGGTAGGATTGAATGTCGGTTTCGGAGAGTGCTCCCTTACGAACAATGTAACCCTCTTCAACAAAGGCGTTGATTTCTGAATGGGTGAGCATTTTAGGTTTTCCTTGCATCGTGTATCTCTCCCGATGCTGTTGTATCTGAAAAACAAAAAGGCTCTGGATTCATGAAATCCGGAGCCTTTTTTGCTTCGAGTTAATAACGCTTACTACTTCTTGATGTGCGCCCATGTGGTAGCAAGTTTACCTTGTGCTTCCACAGCGACGGAACCGAGAAGCGCGCCACCGGCGAGTTCTTTTACTTCGTCTTCGCTGAGTGCGCGTTCCCAGAAGTAGACTTCGTCAATCATGCCATCGAGCCAGAAGTCGTTACCGGCATTGCCGCCGACTTGCCGTCCGACACCGAGTTCAACGGGACGCTCTGGGAATGTCAGGATCGGGGTCTCAATTGACCTTGGATTGGACTGTCCACTCGGGGGAACAACAGTGTCGCCGTCAGTTGCTGAAGAAGTCACATACGCTGTTGCCTCTGTACCATTAACAACATAGGCGACGTGCACCCATTCCTCTACTGCGTAAACATCGTTGGTGGCGAACCAACCTTCACTGCCTTCCCAGCAGCTGCCCCAGGTCATGTTGGTATCACTCGTGGTGCACATCCGCACCATGAAGTGGTCACCCCAACCGACTTTGTCGCCTTTGAAGAACATCGCGGCGTGGTTTCTACCGCCACCTGTTCTGACGTAGACCCATAAAGAGACAGAGAAAATACCGTCTTCTTTTTCAAGACTTGCCGATGACGGGATTGCAACGTATTGTCCAGTATTCTCGCCGGTTGCAGGGTTTTCCGGATTGTCAAGGTTGAGTGCCATTCCAAATTCCGCTGCTTCAGCACTGGCACCGTTCACAAATTCGCCATCATTGCTTCCGATGGAATCGTTCGCTGAGCCATCGTCAAAGTTCCAAACGGAGACGAGACCATCTGCAAGCTCGGCGTAACTGTTGGCACTGAATACCATAAGTGCTAAAATGAAAAACAGACAAATCTGTTTCATAATAAAAGCTCCTTATTGTTTGTTTTAAACCTAATTGCGCAGGTTTGCGGAGAATTCCACAAACCCGCGATGTTTTCAGATTCTCAATTGTACTTCTTAACGGTGGTGATAGGATTTAACCTTCCCCCACGTTGTGGCTAATTTACCTTCCGCCTTCACAGAGAGTGCCTTGTTTGGACGCTCGCCGCTCGCGAGTTCCTCTACTTCAGCTTCAGAGAGGGCACGGTCCCAGATGATAACATCATCAATCATTCCATCAAGGAATGTATCGTTTCCTTGATTGCCGCCAATCTGTCGACCGGCACCGAGTTCCAGAGGACGATCTGGGAAAAGGTTGTAAGGTTCGGGTGCGACTTTCGGATTCCCTTGACCACTGGCGGGTATTTCGGTTTTCCCACCGTCTACAGTCAGGTATCCTATCGCCTCCTCACCATCTGCTGTCTGACAGAGATGGAACCACTTCTCAGGTTCAATGACACCATCCGTCGCGAACCAATTTTCGGTGCCGCCACTTGTTGTGCCCCAGGTCAAACCGGTATCACTGGTCGTCACCATACGGAAGGTGAAGTGTGCACCCCAACCGACCTTTAGCCCCTTCCAAACACCGGAGTGATTAGCACCTTTCCGGACGTAGAGCCAATAAGAAACGGTATGCGGTCCCTCAATTGCCTTTTCAAGAGCATCGTTGAACTCAACGTCTGCCCGTGTGTCTTTACTGCCATCCACATCTAATGCCTTACCGAATTTGCCCTTACCGGCAATTTTGGCACCCTTAAAAAGTTTGCCGTGTGCCTTTCCAACGGCATCCGTTACCTTTCCATCATCAAAGGTCCAGGCAGCGATGACGCCATCATTTATGTCTGCGGACACAGAAATCGTAACGCCAATCGCTAAGGCAGTGATGGCGAGTATTGAAATAAACAGTTTCACTTAAATTATCCTCCCTTAGTGGATTTTGGTAGCGAATAATAAACCGATGAGCCGTTTCGGAGAAGCTCTGAGGTTGTGTTATCCGCATCAACTTTAATTCGGACGATCCAATTCGCCCATTTCTAAGCTGCAGTGTATGGACTGTCTATAAGAGATAACAGTCTAACACCGCATTAGTAAGTATTCGTCGTAGCACGATTCATTAAATGTTACGACGGTGATAAGTCGTTCTATTACAAACCCATCAATAGTGAGATGGGAGAAAACGAGATGTAGTATTATCTTGGCAAAAATTTAAAGAAAAAGCCAACCTTTTCCGGGTAAATTCGTCTAAATAAATGAAAGCAAAACAGGAATGCCTCCTTGGGGAGTTTATACGTTAGAATTCCAATAACCCAAGTTGCTACCTAAATAGGTAAACACTTAGGGGTTTTGCTTCTCAATTCCATAGGAGTTCCTTCGTAGTGTTTCTATCTCACCACAGACCAAAACACTAAGAAGGAGACTCCCGTGGGCTTAATTATTGTAGCCTATATATTCCTTTTCATCATCTCCCGATAGTTCGCACAAAACATGTAACAAAAATAGCCCACAACGGCACGCTCCGTGCAAGACACTGAATATACCGCTTCAGCAAAACGCGTTAGATAGTGCCTTTACATATTAAGCGATTATCTTTAACTTCTGTAAGATTGCTTAAGTAATTGTCTCAAGATGAGATTATAACAAATTTTAACATATAGGTCAAATTACAAAAAGAAAAACTTATGTCGAACTCACGTTAGATACAATGCAATCCGCAATATAAGATGTTTGATGCGGGAGTAAGATAATCACATTATGTTACGTAACAATATATTATATCACTATTTTTGTCAAGAAAAAATAAAATTTTATTCCGAAACGATCTTTTCACCCTCAACCGCGATAAACCACTGGTTCACTGAAAGGTTAGTCCCAGTATCAACTATTCCGCTGGGCCAACGGATTTCTAACAGGTCAATGTTTTCAGCGTCTTTCAGTCCGAAATGGAGACGCAAATCGCTGAATGCAAGATAACTTCCACTACTTTTCACCTCTGCATACTGTGTGAGTTCACCGGCAACGACTTTGACACGTGCGCCAATGGCGGAACGGTTACTTTTCGCGCCAATGGCTTTCACCTGTATCCAGTTGTTGCGGTTTCCACCCTCATTTCTCAGAAGATCAACGGTTTGGTTCCAGTTTGTGACCAAAATATCGATGTCGCCATCGTTGTCATAGTCGCCAAAAGCGGCGGCGCGGCTTGTCTTAAGCAGCGCAAAACCTTCCCCCATCTGTGCCGTGACATCCTTAAATCGTCCATCGCCCAAATTCCGAAAGAGCAAGTTCTGTTGCGGTGTCGTCGTAGACCGATCGACCTCGGCGATGTTATCCATCGTGTGTCCGTTTGCGACGAATATATCTTTATATCCGTCGTTGTCGTAGTCAAAGAAACCGATACCCCAACCCAGGTAACGGTGCGTGTGTTCAGCGATGCCAGCAGGAATCGTGGTGTCAATGAAAAAGTTATCGCCTTCATTGTGATAGAGGGTATTCGTTTCGTTCTGAAAATTGCTCACCGTGATATCCAATCTACCGTCGTTGTCGTAGTCTTCAAAAGTTACACCCATCCCCGCCTCTGCTTCTCCCATATCACTGCAGCTGACCCCAGAAAGCAGTCCAATTTCTTCAAAGGTGCCATCGCCGCGGTTTTGAAAGAGAAAATTAAAATCCTGATCGTTGGCGACGTAGATGTCAGCGTCCCCATCATTATCGCTGTCTCCAATAGCAACACCGAGACCGTGCGAAGCAGGCGCGTTCAACAAACCACTTTGTTCGGTTAAATCCGTAAAGGTGCCATCTCCATTGTTGTAGTAAAACAGATCTGGCTGAGGCGGATAAGAACTCGGACCACAATAGACAGGGATGTCGTGTCGATGACACGGCTTATCGGCATCAATGGTGTATTTCGCGTAATTGCTTATATAGAGTTCGAGAAACCCATCGTTGTCAAAGTCGGCGAAGGCACAACTCGTTCCCCACCCCGCATCCGCGACCTGTGCAGATGTTGCGACATCGGTAAAGGTGCCATCTGCGTTGTTCCGATAGAGGATATTGGGTCCAAAGTTTGTTACATAGAGGTCTATATCGCCATCGTTATCGTAATCGCCGGTGGTCGCGCCGACCCCGTAACCGGTATCTCCAACGCCTGCAACACGGGTGACATCTGTAAATGAGCCTTTGCCATTGTTATGGTAGAGCACATTCGTAGGTGGTGCCGCGTCCGGCTGTTCTCCCTGAGAACGGGCATTGATAAGATAGATGTCGAGATACCCGTCGTTATCGTAATCAAAGAAGCCTCCACCTGATCCGTATTGTTCGTTGAAGAGGCGTTTGCCACTTTCACCGTCGGTGTGCGTGAAGTGGATTCCAGATTCTTCGGCGACCTCGCCAAAGGTGACAGCATGTGCTATAGATGCCCCGAAAACTACACATATTAGGAAAAAGAAACGGAGATAGGACATTGTCACTTTTTTCTATCCTCCATCGCCTGTCGAATCTCGTTCAAACGTTCTTTATAGGCGGTATTGTTCGGTTCCAAGTCAATTGCGCGTAAGATAGTCTGTTCGGCTTTCGGATACGCACCGTGGCGATAATATACATAGGCGAGAGTATCCAAGCGAGCAGCATTTGCCTCCAGCGCGACTGCGCGTTCCGCCAATTCAACGGCACGTTCCAGTTTTTCGCCTTGCGTCGCATAAAGCCATGCGAGGTTATTATGTGCATCCGCCGAGTTTTCATCCACAGCAATCGCTTGTGTAAAGGCGGAAATCGCATCTGAAACCTGCTGCTGTTTGAGCTGCAGCACACCCAGCCGTACCCACGCCTTTGCGTCGTCGGGATGGATGGATGTCAATTGCTGGTAAACGGCAATCGCCTCGGCAAAAAGGTGCTGTTGCACGTAGACCTCTGCAAGTCCATAGTAGGCAGGCGTTAAATTCTTATTCCGTTGAATTGCGGTTTGGAGGTAGGTCTGTGCATCGGTGAATTTGCGCTGACGTGCGTGAAGCCAACCGAGGTGAAGATATGCTTCGGTGTCAGTATCGTCAAGTTGAAGCACCTGCTGAAAAGCTGCGATTGCTTCCGTCAATTGACCCGTCTGCATGTAAAGCCCACCCAGATTGTGGTAAAGCGGAAGGGTCTTGGGATGCAACGCGGTTGCAATTTGATAGGTGCGGATCGCTTCCTCACGATTTCCGATTTCAAAGTGTGTTTCAGCCAACTTCATACGTGGTTCAAGCGCAGTTGGTTGCTCCAGTAAAAGTCTGCGATACCGGTTTGTCTGTTCGTTATAGGTTTTCAGACGTTGAAAGGAGGTCATCAGGTTTTTTGCTTCTGTGAGGTTCTGTAAGGCATCGGGGTTAGAAACCCGTCCTACGGAACTTCGTCCCAAACGCCGATAAACAAGTGCGAGGTTGTAATAAGTCTCAGCATGATACGGCGCGAGGGTCAGAGCCTTCTGATAATGCTGCACAGCTTCCTCTAACCTATTCTGTAGGAACGCAATTTTGCCCAACCCTTGATAGACCGGCGCAAGATTTACATCCAGGGCAAGTGCTTGTTGATACGCCTGCTGTGCCGATGCCAACTTTCCTCTTTGGACATACGTATCCGCAAGTCGGAAAAAGGGTTCAGCAATTTTGGGGAGTAGATCAACGGCGTGTTGTCCGTGCTTTTCAGCATCCACGAACTTACCTTGTGAATGATAAATCCGCGCCAAACAGAGATGCGCAACACCGTGCGTTTGAGGTGATGCCGGTAATTCCAAAGCGCGGAGATACATGTCTATGGAATCGTTGGTTCTTTCCTTGAATCTATAGACTGCCCCAAGTTCACAGTGCGCTTCGGCGTTTTGTGGGTTTAATTGCAAGACTTGCTGAAAGGCATTAACTGCCTCATCGTAAAGCCCTAACTGCATTGCCCGCGTCCCGCGTGCGTAGTATTCAGATCCTTGATCGGTTTGCTGTGCAACGAGTGGTACTACGAAACAGATTGCGAAAAGACTTTCCACAAACCAACCGTTTTTCGGACGAACACTCTTGGGACAATTCCACATCCATCTCATTGCTGCGCCTCCGTATGATACACTAATTCGTCTCCAACGATTGTCGCTATCAGGTTGATTTCGCAGTACGTCGCGTCCCACTCAAAGAGAATTAGGTTCGTCTTGGCTTCTACGTGTGCTTGCGCGTTAAGGAGGTGCATCGGTTGTAGCGTCGCGAGTGAAACCGCTTCTTCAAGGGAAACACCTGCAAATCGGACGCTGTTTTCGATGCCACGTGCCAATTCGATGGCAGAACCCGCGAGATATTCAGTTCCAACCAATCGGACACACCGATCTGCCGTCAGTTCGACCGATTTTCCTGCGAACTCATAGATACCCGGTTTCATTCCCGCCAGAGCGACCGCATCGCTGACGAGAAGACACCGATCAAGCGTCTTAGCGCGCATCATCGACTTGGCAACGGTGGGTGGTAGATGATGTCCATCAACGATGAGACTTGCCCAGAGTTCATCAGCACCGAGTTGTTCCCAAATGTAGTTGGGGTGCCGTCGGATTAGAGCGTGTGCGCCATTGCCGAGGTGTGTGGAAAGTCTCGCCCCAGCGTCAATTGCCGCTTGAATATCGCTTGGTGCGGCATCGGTATGCCCTAATGCGACCACAATACCGTTCGCAACCAGTTTTTTGATAAAGGGGATGGCACCTTCTTTTTCAGGGGCAAGGGTTACGATGGAGATATCGCCATCGGCGATGTCCTGCCACCGCTGAAATTCGTCCCAATCCGGTTCCCGAACATGTTCTAATGGATGTGCGCCTCGCGGTCCATCCTCAGCGGAGATATAGGGTCCTTCAAGGTGAATGCCGAGCACCGAGTGCGCAACAAGCGAATCCATTTCACACGCTTCTACGACAGCACGAAGAGAATTGCAAACGCCATCAAAAGAACCCGTCACGACCGTCGGACATAAGAATCCGGTGCCCACCTGCCATAGTGCGCGTACCATCGCACATACATCTTCCGATGTAACAGTAGCGACATTGAGATCGAATCCAGCGAAACCGTTCACCTGAATGTCGATTAGTGCAGGTGCAACCCACGTCGTGCTGTTGGCTGACGGGACTTCACGAATTTCCTGAACGCGTGCGTCAACAACGGTAATTTCGACAGGGGTATTGTTGAAAAGTGTCCGTCCACTGAATTTCATGTTTTAGTATAGTCTTGTTGAAAAAGAATATTAACGAATTGTGTGTTTGCCCTTATGATACCTGAAAATCGGTTTGTTTCCAAGAAAAAAAGAGTTGCATTTTTGGGCAAAATTCGATTACACTACATTAAAGAACATCTAAATCAGTTTATCGAATCATTATCACACTTTTTTAGTGCAAGTTACGCCGAGGGATCTGCTGAGTAAGACAGCAGCTGGAGGACACAATGGAATATTTAGCATACGGAAAAACGGGTTTAGAAATCTCAAGGCTCTGCTTCGGTGCGGGGCATCTCAATAACACCTGCGATAGTTACGAAGCCGGTGGCAAACTGATGTTGAAGGCTCTTGACGAAGGGATTACATTCTGGGATACTGCTGAAGGTTACGGAAGTCAACCGCACCTCGGAGAAGCAGTGCGTCATATTTATCGGCACGAGGTTGTCATTCAAACGAAAACGGGTGCGAAAGACTACGAAGGTGCATCTGCAAGTATTACGCGTTCACTCAAGGAGATGCAAACGGATTACATAGATGTCTTATTGCTGCACGGCATCTCTTCACCCGAAGATCTGGTGTCGCGAGAGGGTGCCTTGGACGCTTTTCGAGAAGCAAAAGCGGCTGGCAAAATCCGAGTTATCGGTTGTTCTACACATATCTACACAGGTCCCGTGATGGATGCGGTGATTGACCATCCAGAACTTGAAGTCATCCTGACGACAGCGAACAAAGAAGGCAAAATGTTAGAGGGCGGTCCCTTTGACAGACACCTCGAATACATTGAACGCGCGTATTCGCTCGGTAAGGGTATCAGTATCATGAAGGTCATCGTCGCAGGTGATATTCCAGAGGCAGATATGCCGGAATGGATTGAGTGGGGTTTCAACCTCGAAACGGCACATGCGATCAATCTCGGTATTAGTGATTACCGCCATATCACATTGGATGTCGAACTTGCACGTACCAGCGCAAGGCGCCGTTTGATACAACATAAGGCAGCATAATCCATCTCTTGTAGGAGGGGTTTGTTACTCCGACGTTTCCATCAGATATGAAACAACTACGCGGCAAACCGCTCAAAGATTTTCTGAAGCAGACGGAACCGCCAGAAAGAGAACTGGTTTTTATCCTACAAGATGTGCAAGACCCCGTCAATGTCGGTTCGGCATTTCGGATAGCGGACGCGTGCCGCGTGAAAGAGTTGATTCTGACGGGGATCAGTGCGCAACCGCCACATCCATTGGTGCGCAAAGTGGCACGGGGCAAGCATCGGCGCGTAAAATGGCGGTATACGGAACAAGCAGCGGATGCCATCGTATCGCTCAAATCTGATGGCTACACGAGTTGTGCTTTAGAAGTCACCGCACAGTCAATTCGCTACGATGAAGTAGACTACCCCGATAAAATCTGCCTTATCGTGGGACATGAGGACCACGGGGTAACGAAACGGACGCTGGCTGCCTGTGATATGGTAATCTTTCTTCCGATGTATGGAACCGGAGTATCACTAAACGTCCACGTCTCGCTCGGTATTGCTGCCTATCACATCTTACACCGCGTTTAATAGCCGTTGGCAGTCAGCCATCAGCCGTCAGTTTCTGTAAATGTTTTCCGCAGATTGAACAGATTGAGAAGACAGATGTGGATGTTCCAAATACCCAAAAATCCGACATATTGTTGTATACACTCAAGAACGCAGTGAAATTCAACTTCAAAACAAAACGTTGGGTTTCACTCGGTTTCTATTTCATGTGACATGTACGGGAAGTACTTCGTTTTTTATCATTTTTCACCGTCTTGATGGCATCCGTTCAACCCAACCTACGATGCTACTGTGCATTCCGTAAGGAGATTTTGAATGTCAGAAACGATGCGTGCGATTATGTGTCGCGAACCGTGGGACTACCGTCTTGAAGAGGTTCCAATACCGGAGGCAGGTCCCGGGGAAGTTGTTATTAAGGTGAACGCGTGCGGTGTTTGCGCGAGCGACATCAAGTGTTATACAGGCGCGCCACTTTTCTGGGGTGACGAACACCGTCAACCGTATGTGGAAGCACCCGTTATCGCTGGACACGAATTCATCGGTGAAGTCGTAGAACTCGGTCCGGGAGCAGGCGAAAAATACAAGCTCGAAATCGGGGATCGCGCTATTGCGGAGCAGATCGTGCCGTGTTGGGAGTGTCGGTATTGTCGCACGGGGAAGTATTGGCTCTGTCAGGTCCATAACATCTACGGATTTCAACCGGTTGTCAACGGCGGTATGGCGGACTATATGAAGTTTCCGGCACGCTCGCTTGTCTACAAGGTCCCTTCCGATATTCCAGTAGCGAATGCAGCGGTGATTGAACCGCTCGCTTGCTCAATTCACGCTGTCCAACGAGGAAATATAGAATTCGGTGATGTTGTCGTGGTTGCAGGCGCAGGCACACTCGGGCTCGGCATGATCGGTGCTGCGAAGTTGAAAAATCCCGGTATACTCATTGCTATTGACCTGATGCCGAACAGGTTAGAGGTTGCCAAGAAGTTGGGTGCTGATATCGGGATCAACCCATCGGAAACGGACGCTGTCCAAGAGGTGTTAGACCTCACGGAAGGCTACGGGTGTGATGTCTATATTGAAGCGACGGGACATCCGAAGGCGGTTGAACAGGGGTTGCACATGATTCGGAAGGCAGGCACCTTCGTCGAATTCAGCGTCATGCGGGAACCTGTCACTGTGGACTGGACAATCATCGGTGATACGAAAGAATTGAATATCCATGGCTCGCATTTAGGACCCTATGCATATCCACTGGCGATTGACTATATCCGTAGCGGTTTAATCGAGGTCGAGCATATTGTGACGCATCAATTGCCTTTGGAGGACTATCTTACTGGATTTGAGATGGTTCAGAAAGGATCGGATTCGATTAAGGTACAGTTGGTACCGTGAGGATGGAGTAGATGAAAATTACCGAGATTGAAGCAATTCCGTTACGTGTGCCTTATGAGGAGCGGATTCGTAAAAGATACCACCACTTCGCTATGACCGAGTTGGTCACGGTCTATAAATTCCATACCGATACTGGTCTCATCGGTCTCGGAGAAAATCCAGGACCACCGCTTGATCAGGACGTGTTGGATACCTATCTCGGTACAAACCCATTCGACCATGTTATGGGTGAAGGGCGTTTTAACCTTGACATGGCGTGCTACGACCTGATGGGGAAACATCTCGGTTTGCCAGCGTGGAAACTGATGGGACAACAGGTTCGACAGTGGGTTGCAATGGGATGGTGGATGCCGTGCATGTCTCCTGAAGACACTGCTGCTGAGGTCCAGATCGCCGCTGAGCGTGGCTACCGTGGTCTCAAGTGTAAGGCACGCGCTTTTTACGATGTCGTTGAGCAGTCAAACGCAATTCAGGAGGTCGCGCCTCCAGACTTCCGGGTGGAGTTCGACTTCAACGGTTCCTTAATCAACGTTGAGAAAGCACTGCCTATCCTACGCGAATTGGAGAAGATTCCTGTCGTTAAAGGTCTCGAAGAACCGATCTTCGCTTATGATGTAGAGGGGTGGCGGCGGTTGCATCAAGAAATTCGGATTCCGTTTTATCTACACGGGGTCGGCGTTATCCGCGAAGGCGCATCGCGTCAACCTTCGGGCCCATGGATTGGACTGCGGGCGGGTGACTTCGATGGCGCGCTGTGTAGCCACGAAAGCGTCAAGAGTGCATTGGCATCGGGATGGGCTTTTGCCGCAGCGAACACACCGATTCTGCTACAGTATGTCGGCACCGGTATCACGGCAGCGTTCGCGTGTCATCTCGGAGCCGTGATGCCGACAGCCACACTGCCCGGTGTTACTGCCAGTCACGCCTACGAAGACGACTTGATTCTCACATCCCACAAAGTTCAGCGCGGGTTTATGCAGGTGCCAGAAGGCGATGGTTTAGGGGTTGTGTTAGATGAAGATGCTGTGAAACGGTATTCCCAAACGCCTGAACCACAATGGGATAGACATATCTCCGTTGTCACCTTACCGGGTGGCGTAAAACATTATTACCGAAACCTACAGCAGGCTGAATGGCTCATGAAACAGGGTGTGGATGAATCTTACGCCCCCGGTGTGCGTCTTGATGAATGGGAGGATGACGGTAGTGAAACGTTTGATAAATTATTCAAGCAGCTACAGGAGGATGATTGGCCCGTGTGGGAAGCATCGCCTTAATTGCGATTGTGGGGTTTCACTTGACGTTCAACCCAACCTACGCGCTGATTATAGGATTTGTATAACAAGGAGCAAAATACTATGATGACCCCCGAACAACGGTATCTGTTTGATGTAACTGGATACCTCCACCTAAAGAATGCTCTAACTGACGAAGAACTGAAAGCGGCGCAAGAAGCCGCAAATGAATACATCAATACACCTACCGAAGAACTCCCTCCAGGATTTGACTCCAGCAATAAAAATCTTCCAAACGGCTTTGCCTATGCGAAGCCCTTAGAGGCACTCACACTGCATCGATCGACGTGGCCGATCATCAAGGAGTTGACGAATAACCGACCGCAACTGTTTCGCGGAACGATGATTGCGGATCGGACGGGTGTGTCGGAGTCGGCAGAAGGACTCCGCTTGCATTGCGCAAGAGAAGATTTTGGATGGCACTGCAACCGCTATGAAGTCCGACACGGGCAAATCTTTTGCGATGATTTTGTTGTTTTTCCGTACCTATACGACGTACATCCCGGTGATGGTGGATTGCTTGTCGTTCCGGGTACACACAAGACCGTTTTCGATCGTCCTGAACACCTCTATAGCAATGGAAAGATTGAAGATGCCGATGATATTCCAGAAGGGGTGGTGAACATCACACCGAAGGCAGGGGATTTCGTGATTATCTCTGAACTTTTGACACACGGTGCGCTGCCTTGGAAACCGAAGGACCGATACCGTTGCGTCCTGACCTTACGCTACAGACCGCAACACCGTGGCGAGAGTCGCGTGTCTGAAGAGGTTAGGGGACGGCTTTCACCTGAAACTTTGGAACTGATTTCTCGTGCAGACCATTATCATACAAAAGAGATCGTTAAAAAGGATGTTGTTACATTGACGTAGGCAGGCTAATGAACGGGTCGCACCGCTGGCGCGCCGTGCTGCTCACACCACGGGGCGAGCGGGTTTTCACCGCCACCCGGATGATACTCTTTCGTTTTCTTGAAGGGTTCACCAACCAGGTACTGCTCAAGTGGCGACAGTTTATCCAACAAGCTCTGTTCCTGCGTCCGATAGTCCATCGGCATCACCCAACGGTAACCGTAACCGAACATCACAGCCTTACGGGTCTGTTTAGTTAAGTTCGCAGCCCCCGCATGAAAAATACGGTTTTCAAACAGCAAACAATCACCGGGTTGTAAACTCGGTTCAAGCGCGCCTTCTGGATCCACTTGCCCTTCTGGAATGGCAATTCGTTCGAGTAGGTGATTGCTACCGGGTGCAACAAGCGTTGCACCTGAATTGGGTTCACTCAGATCGGTGAAGTAGTAAGCACATTTTAGCAAAATGCGTGGTAACTTGTTGCCGTGTGTTTTTGTTGCGATGGCATAGTCGCGATGCCAACCGGGTAGGCGAGCGGTATTTGGTGTTTCCGGTGGATCGGGGTGTTTGTATATCAGGTGTGAGGTCATCAGTTGCAAGTCCGCGCCGAGTAGCTGCACGACAACTGGAAGGATAGTCTTCTGTGTGAGCAGCGGAATGAAGGCATCGTCAATGGAGATACAATTTCGGAAACTGTCGTATAAGCTGTTAGAACTGTGTTGGCGGTTCTCACGTCGGTCACTCGCCATCAACTGATCGCTTACCTCAATCAGTTCATTAATGGTGTCCGAGTCCAACACATTCCGGACGATGAGATAGCCTTGATCGTCAAAGTGACGGATTTCGTCATCAGAGAGTGGATGCCAGTCGAGATCAATTGTTGCTTCGTTTGTGTGTGTCATTGTTTTGTTTTTCATGTTTTCGTCATTGCCGTTTCTCTACAGGACAGGTTTTACAATAATTGATATTGTAAAACAAAAATTCAAGCGCGAAGGTGATATTGCCATCGGTGTTAAAAAGAGGCGAGGTTGGGAAACCTCGCCAGCGATGTGTTTGCAGAAGCGAATAACGCATTATTGAAGAAGCTCTAAGAACGCCTCAACATCCGTTGTGGGGGCTTGGCAGACGTAATTCTCGCAGACGTAAGCTGTTGCGGTATCGTCAATTTGGGTTTTGCCAGCGAGCAGTGGTAACATCTGTCCATCAGCGGATTCGCTCAAAGCAACGATTTTATTGGGCTGATAGGTGCCGTGCAACGCTGCTAACATCGCCGCTGTCTTCGCGTCGCCCTTTTCACCAACGATGGCGATTTCCTTCGGAGTCGATAGCAGAAATGCCAGTTCGCAGAGCAGCTGTCCCGACCCTGAAGGCATCCCCTCCATCTGACGGAAGTAGAGCTTCAAGGTTTCAACGGCTTTGTCGTGGAATTGGGGGTTATCAAGGTGTTTGGCAAGTCGCAACAAGCTGTGAATCGCCATAGACGCACCGGAAGGCGTGGCACCGTCGTAAGCGGATTTGGATTGGACAATAAGCGTTTCGTGCGCTTTACCGGTGAAGAAGAAGCCGTCGCCTGCCTCATCTCCGAACTGATCAATCATGATATGTGCGAGACGTTCCGCTTCGGTGAGCCATCGCGGTTCAAAACTGGCTTCGTAGAGTGCGATGAGTCCAGCGATGAAGTAGGAATAATCCTCAAGATAGGCGTTAAGGTGGCTTTTGCCCGAACGGTAAGTGCGGAGGAGCAGACCATTGTCTTGGGATAGTGTCGTCAAGACGAATTCGGCGGATTTTTCACACGCCTCAAGGTATGCAGGTTTCGCTGTTAATTGGTATCCCATCGCCATACCACGTATCATGATACCGTTCCAACTGGTCAGAATTTTATCGTCGAGTCCGGGTTTAATCCGCTTCTCTCTCTCCTCAAAGAGTTTCTGCTTTCCGTCCGCGAGGAGTGCCTCCAGGTCTTCAAGTTCCATCCGTAGTTTTCTGGCAAAGATGTCAGAGGGTGTTTGGACGTGGAGGATGTTTTCACCCTCAAAGTTGCCGTGTGGTGTGATATCGTAATACTCACAGAAGATTTCGGCATTTTCTTCACCGATGATGTCTTCGACATCGTTCGGTTCCCAAACAAAAAACTTGCCCTCTACACCTTCACTGTCCGCATCCTGTGTGGAATAGAAACCGCCGTTTTCTGCATCGTACATCTCGCGCAGAACGTAATCGAGCGTCTCGGTAGCTATATCCCGATAGAACGGCTTCTGCGTGGCTTGGTACGCCTCAAAATAGGCAACGACGAGTTGGGCGTTGTCGTAAAGCATCTTCTCAAAGTGTGGGACAAGCCAGTGTGCGTCGGTGGAGTATCGGTGGAAACCACCACCGAGTTGGTCATACATACCACCGCGTGCCATCTTCTCCAATGTGAGTTCGACCATCTCCAGAGCATTGGCGTTGCCACTGTGGTGCCAATAGCGAAGCAAGAAGGGCAATCCCATGCTGGGTGGAAATTTGGGGACATTGCCGAATCCGCCATGGTGCGAATCGAATTGGGAGCGGTAGTCCTGGAAAGCATTCTGCATGAGTTGTTCGGTGAGTTCATCCTCGTGCGGATAGACAACATTGTTTATCTGGTTGAGCTGCGCCGTCAATTGATCCGCTTGTTCTAAAACCTGTGTATGCTTATCCTTGAACGCTTCGGCTACAGCCTCCATCACCTTCGGGAATCCGGGTCTACCGTACCTATCGGTGGGTGGATAATAGGTTCCCCCGTAGAAGGGTTTGAGGTCCGGTGTGAGGAAAACGGTCATGGGCCATCCGCCTTGACGCGTCATAACTTGGACGGCGTTCATGTAGATTTCGTCTAAATCGGGACGCTCTTCTCTATCGACCTTGATGTTGATAAAAAGTTCGTTCATGACCGAGGCGATTTCCTCGTTCTCAAAGGATTCGCGTTCCATGACATGGCACCAGTGACATGCGGAGTAGCCGATACTGAGAAGGATCGGTTTCTGCTCACGCTTTGCGCGTTCCAATGCTTCTTCACCCCACGGATACCAGTCAACAGGGTTGTGCGCGTGCTGGAGCAGATAAGGGCTTGTTTCATGGACAAGGCGGTTGGTGTGCTTGGGGGTATCGTGCATTCGTATTTTCTCCAATGTATGGAATTAGTGGTCACGCGCTTAAAACAATAGGCGGGTGTTGTACGCCCGCCGTTACGAGTAAATGGATACCGCTACGGGGATTCGAACCCCGGTTTGGTGGCTGAGAACCACCCGTCCTAACCCCTAGACGATAGCGGCACATTGACAGAGAATAGAGAGAACTGCCCGGGAAGGACTCGAACCTTCACTACGTGGTCCAGAGCCACGCGTCCTACCATTAGACGACCGGGCATTGATACGTGTTTATTAAAGACCTGTTCTATTTTTATGCTTTTTGACTTACCATGCTCGCAAGGATACCGAGGATTCTATCGCTCTGCCGAATCGGATAGATGTCGATGTCGATCTGCAGATTGTTTTCTGTCAATTTGAGGAATTGCCATTCCGTTCCAGTTGTTGTGGCCCCATATACACACGGGATGTCGTTCCCTTTTTCCTGATTGAAACGTTGTGCGGCGATCATCTCGGCGGTGCACTGTCCCAGTCCGAATTTGGGGTCGTCTTTTTTCGTTTCGACGAGAATGATAAAGGGGGCTTCTAAAAACAGTTTCCCTGGGGACAGACTGACTAAAAAATCACAAACACCTGTTAAATCGTTTTCAGAATCGACGTTAAAGTCGATTCCTGAAAAAAAACTGATTCGATAATCGAACTTTTCGCAGAGTTCTACGAGGACATCTGCAACAATGAGTTCGGAGCGTGCCTTTTCAGTCCCTATCGCGGCCGCCAAGGGAACTTTTTTCGCTAACCCTGTTGTGAGATAATCACTTGGCGTGATTGGTTCTATTTCAGAAAAGATGCCTATGGATTCAGTCTTCTCCAATTCAAACTTTGTTACCACTGATTCCAAGGTGAAGTTGCTATAACTCATCGTTTCAAACCTTCAGTTGTTCTACTCACTCAACTTGCACGCTAAAAGTTGGCACGTATCCTACATTTTAAGTATACCTTAAATGAATCGCGTTTGTCAATTTTTTCAGTAACCTACTGCATCGGCATGACCGAGACTGAGATATTGGAAAATGTATAGAAGATATTCAGGAACCCAATGAAGATCGTTGGGATCACAAAGACGCTCAGGAGGGCAAAGGTGCCCGTAGAAAAGGAGAAGTCCGTAGTTTCTTCGTCAGCATCTTCAAAAAACATCGCTTTGACAATACGAGCGTAGTAGTAGAGCGAGACGACGCTGTTCAGTAAACCGACAAAAGCGAGCCAGTAGTATCCTTGCTCAATGACAGCGGCGAAGAGGAGCCATTTCCCAAAGAAACCTGCAAACGGCGGAATTCCAGCCAGAGAAACGAGGAAAATAACCATTGCCCAAGCGACTAAGGGGGCGCGTGAGGAGAGCCCGCGGTAACCTTCAACCATCTCACTACCGACCTCATTCGCGATGAGGACAACGACATAAAATGCCCCCAAATTCATGAAGAGGTAGACAACAAGGTAGAAAAGGATCGCACCGATACCTTCAGAGGTAAGCAAGACACCACCCATCAACAGGTATCCACCATGGGCAATGCTTGAATACGCCAACAAACGTTTGACATTCTGCTGAGGGAGTGCCGCAAGATTTCCTACTGTCATTGTCAATGCGGAAACTATCGCCAACATAAAGGGCCAGTCAACCGCTTGCATCAATTCGGTATTGCCGAATCCGGCATAGAAAAATCGAATGAATAGGGCAAACCCTGCGGATTTTGATGCGACGGATAAGAAGGCAGTTATCGGAATTGGTGCGCCTTCGTAAACGTCAGGGGACCACATGTGAAATGGCACTGAGGCGATCTTGTAACCTACCCCCGCAAGAACGAAAGTTATCGCAATCAGGACCGCAAGTGGGGCAACCTCTCCAGAGGCAAGGAGTTCTGTGAGTCGCATACTAATTTGACCGAGGTCGCCGGAGCCAGCCATCCCGAATAGGAAGGATAACCCGAAGAGCATCGTTCCAGAGGCAACAGCGCCATACGTGATATATTTGAAGGCAGCTTCACTTGAACGCGGACTGTGTGTCAAGAAGCCAGCGAGGATATAGGAGGTCAGGCTTACCGTCTCCAACGAGATAAATATCATCAACAAATTGGTTGACGATGCCATCAGGAACATTCCGAGCGTGATGGCTAACAGAAGCGCGTAGTATTCGCCTTTTAACCGTGCGTCAAGTTCCTCAGAACGGAGGGAAAAAAGAACTGTCGCAGCAGTTGCAAGCAGGAGTAGAATCTTGAAAAAAGTGGAAAATTCATCAAGTCGGATCATTCCCAAAAAGAGGGAAACAGGATTTCTCAAGGAAAAGTGTGTGATAAGGACAGCAGCAAATACACATATCAGACCAACAAGAGATAGGTATGCGACTGCGACACTCTCACTATCCTTCACAACAAGATCCAGGAGAATAACAGCAGTGGCAAAAATTACCAGTAAAATTTCTGGGCTGAAATAGAGGAGGCTTTCAATGTTGCTTAAGGGTTGCATATTTTCCATAAACCTCCTATATCGCGTTCAGGACATCTATGAGATTGGTGACCGATTCTCTGAACATATCAATAGCAAAGTTGGGCCAGACACCGAGTACGATGGTTAAGATGCCGAGTGGCACCAAAGTCAGGATTTCGCGTCCATTGATTTCTGGGAGTGCCTCGTATTTGGGATTGAGATTCCCTAAGAAAACCCTTTGGAGCGTCCAGAGGAAATATGCAGCACCGACAACAATACCTATTGTGGACAAGATCGTCAACAGTTTGAATTTATCGTATGCACCAAGCAAGGAGAGTGCTTCCCCGACAAATCCGCTCAAGCCGGGCAGTCCTAAAGATGCCATGAACGCAAGGGTCGTAATACCTGTATAGACTGGCATTTTGCTCCCTAATCCACCGAAGCCGTTAATCTCACGGTGGTGCGCCCTATCGTAGAGAACACCGACAAGCAAAAAAAGCATCGCACTGATAACACCGTGGTTAAACATCTGGAGAATTGCCCCAGTGATGCCCTCCGAATTTCGCGCGGCAAGTCCCAAGATGACGAAACCCATGTGTCCAATACTGGAATATGCTACCAACTTCTTAAAGTCGGTTTGTGCCAACGCGCAGAAGGAACCGTAGACAATATTAATGAACCCAAGAAGTGCAAGACTATTGCCCCAAAAACCTATCCCATTCGTAAAATGGTCCAAGCCTTGTGGGAACATCGCCATGTTTACCCGAACCAGCCCGTAAGTTCCCATCTTTAGGAGGATACCTGCAAGGATGACGCTGATGGCTGTAGGGGCTTCAACGTGCGCATCGGGGAGCCATGTGTGGAAGGGAAAGATTGGTACCTTAACGGCAAATCCGATGAAAAACCCGAGGAAGACCCAAATCTGGAAGTTGAGGTTATTGAGGGCGTGTCCCTCCGTAGATGCTAACGTAATGAGTGTTGGAATATCAAACGTGCGAAGACCCGGTTCGCCGCTGTTGAGATAGACGGCTATCATAGCGACCAGCATTAGCACGCTGCCGAAGAGTGTATAGAGAAAGAACTTAATCGCAGCGTATTCCCGACGCGGTCCACCCCACACACCGATAAGGAAATACATCGGCAGGAGGGTCAACTCAAAGAAAACATAGAAGAGGAACAGATCTAAAGCAGCAAAGAACCCAAGCATCCCTGTCTCAAGTAACAGAAACAACGCCATATACGCCTTGATTCCTTTTTCAATGTTGCGCCAAGAGGCAATAACACAGATGGGACCTAAAAGTGCAGTGAGGAGTAAAAGCGTCACGCTAAGCCCATCAATGCCAATATGATATTGGATATTAAAAGCCTGAATCCAAGGAATACTGACGACGTACTGCGTTCCTGCAGTTGAGCGGTTGTAGGAGATAAATAAAGCGACTGCGAGTACGAGCGGAATGAGCGTAAAAAGGAGCGTCACGCGCTTAACCAGTTCCTCCGACTCACGCGGTAGAAGCAAAACAACAACCATCCCGAGCAGCGGGACAAAAATCATTAGCGACAATAACATCTCGTGGGAATCCTCCTTCTCCCATCAAAAGGGCAGCTACAACGCCCGAAAAATTAAAATTAGCAATACAATTCCAGCCAGCACAACGAAAAGGTATGTTTGGATCGCCCCGGTCTGAATGCGACGGATTCTTCCACCGACTGCCCATGTAACCTGAGCAACGCGGTTGACGATACCGTCAACGACACGGTTGTCAAAAGCACCAGTGAAGGCAGCGAGGATATCTCGTGTTACAACCCCGACACCATTAACGATGCCATCAACGACACTCCCATCGAATTGGGCAAAAAGCCGTGCTTTCCACACCGTCACCGCAACCAGCACACCGTCGTAAAACTCGTCAAAGTAGTATTTGTGCCAGAACAGGTTATAGAGCGGGCGGAACGAGTTCGCCACCGACTCCGCAGACAAGGTTCGCCTATGATAGAACAGCCATGAGAAGAGGATGCCTAACCCAGCGACGCAGATCGACAGCACCATTGCAATATTATGTGCAGGGCTGTGTCCATGATGTTCGCCATCTGCGTGTGTGTCGTGTCCAGTTTCCTCAGCTGCAACCGCTTCAGAAACACCAAAAAGTGAGAGCGCGAATCCTGCTTTGTCTGTTTTGCTGTCCGGCGAGACATAAGCGTGTTGTGGTGCATGGAGATGCGGTTGTTCTGGCGGTTTGACATAGTCTTTGTTAAACCAGAGTTTATTAACGACAGGGAAACTCAAAACAGCCAAAATAAGGAGTGGCACGGTCATTGACAGTGGCGACTCATGTGCCATATTGTGCATTTCTTGATTGCGCGGTTCACCAAAAAACGTCATGAAGATGAGTCGGAACATATAGAACGCTGTGATTCCAGCCGCAAGGAGCGCGATTCCGAACAGGAGATAGTGATGTACAGAGTTCCATTCCATTGCGCGCTCCAGCACACCACCTAAAATAGCGTCCTTACTCCAGAAACCGGAGAAGACGAAAGGCACCCCAGAAATAGACAACGTCGCAATGAGCATTGTGACAAAAGTAATCGGCATCTTGTGGCGGAGTCCACCCATGTTCCGCATATCTTGGTCTGGCGGGATCTCCGAACCGTGGGCATGTACTAAATCGTGATCGCCGTGTTCATGCTCATGTTCGTGTGAGTCCTTGTCACCGTGTGCATGGTCGTGTCCATTGTGGTCTTTATCTGCGTGGTCGTGTTCATCACCATGTGCGTGGGCATGCATGGCGTGGAAGGCGTGAATGACGCTTCCTGAACCGAGGAACAGCAACGCCTTGAAGAAAGCGTGAGTTGTAAGGTGAAAGAGTCCTGCGACATAACTGCCAACCCCGATTCCAAGCATCATATACCCAAGTTGGCTCACCGTAGAGTATGCTAAAACCCGTTTAATATCGAAACGAACGATGGCAATCGTTGCAGCGACGATCGCGGTGATACCACCGATATATGCGATGACGAGAGACGAGGTTTCTGTCAGAATTGGGAACATCCGAGCGGTGAGATAAACGCCAGCAGCAACCATCGTAGCAGCGTGAATCAAAGCACTGACAGGTGTGGGACCCTCCATCGCATCGGGCAGCCATGTATGCAAGGGCACCTGCGCCGATTTACCTACGGCACCACAAAAGATGAGGACACCCGCAATAGAAAGCCATACCATATCGCCGGTGTTTAAACTCGTAGCGAGGGCAAAAATACCACCTTCTCCATAGAGCGAAAGCGTCTTAAATTTGGTGAAGAGCATCATCATACCGATGAACATGCCGACATCACCGACACGCGTTGTCAGAAATGCCTTCTTACAAGCATTCGCAGCGGAGTCTTTTTCAAACCAAAAACCGATGAGGAGATAGGAGCAAAGCCCAACAAGTTCCCAACCTATATAGATGCCGAGCAGGTTATCCGAGACAACCAGAAAGAGCATCGAAAAGGAGAAAAGCGATAGGTAGGCAAAGAACCTCGGGTACCTCGGATCACCGTGCATGTACCCCATAGAGAAGATATGGACGAGACTACTGACGAGTGTGACGACAATCAGCATGATTACGGTAACGCTATCCAAGTAAAAGCCCATAGGGAACGTAAGACTGCCGAGCGAAATCCACTTAACAGTATGCGCTTCCGGGTTGGGTACGACTTCCCGCAAGAGCAAAAGCGAACAAGCAAACCCGACCAGCATTGCCGCTGTTGACAGATAATCCTGTCGAGGAAAACTCCGTTTCGCCAAGCCCAAAAGCCCAAAGATAGCAAAGGCAGCAAGGGGGCAAAGTAAGATGATACTTATTAAAGGAACAACCATATTTTTTTAGTAGTTATCAGTTATCAGTTATCAGTTGTCAGTTAAGATGTTTCTGATGCACTAACAACCTTTTGTAACCGTCGTTACTCAAATGAAGTGGAGAGATTACAAAAAGATCTTGATGAATCACAAGTTTCTAGGCTGAAGACTGATAACTGAATACTGACAACTATTTCAACCTTTCAAGGTATCCACTTCGTTCGGACGTATGCTACCGAATTCTCGGTAGATAGCGAGGATAATCGCTAAAAAGACAGCAGCCTCCGCTGCAGCGAGCACAATCCCGAAAATTGCAATAACCTGTCCGCTGATGTCCTCCGGTGGTGTCATAAAACGTGAAAACGCCGCAAAGTTCAGATTACATGAATTAAGAATAAGTTCAATGCCCATCAAAATACTGATGGCGTTCCGCCGAGTTAAGACAGCGAAGATGCCAAGTGTGAACAGAATTGCACTAATGACAAGATAGTGTTGTAAGGTCATTTTACTCCCTAACCTCCTTCCGGGAAATCAGGGCGGCACCGATTAACGCCACTAAAAGTAACACGGAAACCACCTCAAACGGGAGGAGAAACGGGCCGTTCAGAATCAGTTCACCAATACGCTCGGTCGTCGGTGGTAGTTCGGTACCATCATCGGTGAGATTTTTCCATGCCGGTGTGTTCGCGATAACGGTCAGGAGCAACATGAGGAGTGCCACAGCAATAACACCTCCGAGGAGGAGCTGCCCACGCTCAATATGAATGCGCATCTCCAAGCGTCCGCTTGTCATCATAACACCGAATAGGATGAGAACAAGTATGCCACCGACATAGACGATCACTTGTGTTGCGGCGAGGAAGTCAGCCTGCAAAAAGACGTAAAGCCCGGCAACTCCGAAGAGCGTCACCATGAGTGAAAACGCCGCGTGGACGATGTTTCGCACCGTGACAACAACGAATGCCGAGGCAATCGTCAAGAATGCAAACCCGTAAAAAATAAACGTTTTAAGTGTAAATTCCATTCTTTAATGATTCAGTTTTGCTCCGCATTTCCGTTATTGGTTAGATATTGCTTTGGTTAATCAAAATCTTTATTTAACCGACAACTGGTAACTGAAGACTAATAACTATTTCTCGTACATCTCCTGCTTGTCGAAATTGAAGATGAGATCTGAGCGGTCGAATTTGGAGTACTCGATGCCTTCAAGGGTATCCTTCATCGTAAGGCACTCTGTCGGACAGACTTCGGTGCAAAGTCCACAATACATGCAGAGGGACATGTCGATATCGAACTTGTCCAGGTAAAAAACGACAGGGTTTCGCGTAACAATTCGCGATATTTCGTCACCCGAAAAGGTTTGCATTCGGCTCTCATCCCCTGATGGTTCAAGGCGATCTATGACTTCCTGGGAACCTTGCCGAGAAGTGATATTTGTGACGGTTATTGAGTCTGCTGATTTCACCTTTTTGTCATCACCCTCAATGATACCGATAATTTCGCGTCCATCTTTGAGGTGAATCACGTTCATACTATCCCAAAGTTGTTCACCTTTCGGGAGTTTAGTGGCATCAATAATGATACAATCGACCGGACAGATCATTTCGCACTTTTTACATCCGATACAGTCCTCAGTGCGGTTATAGAGCTGCCCGCGATACCCCTTCGGAATCTCTCGGACGTTCCGTTTCTTTTCATAGTCGTGTTCGTAGGGATATTGATGTGTGACATTCGGTTCAAAGAACTGCCTGATTGTCACCCGCATTCCCACGAGAACGGTATAAACGCCTCTGTAGATGTTTCGTATGTATTTGTCCATCTTTTAATTTTCCTTGCGGTTCGGTGAGGTCGGTTTAGGTATTGATATTCTTCCGCGTAGATCCGCCCTCCACTACGTTACGGGCTACGTGCTTTTCTATATGAAAAAAACGACTCTTAGTTGTTCATCAATTAAAAACCCTAACTCGGTTGTGGTTCCGGCTTTTGCGCGAGTGTCCGTCCAGCAATCGTGTAAGCACAGATAAGCCCGATATAGATAATCGCACAACTGATGATAATGCTAACTAAAGTATCCTCTGGAAAGATGAGTCCCCAAATGCCGGTCCCTAAGATGTTAAAGAAGGCAATCGGGATGAAGTACTTCCAGCACAGATTCATCAACTGATCTACCCGTAGGCGCGGCAACGTCCATCTCAACCACATCATCAAAAAGACGAGTGCGAGCGTTTTGATAACGAAACCGGGGAATCCACCGAGAATATCGTAGCCTGGTAAGACACCCTCCCAACCACCGAGGAAGAGTGTCACGGCGATTGCACTCACAGCGAACATGTTCGCGTATTCAGCAATAAAGAAAAGCGCGAAGCGCATCCCGCTATACTCGGTATGGAAACCAGCAACAATTTCGGATTCGGCTTCGGGCAAATCAAAGGGGGTCCGGTTTACCTCAGCAATCGAAGAGATAAAGAAGATAAAGAATGCAATAAAGGTAAAGGGGGTTCGGAAAATAAGCCAACTGAAAATGCCATTGGATTGACTTGATACAATCTCGGGCATGCTCAAACTTTCCACAAGCATGACAACCGTTAGGATGGAGAGACCGAGTGGAATTTCATAACTGACAATCTGGGCGGCGGAGCGCAAAGAACCCAACAGCGACCATTTGCTATTTGAGGACCAGCCTGCCATAATCACGCCCATGACAATCACAGAGGAGATCGCCATGATATAGAAAATACCAATATTAAAGTCGCTCACCAAGATGTTTTGACCAAAGGGTATTCCCGCAAAGACAGCAAAAGAACAGGCAAAAATGATGTAGGGGGCAAGGAGGAAAAGAAATTTATCACCTTGTGGCGGGATATAATCCTCTTTGAAGATGAGTTTGACACCGTCGGCTAACGTTTGAAGTGTCCCCCACGGTCCAACTCGCATGGGACCTGTTCGGTTCTGGAAACGGGCGGAGACTTTGCGTTCTGCAAGCACTAATACCAAAGGGAGTAGTGGAACGACCGCAACGAAAATACCCGCACATGCAAACATTATGAGAACTGTGCCTAACTCTACAGGGAAGTGTGCAGCGACCGCTTCTGGTAATCGCGGAATCACAACATTCTGTATAAATTCCTCCGCCCAATTGAGTCCATCCTGTAACCCTATATTGGGAAAGAAACCTTCAGATATATTGAAATTTGGGAAACCTGCAAACATCGCCCTAAAATCCGACATCTAATCTCCTTATTTGACTCGGAAACCTGCTTTCCACAAATTAGCATCTATCTTTTCCGCTTGGATACCATGTAAACTATCCTGAAAAGAAAATTCTCCAGCCGTGCCAAGTTGTGTGTGCCATCAGAAAAAGATATAGAGAGTAAAAAGTCCAACGCAAAAATCTATTATTTGAAAATATAAAAGGTTTGGGGCGAGGTTCGGGATAGGATGCTACACCGGAAAGTGTCAGTACGGCAGCCATAAAGCAGAAGATATAATCTGCTTCAGGTTTGATCAGAAGGGTCATCAACACTCCAAGACACAACACAACAAAGGCAGCCCATATGTACGTGATAGCATTTTTTTCCATAAATGTTATCATTTTCCATATCCCCCATCAATTGGGTTTAGCGATCCACTTCTCCCATCACAATATCAATACTACCGATAATTGCGATAATATCTGCCACCATCAAACCTTGACTCAACTCTTGTAGTGCGCTCAAAGCACTGAAACAGGGAGAACGTCCCTTGAGACGGACGGGCTTTGGAGTACCGTCACTGACAATGTAGAATCCAAGTTCACCGCGCGGTGCTTCGCTTCGGAAATAGATTTCACCTTTCGGCGGACGGACGGCTTTTAAATCTGCCATCACGGGACCACCGGGCAACCCCTCTGCTAAAATCTGTCGCACAATCCGGACGGACTGTTTCATCTCATCCATACGTACTTTATAGCGACTCCAGCAGTCACCGACAACCGCGCCCAATTCGGGGACATCCACAGCAACAGGTACATCGAAGTCAAATCTGTCATAGATGGAGTAGGGTTCATCTCGCCGGAGATCCCAATCCACACCCGACCCACGAAGGTTAGGACCCGTTGCCCCATAACTCAGTGCCATCTCCGCCGACATGACAGCAACCCTCATCGTCCGTTCCGAGAAAATGCTGTTTTTTGTCAGGAGTTCGTTATATTCGTCAATCAGCGGTTCAAAATAATCAAGAAATTCTTCTATCTCGTCCAAGAAATTCTGTTCGGCAATGGAACCGGGTTCCATAGGGATGATTTCGGAGACACCGCCGATGCGGATGTAGTTATAGGTGAGCCGTGCGCCGCACACTTTCTCGAAAAGTAGGAGTAAACGCTCGCGGTCGCGAAAGGCATAAAGAAAAGGTGTAAATGCCCCAAGGTCCATCCCGTAAGTTCCGAAAGAGAGGAGATGGCTCGCAATACGGTTTAACTCGCAGATAAGCACCCGCAGGTATTCCGCCCGTTCCGGCACCTCAAATTCACGCTTTTCATCCGCTTCCAATAACTTTTCAACAGCAAGGCAGAACCCCCAATTCTGGTTCATTGCTGCCACGTAATCCATTCGGTCAGTAAAGGGAATAATCTGCGGATACGAGAGATTTTCGGAGTGCTTCTCAAAACAGCGATGCAGATAACCGATGTGTGGAATTGCTTCCCGGACTATCTCACCATCCAGCTTCAGTTCTAAACGTAACACACCGTGTGTGCTTGGATGCTGAGGTCCCATGTTCACCACCATCTCATCGGCGAACGGTTTTAGTTCTATAATTTTGCTTTCAGTTTGTGGTGTAGTTGCCATAATGCGGGTTCTGGAAAGCCTAAGCGAATTAGAAAATTTGCTACTTATGTCTATCTATTTTACACTATATATGATACCACTTTTGCGGTTGAATGTCAAATCTTAACCTGTTCTCTGAGAACCATCTAATGCTATCACGTAAACCTATAAACCAATGCAAATACCAACTAATACGGCACGCGCATACCACGATAGAATTCGGGTTCCTTGTAATCTTTGCGTAGGGGATAGCCATCCCAATCATCGGGAAGCAGGATGCGGCGCAGGTCAGTGTGCCCCTCAAAGAGAATCCCGTAGAGGTCATACGTTTCGCGTTCATGCCAGTCCGCAGTTTTCCAGATATGTGAAACGCTTGGGAGATGGGGATTGGTTTTCGGTACTGTGGTTTTCAAAACCACACTATGCCGATGCCGCATGGCATAGATATGATAGACAACGGCAAATTCTTCATCCTTAGCACTCAAATCAACACCACTGAGACACATCAGGGAATCAAACGCCAATGTGTCAGTCTCGGCGAGATATTGGCATACATCGGCGATTGCCGAAGAAGCGATGCGAATGCTCGGATCGCCAGCAAGTTCGGTGTCGAACCCGAGGATAGTTTCACCAAACTGCTCGGCTAAATTTTCATAAATTTCTTCCGGCTTCACGTAATTTCTACTCCATGGTCGCGATTATAAATCGTTCCTACCTTTGGATAGGTAGATATCCTAAGTGGTGGTTTCGGTGCTCGCATCTTCTGCAGATGGCGCGTCTGCTTCAGCCTCAGTTTCGGTTCCTTCAAGTTCGTACCATTCTGTTTTGGTGAAGAGTCTTTTCAGGAACGGAACATCACCACGCTTGGCTACGGTCTGCGTTTTAATCTTCTCTTGTAACTTAAGTAACCCTTCAATGAGTGCCTCCGGGCGCGGCGGGCATCCGGGTACATATACGTCAACAGGGATAATCCGGTCAACACCTTTGAGGACGTGGTATCCGTGTTGCCAATAGGGACCGCCACTCGTCGCGCAGCTGCCCATCGAAATAACGTATTTCGGTTCCGGCATCTGCTCATAAAGCCGTCTGATACGTGTCGCCATTTTGAGCGTCACCGTCCCAGAAATGACCATCAGATCGGATTGACGCGGTGTCGCACGCGGCACGCCTGCCCCGAACCGGTCAAGGTCGTAGTTAGAAGCAGCGGTTGCCATGAACTCAATGGCACAACAAGCGAGTCCAAACGTCATAGGCCAGAGCGCGGAAGAACGTGCCCAGTTGGCAACAGCATCAACTGAGGTAACAATAACGTTTTTATCCAGTTTCTCATCAATTATCATAACTCTCTTCCCTCCGGAGTGACTGTACTTCCAACTGCGTGGAACGGATCCACTCCAGATCGCCTTTTGCCCAGACGTAGGCAAGTCCAACTAACAAGATAACAATGAAGACGAGCATCTCCAAAAACGCAAAGAGACCGAAGTCTCGGAAAACAACTGCCCACGGGAACAGGAATACAGTCTCCACGTCAAAGATGAGGAAGATAAGCGCGATAACGTAAAAGCGGGTGTTAAACTTAATCCGCGTATCGCCGATCGGATCTTCGCCACATTCATAAGGAATATACTTTTCGCCTGAGAACAACTTGGTATGCAAGAGGCGAGAAACAGTGAGGTTTAAAACGACAAATAAGGAACCAACAATCAAGAAGATTAGTACATTCGCGAAGTTAAAAAGCATTCTGGATTATCCTTGAGAACCGCAATGTTGCAAAAACTTTGTGCATGGACGATTTCGTTATTAAAATTATATACTATTTTTCGCAGTTTTGCAAGTAAAAATTTTTGACCTGTGCAGAAGACATTTGATGAACAATCTGTGTGAAACCTCAATTAGAGATTTTCATTTTCGCCCAGATTGTGGTGAGCAATTGTGGGCGCGGGGATACCGGCAGCGCAAACGCTGGATCGAACCAATCGGGATATACGTTTATACCGCGTCGTGTGAGTTGCCTGCTTTGGCGACTTGTCAAATCGATTTTGAAGATTTGTCGGTTTTCACCGACCAGTTTGTGATAAGCAAGTGCGTCCCCGGGTGGAGACCAAAGGGGATGCTGAACTATTGGCTCTTCTTCAGGGATAATTTCTCGCAGATTGCTACCGTCGCGGCTGACAGTGTAGAGTGTTCCTGAAATTGGACCTTTACCGCCCAATTTCTCAATGTGTGAGAAAACGATAGTAGTCCCGTCCATTGACCAATTGGGATCAAACATATGCAGCTGCGGTTCGGGCTGCAGTATCTCTTGACGACGCGTATGGAGGTTAATAATTACAAGTGGATTTGGTCTCTGTACAAGATCCGCCTTAGGAAATACGATCTCTGTCCCGTCGGGTGACCACGCAGGAAATCCACCGCTTCTACCACATGTTGCCAAGCGTTCCTCTTTCCCATCTAATGTTGCGATATAAATCGCCCAATCGTCGCCTTTGTTCCCCAAATAAGTGATCTGTTTGCCATCTGGAGACCAAGCAGGTTGTTGTCTTGAAGCGATTTTCTTAAACACGCGTCTCACATTTTCTCCATTGGCATCCATCAGGTATAGGTCTCGCACGCCATCCCGATTGGATACAAAAAGAATCTGCTCACCTGTTGGCGACCAAGCAGGCTGAAAATCAGCATCGGGATGTTGGGTTAATCTAACCTGCTGCTTGCCATCGGTATCCATCACGTAGATTTCGGTGTTGCCATCCCGGGTAGAATTAAACACTATCTTTGGACGCATTGGGGCTTGTGCCGAGACGGGACAAACGCTGAGATATAGCAGCGTAAAGGCAATACAATCCAAAAGGCAGAAATACAGAAATTTCATAACAACTCTGTCGAAATAAAAATTTAGTCTTCAACTTTCACTTTACCCCACACGGTAGTGAGCAATTGCGGTTCAGGAGAAATGGGTGGAAATTCAGGATCAAACCAGTCCCAACCTATATTCTGGATTCCAGTTCTGCCCAAGCGAGCAAGCGGTGTCTCGGTACGAGAATCTAAGTCTATTTTCAACAACAGTGTTTGGTCTTCAACCATTTTTCGATAAAGAAGTGCTTTACCATCAGGCGACCACGCCGGTGCTATGTAGGCATTTTCGACTATCTTGTCATGTTTCCTGCTATCGCGATCGGAAATGTAGATACTCAATTCCCAATGGTGTTTCCCCATGACAAATGCAAGTTTTTTCCCATCAGGTGACCAGGCAGGATAAAGCATGTCGCCGCCTGGAATTCTCGGAATTAGTATCTCTTTTTTGCGCGTTATTAGATTGATAATCTGAATACGCCATTTTCCGAAACTACCGCTGGTGAAAGCGATTTTGGTTCCGTCAGGTGACCAAGAAGGAAAACCTCCAAAGAATTCTGCTGATTTGGCAAGGCGTTCCGTCTTCCCACCATTGAGTGTATTGATATACACTGCCCAATCAGGGACGGGCGAGTACGTATTGTAAGCGATTTTTTTCCCATCGGGTGACCAAGTAGGCGCGGTTCTATACTCCAAGTCATCAAACGCTCGGCGGACATTTTGTCCATCAGGATCCATGAGATAGATGTCATTAAGCCCCTCGTGATCTCGTTCTGAAACAAAAGCGATCTGTTCTCCAGTTGGCGACCATGTAGGATCGAAATCGTCCCCAGGAGAGTGGGTCAATCTGATCTGTTCGCTTCCGTCAGCATTCATTATATAGATTTCGGCATTTCCATCACGGGCAGAGGTAAACACAATCTTCGCGCGCGTTGGGGCTTCTGCCGAAACAGGACAAACGCTGAGACATAACAGCGTAAGGGTCGTCCAACACAGAAAACAGAAATATAGAGGTTTCATAACAAACACCTAAGGTTTAGTCTTGAATTTTCATTCCACCCCATGTAGATGTCAATAACTGCGGCTGCGGTGAAACAGATAAAGCCGATGGATCAAACCAATCGCCCAAAAAGTTGTTTCCATCGTGCGTAAGTTGTGTGACACCACGAGTTACCAGATTGATTTTGAAGATTTGAGACTTATTTTCGGTTGCTTGTGAATAGGCAAGTTCATCACCAGATGGTGACCATGCGGGTGTGCTTGCACCTACGTCAATAATTTGTTCAAGTCCGCTACCATCGCGGTTAACGATGAATATGGACTGCTGCCGATGTTCTGGTCTATGCCAGACAAAGGCGATTCTGTTGCCAATCGGTGACCACGCGGGTTGCCACATTCGCGGTGTATCATCCGGCAGGAGCGTCTCTTGCTTGCGCGTGTTTAAGTTAATGAACCGGATTTGGCGACTCACCCAATTAATCTCCCCGTCCACAACGAATGCGATTTCTGCGCCATCCGCTGACCAAGTGGGATCCCCACCCTCCACATCTTTTATTTCAACAACGCGGTTTACCAATGTTCCATCCGCCTTGGCAGTATAGACGGTTGTCCGTTCATCCTCGCGATCATGCTGAGCATAAGCAAATTTCCTTCCATCAGGGGACCAAGCAGGATTGCTTCTATACGCCGGTGCTGTGGGAAACACGGGTCGCTCACCCTGTCCATCAGAACGCATAATATAGAGATCGCGTATCCCGCCCCGATCAGACATAAAGAGGATCTCCTCCCCCGTCGGTGAGAAGGCTGGACGCAAATCTTCTGCACGGTGATTAGTTAACCTAACCTGTTGACTTCCGTCAGGGTTCATTATATAAATGTTCCAGTTACCATCCCGATTTGATGAAAAGATAATTTTTTCGGTTGTGAGCGGTTGCGCAGAGACAGAACACACCAGCCCTAAACTCAGGCAATACAAAAAGAAAACACGTAGCAGTTTCATGGAAAATCCCTCCAAATTATTAGGTCTATAGTATTCTGTGTAGCAAATTGTATGCCACCTTAAGTGGGATTATCCATAATGGATGCGATCATAATCAATCCAGCGAGGCAGTATCGGACACTTGAACGTAAGCTGGTATAATAAGGTATTGTGAAATGCTGTTCATTTTCTGAACACAGTGTCCATTTGATACGCAGATGAAATCCCTACTCTATTGTCAAGGGAACGCTGTTGGATGTGAGCGATGCCTCACCAAGCAGTGATTTGACAGGTAGATAGATATCGTTGTATTTCTGTTCAAGGCTGTCAATTTGTTGCTGGAGGTCGTTAACTGCGGAACGCTTATCCGCAGCGGAGACATGCGCATCGGTCACATCCTCAATCCGTTTAATCTCTGCTTCTAATTCTATAACTTCCGGGTGTTTCTTTTTCAAAAAATCTCGGTAAACTTGTAATGCTATTGTGAGTGTGATTGTGTAGCTCCCTTTCTCCAACTGATAATATTTCTTTAAATCTTCTAAAGGAACAACCTGCGTTGTCGCGGCTTTCAATTCCAACCCTTGAATACACTGAACAGATCTCCCATCCTTTTCAATAAAGACTTCTTCGGAACTCGGAATAGAAATTGAGCGTTTAGGTTCGACAATATTGCCGTTAGAATCTGTAACGCTTAATTGCGCAAATGCGCTTGGTGCTGTAATGTCAACAACAGGCACGAGAAGGTCAAATTTTCCGTTCTGAATGTTGAGTTCAAGTGGAACAGCGTCCTTAGATGTATAAGCTGCTTTGGAAGTTGAGAGAGAAATGACGATCTCTGAAGTGGCGGTTTCTACATCCGGTGGTGAAGATTGAGTTTGTAAACTTGCAATGCACCCAGCCATACTAAAAATCAGAAACAGACATAGCAGGAAAAGGGCTTTAAACGTTTGCATGAGAATCCTTATTCTCCTATCGTTAGTGTGATTGCGTTGGATACAAGTGGTGCCTTCCCACGACGTGATTTGACAGGTAAGTAAATATCCTTCACCGCATCCTTGTGTCTTTCCTCAATAAACTTAATCTGTTCTTGGTAGTATTTTAGAGCGTCTTGCTTTGCAGCAGCTTGCAAATTCGGATCATTCTGCAACCGCGCCAGATCACGTCTCAACTCAAGCACTTCTGGATGCTCCTCTATTATAGATTCTCGATAAACCTCTAACTCAATCGCAAGCGTTACAGTGTAAGTACCGGGCTGCAACTTATAGTATTTCTGAATATCGTTCAATGTTAATTCCTGAGTTGCGTCTGCTTTGAATTCAAAACCTTGAATACAACGCACCGATTTCCCGTCACGCTGCACATATTTTTGGGGATTTTCCTGTGTGAGTACACGTTTCGGTTTAACAATCTGTCCGCTCACATCCTTCACAGTTATTTGCGTAAACGCTCCCCTTGTCGCAACACTGAAAAAAGAAACAAGAAGATCAAACTTCCCATTCTGGATATTGAGATTAAGGGGGATGGCTTCTTCCGTAGTGTAATTCGTTTTAGGTATTGAAAGCTGGAGTTCGGCAAGCGCACCAGGTGCTTCCGTTTCTGCAGTAGGGGTTGTCTCATTAGCTTCGGGTTGCGTTGTCTGTTGACTTCCGAGACAGCCAGCGAGGGTAACAATAAGTAGAAAAAAGCAGAGGGAAATAAATTTAGGTCTTATAGCGCGCAGCTTGCAAATCCATGTTGCAGCGCGCCAGTCAGTATTACAAAGTAGCATTTTTTACGACTCCTGATATGTGTTAAAATATAATGCCTAACCCGGTTCCGGTGGGTACTTCAATAAATCCGTCGACGATTTTCTCTGGCGGTTCAATAAGAGACGCACGCCAGTCTACCTCGCCCCAAGCATATTCAAGGATTGCGAAATTCGGCACACTCGCCATGCATTGGACACTGGCAGCGGTCGCAACGGGACCGCTCGGATTGTGAGGCGTTACCATAACGTTCCGTGCAGCGGCAAGGGTGGCAATTTTTTTCAGCCCCGAAATTCCACCAACATGTTTGACATCCGGCAAAATATAATCAACATGTGCTTGTGTCAACAATCTATCAAAATCCGTGAGGGTCCGTAAACGTTCACCGGTCGCAATCGGGATACCGATAGAACGACTGATATGTGCAAAAGCGTCAAGGTTATCCAGAGACACTGCGTCTTCAATCCAGAAGAGGTGTAAGTCTTCCAATTCTTTTGCGACTTGAATGAGGATACCGGGGTTAAAACGGCTATGGCAATCCACCATCAGATCAATATCCGCACCAATCGCGGCGCGAATCGTGCGGATGCGATCAATACCTAAGCAGATAGCCGGAGTTAGTGTTCCTCGTGAGATATTCGCGACAGAAACATCGTCAAAGGGTGCGCACTTTATGGCGGTAAACCCCTCAGCAACAGCACGCTCCGCGTTGTGGGCAAACCCGTGGGGACTGCGATCAACAGTAGCGCGGTTAATATTCGCATAGAGACGAATTTTCTCTCGACACTTGCCACCCAACAACTGATAACTTGGTACATCTAACACCTTGCCCATCAGGTCCCACATTGCCTGCTCAATTCCGCTGAGGGCGGTATGATAGGTATGGCTTTCAGTATCGTGATAGAGACGCTCGCGGAATGCTTCCAGTTGAAACGGGTTCGATCCGACAAGGGCGGACTTGAGCGTCTTAATCAGATCTTCAACGCGCGCGTCGTCCCTACCGTGGGAAGCCTCACCGATGCCAACCGTACCGTCGTCGGCGTGGACCTTAACGAAGAGCCAATTGCCTCGGTGATTTACTTGAACAACCTCGGTTTCTATATCTGTGATTTTTAGTGTGCGCATTTGGGTTTAAAATAGTGAATTGGCGAGACACAAGTGCCTCGCCGTTCAGCACTTTTGGTGTAGCTTACAGGTTTCCAAAACTCACTACACAAAATTACGATGCCGCTGCCCATTTCACCCCTTGGGTGAGGAATTTCTGCATGCCGGCACGCTGGAAGGTTCCCGGTCCGTGTCCCAAAGTGGTGTAAAAGACACGTCCTGAACCGTAAGGTTTTACCCATGCCATCGGATGCGCCTTGCCGAACCACTCAGCAGATGCCAAAACATGAATGTGCGGATCGTGTGCAGAAATATAGATTTCATCTTCTACATCAAAATCTTCAATGCCTTCGGTTGTCGGATGATCGTTATCCTCTATATGGACAGTGAAAGTTGAGCCGGGTGGATGCCAATTGGCAGCACCGCCGATAAGGTCCATTGCCTGACCGCCGATCCACCACGCAGTACCGTGAATACCAACCAATCCTTTGCCGTCGCTGACGAATTGAAACAAGCCGTCCTCTTCAGCAGGTGCTAAATCGGAGACGCGCGCGACAGATCCGTCCTCTTGACGTTCCGTCCGTGTGAAACCGGTGCCAAAGACACAGGCATCATAGTCATTTAGCTCCGACGATGCTAAAATTCCTTTATCGTCAGTTAACGCCGCTGAAATATCAGCATCATCAGAGAGAAAATCGTGAATGATGCTGGCACTCGCATCAAAACGGTGGTTTTCGCCCGATAGTACGAGAATTTTTGACATGAGAACCTCCTTTGAAAACGGCACTGAATCCGCCGCTTACAGTGAGAGATTGAACTTAAGAACTGCATTTTGTGGAGATAGTTTAATTCAAAGTTAGAATTGTGTCAAACCAATTCCCGAAAAAAGATTGTTTTGACAATTAATGCTGCGTCATGATACAATAGAATTAAAATTGAAAAGAAAGACGGGAACGCATGAAAAAAAACGGTATTACATTAACCCTGGGTCAAATTGTTGCGGGAAGTCTCGTCGGATTGGTAGGTGGTTGGGTGTGCCTGCTGATATTTGACGGTTTTATTTGGCAGGTGCTACTCGGAAACAAAGTCCGTCACGGCTTCTGGGTAGGTTTACTTCTTCTTCTTTCACTCGGCATTACGTACGGGGTGGTGATTGTAGGCGCAAGCGCGGGCATCCGCTTCGTGAGCCAGAAATTCGGTGTCAATATTCCATTAAAACCGCTCTGCTCGGGGGCGTTTTTAGGTCCGCCAGCTGTTGTTGGCTTACTCGCCCTTCTCAACGTCCCATGGGAAATATTTGGAAGACCGAATCTAATTTTGGCGTTGCTTCTCCCCGTACTTAAGACCCTCGCGTACGTTGTGTCACTACCCATGCGCGGGTGGGTGTCCCTTGGCTTACCCGTTGAGGTCTGGTATATCCTCGCTGTACCTATCGGTGCCATCTTAGGATACAGGTTAACAGTAGCAAAAAACAGTGAAGTGAGTGCAGAAGGGGCATAGTTCAACGAAAGGCTTTTTTGATGAAGAGCTACGAAAATCTAAGAGTGCACGCTGGAGGTTTTACCCGTCAAAATGCAATATGATGATAAACCGAAGGACGAATGTGGTGTATTCGGCATTTTCGGTCATCCAAAAGCAGTAGAATTGACCTATCTGGGGTTACGTGCCCTTCAGCATCGAGGGCAGGAAAGCAGCGGCATTGTCGCATCAGATGGTGAGAAGTTTACATATCACCACGGCATGGGACTTGTTCACTCTGTCTTCACCCCTGACACCTTAGCAAAACTGAAGGGACATATCGCTATCGGACACAACCGATACTCAACAGCAGGCGAAAGCACGCTTGAAAACGCCCAGCCTTTAGTCCGGAATTACAAACAAGGTCCCCTCGCACTCGGTCACAATGGCAATCTCGTCAACGCGACGCAAGTTCGGAATCATCTGGAAAACGCCGGTTCCATCTTCAGCACAAGTTTGGACACTGAAGTAATTTTTCATTTGATAGCGCATTCGCGAAAACAGGCTTTGGAGCATAGAATCACCGACGCGCTTCGGAGTGTTCAAGGCGCGTATTCGTTCGTATGTATGGACAACACCACACTGATGGGTGCTCGCGATGCACATGGATTTCGTCCCCTCTGGCTTGGCAAACTCGGCGATGCTTATGTGTTAGCCTCCGAGACATGTGCCCTTGATGTGGTTGAAGCCGAGCCGATACGTGAGATAGAACCTGGAGAATTAATATTCACACGCTCTACCCATCGCGGTATAGAGTCCTATCGGTTCCATCAAAAACATTCGGAATTGTCACAGTGCATCTTTGAATATATCTATCTCGCGCGGCCGGATGGCAGGATGTTCGGACAGAGCGTAAATAACACGCGCCGCGAGTTCGGTAGACAACTCGCTCGCGAACACCCTGTCAAAGCAGATGTGGTTATCCCAGTTCCCGATTCCGCAACGATTGCTGCCCTCGGATACGCTGAAGAATCTGGCATTCCATTTGACATGGGACTGTCTCGGAACACTTTCGTCGGTCGTTCCTTTATGAATCCTACGCAGGACATCCGAGAACTCATGGTTAAAGTGAAATTGAACCCTGTGCGCGACGTGCTTCGTGGCAAACGGGTCGTTTTAGTAGACGATTCGATTATGCGAGGAACAAATAGTCGGAAACTCATCAAGATCATTCGGCAAGGCGGCGCGACAGCCGTCCATCTCCGTATTGCATCCCCTCCGAACAAATTCTCATGCTTCTATGGCGTAGACACACCAACCCGTAGGGAGTTAATCGCGAGTTCACACACAATTGACGAAATTCGCAAGTATATCCGCGCCGACAGCCTCGGTTACTTGAGTATTAACGGAATGCTTAAATCAGTGGAAACACCTCAGAACTTTTGTACCACCTGCTTTGATGGAAAATATCCGATTCCGTTTGTGGAAGAATCTTCAGAGCAGCTCCCTTTAATTGATTAGAGAAGCCTTTCAATATAGGTTGATTACAGTCATATCTGCGAGGAAATTCTTATGTGGCGTACAGAAGGAAGTAGGGGCGGACGGAAAAAACCGAGTCCGATAGGCACAGCACAAGGACGACACACGCTTATCTCCTTGCTCGGTTGTGCTATCCTCGGTATGGTGCTGAGTAGAATCCTCCCATTTCTCATTGAGAAGCTGCGGCCGAACATGAAAGCGGATGAGGCGGAAGAGATCGGCGTACTCATTGCGTTAGGCATCAGTGGCATCGTGTTAGTCATTAGTCTCTTAAGACCGAGAAAAAGTATCTCACCTCTTCGCAAACAATTGTTGAAGGAACAGGAAAAATCAGATGGCAGATAAAAATCCGCTGACGTATGCCGATGCTGGCGTTTCATTTGAAGCAGAAACTGAAGCGATAGCGCGACTAAAAAAGCTGGTCCAAACCACTTACCGCCCCGAAGTTCTTAGCGATGTCGGCACTTTCGGCGGGCTTTTTGCACTCCAAAAGTATCAAGAACCTGTCCTTGTTTCCAGCACAGACAGTGTAGGTACAAAATTAAAGGTTGCGTTTAAAGCGGAACGGCACGACACTGTCGGCTTTGACATTGTCGCACACTGTGGTAATGATATTGTTGTGCAGGGAGCAGAACCGCTCTTCTTTTTAGATTATATCGGCATCAATAAAGTTGTCCCTACAGTGATTGAAGAAATCGTAACAGGTTTGTCATCAGGGTGCCGAGAGATTGGTTGTGCCTTAATCGGTGGTGAAATCGCGGAACTATCGGATCTTTATGCACCGGGTGAGTACGACTTGGTAGGCACTGTTGTCGGTGCGGCTGAGAAAGCCGATGTGATTACTGGGGAGAGAATTACACCGGGAGATCAACTCATCGGTTTAGCCTCTATGGGTTTACATACCAACGGCTTTTCATTAGCCCGTCGGATTCTGTTTGACCGATGCAATTACAGCGTAGATACCTACCTCCCTGACCTCTCCGCAACGGTAGGAGACGCACTGCTCGCGACCCACAAAAGCTACGTGAAGTCCATCCTATCTCTTCGCAATGTCTGTGATATTAAAGGCATCGCTCATATCACTGGCGGCGGATTGCCAGCGAATGTAGTAAGGATCCTACCAGATGGGTGTGTGGCGCACATTCAAAGCGGAACATGGGAGATTCCGCCTATTTTTCCGTTTCTACAGGCGAAGGGAGACGTTGAAGCACCTGAAATGTACAAGGTTTTCAACATGGGAATCGGAATGGTAGTCGTCGTTGCACCAGATAGTGTTAATACCGCTCTGAAGTCGCTGAAAGCATCCGATGAATCCACTTACCTCATCGGTGAGGTGGTCGCAGGAGAAAAGGGAGTACAGGGTGTCCCATCCTAATACAGACGCTCAAACTACACCAACCTTCTTAGATGAGGCTGCGCTGCAGGAATTGACGGCTTTACTCGACGAAACACACCCACAAGTCGCTTTAGCGGCATTCCAAAGTGTGGACGATAGCGATGCTGCGGTGTTTCTTGTAATGTGTTCGCACTTGAATAGTGAACCTACCGGAAAGGCGCTCGCCGCGTACGCTGGAAAACTTTTCGCGCAGTTGCCCCTTAATAAACAGGTAAGCATCGCTGAGAAAGTGACAACAACGGAAACTGTTGATTCCGAACTCGCGATGCAGATTTGGAACAAACAGATCACCAAGATTAAGGAAGCAATCCAAAAAACCACCTTCTTGGGTGAAGGCACAGCGAACCTCGCAAAGTTGTTGTCATATATGGACGTAACAGCACAAAATGAGTTGTTGAAAGCGTTAGGAGAGAAACAACCCGGAGTGGTGGATAACGTTTCTGAACGGTTGTTTACATTTGAAGATTTGGGAAATTTAGAAGATGAAGCAATTAAAACTATCTTACAGGTGCTCGACCACCCAACCTTAGCCCTTGCATTACACAACGCACCGACCGCCATACATGATCGATTCTTTGAAAATATGTCAGCATCACAGGCAGAAGCCATTGAGGCGGAAACTACCCGATTGACGTTTGAACAAACGCAAATAGCTGACACAGCACGCCATTCAGTTGTAAGTTTGGTCCGTAACTTTGCGGCAAAAGGTTTGCTAAAAATCGGGTGAACGCCGGATACTCACCGCTTTTCTAACACCTATATCAAAACAGGCGAATACTGTTAGTTGTCTTTAAGCGTAAACTTATAGCCTATTGAACTAACTTGCCGATAGGTTGACCACCCTCCACGCGCCGCTCTCGCATTTGACTGAGCATACCGGAAGTTCTGTTGCTCACTCGTTTTCCTCTTGAAAAAAGCGTACCAAACGATATGCTTAGCTATCTTTGAGTTTAAACTCGTAGGGTATCTGAACCTTCTCAAGCGTGATCGGTTCACCGCCTTTTGTCGCCGGACGAAAAGTCGCCTTTTTCAAAGCATCAATCGCTGCCTCCTCAAGCCCAAATCCAAGTTTTGTCAATGGCTTGATGTCTTTCGCAATACCATTTTCATCGATGGTTGCTTCCAAAAGAACTACACCTTCCTTTTCCGCCTTCTTAGCACTCTCTGGATACTTCGGCTTCACTTTAATCTTGTACGTAGGCTTAACAATTCCTGCCTCAGTCTCAAAGTTAACGCTATCCAACCCGGGTCCTTCGTCGAGTGCAGGACCATCAAGCTTGTTAATCAAGGAGGGTGCCTCACGCTGTAGTTCAAGAACGGGTGCTTTATTTTCAGGCTCAATCGTCGTTGTTGGTTTTATAAAATTCCCTCGGTCAACATCTATGAGTTTTGGTCCTGCATCCTCACCGGGCGTTGAGAGATCATCGGTTGCTTCTATACCTGGTACCACAAAACCCTTATTTGATAGCGGTTGGTTGGTGTCAGTCGTTACGGGTCGCTGGAAAACAGGTTTCTGTGCTGTCTGTTGTGCCTGGTTGAACTTCGGGGTTTCCCGACGTATGAACCGACGCTTCGTCTTGGCATCTTCTGTGACGATACTAATATCAAACGTCTCCCGTTCATTTTCAATCCGATCTTTAATATAAAAGACACTAATGATAATCGCTATGAGGATATGAAATACCATTGCAACTGTAAACGCGGCGGAACTCCGTCCAACGTGCTTTTGCGTGATAGTATGCTTCGGCATGTCCGCTCGTGCCGTGGAAATGCTTTGCTGCTGGTTGGTATCAAGTGAAACCTTTTTCAACGCGACAAAACGCTTCGGTTTTTTACGCTCCGCCCGACGTTGCCGCATTTGACCGAGCATACCGGAAGTTCTGCTATTCATTCGTTTTTCCTCCTATCAATAGAAGAGGTAGTCTTGGTCTTTAAACCCTGTTTTATGTGCCTAACCAAAACCGGCGTTGCTAAAAAACACCTTAGATACTATTCGTAAGTACTTATTTTTAACGTCAAGTACTACCAGAGCGTTTAATAGGACTCACGAAATAAGGAAAAATCCATCCATTTTAGCGTAAATATATCCTAATTATAACATATTCCGATTTCTATGTCAATTTTTTCGCATCCACGTTTCTGCAAGATGTCGCTTGTTGCGTTACGGATTCCACCAATAGGTCATCTTTGCAACCACGGTTGAATCTAACAAACGAGATTTAGTGGTCCCGTTCGTATCATACGTCTGATTGAAAACGAAATAGAAATCACTTCCTGGGCGATAGATATAGTTGATAAGGAAGTTAGTAGACACAACGTTCGTATCAGCATTCCATTGCGCAAACAGTTTTGCAAAAAGACCCGTAGTGAAAGAATAGTCAAACCTACCTCTAAAAAGGTTAACGTAAACGGGGTGGGGGTTCCCATCGGTAAAATACGCTGTAGGGAGATTGACCACCTGATTAAATTGGTACTGTGCACTCACACTGATATGTCCGTTGGGTCTAACCGTGGTTTGTAAGTATGCTCTACGGACTTCACCTTTATAGAAGTCTTCAACACCTCCGCCGAGGGTGGCACTGATTAGGCGGCTATCACTACTGGAAACGCGGACGTGATATGAATTGGATTGGTAATCACCTATTGGAATATCTACGTTATCTCTAAATTCAAAAACCTCGTTTAAACGTTCAAAGCGGCGCCGACCGTTGAGAAGGATATAATCCCCACTGCTGAATTCAAACCAGTTGGTATAGGAAATGTCCCATTCTTCCAATTCGTTGTCATGGTTGAGGAGATAGTTAACCTCTGGTCCGGTCCAAATCTGTCGAATCCCGAATTTTTGGGGCATAGGGACCCAACGCATTTCACCGCGGAATTGTCGAATGCCGGTACGTCTGACATATCCGACTGCTGGGTTGAAATTCTCATCGATATCGGTATATGAACCCTCTACGCGGAAATGCTTGCTCCGCCAGTTGGAACCAAGATACCACGCATTGTTTTGTCCAGAAGCATCCGGTTCAAATGTTCGAGACCAGAGACCACGAACGTCGAGACTGTCATTCGGACGGTATTCAAAATCGAAACCCCCCGCACGATTGTAATCGCCAATTTCATCCTTATTGACAGCAATCATACCGATGCGAGAACCCGCCGCAATGTCCTTCGTAATTCGCATGACAGAATAATTTGTGTGCGGGATGTCAAGCGGATCGTCATCCGTCCCAGCATCGTAGAATTCGTCTGTTAAGACGTTGAGAAACCCGACCCCGTAAGAGCCAACCTTGCCACTCGCTTTTCCACCAAAGATAATTGGGATCGCGTTTCCTTCTGTGAGTCCAATACGTCGGCTATAGAAAAGGAGCATCGGCGGTGGACGGCGGAAACTGGTCCGTGGTATCCCAAAATCGAAAAGTCCGGCACCCTCCAAAAAGAAGGGACGCTTTTCAGGAAAAAAAAGGCTAAATCGGGTCAGATTCACCTGTTCTTCATCGGCTTCAACCTGCGCGAAGTCAGTGTTATAAGTGAGGTCTGCAGTCAGATTTGACGTAATACCGTATTTGGCATCGACACCTATCTTGAATTTCCCTTCGGTTTCAAGTCCACTATCATCGTTGTTAATTTGGGTCACACCGGGCAGAATGTATGGAAGCACTTCTAAGTTCCGAGAGGGCGTAATACCTGAGAGTCCAACAACACTCCCTAAGTTGGCAGTTCGATACTTCGCCCTGCCGCCATAGGATGCCGGAACAGGTACCCATATCATTTCCTCCTGATTCCGCGCAAGTTCGCGACCGGTGTTCATGCCCCACACCATCGAATCGCTCTTTTTAAAACGGAGCTGGCTAAATGGAATACTCAGCTCGGATGTCCAATAAGTATCGTTGACTTTAGACTTACATTCTACAACAGCATCCCAATCCGAATTAAAGGTGTCGCCGCTGTTGGTTACGGCTCTGTCCTGTATCGCACCAAGGGCATTCATGCGGAAGAAAAAGCCGCTTCGTTGGTCGTTATACGTATCCAAGAGCAGGAACACGGTGTCATTTTCGTGCAGATCGCGAGAGTCGCGGCGCATCTCATTCGCAACGAGCTTCGATATATCTGAATCGAAACAGGTAAACCCGAAATAGATATTCTCGTTATCGTAGAGAACCCGGACCTCCATCGATTCGGAACCGATCTCGCCTTCATACGGTTCGATTTGCACAAACTGGTCAATGGGTTCCGCGTGTTTCCAGTCCTCTTCCGTTAAATCGCCGTCAATCTCGATGCTTTCGTAGGTGCGATATGCCTTAACCTGATGATCGTGCGATTCTGCATGGACACCAGCGGTAGCGACGCATAACATTGTAACGATGAATAAGGAAAGTGTGATCTTTTGAAATTTTGGTGAAATAGATAGATACTCGTCCAAGAAGGTGCCTCCTTCAAAAAAATAAGGGATTTAACTTTAATATAAAGACGAAAAAGGAGGTAATTCGGGCTATATAAATTTCAATTGGACGGATTCATCAAAATTCCCACGTTATCGCTACAAATGGAATAATCGGCAATTGTGAAACAGGTTCCTCTTTTGTAAAGTTCTGGCTGTAGCGCACTTCGAGTATATTGTCGCGGTTATAGACGTTCCACACCTCAATGGCAAGCCCCAAGCCCCAACTCTCTTTCTTTAAGCGGAGACTCACGTCCAACCGGTGATATGGGGGTTTGCGCTTCCACTCCCCGTAAATGGGTTGCCATTTCTTCTCCTTCGTACGGGGATTCGTATAAGGAGTCCGATCTACCAAAGTTGCGTAGAGTACACCACTCTGGTATTGCCACTTCGCACTTATATCAAACGTGTCAGCGAGCGGAATCGAAATGAGGTATTTCTGTGGGGCACTGTAAATCGCTGCGACAGTCAGCGCATGTGGACTCGTGTAGGTATAATATCGATGAAATCTTTCAAATAGATCCCGCCGTTTAGAAATGGTATAAGCATACGATACCCAACCATCAAAAACTTCCGAGATTTGATATCCGAAGGAAACCTCAAATCCACGCACGAATCCTGTCTGACCGTTCTGATACTGCCTCTCACTTTTATTGTACATAATGAGATCTTGGAGCGTTTTGTAATAACTCGCTATACTCAGGTTCGCACCGAACGGTAGCGTTTGTCTCAACTCAAGGACGTAATGCGTTGCGAGACTTTGTTCAAGGGACGAGTTTGGCGTTACGCCAAGTACAAATTGATCTAATCGTGGATTTTGCGCATAGCGACCATAACTAAAGTATAGAGATGCTTCTTCCCAAGGTAGGATAAAACGGAGTTGCCCTCGCGGCTGGAGTGCCAGATTGTCTATAAGATTAAAGTAACTCGCCCGCATGCCGAAAGTGCCCAAAAGGTTAGGGGAGAATAAGTTATGGCTGGCTTGAAGATATCCCTCCAAACGATGAAGGTTTTGCGTCTCCGTAACATTGACTTTTTTGAAGTTGTGCCGAATCCGAAATTCGTAATCCGCATCCCCTTCTTCGGGGCGACGGGCACCATGACTTGTGACCGTTGAAGGCGTATTTGAAAGCAAGTAGCCGAATTCTACACTGGCATTTTCGGAGGTTGTCGTCCAAGTAAAATCATTTCGGAGCGCGTAGACAGAAGCTGCTGTCCGATAGTAGTATTCTTCACCAAAAGCGAGTTCATTTTCTGTAAATGATCGGGTCAACGATAAAATAGACCTGAATCGTGGCAACAACTGAGAATAAAAATGAACCCCTTGAACGTCAAAGGGATTTTCTGAGTTTAAAGGACCTCTGAGATCGCTATCATGGACCTCCCGCGCGCCCAATTGTAGTTTAGATGCATCATACGCGGTAACCGCGTTAAGCACGACTCCATGGGTATCGTTGAGTTTATAAACACCCTTTAACTGATAACTCCAAAAACGTGGCACTTCTCGCACCAAATCTTCAAGATCCACTAATCTTGAAGCCAGTTCAAAAAACGGCTCTAAGGAGCTGCGTCTACCAAAAGCGTACCAATAACCTTGTCCAGCCGATAGCCTATTTTCCAAGTACGCTTGGTCAGTACGCACCGGTTTTTCGTCAGTTTCGCTGTCAGGAGCGTCCTTTGCAGGCGCGCCTCGGAAAGAAAAAAACCCATTTAAGAAGGCTTCATGATAGATAAAGCTGGGTTTTAGCGTCCCGTCAAATCGCCCTAAAGACTTCACATTTTTTGGACGGGAATTAATATCAATAACCGCTTGTGAGTCGGCACCAAATTGAGCACCAAACCCACCGGGATATACATCAATGTTCCCAATGACCTCTGGACTCACGACTGAGACAATACCGAGCAGATGATACGGATATTCTAACGGTAACCGATCGAAGTAGTAAAGATTATCGCCGGGTGCGCCGCCACGCACAGAAAGCACACCGAAGAAATCGTTAACCGTACCGACACTCGGAAGTCGGGCTATTGCACGGAATGGATCACCGGCACCGCCCGTAGCTCGCCTGAGTAGGGATCCATCCAGTGTCCGCCGTGTTGTTTTATCTAACCGCTTCGCTTCGACCTTTATCTCTTCCAACCTATGAACATCATCAGATGTCTCCGCACCGACTGGGTCTGATCCGGTATCATCATCCGTTTGTGCAAGGGTACCAAGCGGCACTAACACTAAAAAAATTAAAGGGATCAATATCTGTTTCAGGGTCCCATCTCCTTGAAAAATCGATTAAAATTCTGCCGTGATTCCGAAATAAGGAAGGATAGGCAACTGGTTGGTATCGTTCCGCTCTGTATAGTCTTCATTGTATGTGAAATCGAGCAAATTCTTGCGGTTATAGGCATTTAGGAGTTCCAAGAATGCCCCTAATTTCCACCTTTCAAATTGAAAAGTTTTACTGACGCGCAGGTCCAATCTGTGATACGGAGGTAAGCGGTCTGAGTAGGTTTCAGCATAAATAGGGACGTAGATAGGTTTGGGGTTTATCGGGTCTCTCAGATCAAGCCGGATCGTTGCGTCTTCAACTGGCGTATACGGGTTACCCGTGCGGTACTGCCATTTAGCACCAAACTCCCACGTCGGGGTCAGGTTGTAACTGACAGCGAACGTAGCAACGTGTGTCTGATCAAATGAGTAGGGACGATACGGTTCACCAGCGCGGTCGCGGCGTTTAGACAGCGCGTATGCGTAAGAAATCCAACCGAAAAACTTGTTTCCGCTCCGGTGTCGTAGAAAAATTTCGGTGCCTTGTGCATAACCAATACCTTGATTGAGATAGTTGGCTTCTTCATCAGTCGTTGCCAAGCCGGTGAGGTCTTTGTAATAGGCTGCCATTTTTATTTCTGTATCTTGTGAAAGCTGCCGTTTGAGTTCCAGAATATAATGACTTGCACGACTCGACTTTAAAGTAGGATTGCCGATGGTCGGAGAGAGGAGTGCCGGTATTGGGGCTTGGTTGTACATCCCGTAAGCAAATTGGATCTCGGAATTGTTGGGAAGTTCTACGAGCAGGCTGCCGCGCGGTTGGATAGAGAGTTCATCAGTGCGATTAAAGTAATCAAAACGGAGTCCAAACACGGCGGATAGAAACGGCAGCATCGCGTACCTATCTTGCAGATAGCCTTCAATGCGTTGTCCACGCACGTATTCGTCTAAAGGTACCTTCTCCTCGAACCGAATATCATAATCGACCTCACCTTCGTCAGGTATCCGCGTGAAGGTGCCAGTAACCTGCCCCGGTTCAATCCCGAGGATTAATCCAGATTCTAAACGGTGCTTCGGATTTAGCTCATAAGTGATATCTTCGCGAAGTGTGTAGTTCGGGGCATCAATTTCGAGCGAAAGTGCTGGACCGAATTTGAGATCAAATAGAAACTTTGAGCGGGTTAGCGATAAGTAAGAGGTGAGTCGTTCTGTCAGAAAGGAACGGAAGTGAATTCCGCCTCCCTCAAAACCGCTTTCAAAACTGGTATTCCCTTGAAAATCTTGGTCTACGTCTTCACCATCTAACTTCAGGGCAAACTTGTCTCCAGAGGCAAAGAGATTGAAGAACAATTGATGTTTTTCGCTGAGATCGTAGCCAGCCTTCAACTGATAATCCCAGAAACGGGGTAAGGCGGTGATTGCTCCAGTATCAAACGAGAAGGATCCGACGAAGAGGTCGATATAACTTCTGCGTCCTGCGGCGTACCAGAACCCATCCTCGCCGATCTTCCCTTGAAGCAATCCCTCCGAATAAAGAAGATTAAGATTAAACTTCCCACGCAAATCCGCTGGACTGCTATCCTGTGAATAGATGTCGATTACGGCTTGAGAGTCTACGCCATATTCGGCACCATAACCACCTGCATAGACATCAATTCGATCGATAATTTCGGAGCTTAGGGACGAGACGAGCCCGCCGAAGTGGTAGGGATAACCGACCGGCACTCGGTCGAAGTAGTAGAGATTATCTTCATCGGAACCGCCGCGAATATAGAGTGCCCCGCTGAAATCGTTTGCTACGCCAATGCCGGGGATTGCTGGAAGGGCGCGAAGGACATCACCACCTGTACCGGGCAGACGCGTAATTTCCTCTGCTTGGAGGCTCTTTTTGCTGACAGTTTTGGGGGCGCGTTCGTCAATTACCTCAACCTCTTCAAGCCGATACTGTGCTGTTTCCATATAGATATCAGGTTTCAGGGGCTCCCCAGCCACAACGACAATTGGGGTTCGTTGCTGCAATTCGGTATCAGGTATTGTGGTAATTAAGATATAGTTTCCTGCGGGGATGGCACTGAAAACGAACTTTCCATTTTCATCCGTTTTCTGACGTGCATCGATTTCGAGGATAAGAACTTCTGCGCCTACTAATGGTGCCTTCGTCACGCTATTATAGACAGTGCCCTCAATTGTGCCTGTCTGGGAAAAGGCAATCGCGGGAACCCAAAAAACCATTAGTATAGAAAAAAAAGACTTCATGAAAGTTGGCAACTCCTATTCCTGCCATGTCAGAAAATTGCATACGATATATTGAACGTGGGTCTAACTTAAGAGTTTACAGCATAAGAACAGGGAATTCGGCAGCTTTCCCTATCAAAAAAACAAGGAGAAAACAAAATGTGTAAACACTATAAAAGTGGGTGGTATTCCCATGTTAAACTTATTTTATGCAATATAAAGTATACAATTTTCTCTTTCGGAATTGCTAAAAAAAATGATATGTTATTCAAAACCATAAGGGCGAACAGTGTTGCTCGCCCTTTATTTTTCTATGCTAATGCACAACTGCCTCAGAACCGAGGTTTTCCTGAATCCACGAGCGAAGCGGCACATCTTTTTCACCGGGCGAGGTATACCCCATTCCGCCTGTGCTTTTGCCTAAAATCTGTTGTCGAATTGGGTCGGAGTGTTCCATGAAATGCGCCACCGTCATGTTATCCCGCGGTTGCAGCCAGCGGTAACTGTAGCCGTAAAACAGCACTTTCCGGGTGATGTCAGAGGTGTTCCGTCCCGCGGCATGCCACAATCGGCGATCAAAAAAGACCGCTGTTCCCGGTTTGGCGAATACAGGTGTGGCGTTCTCAGGATCTGCTGTACTCTCATCAGGCATCTCCAACGAATTCCACTTTTGGCTGCCCGGTATCACAGAAAAATTACCACGTCCCGGTACAGATGTATCGGTGAGGAAAAATGCCACCTTCAACGATACGCGTGGACGTGGGTTTCCTTCCAATTCGATATTGAGTCTTCCGCTATCTTGGTGCCAACCGAGACGCTTAGGTTTGTCTCGTTCTTCTGGTGGTAGTGGCGGTAGCACAATTAGATGTGAATGATAGAGTTTGATGTTCCATCCCAAAATTCCCCAGACTTTCGGAAACGTCTTATGCCAGTCAAGCAGCTCAATAAAGTTTTCGTCTCTGCCGACAAAATCGAGGAGGTTGAATTGCGCATCGGGTGGGAGTTCGTCTTTGCCGAGGTGTTCTGCGCCAACCCGGTCAACAGCGATGATCAACTTATCAACCATTTCCTGGGTGATGGCATCTTCAACGATCAAGAAACCGTTCTCTTCAAACTGCTGTTTTTCTGTTTCGGTCAAACAGTGTTCTAAACATAGCGGGTTCATCGTTTTTCCCCTATAGAAGCGACTTGAAGTCGCGATGCTTTCGTTTATGAAAAGTTTACACCGAATTTAAATTCTCGTCAAGGTGAAAAGTCCCTCACTGAACAGGCGAAAAACTTTCGGACGTTACCTGTTTTGCTCGCTCCACCGCACGCCATCTCCGCCAAAAATTAACACCCGCACTAAAGAGGAACCCTGCTCCAATAATACCAGCGGTCACGCCGCCTAATACCAACTCAGGTGCCGCGATAATACCATAACCCGCTCCCCCAATGAGTAGGACAGCGATGAATGTATCTTTGAGAGCGTTCTTTTGCGCACGTTTTTGAAGAAGACGTAGATTGGTTAGTTTCCGTTGCTTTACATAGTCAATAAGGGTGTCTATAGGAACATGTACCGACTCGGCTTGTCCCTGCAGCACTTCACGCACACAACGGAAACCAATATTTCCAGCGGTATACTCCGGCGGGGCATGCAAGCGATTTGCACACCGAAAATAACGTTCCGCCGTGCCATCTCGCACTTCCAACCATGAACCACCACGCAACGCCTTATGTTTGTCGTCTGTTGTCTGTTTAGACTTTTGACGTTTTGTGTCAGGATATGGTTGATACCAATCTGCAGTCCATTCCCATACGTTGCCAGCAGCGTCGCCGACACCGTAGGGGCTTAATGTAGCAGGACGAATCCCTACGGCAGTGAGATGCGTCGTCAAAATCTGTGAGGCTTCTGTAGATTCAGGTTCATCGGGCACAAAGGTATTGCCCCACGGATAAATCCGCCCGTCAGGTCCACGACACGCTTTCTCCCACTCCGCCTCCGTCGGTAGCCGTCTACCCGCCCATTCGGCGTATGCATTGCTATCGTGCCAACTCACATAAACGACGGGCGAATTCGCATCTTCAGGCGCGAATCTCCCATTTTTCCAATGGACCGGTGGTGAATGATCTGTCGCTTGCACGAAAGCGGCATATTCGGCGTTTGTTACCGGATACTGTTCAATGAGATACGCCTCAAGAAAACGGACGTGCATTGGTGCTTCATCGAGTTTGGCATGCTCTGAATTCGCTAAGGCGGTCCCGTAAAAGTCTTCAATATCGGTGCCCATGATAAACGCACCCTGCGGAATGAGCACGGTGTTGGTAGGTTTTTGGTCTTGGTTCATCCCAAATTCCACGCCGTTGTGGCATATTTGGTTTCAGCAAGGGTTTCCGCCTGCGCTTGCTCCATCAGCGACAGGTTTCCTGACTTAAACACAATTCCGAGATCAAATGTTTCAGAGATGGCTTGGATGAGCGCATCCCTCGTTACAAAACGTCCTTCTGTATTGATAGCGGCTGATTTCTCGCGTAGCATCTTCTGAACCTTGGGGTCTTTTGAAACACGAGCGAGGATTGACGTAGGCAGCACGTCCAAAGAGATGTAGCCCTGAAACAGTATCCCATCTCGATTCCGCCTCACAGAAACACCGGCTAACTTCTTGTCTCTACACATAACGTCATATTCAGCAGGATTTGTCAGGCAGATATTAGCCTCCGCCCGGTAAGTGTGGTTTCTAACCGCACCGGGAGCGTCGGCACATGCAGCATAGCACTGCGCGGGGACACCGAGTTTCTGAAATGCTTTGATGAGAGACTGTCCAATGCGTTGATACGCTTCAGAAACACCTATTTCTCCGGCACCCCTCGGAAGCACCAGTGTATAGGTCAATTCCCATCCATGTACAACGGTGCCGCCGCCGGTCATCCGTTTCACCAATTCGATGCCGTCTGCGTGGCACCCATCTATATCAACCTCTGAAGCAATATTTTGAAAGTAACCGAAACTGAACGCGGGTTGCGTCCAACCGTAAAACCGTAGCGTCGGATTCGGCTGTTCTTTCTGCGAAAGCAGAATTGCCTCATCAATTGCCATATTCATTGCTGCAGGGTTTGTCCCCATGTTCAGGAGTCTTCCGGTCGTTTTCATTAGGATAACGGAACACGGCACACCGCTGTGGTATGCGCATCGCAATACCAGAAATACCCATCCCAATATGTCATTCCGTGGGGTTCAGGATGCGGTTCCGGTATCTCAATTTTGTTCAGGTGGCTGCCATCTTCTGGATTGAGGTGGAAGATCGCGCGGTGGTTCGTCTCAACACACCAGAGATCGTCACCGACCCATGCGATACCGTGTGGTCGATCACCAGGAGCCGGGAGCGTATGAATCACCTTAAAACCGTCTTCAACGTCTACCTGATAAACGGTGGCAGAAGGCGGCACCGCCAGCCAGAGTTTATTATCGCGCCACTCTAAGCCGTGCGCACCGGTCTGACCTGCACCGGGGGTGTCGTAAGAAGCAAGTGTCTCACCGCTTTCAGGGTCAGTTGATAAGATTTCGCAACTGTAGGTGGACGCGAGCCAGAGTGTGTCACCTGTATCTGTAATACCGCTCCCTCTATCGGAACCAGTAGCGAGTGTCTTTTTCACATCGCCGTCGTAAGAGACGAGATGCACTTCATTGGTTTGCTGGTCGAGAATCCAGAGTCCGTCTTCGGTGGCTTGCATTCCGTTGGGTTGTGGACCTGGGGAATCAAAAACTTTTTCGATTGTCGGCATAAGAAACCTCCGTTTATGATATGTCTTATTAAGGCTTTATTGTATGAGGTTTTTAGAAGGGTGTCAATATTTTTCTTTCCCATTGCCTTACGCGAAGAATTGTAGTATAATTTTATCAAACTGCCCACACGCGGTACCATCCGACCCGCTAATGTTTCGGCAATAGCACTCGCTATAAGTAGAATAGCCAAGGAGAGATACATGGAAGCTATAACCTACACTCAGGTTCAGCAGTTAGTCGAAAAACTTCCAGAAGCCAAGCTGCCACTCGCGTATCATTTGTTGCTTGAACTGGTTCTGAAGGAAATAGAACCTCAGTCTCCACAAGCAGAGTTCATGAAACTCCCTGTAGAAGAACAGCAAATACGTCTATCACAACAAGCGGAACAGATGAAAACACATTACGAACAGACAGCCGATGAACGTACCGAATGGCAGACAGGGGAATTCATTGATGAGTGCGAAACGCGGAGAGATTTGGTTAGTTAATCTGGATCCGGTACTCGGTGCAGAAATCCGAAAAACGCGTCCTGTTGTTGTGGTAAACTCAGATGCAACAGGCGCATTGCCGATTCGACTCGTTGCACCAATAACAGAATGGAAAGATTACTTCGCAGGTAATGTTTGGCATGTAAAGTTAGAACCAAATGCTATAAACGGTCTCACAAAGCCTTCGGTAGTTGACACGCTGCAACTGCGAGGCGTTGATACACTAAGGTTTGTTAGAAAGTTGGGTGAAGTGTCGCCTCAAATGATGAGAACGATTGTTGTGGCAATTGCAGCAGTGGTTCAATACTGATTTGTTTGGTTGGCACTTGGCCGAGTGTTTTGATCGGTTAATCAAAATTTACTAACGTTCTCGCTTAGCATAGCCCGGCTGGAAGTCGTTAATGAACCGAGTCAACCCCTCACCTTCTCTCGCCAATTCCTTCATCTCTTCAATATCATCCTCACCCGCACTGTCATAAGTGTACAGATAGACGCTGCCGCTCGTGAACCGGAGCCTGATGAAATCGGATCCCTCTTCATAAGCGGCGATTCCCGAATCTCCATAGCGATTTCCATAACGTTTCATGGCTTTCCTCCTTTGCGAATTTACAAATTATCTCATAACATCTATGAGCAAACAACCCTTGTGCACAATTATAGGTCTTTGAGAATGCTTGTCAAACCTTTTCCCAGAGGTGTACAAAGGGTGTGTAAATATTTTGGCAGCGGATTGTCAGAATCAGGATTACGGCGTTACAATACAAGCGAAAGGACCTCGCCCTTACATTATATTTGTTTCGTCGTTCCCGAGGATTTAGTATTACAAACTTTACACATCCAACTTGACTTTCATAAAAAGAATATAGTATAATTATTGGCAGTTGCTAGGATAGGAAAACAGGGACCGTGAGATTTCTCATAATTGTTCCGAACCTAATAATTATTAACACAAAGCACCTATACGTACATGAAAATGCGTATGTGCTCTGAAGATTTTCGGTGTGTTTTCTGTAGGATTTCCGCTTCTCATTGACAATTTAACATCGTTTTGAGACGAAAATAAGACGGATCTCTGAGATAAAAGATACTTTTTAGTTAGTATTTTCATAACCACATATTCAGAGATCACTAATAGATATTAACATCTCAGTGGTTTTGAAAAATATCAATTACCTACCTCTTTGCAGGTGTGCTATTCTCCCAATTGTTGTGGATTGTTGATTCCTACACCCATTTCCATGAAGCATTCCAAAGGAGAAAAATAGATGCAAACCTATACCAGTATCGACCAACAAGGGAAAATTTATACTTTGATTGTCCGGCAAGACAGGAACGATAACTGGGTTGGTACAACCCAGGAGCGTCCGTGGATCAGTAGCCAGGCACCTACAAAAAATGAATTACTCCGCACCGTTGGAAATGCCCTCTGTAAAGAGTTAGAACGCGAGCGGAGACGGAATTCCCATCAGGAATGTGATGAAATCAAGGAGATTGTATGGACAGACAAGGAAAATTGGTTTCAGCAGAAAATAGATTTATATGGAGCGTGCTCTGATGCATTGGGGATAGGGGACTCGACATTCGGATACTACATCCAGGAGGATGGCTCCCTGAAGTTGCTACATCAAACACAGCCAAATTTAGCGACTACATGGACGGACATTAGCACCTTAGATTATGTTTCCTCTTTAAACCAAGAGAGGTCCTCATATCAAAAGTTAGGCATTACCTGGGCTGGAATGAAAAGAAGAGTATCAGACGATTATTTTCCTCGTTTAGCACCGATGCAAGACGACGTGCTATCAAGAATTGACTTTGGAGCCCTTCCAGAGTCGGCGTATGGACCAGTTCCTATTCAGGGTGAAGATGACTCCCTAAAGTTGTTATATCAAACCCAGCTAGGGGCTACATGGGGTGATCTAAAAAAAGGTTCATCAATTGATTCTTTTCGTCCGTTCATATCAGGACAACCTTATGTTTCATTGTCTGGAATCCCGCTAGCAACGATTGATGGAGTTTATGAGGACATCCTCCCAGGCATCATTCCGATACCATCGCCAGAACTATACCGCGTGCTAGATCTGGTCCCTGTAACACCCCACCACAAAGTATTCATTGTGCATGGGCACGATCATGAATCCAGAGATATCGTTGCAGACTTCGTAAAGAAATTGGGCTTAACAGCAACGATCCTTGATAAGGAGCCCAATAAAGGTGGAACGATTATTGAAAAATTTGAACAGTGTGCCAACGAATCGGATTTTGCCATTGTTTTAATGACACCCGATGATGTTGCCGCGCCAGTAAAAAACGGGACAGATCCTAAAGTGGCAAATTTCTTCTCATACCTGAACCTTTGTTGGTCGTTGTTTAAAAACGGCACATATCTTAAATATAGACCCCGCCAGAATGTTACCTTCGAGTTAGGCTACTTCTGCGGTTCAATTGGGAGAGAGCGGGTGTGCATCCTCCACAAAGGAAATCTTGAGTTACCTTCAGATATTCAAGGTATAGTTTATGTACCTATGGGTGATGATGGAGAGTGGCAACAGACAGTAATCAAAGAGATGGTGGCTGCAAGGATTCTTGTTGAAAGAAACAAAGTTCAGACTTACCCAATGTTCCTCTAATGAATAACTGCATCCCGCACGCCGCTGGCGAGATTTCACCTTGCCAGCAAAGGAAGCTGTGTAAGTCCTGATTAAAATACAACACCTTGGAGACTGCTTTTGAACATTGATACATTAAAAGGAAAAACGATTGGTGCTGCTGTTTCGGGCGGCTTAGATAGTTGCACCATCACCAAATGGTTAGTCGATAACGGGGTCAACGTCGTTTGCTTTACGGCAGACCTCGGTCAACCCGATGAACGAGACGTTTCCGAAATCCGGGAACGGATGCTGGCATGCGGTGCCGAAGACGCGATTATTGTAGATTCGCAAGACGCACTCGCGGAAGATGGGATCCGACTTATCCAGTGCCAAGCGATGTATGAAGGCGGCTACTGGAATACAACAGGTATCGCGCGGCATGTCACAGTGAAAGCACTTCTGCCGGAGATGGAAAAGCGCGGTATTTCTATCTTGACACACGGCGCAACCGGTAGAGGCAACGACCAAGTCCGGTTTCAACTTGCCACGAATATGCTCAATCCACACTTCTCCGTCTATGCCCCGTGGCGAGATGCCGAATTCCTGAAAAATTTTGGTGGCAGAAAAGAGATGATAGATTTCTGCCAAGCACACAATCTACCAATTACCGCCACACACGAAAAACCCTATTCAACCGACGCAAATCTCCTTGGACTCACGCATGAAGCCGGACGACTCGAATCGTTGAAAACGCCAGCAGGATTTATCAACCCCGGCATGGGGGTCCATCCGAAAGATGCACCTGACGATATAGAACACTTTACCGTTACCTTTGCCCGTGGAACGCCTGTTGAAGTCAATGGAAGTCCTGTTACAGCTCTTCAGAGTTTGTTAGAAGCAAACCGCATCGGTGGCCGAAACGGTGTTGGTATCGGCATTCACACCGTTGAGAATCGGTTTGTCGGGATTAAGAGCCGCGGCGTTTATGAATCTCCGGGGATGGAATTATTAGGGAAATGCTATGAGTATCTGCTCCAACTGATTTTAGATAGACGGGCACGCCGACACTTTGATGGCGTAGCCAAAACAATCGCAGAACAGATTTATCAAGGTTACTGGTTCGATGCTGCGACGCAGGCGTTATTGGCTTCGATTCAACCACTGACCGATTTGGCGAGTGGAACTCTCACGGTAGCACTCTACAAAGGGAACGTAGCGTTCCACGCTGCAGGTGGTGTACCTCACTCACTCTATTCTGAAGAAACCGCTTCTATGGAGGCAATCGGTGATTTCGATCACGCCGATTCGGAAGGCTTCTTAGCAGTACTCGGCGTAGGCGCACGCGCATCGGCTGTTGCAGGGCAGACACAGGAATAGAGGTTCACGGAACTTCTATTTTTGCGAATACCTGTGAGATGATGCTCTCAGCATCACGTCCATCTGCTTCTGCTTCATAACTGATGATGACGCGATGTCTTAGCACATCCATCCCGATAGCGTGGATATCTTCGGGGGTGACATAACCTCGCTGGGAGAGGAATGCTCTCGCCCTTGCTGCAAGAGCGAGAAAAATAGTCGCGCGCGGCGAGGCACCGTACTCAATCAACGTACTGAGTTCATCTAATTGATACGCTTCTGGTGCACGCGTCGCACACACCAAATCGACAATATAATTCTCCAACTGCTCTGCCATATATATGTTTCGGACGACCTCCCGAAATCGGATAATATCTTTCGGGGAAATCACGTGCTGAATAGAGGAGACCTCTTCGGTTGTCATCCGCCGGAGGATCTGTAGTTCCTCTGCGTGCGAAGGGTAGTCAACCTTAATTTTCAGCATGAACCTATCCACTTGTGCTTCAGGTAACGGATAGGTGCCCTCATGTTCAATCGGGTTTTGGGTCGCCAAAACGAGAAACGGGTCGTCAAGCGGATAGGTAGTGTCCCCAATCGTGACCTGTCGTTCCTGCATCGCTTCAAGGAGGGCACTTTGCACTTTGGCAGGGGCACGGTTTATCTCATCAGCAAGGATAACATTGGCAAAAATGGGTCCCTTCTTTGTGTAGAAATCGCCCTTCTGTTGGTCGTAGATGAGTGTGCCGACGAGGTCAGCAGGGAGTAGATCGGGTGTAAACTGCAGGCGATTGAAGGAAGCATCAATCGTCTGAGCGAGTGCGCTCACGGCGGTTGTCTTTGCAAGTCCAGGTACCCCTTCGAGTAGAATATGCCCATTGCAGAGCAACCCAATAACGAGTCCCTCCAGCAGCGCGTTTTGCCCGACGATAACTTTTCCCACCTCTGTGAGAATCTGCTGTATAAACCCACTATCCGCTTCGATGCGGGCATTCATCGCTTCTAAATCGTAGTTTTGCATGTTTTAATAGTTATCAGCAGTCGGCTTTCAGCCTTCAGCAAAGAGCAGCTGTGGCAGTGACCTATATGGTAAAAATCACAACCCTGATAGCTGATCGCTGATAACTGACAGCCAATGGCTATTACCTAAAAAAAGGGTTCTGTCTCGCCTTCTTGGAAGGACTGTTCCAACCACGGGTCCTGAGTTTCCTGTCTGAATTCAATAACCTTTCGGCGCATCTCGTTGGCTACGTCCTGTAACTCTGGCGCGTCAATAAGGTTTTGCGACTCTGCTGGATCGTTCTGCATATCAAACAATGCCTCGCGACCCTGCTGTAGGAAATCAGTCCGTTGCCGTTCGCCGAGTTGCTGAACGTTGTCATTCCGTACCGCTGTCCATGAAATTGAACGGAACAGGTCGCTGGGGAGCGGTGTCTCCAATTGATATGCCAGGTTGCGAACGTATTTATATCGCCTGCCGCGTAACACGCGATACGGATAGTAATTCGTCACCTCATGGAAGCAGTGGGAGAAGTAGGTCTCCTCCCAATCACCATTGCCGGGGTGTGCGCTGTCATCTTCAAGAACAGAGAGAATTGAGCTGCCGGGAAGTGATTCTTCTCCATCGGGATGTGAAACACCACACCAATCTAACATCGTTGGGCAGAAATCCACCCAATTGACGAGTGCTTGATTGTGGAAACCGCGCTTCTGTTGCGTAGGACTGGAAATCAGCAGCGGACAGTGGTGTCCACTGTCAAAACTGGATGCCTTCGCACCGGGAAACGGCATTGCGTGATCTGTTGTGACAAAAACGAGGGTTTCATCTGCGCGTCCAGAAGCGTCAAGCGCGTCCAAAGCCGCGCCTACCACAGCATCCCACCGCGAAACGCTCTCGTAATAATCAGCGAGGTCCTCACGGACAGCTGGGACATCCGGTAGAAAATTCGGGACAATAATTTCCTCTGGCGCGTAAGAGCGAGGTTCAATACCCGGGTGGGTCCTATCGTTTCCGAATCCCTTACCTGCACGATGGGGATACGTGCTGCCGATATGGAGATAAAAAGGTTTATCTGTGTTCTCGGTGAGGAACTGTGTAACCTTTGCAGCCGTGTCTACGGGACTTCGGGGATCGACCTTCGGTTCAAAATCGAAAGGATAAACACTTTCAGGCTCGACGTGTTTTTTTCCGATACACGCTGTCGCGAATCCGTGTGCCTTCAGAATTTTTGGTACCGATTGCATATACTCGTGTGTGCGAAATCCGTGAATGCCGTGGCAATGTCCATATTGTCCATGCGTATGACTATGCTGCCCCGTAAGAATGCACGCCCGACTCACCGCACACGAGGGACTTGTGCAAAATGCGTAGTCAAACACGACCCCGCGTTCCGCAAAGGCATCAATGTTCGGAGTTCGGATAACATCATTTCCGTAGCATTTCGCGATGCGGCTCCAATCGTCCGCGATGACGAACATAACGCTTTTATAAGAATTGTTCATGATTCTTCGTGTCCCCTGATGAAATTTGACAATCGAAATCAGTAATTGGATTTGTAGAAGGCGGTTGTGTTGGGTTTCAATACGTTCAATCCAACCTACCAGCCTCAATTTTAGACTGGACAGAACACTACTCAAAAAGTTGTGAAACCGGACAGGTAAACCCGGGGACGACATCCTCACCCGTGAGTGTGTCTTCATACGTCAGCAGCGCGATGTCTCTCTCCGAACGATAGACCGTCACCGTTTTGGAACGAGGATCCAGAATCCAAACGAGGTGTGTGCCAGCATCCAGGTAAGCAAACGCTTTGTCTACAATACGCCACTGAACGTCTGACGGCGAAACGACCTCAATCGCTAGATCGGGAGGTATCGGAAACCCTGTATTTTCGTCCCCATCCAACCGCGGCGTTGAAACAAACGCCACATCTGGCTTCAGCACACGTTCACCGACCTGAAAATTTGCCTCTACATGGACCTCGCCTAACTGATTCTCATCGACATGCCGATCCAAATACCGGATGACCTTAACACTAACCTTGCTATGTATTCTCGTTGGTGGTGACATCGGCACTAATTCTCCTTTAACGTATTCATATCCGTCTATATCGTTCTCAAGAAATTCTGCCAACGTCATTGAGACCTGTTCCGGTGAGCGAATACCTTGCGCGATCTCATGGAGTTCTTGTTGTGTCATGCTTTTCATTCCTCTGTGCCTCTGTACCTGAGTGCTCTGTGAGGTTTATTGTAACATCTAACGTTGCGTTTGTCAAGAAAGAATAGCGAACAGGATATGTAAATTTTTGACATGAATAGGGAGCCGAAGTCGTTCCAGTCCTTTGTAGGAGCGGTTTGTAACCCCGATTTATAACTTTCGCGATAGAGCCGACTAACAAAAAAGGCAGGGAGCCATAAGAACTCCCTGCTTGAATGCTATACCCGATAAACGGACCTATTTCCGTATCAGCAATTTCCGAGTTGCGGTAAAATCGCCAGCGGACAGCGTATAGAAATAGACACCACTTGCAACAGACTCACCTTGGGCATTCCTACCGTCCCAATACGCCGCACGACTCCGACTCTCATAGAAACCAGCTACCTGATGCCCTAATGCCAACGTCCGCACGACTTGCCCGTTGACCGCATGGATCGTCAGTGTGACTTCCGCAGGGGCTGCCAGACGATACGGTATCCACGTCTCTGGATTGAACGGATTTGGATGGTTGGCGAGGAGACGCGTCTTAGTGGGACGTGTTGTTGCCAAAAGGGTTTGTAGAAAGGCTATCGCCTGTTGGTATCTATGCGATCCATCCGTTTGGGCAAGTAAGAGGCTCAATTGCGTCTCAAGCATTGCCCTATCCAGGGACGTTATTGTTTCAGCATTCGTAGGCGCAGCGGCGTTCACTGGATCGTCCAAGTTTTCAATGACAAGGAGAAGGTCTGCTGTGGTAACCGTGCCATCGGCGTTGACATCTGCTCGAGGGTTGGCTGTTTCACTCCCTTGAAGTGCTGTCACCACCAACAGCAAGTCCGTTACGTTGATCCTTCCATCCTCATTGAGGTCGGCGGGTGGGTTTGTCATCGGATTCAGAGTGTACGCCGCGTCATTTTCAAATCCAAAGTAACCGCCCCAACCCCCTTCTCCATCTTCAACAGCAACAAGCAACATATTTTTTCCGCGTTTCAGTGTAACAGGGAAGGATTCTTGATAATCGTCAGCCCAATGCCACTTGAGTTGCTCATGGATTAACGCTCCATTGAGCCAGACCTTGTGATTATCGTCACTCCCGGCATACATCCACGTGTTTTGTTCCCGAGGTGAATATAAAACAATCGAACCGTAGGCAACATGGTAGTCTATAATGCCCCTTCCCAAGCCGATGGCATTCACTACTTCATTGATGTTATCGCCGCCTATCGGTGCAAGTTTCCCGGAAGTCCATGCCTTTTCTCCAACCTTTTCGCCTGCAGTCGCGCCCTTGGTGGCAATCTGCTTCTCTGTCACGGAACCATTGCTGGCTTCTGCAAGCCAATCTATTTCTGAAGTGACGGTTGCTGCGACTCCGCTCTCCCTGGCCGGGACAATCATCCACAACCAGGGTCCTTCTATTTTCGGACCGGGAGATCCTACCCCCAGAAGTTCGCTATCAATCAATACACGTGCTATTTTTTCTTTGGGTATTTCCTCAGCACGAAACAGAGCAAGGTTATTACCGTTCTCGTCTTTAAGTAACCAGATATCACCCGCATTGGTGCCGAAAATGCGGATGTCCGAACTTTGACGTGCATGAAAGACCTCCGTTTCATCAGAGTTTACCTTGTACAGTGAAACATCCGTTCCAGTGAGGTTCACAAGGAGGAATTCAGCGTAATCGCCTACGGTTTTTGATTCATTCAGGTTCGTAAGCTTACTCGGATCATAGAGGGGCCAATCCACCCACTCACCACCACCATTGCTGTCTGGATTATTCAATTGCTCATATAGTTCTAATGATTCTGCGGGCCATTCAAACGTTGGAGAATTTCGTGGGTTGAACCCGTGCAGATGCGGCAGATGAAGCCGCGTCGCGGGCCAAGTGAATCGCCAATCGCTATCGCCCAAGACTTCAACCAGCAACGCAGCAAGACCGGGATCGTAATCCTTTAACTTCGCTCGTGTGTTAATATCGTATTCCCGAAAGAAGGCGTTAAACCAAGATAGCATTCCTTCAGCCCAGTATTCGTCTCGATTTGTGGCAGCGAAAGTGCCTTCCCACAATCCGTTCTTTATCGCTGCAGTGAAGGCAGCGTTGAGTCTGTCATCAAAACCTGGGTCAATCCTTTCCAAGCCGCCCCGATGCAAGCCATGGGCGAACTCGTGAATTAGCACAGATATAGACCAATACGGATTGTTGGGGTAGTTAAGCAGACTTTCCTCGCTACAACTTGTTGTCTGTCCGCCTAAACCGCGGTTACGAATATTGTAATAAAAATTGGGGCGGAAGTGACTATATTCGGGAATGTCCGTTATCGTCTCATCATACGCTATCACGGAAACACGTGTCTTGTTTTGCGCCATTGCCCGTAGTATATCCGGACGATGCCCAATCATTTGATGGATGAGATATGCGGCTTCCTTAACAGCATAAGGACTCACGTGTGCGGATGCTAACACAGGCAATCCGCCAACATCAATCCACTGTTGGTAAAACGGATCTAGTCCAAAAGCCTCTCGGACAGCACGCGAGGGGGGAGTCGGCTCAGGAATGTCAATTTGCGCTTTCGCAGGTGGCAAAATTGAGAAAAATAACATCCAGAACGCGAGTGTAACAGGAAATATAAATTGCAGCTTATAGGTTTTCCATGCAGTCATAATATATACAGTGTTTCCCTTTTGTGAAAGCAGATGGCTTTTGGTGATCCGTACAACCTGCTAAAGCGAGGACCCACTTGTAGTAAAGCCCACAATTAATTATACACTCAAAGATTGGCGAGGATACAATCCTCGCCAGCGGCGGTTTTATGCTTTTGAGAGTGTTGGTTATTTTCGGGTTTTACTATAATCATAGCCTCCCGACGGACCGCTTGAATCAGCGTGTGGGATTGGCTTACAGGCCGGCAGCGGGAATTCCGATTCCCGACACAGCCTCCTGCAAGCGCGCGAGGAAATTGGATAATATTGTAGAACAAACAGACAATTGTCTCAGTATGTAAAAAATTACACCAAAATGCGTTAGGACTTACGTGATTCCCTGGTGAGTGCGGTTTCAAACCGCTTCCACCGCGGGAAAATGGGCGGAATTCTGTGATTTTGCGTAATTCATGGTTATAATAGATCAATTTTGATAATTATTAAAGTAAAATAATAAAGTCTATATCTAACTATATGATATTTTCAGGGAAAAAGCAAATTATGTCCATAAAATTGCTAATTTTACTTGAAAAATACATGATACTTTAGAATTTTACCCAGACCTTTTTTAAAAAAGCGGATATGCCCTACTTTTTAACGAATGTAGGGTTCGCTGGTGTTTTAGGCATCTTGCCTTAAAATATCTTGTAGATTTCAGGGTCCCGATATAGATATGGGTTTGTTAGGGGGTTGACACAAAACTTGCTAAAGTTGCTTCCTTAAGTGGTGGTGAAGTAGTGATGGAAAAAGAAGAAAGCACAAGTTGGTATCTACTGTGAAATATTTATCGGATGGGTCTTCCGAAAAATAGAGGTAAATCACAAAAAGTTTTATTTTAAATCAAAAAAAGTTGAACGAGAAGGAACGAAAAGAACATAAAGCAGAGGACTTTCAAGCGAGATTGAGAGACTTGAAAGTACCAAGGCGGTTATGGAAGTTCGGTGTTCTCGGTATAAGTTGGCGTTTTTTGTCTTTTACCGCTCAACCCAACCTACATTTACGCGGGTTTTTTATTTTCTAACTCACGTAGAGAAAAGGTATATTTTGCTGAAAAGTTGTTATACCAATCCACCGCGTTTTCTCAGGAACCACTCGAATCCAAGTAAAGCGATAACCGCACCAAAGATGAGAGGTATATCCCAAATGTCAACATCTGTGATTTTTGAAGTCGCACTTTCGACGAGGGGAATCTGCTTTACGAGTTGGTCTGCTTCCTCCACTGTGTAATACTTTCCACCACTACCTTCAGCCAAGGTCTTGAGAAGCGCGGTGTTAAGTTCAGCATCGCTAAATTCGGCGTAAGATGTCTTTACCTCAAAAAGGGTTTGCTGCTCACCCAGGTCCTCACCACCGAGGCTACCGGCTGCAATAACGGTGTACTCGCCATATCGATTTGGAATAAAACGTGTCGTATAAAGTCCATCTTTACCGAGGACTTGCTCAAGTCTCAACTCTTTACGCTTGTCCTCCTCGTCCACGACGATAGCTCGAACCTTTGCGTTGTTCGTCAGTTGAAACTCTGGGTCAGTAGCGGTGACCTCAATCACGACCGGCTCTTTCAGCGCGTAAGTTGTTTTTGCAATATCAAGTTTAAGATGTTCTTTTGGTGCCGTTGTCAACCACCTCGCAGCCTGTCGCCAGAACCGTTCGTGGCTATCCCCTTGATGCCAGAATCGTTGATTACCCTCTTCGTGGGAGGGTATCAACCGCCACCGCCACGAAGAGTGCGGCGTAAATACCATGACACGTCCAGCATTGTAATTCTGGGTCGCGATGAGGATCCGATTCCCGAATTCATTTCGGTCAGTCGGATGTTCCGCCAAAACAAGTGCTCCTGCTTTCGCGCGTTTCACTTTACTATATCCTTTTAGCACAGGTAAAATTTTCCAAAGTTCCAAGTTTTCGGTAGGGATATCTGCCAACCGCATCAAATTTTCAACCTCCCCTTCTGGTGTCAGTTGCAATTTATATCCTTTATTATCGGTAGCCCGTGAACGGATGGTTGACCGAGGGAGTCGTCTCGGTGCTAACGGTGCTGGTGCGGATCCAAGTTCCAATTCCACGGGGAGACACTGTGCAATCGGCGTGTTGATGTAGGACCCAGAAAGCTCGTGGTTTCCCAACGAACTTGAACCCCCTAACATAAGCAACCCGCCGCCTCGAGTGCGTACAAACTCAACTGTATCCTCCAGTTGTTTAGGTGTGAATTCGGAGGCATCTACGTTGCCTAAAATGATGGCATCAAAGTCAAAAAGGGTTTCCCGATCATCCGGATAAAAACCGAAATCATGCGATATATCGGTGCGAGTACCGCCGTAATTCTGACCGTTATTAGAGATGCTTTTCAAAAATCGATCCGTTAATTGGATGTTCGGATCGTTATTCAGGGCACGTTTTATGGAGCCAAACTCATAACGCGGTTTACCATCAACAAATAGGATTTTTACACGTTTGGTAGGTGCTACCTTGAGTAAAAATGTCTTCGTGTTGTTTTGTGGCACCGCCTCTGCTTCTCCTAACTCGGCATGCACTTCAAACTTTTGGGTACCGGCTTCGCGTGGGGTAAACTTAATCGACACGCGTCCGGTCTTAGGAGCCGATGTTGCGTCTGTTCCGCCGAGTTGTGGAATCCAAGAGATTCCTTCATCCAAATCAACGGACGCTGTCTTGAGGATTCGTCCGTTGCTCGTCAACTGGACGTTCACTTTCTTTCCGCTGAATCCTTTTCGTTTCAGCGATACCCACATCTCCACAGGAAAATCTTCTTCCGCGGTTCGAGGTACATCCACTTTGACAATTTCAAGGTCTGGATTACCCTCTTCGGCACCGATGCCGACGGTATGGATCGGCAGTTTTCGCTCTCGGATTTGCATCGCAAACTTCGCGATGTCAACACCGCTCCTGTCTGCCCCATCCGTTAACAGGACAGCACCAGAAAGTGGAATTCCCTGTAAATCGTCAAGTGCTTCGTTTAGTGCCTGTGGGATATCCGTACTCTCACCCTCCGCGCTTGTCAATGCCTCGCTGGAAATCCGTTTTGCCGTAGTGTCAAACGCAAAAAGTCTGACCTTGAATTTAGCATCCAGTTTTTCAAGGAGTCCGTCCTCTTCGGCGAACAACAAATCGTTGGCGCGGCGCAACCGTGTTGTCGAATCAATAGCATCGGTGATCTGCATGCTTTTAGAACGGTCAACCATCACCAATAGATAGGAATCATCAGGGTTTGTCTGATAAATTGTTAGGAAGGGTTTGAGTAGACAGAAGGCGAGCAAACAGAGTACAACCGCACGAAGGAAGATGAGAAAACCTCGGAAACCGCGTCGGATACGTCCTTGTGTGCTCCGGTATGCCCATATTGTAACAACAAAAAGCGCGATGAGTAGAACAGCTATAAGAAGCCCGGGTAACGGTACCCCAAATGAGAAATTTCCTTCTCGAAAAACATCAATGGGATACTTCATCATTTTTTCAAACATTTTTAACAATCGGGCTCCTTTACTGATTGACCTCACAGGTTAATCGGGTTTCATTAGCATTCACTAATTGGCAGGCAAGACTTCACGCGGAGAGGCTGAGGCACTGACCTGTACGCGCAGATTCGTGCAACGCATCAATGACACGCATATTTCCGAGGGCATCATCTATCGGTAAATGCAGAGGGGCACCAGTATCTACCGCTTCACAGAGATCCAAAATCTCAGCACCGTAAGGATTCACGCCATCAGTCACACTAAAAGTCTCGCCGTTTACAATAAAGTGTGACTCACCTTCCGAATTGCCCCACGCGCTCTGAACAAAAAGTGTGCCATCCGTCCCGGCGACCTCGTAAGATTCACGCCATGTCCAACCAAAGCTGCAGTCCAATTGTCCAGTAATACCGTTACCAAAGTCCAAGGTTCCAATCAGCGTCTCCCAGACGTTGTTAATCGGTTCAAATTTGCCTGTTGCCCAGACCGACTGCGGTTCCTGTCCAACGAGATAACGAATGATGTTGATGCAATAACACCCCAAATCCATGACAGCACCACCACCGAGGTCGCCTCTCAATCGCCAGTTCTGACGGTCTGTGAGTCCGGTTGAAAAAGTAGAACGTGCATAGCGCACGTCGCCGATCGCGCCATCTTCAATCTTCTGTTTCACAGCGAGCGTCAACGGGTGATGCCGATACATGAATGCCTCCATCAATAAGATACCAGCACGTTCTGTAACCTGAATCATCTGCTCTAACTGTGTGGCGTTGACCGCAATCGGTTTTTCAACAAGGATACCCTTGACACCACACCGGACCGCCTCCAGCACATTTTTGAGATGGCTTGAGGGCCACGTCGCAATGACGAGAACATCCGGTTGCTGTTTCTCTAACATCTGTCGGAGATCGTTGTAGGTATTTTGGACCTCATATTCAGTAGCAAAGCGCGCAAGCGATTCAAATTTTTCATCGCATGCCCCTACGATTTCGATTTCTGGCAGATTTCGCCATGCATTGCCGTGTGCATTAGATATACCACCACACCCGACAATTGCCACTCGATATTTTTTCGCCATAATTTTTTGCTATCGGAAACCATTAGTTGTCGGCTTTCGGTCTTTCCTTCTGATTGCCGTTTACTGATGGCTGACAGCCTCTCCTCCAAGAACTGATAACTATTATCCTATAGCGAAGAGATCTCTACCAACCTTTTCTCTTGTGCGGAGAGATTCGCTGCGAGTGATATTTCAAGCGTTTTGACAGCATCGCTATACGGACTCAAAATCTGAGACGCATCACCACTGCGCACCGCTTCAACAAAAACTTCATCGATTGTTGGGCTCGGTTCTGTCTTATCCACCCATTCGCCATCTTCCTGCACCAAGACCCGTGATGGATTCCAATTCAACAGTTCTCCCTCATACAGTAAATCTAAGACATTCGCGTTCGACCAATCACCGGCATAAGCCCAAGTAGCAGTTAATGAACCGACCGCACCGTTTGCAAACTGGAGTGCGACACTATTGACATCAGGACAATCTGTCTCTTTAAGAAGCCTGTTTGCCTGCATCGCATAGACGGACTCGACCTCACCGCCCATATAACGCATCATGTCGATTGTGTGTGTTGCTTGTTCGACAAGTTGACCACCGGATTTGTTCATCTGACGGAGCCATGCGTTCGGGTCCCCGTGTCCGGTGCTGCACCAGTACTTACCCACAATCATGTTAATTGTTCTTTCCTTCAGGATTTGCTGCGTTATCTGCGTCGAACCGAGATAACGAAGTTGATAACCGACACATGTTATCAATCCTGCTTTCGCTACCGCTGCTTCAAGTTCACGGGCAATATCTATATTGATGGCAACCGGTTTCTCAACAAGAAACGGTAAGCCGCGCGCAATAACGTCGCGTTCCGGTTGTCCATGAACAAAGACGGGAAGACTCAGATAGACAGCATCTAAATCATCACGTTCAAGTAGATGTTGGTGTGCGGTATAGGGGTCAGCATTATGCCTCTCGGCTGCACTTTGCGCCCGCTCAGCTTGAACGTCACACACAGCTACAACATTTGCCCCTTCGATTCCAGCTAATTGGTTCATGTGCCCATTCGCATTGCCACCACATCCAATAAATCCGATTTTAATTTCTGTCATTGCGTAATTTTCCTATATTGAACATTTACTGTGCATTGATTTCAGATGCCTTGAGTGTGCCCCATAGTACCGACTGTTTCTCCGCACTCGGAGAGACAGAGAAGAATGCTTCGGGTACCCACATAGGATTGGACGATATTTTCCTTGTTGCCTCAAGCGGTTCGCCTTTGTTTTCACCTTTGACGTTTATGACGCATATCACATTGTCCGCCCAAAACTTAGTGGCTTTGATCCGCTCTCCTGGCATCATTTTTGGTAGAATCGCAAAAAAATAGGCGATCCATTTTCCGTCAGGCGACCACGTCGGGCTCCGCGCCCATCCGTTTCGCCCCACTTGGGTCAGGTTACGACGTTTGTTTCCTTTGACATCCGTAATAATGATATTCACGCCCTCCCTTCCTGTTATCCCAGCAGCATAGGCAATCTGTTTTCCATCGGGTGACCATGTGCACCCCGATATGTTCATATCTTGTATCAATTTTCGCTTCTGGCCACCATCGGCAGCCATGATATAAAGAAAATGTTCTCCGCCTTGGTACGAATCATAAGCGATCCATTTGCTATCAGGAGACCACGCAGATGTTCCAATGTGACCTTGGTTTGTTAAACGCATCAGATTTGAACCGTCTGCATCGGTTCTGTAGATATCCAGACTGCCTGCTCTATCCGACACAAAGGTGATCCATTTTCCATTTGGTGCCCAAGCGGGACGTAAGTCTCTGCCCGGGTGATCTGTCAATTGCCAAGATTCTTTTTTTCTAACATCCGTCACGTAAATATCATGGTTCCCAGCACCATTGGACCGATAGGCAAAGAAACGTCCAGTTGGTGACCAAGTGAGTGCGAACTTCGGCGCATTATCGCTTGCAAGTTTCTGGAAATTCTCTCCAGTGCTATCTATGAGATAGATGTCAGCACTTCCCTTGTAATCAACAAAAGAGAGCATCCCTGCTTTAGATGTGTGTCCAGTTCTCGTCAGAAAACTGCTTAGTAACAATGTAGTCCCTAATATCACATAAATCAGTGTACGTTTCATCGTCAATTACCTCGTCCGGTTAGTGGTCTGAGGTTATTGCAATCTGTATGTTAACTAACGCGCTTTGAAATTAACTTGTAGTGCTTTTTCGATGTCTTCGCGTGGATGAACGCCGAACTGTGCTTCAAAATCGCGATCAAACGCATCTTCTTCTGCAGGATCGGGTTCAAGTGGGAGCTCGATAGGTTGTCGATTCGTCTGGATGGATCGGTGCGCAGCAATCACCATCTCCTGATCTGCTCTGCCCATCTCACCCGTCCATAACGGTTGTGTATCCTCCCGAACAGCGCGTGCGATACCGTCAAGCATCGTTGCCAATGAGATACCCGTCTCTGAAATATCCGTCCGCCGATACGGATTTACCCACGTTACAGTGCCACCGAGAGACTCTGGGAGCTCCACAAAGATACGCTGTAAGGTGCCATCATCACGATATTCTCTCTGGAATTCGTAGGTTTGTGCCCTGCCTCCGTTTAGCAGGTCTTCATCTGTGCAAACGTTGACTGTTTCACCACCGGTGGCACCCTGATTTCCGTTGGTGATAATCGTGCCGCGCTCACCACACGTCTCGAAACCAACGAGTTTATTCCGTCCGAGGCATCCATTCTTATTGCCTACCATAGCGATACCGAGTCCGCCATTCTCAAAATCAATAGCGTAAAACTCAAGACCTTCCCGATTGTGATCCCGTTTCGCCCGATCAACGTAGGACCTAACAGGCATCGAATGCCCGATGCTGCTGACCATTTTGGGAGCGGCATCCATACGGCACCGTATTGCAGCGAGTCCATGGTAGCCGGTTGTAGAAAAGAGCCGGTAACACTTGTGGACGTTCCCAATTACGCCTTCCGTGATGAGTTTGCACACAAACTGTTCCACCGGAACGAAGGGAAAGTTCTCCGATGTCTGGAGTTTCACCCCATTTTCGGCAGCGTCGGCTATCATCATATCCATCAAACCGAGCGTCGGTGCGAGTCCTGTTTCTACATTGTGCGGGATGCCGCACCGTGAGAGGTAACAGGAGACAACGTGATGCAGCTGCATAGGCACAACGACATCGCAGACATCGGGTGATATTTCATCAACCATTTTCCGGACATCCGTATAGGCTTTAACACCGAATCTCGCTGCACCCGCTTCTGCCGACTCAGGGTGTGCATCACACACGGCGACTATGTCAAAGGTATCCTTTAGTGTCGCAGCTGTTGACAGATGCCCTGCGCCGCGTCTACCGTGGCCAATTAAAGCGTATTTTAGACGTGACATTCCGACCCTCCAATTCTTGTAGTACTTGCATTGGGCAGTGAACGTGCCTTAACTTTTAACAGCAAGTTTTCGGTTTGCAAGCTGCACCGAAAAGTTAGTGAACGCACTGATAGCCGGTTGCTTCAAGACTTGCTCGGATTTTGTCTACTTCGGCTGTGGACAATTGACGCAGCGGTCGGCGCATCGTCATTGAGGGGAATCTTCCCATCAACCAACGCGCACACTTCATTCGTTGGTGGGCATCACTGCTCGGTTCCCCGAAGTTGTAGACGATTCGTGCCAATGAATCCACCTGACTGCGCGCTTTGCGTGCACCGATAAGATCGTTATTGAGCGCGGCGTGCACGACATCAACCATCAACTCAGGGACAAATCCCGCAAACCCGATGAGTGCGCCATCACTCCCTTCAAGCAGCGAAGCGAGTAGATACTCGTCGTGGCAGGTCAAGATCGGAACATCAGGCGCAGCTTCTCTCAGTTGTTCGTAGTCCCATCGCCAGCGCGCCATGTCGCGGGTGCCCATTTTAATGCAGACAACCTGCGGAATTTTCACCATCTCCAACATCTCTTCAAGGCTATATCCCGCCTTCGTCCATGCAGGGTATTGGTGAACAATAATCGGTATGTCCGCCCCTTCAGCGACATCTTGAAAGTAACCGACCGCAGTTTCAGGTGTCCTTCCAAAACGCAACCAATGATGCGCAGGCATCAACAGGATAGCATCCGCTCCTGCTTCCTTTGCAGCGAGTGCATCGTCAATTGCTGGGAGACTTCCTTCCGCACTAACGCCCGAAACAACTTTAACACGGTCGCCAACAGCCTCAGCGGTCACCTGCGTAACCTGTTGTCTTTCATGCAATCGGAGAGACATGATTTCGCCGGTGTGCCCGTTACAGACAACGCCTTTTATCCCCGGAACACTCGCAAGCTCCTGCATATACTGACGTAATCCGGCTTCGTCAATTGATTCATCTTCATGAAAAGGGCAGAGCGTCGCCGGAAATACACCCGCCCATGGATGGTGTTGCCAATTCAGTTCCATATTTCTCGCAAAGACATTTGTGAAAAACGAAAATTCTCACAAATCTCCCCTTTCGTTTGTAACTTGCTTGCAGATTTCACAAGGCGTATTACTACGTAGGATTCCACACGATTTTCCAAATTTAATTCTATTTTAACTTGATTTTGAATGTAAAATCAAGTATTATTTTAAAGAGAAGGTTTTATCTCATCAGTACGCTTAAAAATCGCGCCTACTGATTCGCATTAATGGGGGGATGTTCAGGTGCAAAAACAGAAAAGATTCAAAGTGATCGCCGCGAGTGTCATTTTGCTAAGTGGTATGGCATTTTTGGTAATAGCCATGACTCGAAGCACGAGTATACGACATTTCACGCCTGCTTCGCTTGTGGAAGATGGCAGCAAAGTGGACAATCAACGGGTCCAAGTTGATGGACTTATTGCAGAGGGTAGTTCCAAATGGGACGCTGCTAATTTTAAGCTCACCTTCGCTGTACGCGATCGCGAAACTACAGCAACAGTCAACGTGATTTATGAAAACCAGCTTAAGCCGGACAATTTCAAGGACGGTGGTAGCGTTTTCGTAGAGGGTAAATACGATGCGACACAGAACCTCGTTGTCGCTACCAAACTCATGACGAAATGCGCCTCGAAATATGATGGGGCAGAGAGCGCGACACCGACAGATAAGACCTCGTATATCTCAGAATAACACCTTAGCAATATGTTCAACGATACCCTTTTGACGCAGCTTGCAAGTCAAAACTTGCTCTCAAAAGTGAGGAGGTACAGAAGCGAATGACTGCGGAAATCGGACAAGCCGCTATATACCTCTCTGTGCTTTCATGTTTGTGGGCAATCGGCTTTCTCAGCTTTGGACTGTGGATACGAAATGCCCGTGCCATCCAGAGCGGCAGAAACGCCGTTGTTGCTACCTTCATCCTTACCAGTATCGCGACGGGTGCGTTAATCTACGGTTTTGTCACCGACGACTTCTCAATGCGCTATGTTGTTGAAGTATCGAGCGCGGCGCAACCCCTGTTCTACAAAATAGCGGCGCTCTGGGGTGCCATGTCTGGTTCCCTTTTACTCTGGCTCTTTGTGCTTACAGCCGCTGGTGCCATTGTCGTTTGGCAAAACTACCAACGTGTCAAACAAACCGGCGATACCTTAGCAGACTATTCCCTGATTCCAATCGCTATTGTTCAGCTTTTCTTCGTCATCCTTGTCACAGGTTTAATCGAAGGTGTCTATAATCCGCTCGCTCGGTTCCCTGGTGGTCAGGTCGCTGCCGACGGTCAAGGAATGAACCCGCTTCTCCAGACACCGCTCATGGCGATCCATCCCCCGACATTATATATCGGTTGGATTAGCCTGACCGTACCGTTTGCGTTCGCCGTTGGCGCACTTGCATCTGGTAGAATCGGAAGCGGTTGGATACTTCGCTCGCGCAGATGGATGCTATTTTCGTGGATTATTCTGACGATCGGTATCACGCTTGGTGGTAATTGGGCATATAAAGAACTCGGCTGGGGCGGTTATTGGGCATGGGACCCCGTTGAAAATGCCTCTTTTATGCCGTGGCTCCTCGGCACCGCTTATCTACACTCCGTAATGATCCAAGAGAAGCGGAACATGCTCAAACTTTGGAATATCCTCCTTATTACCCTTGCCTTCCAATTTACACTCTTAGGGACTTTTATTACGCGTAGTGGAATCATCACATCGGTCCATGCTTTCGCACAATCGGATATTGGTGGGTATTTCCTCGGTTTCATTTTAACCTCAACTGCCGGTGTCATCGCACTCATCATCTACCGTTGGAACCGGCTCAAGAGCGCGAATCGTTTAGAAGCCCTTCTCTCCCGTGAAAGTGCCTTTGTTTTGAACAACTGGCTCCTCGTCGGGTTAACCTTAATTATCCTCTGGGGTACGTTATGGCCGATCATCTCCGAGGCAATTAACGGCGAAAAGTCCTCTGTTCCTGAAGCCTTTTTCAATCAAGTCGTCATCATTCCGGGGATACTGCTGCTGTTCTTAACGGGTGCAGGTCCAATCATCTCATGGAAGAAAATTACGCCTAACAACTTCCAACGTATGTTTTTGTTGCCGCTTGTTATCGGTTTAGTTGGCGGTGCTTTGGTATGGGGATTCCTTGCATTAATAGGATATACTTTTCCGTTATACTCGGTGCTCTGTAGTTTTGCTGCTGTTTTCGTGCTTGCTGCGATCTTTGCTGAATTCTATCGCGGTGCAAAACTCCGCGCGAAGCGACAGGAAACCTCTCTCCTCAACGGCTTGAACCTCCTTATCCAGCGCAACAAGAGACGATACGGCGGTTACATTATCCATATCGGTATTGTTATCCTCTATATAGGCATTATGGGGTCGAAAGGCTATTTTCTGCTTGAAACCAAAAGTATGACACTCGGGGAATCCATGGAAGTAGGCAAGTATAAAATCACAATGATAGATGCGTTTGAGAAAGAATACGGAAACTATCTTCGGAGCGGTGTTGTTTTCGATGTTGAAAAGAATGGGAAACGTATAGGGACAATGGAACCCGCACTTCATGCCTATTACAAATCGAAACCGGATGAGGAACCTACAAAGGAACCAGCGATCCAACATTTTGGTATGAATGATCTCTATCTCGCCGTTGCCAACGTTCCACACAACGTCAAGACAGGAGGTGTTGTAAACGTCCAGGGATATTACAACCCTCTCATTGGCGTTGTCTGGATTGGCGTTGCTGTGATGGTGTTGGGCGGCATTGTTGCAATAGCCGAAAAATCTGAACGCAATAGAGACGCATGATAAGCGAGGCGCGAGACGATGAAAACTGGAAGATTTAAGCACATTACAACGACCAATGAATTTTTAATTCTTAATTTTGTGTCGATTGTCGTGTTTTTCATCGTATGTAGTTTTGTTGTCACAGGGTACACGCAAACTGGAGAGGCTCAGGTTACAGAACCGAAGGGCGTGAAAGACACCAAGGTCGCGTCCAATTTAGAGGAACTGCTAACCACAGTCTACTGTTACTGCGGCTGTGTAAGAGAGACAATTGAAGTCTGTACGTGCGTCACCGCAATGAGTATTGAGAACAATTTTCGCGATCGGCTGCTTGCTGGTGAAACGGTTGAGCAGATTCGCACGGATTATCTCGACACTTACGGACCGCAATATTATGCAGTCATGCCTGCAGAAGGTATCAATTTGCTTGCCTACATTATGCCTGCCGTCATTCTGATTGTAATTGGTGGTGTAGCCTTTGCTGCACTCCGAAAGTCAAAACAGGCGACATTAGCGACAACGGACGCGCAGGTAGCATCGGAATCACAGGCTTCTGATGAGACGGTCAAGCAGGTTGAGGTTGAACTTGAAAGGTACAAACGGGAGAGTTAGGCTCGGTAAGTTTTTTGTATCTGAATTGATTTTTACGTGTGTACGACTTTAAAAAAGGGACTTTTATGTCTTTTCTTCTGCTTTTATGGATGGTAATCCTTGGAATCGCGCTTCTTGTGTATCTGGGATTTCCGGTTTTCTCGAAAACAGCTCCGCAAGCTATCGCGTCGTCAGAAGAAATCGTTGAAGAACGGCGGCGAACCCTCTTTCAGGAACGCGAAAACAGCTACGCCGCACTCGCGGACCTCGACGAAGATTACGAAACCGGAAAACTCTCAGATGCTGACTACCAAGAATTACGTGAAGAACTCTTGAAAGAGACTGCGCGCGTCATCATGCAACTCGAAAACGAATCCTTGTCAGATGTAGAAGCAGAAATTGAGAGATTTAAACAGCAACAACGTGAAACATAATATGAACACTAACACATTTTCATACAACCGTTCAAAAAGTAACATGCAGATTCGCTATGTTCCGGCGTGGCGTATCGGTAGCTTACTAACGGTTGCCTTGACCGTTCTCTTTTGGCTTTCCACCCCTCATGCCCAGCAAACAACAGAATCGGGCGATATTCAAGGCACAGTCATTGACAGAAAACGCGAGAAACCTATCGCCTCGCAACCTGTAACCCTGACGATACATAAGGCTGACACCGCTGAAACACAAGAAACGACGACAGATGAAAATGGGAACTATCGTTTCGGGAATCTGCCACTTAATCCAAGTGTTCACTACACGGTTTCAACCATCTACGAAGGCACAGACTACACCGAGAAAGATTTGGTGCTGTCAACCTGGGCTCCGAATATCAAAATCAACTTTGAAATTGGAGCGTTTACAGAAGACAAAACGCATGTCCGTGTCAAGACGCATAGTCTCTTTATTGGACCTCCACCTGAGGACCACGCTCCAGACGGTGCTGTTACAGTTATTGAAGTATTTGAGATCGAAAACCTGAGCGATTTACCTTTTAGAACAACACACGGCACACAAAAAGTGGGGGCACTTTTCGCACTTCCAAAAGGTGTTGAAGGTTTTCGACCACATTCGTCAGTAGCACTTACGATGGACGCTGCTACTAATCATGCCGTTTTTGCAACACCATTACCGCCTGGAGGGACGATCTTAGGCTACACGTATATTTTTCATGTGGAGAAAGACGGCCTGGATTTATCCCGTCGTTTGAATTTCACCACGTCAAAACTCTCATTTTTGGTGCCTGAAGGTGTTGGTCTTGTGCCGCGTGCCAAGTTTTTCAGTGCACCAAGACGTGAACAAATTCACGGTGTCATTTATCTAAATTATCAGAGCAGTGCGCCAAAGCCGTTTGAGGCGGGCAAAACGATTGACTTAGCATTTAACGTGAATATGAGCACTGCGCATGGTGCCTTACCAGAGCAGACATCTAATCTCGGGCAGCTAATACTTATTGCTGTCGCCGCAGCATTGACAGGAGGCTTTTTCGTTGCTGCACTTTTCAAACTCCGCACAGCCAGCAATACTACGAAACCTGACACTGATGATACCTCAACACCTTCAGACGCGGGGTGGCTTCGTAAACTGACTCCCGACGACCGCGAGCATGTCCGCGTCGCAAGGCTTGAATTCATTACGCATCTCGATGATAAGTACGAGCGGCAGGAAATCTCGGAGCGCGTCTACAAACGCTTGCGCCGAGAACAAACCGAACGCCTTACCACACTCTTAGAAGAACAAAAGAGAGGAAACAATGCATAGCAAACACCACATCACTGATTTGATAGTCATGTTGGGTCATATAGACGAAAATGTTCGGAATACCGCAAAGGCAGAATTAATTGCCATAGGTAGACCGGCTATTCCACAGCTCATTGATGTCCTTACTCAGGAATGCTGGCATATCTCTGGATATGGTGCCGAGTTCTATACCCATATCGAAGAGTCCGCACTTCCTGTTTACATGGAACAGATGGCGAACCACGCTGCGGAGGTCTTAGCGGAAATCGGAGAGTCCACCGTTCCCACCCTGACGGCAGAGCTCACCAGAGCCGAGCGTGAGTTTTCGGAATGGTTTTACAAGTATTTACGACCCGAACAAACCGACCGTCTTATCACAATGTTGGCGTATGTTAAGAAAGGCGAATAGAAGAGATGGACAATGAACACATCGTAGCCGATTTAATCGAAGATTTGTCGGAACTGGATGACGATGTCCGTGCGGCTGCGAAAAAGGAGTTGGTTGCTATCGGCGAACCGGCGATTCCACAACTGATTGAGGCACTCGCCGATAATCTTGGGGATGTGGTTGATCAAGTTACCGATGTCTTGGCAGCCATCGGTGAACCGGCAATACCTGCGCTTATTGATCAGATGGCGATAGCTGAGAGGTACTATGCACTTGCTCTTGGTGATACGCTTAGCCGTATCGGTGAACCAGCAATACCGGTTTTGGTGGAAGCATTATCTGACAAACTCAATGAAGATTTTCGTGAATATGCAGCTCGCGCACTCAATCTGATGGGAGGCGCGGCAATTCGTGCGATACCGGCACTTATTCAGGCTTTGACCGATCCCACCGATGAGGTTCGGTCTTATTCTGCCTATACACTTGCCAAAATGGAAGACGCAGCAGCAGATGCAGTGCCTGCACTTATCAAGGCACTTGATGATGAATCCGAAGAAGTCCAAAATTATGCGGCTTTTGCATTGGAAAAAATTGGAACACCGGAAGCGAAACAGGCACTTGAAGCGTTCAGCCAAGCGTAATGGAGAAATTCTTTTGATTTCCCTTTAGGCTTTTCCCCAACTCTTATTTCCTTGCTTCAATAGTATCAAAGACGCGATGTCCTGGAGTATCATTGGGAACCCGGAAAAATGCCGAGGCAAGTTATTGTGGGACAGTGGTAGATGACCCCCCGTAACCTAAATAGACACACTATGATAGGCGGTGTAGGTTTATCAAACCTTCAGTTCTAAAACCCCCTGCCTTTAGGCGGGGGATACAGAACCGCCCTATTGAGTTAGACCAAAGTGTTTCTTAAAAACATTTGATTTTCGTGTGAAATTGTGGTATAATATTCTTACATCATGGCGGTGGATTCTACCTCCCGCTTGGGAGTGCCACCGCACCTTTTAGAAGCGGCATCATGATGTAAAGGAAAACATGATGTATACCACAACCTATAAACTTTTCCGTGCGCCACGCAATCGGAATCTGAAACGAAAGACGTGGATCGCACACACAATATGGAACTACTTTCTCGGTTGGCAACGCACACGATATTCTCTTGGGCTGCCGTATTTATCCTACAAAGAGATGTCGCGAGCGTTCACGATTCTGCGTAAGGCACATCCAGAGATGTTCGCACATTGGCGTGAGTTAGATTCGTGGGCAGCACGCCAAGTCTTACAACGTCTTGATGAAGGTTACCAGCGGTTCTTTAAGAAAATCGCGAAACGCCCTCCAAAATTCAGATCGTTTCGTAAACCTTACTCGTTCACAATGTGTCCCTCTGGATACAAGTTTGATACGCCTATCGCGGGGGATAAAGGATTTGGAATCTATAGCGATCGCGTGACGATCATGGGGAAAACTTACCGATTTAATCTCAGTCGCCCTATATTTGGCACTATCAAAACTGTTACTATCAAAGAAGATGCCCTTGGCGATTTTTACATGTCTGTTGTTACGGATCATATTCAGTCCCATCTCAAGCCAATGACGGGTAATGCTGCTGGGTTTGATATGGGCATCAAAACAATGCTGACATGCTCTAACGGTAAACAATATCAATCGCCTCATTTTCAGACCGGGGCTATGGATAAAGCCAGAGCCGCGAATCGCCAATTGTCGACAAAACAGCGTGGAAGTAATAACCGAGCACGTGCGCGTCAACACCATGCGCGTATGCACCGCAAGATTACAAGGCAACGCGAAGATCACCATTGGAAACTCGCCCTTGAACTTGTGCGTCGGTTTGATGTTCTGTTCTTTGAAACGTTGAACCTTGATGGTATGAAACGCCTTTGGGGTCGAAAAGTGTCCGACATCGGGTTCTACGCATTCTTAGAGAAACTCAAGTGGCAAGCAAAGAAACGTGGTAAGCGTGTTGCATTCATTGATCAATGGCAACCGACAACTTCGGTTTGCCATGTGTGCAACACACGCATTTCGCTTGAGTTGAGGGATAGAACATGGACGTGTGGACATTGTAATACTCATCATGACCGCGATATTAATGCGGCTATTAACATCGTTTTGGTTGGGGCATCAACCTTTGGAGTAAAGAACGTTAGACTTGCGATAGCAGGCAGTTCTTGATGATACCAGAATCTCCCAGGCTTTAGCAGGGAGAGTATGTCAAAAAAATTTGCTACGTAATGCGTTCGCTAAGACTTAAAAAACTTGAAAACAGCACTTAAATATGGTATAATTAAAAAAAGTAGAATGTTATATGTGTTCGTGAATATTAAGAAAAAGGCGCAAATATCGCAATGTAATTAACAAACGAACAATTTACTTATTTGTCCACCCATCTGATGTTGCTACATTGTCGGTGAATTGTGCGGTATCAGAATGGAATACGAGAAATTATTAGAAGGGAGCCAAGATGGCAAAATACGACTTTGTAATCGCTGTAGGAGGGGCACCCGGGCAGGGTATAGAAACTGCTGGCAAGAGCATCAGCCAAATTTGTGCCCGGTATGGGCTGAACGTTTTTACTTACACCGCCTATCAATCCCTCATCCGCGGTGGTCACTCCTTCCTGACTATTCGAATCAGTTCTGAGCCTGTTGCGAACCACGGGGATAAGATTGACTTGATTATTGCTCTGGATGCCAATAGCGTAGAGAAGCATCTACCCCATGTCTCACCCGGCGGCGCACTCATCTATAACAGCGATGATGTCAAACAAGAACCGGAACGTGATGACATCCAGTTGTGTCCTATCTCTTATAAAGAATTGACTAATGATCCGGACAGAAAAAAGATCATGCTGAATGTTTGTGCATCCAGTGTGGCTTTGCAATTGGTGGGGATAGATTTGGGAGTGCTTGAGGACATCATCGTTCTGTCCCTGCTCAAACGCAAGGGGCAAGCCATAGTGGATGCGAACATCGCTGCTGCTCGGGCAAGTTACGATTACGCCGCTGAACACTTTACACCGTTTGATGTCCAATTTGAGAAACAGGATCCGCCATTGGCGTTCGGTAGTGGTAATATGTTGATGGCAATGGGTGGTGCATCCGCAGGTGTTAAATTTTATGCTGCCTATCCGATGAGTCCATCAACAGGTATTCTCCACTGGATGGCACCGAACGCTCGCGATCTCGGTATTATCGTCCGGCAATGTGAAGATGAGATCAGCGTTATCAACATGGTAATCGGTGCGGCACATACTGGGGCACGTGCAATGTGTGCGACATCGGGTGGCGGTTTCGCACTTATGTCGGAAGCGATTGGCAGTGCGGGCATGATGGAAATTCCAATTGTTGTGGTTAATGTTCAACGCGGCGGTCCCTCTACAGGTTTACCTACCAAAACCGAGCAGGGAGATTTATGGCAAGTTCTTGGCGCAAGCCAAGGTGATTTTCCGAAAATTATTGTTTCACCTACCAGTATTATGGACGGGTTTAATACAATCCCTGAACTCTTTAACCTCGTTGACAAGTTTCAGTGCCCCGGCATGGTACTCACGGATTTGTCGCTGGCGGAAGGGCACACGACATTCGTGCCGGATTCTATCGACTGGCAGCCAGAAATTGACCGTGGGGAATTAATCGCTGAACAAGGGCAGGCAGATGGTGAATATCTGCGTTACCAAATCACAGACAGCGGGATTTCGCCCCGTGCTATCCCTGGCACGCCTGGGCACATGCACGTTGTTGCTACCGATGATCATGATGAAGATGGCGGTCTGATTAGTGATGAATTCACGAATCCTCACAAACGTCGTGATATTATGGAGAAACGGCAACGCAAGATGGAAGGCATCGTTGAACTTCTCCCGCCTCCGACCCTCGAAGGACCGGAAGATGCTGAAGTTACCCTGATTGGGTGGGGATCCACGCATGGGGTCATCGGTGAAGCAGCACAATTGTTAACCGAAGCAGGCATTGCCACCAACCATATCCACTTCAAGTGGCTCTATCCGATGGACGAAGATGCTGTCAACGCAGTGCTTTCAAAATCCGCACACGCCATTATAGTTGAGTGTAACTACACTGGTCAGTTCGCTCGGTTCCTGCGCGGTGAAACCGGCTTTAAGGCAGACGGTCAGATCCGCAAATACGACGGTGAACCCTTTATGCCACACCACGTCGTTGACGGAGCCCGTGAACTCTTAACGGGTACAGATAAGACAGACCTCTACGTCCCCTACCAAGAAATTGTTGTTTAATAAAGGAGGAAGAATCAGATGGCGAAACGAGAAAGACCTATTAAAGGTGCTCCTACAGCGCGAGATTTTAAAGGTGATGTTAATCCCGATTGGTGTCCCGGTTGTGGTGATTTTAGTGTCCTTAGTGCGCTCCAAAATGCTTATGCCAAACTCGGTCGTGGCAATCATGATCACCTGACTGTAAGTGGAATCGGGTGTTCCTCTAACCTCCCTGGCTATGTAAGAACTTATGGAATGCACACCCTGCATGGTCGTGCGCTTGCCGTGGCGACCGGTGCTAAATTTGCGAATCACGAGTTAAATGTTGTCGTCACCGGTGGTGATGGTGATGGGTACGGCATCGGCGGAAATCACTTCATTCATACGATGCGAAAAAATATTGATCTCCTCTACATTGTCATGAATAACGAGACGTATGGCTTGACTGTCGGACAAGCCTCACCGACCACTGTGGTAGGTGAACAGACGAAGAGCACGCCGTTCGGTAATTTGGAGTCACCTCTGAATCCGGTCGCAATGGCGATTGTCTCTGGCGCGACTTATGTTGCAAGAGCGTTTAGTTCGGAACGCGCGCAACTCTCGGAATTGATGTATAACGGGATGCAACACAAAGGATTTGCGTTCATTGATGTTATCAGTCCTTGTGTGACTTGGAAGAAGGAGAAAATGAAGATTTTCGATTATTGGAAAGAGCGAGTTCACCTTCTTGAAGATCATGACACAAGTGACAGAGCTGCTGCACTTGCGCAAGCGGTCAAGACCGGACATGAAACGCAGCTTGGATTGTTCTACCATGATACAAGCCGCCAGTCATTGGATCAAATGGAACCCGTGTTAGAAAATGGACCTATAGCACATCAACCGCTTGGTATCAGCAAAGAACAGGGCGACGCAATCATCCAAAGAATGATGTAAAAAGGAACGGTGTTGACGGGTTTTTGTACTCGCCTACACTTTTCATTCAAGATATTGGCTGTCAGGGCGGGTGCTTATCCCGCCCACTGCCTTTTTTTATTGCCTACTGCGGGATTGTTCACATCATGCGTCTTCGTGCTTCCCAACTCACCAAGAACTTCGGACACCGCGCAATTGTCAAAAACGCCACGCTTTCGGTTAATCCCGGCGAAGTGGTTACGATTTTCGGTCCTAATGGTGCTGGTAAAACGACACTCATCAAAATTCTCGCGACGCTCCTGAAGCCGACATCCGGGGAACTTGAGATTGAAGGCACGGATGCGATCGCCAATTACTCGGACGTGCGCAACGGATTAGGGGTCGTTATTCATGAAAATCTCGCTTACCCGGTGTTCAGTCCTTACGAGAATCTCAAGTTCTTTGGACGGATGTACGGCGTTCAGCAGTTAGAACACCGCTGTATAACGCTCCTCACCGAAGTCGGCTTGCAGCATTTCGCCCATGAACCTCTTCACATCTTCTCACGCGGCATGACACAGCGTTTTATGATTGCCAGAGCACTCCTCCACCAACCTTCAGTTTTATTACTCGACGAACCTTTCTCTGGATTGGATGCCGCTGCCAAGCAGTTTGTTTTAAAGCGCATCGCGCAAGAACAACAAAACGGCAAAGGTATTATCATCACAACGCATAATACAGAGTTGGGCTATCTCGCAGGCACGAGGTTTCTCTTTATGATAAATGGAGAACTGGAAGAGGTCGCGCAGAAAGATGAAATTACAGCAGAGACGTTGCTGCTTATGTATGAGGAGAGGTTGACGTTTTAACGAATCGGTTCTCGCTCTGTAAAATGCCCCTCGGTTGTTAATACTTGATGACTGGCAGAAAATTGAGACAAACATGAAGGCACTCCGTCAAATTGGCGCGTTGATTCGCAAAGACCTTGGGCTTCAATTCCGTTCAAACGAGACGTTCGTATTAGTCTTCGTCTTCAGCATATTAGTTGTTCTCATTTTTGCTTTTGCGTTTGGCCCGATTTTTCCTGAAAGGGGAGAACGTGGCAAACTAACTGCCAGTGTGCTCTGGGCGGCATTCGTTTTTGCAGGGATTATCACCTTGAACCGTTCATTCACAGCAGAACGCTCACACGGTGCGTTGCAAGGCATACGACTGACCGGCGTTGATGCGAGTAATCTTTACCTCTCTAAAGTCATTAGCAATGTCATTTTTCTATTTCTATTGGAAATCATCATTACGCCTATCGCACTTCAATTTTTGGATCTGCTTGATGTGGTGACGGTGGGTATATTATTGAAATTATCCGGTGTGTTTGGTATCGGGACACTCGGTTTCTGTGCTGTCGGTGTGTTGTTAGCCGGTATGTCCACAGGTGCGAATGGCGGCGAGAGTCTCCTTTCCGTTATTTTACTTCCTCTCGTCATCCCAATTATTATGGGCGGTGCGAAATGCACCGTCTCGCTTTTGGTAACCGGCGGATTAGATAACGGATTTTGGCTGGCACTGCTCATCGGATGTAGTTTAATTTTTTTGGCAGCTGCGTATCTACTCGCGGATGCTGTCATTGAGGAATAGTATCGACGCAAATGGTCCGAGTGCAAACTTGGAAAGTACACTTAGAAAAACAGGTAATATACGTTATTAAGGAGAAACAACTTGTCAGAAATTATCCATATTCACGCACGCGAGATATTAGACTCGCGTGGTAACCCGACAGTCGAGGTTGACGTTAATTTAGCATCAGGGGCATTCGGACGCGCTGCCGTTCCTTCTGGTGCATCTACAGGTGAACACGAAGCCGTTGAACTGCGCGATCAGGATGCCAACCGATATTTGGGAAAAGGCGTTCAGAAAGCCGTTGAAAACGTGAACACGACTATTGCTGCTGCCCTCGCTGGGGAAGATGTCTTTGCACAAAACGATATTGACACCGCTATGTGTGAACTCGACGGAACAGAGAACAAAAGCCGTCTCGGTGCGAATGCTATTTTAGGTGTTTCGTTAGCCGTCGCGAAAGCCGCTGCAGACGAAGTGGGGCAACCTCTCTATCGCTACATTGGAGGCGCAAACGCGAAAGAACTTCCGTTGCCGATGATGAATATCTTGAACGGTGGTTCCCACGCCGATAACAATGTTGACATTCAAGAATTTATGATAATGCCAGCGGGGGCAAAGAGTTTCGCCGAAGCACTTCGTATGGGTACCGAGATTTTTCATAGCCTCAAGGCAGTCTTGCAAGCTCGAAATTGCAACACCGCTGTTGGCGACGAAGGCGGGTTCGCACCGGATTTGGGTTCTAATGAAGAAGCGATCGCTGTAATTATTGAAGCTATTGAACGCGCCAGTTACGTCCCCGGGGACGACATTCTCTTAGCATTGGATGCCGCCTCCAGTGAATTTTACAATCGCGACACCGGGACCTATGAATTAAAAGCCGAAGCACAACCGACCAAATCAGCAGAAGAAATGGTTGCTTTTTACACGGAAATCTGTGAGAAATACCCCATTGTTTCCATTGAAGACGGCATGGACGAAAACGATTGGGAGGGTTGGAAACACTTGACCGAGGCAATTGGAGATAAGGTTCAACTCGTTGGTGACGATCTTTTTGTGACCAACACCACCCGCTTGCAGCGCGGCATTCAAGAGGGTATTGGTAACTCTATCCTGATTAAAGTCAATCAGATTGGTACTTTGACAGAGACGCTTGACGCTATTGAGCTTGCCCGACGTTTCAACTACACGGCTGTCGTTTCACACCGGTCGGGCGAAACAGAAGATACCACCATTTCTGATCTCGTTGTTGCGACAAACGCAGGACAGATAAAGACCGGTTCGCTCTCCCGTACCGATCGCGTCTGTAAATATAACCAGCTCCTCCGTATTGAGGAAGAACTTGGGGGGAGTGCCACTTTTGATGGCAGGGATGTCTTCTACAATTTGGCAGACCTCCGCTAACTTCTCGTATTTACATAGGGACAGCCTATGCGCTGTCCCAAAACACTTTTTTTAAGGGCCTGTCTCATGCGCATTTTTCGTCCAATTTTACTTCTTATCGCGGTTGGATTACTCATCGTTAGTGTTGATCAATTCATGAAAGGTTATAGCGATTGGCAACGGGCGCAGGTCCTTGAAGAAGCCTACCGCGCCGAGATCCGAGAACTGGAAGCCGAACGCGACCAGCTCCAGAAACGCGTCGAAATGCTAAAAAACGACGAACTCACAAAGGAGCGACTCGCAAGAAAACGGCTCGGCTATATAAAACCGGGCGAACTCAAGTTTAAAGTTGCCAAATCTGACGATGTTAAGTGATTTGTAACAGCGTTTAAATTTTTCTTGCTTTTTTTGTACGCGCTGCTATAATAGAGTGGAATTTCGGATGGCAGGCAATAACACCTGTTATTTTGATAATACCGACCTATGACTCAACGTTCAAAGTAAGGGAGGAAAACAGAATGTTTGGAAGGAAGAAAACAGCAATGATACCGACAATTAGTTCTGGGGTTGCAGGACCCCTTGGGGTATTACATCTTCCACGATTCTGGTCAAAAGTGTTAATGGATGCCAAGGGTGTACTAAATGAAGAGTATCCGGCATGCGGCGCAGGTTTTGATCAGATGGTATTAGATGGACTTGGATTGGACAAGGATGCTACGCTGGCATACATCAGCGACAATTCACCCACCTACCCACAATTTGAAGCGTGGGTTTCGGAAAACGGAAATTTTGACCAAGCAGCAGTTGATGAACTGAACGCCGCAATTGAGGGCTACAATCACGACGACGATACCCGCGGAAGCATCCTCGGTGCAAGCGGTATTGGCGACGACGGTTCTATCTTAGACGCTGTTAATCTCAATAACCTTGATGATTGGTATGAATTTCACGCCAGTTTAGATTAAACCTTTAGATATTTCATGTAGGCGCGCCCTTCGCGCCTACATGAAACACCCTTTTCCCTTCCTAACTATCTATCTGCTTCTGCTGTTAGTTCAATTATCGTATCAACAACAGTCTGGCGACGAACAATTTCCACAATTTTCTGCTTCTGTGGTCAGTTCGATTGCCTTACCTGTTTCAGAAGATTCAAGTCCTGCAAGGAGGATTTCAGTGACATGCCGCGCTGTATACACATTTGAGAGCGGTGGTTGCGTGCCTTCACGGATATGCTCGGCGAAATGTGTGTGCATTCCACTCGGTGCAGCATCTGAGCAGTCGATTGCTTTCACATCGACGGGGGCATGTTCACGCGTATAAGAGGTCGGTGTCAATTGGCTGAGTGCTGCGCCATCTTTACCAGGCATTGTGAATTTACCTGCTGTGCCGTGCACACTCCCCTCACCAGTGCGTGCGGGATCACACCAGCTCGTCTCCGCAGTGACAATTCCACCGGATTTCATCTCAAGCACAAGCGTTGCGACATCCTCTAATTCCGTGGGTTTATCGAACGTAGAAACGAAGCCGGTTACCCGGTTGAAAGTGCCGAGCATCGCAACAAGGCTGGAAACAGCGTAAACCCCCATGTCGAAAAGTGCGCCGACACTCGCCTGTTTGGCATCGAAAAACCACAGATCATCGCCAGATTCACCGAAGATATCGCGAATCTCTGCGTAGTAGATTTCGGGTCCTCCATGGCTGCTTCGCATTCTTGCACCAGACACACGTCCAATCGCATTCTCGGCAATTAATTGGCGAATCTTATAGACGGCGGCGTTGAAATGCGGAAGGCACATGACTGTTTTGCCACTTGCTTCAGTTGCCTCGACAAATTGATTCGCCTCATCCATCTCGCCACAAAGCGGTTTTTGCATGAGCACATGCTTGCCGGCTTCCAATGCTTTGACACCCCAGGAAACATGTAACGGATGTGGGGTCCCGACAAGAATAGTATCAAGCGTATCGTCCGCGATGATTGCGTCGTAATCCTGGGTCCAGCGTGGTATGTCGAATTCTTGACATTGATGTTTGAGACGGTGTTCGCGTCTGCCACCGATGACACTAACTTCAAAATCGTCGCCTTGTGCGAGATCTGGTAGGTGCAGTCGGCAGACGATACCACCTGCACCGATAACACCAAGTTTTAGTTTCTTCATTTTTTTAATTTTCCTTGCGGTTCGGTTAGGGTAAATGATTAATAACGTTGCTTTCCGTATATCCGTCCTCCATTTCATTACGGACTATATTTTTTTCAACGGTTAGACATTCAAAAACGCGTGGCCCTCATGGGAAACCCGTTTTTGCCAACGTCAGGAACGGAGCTGGGGCAAACGTTTTAAGAAAACATTGCGATAGGCAACAGGTCCATGGTCGCCTTGCAACAGCACTGGACCCGTAGCGGCTTCTTCCTCTACCATCGCGCCACGCGTGCAACCCACCACTTCAACATCTTCATGGATGACCTGTCCGTTCCACACGACTTTGACAAAGGTCGCGTTGGCTATCTTACTGCCATTGGCATCGAATTTTGGTGCATGGAAGGTGATGTCGTAAGTTTGCCATTCACCCGGTGGTTTACTGGCATTAACGCGCGGTGGCACGCCATCCACCGGTTTATTGTCGATCCAACGACAATAAACACCGCCACAGGTGCCGTAGTGAAGTTCAGTTTCACCCCAACTATCCAATATCTGGATCTCATATCTACCCATGAGGTAAACGCCGGAGTTGGAGCCTTGTGGCACCATGAATTCTACATGCAGCTCGCAATCACCGTATTCAGCTTCGGTGTAGATATCAAGAGTCCGTCCGGTAGCACCGTTGTAAAAAATCCCTTCACCGGTTGTCGTTGTGAGCAGTTTCGCGTCGTCTTGATTGAGAGCGACGCTGCCAGCAGCATCCCATTCATGATGTGGCGCACCACCTCGGGCGAGCCAACCGTCCATGTTTTTTCCATTGAAAAGTTCAATTCCGTTTCCAGATTGAGACATCAAAGTCCCTCCTACAGTCTCGATCTCCAGATCGAAGTCATCCCCCGAGTTTAGCGAAATGTTAAGGACGTAACTCGTGGGTTTCTAACACTAAAAAGTATTGACATATTTCACAAAATCGGATATTATATTTAATCATTAAAGGTTATCCAGTAAGCAAGATAACGCATTGACCTGAAAGAAAAATTGAATGAGGATAATTAAAAATTATGAAACAGGTTTTCTTATTTTTAGGGTTATCCCTACTGATGGGAACGATTGCCCTTTTTGCGGTTTGCGGTTACGGCAAAATTGGAACACTGCATGCAGCACCTGTAGAGAACGTTGCCCTTACCACAAATACGCCGTTTGCTGAAGGATGCGCCAAGTGTCACGGCACCGAACCCGCCTATCAAGAATGGACGAACGCGGGACACTCACACGCTCTTGTCAACCTGATTGAGGGTCCGTACGAAGTCCAAACCTCGTGTCTGAGTTGCCACTCCTCCGGCTATGAAGTCTTCAGTGATCGGGTGTATCCGGGGCACACTTACAATATAGAGACAGCGGTGAACGCTGTTGCCTGTTCTTCGTGCCATTCCCACACAAGTAAAGAGGAACACTTATTGGTGAAGCCCGCGAAAAAATTATGCGTCGACTGCCACAAAATGGATTGTGGTTGCGCGGGTGCTGGTATCGTTCACCAATCACAATCGGAGATGTTCCTTGGACGTGAGGGTGCCGGTGTGAAGCGGATGCCGTCTCCACACGTGCGCGCAATGAAGAAGCGATGCGTCCATTGCCACATGGCAAAAGAGGACCCAGAGACAGTCGCGAAACACGGAGGTCATACATTCAAAGCGGATTTCTCGACATGTAGCACCGCGGGTTGTCATGACAGTGCCGACAACAGTATGGAAACGAAGTTACCACAATACCGCGCCGAGATAGAGTCGAAGATGCAAGCCGTCAAAACAATGCTTGATACTGCGCCTGATAAAACTTCGCAAGCCTATCTGGACGCAAAACTGAACTACGACATGGTTAAAGGCGATAGTGGGTACGGACTCCACAATATACCGTATGCCAACGCGCTGCTTGACTATAGCCTTTCACTCAAAAGCCAGCTCGAATAGGGAGCGGAACACATCCTCACTGTGGAGTATTGGCTTGCCAATTAATCCTGCGAACTGAGCAATCCTCGCAGCGGTACATCTTGGTCTTTCGGTAGATAGTAACTGAGTGGATCGCTGACAACCCCAATCAATTGCTTCTGGATCGGATTGCATTTGGCAACCAGTTCATCAGGCATCGTGATATAATCCATCGGTTTGACCCAGCGGTAGGCGTAGCCCATAAAAATAGTTTTGCGAGGCATACCGGACCAATTGTGCCCTATACCGTGCCATGTCCGTTGCTCAAAGAGAAACGCATCTCCGGCGTTGACATTCATAGAGATGGCACCGCGCGCCCAACCCGTATCTGGGTCAAGTGGTGGTCTACCCGTCAACCGATTACTCCCTGGAACCAACACGGTCGCGCCGGAGGCAGGATCGGATTGGTCGCTGATAGCGTAAGCAATCTTAAGCATGATGCGAGGGTGGGGTTCCTGCATTTCGGCATGAGACGTGCCACCGTCGCGGTGCAAGCCGATGCGGTTCCTCACCTCAGGAGGAGGCTCCTCTTTTGAGGGGAGTACAATAAGGTGTGACGTAATCATTTGTACGTTCCAATTGAGCACTCCGTAGGCGAGCGGCACCGTTTTTTGCCAATCGAGGAGTTGAAGGAATGCCTCGTGGTGCGTGATGCAGTTACGGAGGTTTAATTTACCACCATTCTCAAGTCTGCCCGCGGCTTCCTCTTTAGCATAAACCTCGTCAACGGCAGCATCAATTTCCGCGACAACATCAGGGGGCAAGGCATTTTTAATCAGCAGATACCCATTGTTTTCGACAAATTCTTTGTGCTCTGGTGTAAAGACTGTTGCTGGATCAAAATCTGTTATTGTATCCATGGTGTTATCCTTTAGTGGGTTGGAAGTAACCTCCATCTGACGATTGAAATTCAAATCATGCTATGCATTATACAAGACATACCGAAAAAAATTCAAAGCAATTTTATTTTTCTAATTGACTTGGTAAGGAAACTTAATATGGAAGAAAATATAGAGCAACCTGAGTCCGACGCGTCCGACTTTCCGAGTGGCCGATATGATACGGTGGCAAAAAACGTCATTCGAGAAGAACCGAATGACCTAATCAGATTCAGTCTCGGGATACAGGATGCTGAGGTAATTCGGGTTCTTGAAACAGAACAGCCGGCAGTGAATTGGTATCGTGCCGATAGCTTCATACACGCGAAGGTCCGCGGCAAAGAAGTTATCGTGCATCTCGAACTTCAGACGCACGATAGCAGGCAGATACCGATGCCGCGCCGCGTAGCAGGCTACGTTGGTTTAGGTATTCGGACGTTTGGAATGCCTATCTATTCGCATGTTATTTATTTTCATCCGGATGCGGGTCTCAATGATCCGGGGGAATACGTCCAAGACGGTCCAGGGTACGAGATTATCATCAAATACAAGGTAATCAGACTCTGTGAGATAGAGGGACAAGACATTCTGGATGCAAAGTTGAAAGGACTCATCCCATTCGCCCCGTTAATGAAGCCGCCGGAGGAGATAGGTTCTAAAGAATGGTTGCGACACTGTGTTGAAGTTGCTGAAACTATCCCGATGGACATGGCGGACAAGCCGAATTATCTTGCCTCTATGGCTATCTTATGTAACGTCATCTTCAACTTTGATGACATTCGTGAAATTATACCGGAGGAAATCCTCATGCAATCAGATGTTGTCCAATACTTCAAAAAACTGGGCATTGAACAAGGCATTGAACAAGGTGCCCGGGAAAGCATCATTGAAGGTATTCTTGAAGCACTAGAGGTTCGATTTTCTGCCAAAGATATGGAAAAGTTGAAGCCAATGCTTGAAAGTGTTGAAACCCTGCAACGTCTCAAAGAATTGCGTCGTGAAACTTTACGAACACACAGCCTTGAGATCTTCACGCAAATATTGGAAAATGGCAGCGAGATCGAGCTGTAACGATGCAGAGTTTTTCTCAACAGTCATTGAGATAATCTTTAACGAAAGCTCCGATTTGACTTTTATTGACGAGCCTATAGACGGCTCATGGAGAGGAATCACCACGCAATTTGAAAAGCGAATTGGCTTCAGAACCTCATAGATCAAGAGAACCCTCCAAATTTGGAGCATCATGGCGAGCAATCCTACTCGGTACCGTCCTTATTATCCCAAACATGTACTGGATTTTGGACTCTGCTGGGCAAGGGTATCCGACCACTATTTCCCTCTACTTTAACGTCATTTTCTGTATTTTTGTAATTATAGGCGTTAACCTCTTCTTGGTACGGTTGGCACCAGGGGTTGCAATGCAACAAGGGGAATTGCTGACGATTTACGTCATGTTGTCGATCGCTTCCTCGCTTGCTGGACACGATGTCCTTCGCGTCTTGATTCCGATGATTCCGTACGCTTTCTGGTACGCAACACCGGAAAATGACTGGGCAGACCTGTTTCATCGGTATATCCCAGATTGGATGGCTGTCAAGGAAAAATCCTTCTTAACAGAGTATTATCGCGGCGAAACAACCTTTTACCAATGGGAAACCGCCCAAGGGTGGTTAACGACGACTTTTATCTGGGGTGGTTTCCTCTGCGCGATGGTATTCCTGATGGTGTGTATCAACAGCCTTGTCCGGAAACAGTGGACAGAACATGAGAAACTGAGTTATCCTATTATCCAACTGCCGCTTGAATTGACAAGTGGTGGCAGAACAAACTTGTTGACAAACAAGATGATGTGGCTCGGTTTCGGTCTCGCTGGGGCAATTGACATCCTCAATGGGCTTCACTATCTGTATCCGTCTGTGCCGAGTTTGGGTGGGAGGCTCTATGACCTCCGTCCATTCTTTACACAGAAACCTTGGAGTGCGATCGGATGGACTCCGATAGCCGTGTTTCCGTTTGCAGTGGGCATTGCTTTCTTTATTCCACTTGACTTGTCATTTTCATGCTGGTTTTTCTACCTATTTTGGAAGGCAGAACGGATCTTCGGAGATGCTTTAGGCGTAAGGGGCATGCCGAACTTCCCTTTTACGGATGAACAATCCTTCGGGGCATATCTCGGATTGTTTGTTATCGCAATTGTTGCGACGCGAAAACACCTCGCGCAGGTTGGACGCAAGTTATTTAGAAACGACCCGCGTGTTGACGATTCAGAAGAACCGATGTCGTATCGAGTGACAGTATTAGGACTTATTGCAAGCCTCGCCTTTATCGTTGGCTTTTGCAAAACAGCGGGGATGTCTATCTGGGTAATCCTCGTGTTTTTCGGTATTTACTACGCTATCTCCACAGCAGTGACCCGAATGCGTGCGGAACTCGGATCACCCGTCCACGATTTGCACTTTATTGGACCCGATGAGATGATGCCTCGCATTTTTGGAACGCGACTGCTCGGTCCACACAACTTAACCATAATGGCGTATCTCTTTTTCTTCAACCGTGCCTATCGTGGGCATCCGATGCCACACATTTTGGAGGGATTTAAATTAGCGGAACGGACAGGAATTTCCAACCGACGGTTGCTGATTGCGATGTGTGTTGCAATCGTTATTGGAACCTTTGCCTCATTTTGGGCGTTCTATCATATCTCTTATATTGAGGGGGCACGGGACTGGTTCGCAGGGCGACCCTTCAACCGACTCCAAAGTTGGCTGACATCACCGAGAGCACCGGATGTACCAGCAACCATTGCAATGTGTATCGGCTTTCTCATTACCGGTTTCCTGATGATAATGCGGATGCGGCTTTTTTGGTGGCCCTTTCACCCTGCTGGGTTCGCTATCTCCAGCAGCTGGTCGATGAATGTATTCTGGTTTTCGATCTTCGTAAGCTCAGTCATCAAATGGATTATCCTTCGGCACGGTGGTGTAAGTGCACACCGAAAACTCATTCCGTTTTTCTTGGGCTTAATCTTAGGTGAATTTATTGTCGGTAGTGTATGGAGTCTTATAGGAATTACGACAAATCAACCGATGTACCGGTTTTTATTTTAATAGTTTTCAGTTTTCAGTTACTTTGTTATAGTATCAAGGTTTTTGTGGATGCCAGAAGAAAATTGAATGCCACAAGATATTAACTGATAGCCAAGTGCTGACTGCTGATAGCCATTCATAGGAGAAAGTTATATGATTCGGGAAGCGATTCAGCAGGTTATGGCAGGAAATGACCTCACCGAAGCAGAGATGGTTGAGACTATGAACGAGATCATGGAAGGTGAGACTACAGACGCACAAATTGCCTGTTTTCTTACCGCGCTGCGGCTCAAAGGTGAAACAATAGAAGAACTTACAGGGGCAACGCGTGCGATGCGTGCCAAATCTACGCCTGTTCCAACACGCCATAAACCAGACTTACAAGCCACACCAGTAGTGCCCCGACTTGTTGATACGTGCAGTACGGGGGGGACGGGTTTGAACCATTTCAACATCTCAACAACTTCCGCTATTGTTACCGCTGGAGCAGGTGTGCCGGTTGCTAAGCACGGTAACCGCGGTGTGACACGACAGAGCGGCAGCGCGAATGTACTAATGGCGTTGGGTGTGAATATTGAAATTGGACCTGAACACGTCGGGCAATGCATTGATGAGGTCGGCATCGGTTTCCTGTTCGCGCCGGTGCTGCACGGTGCGATGAAATATGCCATCGGGCCGCGGCGAGAAATCGGAATTCGCACAATCTTTAATGCTATAGCTCCGTTGACCAACCCGGCTGAACCACAAGCACAAGTAATTGGTGTTTATACACCAGAATTGACTGAAGCACACGCCAATGCTCTCAACAATCTTGGATGTCAGCACGCGTTTATTGTGCATGGGGATGATGGCTTAGATGACATCACAACGACAACAACAACACGCGTCTCGGAACTCCGAAATGGTACCGTTGAAACTTATACGCTTGATCCGACAACGCTCGGAATTCCGAAAGCGGAACCTGAAACACTCTTGGGCGGTGCGCCGGAGGAGAACGCTGAAATCATAGTCAATATGCTGAAGGGTGAGAAGGGACCCAAGCGCGATATTGTTGTGCTAAACGCTGGTGCGGCGATTGTCGCAGGTGGGAAAGCGGATAGTCTTGATGCGGGTATTGAACTTGCATCGGAATCCATTGATTCAGGCGAGGCATTGGCGAAGTTAGAAGGACTGAAGACAGTCTCAAACAATTAGCCCTTTACGGGAAGAGGTTGACGGATTGATACTCGACACTATTATTGCACATAAACAGAAAGAGTTGGCGGCCGAACAGGCACAGATATCGCTGGCAGATTTGGAGGCTGAGGTCACAAATCTCCCACCGACGCGGGATTTTGGCGCAGCTTGCAAGCCAAAACTTGCTGTCAGAAGCCGTGATGCTGTTACAGGTAAAGATACCGTTAAACTTATCGCGGAGGTGAAAAAGAAATCACCCAGTAAAGGCATTATCCGCGAAGACTTTGATCCGGTCTCAATTGCCGAAACCTACGTTGAAAACGGGGCTGCTGCCATTTCTGTGCTCACAGACAAACATTTCTTCGCAGGCGAACTCGCCTATTTGCGCGCAATTCGAGAAGTCGTTGACGTGCCACTGCTCAGAAAAGATTTCACGATTGATGTTTACCACATCTACCAAGCCCGCGTCGCGGGAGCAGATGCCATTTTATTGATTGTGGCAGCATTGACAGCATCGGAATTGCGGACGTTTATGAATGTCGCAGAATCACTATCGCTGGCGTGTCTGGTGGAGGTACATACACAAGAAGAATTGGCTATCGCGTTGGACGTTGATGCGCAGATTATCGGTATCAACAACCGAAATTTGCACACGTTTGAAACGGACATCGCAACAACGTTCCGATTACGTGAGGCTATCCCAACGGACAGGATTGTGGTAAGTGAAAGTGGTATCTATTCGCGTGAAGACGTTACGAGGCTGCAGGAAGCAAATGTGCAGGCGATGCTTGTCGGTGAGTCTTTGATGCGGAGTCCTGATATTGGACAACAAGTTCGATGTTTAATTTCTTGAACACGGATTAAACACCGTCGGTAGAAACTACAGCGAGGTAACGGTAATGCCGTGCCGTTTTAAAAGGGCAGTGGTTACCCCATCACCAGACGTAAGCGTGCCCGAAAAAGTACCGTCGTAGATGTCGCCGCAGCCACAAGATGGGCTTCTCGCTTTGAGAATCACCTGCGTTGCCCCGTGTGCCTGTGCGACTTGTAAGGCGTGATGGGCACCCTTCAAATATGCATCAGTTACATCTGTCCCATCAACGGTCATGACTTTTGCCTTACCGTTTAAGACATCATCGCCATCGCCGCCGACAATCTCTGCCGGAGGGCGCGGCGTTGGCAATCCGCCAGCCTCTTCGGGACAGACAGGAATGAGTTCGGACGTTTCCTTCTGTTTTATCACTGTTTCATTTCGGCTGTCGCCGCCGTCGTATCGACAGCGCACACCCAAGAGACAAGCACTAATGATCGCCTTCATGTGGTGTCCTTTCCTGTAACGCCTCAAACTGCCGTATGATTAAATCTGTCTCACCCGTTTTCAATTGCTGATAGGTCTTTTCCAATTGACAAAGTATGATTTGTAACAGCGAGGTTCGGCAGATCTCAGTGTCCTGATTTTTTACACGGGCAGCTGCTATTCGCACGGAGGTTGCCGTTTCACGGAGTTCAGGTGGAAAATCCTCTAAAGTGCTATTGACATTCACGCCAAAACCCAAGACAAAAAACGGGTGCTGCTGGTCATCGTAAGCAAGTTCTGTGAGTACACCCGCTACCTTTTTTCCCTTGATCCGAACATCGTTAGGCACCTTAATCCGCGCGTCAAGTTCGTGTGTTGTGCGAATCGCCTGTGCGATCGCGATTGCACCGATGAGATTGGGAAGCGCAACTTGATCGCGAAGCAAGCGATGCCTCAGCACAACGGACACAAGGAGACTCTTTCCGGGTGAAGCACTCCATTTCCTGCCATATCTTCCGCGTCCGGCGGTCTGATGCTCCGTTATGATGAGGGTTCCCTCCGCTGCACCGGCTTTCCCACGCGCAATACCGATGTCGTTGGTGGAGGCAACTTGCGTATGGTGTTCGATTTGACAACCAATGAAAGCAGTCTGAAGGGTTGCCTGCAGACACGTAATATCCATAGGCATTACTGGTTCAGGTGTTTTTTCGCCTCAATTTTCCACTGCTCCGGTGGATTGAGATCGAGAAAACGTTGCCACTGTGCTTTCGCCTGTGCGCTTTTTTCTGTGTATTCGTACATCAACGCCAAGTTATAGTTCGCTGTCAAGTTGCCCGGTTCCAGTTGTATCACGCGTTCAAATTGCTCTGCAGCTGCGCCGAGTAAATCCATACTGAAAAGGTTATTACCGTAGTTGAGCAGCGTTTGCACGTGTGTATCATCTAAAGCAAGTGCCTTCTCCAACGTCTCTTTCGCCGCATTGTAATCTAAAGCGTGTGCATAGTAGAGATTACCGAGACGTTGATACGTTTTGACGGCAATATCATCGCCTTCTTCTGGTGGTTGTTGAATAAGCGCGGCTTCCGCTTCATAGTGCTGAATTGCCTGTTTCCACGCCTGCTCCCATTCCGCAATCTGTCCCAGATGCAGGTGGATGCCCCTATATTTTGGTGCATAAGAGAGCATCTTCTTAAAAACTTCTTTGGAAAGACGATGCCGATCAATTTCAAGATAAATGACCCCGAGCTGGTAGTTCGCTTCACGATTTCTGGGTTGGAATTCAGCTACTTGCCTGAAATCCTCTAAAATTTGGCTATAGCGATAAAGCGTTTTACCTATCTGCCTATAGCGAAGCGTAAGCATCCCGCGATAAAAGTAGGCATCTACATAGGCCGGGTTCAGCGCAATGGTTGTCGTGTACTCCTTGACAGCCATCTCAGCATGTTTATGATAGTCATTTCCGAGCGTTTCAGCGTGCCGATCAAGCAGGCGAGCATAACTATAGTGCCAGTCGAATTTTTCCGGGTTGTACTGATTCGCTAATCCGTAGTACCGAATCGCGTCCTCACGTTCGTCCCGCTTCTCAAAGATAACAGCAAGGAGGTGATGGAGTTCTGGATGCGCGGGTTCTATTTCCAATGCAGGTTGATACACACGGATGATATTATCCTCGTCGTTGCGTTCACGATAGATTGCACCGAGTCGGAAAAATGGTTCCGCTTCTGTTGCTTCAACGCCCGGCAAGGGAGTTTGTAAGTTCCTGCCTATGTCGCTTTCAAGCTGCGTCGTATCAAGCGCAATCGTTTTCTCATAATGCTTAATGGCGTTGTCTATCTCACCTTTCTGCTCAAAAAGGATTGCTACGTGGTAATGTGCTGCGACATCGTCAGAACTCAACCGAACAGTAGCAAGAAATGCGGATAGCGCATCATCAGGCTGCTTTAGTGAAAGATAAGAGAGCGCCAGCAGGTAGTGTGCTTCAGTCGTTTCAGGCGCGATTTCAATAATTCGTTGTAAAGTATCAACCGCTTGTTGATGCGTCTCGCGTCCACGATAAATGTGAACCATCTTGAAAAGCACATCTGGTCGCTGTGGGTCTAATGACAAAGTGCGCTGATAAAAAACGAGTGCGCTATCTGTATCGCTATCAGCCTCGTAGCTTTGCCCCAGCAGATAGGTAGCACCGATGTCTTCTGGAAACAGCAGAAGGTGTGTATTTAAAGGCGCAATGGCTTCTTGATAGTTGCCTGCATCGAAAGCGCGTTGTCCCTGTGTGATAAATCTATCTGCCAATTCTGGATTTAATTCCAAGGCACGTTTAAAGTAGGCAACAGCAGTATTTACGTCTCCCTGTTGGTGGTAAAGTTCACCGAGTTTGAAATAAACATCGTTAAAGTTTCCCAAAGGGAGTTCAATTTGTAGATAACTCGCGTCCGCTTCAACAATTTCACGCGTCTTTTCGTGATGTTCAATAGCTTTTTTGATGTTGCCTGCGTCCGCCTCAATGATGCCTGCATAAAAGTGAGAGCGTGGGTCGTCAGGGAGGACAAGCATCGCTTTCTCTAAAAACGGCATCGCTTCATCCGGGGTCATCAATCCGGCAAAGTAAGGTTCAAGCGGGTCATAAACAGTGTCCTTCATACTTGGCGTGAGTGCCAATGCCTGTTGATAGTGTTGGACCGCTGTCACAGTATCACCACTTGCATAGAGGATTTCTCCAAGCGCGAAATGTGTCTTTGCATGGGTTGGTTCAACCTCAATTGTGCGTTGATATAGCCGAATTGCGCCATCTGTATTACCTTTTTCATCGAAGATAACCGCTAACTCGTAAAGCACTTGTCCTGAATAGTCTTGATACTCGGATCCTCTTGCGTACTCTTTCAACGCATCATCAAAAAACCCTTCTGTAGCAAGCACCTGTCCAAGTTTGAAGTAGGCGGGGGCAAACTTCTTTTTTTGACGGGTAATATTCTCAAATGCCTCTCGGGCGCGGTCTATCTCACCTTGTGCGAAGTAGACTAAACCGATACCGTATTGCGGATACTCCCACTTCCGATTCAACTTCCGTGCTGACTCGAAGGCGTGGAGTGCCTCTGGGTAGTGCTGCCGTTTCAAGTGAATCTCACCGATGCGATAGTAAACGGGGTAGTAACTCGGATTTAAATCGATGCAAGACTCAAATTCAGCAAGTGCCAATTCGTCTTCGCCCTGTTCCTGATAGATACCGCCGAGGTTGAAGCGCGCCCAAAATAGATCTGGATTGCTCTCAAGTGCGCGTTGCAAATAGGTAATTGCAGTATTTAGTCCTTCACCGGTTTCCGTCGCTTGGAGAGCATGTACGTAGCCTAAACCGTAGTAGAACGCCGCCGTGATTTTAGGAGACGACTGCTGCGACTGGCGATTTCCATCCGCCGCAGTATAAAGCGTCAGAAGCGTGGAAAGCCGTCCCTGCTTCTGCCATTTGAGGATGAGTTCGCGATGTTTCTCCGCGGGCTTTTTCTTTTCTCGTAACACCTTTGCGAAGTCTTTTCTCATATTCGATTCCCATTTTTCCGCCGCGGAGGAAATCTGTAGGAAAGATGTATTGAATCCTAAGCTTATGATTAGCACAATAAATATGGGATTTAGCACTGTTTTTTTCATTTTTTTAATTTTCCTTGCGGTTCGGTCAAGTCGGTTTTGAGGAGGTAAGGAATCTCCTACCCTTCGTCTGTCTCCTGTTGGATGGAAGAATAGGGTGCTTCCTTCCCCCTTCCTGCCTTCCAATCTTCCGATTGCTCCAATAAGGAGAGATTTTGCGTCCGTTCTGTTTAATATTGAAAATTGCTTAAACGATCAATTTTTGTCCGTGTTGGCATAGAAGGTGTCGCACCCATGACAGTGACCGCTGCTGCACCTGCGGCATTTGCAAACGCAACTGCTGAACGTAAGGTTTCACCGTTCGCCAAGGCGGTTGCGAGTGCACCACAAAAAGCATCGCCTGCCCCGGTGGTATCTACAGGTTCAACAGATAGTGCGGAGATATGCTCAGAGGTCGTTGCGGTCAGCATCAAGGCACCTTGTTCTCCAAGCGTTAGCACGACAGCAGCATCTGCTGTATCCACCATCCGAGCGCGTAGTACCTTTGCTGCCCGGCGCGCCTCTTCGTGATTACTCACCTTCATCTCCGATAGCAGTTCCGTCTCGGATTGGTTCGGCGTGAGGATATCGACATATCCTAAAAGGCTATCCGGTAGTGGCTGCGCCGGTGCTGGATTTAATATTACCCGTGTGTCGTGCTTCTTGGCAATTGCTGCAGCGTGTTCGGACACTGCAATCGGTGTTTCTAATTGCAGAAGGAGTACATCCGCGTCTGCGATACAATCGGCGGCAGCGTCTATATTCGCTGTTGTGAGTGCCATATTTGCGCGCGGCACGACGATAATACTATTGTCGCCATCCGGTTCAATCACGATAGTTGCGACACCTGTGCCTACATTCGTACGTTTTGTGACAAACCTGCTGTCAATATGTTCATTTTCTGTCGCTGCGAGCAGCATATCTCCGAAAAGATCCGCACCAACACTTCCGATGAGTGTGACATCAGCACCCAATCGTGCGGCAGCAGTTGCTTGATTAAATCCTTTCCCACCGGTGAAGATATCAAAAGCATCACCGATGAGCGTTTCTCCTTTGTCTGGTCGGCGCATCGCGCGGCACACCAGATCGACATTCAAACTGCCAACAACGGTAACTTTCGGTGCTGTATGGTTCATCACGACGTATTCCTATTCTTTTAATCCTTTTAACGATTTTTGACAATTATAGTTGACATGCGTTGCTATTGTCAACGGTTTTATCAATGATAATAGGGATCTACCTTGGTTTTAAGTTTTCCGATCGAAAAGAGGGTGAGCGCGGTCAAGTTTTGGCTTGCACGCTACACCAAAAACTGCTATGATACACACAAATGGAAACAGATAAATCCCACAAACCTAAAGAGGAACATGCCAAGGACGCTGATGAATTCTAAACTGAAATTTGCTGTCGGTTTCTTAGTCTTTTTGGGGCTTAGCCTTATTTTCAGATGGCGAGCGGAGCAGGTTAGTAGTGCTGAAACCCTTGTATGGTACAGCGTCCTTCCGCCGCTACTCGCTGTTACATTAGCAATCGTGACAACCCGATTGCTACCAAGTCTCGGTATAGCAGTGGGGGTTGGGATTCTACTGTCGTGGACACAAAAAGGTGCTACTCCAAGCGGTCTCTTGACGGAAGTAATTTGGTTCACCCGTGCTGTAAGCATCAGCAATGATGGCGTGGATCTATTTAACTTCTGGGTTGTCCTATTCGTATGCCTTATTATGGCAACGATCTCTGTTGTGGTAGCATCCGGTGGCATTGGCGGGGTTATCGTATGGCTCTCTCAGTTCGCAAAGGGACCACGTTCAGCACAATTCATCACGGGTTTGATGGGGATTCTCATCTTTATAGGGGATTACTCCAACGCTATGCTTGTGGGTCCGACGATGCGTCCGCTCACCGATTATCATCGCGTCAGTCGCGAGAAATTGGCGTTCCTTGTGGATTCCACGAGTGCACCGATTGCTGGTCTCGCGTTTGTGAGCACTTGGATCGGTTATGAGGTGGGGCTTTTTGAGGATATCGCGAAGACAATTGGGCTTGAACGTGATGGATATTCGATGTTCTTCGATGCACTCGGTTTCCGATTTTACTGTATCCTGACCATTATTTTCGTCATTGTCAATGCAATCAGTGGCAGGGATTACGGTGCGATGCACAAAGCGGAAACGCGTGCGCGGGAAACGGGAGATGTCGCTGCACCGGATGCCAAAGCACTCGGACACACAGCGTCTTTCACCAACTTGCCAAACGCTGTCACACAACCTTTCTCAGCCGTTTTACCGCTTCTAACGCTTTTTGGATTGTTGTTGGGTGGTTTCTGGATAGATGGCAAAGGCACGGGATCTATCTTATCACTCGCCGCATGGCGCGACGCGCTTTCAGTGGCAGACAACGTCAAGATTCTCGCTTGTGCCGCCGCGAGCGCGTTTATCGTTGCTATCGTCTGCGCCCGTTGGCTCTCAAAGCTGCGATTCTCAGACATCCTTCCCGTCGTTTGGAGTGGTGTAAAAGGGAGTCTCACGCCGTTGAGTATTCTGTTATTGGCATGGGGTTTAAAAGCGAGTTGCGATAGACTCATGACGGGTCAATTTCTCGCTACGATGCTTAGCGACATCGTTTCACCACTCTGGTTTCCGATCTTTGTCTTTGTATGCGCCTCCGTGACCTCTTTCGCTACAGGTACAAGTTGGGGAACAATGGCAATCCTAATTCCGACTGCTATTCCAGTGGCATTCTCACTTGACAACGAGGTTTACGGGTTAACAACAATCATCTGCCTCGGTGCGGTGTTAGACGGTGCCATCTTCGGTGACCACTGCTCGCCCCTCTCAGATACAACGATTCTCAGTTCCATCGCCAGTAGCTGCGATCCGCTGCACCATGTCCGGACACAACTTCCCTACAGTCTTACCGTCGCTACCATCGCTTTGGTTTGCGGTTATTTTCCTGCCGCGCTCGGCATCTCCTCAGCGATGGGAATTGCGGGTGGTACAATTTTAATCGTCTTGTTGTTCTATGGTGTCGCTGCTTTCCGTAAGTTTCACGAATCGCGTGACGCTTCGCCAACGACATCGTAGGTGGGAAAAAAGAAAAGCATCGCCCCTACAGAAACCCTGAAACGGAAAAGGAGAATGATATGAAGGTTGCACTTGAAGGAAAAGTGGCAGTTGTTACGGGGGGCGCGAATGGCATCGGGCGAGCCACCGTAGACACACTGATTGACAATGACGCACACGTGGCAATTGTTGATATTGACACACAAGCAGGCATGAGAACCACCGAAGAGATTAAAGAGATGGGTGGGACCTGTCTGTTTGTGGAGGGCAACGTAACAGACGCAGCACAAATGGAGGATGTCGCTGCTCAGATTGCGGCGCATTTTGGGAAAATCGAGATTCTCGTAAACAATGCGGGAATCAACACCCGAACCGATAGAGTGCCGATTCATCAATACACCTTAGAGGATTGGCAGCGGATTGTGGAAATAGACCTCACTGGCGTTTTTAAGACGAGTCGTGCCGTTATCCCTTATATCTTTAAATCTCATAGCAGATCTGGTTCTGAGAACGCCACTGGACGTATTGTTAATATCAGCTCTATTGCTGGACTGGTGCCGCTGCGCCTGCAGAGTGCTTACGTCGCGGCAAAAGCAGGCGTTGCGAATTTGACGCGCTCGATGGCGTTGGAATTGGGACCTGAGGGGATTCTGGTAAATGCTGTTGCCCCCGGCTCTACTTTGACGCGCGGCACGGAGGCACTCTTTTACGGAGACGACGGTGCTTACACGGAAAACGCTGAGAGTCTATTATCACATATTCCACTGGGGCGACCGGGAGAAACGACGGAAATCGCAGCAGCTGTGCTCTTCCTCGTATCGCCAGATGCAAGTTATATCAACGGTACCATCCTTACGGTAGATGGCGGCTGGACCGCTGGCTATACACGCGATTGGTAAATGTTACGGCATACGGCGTATGCCTACTTCTATTATAAAGGAGATAAAAATGGCAAAAATTACGATGTTTAAAGGGTATCAGGGAGAACCACCCATTCCGAAGCCTGCGCATCAGGTGCAAGCGAACGTTGTCACAGTCCAAGACGGGGTGCCTGTAAAGTACTCCGGTTGCGACGGTATCGGTGTGCGTGTCGTTCATCCAGCGAATCCGAACGCGCCCGCGCAGAACTTGGGATTAGTCATGTTTTTTGTGCCGCCACACGTCGTTCTGGAACCGGGGAGCCACCATACCGAGGAGTGCTACGTTATCCTAAAAGGAAAGGGGGTAATGACACTCGCTGGTGAAAAGGTTCCTGTCGAGGCGGGTACATTCATCCACCTCCCGCCCTGGTGTGAGCATGGCATTGAAAACACAGGTGATGAATCTATGGAGGTGCTAATCTGTACCTCTCCACCGAACCCGTAAATTGAGATTATAGGTGGTTAAATTCGCTAATCCCGCGCATATCCACGTTTTTTCGCTAATTTTTCATTTTAATTTAACCTTTTTCCCACATTTTACGTTAAATAAAATATATTAACTGTTATAGATTGGTAAACCACATCTTTTAATCTGTGGGGGTTTTAATTTATGCGCGGGATAATGTCGAAGTCATCCGATGTGAGGCGGACATTTCTACGGAAAGGTCCTTCTAACGGACAACCCGCATCTGACCAACAGGCTGACGAAGAGTTAACAACGATGGAAGAAGTGCCTGAGGAATTAGAGAGTCGGGCACATGAATTACTCGCAAACGGCGAAGAAATTAAGGTCGCTGTCTCAACGGATCTCCGGTTCGATGGCAATTACGGCAAAGATTGGGTAATTGCGACCGATAGACGACTCATCGCTTTCAACCAAAACGGTGCACCGGAACACCAAATTCGAGAGATTCCGCTTGCATCGGTTGAGGCTGTTGAGATCGTTGAGATGTATGGCAACAACATCCTAAAGGTCAGAACGTCCGAGGATGCCACGGAAGTTGCCCGCTACTCACGCCGCGTCTCGCCAAAGTTTGAGTTGGCAACGCCTGAATTGGAAACGCTCGTCCAGGATGCAAACCCAGATGTTGAACATGAGAAACAGCACCGTCCGCAAGGCTGGGGGAAAAATAAAAACAAGTGCGAAAAATGCGGGCAACCGCTACCTCGCTGGTCTGGTGTTTGTGTTAATTGTGTTGAAAAAAGGAAACTCATCTTCCGGCTCATTAGATATTCATTCCCGTTCTGGCATGTCGCCGTTCCTGCCCTTGCCTTGATGATGGTTATTCGGCTCGTTTCGCTTTTCCCAGCTGTTCTGAGCAAGGAGGTCGTTGATAATGTCCTTTCTCCAGCACAAAGTAGGGTAAGCGGAGCTACGTTAACCGCAACTGGTGAACCGATTCCAGATCCAACATGGGGACAACTCAGTGGGATAGTTGAAAGTGTTTCAGGGTGGCTGACGCTTCCTGTTGCTGGAAGTTGGGGACACCTTGTTACCATTATCATTTTGATGATTAGTTTCAACGTTTTCACGATGGGTGCTGGTGCTGTACGGGGCTATATGATGGCGTGGGTGGGCCAAAATATCACGCGCAGACTTCGGAACGAAACTTATGAGCATCTCAACTCGCTTTCCTTAGACTTTTACAATCAGCGTGACACCGGTAACCTCATGTCAAGAATCACAAGCGACGTGGCGAGGCTCCGAGAGTTCATCGCAAGTGGGTTGCAAGATTTAATTGGTGATTCGTTAACGCTCGTTTATATTTGCGCCTTTATGTTTCTTACTAATTGGAAACTGGCTGCATGGACGTTGATTCCGGTGCCCTGCCTTATTTTCTTTACCATCTTCTTTGGGAAAAAGATGGGCAAAGTGTTTTCCGTGCTATGGAAGCGGTACGCCGACATTAGTACGATATTGGCAAGTACCATCCCCGGTGTGCGGGTCGTCAAAGCCTTTGCGCGTGAACGCTACGAGGTAAACCGATTTAGCGAAAAGACGTATCAGGTATTCGATGGCGAAATGAATGCGGCGAAGTTGTATACCTTGTATCGCCCAATCATGGAATTTATTATCTTCTCCGGTTCTATCTTGATATGGTTGATTGGCGGTTCCCAAATCTTCAACGGACTATTGACGCTCGGCGAACTCTTTATGTTCCAGGCATTAATGGGACGGTTCTTCAGACCTGTTTACACGCTCTGTCAGATGAACGAGCGATTCATCCGAGCCGCAACGTCTGCCGAGCGAGTATTTGAAATCATAGACACACCGCCAAGTGTTGCGGACAGAGAAGGCGCGGTCACGCTTGAAAACATCAAAGGCGATGTCGAATTCAAGGATGTCTATTTCTCCTACGACACAGAAAAGAACGCTATCAACGGTATCAGTTTCCGTGCGGAAGCAGGTGAGATGATTGGACTTGTCGGACACAGCGGTGCTGGAAAGAGCACCGTGATTAACCTGATTACCCGCTTCTATGATCCAAGTGAAGGTTCAATAGAAATTGATGGACACGACACCCGCGACATTAAACTGAAAGCACTGCGGCAACAGGTAGGTGTGGTGCTTCAGGATCCATTCCTGTTCCAAGGGACGATAGCTGAAAATATCGGTTACTCGAAACCGGGTGCTTCCCGACATGAGATTATCGCCGCAGCGAAAGCCGCGAATGCACATGAGTTTATCATCAAATTCCCCGATGGTTACGATACAATGGTCGGTGAACGTGGTGCTCGCGTGTCTGGTGGTGAACGGCAGCGAATTTCTATTGCCCGCGCAATCCTGAAAGATCCAAGAATCCTCATCTTAGACGAAGCGACATCGTCCGTAGACACAGAAACCGAGTCGAATATTCAGGAAGCGTTGGAACGGCTTGTCCGCGGGCGCACCGTGTTTGCTATTGCACACCGACTTTCTACTCTCAAGTATGCTGACCGGCTGGTTGTGCTGAAGGACGGAGGAGTCGATGAAATTGGCACGCATGAAGAACTTCTTGCCAAAGAAGGCACCTACGCAGTTTTGTGTGAAAAACAGACGGAATTATCGAAGATTCGTGCCTTGTAGGCAACAATGCCCCTTGTAGTGTGCGCTTTCCAAGTGCACACTACACCGTCCCTGCTATAGGAGAAGGAGAGACTACGTTATGCAGGAAGCTACACCGATCACCGACGAGGTGCAGTTCCTTGATGCCCCCAAGGTCAAAATTGCGCGAGATTCGTTTGAAGAACTCACAGTTGAACTGCCGGATGGCACAAACCACACAAATGTTGAAGCAATCCGATCCTTCCCACTCACCGATTCCAACAAATATATCACACTGCTGGATAGCGAAGGCGAAGAAATCGGTATTATTCAGGACATCAGGCAGTTGCCGCGAGAATCGGCGGAAATCCTCGTGTCAGAGTTGCAGAAGCGGTATTTTATGCCGAAAATCACCAAAATTCATGAACTTGATGGCGAATTCGGTGTTACGCGGTGGGTGGTGGAAACCAACCGTGGTCCAGTAACCTTTGGCATGCGCACTCGCTACGATGTCGTCAGCCTTGAAAACGGACGGGTGCTTATTAAAGATGCCGATGGCAATCGTTATGAAATTGAGAACTATCATAGGTTGGACCCCGCAAGTCTGGCACTCCTTGAAACGCAATTATAGCGTATAGCGGCGTATTCTACGAGATTTAATTATTTTTTAAGGCGCAGCTTCCTATATAAACATAGGATCGCGCCTCTCCTTTTAACTAAAACGGCACTGCTAAAACGATACCCACGGAGGTCGGTAAGAGTGGAAAATGTAAGAATCGAACGAATTGAATGGGCACGCTTAACAGGTGAACGTCCTCGCAAAGCTGGCTGCAACTCGCGACTCGGTGAACATGGATTGTATGTCCGTCCCGCCATCGCACGCCTAACGACAACAGATGGTGCCAGTGGTTTTGGGTTTTCGCCGATCTCGCGCGAAAAAGCGGAAGCAATCGTTGGGTTTCAACTCAGTGATGCTTTCAATGCAGAAAGTGGTGTCACCGAAGAATTCAGAATTTTAGAATATCCGCTCTGGGATCTGGTGGGAAATTTGGCACAAAAACCGGTCTATGCGATGCTTTCTGGAGAGAACGGAGACTTTCGCGCCCCGTGTTACGATACCTCGCTCTACATCGATGATTTGCACCTTGATGACAACGCTGAAGCGGCGGCACTGATTGCGTCTGAGGCATTAGAGGGAAAGGCACGGGGACATAACGCCTACAAAATCAAGGTAGGGCGCGGCGCGATGCACATGCCACTCGACAAAGGGACGCAGCGCGATATTGATGTTATCTGCGCTGTCCGCGAGGCTGTCGGACCCGATGCTTCGATTTTGATAGACGCAAACAACGGCTATAACCTCAACCTTACCAAACAGGTATTAGGTGGAGCTGCTGATGCAAACGTTTATTGGATGGAAGAGGCGTTCCATGAAGATGCCCGCGTTTATAGTCTACTGAAGGAATGGCTGAACGCCGAGGGTTTAGAAACACGTATCGCAGATGGCGAGGGCGGTGCCTCACCGAATTTGGTGGACTGGGCAAAAGATGGGCTCATTGACATCGTCCAATACGATATCTTCTATCCCGGCTTCTCACGCTGGCTTGAACTCGGTCCGGAGTTAGACGCGGCGAACGTCGGCACGGCACCACATCACTATGGTGGTTATTACGGCAATTTCGTCACCTGTCACCTTGCAGCGAAGGTAGAGCGGTTTGAGTTCACCGAGTGGGATCATGCGATGACTCCGGGTATAGATGATTCCGGTTATTCCGTATCCAACGGTTATGTAAACGTACCACAAAGTCCTGGTTTCGGATTGAGTATAGAGGAAATACCTTACCAAAAAGCGCGTGAAGAGAACGGGTTCGAGGTTCGGGTGTAGGAGCACATTGCGCTTAAAAGTCAAGAGGAGAACGAAAAGTATGACGTATTTATCAGATGCAGATAAGGAATTCTTTAAAGAAAATGGCTATTTGGTCGTCCGCGGCGCGCTGGAACAGGTAGCGATTGATGCCGCACTTGACAGACTCTGGGAAGAGTTGGAAGAAGATAGGGACGACCCAGAGTCCTGGATTCGTAAAGGTTATCGCACAGTGCCTGTTGGCAGCGAAGATGTTATCAGTGGGACAACATACAACAACCGAGTCTTTGCTATGGCAGAGGAACTCGTCGGTGAGGGCAAATTGAACGCCAGCGGTGGAGCAGGACCGCATATCAATTTTCCAGACCCAGACAGAGAGTGGCGCGAACCCGGTGGTGGACATCTTGACGGTTACCATACCCCCACGAACGGGGTGCCTAAAGGTGTTGTTGGTTCCTTTACGCTCGGTGCTACTGTTTATCTCGACACGGTTGAGAAACAGGGTGGCGGGTTTACGGTCTGGCCCGGAAGCCATCGGATTTGGGCAGAGTATTTCAGACATCACGACTTAGATAGCCTCCCGGGTGGTGTCGCTCCGTTTGATTTAGGACCGAGTTACGAATTCACAGGCGGGGCGGGTGATGTCTGTTTCTGGCATCATCAAATGAGCCACACGGCTGGCTCCAACTGTGGGCGCAACGTCCGAATCGCACTCATCTCTCGGTACCGCCGGAAAGATTTGGATCAGATTAAGTTTGAGACTCCCGACGATATGTGGAAATATTGGGATGGGATTTCATAGAATCTCGTTTTTTCGCAGCGTCTCGAATTTGCTTTTGTCGGCGCGCTTTGCAAGCGCGCCAAAACCGCTCCTACAGACACACTCAAACTTTAACTTGCCAAATATTCTGACAGATGTTATGATTGTTTTTTATTCTATTTTCAAAGCAGATAACAGTATTCATCTTCATAGATAAAAACAGACTTAGGAAAATTTGGGAATGGACCTCTATCTGAATCCTTCCAAAATCACCGAAATAATAGGTGTGGAAAAAGAAATCATCAATCGAACTTTAGAACGGAGAGATGCCGATATTGAACCGTATCTACGTGTCGTCTCTGCCCGATCCGAAAAACCAGGAAATAGTCCAAAACCACAAATTGAGTTGCGCATTGACGGTCTCGCACTACTAATAAAAAAACTCACCTATAACATCCCAACAGATGACATCATTGAAAACCTCAGCTGTCAGATTTTTCATATAACACACCTACGGGAAACCTGCGACAAATTGGAAAAGGAGAATCAAGCACTTATCGCTGAAAATACGCAACTTAAGGAAACGATTGAATCCTTTCAAGTAGGAAAACGGGAGTTGTCAGCGGAAGTTGACAAGCTGAAAGGTCAATTAACAGAGGAACAATCCAAAACTTGGGTAGACCGCTTGCTAAAACGGAAAGATTGACGGACACGGACAAACGAGGCTAAAAGTGCCGCCCTCATAGGTATCGAAAAATCGCTATGACAAAAGAAAAACGGCATCAGCTGCTTGCAATCGGATTCTTCGTATTTGGCATCATATTTCTTTATGTAGAGGGTATCTCACTGCTCCCACCGCGTATTACGCAAAATGCCATTCTATTGAAGGGCATCTCGTTGGTGCTGCTGAGTGTCGCAGCGATTCTTGCTGGTACCGCTTTCGAGAACAAACGACGGATTTCCGTTATATCTGGCGTAGGTTTAGCAATCGGTCTCGGATTCCTCTATCTGCCTGTCCCCTCAATTTTACGCGGCTCAACTTTTCATCTACTTTTCGCTTGTGCTATTGCGTTCGGCATGACAACACCCGCGAAGCGTCCGGTAAGTATTATCTCAGCACTCTTTGCATGCGTCGGTATTGTTTTCCTTTACCAACCTTTCTCTTCATCACTTAATAGTACCGCCCTACACCTGCTTCTACCCGGAGTAACCGTTTTCTCGATTGTTTTTTCACAGAAAACCTTGTGTGAACAAATTTCTGTCGGCTTAATCGCGCTGGGCTTGATTGCACTCTGCCAACCCTTTCTAATACTGTTCTATCAAACAGGCTTTCAACTGTTACTTACGGGTTTAACAGGATTTATTGTCGCAGCACATCGTTAGTAGTTATCAGTTGTCAGGGGGAATAGTTGTCAGTTTTCAGTTCGATTTTTCTGCGAAAAACCTTTCAGTTTTCAGTAGTCGGCAGTTAAAGAGGGTTTCTGTGGTGGCTACAACAAACCGGACTGTCACAAGGTGACTCTTAACTGAAAACTACTATGTCAAACAGAACCCATCGTTCAAAGATGAAAAAAGTTGTGATAGTGGGTGCTGGTATCATCGGTGCCGCACTCGGTTATCATTTATCCCGACGAAACGGCATTGCTGTAACGTTTCTGGAACGCGATATCCCCGGTGCGGGCGCATCTGGACACTCGTTTGCGTGGGTAAACGCTTTCGGGAAAGATCCGCGTGAGTATCACACCCTTAATCGGCGTGCGCTGGATATGTGGTACCGACTGGCACACCAACTCAATGCGGATATCGGTATCCATTACGGGGGTGAAATGCGGTGGGAAAACAATCCACAACGCGCCTCGCAGCTGCGTGACCGTATCCGACAAATTCAAACATGGGGGTACCCATGTCGCCTCATCACCCGTGACGAGATGTTGGCACTTGAACCACATCTACACCTCGACACCGTGGAAGCCGCGTCCTTTTCTGAAGCAGACATTCACATCGAGACCGATAAATTTATCGATGTTTGCCTCCGGCGCGCATGCGAAGCAGGGGCGGTTGTGCATCCCAAAAGCGGTGTCACAGAGTTTGTCATTTGCAACGGCAGTATCACTGCTGTCAAAACCACTGATGCCGAATTCCCGTGTGATGTTGTCGTCTTAGCAAGCGGTGTTCAGACAACCGACCTCGCATCCTTGGCACAAGTACACATCCCACAACGGCGAAGCCCAGGAATCGTTATAAAAACAACACTGTGTGCTAAGGTTTTACACAACGTATCAATCATTCACGCCCCATCAATAGATAAAAACCATCAGCACCTGCATCTGCGACAATTAACCGATGGGAGTCTCAGAATCGGGCAGGGCACCCAAGAAGGAATCAACCGTGATGATTCGCAACGGCATGCCGACGCACTTCTTGATCAGGCCAGAGCTTATCTACCAGCGATAGCAGATGCCGAGGCGATCCCAACACCGGTTGGCTACCGCCCGATGCCACTTGATGGGTTCCCGGTACTTGGATTCGCTAAAGCCGTCCCGAACCTATATATTACGCTCATGCACAGCGGTGTGACGTTAGCACCTCTGGTGGGTGAGATGGTGACGTTAGAGATCGCGGATGGTGTTCAAATAGATTGGTTTGCACCCTATCGACCTGAGCGGTTTGGGTAGGTTATTCACAGTAATTGACTTAGCAGTTTATAAGGGATTTGGAGATTATCCTGACAGTCGTCTTTATTTGCCGTAGTGATCTGTGTATGCCTTCACCAAGTCCCCCTTCCGAAAGCCCGGAACAGCGGTAGCGCATTCCTGTGCCAGTCGTTCATAATCAATCTCCATCAGCCGTGCTAAGACAGTCGGATTTTGCGCTTTCAAAAGCAACCACTGCTTATTCCGTTCACACTGCCTTTCATCTATCTCTCTCCGAGAATAATCCTGCCACCCTTGACACGGCACAGCAAAATCAAACGGGTTCTGAAAGACTTTCAAAGCGTCAGGTGTGTTGTTGTACTGCCACATCTGAAAATCTTTATGTCGAATAGGTAAAGGTTTATATTGTCGCATGTCCTGATGTGCGCTCACCAAACGCGTCCATATCTGAAACTCCGTATTTACCGAATACGACTTACCCGTGTGAAGGTAAAATGCATCCCTTGGAAGAGCCAATTTGCTGATGAAGCGCATGCTCGGGTCAAGCTGCTTGTGAGTGGTAAATTTGCGGAAATTGACTGGGACAATAAACGCTACGATGTCTGCCAAACAGGCAGCATGATTGAAGAAGGCTATGGCTAACTTTCCGCGTTTGCCAAATGGGGGGTTGCCAATAACTGCAGTGTCTCTGGGGACGGACGGAAAGTCGGTGACCCTAAAAAAGTCTTGGGATTTCACATTTTTACATTTCGGCACGAGATCGATGCCGAATCGTTTCTTCGAGGGTAAGAGTTTGTAAAACGCACCCGTGCCAGCAGCAGGTTCCACGAAAAAGAGGTCGCTGAGATTCAGATTTAGAGTCGAGAGCGTGTTCCTGAAATGCTTCCAACACGCTCCCGCGACCTCTGATTTTGTGTAAAACTGACCTAATAAACTCTCCAAACTTTCCACCTTTTCGCATCTCGATACCTGTCAAGGCAGCCCGTTTCAATACATGCAGCCGAAGATTACTCAAAGCGTACCAATTTACCATCTTTGACAATCAAAACTTTCTCATCGTAAACCGCGTCCCCGTTAGCATCGAAAGAGAATTTACCTAAAATTGTGTCAAAATCTCTGATACTTGCGAGCGCGTCTCGAACCGCGGTAGGATCGGTTGAGTGTGCATTCGCAATCGCCTCTGCGAGAATATGAAGTGTCGCATACGAACGCGCTGAGTAGTTGCTTGGTTCTATGCCGAATTTGGTACTATGATTTTCCACAAAGGCTTTATTCCCCGGTGTATCAACAGCAGTCCCCCACCCTACAAAAGTTATTGCGCCTTCAGCAGCTGCACCTGCGGCCTGCACATCTGCAGCAGTCAATGTCCGCACGATAAAGGGCGCAGATATACCGAGTTCATGCCCTTGCATGAGGATCCCAGGCTTTTCCGGCGATAGAGATGAAACAAAAATAACATCGGGATTCAGGGTCTGGATTCGGGTTAATTGTTCAGAAAAGTCGGTATCCCCACCTTGGAAGGTTTCAGTAATTATCACCTCAACGCCTTTCGCAGCAAGAACTTCCTGCACGGACGCGTCTCCATCGGTGGAAAAAAGATCGGTTTCATCATATAGTGTAGCGACGCGTTGATAATCGAGTTTTGTCTGTGTGACTTCAATGCCTCTGGGGATAAGTATATCTGTAGTGAGCGCGACGCGAAAAACGTAATCTCCGATAGCACTGAGACCGCGGGCGGCGGAGGTCGGACTAATTGCCACGATCTGATTTTCTTGTGCGATTGGAAAAGCTTCCTCGGTCTGACTTGAGGTAGCAGGTCCGAGGATAACAGATACCCCATCTTGGTGAATCAGTTCATTGAAGGCTTCAACCGCTCCTGCTACAGTACTCTGACCATCTTTAATGATAAACTTGAACTGTGCACCGTTGGGTCGCGCATTGTTAATTTCGTTGAGTGCCAATTCAAAGCCCAGCTGTATTGGCTTACCAAATGAATCGGTAAGTCGTCCTGTCAAAGGTAAAACAACACCGATGGAAATTTCTTCATCGGTTTCCGCTATTTGAGATGTGGTAGGTTGGACAATTTGGGAAACTCGCTCACACGCGGAGAATCCGACAATTAGTACAGTGATTACAAATAGAAATGCGAAGAGTGTGAATGTTTTAGTATTCATAATAAAGTTCCTATCAGATTTTAGATATGCAGCCCTCGTTTTCCACGCAGAGGTGTTGATGCACATGGGGTTTTGTAGGGCAAACTTCTGTCTTGCGTTCTCAGGTACACAACCCAACCTGCGCGCTTAAGTCGAACTCACGTTAGATGATTATACTTTATGTCAACCAGAAAGTCAACCTATTATCATGGCTACTGAAGGAGGAGCAATTCGCCGTCTTTGACAACCAGAACCTTCGGGTCGTAGACTGCGTCCCCGTTAGCATCAAAAGAGAATTTACCTAAAATTGTGTCAAAATCTCTGATACTTGCGAGTGCTTCTCGAATCGCTGCAGAATCGGTTGAGTGTGCCCTTTTGATCGCCTCCGCGAGAATATGAAATGCGGCATACGCGCGCGCCGCGAAGTTGCTGGGTGCCATGCCGAATTGGGTGGTATAATTCTCTACAAACGCTTGATTTTGTGGCGTATCAACAGCGGCACCCCACCCTACAAAAGTCATCGCGCTCTCGGCGGCTGCGCCTGCGGCTTGCACGTCTGCTCCAGTTAATGTTCGCACGATGAACGGAGCGGATATGCCGAGTGCGTGCCCTTGGATGAGTATGTCAGGCTTTTCTGAGGGTTGAGATGAAACAAAGATAACATCAGGGTCCAATGCTTGGATTCGGGTTAACTGTTCGGAAAAGTCGGTATCCCCACCTTGGAAGGTTTCAGTGGCGACCACTTCAATACCGCGCGCCTTGAGGACCTCCCGCACTGCTGCGTCGCTATCGGTGGAGAAAAGATCGGTTTCATCATATAGTGTAGCGACGCGTTGATAACCGAGTTTTGTCTGTGTGACTTCAATGCCCCTGGGGATAAGTATATCTGTCGTCAGCGCGACGCGAAAGACAAAATCTCCGATCGCGCTGAGACCACGGGCAGCGGAGGTCGGACTTATTGCGACCACCTCATTTTCTTGTGCGATCGGAAAAACTTCCTTCGTTTGAGTTGAAGTAGCAGGTCCAAGAATAACGGACACCCCGTCTTGGTAGATTAGTTTATTGAAAGCTGAGACTGCGCCTTCTATAGTGCTTTGATCGTCTGCGATGATAAGTTTGAGTTCCATACTATGAGGGTGGGCGGCGTTAATTTCGCTGAGTGCCAACTCAAAACTTTGCAGGAGTGGGCTACCAGACGTGTAACTGAACCGACCCGTGAACGGTAAAACGACACCGATAGAAATATCTTCACCGACTTCCTTCATCTGAGGTGTGGCAGGTTTGATAATCTGGGAAACTCGCTCACACGCGGAAAATCCGACAATTAGGGCAACGATCGCGAATAGAAATATGAATCGTATGAATTTTTTCGTATTCATGAAACTCCTTTAATAGCATACGAAATGTAGGCTTTCGTCTGTTGACAGCACGCGAAGTGCTTATTATTTCTACCTTCTAATTATATCATTTTCGCGCCGAGAATCAAGTTAAAATATCCCCATGTACTCATGTACTTTTGAAAATGTAAGCTTGATATTACAAAATATCTGTGATATAATTCGATTACCAGTTTAGGATGGTACTGCTGCGAAACGGCACCCCAATTCCGTTTCTGCCACCCTCCCACCGTAGTAGGGGGATAAAACAACTGGAATTGGAAAATCCACCTATGAATGACCAGTATCAATATGTTGGAGAGCATCTTACACGTAATATAGTGTAGGAACTTATTATAGAACTATTCACAGGAAAAATTGCTGAAAAGCAGGAAATCATCAAGGCCGTGGATAAAGTCCACCGTGACCGTGGTGGAAAACCTACAAAGCTTAAGGTCCATCCTGTTGGGCAAACCCTACGTCACATGAAGATAGCCGGACTTGCAGAAAACCCTGAACGTGGTTTTTGGCGTATTCTTTCTGAGGAAGTGTCTCAAGCGGAAGCGTCGGAAGAAACGTCTCAGTCAGAAGAATCCAACAAAATTAAAACGCTGGCTGAGTTTATGACATGGGCAAAGAAATTTGATGGCGGAGCTCACGTTTTTCGCGGAGTACCAAATGAAGCATATGGGATACAAGCATCGGCTTATCGGCGTCCGGAGGAAGAACAAAGAAGTTTTGAGAAATTCCTCTATATCAATAGGGATTTAATCAGAGAAGCTCGCCTTCGAGGATACGATCAGAAGGATGGACGGGAACTGAAGCCATTAGAAATACTTGCTGATCTTCAGCATTTTGAAGCAGCTACCTGTCTGATAGATTTTACCTACAGTGCCCAAATCGCGCTCTTTTTTTCCTGTCAACCAACCTCCAAAGAACCTCTAAACGGTCAAGTCTTTGCGGTGCATAAACAACCTCCGAAGTTTAAAGAGATTACACCAGACTTGCTAAAAGAAGATATTGATGAGTTTCTCAAAGATGATAAGGAGGCTCAGCTGTATTATTGGCAACCTCGGCACCAGAACCACCGTATTATTGCACAGCAATCTGTTTTTGTATTTGGAAATTATGAGTTGAAGCCCGATGACGAATGCATTATCGCAGGAGATAGAAAAGAAGATATCCTGAAGGAACTTCAAAACGTATCAGGAATCACTGAAGACAGACTGTTCCCCGATTTTGAAGGCTTCGCGCGTGTACGTGGGGTAACGGCACCATACACGGAGCGCACTCCCTTTGATTATAAGACTCGTGGGTATTCGGCGTATGAAAGAGGGGACTATAAGGATGCTATAGCGGATTATGATATAGCCATTGATAAGGACCGCAATGATGCCGAGAGCTACTACTTCCGAGGGCTTGCCCAACACTCACTCGAAGAGTGGGGGAAAGCCATCGTTGATTTCGACCATGCGCTTCGCCTGGATTCAGAGCATAAGGATACCTATTATTTTCGTGGACAGACAAAATTTCAATTAGATCAATATGAGGAAGCCATCGACGATTTTAATAGTGTAATTCGCCTGGATTTAAAGAATAAGTATACTAAGTATGCCTATTTTACGCGTGGGCTTGCGAAATACGACTTGGAACGATATGACGAAGCCATCGTTGATTTCGACCATGTAATTCACCTGGATTCAGAGTATAAGAATGCCTATTATTGGCGTGCGCGTGCGAAATACGACTTGGAACGATATGACGAAGCCATTGTCGACTTTGATGAAGCGATTCGCAGAAGCCTTGAGGGAAGAGGAGTTTATTATTGGCGTGGTCTTTCAAAGAAGCGATTAAAGCAGTATCCTGCCGCCATTGCTGATTTTGACAGAGCAATCCGTTTGGAACCTACTCATGCCTATTCACACTATCATCGCGGAGGCGCAAAGTTTGAGCTTGAGCGCTTTGCCGAGGCACAAATAGACCTTAAAGAGGCATTATCACTAGCTAAACAGAGTGACGATGATGCACTAATAGGTTGGATTTTGAATCTACGTAAAAAAGTGCCCGAAAGTAGTGAATCTGACATTCCCTTTTGACAGAAAATAACTGTACTGCCATCAGAAATTTAGGTCGCTGTCTACACTAAGAGTGTGATACAATAACACTCTCACTGAAAGGTGTATCCGGTAGAGAACCATCCTTTCTCTGATTGGGAGAGTTTGATATTAGGCTGCCTGTAATATCAAGCAGATAACAATGTCTCAACATTGTGGATTGGCAGATGACGAAAATCCGCGTTATCCGCGTCATCTGTGTAATCCGTGATTCAGATAATTTGCGCGCCGCACAACCTAACAGGTTATGCTACGGAAGATGGCACAGTCTAACAGGAAACCATGCTACGAGAAGTACAGCCTAACAGGTTATACTACATAAATCCTGCTTCTGACAATCCACCGCCAAAATATTTATACGCCCATTACTCACTTGCATCAGGGCCATTCAATTTTAAGAAATTATTGGATTTCACGTCTTTTTTCAAGGATCCGGTTCGGTTAGGAAACCGAACCTACCGGGCCTGGTGGGTGAAAATTCGAGCGAAAAATGGACAATTGAATGACCCTGTCACTTGCATCCTCTGTGCTTGACCGATTTTCTGTTATCGGGTATATTATGGTAAACTTAATCGTTAACATATCAAAGAAGGTGTATGACAATCGAAACGAAATCGCCTGTTCGCTGGGGAATCCTCAGCACAGCAAATATTGCCACAAAGGTCGCTCGTGCAATCCATCTCGCTCGGAACGCTGACTTAATTGCGGTTGCGAGTCGGACTGAAGAACGTGCTACTGCGTGGGGACAAGAGCATAATGTCCCTACGACCTATGGCACCTACGACGCGCTTCTCGCTGATGATTCACTTGATGCCATCTATATCCCCTTACCACCCTCCCTCCACGCTGAATGGACAATCAAGGCAGCGGAACACGGTAAGCATGTCCTTTGCGAGAAGCCGCTCGCCGCAAATGCTGATGAAGCCACCGCTATGGTAGATGCCTGTCGTCAAAACGGTGTGCAGCTCATGGACGGTGTTATGTGGGTGCATCATGAACGTACCCCAGCAATGAAGCGGAAGATAACGGATGGGACCCTTGGACAACTCCGCCGAGTGACGGCTGCGTTCACCTTCAATTGGGACACAATCCCAGTCGGCAATATCCGAGCAATGAAAGAATTCGCGGGTGGAAGCCTCGGAGATTTAGGCTATTACTGTGTCCGCGCGATTCTCTGGGCATTCGAGCAGATGCCGACACAGGTCTTCGCGACAGCGCGTTACGAAGTAGGAGTGGACTTTAATCTCGCTGGCATCCTCTGGTTTGAAGATGAACGCATTGCTACCTTGGATTGTGGGTTTGACACAGGGCTTCGGAAGTGGTTTGAGGTTGCTGGTACGCGCGCCTCAATCGTCTGTGATGATTTCACAGTCCCTACCGCCGAAGATACTGCTCGATTCTGGGTTCACGGAGCAGACGGCAACGAGCGAAATGACGTTGAAGGCTGTATTCAGGAGGTTAGGATGATTGAACGATTCTCTGAGATTGTGCACTCTGGGAACCTTGAAGAAAAATGGTCCGAAGTAGCAGTAAACACAATGCGCATCTGTGACGCGCTCCTTGAATCGGATCGACGTAAAGAAATCATCAAATTGTAATGGTGGTAAACAGGAAATTGCTTCTACAGAACGGAAAGGATTGCTATGAAAATTACAAATATTGAAACGTTTATTGTGGATGCGGGGTGGCGCCCTTGGACCTTTGTGAAGGTGGAAACAGACGAAGGCATCACCGGCTACGGCGAATGTAGCGATGGCAGAAACCCTAACGGTGTGGTAGGAACTATCAAAGACTTCACCGCCCTGTTAATTGGACGAGATCCACGCCCCTATGAGATGCGGTTCTGGGACATGATTCGCGGTTCTCGGCAAAGCCCTGGCGGTATCGCGGCGAAAGCGATCGCAGGCATCGAATGCGCGCTGGTAGATATTAAGGCGAAGGCATTGGGAATCTCTGTTGTTGAGTTGTTCGGGGGACCGACCCGTGATGATGTACGGGTCTATTGGTCGCACTGTGGTTCTTCCCGGGCACGCAATTATGAACTGATTGGCGTACCCCCCTTAAAAAGCATGGATGACATCGCTGCATTAGGGCGTGAGGTCGTTGAAAGAGGTTTCACCGCCCTCAAAACTAATGTTATCTTTCCCGGCGATCAAGCTTCTGTCCACTTCGGTGGCTTTGGCGGTGGACCCGGTACGACCGACGGAAATGTAACGCCTCAAGTTCTACGACACATCGAAACCTTAATCGGCACTTTCAGAGAAGCAGTGGGACCCGATGTCGGTATTAACCTCGATCTGAATTTCAACTTCAAACCGGAGGCGTGCATGCGTATCGCCAAAGTCCTTGAGCAGTTCGATATGCTGTGGTTGGAGATTGATATGTACGACCACGAGGCTATCCGTCAAATTAAGGATTCTACAACGACGAAGATCTGCACCGGCGAAAACCTCTATTACATGCGAGAATACCTCCCCTATTTTGAATGCCGCGCCGCCGATGTGTTCATGATAGATGTACCGTGGAACGGATTCGCACCCTCAAAGAAGATTGGTGACTTGGCGAACGTGTTCCAACTCAACGTTGCGCCGCACAATTACTATAGCCACCTTGCTACCTATATAAGCGCAAGTCTCTGCGCGGTCCTGCCTAATGTACGAATCATGGAGATCGATATTGATGATGTCCCTTGGAAGGATGACTTAACAACGCATATCCCAGATATTACGGATGGCTACATGAAAATCCCGACGCGTCCGGGGTGGGGCACCGAACTCAACGAAGAGGTTGCCAAAGCACACCCCTGGCCTGATCGGAGAGGCGAGTGGTAAATAGCGGAACTGGGACGTGATGTTATTGCAAGATAGCCACATCATCCGCGCTATGGACGGGATGGGGGTTCAGATCGTAGTCGCCATCCAGTGAAATGTCGTCAAGCATGACGACCTCTCCTGATGTGGCGGACTGGTGCATGGCAAATACCGTTTGGACGACGTGCAAGTTGCTACGTCCATGTGTGATAGGCGTTTCTCCGGTGCGCAGGCACTCCTGAAAGTGAACCATCACATTACCGAAAGCATCAGGAAACCACGTTCCCTCTATCGACGGCTTAATTTCACGTGTCTCCGGTTCTGTGAGGTGAACGGTCATATCATCACTATTCCCGTAGATCGCTCCTTTCGTGCCTTGGATACGAATCTCTTCGTGCGGGTGTTGCAAGTTGCGTCCGGAATCGACGAGAAACGCCCAGTTACACGAAAGCAATCCTTGTATACCACTACGGCTTTTGAAGAGGGCGGTAGATACAGTTTCTCCGTCCTCAATGGACCTATTATGTCCGTGTGCTTGGCAATAAACACTCTCATACTCGCCGAACCATTTATAGACAAGCCCGACGTGATGCACTTGCATCGCTGGAATCAAGTGGCGTTCGGGGAACTCAGTGTAAAACCCGTTGCAGGTTATTGAGACGTGATAGATTTCGCCGAGGTGTTCAGCGTTGATATAAGGTTCAATAGCGAGGAAACCGGGAACGAAACAGGAATTTTGGTTTACCATGAGTTGCACATTGTGTCGCTCACAGGTCTCTACCATTTCAACGGCTTGTTGCATCGACATTGAGAACGGTTTCTGGCAGAGGATATGCTTGCCAGCCGCAGCTGCAGCTTTGACGATAGGGGAACGGATCCACGGTTGCACTGCCATGTCAATCACGTCAACATCGGCATCGGCAATTAAGTCCACAATACGGGTATATCGCTTATCAATGTTAAACTTATCGCCAACCTCGTTAAGGCGTGCCGCATCTTTGTCACAGATCGCAGCGATGTGTAACCCCTGGCGTTGATAACCGAGTAGGTGCTGCTGTCCAATCCCCAATCCAATTAAACCGATACCGAATTCCCGCTTATTTGTCATTATGTCAATTGCTCTCTAACGCACAACAGTGAGTTAGAGACCTAACTTTGAAGCGTCGCGAGTAAAACTCGTTCCTACAAGGCACAGTTGTACAACAGTTAGATGCCTAACCCTTCGTCAATCTCGCGCTGATATGTATTGATTGATTCATCCAGCATCTGATCCATCTGAACGATTTGCCCCGTTGCACCGGACTCAAGAATTGCGTAGGAGACAGCGACAGAACGGGTGCCTTGATAGGCATCGACTTCAACTTCACGGTTTTCGGCAATAACTTCAGCAAATTCACCATATTCAATAGCAATATTTTTAGCGTCTCCTTGCGTAAACGTGTAGTTCCACAATCGGTCGCCGCCGAAAAGGGCTGCTGTGACAGCATCTAAGCGAAAGTCTGGGACGAGATCCAAGAGTCGCTCGTCGTTAATTGTTTCCTGTCCATCAACATTGAGGGTGATAATTCCACCGCTCCGATCGCCAGGGAGCGTCATAGAGCCACGAGAACCGTGAATTTTTCGGAGCCAACCCCCTTGTCCCCATGCCGCGTGCTCCTCAATATATTGCCCGACAACGCCGCTTTTGAAAGTCAGTGTTGCATAGGCGGCGTCCTCCGCTGTTGCCTCAAATTCAGCGGGCATCTCGCGCTGCCATTTTGTATAGACACCGGCGGGGTTAGAACCAGATTCACCGGTCACTGCGGCAGAATTATGCCGGATAGGTTCATGAAGACGGGTTTGCGCGTAGACAGTATCAATTTCGCCGAGTAGATACTCCATCATGTCAGCATAGTGAACGCCGACGTCAAGCAACACACCACTTTGATCCTTTTGGTGTCGCCAGACGGAGATAGTCATACGGTTTGCGCCACCAATTGCATGGTGGATGAGGAAACGTGGGGTACCGATGACTTCCGCATCCAGCAGTGCCTTGGCAAGCCGATTCATCGGATCGCGTCGATAGTTCTCAGCAACGCTGAGGATTGCATCAGAAGCATCAGCCGCACGACGAATGAGATTGCACGCCCGAACGGTCAACCCCATCGGCTTTTCAACCATAGTATGCCAACCGCGTTCAAGGGTTTCAACAGCGACGGTGTGATGATACGGTGGTGTGGTAGTCACATCTACAGCATCTACGCCGACTTCAGCGAGTTCTTCCAGACTCCCAACAACAGCAGGCTTTTGACCGAAACGTTCTTCTGCCTGTGCCGCGAGTGACTCAGCATTGTCAAGAACCGGATCACAAGCACCGACAAGGTCAAAACGTGTCCACCCTACCCGATGGAGTTCTGCCAATCCGTACATGTGTCGGTGTCCCATCCCGCCACATCCAACAATTGCCAATCTAATTTTATCCATGTTATCCCCCTGCTGCTGACGGTGCGTCTTGTAAGCACCCTCCGTTTAATCAAGGACCGCTTCTAACCGCTTAAGATCAACTTCCATTTGGGTCGCATTATCTTGGTACATTTGGGAACGCTTAAGGACCTTATTCGCATATCTTTTACCTCTGCTGATAAGCGGACCGCGTATTTTCACCTTACCGGGACCGACGTTATACGCGCCGAGTGCCAAAGTCAAATTATTCAAATGTTTTTTATAAAGCATCTTGAAATAAGTTAAACCAGCGTGCAAGTTTTTGTTCGGATCAAATCGCTCATCTATGTTCGGATCAAAATTCGGCTTGCGTTTATTTTTGTATTGTGGCACCTTGAGCCCAAGCTCCTTTGCCGCAGCAGGCATTAGCTGCATCAACCCTGCTGCTCCATTCTTCGACACAGCGAGTGGGTTAAAGTTCGACTCAGTGTGAATGATGGCAAGCATGAGTTCGACATCAATGTCATATTCTTTTGAGATTTGGACACTCTTGTATACGGAATCTGTCCGCTTTGATTGTCGTGTTTGAATTGCTGATTCCGCTACTGGTGGTTGCGTCGTTATACCGTCTGTAATCTGAGGTCTTTGTGAGGTAAACTGCGTTCCATCATTCGATTTTTGTGAAATAGATTGCTCTCCGCCAAAATACATCCCCACTGAAGCGAGATGTTTACGGTCAAAATCACCGTGATTGAGATAGGTGTAATGGAACTGTTTTCCCAATTGGTTCAGTGAAAACCCGATGCTCCAAGACTGCGGGAGGGTTTTGTCGGTAAAGGAGAACGCTGAACCGAACCGAGCCATAATTGACGCATTCCCGACTTCTACACTCGTTCCGAAACCGGGGGTGGTAATATCAAAGCGATTATGCCATCGAATAATTGGATGGGGAGTTAAGACCGCACCGAATGCAAGCTGCTGGTCGAAAGTTTGCAAAACCTGTCCATTTTGGTGACGAATGGTTACACCAGAAATATCGCGGAACCGGACACCGAGAGCAAGGTAGGAATTAACGTCTGTTACCACACCGACATCATAATTTTGTGCCCAAAGGCTACCGTGATACGGGGCACGACTATATCCTGTGCTTGCACCGAGTTGTAAAGTTCCGAATTTCCTTGCATAAGAAAACAGTGCCTGATTGTTACCAAGCTCAAAACTACCGATCGGGTTCGCGGTGTGCTCCACGAGAAATCGGTCGCTGCTATTTAAATCCAAGAAATTTACACCGAATGTGCCAATCGGTTTAATAGGATATGCGAGAGAAACTGCACCTTGGGACAGGTCATAGATGAGGTTTCCGCGTTGCAACGTCGCAAGCCCGGCGGGATTCCAGAGTGGGCTTGTGGCATCATCTGCGCTGCTGATAAACGCGCCGCTCAGTCCAAGCCCACGCGTTCCAACCTCAGGTCTTAGATTGGGTGGATTTGATAATGTGCTTGTTTGACTCAGGAGATACGCTACTAAAAGAAGAACAGACGCTATGAGGAGCCAACCCCGTTTACGGTATAATAAGGTATTTAGTTGGTTTTTCACTTCTGTCTTTGTACCTAATTTCAAAATGTAAATGGGGTCCTGTTGAAATACCGGTATTCCCGGAAAGACCAATTACTTGCCCCTTGGAGACGGTTTGGCCCTTTTTCACCCGAATACGAGATAAATGTCCATACCACGTGGTAAAATCGTCATCGTGTTCAATGCCTATAATTTTACCGTATCCACCCCGCCGACCAGCAGCGATAACTCTGCCAGCTTTAGAAGCATAAACACGCGTCCCTATAGCTGCTCGGAAATCTGTACCTTCATGAAACTGATATTTACCCGTTACAGGATGAGGACGGTAACCGTATCTTGAAGTAACAACCAAAGGTACCCGAAGGGGCTTTCCAAAACTGGGACTGCCATCCTGTCGGATGCGAATTCTTGTGCCAATCTGGAGGCTGCGAGGTGAAGAGATACCATTGATTCTCTGAAGGTCCCGTGATTCAACGTTATGGCGACGTGCGATACTCCACAACGTATCTCCTGCTTTTACTCGATACCAAATTCCCTCAACAGGGATAGGGGCTCCAGGAATCAGCAGCTTTTTCCCGATTTGCAACGATTCTGTTGGCTGAATGCTATTCGCTTGGATAATTGATTTGAGAGGGACTTTATATTTCCGAGAAATGCCCCACAACGTATCTCCTTTTTTCACCAGATGCTGATGCACACCAGCATCAAGTCTCATTCCAGAGAACGCCACCACAAACACAACAGCTATAGAAATATGAATTAACTTCCTCTTCATTTGATACCCTAAGACAATATAAGCAAAAGTAAATTCTAACCGCATGCCAAGCAAAGCGAACACCACTTTCAGGACAGAATTAACTTTTACAAACTAATCTCTAACGGTTAGCAAAACCGTTTTTGTTTCCGAAAAAATTTGGGTGTCGGTATCAATTCCAGAGGCTCCGACTGAAACAACCTCACTAATTACCGTTACAACAAGTTGAATGACTTCAACTTGAACGTTCTCTCCATTTAGCGTCTGGGGAGCAGTCCAAGTAACTGGATTTTCGCTGGAAGCGGAAAGTTCCCCAAACTGGGTAATATTCAGCCAGTTTAACGTGACACTGGTACCTCTAACCCCTTTCACCGAAGCAGATAGTTCTACATCTTCACCAGGTTCCACCGTTTTCTGTGTAACGGTGATCTTTACGTCAAGATCGGTAACCTGCTCCGTCGTCTCCGCAGCATCCGGGTTTTCTGTAAGTTCAACGATATCATTAGTGGCTTCACTATCTACTGCCGTTGTATCTGTCTCGGACACAGGATTGTTTAGGTTGCTACCGCCGCAACTCGCGAAACTTAATACGAAACCCACTACGAGAATGTAAAAAAATATTCCAAGGAACCGATATACTCTCATGGTACCATCCTCTCCTCATATTCAGGTCAGTGAAAACACTTATACAGGGCATGCCCAATAGAACATTTATTTCCACTAACAGAAACGGATAAGAAGGGAGTTTGGTTACAACAATCAAGTAGGTTTGGAAATAGAATGTTAGGCTGAGACGAACTTTCTCAGCCTAAATATTTCTTTATTTTTACAAGTTTTCTAATTCTTGGCGCAAGAATGCAAGAATGTCCGCGATGTCTTGGTCACTGAGGATATCGGGTGCGTAGAATGGCATAAGAAAACCACCACCGCGAATCTTGGTAGCCCAACGCGCCATCGCTGCGTCAATATTGCGAGGTGCTCTGGAACGGATAACTTGCGACCCGATACCGGCTTTGAAAGGGGTCGGATGACAGACGACACAAGCGCGTCCAAAAAGTTCCCATCCCTTTTGTGCATCGCCACTCATCGCGGCGAGTTTCTCACCCGCTGCCTTTTTCGCATCTTCATCCAGCATCGCAATTTCAAACTCGGGACCTTTGTTGTCCCCAGAGATAAATTCAAAATAAGCCATGAGTGCTTCAGCATGTTCCGCTGGAATCGCGGTAGGATTCACTTTGTCATGGGGGACCCGCTGTAAGAAATGCTCGTAACAGAACCCTCCGCCACCTGCTGCGCGTGCGAAATCTGCGCCTTTGATCATCCCACCCTTTGCTTCTCCGCGGTGTGGAACACCGACGACACTGTGCCCTGCACGAATCAAACCGTCTGGGTTTGCTTTGTCATCGAAATCAGCGTGGCAGTTTGCACAGGAAAGCCCAGTCGCGTAACCCTGTTTATTACCGGCTGTTGTTTTAATTGTTCCTTTAAAAGTTGGATCGTGGAAAAGTTCGCGTCCCAGCTTTGCTTTGTCCGACATTTGTGACATTTGGGCATGTGCCAGAAGGATAAATCCTATAATCAAAACACTGCAAAGGGAAAACGAAACAAATTTACGCATTATGAATCTCCTTTTGATACATATTCAAAATATTTTATCAAAGATATAATTTATTGTCAATGGAAAATTCAGGTTTTTTTATGTTGAATATTATACACTGTATAGCTTCAACGCTCCAAAAGACATTTAGGTTGACTCCAAAACAGCAATGTAGGGTAAATTCCGATACTGTTGTGCATAGTCAAGTCCATATCCAACAACGAAGGCATCCGGAATTTCAAAGCCGATATAATCGATAGCAACAGATACTTCACGTTGAACAGGCTTATCAAGCAGTGTGCAAACCTTAACAGTTTTCGGATTCAACACCTCGAGATGTTCATGTAGAAACTCCAAAGTCCGTCCTGTATCAACAATATCCTCCACAATCAGGATATGCCGCTGTTTAAGGTAATCACTACCACCACGAATAAGTTGAACTGCTGATGGTTTTGTGCTATTGTGGTAACTCACAAGTTGCACAAATTCAAAGCGAAGTGCGACTTCTCTGCCCTGATCCGCAAGTTGTGCCCTAAAGATGGCGCGCGCAAGGTCTGCGAAAAACAGAACACTTCCCCTAAGCACACCAAGTAAGACCAATTCTTGGTCCTCGTAATCAGTAAATATCTGAGCACCAAGTTCCTGAATTCGGCTCTGGAGGCGGGATTCGGATATAAGAACAGATTCAGAGAGAGGTTTCGTCGCTGACATAACGTAAATAAAGATATTGCTGCGTACCCGGCTGAATCTTGAACCGCTCACTGGTGGTATAGCCAACGATCCAGAGGATTTCATCGCCACAAACAAGTAGTGGGACGCTACCCCGTTCATAGCGAGGCACTTTAGCGTCCATCAAAAAATCCTTAAGCTTTTTTGTTCCCCGCATACCGTAGGGTTGAAACCGATCGCCTTGCCGTCGATTGCGTACCGTGAGCAGTAATGTTTCTGGAGATGGATTTGCAAACATCTCCTTTAACTTTTCATAATCGAACACTGCTTCAAATTTTCCGTCCGGTAACTCAGGTGTTTCAAGAGATTGGATATGACCCAGTTCTACGGTGATTTCTGCTTTTAAAGCAGTAATGGACACTTTACCCGGAACAGCGAGTGGATACGCAAAATTTTCCATCTCAACGGGAACCGGCGATCTGCAACCCGCGTTCACCTCAAAGATAAGGCACTGATACGCACGTCGGAATCGCAAGCCGTTCGGAAGTGCTAACACAGTATTGGGGGACTCTCTTTCGATGATCCTTAGCATCGCTTCACAGTGTGTAAAATAGAGATCGCCCGTATACCCTGACATTTCAGCGAAACTCTGCCGCAGCACCCGTCTCTGTACCGCGATATGGTACTGCCGAAGTTTCGCGCTGTCTAAGACAACACTCTCTGACTTTATAGGTATCTCAACCTCAGTCGAATCTTGTATCCGACACGCCTCAAACGCCTCCCGCGCGACCGTATCAAGGTATTCCGATTCAGTGCCCAATACACCCGCCGTACGGCTTAATCCGGTCTTGATGTTCGGATTATAGTCCCTTTCAAGTAGCGGGATTAATTCGTGGCGGATACGGTTACGAAGATAACGTGTATCCGTGTTGGTTGAATCCTGTCGCTCCACCAGCTCCATAGATGTAAGAAACGCCTCAATCTGTTGTCTCGTAAAATCTGTAAGTGGTCGAATAAACTTGACATCTCTAACAGGAGCAATACCTTTCAATCCAGTGGTTCCGCTCCCGCGGATGAGGTTCATCAAAACCGTCTCGGCAGTATCGTCCCGATGGTGTCCTAAAGCGACTTTGGTCGCTCGAATTTGTGTGCAGACATCTTCATAAAATTGATACCGTGCTCTACGTGCGCTTGCCTCTACAGAAAGCTTCCACCGCTTCATCAAAAGAGGAACGTCAGCATGTCCAATGGTGCACGGTAATTCTAAGTTCGTTGCATGCTGCTGCACAAAGTCCGCATCCGCATCCGCATCCGAACGAAGACAGTGATTTAAATGAGCGACATGAAGTTGACAATTGAGTTGAGTACGTAAGGCATGTAAACCGTATAGGAGTGCGAGAGAATCCGCACCGCCTGAGACCGCAACAACTACCGTTTCGCCATTTTCGATCATTGCGTGCCGCAAAATGAAGCGGTGCATCTGTCGCACAAAGTCGGTCGTCATGAGGTTGCCTTAAAAGGGCAATGCCGGTGCGGAGATTCGAACTCCGGACAGCACGATTATGAGTCGTGTGCTCTGAACCCCTGAGCTACACCGGCAGATGTCTGGATGGACTTATGAATTCTACTCCAGTATCTTTATTAAGTATAACACACGTGATAAAAAAAGTCAAATGTTTTTTAACTTGTCAGAAACATCAGAAGCCCTGCTATTTTAGACGGACGGGGCAGATTTCCTCCGTTATTATCTCGTTTTTTCGGGGATCTGACACCTGCTTCAGCACCATTACCCACCTATGAGATGACTCCGAGACATTCTATAGGTAAGGGGTCATATCCCATAAATAAATGATGCCGTCAAATCCACCGCTCGCAAGCAGGCGACTATCCGGTGAAAAGGCAAGAGATTCAACATCGCTTTTATGCCCTGATAACGCAACGATAAGCTCCCGAGTTTCTATATCCCAGATCTGAATTTTCTGCTCCGGCCACGTTCCGCCAATAACGAGTCGGCTGCTGTCGGGTGAAAACGTAAAGGATTCAAAGCTGACCGTATCAAGCGTAGCCATGGGTTGCCACGTCTTTGTACACCACAAGGTAACAGTTTTGTTGTTTGCACCTGTCGCGAGGCACTTTCCATCGGGCGGAAATGCGACCCCTCTGACCATCCCCGAAGTTTCAAGTGTAGCGATATTTTCCCCTGTAGCAGCTTCCCACACCTTAGCAGTTCTGTCAACAGGACTATCACCATCAGAAAAAAAGAAAGTTGTACCATCTGCATGTGTTTTCATTTCCCAGTTGTCCCCACCGCCACTGACCAAGAGGCTTCCATCAGGTGAGAACGCGAGGGATAGGATGCGCCCTATATGCCCCGATAGGGTTTGAAAGCATTGCTGTGTCTCTACATGCCAAAGTTTGACCCTTTTATTCCTGCCACCTGTCGCTAAAAACGTCCCATCTGGTGACATCGCGACGGTATCAACATGTCCGCTATGGGTGAAACTGGCGCGCTTTTCCTCATCCCACAATTCAATGGTATCATATTCTGGATAAGCCGGACAACTCAACCCCAAGCAATGCCCCTCTGGGGAAAATACAAAGGTCCGCGCAGCTCCCTTACCCCCGTCAATTTCCTTGATTTTTTCGCCTGTATTGACATCCCACAATATAAGCGAATTGCCCGCCATTTTAAGTTCTGCAAGGTGTTTTCCATCCGGTGAAAATCGAACCCTCCGACCCCAGCCATCCTCATCATGATCTATAGATAGGTTTGGTTTTATTTTACACCACTTTTCCGCGTGAATAGCGCGCGGTATCAGGATGCCATCTGCAACACGCAATACGCTGACAGTGTCGTCCTCATAGTACGTTGCCATAGATGTACCATCCGGAGAAAACGCAACAGCGTTAATCGGTTTTTCATGGGTAACACACCAAAGTTGTTCCCCAGTCTCAACGTCCCAGAGTATTGTAGAGCAATCCATACGCTGACCGGCAGTTGCCAGATACCGTCCATCTGGAGAAAAAGCGATGTCCCCTATGCCCCCTCTGTTGAAAGTCTCAACATGACCTGAGTCGAATGTTACAGATTTCTCTTGTCTTTCGTGTGTAAAAGTCCAGCGGATTTCTTCTGTGTCGATATGCCAGAGTGTCGCAGTTGCGTCGCTGCTACTGGTTGCTAAAAGCGTACCATCCGGAGAGAAAGTTGTTGATGTCACTGAGCCTTGATGCGTAATGGTAAAACAGGCGGTTCCGGTTTCAACATCCCACAGCGTAGCAGTCGCGTCCCTACTGCTGATAGCAATAAATTTACCATTGGGTGAAAATATAATTGAATTGATATAATCTTTATGGATGTAGGTAGTAAGTGCTGTTTCAGTATTGATATCCCATAGTGTTGTTTTACCGTCCCAATCCCCGGTGGCGATTCGAGTGCCGTCAGGCGAAAAAACAACTTTTGAGAGGAGTCCGGTACCTTCAACCGCTATTAACGACATGAAGTCTTTGGTGTGGGCATCATAGAGCCATACACCAAGTCTGGATGCTATGGCAATCAGATTTTCGTCCGGTGATATAGTGAAATCAGAGATACCACCTCTTTCAAATCGTGCAACTGCCCCGGGCGGTAAACAGACAGTATTCTCTCGCGGATAATTCGCTGCAAAGACTTCGGATAACTTATCGGACATGACCATACAACCTCCGATTGAATAGTGGGATTTGATGAAGTCAGTTAACAAACAACAAGAAACAGGACTTTCTCCCACCAATTATACTGAAACTAATAGCTGCGCAACATACGCTTGGCACAATGCAGCAGCGCAGAAGAACAGGGTCGGGTATGGGATCTGCAAAGGGAAAAATGCCTCAGTTGTGGGGTTTCCTGAATCTAATCGTGTTTTTTGCGAAAAACAAAAAAGTTCAAGAAGATTGCAGGGGGGGGATTTGAACCCCCGTCCTCCGGGTTATGAGCCCGACGAGCTACCTGGCTGCTCTACCCTGCGGCAAGTTTTTAACTGCGGACCTTCTGTTCGGTTTTGCCTATGTTAGGCTGCCTTTTGGATGAGGTCCTAAATCATGGTCGAGGAGGGACTTGAACCCTCACACCTTTTTACAGGCGACGGATTTTAAGTCCGTTGTGTCTACCGATTCCACCACTCGACCGCGAGTGTTGTTAATAGTATACACCATCTCTATGTGTTTGTCAACTTTTTTTGACTTTTTTGAGAAAACGCTGCTAACGCCGCTTTGCCTACATAAAATTGTCGAAGTCTCTTCTTGCTACTTGACTTTTTTTTCAAAATCGTATATTATGAGGATATTATGAAAAACATCAAACTTGCATCAGGACATGAAACGCCTATATTCGGTTTGGGAACTTGGCAGTTAAAAGGCAGACAGTGTGAACGCATCGTTAAAGAAGCCATCGCATTAGGCTATACGCATATTGACACGGCATGGATGTACCAAAACCAGCGCGAGATCGGGAAAGCACTCCATGATATCGACATTGATCGTGAGGAAGTGTTCCTCACCACTAAAATCTGGCACACCCATCTCAAACATGCCGAGGTCCTTGCCCAATTTGAAGAATGTCTGGGCGATTTGCAGATGGATTATGTGGACCTGTTGTTGATTCACCATCCGAGTGATTCCGTTCCATTTGTTGAAACCTTTGATGCCTTCCACAAACTCTATGAGGCGGGTAAAGTCAAAAGCATCGGTATTAGTAATTTTAGCATCGCTCAGGTCGAAGAAGCGTGTGAGGTCTCTGAACTCCCGATTTGCACGAATCAGGTGGAGTACCATGTACGCAGAAACCGATCGGATTTGCGAGACTATTGCCACGCGCGTGATATAGTGATGACAGCGCACCGTCCTTTGGCTGTCGGAAATCTTGCCAATGACGCAGTTCTGCGCAGCATCGGAGAAGCGCACGAAAAGACTGCAGCACAAGTCGCATTACGGTGGTTAGTCCAGCAGAACATCATCACAATTCCCAAATCGGGTTCAGTGCCGCATTTACGCGAGAATTTAGATGTTTTCGAGTGGGAATTGACCGACGAAGAAATGCAAACACTTGATACCGTAACGTAGGGGCAGATAGAGTGATTTCAGGCACTTGTAGCATAGTCTGTTCGGTTATGCGTTTTTATGGATTTTCTTAAGGATCGTAGCTTGTAAAGGTATAATTAAAAAATGAAGTTTGGGCTGTTTTATGAACATCAGATTCCACGCCCATGGCACGATGGCGCAGAACATAAACTCTTTCAAGATGCGTTAGCGCAGGTAGAACTCGCTGACACACTCGGATTTGACTATATCTGGGAAGTTGAACACCATTTCCTTGAGGAGTATTCACACTCATCGGCACCGGAGGTATTTCTCGCAGCGTGTAGCCAGCGGACAACACAGATCCGTTTAGGACACGGGATCGTGCTGATGCCTCCAGCATACAATCATCCGGCGCGCGTCGCTGAACGCATCGCCACACTCGATTTGGTCTCAAATGGACGTGTGGAGTGGGGAACCGGAGAATCCGCCTCACATATAGAACTCGGCGGGTTCAATGTTGACCCGAAATGCAAACGCGAGATGTGGGCGGAATGCACACGTGAAACGGCGAAAATGATGACGCAATCGCCTTATTCAGGCTATGATGGACAGTACTTTTCGATGCCACCGCGCAATGTCGTGCCAAAACCGCTGCAGACACCACATCCACCACCGTGGGTGGCGTGTTCCAGCCGCGACAGTCTTCGATATGCTGCCAAATATGGACTCGGTGCATTAACCTTCGCATTCGTCGATGCAGACGAAGCAAAATTCTGGGTAGAAGAGTATTATGAAATTTTTGAGAGGGAGTGTGAACCCTTGACACAGCAGGTGAATCCGAACATCGCCATGGTGTCAGGTTTTTCGTGTCATGACAACGAAGAAACTGCCGTTGCCCGTGGGTTAGACGGCTTGCGCTTCTTCCGATTCGCACTCGCACATTACTATCACAACGGTTCGCAAATACCAGGGGAAACGGATATTTGGCAACTCTATAAACAAACAACACAGGATCCAGCTGAAGGTAGAGCAGGCATTGGCACGCCAGACCAGATCCGTGAACACTTGGAAATAATGGAAGATGCCGGAGTGGACCAAGTCGTCTTCATTCAGCAGGCTGGTGCGAATCGCCATGAGGATATCTGTGAATCGTTGGAACTGTTCGCTGAACGAGTTCTCCCAGATTTCAAAGCGCGAGACGCAGCACACGTTGCTAAAAAAAATGAGCGACTCGCTGAAGCAACTCAACAAGCGGAAGGGCGAAAACCTGCTTTGACATCCCTCAGTGAAGTCCCAATCGTGGATTCTTATCCAGTGCTCAAGCAGAAATTAGAGGAGAAAGCGGAAGAAACCAACAATGAAATGAGCGATGACGGTAAAAATTTTCTGTTATCAATAGAGGGTGGAAAGCGAACTTTTAGTAAAGGTTAGACTTAACAAAGGACCATCGCGAAGCAGTTCGCTTATGGGCGAGTACGCCGCAAAACGTAGTGGAGCGAAGATAATAAAAAAATGAAGCATGTATTGGTAATTGACGACGACGAAAAAATCTGTTGGGCATTCGAGCAATTCCTGGAGAGCGAAGGCTATCGTCCCAGCATTGCGAATAATGCTGAAGAAGGCTTGCGTCGCATTGCAGCTGATAAGCCGGATGTTGTCTTGCTTGATGTGAAATTACCGGGGATGAGTGGTCTCGAAGCATTAGCCGAAATTAAAGCCAATCATCCGTGGGTAATTGTGGTTATCATCACAGCTTACGACGACGTAGAAACGACAATAGAGGCAATGCGCCTACAAGCGTTTGATTTCGTCCCGAAACCGATTGACCTGGATATTGTCAAGAGCGTATTAGAGCGTGCCTTTCGTACACAATCCGTCCGTAGCACTTTGCCCGTGGAAGCAGCAGATGAATCGCCAACAGAGCAGAGCGGGCACCGACTGGTTGGAAAGAGCAGCCAGATGCGCGAAATCTACAAACTCATCGGTATCATGGCAAGCAACACGATGACTGTCCTGATTGAAGGCGAAACAGGGACAGGCAAAGATCTGGTTGCACGCGCAATTCACACGGGCAGTACCCGGAAGGAAGCACCATTCGTTCCAGTTGATTGCGGTGCTCTGCCGGACGAACTCTTGGAGAGTGAGTTATTTGGCTACGAAGCCGGAGCGTTCACAGATGCAAAAAAGGAAGGGAAACCCGGACGATTTGAGTTGGCTAACGGGGGTACACTTTTCCTTGATGAAGTCGGTAATATGACACCAACATCACAGATGAAATTGCTCCGCGCTTTACAGACACAAGAGATTGAGCGATTGGGCGGAACTCGGCGGCTCACAGTGGATGTTCGGGTCATCGCCGCCACGAATCAAGAACTTGGCGAAATGGTGAAGCGCGGACAGTTCCGTGAGGATCTCTACTATCGTTTCAAACGTATCGCACTTCATCTTCCGCCGTTACGAGAACGTCAAGAGGATATTCCGCTCCTCGTCACACATTTCTTGCAACTCATACAGGAAGAACTCGGTAAGCCGATTCGCGGTATCTCTGAAGAAGGGATGAAATTGCTGCAAGACTACTCGTGGCCCGGCAACGTCCGGGAGTTGGAGAACTGCATCCGAAGCGCAGCAACGCTCTGCCGCGCAGACGTGGTTCTTCCTGACGACCTACCGCCAGAGATCCGAACAGGTCAGCAGACCGATCCTACTGGTGCCTCACACTTGGAAACCTCTCTCAAATCTGTTTTACAGGACATTACAAAAGAAGCCATCACACAAGAAAAACGGGGGCTTTACGAGGAGGTTGTCGCGCTGTTGGATAAGGCACTCATTGAACTGGTGTTAGATGAATTTTCGGGCAATCACAGCAAGACGGCAGAACTGCTTGGGATGAGTCGGACCACACTCATAAAGAAGATTAAACAGAGTAGTGGTGCTAATACTGAATAAGCCCCGTAGGAGATAAGACATTATGGGTTCGTGGATTCGGATTGCGCACCGTGGTGCATCAGGAAGCGCACCGGAAAATACGCTCGTAGCATTCAAGAAGGCAATCAAAATTGGTGTGGATGCGGTTGAACTTGACCTGCACGGCACCGCTGATGGTGAAATCGTGATAATGCACGACTCCACCTTGGATCGCACAACGAACTTCCGCGGGGCTATCAACAATACCACTTTAGAGACGATTCGAGGTGCGGATGCTGGAGAGTGGTTTGATGCTGAATTTACAGGTGAACCGGTACCGACGCTTGAAGAGGCATTGGAATGCATCGCAACGGAGACAATTGCTGTCTTGGAAATCAAAGATTCGCTGATAGCCGAAGCGGTTGTCGCAAAAATTCATGAGACAGATACGTTAGATCTCACCGTTGTTATTTCCTTTCACACCACGGTCTTACAAACTATCCGTGCATTAGAACCCCGTATCCCAACAGGATGGCTCATTGGGAATCACAATAAACATGTATCTCCTATTCATCTGTGCCAACAATTAGGGGAGCTCGGTAGCAGTCTGCTGAATGTCAATCATCAACTGATTACAGCGGAATTCGCTTATGAAGTTCAACGCCGTGGGATTGCACTGTGGTGTTGGACTGTAGATGACATCACTCGCATGCGAGAAATGAAGACACTCGGCGTGCAAGGTATTACCTCAAATTATCCTGAACGTTTCGCTGAAATTTAGCACCCATTGGGCAAGTCCCGCGCCTTTGATTTTTCTATATGACCCGTTCATTTTAATCCTAACGATAAAGATCCGGTTTTCCCCACTGCTTCAAAACCTACTTTCGATACGACCTTCATGACGTTGGCAGTAGTGATGCGTAAGGGATCAAAATGCACAACTGCCTCACCTTTGTGCAGATCCATCTCTGCACGCTGAATACCTTCAAGTTCTGTCAATGCATCTATCCCTGTTTTGACGCAATGTTGACAAGACCTATCACTAATTTTTAATTTTATTTTTTCCATAATAGTATTCCTTTACTGCAAAGTCATGCTTGCCCAAACGGCACGTGGAGATTGCCTCGTGAATCAGTAGATTCGCAATCAAGATAAACGTATTGCGCTTGAAAGAGCCGCTTGCAACACACCTGCATACTAAACGATTCGTACGGATGTTGGGTTTCATTTTGTGGCGTTGAAATGTAGATGTGGGATTACTCGTATGCGCTGAGTGAGGGTGCTTGGTGTGAGAGGTCTTACGTCAAATTATCGGGAAGATTTCGCCGAAGTTCAGTCCATTCATCTCCGCTGCCAAAACGCAACTGCGATGTATGCAAGAATCGGATAAGACAACAACGCTGTTGACCACGCGATGCCCTCTAACCCCCAATACTGCATGAAGATCCAATTGAGGAAGGGATTTAGAATGAGTCTAATAAGGGTTGCTGTGACAACGGTTCGGTGCGCTTGACGCGCGAGGTGTGCACGAATTAGCAGCCTGCTGATTAAACGTGGGAGCATCCCTAATAGATAGATGCCGAGTAGTGAGGCAATATGGAACTGCCCCGACTCAGACAATTCACCGTGTCCATACAACAGGGCAACGATGTCCGTGCGGAGGAGGTAGAAACCTATCAGGAACGGGACCATTAGGATCAGTAGTACAATAACGCTTTGCCAGACGCTTTGTTGTAGTTGTGCTCCATTGGCGGCTGAATCATTTTCCGATTGTGAATTGGTGGAAGACATCTTTGCCCAGTGTGAAAGCAGGACGGGGAGTGTTACGCCCGTGAGCGTTTCAGGAATTGCACAGAGACGAAGCGCGTAATCGAGTTTCGAGATGGAACTTGCCCCTAACGTGCTCGCCATGCCTCTGTCAACAACAGGGTTGAGCCCGTCCGAAATCGCCGCGCCCATCATCAGTAGGCATTGCCGTAGGAATTGAGTCGTGTATGCGGTTGATCGCCAATTAAGTTTTAGATGCCGCGTGCGGAGGTTTAGAACAGCACAACATCGTTGGAATAAGACAACCACTTGGAAGAGTTCACCGATGATTAGAGCAAGCGGAATGCTAAACCAAATTAGATATGGCTTACAGAAGTATATGATGCCGATGACAAGGATGGCACGGAGTCCCTGCAGAATAACCGGTAGATGAAACGCTTGATAGGTATCTAAGATTGCCTTGAGCATCCAGCGGACTGCAGCAATAATCGAGAAACAGAGAAATCCACACACAATACTGATTACGGTAGTAGGCGCGAGTCCAGCATTCGGGAAAAACAGTTGAGAGATTGCCCATGAAATGGCGACGAGGATGCAGCAGAGTCCCGGCATGAGTATGATATAGCGAGAGAAGATTGATTGGACGCAGCGTTGTGCTTCGGTTTCGCCTTTCGCGCTGGCTTCGGCTAACATGGGAACAAGCACAGAGTAGGCGGAAGCGGCACTCAGCAACTCAATCAAGAATATGGAGATGCCCCAGTAATAATAGATAAAATCCATTTCCGCGGGGTCGCCGAACCAATTGGCGAGGACAACGTAGATAAGAAGCGTCCCCGCCCGCCCAATCAGGCTAAGGGGTATAATAATAAGTACGTTTTTAAGGAGGGAAACTTGGGACTGGGGGACATGAGTTGGCATGGAGTGGCTAATGAGAGGCGTGTTTGAAGGATACAGAGTTGTATATACCTAAAGTCTGTAGCAACTTTGAATATACACAACTCTGTCGGTTCGATAATTCTTTAGAAGCGACTCTTGATAGTGCTCCATGTGGTTGTGAGTTTACCCGCTGGCTCGACGGGTAGTCCCTCTTTCGCTTTCTCGTAATCTTCATCCGTTGGTTGAAACGGTTTGGTTGAAATCATGAAAATGTCGAACAAAGTCTCTTTAGCTGCGTCGGCTTCCCGGGGTTGAATACGGACGGTGTTAGTCCCCTTTTTTAAATCGGTTGGGGACTGTGATTCCGGTTTATCTCTGCCGCCCCTCCACGACCATATTGGTCCGTGTGTGTCTATTATTAAGCTGTCCCCAGCATCAGCAATATTATCGCTGTTAAGGACGATAAACCATGATTGCCCACCACCGCGGAAATCTGCGACTCGCCCCCAAATGTACGCCTTTCCTGCCACTGGGCTTTCAAACTCATAGTCTGCAAACCCACCAGCCACTTTAGCAATCAGAATATCTTCAGCTAACCATGGTTTCTGTGCTTTACCCGCTAATTTCCTTTCACTCTTGCCCGGCTTTATCCCTTCAGCTTTATCAAAGTTCGCTGCCGAAATCCAGATTTGCCAACCTCTTTCAAGGTTCGATTCACGCCATTCTTTCACAGCCGAGACCGGCAGTACAAACGTCAAGATCAAGAATCCACTGATGAGGAGTACGAAAAACTTCGGTGGTATATCTATCCGTTTCATGGTTTTGTCTCCTTGATGTTTGCAGCGGTACAGTTCACCATCCTTGTGTTCTAAAGGTTAAAAGCCTACCACTGCAAACATAACATTATAGCAAGCTAACTTTATTGAATTCGCGGCTAAGATGGTGTAGGGAAACTGAAATACGGATGCTTACCCTACACCTCACGGTTAGTTTGGTAGGATGCACCACATTGAGTTACAGTACGGCGAAGTTAAAAACTGCGCTTGAGCGTCGCCCACGTCGTCGCCAGTTTATCAACGGGCTCAACTGGTGTGAGACCACCCAACGGTGAAGCGTTTTTGAACATATCATCGTCGGGTGCAAAGTCTGTTGTGGAAATCATAATGACATCCATCAAAGTCTCTTTTTTGGTGTCTGCTTCTCGTGGGACGATACGGATGGTATTTTCTCCCGCAACTAATTGCGTTGGAGATTTGGTTGTGTTATCTCTACCACTCGCCCACGCCCAATTGCCGGGTGTATCAATAATCAGTCCTTCACCCTCATGGTCTTTGCTGTTAAGAACAACAAACATGGACTGTCCGCCGCCCCGGGTATCTCCAACACGACAATAAATAAAGGCATCACCGGCTTCGGAACTTTCAAAATTGTATTCGATGGACGCGCTCCCAACACTACCGGCGAGAGCGATGACTACATCGTCTCCTATTGCAGAACCGCCAATATCTGAACCGTCGCGTTCTGCTTTTGCTTTACCAGCCAAAAAGTCTTGTGCCAAAGAATCGTCTTTACCGAGTTTGAAGGTGTCTTCACCTTCGCGTGCAGTCGGTTCTGTTCCTGCATCAATCCAGATCTGCCAGCCACCCTCTAATTCAGATACTCGGGTTTCTGCTGGAATTTGAACCACCAACGCAAGCATTAAAAATAGGCTCGCTGTACATCCAAAAATTACAGTTGAGAAGAGTCTCTGTTTCATGATTTCTCCTAAAATTGAGAAGTTGAAGGTTTTGTAACGGAAATGTCGTCGGATTGAAACCGAAGACTTTTTGTGCTGTACGGCTGTTGCATGTATAGGTTGCCCTGATTATATTACATTTAGGGAAAAATTGTCAATTTATATGTGAGAAAAGGAACGAAGTCGGGAAACCTCGTCAGCATAGCGGTGTGAGAACGGTTGGGCAGGGCGAGGTTAAGAAACCTCGCCAGCAAAGGAGGAATTAAAATGCGTTAGAAAAGGCGGTACTACTCACGTACCTGACCTTCTCCGTAGACGATATATTTATAAGTCGTTAATCCCTCAAGTCCCATGGGACCGCGGGAGTGGAGTTTCTGTGTGCTAATGCCAACCTCAGCACCCAAGCCGAATTCATAGCCGTCGGTGAAAACGGTGCTGGCGTTGACGTAGACTGCTGCGGAATCCACCTCTTTGAGAAACCGCTGTGACGCACTATAACTTTCGGTGATAATCGCGTCTGAGTGGTGCGAACCATAAGTTTCTATATGTTCAATCGCCTCATCTATATCGTCCACTACGCGAACGGAGAGGATATAGTCGAGATATTCCGTGCGCCAATCTTCTTCGGTAGCCGGTTTCGCATCGCGATAAATCTGTTGGGTCCGTTCGCATCCGCGGATTTCAACATCCGCGCCCTGCAACTTATCACAGAAGGTAGGAAGGAATTTCTCGGCGGTGTCTGCGTGAACAAGGAGGGTCTCTACAGCGTTGCAGACGGCAACCTTGTAGCCAACTTTCGCATTCATACAAATCCTGGTTGCCATATCAAGGTCAGCGGCTTCGTCAACATAGATATGACAAATGCCGTCGGCATGCCCTAAAACAGGGACATCGGATTCTTTCATCAAACGCTGGACGAATTCATTACTGCCGCGTGGAATAACGAGATCAACGTATTCTGGTAGACCGATGAGTTCGTAAACCGCTTGTCGATCGGTCGTGTTAACGAATTGGATAGCATCCGGAACGCCTTCTGTGGCGGCAGTATCACTAAGGATATCCGCGAGCGTCGCGTTAGAGTTAATGGCTTCGGAGCCACCACGGAGGATAACCCCGTTTCCAGATTTGATGCAGAGTGCGGATACCTCTACGGTCACATCTGGTCGTGACTCGTAAACGACACCCACAACACCAATAGGCACGCGGACCGTGCCGATTTTAAGTCCATTCGGTCGCTCGCCCATGCTGATGATCGCACCAATCGGATCGGGGAGTGCAGCGACTTGGCGAAGGTTGTCCACCATCCGTTCGATTTTCTTGTCATCTAACAAGAGACGTTCCATGAGAGGTGCCGCGAGTCCGGTCTCTTCGCCGTTTTCAAGGTCAATGCGATTCGCAGCCTGAATTTTATCTTTGGAATTTTGTAGGCTTTCAGCCATCGCTAAAAGCGCATGGTTTCGTACATCGGCTGAACTCCGTGATAAAACGCGCATCGCCGATTTCGCCTTTCGTGCTTGTGATTGGATCAGTTTTTGAATATTTCCGTTCATAGTGTTCCTTTAAAAACCACGCGATTGATAGATCTTAAATGAAAATGGACATTAGCATTATAGCATGTCGGTTAGAAAATTTTCAAGGTAGTTTAAAAATCCAAGTCTTCCTTCGGTAGGGGGGGTCAGCCGCACCAGCATTGTTTGGCGCAGCGTATTAGTCGAGCAGGACGAGGTTATCCCGATGTATGATTTCATCGTAATCGCGGTAGCCGAGAATGTTCTCAATATCCTTCGTGTGTTTCCCCGCAAGTTTGGCGGTTTCTACAGCATTATAGTTCACCAAACCGCGTGCGAATTCTGTTCCATTTTCAGTGAGACACGAAACCGTATCGCTATAGTCAAAATCACCTTCGACCTGTCGAATCCCTGCGGGCAATAGGCTTTTTCCACCTTGCACAAGTGCGTCCCGTGCCCCGCTATCTACAAAAAGTTTACCCTTAGGAGGACGCGAATAGGCGATCCACCGTTTTCGTCCAGAGATACGGGAGTTTGGGAGGAACAACGTCCCGAGAAGTTCACCCTTCAAGAGTCTTGTAACGACAAGCGGTTCTCGTCCGTGTGCCATCACCATCATCTCTCCTGATCCGGTAACGATATCGGCGGCTCGCAATTTCGTCACCATCCCACCCGTGCCACTCGTTGTGCCAGCTGTCCCAGCGGCTTGCCAGATATCCTCTGAAATAGATGTAACAGTGTGAATCAATTGCGAGTTAGGGTCGTGTCTTGGGTCTGCCGTGTAAAAACCTGCCTGATCTGAGAGGATAACGAGGAGTTGCGCTTGGGCGAGATTTGTCACGTAAGCCGAGAGGGTGTCGTTATCGCCGACCTTGATTTCATCAACCGCGACGGTATCGTTTTCGTTGATAATTGGTATTACGTTGAGATGGAGAAGGGCACGCATGGTATCGTTCATGCGCGTGTAACGTTCCCGATTCGAGAAATCGTCGCGTGTAAGAAGCATGAGTGCAGCCTGCTGCCCATAGTTGCGAAAAAGCTCCTCGTAAACCGCCATCAATTGGATCTGTCCAACAGCGGCAGCGGCTTGTAAGCGTGGCAACGTCTGCGGACGTTGTTTCAAACCGAGCTGGGGCCAACCTGCGGCGATTGCCCCAGATGTGACGAGAATAACCTCCACACCGTCCTGTTTCACGAGTGCTAAATCGTGGACAAGCCCATGGAGTGCATCTTCATTAAGATTTGCTCCTTCTGAAATAGTGCTGCTTCCAACCTTCACGACAACGCGTTTCACGTCTGACAAACAGGCGCGCTGTTTAGCCAGATTGCATTGCCCGTGGGCTATAGGTGAACTCGAATTCATCAATCTGAATGGTGTCTCCTTCTACAGCACCTGCGCGTTCCAGTGCGTTAATCACTCCCATATTTTTCAATTTTCGGTACAGTAGGATGAGTGCTTGTTCGTTTTCCATGTCAGTCATGAGAACAGCACGACGTGGCTCAGCACCGCTGACAATAAACCCTTCCGCAGTCTCAGAGAGTTTAAACCGCGTGCGCGGTTCCTCAGGAAATTCCTGTTCAAAAACAATTGTCGTCTCTGTTTCCTCTCGGGCGCGTACTTCGAGGTATTGTAAGGAACGGTAGGCTTGCTGCATGAGCGGGTTCACGCCTTCACCCGTAACTGCGGAGATTGGAAAAACCTTCCGTTTACCAAAGTACCTTTGAACGCGTTCCAAATTCGCTGCAGCGTCCGGCATATCTATTTTGTTGAGGGCAATAATTTGCGGAAGTTTTGTCAGGAGTTCGTTGTAATGCCGCAGTTCGAGGTTGAGTTGCTCGTAGTCCTCAATCGGATCCCGTCCATCTGTCGCACTCAGATCGATGACATGGATCAGCATTTTGGTGCGCTCAATGTGGCGCAGAAATTGATGTCCTAAGCCTGCCCCTTTGTGCGCGCCTTCTATCAATCCGGGGATGTCGGCAAGAACGAAATTCTGCTCTCGATTGATGCGGACGACCCCTAAATTCGGGCGGAGCGTGGTGAACGGATACGCCGCTATTTTCGGAGTTGCGGCAGAGGTTCGCGCCAGCAATGTTGATTTACCAGCGTTCGGATAACCGACCAATCCAATATCGGCGATGAGTTTAACCTCAAGGCTTATCTCGCGTTCTGCTCCGGGCTCCCCTTTCTCGGCGACGCGCGGTGCCTGAAACGTACTGCTCTTAAAGCGGGCATTCCCTTTGCCCCCGATCCCACCACGGGCGACAACAACAGTTTCGTCAGGCTCTGTCAGATCCGCAAGGAGTTCCGCTGTTTCCAAGTCTCTGACAATAGTACCAGTCGGCACTCTAACAACACGATCCGCGCCGTCAGCCCCGTCTCGTTGTTTGCCGGTGCCGTGTCCACCGTTTTCAGCGACTTGGCGCGGATTATGACGCAAATCAATCAGCGTACTCATCCCAAGAGTTGCCGTAAGGACGACATTGCCGCCACTGCCGCCGTCTCCACCATCGGGTCCACCGCGAGGGACATATTTTTCCCGACGAAAACTGATACACCCGTTCCCGCCGTTCCCTGCTTTCACCTGAATTCTTGCTGTATCCATAGGCTACACACCTTAGAGAATAAGGGTTCAATTTGGAACAAACGCGCAACTGAGAGTTACACCTTCACACAGTGCCGTTTCACAGTGGATTCTGTCTGGAGGCACGCGCTGTCAAAAACGGAGCGTGTTAATCCCATTAGGTTTAAACTCTTTCCACTTGTGCGCCTCTGTTACTTCAACTAATTACGACCTTCAAGAGGATCGTCTTGCGAGGTAGCTGGTGGTGCTGTAAATGTGAATGATCCTAAACCCGCAACCGTAATAGTTATTGTATCACCGTCTACTCCATCATCGTCCACTCCATCGTTATTCCCGTCAATGAGCGTTCTAATGAGGAACTGAATGGAATCTCCATCGGGACCACTGGTCTGCAAAATAGAGCCTGGTAACCTATCTTTAATGTCCTTATTATTTTTATCCCTTAATGCTGTGATTGTAAATCCGCTGGTAGCGAAGGTTAATCCCGTACCATCCGGTCTGTCATCTTTGTAGTATATCCACACTATCCACCCAGTTGTCTTAGTGGTATCAGCGGGTTTGACATAGTGGGCATCAACCTCTCCGGGGCCTGCGTTAATATCAGTGCCGTCGTTGTTATTACCGTCGTTGTTATTCCCACCGTTGTTTCCGCCCCCATTATTACCGCCGTTGTTTCCCCCATTATTTCCGCCATTGTTCCCACCGTTGTTGCGGGGGCTGAGAGTGTTATCACCGGCACCGTTGTTTCCGCCCCCATTATTACCGTTATTACCCCCATTGTTTTCGCCGTTGTTGCCTCCACCGTTGTTTCTATCCCCATTATTACCGTTATTGCCTCCATTATTGCCGCCGTTATTGCCATTGTTGCGGCGGGTGAGGGTGTTATCACCGTTATTACTGCCACCGCCACCACCAGTATTAACGCCTTGCGGTGGAGCGGTACCGAGGGGGTCTTCTAACTCGGTTTCCTCTTGCGCTATCAATTGTGCCAAAATCTCGGTGGTATCTGTCTCTATTTCTGCCCGAAGAATAAGTTTGTCTTCATCATAGAATTCATAAACGATGCTTCTTTCATGAATGTGGATGATAGGGGCATTAGCACCAGGGCTTCCGGGCAGTCCCGGCGGTCCTTGTGGTCCTTGGAAACCTTGTGGTCCTCTGGCTCCCGGAATAACCTTTACGCAAATGGAATCAAACCCATCTTGCAGGCAAGCGGTATCCTCACCAACCGAGTGAAGATACCGGTCTACACTATCAACCGTTAGTGTGGGACCTGTATAACGGTTTTCACATCCAGTGGTACTCAGGGATACTATAAAAATTGCAAGGAGCAATTTTTTCATCAATCACCTCCGTTTTTATTTTTATTAATGTCAGTTCGATTTAAACATTTGTCAATCGCTAAATCACCAATTTTACAGAAGGTTCAGGTTAAACGTCGAATTTACTGGTCTTACACCATCCTGACCGTCTGTCATTGTGAATATTGCCTCATGGTTGGGGAATAAACCGATGACGCTAATAACTATTTCATTTAGTTTCGTTAAAACGAAGAATTGAAGGGCATCTCCGCCGGGACCACCTTTGATTTGCGCAACATCCCTTACTACCGGGATTTGATTACCATTCTCATCTTCCTCGTATGATGTAGTAAGGTTGTGCACAAAGCCACTTTCATCTCTGGCGCGTACTGTGACCTGAAGTCCAGTATCCACATTAAAATTTGTCCCTACCCGCTCGGGTGTGTCGCCGAGTCCATCACCGTCTGTATCTGGATATGTTATCCACACGGTCCACCCTACTTTTTCGCGTGTATTGACATCCCTTTGCTGGGCTATTGGCACTGTCGGGTCATCGTTATTGCCTCCATCATCCTGATTGCTTTGTTGTGCCGCTAATAATTCTAAGAGTTCGGAGGTTTCTGCTTGCGTCTCTGCCCGGAGCATAAGTTTGTTTTCATAATAGAACTCATAAAAGATGCTTCTTTCATGAATGTGGATGATTGGAGCGTTCACGCCGGGACTTCCTGGTTCTCCTTGGGGTCCTTTGGGTCCTTGAGGTCCTCTGGGTCCTTCGGGTCCTGGAATAACTTTTATACAGATTGAATCAAATCCATCTTGTAGACATACATTATCTTCACCAGTATTACGAAGATACTGGTCCACACGGTCAACTGTTAGCATTGGACCTGTATATGGGATTTCACATCCAATGATACTCAAAGACATTACAAAAACTGTCATGAGCAATTTTTTCATCAGCGACCTCCATTTTTGCTTTAATTTGTCTCATTGACAATTCGGATGCCGCCAGGCAATGAGACTATAAAGCAGCCCGTTCAACCTTAAGAACACGAACATACGCTATACAGATACCGTCCCTATTGCACTATTGCAATTTTTCTTGAATTTTTGTTCAATCTAACCTATGCGTTTTCGTCGAATGCCTGTTCCTATTAAAGTACCTCGAAACCTACTGCGGTTATTGCCTCTGTGAGATTCGCAGTGGTAATATATGAGGCATCGAAATGCACAACAGCCTCCGCTTTGCGCAAATTCACCTTCGCACGTCGGACACCGCGAAGCTCCCTAAGCGCATCGGTTACAGTTTTGACGCAATGTTGACAGGACATGCCGCCGATCTTTAATTTTGTTTTTTGCATGATGTTATGCCTTTGTTAGAAAATTACGTCCACACGCCGGACAATTCGGTGTGTGCGTACGGATTGCTAATCCACATTCAGGACAAATCCGCTTTGTTTGAAAGCGTTCCACGAGACGTGATACAATAACGATTCCTAAAAAAAGGATAATAAGAAAGGTTACTTCCCAAAAACCGATAGACACACCTTAATCTCCGCCGGTTTCTACTTTAACATCATAGACGTGCCTACGACTTTAATTTTCGCAAAGTCGCGAGGTTTGTCTCGTGCATTGTTTCCATTTGTGGCGTTTCAATAATGAGTGGAACTTCCGCAAATCGAGAATCGTTGAGGATATATGCAAATGCAGTTGCACCGATGTTGCCATCGCCAATGTGTTCATGCCGATCTACGCGACTCTGATAGGTTGATTTTGCGTCGTTGAGATGGAAAGCCTGTAATCGTGTGAGCCCAATAATGTCATCAAACCGATTAAAAGTTGTCTCACAGTCCGCTTCGGTCCGCAGGTCATAACCAGCGGCAAAGACATGACATGTATCTAAACAGACCCCAAATCGCTCTGGGTATTTCGACATACCGATAACATCGCGCAAATGTTCAAAGCAGTAGCCGAGGTTCGTGCCTTGTCCAGCCGTGGTTTCAAGCAGAATGGTGACATCCGGTGCTTCAACGTTTTCAAAGAGGAAATCGAAACTCTCACCTAACTGTTTTAAGCCGAACGCCTCGCCTTCGTTGAGGTGTGCGCCGAGGTGTGTAACAATATAGCGGAGATCGAGCACATGTGCAAGTTCCATCTGTTCCTGAAACTGTTGGCGTGATTTCTCAAGCACCTCCGTTTTCGGCGAAGCAAGATTACTTAAGTGAATATCGTGAACAATTACATCCCCAATGGGAGATGCTGTCCAAGCATCACGAAATTTTTCAATTATCGCGGCAGTTGGCGGTTTTGCTTGCCACCGATTTGGGTTTCTCAAGAAAATTTGGATCGTGTCGCAGTGGAGTTCTTCGCCATTTTTAATGGCATTGTGTAAACCCCCCGAAGCGGACACATGTGCACCGAGAATCATATTTTTATCGCAAGTTTCGGAAACTTGCAAGCCATGTTGGCTTTAGGATCGCAAGTTTTGGTTCGTAAACTACGTTAAAATGGGTATCCCTCTTTTTAATTAGACGAACTTAGCACCTTCTATTATTAAAAATACCACAAAAACGCAACGAAGTCAAACAAAAAGCGTTTGAAGGACGTTTGTAAAAGAGATATGTGCCGTGTTAGGTTTTCTCTAAATTCCTTAAGTTGAACTCACGTTATATAGGACAGGAGCGAATCGGGAAATTTGTTGTTAGGGATGGACAACTGTTTTGACTCCGCGCCGCGCATCAGCGTTATCGAACGCTGCTAAACCCTGTGCAATCGGAAATCGATCGGTTAACAAAGGCTCAAAATTGAGTGCTTTCTCTATTAGAAGCTGTTTCGATTCTTCAAGGCTGGCTCGAGAAAATGCCCATGAAGCCATCAGTTTATGACCTGCATAGTGAAATTCTTCCAGGTTGACGCGGAGCTCTTCACCTTCTGGAGCGAGTCCAAAGAAGTTGAGACATCCACCTCTGCGTACAACCTTAAAAGCAAGCGTAATTGCGGAGGTGTCATTAGTGGTTGCAGAGATAACAGTGTCAACGCCGCCACCGGTAATCTCTTGGAGCTGCGCGACTCCTGCAGGTGAGGTATCAAAAGTGAGATCAGCACCAAGGGTTTCGGCAACACTTCTGCGATGAGGTAACGGTTCCACCACATAGGTTGCTAAACCCGCGCGCTTCGCCAATTGCGTGAACATCAAACCGATGGGACCGGCACCGAGGATAGCGACGGAATCCTTGAAAAAGGTTTCTCGCATCGCATTCAGGCAACAGCCCAAAGGTTCCAGAAAGAGCAGTTCTTCCGGCGGAATGCTGTCCGGTACTTGGATAAGTTTACCCGTATCCACGCCATGCTTTGGCATCCGCATGTATTCGGCATAGCCACCGTCAAGGTCGTGCCCGATGCCTTCAACGGTGTTGCAATATTTATCCAAATCATTCTGGCATTCGGCACACACGCCACAAGAGAGCATTGGGTTGACGGTAACCCGTTCTCCAGTTTTGACATCCGGGTGTCGGCTCTCTACTATCACACCTGCAAGTTCGTGTCCCATCACGACGGGGGGCGCATAATCCGACACATCTCCACGCAGCGCAGCGAGGTCAGATGCGCAAATACCGCAGAGGTCCATCTGGATAAGCACATCTCCAGTAGCAAGCGCGGGGATGGGCTTTTCGTGAATACGTAATTGCTGGATTTTCTCAAAAACGATGGCTTTCATATTTTTTTTGTAAATTTATTTCTTTGATTGGACGGTGAGGTTAAAAGTTTGTTGGTAAAAGTCGGAAAAATGAGGATGAGGTCAAAACTTATCGAGTGAATATGGGAACCCCATCCTCGAAGCAGATATGCCGCTATTCAAACTCGTAAGGCACCGTCTCTGCCTGATGGGTCTTAGCGGACTTTTCTGCCAGATCCATTACAGCAATAACGCGGCGAGCGGATTCCGGTGTCACGAGTAAAGGTGTGCCATCGTTTAAATGAGCGACGATGTTCTGATAGTAACTCGGTCCAGGTCTGCCATGATGCTCGACTTCCTGCTCGTTCGGCTGTCCTTCAACTTCCGATAGCACTTTAAATCCGTTGCCTTCGGAGGTAATCGCGCCGTGTGAACCGAGCAGTTTCCACCGCGGTCCGCCAATTTTCGCGATGTTAGACATCTGAATGTTTGCCATTGCTCCATCAGCAACCACTTTTCCACCTGCGAACCGAATAATCGCTTGGACGTGGTCCTCGTTACTAATATCATCCCAGACGAGGTTCGGTTGATAGAAGCCGGTGATGTTAATCATCGGGGCTTCAAGAACATTGAGCAGCCAATCGAGGTAATGGGCACCCCAGTCGTAGAATTGTCCACCGGAGATTGCTTTGACGCTGCGCCACCAATCAGGATTCGGTCTGCCATAACCGCCGCCCCACATCTCAACGTTAAAGACTTTACCGATAATACCGGAATGGACGAGTTCACGAAGAGTCCAAAAATCGGCATCCCAGCGCCGATTGTGGTGAACGGACAACATAACGCCGTTCTCTTCCGCGGTCGTAATCATCTCGGTGGCTTCCGCGATTGTAACACACATCGGTTTTTCAACGATGACGTGCTTGCCTGCTTTAAGACTCGCCACGGTTGGCGCACAGTGCAAGCTATGCGGAAGGACGTTTGCGACGAGATTAATATCGTCGTCCGCGTTGAGGTCTTCGACTGCATTATAGGTGCGGATTCCCGGAAAATCCTCTTCAGCCGCCTCTGTTCGGGCTGGATCAATGTCACAGATAGCGACACATTCAATGCCGTCGGTATTCTGCATCATGTTCGCGTGGGCTCTGCCCATATTAAATGCCGCTCCGTATCCGAGGACGGCACCTTTGATAGTATCTGCCATTTGTTTGGCTCCTTCTTTTTCATTTATGAATGCCTTATTATAGCATAACCGAGAAAAATTGGTATAAAATTAGCGTGGAGATCTCGCACAAGAAAATTTGACACTGATAACTATCACGTGCTAAACTATACATTACAATTCAACGGTACAAAAGGATGGAATATGAAAGAACAGGTCGCATCTGCATTAACGCGCGGGACTGCCGCTTTGCTCTCACAACAGGTTGAAGGTGGCAACTTTGAAGGACAGCTCTCCTCAAGTACTTTTCCCACCTGCGCGTATGCCTGGATTGAACTTATCCGAAGCGGGACACTGGACCCTGCCCTCACCGAATGGTTTATCGCAAATCAGAACGAAGATGGTGGATGGGGGCTGGATACTGCAAACATATCGAATACAGAAGCGACCCTATTTGTCCGTTTAATATTGGAGCAGATTCAGAAACAGGCACCCAATCCATCCGTTGAAGAGGTGCTGGCATCCGCGCCTAAATCCCAGTCGCAGCTCGCCTTGGTTAAATTGGCTTACGCTGCTTTTAACGAGTTTGATTGGACAGAATTAACGCTATCAGAAAACGCGCTGCCGCTCATAAAACTCGCGAGACAATTGACGAAAATCCCATTCCTCGGCAGTCGGTTGAAACCACCCAGACACCGTTTGCCACCCGTTGCTCTCTTCAACACCCCAATGTTCGATGCGCTATTCATCGCTGAACAACATACACTCGTGCCTGTCTTCATTATGATTGAACTGAATACAAGCAAACGCCCTGAAATGATTGCGTCACTTACAGCGTGGTTGAAATCGCATGTCCTCAGCGATGGCAGCTGGTTTCGGGTAAACTATATCACAGCTCTTTCTGTCCTGGCGCTCATTGAACTGGAAAAGAAATGGACAGCAGATGAAGAAATCTCGGCATTTATTGAACGCGGAATCGACTGGCTCCGCACGACGCGAAACCCTGATGGTGGGTGTCGAGAGGCACTAAACCTCAATGTGTGGGATACCGCGCTGAGTATCATCGCACTAACAGAGGTGTATGCTACACATAATGAATCGGAGTTACAAGCCGTTCCTACAAATGAACTTACCGACAACGTGAAACGCGCTGCGCAATGGCTCATCAAACACCAAAATGATAATGGAGGATGGTCATTTTCGGGATTAGAGGACAACACACTTCCGAGTGACGCTGACGATACAGCACTCGGAACCCTCGCGCTGATCCGATCGCTCTTTATGGGTGCCCCTGTTGACCGTGAGGCATTAGATCAAGCAGTTCATCGCGGGATCGCATGGTTAAAGACACAGCAGAGTCCAGATGGCAGTTGGAGTACATATCAACCCGGTCAAGGAGATGTGGGTTGCGTGAGCATCACAGCGCATGCAATCGAAGCACTTCTTGCATTTAATCAAAGCGATGTTCCTGATAAACCAGATGTTCAAAGTGAGATCAATCGTGGAATTCAGTGGCTACGACGACAAATTCATCGAGACGGGTATTGGAGAGACTTGTGGCTGGCAAAAGACACGTACGGTACCGCCTGCGCGATAATAGTACTCATAAAAGCTGGACAGAAAAGTGCTCCTGAAGTCCAGCGTGGGGTCGAATGGCTCGAACGGACCCAAAATGCGGATGGGGGTTGGGGAGAAGATATGTTTGGAAACCCGACCGAAAGCACAGTGGAGCAGACGGCTTGGAGCACTTATGCCCTCCTACTCGCCAATCCAGACAAGCACGCCGCCAAAAAGGGAACAGCGTTTCTGCTCCAACACCAACGAGAAGATGGCTCATGGCCCGAGCAGTGTGTCGGTATCTATTGGGAGATCATCGGTGGCTACGCCGACCCGATTTATGCGTCTGTCTTTCCGATACTTGCCTTGTGTCAGGCATCGCAAACAAACCTTTAGGGCCGCATATAGCGATGGTACGGAAAATATCGATTATTATCCCTATCCTGAACGAAGCAAAGATTTTAGAAAAAACGCTGTCTCAACTCAGGTCGGAACACGAATACCACGAACTCATCATCGTGGATGGCGGAAGTACTGATGGCTCAATTCCTATCGCCGAGAATTATGGAAAGGTGCTAACATCAGTGCGTGGAAGGGCAAAGCAGTTAAACGCAGGTGCGGCGGCAGCGACAGGGGACATCCTAATTTTCCTACATGCAGATAGCTGGCTTGAGCCCGGGGCATTGGCAGCAGTAGAAACCGCGCTGGCATCGGGGTACATCGGTGGTGGATTTCAACAGAAGATTGACGGAAAAAGTATTCTCTATCGTATGATTGAGATAGCAGGGAACATCCGAGGCAGATACCTGAGGGTATTTTACGGGGATAGTGGTATCTTTCTCACACGCACCGACTTTGAGAGAATCGGGGGGTTTCCAGAGATTCCAATCTTGGAGGAGATGGAATTTTCAAAAGACCTGCGGAGACTTGGAAAAACAACTCTGGTCAGTCCTTGTATCCATATCTCAGCGCGGCGATGGGAAACCAGGGGTATTGTCCGGACGACAGTAAACAATTGGGTGATAACACTTCTCTATTTTCTGAAAGTCTCACCGGTGAAACTTGCCAAACTCTATCGCCATATCCGATAGCCGAAAAAAAGGGAATTCCCTGCCTGCCTTGGAAAGCAGACCGGAAATTCCCCATCAGAGATGTCAGGATAACTTTGCCGCTACCCCAACACCAGCGTGTTTGAAATTAACGACCCGCCTTGAGTGAACCCCAACTTGTCGCTAATTTGTTCTTGGCTTCAACATTAAATGTCCCATTTTCCGCGAGCCAATTGTTGATGAATTCAGCAACCCCGATACCGCGAATATCCGGTTTCTCTGGCCATTCAGGAGCACCTACTTGCCACATGGCTGCAATCATACCGGTACCATCTTTGCCCGGTGTCTTGCTGACTGCGACTGCTGGATCCGCCGTATTTTTATCTGCTACAGCAAGGGCAACAACATCCCAATCCGATTTCTCGAATTTCTCAAGGTGCCACGGACGGGTCGATTTAAACGGCTTGAATGAAGGGATAGCCTTTTTCCCGACTGCAGTCGCTTCAAAGTTCGCCCCGCGGTTGTCAAAGCCTAATCCGGGGATATCAAAGACATTGGCAGCACCATCCCTACCATTATTTGGACTCCGTATCCCGCCCTCGTAACTCATGTAGAAAATCCAGTCTGCCACGTTAATGACGACGTTGCCTTCTTCAATGAAGTTCTCTACATTGGAGCCATCAGGCTTTTTGTTTGGAAACGGATAAAGTCCACTCGGTGTGGTGCCACAGGCGAGGATAATAACGTCCTGCTGGCCGTTTCCGGTATGTTCTATACACCACTTTGCGAGAGGGGAATTATCGCCGACTTCATCACCATCACCGAAATCTTCAATACTGTTAAACAGTGCCTTGACGCCCGCATCGCTCTTAATCGCCTTGACATTTTCAGCAACTGCTTTGTCGGAAATCCAACCGGGGTTGGTTGGTCCCGAATAAAAAGCCAAATCGTTGGCTGAAACCATAGCCATACCGCCCACAAGCGCGAAAATGACTATACTTACATAGAGTTTCATGATATGTAATACCTCCGTTTTGGTTGCCATCAGTATAGGTTCTGACCTATCTCTGTTTGTTGCGGTGGATCGTTAACGTGCCACCCCAACACTTGTCGTAGAGTTGTCAAAAGGACAACTGGCGCACAACTTCGATTTTCCCCAGGGGGTCGCCACTCTGCCCTGGATCTCTACAACGGTTGTAATGCGTTTGTATTCCACGAGCCAATTGCTGATAAATCATTTGCTCGCGGAGTACCTCATATTCAATAAAGTGTACCTTAAAACCCAAATTAGTGTCAACAATTTTTTGCAGAAGATAACAATATTTAGCATCAAAATGCTTAAACACCGTTTTCGTGGGTTCAGAACGGCTTTCGTTTGAGGTTTGCCCACGTTACAGCAAGTTTGCCTTCCGGTTCAACAGCGAGATTCACCTCACGCGGACTGTCGTAAAGAAACAGGTTGTCAATGTAATAGTGTTGGAGCTGGTTGGTGTGAATTCCAAGCACCCCCTTGGGATGGAGATTTTTGTCATCCTTCCACTCAGTAACCTTTTCATAAACGAGTTCGCCTTGTCGTTTTATATGGAGTTGAAAGTGGTTATCATCCCCCAGTAACGCCAGCGTGTACCACTCCTTTGTCGTCACAGGAAACGGGAATTCGGCTCTGAAATCACGATACTCGTTCCAGGTGCCCCGATCATTCCCTTCGCGCTTGTACCAACGCGCGGAGTTCGGGCGACCGAATCCGTTCTCAGGCGTGATAATTAATTGATAGAAGTGTAAATCTTCGTTGGCGCGAAACAGGAGCTCCATTTTACTCGGAAAATCATCATCGTCAAACAGATAGAAATCAAGGCGAAGCCCAAAATCTTCAAACTCCACCAACCCGTATCCGAAATCCGCAGCTCCGTTGCCATCTCCGCCGAGCCTCTCGATTTCCAGATGACCGCCCTTTACTTTCCAGGACTCGTCCTGACCTTTCCAATACTTATTGTTAAGTTTACCACTAAAATCATCTTCTACAAGAAGTTTCGCATCACTGATATGACACAAAAACAGAACAGATGCTATCAGGTAAAAAAGAATAGCAACTTTTCGCATGGTAGTTCCCTCCCTCTGTATCAGATTTCTTTAATTATATTTTATTTTGTCGGAATTTGTCAAGAATTGTTTAATATTTTTTTGAAAAAAATAAATCTCTATTGCGATGTAGGGGCATTTATTGTAAAATAACCCAAATTGTTAAAAAGGCTTGTGAAAATGAATTTCAAGTACAAAATCGTTAACAGCGGCGTTTTCGTTCTTATCTGTGCCTGTTTTCTCATCTGTAATAGTCCAGTGTCCACCGAACCCTCTTCTGTCATTGTCAATGAAATTGATGGCAGTGAGATGGTTCTGATTCCATCGGGGACCTATCTCATCGGAAGCACATCGGCACAAACCACCGCTTTGATCAACAAGGACGCACGACTCGCTGAGGATTTTTTCGAGGCGGAACACCCACAACACACTGTGTCGTTATCCGCTTTCTACATCGATCGCTACCCCGTAAGTAACGCACAATACGCCGCGTTTATCGCAGCAACGAATCACCCGACACCAAAATACTGGAAAGACGCACCACAAATGGGCGCAGAAAAACCATTTCCTGTAGGTGCTAACAACGCGGCACATCCCGTTATCGGTGTCTCTTACGCTGATGCTTTAGCATACTGTGAATGGGTAGGCAAACGACTTCCTACAGAGGCAGAATGGGAGATAGCGGCACGCGGCGGGCTTGTCAATCAGAACTATCCGTGGGGGAACGAATCCTCTCGAAACTATGCGAACACTGTTGGTATTTGGGGAAAAGACAAGTGGCATTGGACCTCGCCCATCGGAAGTTTTCCTCCTAATGGATACGGGTTATATGACATGGCAGGCAATGTGTTTGAATGGTGCGCTGACTGGTACACACCGGATTCCTATCAGCACAGCCAACCTGAAAACCCGCGGGGACCCGAAATTGGGCAAACCCGTGTACTGCGCGGCGGCTCGTGGAGCAACAATCTCTTCGGTATCTATCAGATGCGGTGCGCTTATCGGTTTCACGCTCGTCCAGAAACCCGTAATTTAACCATTGGTTTCCGATGCGTCACAACACCTTCCCCTTAATAGGCTTCAATCTGATTCTCACCCTCTATAACTTTCAGAAACCGATTCACAGGCACTTCCGAAAATTTCTGAACGCTTCCACGCTGCCACTGAATTTCTAACGCGACACTTTCCTCCGCTCCAACCCCAAAATGCAAACGCAAATCGTTTTGTGAGAGATAACTTGAACCGCTCCGTACCTCCCGCACTTGAGTGTACCCACCGGCTTTGACAAGCACTCGCGTTCCAATCGCCGATCGGTTAGAAACAGTCCCTACCAGTTTAAGGGTCATCCAATTCCCTGAACCGTGTTCGTCATCGTTCCGAAGAATATCCACACGTTCACCGACGTTCGACACCACCAGATCCAAATCGCCATCGTTATCCAAGTCACCAACGGCACTGCCGCGGCTGGAGCGTTGCAATGCAAATCCTGGACCACTTCCTGCTGTGACATCCGTAAAGGTGCCGTCTCCTTTGTTCCAAAACAGATGATTGCGTTGCGCATAAGTGGTCGAACTATCAATAAGCTCCACATTATCGTGGATATGTCCATTCGCAACGAAGAAGTCTTGAAACCCGTCTTGGTCGAAGTCAAAGAAATTGACACCCCACGCCAAATAAGGCAGGCTGACGGCACCAGTGCCGGACGAATAGGTCTGATCTGTGAAGAACTCACCCGCGTCGCTATGGTAGAGTGTATTCGTCTGATGCTGGAAGTTAGTGACAACGAGGTCTAACCATGTATCGTTATCGTAATCGCCGAAAGCCACACCCATCCCGTTTTCGACCAATCCATGCTCACTCAGTGCCACGCCAGCAAATTGACTCTGTTCTTGAAATCGTCCGCGTCCATCGTTGTTATAAAGGAAGTTGGCATCCGCATCATTTGCTACGTAGAGATCAGCATCCCCGTCTGCGTCATAATCGCCGAAGGTGACACCGAGACCCCGCGCAGCGAAGTTGTCAAAACCGGCATTCTGTGTATCCTCTGTAAAGGTGCCATCGCCGTTATTACGAAAAAAAACATCTTTCACCCCATCATAAGTGCGAGGACTACAGTAAACAAGAATCCCTTTGACGCGACACGGTGTATGCGTCTCTACAGAGAAGTCAACATAATTAGCGACATAAAGGTCAAGGTCTCCATCAGCATCTACATCTCCAAAGGCACATCCCGCGCTCCACTCAGAAACCGCTACGCCTGCTTCTGCTGTTCGATCACTAAAAGTCCCGTCGCCATTATTTTGATAAAGCACGTTACCGCCAAAGTTGGTGACGTACATATCAAGCCAGCCATCGTTGTCGTAATCACCGACACAAACACCGACGCCATATCCGTGATGCCCAACCCTACTCGCTTCGGTTACGTCAACGAAATGTCCCGTGCCATCGTTGCGGTAGAGGCGATTCATCGCCCCTGTAGTTGTACCGGGTGAATCCAAATTGGCACCGTTAACGAGATATATATCGACATCATTGTCGTTGTCATAATCGAACAGTGCGATGCCAGAACCGAGTGTCTCGACAAAATACTTCTTGTAACTGCGACCGTCCTCGTGTTGGAACACCACACCGCTTGCCGCTGTGACATCTGTAAATCTAACAGTTGGTTCTCCATCTCCATTAGAGGTGACCAAAAGACTTAGGAGGAGTGGAAGCACGGTCTTTATAAAAAAACACCAATAAATGCGATCTCTCATCGCAAGTGGTTCTCCTAATGTTTACGAGCGATAATTCTTCAAAGCGATCCTACATCAAGGCATTATACCCGACCCGTGTATAGAAGTCCAGCATCTTTCGCTACTGTAAGGTTGCAATAAAACGGCAAACTCGCTAAAATATGAGAGCGTTCAACCTGTAAATCTGTCTCGTAATCATGCAAGGAAGATAAATTGATGTTCCACCGTCAACCGCTAATTTGGATTTGTGTCCTGCTCATTACGATTGGTAACACAACTATCGCAAACGAAAAAGCGATGTCCCTGTTTTCACAAGGCATTCAAGAATTAAACGCTGGAGAGTTAGACCCTGCGCTTGAAAGGTTTGAACAGGTTACGATACTCGTGCCTGATTTCGCAGATGCCCACTACCACCTCGGACTCGTTTACTATCAGAAAACGGAATATCGAAAAGCGATTGATGCCTTTACGCAAACCTTAAAACTTCTGCCGCGCGACACAGACGCACTTATCAAATTAGGGTTGGCTTCACACAAAGCAGGTGAGGCAGATGCCATAGCTCCCCTTGCGAGACGAACCCTCTATGAACAGGCAGTCAAAGCCTATCAAACTGCGCTTGAAATTCAACCACATAACGTGGAAGCACTTAACAATTTAGGGCTTGCCTACCAAGAATTAGGTCGGTTTAGGGACGCAATTGCAGTATATGAGGAAGGATTGACACTCAATCCAGACCTTCCGCAATTGCATGCTAATTTGGCAACCGCTCGCGACTTACAGACTGGCGTTTATTCACTTGCAGCGCATCAACACTACAAGGTAGGAACACGAGCGAAACGTGCAGGACGAACGGAAGCAGCAATGGCAGCATGGAAACAAGCCATTACTGAAAGTCCAAAGTATCTACAAGCGTATCTTCAGTTGGCTGAACTCTATTTTCAAAGCACCGAATACGAATCCGCAATTCGCACTTACCTTTCGGCAATCGCGTTGCTATCCGAAAGCGAACCTTCTCAGCGTTCAGGCACAGCAAATATCTTCTATAACCTCGGCAATAGTTATCTCTATGCCCAGCAATTGGAATCAGCAGTTTCCGCCTATCAACAAGCAGTAGACCTGAACCCGGAAATGGTCCGTGCTTGGGCAAATATGGGAACGGTGCTGCTTGAAATGGAAAGGTTTGATGCCGCTATCGCGGTATGTCAGTCGGCATTAAAAGCAAATACCGCTGCGAGCTCTGCAGGGAAAGATGTCCCTATTTCACCATCTGAATTAAATGCGATTGAATTCACACGCAGTACGGCTCAAGATATTAAAGACGGTGAATACACCATGCAGGCGTATCGTATATGGAGACGAGGAATTTCAGCGAGAAATGTGGGAGATATACCGACTGCGCTTAAATTATGGGAGCAGGCAGCAACCCTGAGTCCACGTTATGCAGTAGCATACGAGAACTTAGCGTGGGTCTATTTCAACCTAAAACGATTCGACGATGCAATCCAATCGTGCAAAACTGTTCAAACAATTCGTCCGAGTCCACAGGTTGCACAATTACTTACGTTCGCCAGCGAACTTAAAGCGGGGAAATACCCGTTTGAAGCCTATCAACTGTGGGAACAGGGACGACGTGCCAGCGCAGCAGGCAATCTGACAGAGGCGGTTACGCTGCTCTCGAAAGCAATCGAGGTAGGTCCAGAGTTTGCGGCAGCATACAATACGTTAGCGTGGCTCTACGCTGATAAATTGGGAACGAACTTAACAGAGGCAGAAAAGTTAGCGAGACGTGCGCACAAACTTGATCCGGACGCAACACATATTTACGATACGCTTGGATGGATATTACACAAACAGGGACACCACACAGAAGCCCTCAATGCCTTCAAGCAGGCACTTGAGCGCACCCCAAACAATCCCGAATACCTATACCACGCCAGTTTAGCGGCGATAGAAATCGGAGACTCCGCTCAAGCGTTGAAATACCTCGCCGAAGCCATTGCACTTGACAAGGCACTCGTACAGAGGGTGCAAACCCAAAGTGAGTTCGATGCCATCCGTTTTACTTCGGCATTTCGCGACATCTTCCCGTAACGCCTACTCTTCTGGAGTCTCTTCCTCCATTCGGGTGGCTCCGTTACTCTGCCAATCATCCGCCTTCTGCTTGAGTTTCTCAATGTCTTCAGGGTTCTTAATGTCTACAATGTGGGGTGTAATGATGATAACAATCTCAGTATCTTCGACTGCAGTTTCAGTACTTTTGAAGAGCCGACCAATCAACGGAATGTCACCTAAGATCGGAAGTTTGTTCTCCACCTGCTTCTGCTTTTTACGGATGATACCACCGACAACAATCTGTTGACCGTCCTCGACATCAATGTAGACGCTGAGCGAATTATCATCGGTAATAGGTGCGTTGAAGTCGGTAAACTCAATGAAGTTACTGGCACTGATGTTTGTAATATCCAACCCGATGGTACGCTTGCCATCCTCACCGACTTGTGATTTCGCTATGTACGGCGTGAGTGAGATATTGATGCCCACAGGTGGATCGATGAAGTCGTAGTTGAAAAGCGGTTGTGAGACGGTCTCACCCAAGATGCTCGTGGTATCAACGCTCTGGAGATAGGGGATACGTCTGCCGCTACTCCACGTGGCAGCTCTGGAATCTCGTGTCAAAAGTGAGGGTGTTGAGAGGGTTTGTACCTTGTTCTCACGCATAAGCGTGTGGAGAAGTGCCATATACTCCTTAGTTGCCAAACCGAGGTTAAACCCTGATATTTCCTGATCAAGTCCGAGTTGTGCGTCAAGTTCTCCGATAAGTGGGTTTCCGGGTCTTGGAGATACACCGAAAATTTTGTTCTCTTGTGCCGTGAGTTCAATTCCAAGTTTAGTGGTCTCGTCAAGGGTGACTTCAAGAATTTGAATGTCGATCCAGACCTGGCCTCGGACGAAGTCTAACTCCTTAATGAGCGCCATGACATCGGGGAGGTATCGCTGTTGCGTTGTGATAATCAAGGAATTCGTGTCGGGATCCGCAAAGACGGTGACTTTTCCACGTAGGGAATTGATATCTTGCTGTTGCTGCCTTCCGCCAGAAGCAAAGAACGCTCTAAAACTGAAGCCCCCTTCTTCTTCACCTGCCCAAACCTGCTCAAGTACTAACTGGAGCTGCTCAGCACTGCCATACTCAAGTCGAATCGCCTTCGTAATTTCCTTCTGTCCTTCCGGCGTAGGAACATCCATGGAGTTGATAAACTCTGTGATGAGCTCGAAGTTGCGTTGCGTGGCGGTTGAGACGATGATAGCGTTGAGCGTCGGATAAGCCTCAGCAGTGACGTTACCCGCCAATGAACCCTGCGTTTGATTACGGTTACGTTCAGCAAGGAAAAAGAAGAAGTTCCCTGTGTTACTGGAGCTGCCTTGGTAGACGTTGTTGATGGTAGCCGCGACGTTCTCTGCGTCCGCGTATTGAAGTTTATACATGCGGGTACCCCATTCCTGGTCCGGCATGTTGACATCAAGTCTTTTGATGAGTGCATCGATGGTTTCAAAGTTCTGGGAACTCGTTGATACGAGAATAGCGTTGAGGCGTAGATCAGCAACGAGATGAACCTCGCCTTGGACCCCGAAACCAGCGTTTTCAGTCGGTTCCCGGTCCCGGCGGCGCCACCAAGGAACGTCCCTGTCTGCCCCTGCACTGCCGCCTTCAAAAAGGTCTTGCAGATTTGGAGTAAGGGTTTCAGCATCAGCAAACTTAAGAAAATAGAGTCTAATTTCTTCTTGCGTTTGCTCCTGGTCGAGTTCCTCTATGACCTTTTCAATGATAGAAAAGTTACGTGGATCGGAGGAGACAACGATAACGTTGAGCCGATCGTTGTGAGAGACGTTGACAGTGCCGACGATACCTTCTTGGTCAAGCCCCTGTTCGCGTCGCCAGTTCGTTAATTTTGCGCGATCCCAAGCGTCCATTCTGCGTCGGTTATCGCTACGCTCACCGGTGAGTACTTCCTGGAGGGTTTGTGCAACATCCTCAGCGGCTGCGTATTGAAGCCTGAAAGTGCGAATCTGAGTTTGGGCGGTGGGTGAGACATCGAGATCCTTGATGATCTCTTGTAGGAATACCAAGTTTGCTTCAGAGGCTTTAAGGACGAGTGAATTGGAGTTGGGTTCCGGGATAATCTTGATAGTACCATCAAGAACTTCGTAGCCAATACCGTCAGCCTTCATCTGTTCCGCTGCGGCTCTCGCCTCTTCTGCAGTAATACGGGCACCACCGCTTTCAGGTTTACTTTCGTCGCGTCCTTCCCCTTGCTGCAAAGCACTTGTGAGTGCTTGTGCTAATGAATTGGCATCGGCATAAACCAGTGGGTAAATGAGAATCTTTAATGGGAATCTTTCACCTTCGTCAGCAACTTGTAGAATCGAGACGATTCGGCGTATATTGGAGGAGACATCGGTTATGACAAGAGCGTTTGTTCCGCTATCGGCGGAAATATGCGCCTGCTTGTTGAGCAGAGGCTTAAGGGCGTTTACCTGTTGTGAAGCAACAACATTCGTCAATCGAATGATGTAGGTTTGGATCTCATCAGTCATTTCAACGAGGTCAGGGTTCGGCGGAATGCTTTTAACAACACCTTTGGTCGCCAGCGCACGTGCAAAGGTTGTGACGAGGAGTGTACTATCGGTTCGAATGAGCGTGAGGTCATATTGTGTTAGGACAGTTTTGATTTTCTCAATGACTTCATCAAGAGTTACGTTTCTGAGATTAGTGAGTGCGAACCTTTTATCTTTTATGTCTTCTTCACTTGCGATGATGGTGAGGTCAGCCTCTCGCGAGAGCCATTCCAAGAGTCCTTTAAGTTCTTGGCTTGTAAAGTTAAAGTCGAAACGGATTGCACGTCCCTGTTCGTCAGTTTCAGCGACACGCATTTCGGATTGCTGTTCCTGAGCATAGAGTTCAGCAAGCCCGAAAATGAGCAATCCTAAACAAAGTAATGAAATAAATGAGAGCCTTTTTCTTCGCATAACATCCAATCCTTTAAAATATTCGAGCGATGAGGAAGATATCCACATTTAAATTTGTTGCGCCACGATCTTCGGAATTCCGTCCGCGCCTCGCCGAACGCTCTGCTGTCTGCTTATCGGCAGAGATCCGCAAATCGCGCACCGTGAGCCATTTGGCGCCTGTTTCAATGAGGTGATTTAAGTTAACCAGTTTTTCGAGATCTGTTTTGAATTTCATTTCAACTGTATAGTGTTCGGTTTGATACGTTAGGGGTGCTAACGCGAGCTGCTCTAAAAGTGTCGCGCGCCGTTGCTGAATTTGCTCAATATATTTGACAAGCGCGTATTGGAACTGATCTATATCCAACGACTCGTCGGTGTAAGCGTCTGGTGCCTGTGTGAGAATCTCTAAAAGAATACTGTCCGTTCGCAATTGGGTTTCGACAGTAGCAGGTTTTCCACCGATACCGAAGAAGCCCGGTGTAGCGGCAGTTCTGACTTTATGAACCTGTGTTTCAAAGAAGTCCTGTCTGGAATCTGCCGCGCCTCGAAGCTGCCGCGTCAGCATGCCCTTGATAACCGCTGCGAGCTTAATTCGGAGCGAGACTGGTATTACCTCTGGAAGCGAAGCGAATTCCCACTCCGCCGCAGCGTCTGCTGAATACATCCCCTCCTCCTTATTACTCGCGTGTTCTACTTTCTTTGTTTCAGACATTGAACTGTCTGTTTTATCTGATCCGGTATCTGTTTCATCTTCTGTCCCTGACAACCACGCATCCATTAGTGCATTGTATGCGTCGTCTTCCGACTCTTGTTCAACCATCTCTGTGAGTTCTGCTTCTTCCGTCTCTATATGTTTGAGATAATGATAGAGGACAAGATTCGCTCGGTTCTCCACCGTTAGTTTTTGCGTTTGCTTAACGGTTCCGGGTTTCGTGAGAAGTTGATAATTTTGCTGAATACCAGCACGTCTGACGAGTGCATCAATACGGGATCTAATGACGGTCTCTGGAAGTTCGGTGTCAAAGAGTGTAGCGGCGCGTTGTGTATTCGCACGCGCCTGTTGATTCGATGCAGATGCTAATCCCGTTTCCTTGTAAATCTCGGATTCGACAGGTTTGAGCACTTCGGCAGCACGCACCAAATCTTCAGTCTTTAACAACTGCTCCTGCTTCGCCTTAGCGTCTTGATTCGCAAATAAGCGATAGAAGGCAGGCCCGCCCTGTATCGCGAGTAAAATCAGGAGCAATCCTCCCAAGATACCAAGCAATATTCGGCTCCGTGGCGTTAATTGGAGATCCAGTTCCATAAGTCAATCCTTTTGAAACGCAAAACCGTTATCCGGTTAAGAGTGGGGCGCGCCTGAAAAGCACACCAGGGAAAATTTACACAAAAGAGGCTATCAGCCGTCAGCCGTCAGTAAAAGAGGTTTCTGATTAAATCAACGCTTCTTTACTGATTGCTGATAGCCTTTCTTGCCGATGGTTTCCGCCAGCCATTTATTCGTTTTTCTCGTCTTCAAGAGTTTCCGTCATAGGCGGTGAAAGACGCAGTTCTGTATCCATTTCTGGTTCATCAATTTGTATTTTGGGCATCGGGTAGCGTTTTTTAGCGAATGTTTTGATAGCGGAGGCTGTTAGGTTACACCGCACTTGTACTTGAAAAATCTCTTTCCTATTCTGGGTAATCGTTGTGACCTCACCGGGCCGAACATTAGTGAACACTCCGGAACGATCAAGTGCGCCCAAGAGCGTATTGATGGCGTTATGAGAAGCACTTTCCAAATTGAATGTAATGCGCGCTGTCGTCGGTTCGTGAAGGTTCGTGATATTGAAATTGGTCCAGGCAACCTGTGTTCTGTCTCCAAACATCTCGCTGAGAGCATGTAAAATATCGAGTGGTGAGATGTGATGCGCTAACATGTCAGTAAGTGCCAATTCTCTTCCAAGTTGTGCTTGCGCGGCAGCCATCGGTTGTGCGTAATGTGTAAGCTGCGCCTCAACGGCTTCGTTTCTATGTTTTTGTGCGCGTTGGAGCGTATAACCACCGAAAAAGATTCCGCCGACCAATAAGATGCCCAATCCAGCGGCAGCTAAAAGTTGACGTTGCCGTGTTGTCTGTGTGAGTGTTTCAACTGCCTCTTGCGGCAATAGGGAAACCTGAGGTCCCGGTTTCAGCGCATTGAGTCCAACACCCAAAGGAACGGCAAGCGTATCACCCCACTCGTCCAGAAGATGTTCTACCCCCGGATGAAGAGGACGGATGTCAATATCTGCCTGCTGTTGGAGTGTGTGAAGTGGATTCCATAATTGTGTCGGAATGTCAAGTTCTGTTTCACAGACGGATGCAAGGTCCCGGACACGAGCACCCTCACCACACAGCCAGAGTTCGGTTTCCGCTTCTGCTGAATGGTTATCGGTTAAAGAGTCTCCCGTGGCAGCCACAGAACCCTCTTGTAACTGATCACTGGTAACTGATGACTGACGACTATTCGATTCACCATGTGCAGTGGCAGCAGCAATAGAACGTTGAAGTTCCCCGATAAACTGCGTTGTCCACGTAGATGCCGGAGCCTCGCTTGCAGAGATGTGCTGTTTCTCCTGTGCCGCCGCCTCAATATCTATATTCAAGGTGCTGCTAATATGTTCAGAGAGATGATTACTGCCGAGTCGGAAACTACGTGAAAAGCGGAGTTCCTGACTCTCCATGAAACAGAAATCTGTTTGTTCCGCACCTATATCAACAATGAACGTAGACTTTGTGCATCCGCTGTTGGCTGCGACTTCCGAGAGGGCTATCATCGACGGTGTGACACCCGACGCGGAAACGCCAATTTGTTCAAGGAGATCCAAATAACCTGTAACCGTCGCACGCCGTGTGGATACTAATTCTACAGAGGTGGCTTCTGAGGTCCGCTGCACATCGTGATACGTAAAGATTGCTTCTTCAATTCGGAAAGGGAGTTCCGCTTCTGCAGCGATGGCGACGATGCTCGCGAGCTGTTCATCGCCTGCAGCCGGCAAATTCGCTAAGCGTTTTGTATTCACCAAGAATCGCGGCAACGCAAGAACAACTTCCGTACTATCCCGGTTGAACAGTGAACGGAGGTTTCCTTGTACCGGAGAGTCCCCAACAGATTCCCAAAGACGTTTCACCGATTCAGCGACCTGCTGTTGGTCATCTTTGTCCGGATACGTCACAACATTTGCGTTGATGAGATGCACTGCCCCAGATGACTGCTCAAGCTGAACCATTTTGGCTCTATTTGTGCCAATGTCTATCGCTATGACTCGATTTTTTGCCATTTTTTATTTGCTGTCGGCTATCGGCTATCGGCTGTCAGTAAGAGGGTTTCGAGTAAGTCAAATCTCTCTTTACCGATGGTTTTCAATGGCTGATACCTACCTGCCACTCCCTCTAAGTGCCGACAGAAACTGACTGCCGGCAACCATTAAGTTATCTAATCTTGTAGCCAATACTTTACAATTATCTGATCACCCGTCCGGTCAATGACACCAACACAAGTGGAGATAACTCTGTTTGCGGTATCAACACCGTTTGCCTCAATGCGATAGCCGTGTGAACGGTAAGTTACCGAATCAACGACTTCACGGAAGGTTTCAAAGTTAATATCCTCTAATTGCGACAGTTCGGAGATGCGAGTGAACGGATTCCCTTTTATCTCCTCTTCAGTAAAACTTTGTACCTGTGAGGTGTCGGGTGCGTCTTCTTCGCGGCGTTCGACAATTGCTTGTGCTTTTTGTGGATCCATTCCCGGTAGTAGTGCTAATATCTCAGGTGGTGCCGTGTTTATGTTGATGAGACCTTCGCGGATGTCCCCCTCTTTTAGTGTTATTTTGTCAATAATACCGATGAATTCCTGCTGCGTCAACATCTTCACATCTTTGATTGCATCAATGTTCTGGAAAAGCCCCTGTGAATCACGATGATCAACGATGCGTTCAGCAATGCCTTCATCAACACCCTGCAAAGATTGCAAGGTTTCTACATCGGCGGTATTGATATTAACTTGCCCACTTTCTCCCTGTGGTTGTTGTGCCTGCCCTTGCCCCGGTGGCCCATTTCCTTCTGGGGCATTGGTTTCTTCCTCTTCATTCGTTTCCCCACCGGCATCTTCTGTGGTAAGTTGGTCTTGTATGTTGTTAAAAAGTTCGTCAGAAACTGCTTGCACATCCAGGAGTGAAGCGAACCTGTCAAAATCTCGTTGCTGGATAAGCGATTCCGCTTCCGCTTGCGAGAAAACAGACTGGTTTTGCTGTGTGTTAATTTGTGTCAGTTCATTTGCATCAGCCGTATTGACATCGACAAGCGGTTCCCCGTCCGGATCCGTGCTGGCATCAACCGAATAAATAGTAGTTAAATCAACAAGTCCCGGTGGTGTGTCCGCTGACGTTGCTTGTGGGCTGCTAAAGCCTGCCGTTGAGGGACCTTCAGCCGTCCCCGTGGCTGTCGGTTGCACACTCGCACTGTTTTGTGCAAACGTCCCAGTTTGTTGTGCCCCGTAGAGAAGTTCAGATGTCATCCCTTCGACCCGTGCAAGGTCACGAACAGTGCGGTAGGGTCGCCCCTCCACAATTCTGTTGGCAAGTTCTTGAACGAACGCTTCATCTGATGTAGTGCCCACCTGCATGAGTAAATTATTGATGAGGTCTACATCGACAGTGTTGATATTAACCTTTGATGCCTCGTCTGTAATTGTCACAGAATAGTTTAAGAAATTGCCAACCTGAATTCCATCTTCAACTTGTCCTTGGATGGGTTCAGCCCAAGTTTCACCGAGCGAATCGAAAGGGGTCTGGTCTGCACGCACGACAGCAAGCGTCCACTCAAAGCCGGCTCTTGCGGCGTAGTGAAACTTCGCCCTGTCCAAAAAATTCCGCTGCGTCCGCTGTTCTATATGAATCGAGTAAAGCAGCTGCGCCGCGAGAACAGAGAGTATAGTAAGTATCCAGAGGGTTGAGACGAGGGATAGCCCGGCCTGCTCCTCGTGGAATGCGCGGAAACCCCGCGTTCTAAATAGCGTCATCTGTAGACTCCCCTAAGGTCTACCTCCTGCTCCACCGCCAGCAGTAGCACTTACTGGAAGATACACCATCGTTGATTGGGTCATACCAATTGACTGTGCTGTCGGCTGCCCCTGTGTCGTGAGTTGTGCTGTATTTGTACTTACAGGTGCCTGTGACTCTCCTTGGGCAGTTATCAGGATCTGTACAGCACTCGGAAGACTCTCCGCATCATCCCATGAGGTTCTCCAAGCTTCCGCTTCACCATCAAAATACTTTAAATCAAAACTGATAAGCCCAGCAATGAGCGTCGAAATATCGACATAAATCGGTTCCCCATTTTCGTCCGTTTGTGGGACCTCACCCGTCTGTAGAAAAGGACCGATAACAGTTTCAGGATCAAGCGTTGTTGTTCTCACACGAAAGAGGGCAAGCTCACCCTCTTGTTGATCCATAGTATCGCCCGTAAATGCCTCTTGAAAGTTCGCGGAACCCAAGTTGGATTCATTGGGCATCGGTTCAGGTCCGACGAAGTAAGCCACACGCTGCACATCACTTGCAAGCGGTATGGAAGGCTGCGAGGAGGACTGTGCTTGGAAACTTCCAAGTTGCTCCAAAAAGGGGTCTGGATCTGTCCTGACAAGCGTGACGAAACTGAGCATATCCCTATCCCCTAATTGGCTCGGTCCATCTTGGGTGTAGATGGCAAGTTCTGGTTCCTCAAGTGAGACTTGCATGTTTCGGAGATCCGTTACAAGCCGATCCATCGCGACCCGACTCCTTTGTACCGCCAATATTCTTGCCTCCGTCCGATGATACGCATCTACAGCTGTTTTGAAAGCAAAATATGCAGATCCCCCAATAATGACGAGGATACTGACTGCCATGAGCATTTCAACGAGTGTAAATCCACTCTCGGTGCGAATTCCTTTAGTCTTCATTTTTACCTGATAACTATCCCTGCTGTGCTTGTGGCATCTGTCGGTCCGCAATATAGGTACTCATAGACATTGAGTTCTCTCTGTTTCTATGCAGCCATGTGACGGTCACTTGAACCCGACGGACGTTTTCAACGTCTTCAGAGTCCACATCCTCAACGACAGAACTCCAACGATAGCGTGTATTCTCACCAAATTCACCAGTTTGTTCACCAACATCGGGATAACCTTCCATCTCAATTTCTGCCATCCGAAATTTGAGGAGGTAAAGTGCAGTAGTGCTGTTATCTGAAAGTCCTTGATTGCGTGCAGCGGTCGTAAACGCCTGCAAAAGTGCGGGCAAGATCGCCGCCAAAATTGTTAATGTTACAAGTATCTCAACGAGCGTAAAGCCGTCTTTTTCTTTTGATCTTGAGTGTATAATTGATAAATTCATTTTTCAGGACTTCCGATGAGAAATTAGTTGCTGGTCTCAAAACCTAACATTTCAATCTCTGCTGGTGTGAGTTGTCGGACCCGGACACGTCCACTTGCTGCCTCGACATTAACAGACATTATCTGATTGCGCGAGTTCCGCAGGTACACGGCTGTCTCCTCAGAGGTCGAAGTCGGTGAAAAGTAGACATATTCCACGCCGGAATCGACGCTGGCAGTTCTGCCGTTGTGATTGGTTATCATTGCAGCTAATGTTACGTTTCGTTCCATTGCGTTAGGCACACCAAGAATGCCGCTGGTGCGTGCCAAAGGAACCTGCTGAGTGGAAGTCCTCGTTGTGAGTGGGTTGCCAGTCACGCTATTCTGTCCGGCAGCAACAACCGTGGAATTTTGAGCAGTTAGCAACGACGTGAGTGGATTCGCAGGGTTGAACGTCTCACTGGAGGCAAGCCAGTACCGATCCCTGTCAAGATCAAAAACAACCAAGTGCGTCGTCCGATCCGTGATTGCCATATCTCTGGCAAACATGAGTAGACTACGGAGCGAGTAGGCTGAAGACTTCAAACGGCGTGTTGCCGCGAAACCTTTCAGCGTCGGCATAGAGATCGCTGACAGGATGCCGATAAGCGTTAAAACGATTAGTAACTCCGTAATGGTGAAGCCACTCTGGGATTGGGAGTTAGACGCAATACAGAGATCCCGCCTAACCAACCTTTGTTGTGTTGTTTTAATATGCCGCCGCATTCTCATCTACCCAGTTGGTGATGTCTGCGTCCAGTTCTGTACCGCCTACCTTTCCATCTTTACCCATCGAATACAGGTCGTAGTCGTATCCGTAGCGACCACTCGGTTGGCGATAGACGTATTGATTACTCCACGGATCCATGAAATTTGGGCTATCAACATACGGACCATCCCAATTGAGGGGTGCAGGACTTGGTGCCCGCCATAACGCACTTAAGCCCTGTTCGGTGGTGGGATATTCCCCTGTGGCTATGGCATACTGTTCCAGAGCGGTTTTGATACCGTTAATTTCTGTTTGTGCTTTCGCAACCTTCGCTTGCTGAGGCGCGTTTATAACTCGCGGCGCGATGAAGGCTGCTAAAATCCCTAAGATGACAATGACAATCGTTAGTTCAATTAGGGTTAATCCGGATTCATCGGATTTTAGTTGCGTGAACATTATAATTTTTTCTCCTATGGAAGTGGCTGTCAGCAGTCAGAAACCATCGGTTGTCAGCAAATTGTTGTGGTTATTGCTAATGTTTTCCCTCGTCACAACGTTCTTTTTACCGAAAGCCGAGAGCAAAGCGACCCGATAGCCGATAGCCTTTTAGTTGCTTAATAATTGGTTCGCCTCGAAAATCGGGAGGATCATCGCAACAGCGATAAACCCGATAACAATTCCCATCAGCAGAATGACTAACGGACCGATGGAACTCGTCAAACGTTCAAGGCTCTTTTTAATTTCTAAATCGTAATATTCAGAGAGTTTACTGAGCATGTGAACGGGTTCGCCGGATTCCTCCCCGACAGCCACCATGTGCGTGACAAATTCAGGAAAATCCCCACTTTTACCGAGTTCACGAGAGAGCGTGGAACCCTGTTCAACTTCTGTTTCTGCTGCTGCGACGACGTTACTGTACACCTTGTTCCCTATAGTGTCTTTGACGACTTGTAGGGCGGGCAGCATCCGCACGCCGTTTTCCAAAAGTGTTGCCATCGTTCGGGTGAAACGGACAATGGCAAAGGTGCTGAATATTGGTCCAATAAGTGGTAATTTAAGTTTCAGGCGGTCAAACCAGACTTGTCCGGTTTCGTGTCGGAGATATTGTTTTAAACCCGCTATACCTAAGATGACAACGACCAATCCAATCCACCAATAGGTTTGGAACGCACCGGTCGCCCCAATGAGAATTTGGGTTGGCAGCGGTAAGGCGACACCGAGATCGTCGAACATTGCGGTAAATTTCGGTATGACAAGAATCATGAGTACGGCGACAGCAGTAACACTGAGGGTCAATAAAATAACTGGATAGAAGAGTGCTGAGATGACATCGTTTTTAAGAAGTCGTTGGCGTTCCGCGAATTCCGCAAGACGTTCCAGAACTAAACCGAGGACACCACCACTCTCGCCCGCTCTCACCATATTGACATAGAGGTCCGAAAACACTTTGGGATGTTGCGTGAGAGCATCATGGAAAGCCGCACCGTGTTCCACATCGTACTTCACTTGCGAGACAATACGATGGAGGGCTGGATTTTGGATTTGTCCCAGTGTAACTTCTAATGCACGCGGCAGTGGAACATGCGCGTTTACCAATGTTGCCAATTGGTATGTGAAGAACTCAACATCGGCAGGTTTGATTCTGCTGCGCCCAATTTCAAGCCATCGGCGTACGTTGCTTGGGACCGCCTCCTCAACCTCCTCAACGATCTGTGTGGGCCAATAGCCCATCTGCCGTAATCGAGAGATAAGTTCGGCTTTGGAGTCGGCTTCAAGTGTATTATTGACGGTGTCTCCACCATGGGTGAGTGCTTCGTATCGAAATATCGGCACAATCAACCTCTCTATCGCAATTCAGGAAGACAATTATATCCTAAAAACGCTTCAGATGTCCCCACACTGTCGCGAGTTTCGTTTTAGGTGTTACTGACAACCCGCCTCTGTTCGGGATACTGGCACCGGTGATTGTAACGTTGTCGAATCTTGCTGTTTGACTTGAAAGCCCTAAGCCGGCGCCTCCTGTCAAGAAGTCTTGAAACTTACCTAACCGCATAGGTTGAAATTCCGGCCGCTCGTCCGCATGATGTTCCTCATGATGCCTCTTTCTAACGCCATCAAGGCGTTGAAAACTTTGGCGATTCGGGAGTTGTATGGGGCCAAGAGCTTGCTTGCCGTTAATCCAAAAATTTAGAATATTTCCCTCAACTTCCAACTTCAGTTTAGACCATTCCTTTAATTTTAAAAGTCGGTGATGTTTGCTACCGAAGAAGAAAAGAGGGGAAGGGTCTCGAAAGTTGCCAGCCGCACAGATAGCTCGCGAGGCATTGTCAAAAAATGGCCATTCGCCGATGACACACCATACGACCCAATCTCCGTTGACCCGAGCGGCAATAGCAATACCTCCAGGACCCGGTTTTTTGAGGGGTTTGACATCAAATTCGATGGTGTAATCACTCCATGTGGTATTACCGATTGTGAACAAACGCAGTCTACCATCAGGACTTACCGCGTGAAGTTCACCCTTAACAACTTCCCAAGAACCGGGCGGTGCATTATTCATCACATCATTAAAAACAAGTTCTTGCCACCCATCCAAGTTTCCGTTATCAAAATCCTCCAGAAACACTCCCGCCCATGCTGGGAGCGTAAAGAGTAAGATTGCACTTCCGATCGCGATCAACTTCATCGTAAACGTTCCTTTAGAGGAAAAGGATTTAAAGTTACTTAAACAACTTCCACGAAATCGAATTCGTCTTCCTGTGTTAAACGGATGACTTCGTCAACTGTTGTCAATCCAGCAGCGACCTTACGCCAACCATCTTCACGTAAACCTTTCATACCCATCTGGACAGCGAGACGACGAATCTCACTCGTTGATGCCTGCTTGAGTGCCACAGAGCGAATCTCATCGGTCATGAATAAAACTTCAAAGATACCAATTCTACCTTTGTAACCTCGCCCACGGCATTCCTTACATCCGACTGCGCGCGGAATTTTAAGATCGTACGGAACAGAAGCAGCGTTGCCATTGCCATTACTGTTACCCATAAGCCCTGCCAACTCGTGTATGTCCGGAGAATACATCTCGCAACACGCCCTGCACACACGGCGAGCAAGTCTTTGGGCGATAACACCCTCTACCGTGGAGGCAACAAGATAGGGTTCAACGTTCATATCGATAAGTCGCGTGATTGCGCCGGGAGCATCGTTCGTGTGAAGCGTGCTAAAGACAAGGTGTCCGGTAAGTGAGGTATGGATCGCCATCTCCGCGGTCTCGTAGTCACGAATCTCACCGACCAATACCTTATCTGGATCCTGTCGTAGGATGTGGCGGAGACCTTGAGCGAAGGTAAAGCCTATATCAGAATTGACCTGGATCTGGTTGATGCCCTCTAATTCATACTCCACCGGATCTTCGAGCGTGATGATTTTGACATCCGGCGAATTAATCTCTTTCAAACAGGCATACAGCGACGTGGTCTTCCCGCTACCGGTAGGTCCCGTTGCGAGGATGATACCGTGCGGTTTACGAATCATGCGTTCAAAGAGTTGGAGGTTGTCCTCGGTTAATCCGAGTTCTGTGAGTCCAAATTCAATGGACTGTCGGTCGAGGATACGGAGCACAACACTTTCGCCATGGAGCGTCGCGACCGTCGGTACAGTGGAAACACGGAGGTCTATTTGCCGATTGCCGACGCTGGCAATCTGCCTGCTGATTTTGCCATCTTGCGGACGGCGCCGCTCTGCGACATCCATATCCGCCATGATTTTGATTCTGGAAGTGATTGCGGACTGGAGATAGGCAGGGGGTTGCGGTTGGTCTTCTAACACACCATCAACGCGGAACCTGATTTTCAATTGCGTCGGGTAGGGTTCAATGTGAATATCACTTGCTCCCATCCGGACGGCATCAATAATCATCTGGTCAACGGCGTGTATAACCGTTGGATCTTGACTGAGATCTTTCTCATCAATTCCGAAGTCTTCAATCGTCTCGCGTTCAAGAGTGGCAGTTGCCCCCACGGGTCCCTTGATACCAGCACTGAGCAAACTTTCAGCCGTGCGTCCGTAGAGACGAACAATTGCCTCATCAATGTCCCCTTCATCTGCAAGGATAGGCGTAATTTGAAAGCCCGTGATGAGTTCAATCTCGTCAATGAGAATGACATCCTGAACATCTACCATTGCGATCGTCAGTTGATCATCTGTCAACGCAATAGGCACGATTTTATTTCGGTATGCGAACCCCGGTGAAACCTTTTCAAGTACGTCAGGTTCAGGCGAAACATTTTCTAATTGGATAAAGGATGTCCCATATTCAACGCTCTTTGTAGCGAGCGCGAGGACCTCAGAGGGTACGCCGTGTTTAGAAAGCACAGATACCTCTGACGCTCCGGTTTGTTCTATTTCTGCAATGATGTCCGTATAGTCCTGTTCCGAAATGAGAGATGCCTGCCGCATCACCTCAACCAGCGAGGTGTCCGTATTCAGTGTCTGTTGCATGGTGTAATGCTCTACCTATCGCGGAATTCTGTCCTTCACGCGAGGAGTAGCCTCTGTTATTTTATTTTCTTTATAAATCTGTCTATGGGTGTCTACTTTTGATAATTAAGACGCAGAGGTTGGAAATAAGTTTAACACTCCGTCTACAATTCCCATTTTGAGCAACATATCGCGGGCACGTACTGTGTAGGAATTACCGTTCTAAAGTACTAAGCAAGTTTAAGTATCAACATTCAAGTTCGCCTTCCCAATTAGATTGGAAAGTTGGAAGTGTTTTTGCTTGGGTGTTTCCCCAAGGAAGATAGCAGTACACACCATAGCGTTTCTCGCAGTCTTCCTACTTTCCAACCTTCCTGAAAACCTAAAATTTGTTTCTTAATATTGCTCACTTATTTGACTGCTTCTATTCGTCGAATCGCCTTTTTCGCTGCATTGCGAACGGCTTTGGAACTATCATTGAGTGCTTGCGTCAATGCAGCCCGCGCGTCAGGCGACGTTGCACGCATTTCGCCTAATTCATCAGCAGCGTTGCGTCGGACATCTTTGGCACTATCTTCCAATGCGACAAGGAGCGGTTTAACAACCATCTCACCGGAATCTCCGCTCTCTACGAGTTCTTCACCGATTCCGCCAAGCACATCAACAATATGTCCACGCGTTACGGCTGATTGGCTGCTCGTAAGTGCATCCGCCAACATCGGTGCAACTGTCGCAGCAGCACCTTTACCTAATTTAATCAGGGCATCTTCAGCGCGCGCCCGGACGGATTTAGATTTGTCTGACAACACACCTATCAACGCCTTGAACGTTTCAGTGGACGCTGCTCGTATATCAGACAACTCGGCTATTGCATTGGTTCGGACTTTTGTCGAATTATCGTTTAGGCTGGCAATTATTAAAGCGTCTCGGATTGTGTCGGTGGATTGCCCGTTTTTTGCGAGATCCTCACCGATCCGTCCTAAAGCATCGAGTACATCGTCGCGGGCACTTGATGAACCTTTCGTCCGTACTTCAATGAGTGCCGGTACGACAACCGCAACTGATTTCGCAGATGTCGGACGAACATCGTCCAATTCTCGAATTGCCTCACGGAAAACATCATCAGAAGCATCTTTAAGTGCCATAGCTAATCCTATGGCAGCGGCATCATAATTCCTACCTGCTTTCCTCTCATCTTCACCGATTTCGCCCAACGCTTCAACCGCCTTTTTGCGCATTTTCTCAGAAGGGTCTTGGAGCATCGCAACGAGGGCAGGAGTACCGGGACTCCCAATTTTTTCAAGGAAATCCACAAATTGACGTTTCACGTCACGAGGTTCGTCCGCCAAAGTCGGCACAATTTGTGCAAGTAATTCCGACTGCCACTTCGCCTGTAACATGTTATGTTTCGCTTTGACCGCATCAAGTTCCGTAGCGAGTTGGGAGAAACCATCCTCTTGTGACTCTGCAGTTGCTTCTTGAAACTGCACCATTTGACTAATTCCGAAACCGAATAACAGAGCAGCAGCAATTGTTATCACCCAAAACCATCGTTTAGTGTTTGCGTTCCGTCCAAATCGTTTCTGAATCATTTTTGTTTCCTCCTCAATCGGTTGCGCTTAATTAGGCTATTCCCACTCTACATCCATATTCCAAAGAAAAAACGGAACCAGTTTCGCTATCATCTCAATGGGTGTCTCTTCTTCTGATAATATCACTTCCAACAAAGCCGCATCACCTTCGACAGAAAGCCAAGCAAGCAAGAGTGCCATCTCATTAGAATCGACAAGTAGTTTGCCAACTGGTGGCGATCCGTTTTGGGTCTCCAGGACCCGTGCTAAGTTCAGTTGGGCAAACGCAGTAGGGGTTTTCGGCAGACGTTTTAGATAGGAAGGTCTCTTTTTCTCCTTAATTCCATCAATAAGCGCATGCACCTGCTCCTCCGAGAAACCGATAAGAAACAGCCCATCTACTTCGCTATGAAAAATATTTGAGGAAAGCTCTGACACCGTCGCACCCTTGTAATTTGTTTGAGAAACAGAGGCATTTTGTAGGTTAGAAATGCTATTGCCAACCTGATTCCACTTCATCCGGTGTCTGGGGTTGAAAATGATGCCACCATTGGTCTCCACATCGCCCGCATCAAGCGCAATTGCGCCATCAAACTCAAACCGAAAGCCACTCAAGGCTTCCGGATCGAAGCGTGTGAAATCAGCCACAGACAAAGCGAGTTCACCCGTCAACCCAACCATAATATCTTCTTCCAGATTAAGGTTCAACATTCCCTCTAAAAAAGAGATTCCTTCGGCAGCGTCATCGGTAGGAACTAACTCCCACATACTCTCCACAACTTTGGGAGCCACAGTGACAAACAGATCGTCTTCAACGGATAATGCGTTTAGGGTTTCGAGCCGCTGTCCCTCTCTTAAAAACGAACCTATCTCGTTTTCAGGCAAGTCAGGATTAAATTGCGCAGCCACTTGAAGAAAGGGACCGGTCTCCAGCAAATTGAGCCGTCCAAATACAGATTGAAAAATAGCGAGGCGCGTTCGCAGCGATTCCTCTACATTATTCTGCATCACAGACAAAATAGGCGGAACGTTAGCATATACGACAACTTCTCCTGACCCCGTTTCTTCCAATGCCCTGTCAAATTCTTTGTTTTCCCGAATAGAAGGCATACCAGTTCGGTAAGTATCCATCAATCTTTCAAAACTTCCCTCGCCCGTACCGATCACAAGGAAATCATCTACGAACCCATATTTAGCAATACCACCGGGAATTTCTATGGCGTTGTAGCGAACGCGCTGGTACACACCGGCATTCAAGCGTAAAGTATTTTCGTTCGCCATTCCAAGAAGCCCTTCTACAAGTTTGGTAAGCTGCCGAAGTTTGTCCAGATTTCCTCCTGAATGTATCACGACACCCGTTTCAATTTCCGAACTGTTTGCTCCCTCCACCCATATTGCTAATGCAGTTCGGTAACCCAATGTCTCTATGATGCCCAGCAGGTCAGTTCCCAGCATTGTTTGGAACATAGAAAGCCCTTGCTGCATCTCCTGCCAGTCTGGCACATCCGGTAATAGTGCGAGTGCTTTTTCCCAATTTTCCGAGACCTCAATTTCGCCGTACACTTCATCTATATTTTGAAGTTTGAGATAAAAAATACTCTCTTTTGGCATGAAATCTTCCACTTCTGCAGCATTCGCAACGGCAGCCGTCACCAGCAGTAGCATCACACAGCAAATTTTGGAAATCGCTTGTATATGGCATCTCCGACTTCGCCACGAAAATTTTACGTTCATTGAAAACCTCCATTCTTTTAAGGCACTCGAATGTCTTCAACGAGTGCTTGCACCTCATCCGGTGGCGGTGGTGTCAGGGCAGCAACACCAATAGAAACAATAAAGTTTAGCACCATGCCGAGGGTTCCGATCCCCTCAGGCGAAATGCCCCATAACCAGTGCTCTGATGTGTTGAGTTCCGGACTGATAAATTTGAAATAGATGATATACGCCGCTGTAAAAGTGATACCGACAATCATACCGCTGATTGCCCCGGCTTTGTTCATTCGCTTGGAGAAGATGCCCATAACAATCGCGGGGAAGAATGAACTCGCTGCAAGACCAAAAGCGAACGCGACGACTTGTGCCACAAACCCAGGCGGGTTTATACCAAAATATCCAGCGATACACACCGCGACACCCGCTGCAATACGCGCGGCGTTTAACTCCTGTTTCTCTGACAATCCGCGTGCGATGCTACCCTTAAGCAAGTCGTGCGCGACTGCTGTAGAAATTACCAGGAGCAGTCCGGCAGCGGTTGAGAGTGCCGCTGCCAAACCGCCAGCAGCAACCAACCCGACAACCCAGTTCGGGAGTTTCGCAATTTCAGGATTCGCCAATACCATGATATCCCGATCAATTGTGAGTTCATTCGCAACATCAGATTTCGGTCCTCGGTACTGAATAGCACCATCACCGTTCAAATCGTCGAACTTAATCAGTCCTGTTGCTTCCCAATTTTTAAACCACGATGGTACATCTTCATATTTGACATCTCTCAATTCACCGTTCTGTTCATACCTGACAGTTTTGAGGAGATTCGTCCGAGCAAACACCGCTACGGCTGGTGCGGTTGTATAGAGAATCGCGATGAACAGCAATGCCCATCCGGCAGAAATCCGGGCTTCCGAGGCTTTTCGGACGGTATAGAAGCGGATAATCACGTGCGGAAGTCCTGCTGTCCCTAACATCAACGCCGCCGTGATAAAAAAGACATCAATGGTGGCTTTACCTCCACCTGTATATAGGTTAAACCCCAATTCTTCGTTCAAACCGTTGAGTCGATCTAAGAGATATAGCCCTGAACCATCTGCTACCTTTCCCATCAATCCCAACTGAGGGATAGCGTTGCCTGTAATGAGGATAGAGATAAAAATCGCAGGTACGAGATACGCAAAAATCAACACACAGTACTGTGCAACTTGTGTATAAGTGATGCCCTTCATACCTCCAAGCACGGCGTAAAAGAACACAATTCCCATACCGATAAGCACACCTGTTTCAACATTGACACCCAGGAATCGAGAAAAGACAATGCCAACACCGCGCATCTGTCCCGCGACGTAAGTAAAGGAGACAAAAATCGCACACACCACGGCGACAATCCGAGCCAATTGCGAATAATAGCGGTCCCCTACGAAATCGGGGACTGTGTACTTACCGAATTTACGGAGGTAGGGTGCCAATAACAACGCGAGTAGCACGTAGCCACCCGTCCATCCGAGCAGATAGACAGAGCCGTCCCGTCCCATGAAGGAGATCATCCCTGCCATTGCGATAAAGGATGCCGCGCTCATCCAATCCGCCGCTGTCGCCATCCCGTTGACAACTGGATGCACATTGCTCCCCGCGACATAGAAATCCCCTGTCGAACGCGCCTTGGACCAAAGTGCCACGCCGATATACAACGCGAAGGAGAGACCCACCATCACAAATGTCCACGCTTGTACGTTCATGGTTGTTCTGCGCCCTCCTCATCTTCCTGTTGTGTATATTTCTTTTCCAGACGGTTCATCAACCATGCATAAACAAAGATAAGTTCAACGAAAATCCAGATGGATGCTTGTTGTGAGAAGTAGAAACCGAGTCGGTACCCACCAAATTGGATTTTGTCGAGTTGTTCCACGAATATAATTGAACAGAGATAGGAGGTGATAAACCAAATTCCTAATAAAATAGCGAGATATTGCAGGTTTTTCCGCCAATACGCCTTATTTCTTTCCGATGATTCCATAAATTGTCCTCCTTGGGGGACGGCGAGATCACAAATTGTTCGCACAAATCGTTTTGTTCTTGGCAAGTGAAGATTATTAGATTCAGACTTTTATTCTGATGAGGGTTGTTCTTGCATGACAGGAATCACGTAACTCCGAACTGCTACCCCATCTAATTCTTCTGTCTCTACTCTCGGTTCAGGGTTTCTCCGATGGTCGAAAACAACATAGTATCCCTGTACAGCACCTTCTAATTTGAGATATGCAGCAAGCTGCCTTTTGCCCGCCTGATAACGGCTATTCCCGCGCCAAATCTTTGTCTCAACGATGTACTTTTCTCTCTCGTGCGTGATAAGGAGATCCATCTTGCCACGCCCTGTTTCGGTCTCAAAGGACAAGGCACCGCCCACGCTCCGAGCAAAGAGGTCCAGATAGGTAAGGAGGAGATGTCGTCCCACGGATTCTTGCGGCGTATCCGGCACCTGTAGGATTTTGAAGCCAGCGCGTGCGATGAAGTCTCGGAAGTTATCAAGCAGCCGTTCCATGTCTATCTGTCCCGTGGGAGTCAGGAAACCTTGAAAGCCGTCTATATTGTCTTCGTGGAAGTATTCCTGTTCAAGTCCGTTCACCGTCGGCTTGAACGCCTGCATGATGCAATAGAGATAAATCGGATTAGCAATTTGACACATGCCGTCCCCGTCCTCCACAATCACCCCATACGTAGCGAGTTCATCAATGTGTGGATCACGCAGATTGAAGTCCAGTCCGTCTTCATAAGACATGATATTCATCAGGATTCTTTCGAAACGCCTATCCCTGCGGATATTGGTTGTGAGATGTTGAATGTTGATGTTTCGGCCGCGTACAAGTTGGATGTGTGCTTTTAAAAAGTGCGCCATCGTAATTGGCTCGGTTTTCGGGATATCAAAGTTCTTGGTAAGAATCTGCGCGAGGCGGTTGACGAGGACAGGTTGCCCGGCAGTCTCCTTGTGGATAGATTCAACAACCCCGGGCGCGAAGACTTGCCCAACTTCATTGGTATATTGTGATAGCAATCCGTGTACTTGTTCAAGTGTAAAGTTGGGCAGACGAAATTCGTCCTGGATATTGAATGGCGAGACGGACCGGTCATAGTCGAGCTGCGCAATGCTCTTGACCCCAACGATGCCTACACTATGAGGACATTGCATCTCATCAGAGAGGTAAATTTGGCGGAGCGAATACAAAAAATCACTCACGACGGTTGACGGAATACCATCAAACTCATCGATGAGGAGCACAACCTTCGTGGAAGCAAGTCTGTGATTACGAAAATCATTGTCCAGAAAACTTTCAAGGTTTTCAAAGAACACTTCCATCGAAAAATGATCGGTTAGCGTTGTGTTCTCTAAAAATTGTGTCAATGCTTCAGAAGGCACCTCGCCACGTTTTTGGAAGACGCTCTTAATTTGCCTGTTAATCTGGTAATGGAGTTGAGCATAAAAGGTGAGAGGTGCGGCGTTACGCATCGTTTGGAAATCCAATTGAATCGGAAAATAAGTCGGGTCTTCAGCGACAAGTGCTTCAAGTGCCAATCGAAAGAAGGTGGTTTTCCCCGTCTGGCGCGGCGCGAAGAGGACGATGTACTTGCCATTTTTGACGCGGCTGATGAAATCGATAATCTCCTCGGTGCGTGGAACAATATAGTGGTGTTCAGGGCGGACGCGTCCCTCAGTTCCAAAACTTCTCATTGGCACCTCCTCAAAAGTTCTCAGCAATTTATGCTATCACACTGCTCCCTGAAAATCCACTGTTAATTTTCAAATATAACCCAAGTTGCTACTAACAGATTTTGCACACTTCAGACCGGTTTTTCGTCTCTTTCCCCACCCCTTAGGGGTGATATGTCTATAGAAAATGGTGTATTTACGCGATTGCACTCCAGCGGAGTGCTATTGCTTCGCAGTGAGAATAATAGGTGGCAACTTGCGTAAATATAGTAAAAGGCGGCTATCCATAATTCTCTGGGAACATCAACCGCTCAATATGCTCTATCAAGATGTGCAATACTTTTATATGGATTTCCTGAATCCGATCTGCAGTGTTTCCGGGTGCTATTAGACAAATATCGCAGTGTTGCTTAAGGTCTCCGCCATCCCCACCGAGCAGCCCGAACACTTGCATCCCACGTGATTTCGCCGCCACTGCAGCACGCACAACATTTTCAGAATTTCCACTGGTTGAGAGAACGATGAGTAAGTCACCGGGTTGACCGAGTGCCAAGAGTGGACGCGCGAAGACCTCCGCAAACCCGAAATCGTTCGCCGTACAGGTGATATGTCCTGCATCACCGAGCGCGATTGCCGGAAGCGGTTTTCTATCGCTGCGGAACTTGCCTGTACATTCTTCAGCAAAATGGACGGCATCGCACAAACTCCCGCCGTTTCCACAGCTGAAGATTCTCCCCTCCCGTTCAAAAACGTCCCGCATCATTTCTGCTGTCTCCGCGATGGTTGCGATGTTCTCAGGGTTTCCGATAAACCGATTGAGGATGTCTTGTGCTTCCAACAACGCACCGCGAATGCTATGCAAAATATCCATTATATCTCCTACCAGCAGCTTGAATATGTCTGAAAACTGTTTTGTCCTTTTCCACACGACTACTAAATACGGAAAATTTCCCCTAACTTTCCTCCAAGCACACGTCCTGCACCGAGCAAACACGCGATTAGGATCAACATCCCGACCACACCCAATGCACTCGCTGTATATGCGCCGTGATCGGGACGTTGAGAGAGTGCCCAAATCGCTTTTGTAATCGGATAGTACTTATCCTGCATTGCCAAGATTAAACTATCACTCACTTCCAACATGGAGAATGAGAATACCAGAATCGCACCAGCGAGGATATTCGCGATGACCAAGGGCAAGGTGATTTTATACAAGGTTCGGATTGGTGTCGCGCCCACGTTTTGTGATGCCTCTTCATAACTCACGCTCGTCTGCTGAAGTCCTGCGTAGATGGAACGCAGCATATACGGCAATCGCCGCACCGCGTAACTGATAATCAGAAGGAACGTCGGATTCTTCCGTGGATCAATCACATTGATGAACGTCTCTGGAAGATGTTTCAATAAAAGCGTCGTATCTGCGAAGCTGCCCATATATCCGAATGCTATCGCAACCCCCGGCAATGCTAAGGGTAACATCGCTATTGCATCCAACAGATTTTGAAATGGTAGGCGTTTGCGAGTGAGTAGATACGACACCACGACACCTACCAAAAGTGCTAACAGTGTACTGAAAACGCTGTATTTTAGGCTGTTGAGAATACTCGGCAGCGTATCTGAATGTGTGAAAGTTTCAATATAATGCGCGAAGGTCAACGATTGTGGTAGCACACTTAATCGCCACTGGCTTGCGTCCGGGGTTAAGGAGATCAGGATCACACTAATATGGGGTAACAACGCCACAAACGTTAATCCACCGATAAAGAGATAGATGATACTACGCATCGCCCACTTCGTATCTACTTCGCGTGAAGTCACATGTCCCCTGCCAAGCATCTCATAGTGTTTACTGCCCGTCCACCGTTTAGAAACATAAAAGGCGAGTGCCGTCAGGACGATAATTAGCACAACGAGTGCGTATCCCATCGGGTTCTGATTCGCCTCAGTCACTTGCCGAAAGATTCGCACCGCAACGACTTCATTGTAATTAAAGATTAGAGGCGTACCGAGATCCGTAAATGCCCAGATAAAGACGAGGATCGCCCCAGCGAAATAACCCGGCATCATCAACGGCAACGTTATTTGACGGAAAACTTGAAACCGAGATGCGCCCATATTCTCTGCGGCTTCTTCTAAACTCGGATCGACGTTCGCGAGCGCAGCAACGATGTTGAGATACATTATCGGATATAGGTGCAACGTTGACAACATCACCACACCCCAGAATCCGCCACCGAACCAGTCAATAGTTTCCGATATATCAATTAGATTGAGTTTCACGAGAAGCATATTCACGCTTCCAAACAACCCGAAAAACTGCTGCATTCCAATCGCGCCTACGAAAGGTGGCATAATCATCGGAATTAAGATGACAGCGCGCAACATATCGCGTCCAGGGAACCGGTATCGTGTCAAAAAATACGCGAGTGGCAAGCTAACAATGCTCGTCATTATCGTGACCATCACACCGATTTCGAGACTATTGATAACCAGTTCTCGGATATTCGGATCGGTCACCATCAGTTTGAAGTATGTAAGATTGAATTTATTTTCAATCCAGAAGGCTTCTTTGAAAACATAGAGGAGCGGATATATGAGAAACACAAGAAAGAAGAGGACCGTCAGCCCGAAAATCAGCGTGATGGATGGTGTTAAATCGTACTGCCGTCTGATCCTGTCCATTAAAGACAGATTTCCTTGAGCGTTCTGTTGTGCCTCTGGGCGATTCAGCATCTTTTCTCCAACTTATGGGTGTACTTTTTGGCTCACAATCGAAAAAACGTGCAAGTTACGCTTTAGAGTAAAATTTGAAAATAAGTTTACAGTTCATCTGGGAACAAAAGCCTCACCGCCGCTGGCGAGGATCGTATTCTCGCGCTTGCGTTAGTGTATAAGGTAATTCCAAATTTTACTATAATTATACCCGATACACTGTCGAATTGCACCTATTTTTTCGCCTAACGTAGATTCGGGAGCGGTCAGAAAGGGTGTAAATATTTTGTCAAAAAGTTTGGGGGTAACATTTCGCCATCGGGGTGACAGATGCCTTCGCACGGGAAAAAACAGGCAACACCTATCCCCTCAGAATGTTACACTTGTGTAACATTTTTGGAAGGGTAAAGTCCGTTAAGGGGTTACGGTTACAGACCTCACACAACGAAAACCAATGACGTGGAACGCGCTCGGTGGCTTGGAGTCTCTGCGAGCGGCGACACGCGGGAGTCGAGCCATATCGAACCAGTTACCACCACGCCGGACGCGGGAAACATCAACATTAACATCTGTGAAGTTATCCAATATCCACTGAATCGTGTTTGCACCCGCCAACGGATTGCGCGCAGCACCCTCCTGTGGAAATGTAGAATAGAATCCACTATGGTATGCATCTAAACACCATTCGCTCACGTTACCCGCCATATCATACAATCCATACCCGTTCGCAGGATACCTACCTACGGCGGTGGTATCTTTAACGTTGTTGCCGTAGTTCGCATCCCGCGGCGTTAGCGTGTTCCCATGCGGATACTTCTTATCGACTAAGCCCCCGCGCGCGGCGCGTTCCCATTCCGCCTCTGTCGGCAGACGCTTTCCTGCCCACTTCGAGTATGCCATCGCCGCATACCAACTCACACTATCAACCGGATGTTTGTCTTTACCTTTTGGGTAGTTATTCCCGTCCCAGTCCCAGAGATAACGCCCATTGTGAAATCTTCCGTCAATCCGATTCTTCTGCCAACGCGGGTTTTGAAGCACAAATTCTTTGAATTGCGCGTTCGTCACTTCTGTTTCGTCCATATAGAACGCATCTACATAGACGGTGCGCACAGGCTGCTCATCGTCATCTGCCTCCGCGTCGTTGCTGCCTATCTGAAACTCACCCTCGGGAATCAGCACCATGCCTTCAGGGGGCAGTGTTTTTTTCTCTGGGGGCAGTGTTTTTCCCTCTGGGAGCGGTATTTGTTCCTCTGGGGGCGATGTTGTTGTTTCCGATGGAAGTGTTATGTCATCTCGTTCGCAACCGCTGATAGCGAGGGCGAACCCCCCGATGAGCATAATGAGGCAATACCTTTCCAAAATACTCTTTAAGGACATTTTCAAGTCTTTATGGTGTTTTGTCATAAGAGAATACCTCCTTTGGCAGTATGATAACACAAGTCACAATATTACCGAATTATTTTTTCATCGGAGAATTCTTGTTGACCCTGAGCACTATTTGTGCTATACTCTAACCATACCACAATACAGAATCGTAGCATTATTTATGGCAACAGTAAAACTCGAAAACATTACAAAGCGGTTCGGCGATCTCATCGCGCTTGACGACATCACGCTCGATATCCGAGACGAGGAATTCTTCGTGCTCCTCGGTCAGACGGGTGCTGGCAAAACGACGACACTCCGCTGCATCGCCGGGTTGGACAAACCCGAAGAAGGCACAATCTATCTCGACGATGTGAGCGTCAACGACAAAACCCCCGCGGAACGCGATGTCGCTTTCGTTTTTCAATCGCATATCCTCTATCCGCACCTGAGCGTTTACGAGAACATGGCGTTTCCACTGCATCCGAGAAAGCTCTCCGCAGAGGAAATCGATCGGCGTGTCAGAGATATTGCGCAGATGCTTCATATCGAACATCTACTCATGCGCACACCGAACCAGTTGAGTGGCGGTGAAACGCAACGGGTCGGACTCGGACGCGCAATGGTGCGCCGTCCCCAAGTCTTCCTCATGGATGAACCGATCTCCAATCTCGATGCGAAACTCCGGGCAGAGATGCGTTCGGAAATTCGTTGGCGGCAGCAGGAACTCGGCACAACAACCTTCTACGTGACGCACGATCAAACCGAAGCGATGTCGATGGCGGACCGCATCGCTGTCCTTGAAGCGGGCAAAATCCAACAACTCGGGACACCCTCTGAAATCTATAATCATCCCGACAACTTGTTCGTCGCCGGTTTTATTGGGAATCCGAGTATGAACTGCATTCCGTGCGACATCTCCAGCACTAACGGTGAACTCCATCTGACGTTAGCGAGTCATCTCGGAGGAGACAATTCAGTCGCAATTCAGGACACAAGGATTTCTAAAACGCTAAACGATAATGACTCAGAAAGGAATCTTGTCTTTGGCGCGCACCCTGAAGACATCGTTGTTAGCCATCAGCCAATCCCGAATGCATTTCAGGCTGAAGTTTATAGTGTTGAGCCTCTCGGCGCGGAGACAATCGTTGAGATAACCCTCGGAACAGATACCTCAGGCGCGCATACGATACTTAAAGCGTCCACAGCCCCCAACTTTGAAGCGGCAATTGGACAGCATATCTATGTCACATTTGTCCCAGAGCGAATGCACTTTTTCGATAAAAATAGTGGGGAAGCTCTTTTGTAGGAGGGATTTGTAATCCCGATTCCAAATTATGAACTGGCGACTTAGGCTCTTTAACCTCATCCCAAATTTTCTAAAACGGATCGGCTGTCAATCACTACGCCGACTCGGATACGATCCCGATGCGTGGTTGGAAAATTTTCTCAGCAAACACAAAGGAGACTGATACGTGAAAGGCGGAGATATTCTCATCGAATGCTTGAAAGCGCAAGGCGTTTCAGCCGTTTTCGGGATGCCCGGCACCCAAAACATCCAGATTTATGATGCCTTGCTGCGACGCGGGAAAGGCACGATTGACCACTACCTCGTCCGGCACGAGTACGCCGCGACACAGATGGCAGACGGGTTTGCGCGCGCAACAGGTGAACCAGGGGTCGCTATCACCGTACCAGGACCGGGTGCCAGTAATGCCTCTACCGGTATTTTAGAAGCGTTCACCGATTGCGCCCCCGTTCTGCTGATTACGGGTCAGAGCGATTCCAGTCTCTACAGCAAACATCCGAGCAAGATGTTCCACGGTTTGGATCAGATGCGGTTCTTTGAATCGATTACCAAATACTGCGCTATCGCCCACACTGTCGCTGAGATTCCTGTCGTTGTTGAAAACGCCTTTAAAGCGATGCGCAACGGGAGACCGGGACCGACAATGTTGGAATTCCCGATGGATGTTGTTACAGGAGAAGGAGAAGTCCGAATCCCACCGCGTGTAGAGCGCGCCGAACTACCGCCACCGGACGATGCAGAACTCAGCACCGCCGTTGAAACAATCCGCAACGCGAAGATGCCTCTGATTTTCGCCGGTTCTGCTGTCTTTCATTCAAATGCCCGAAACGAGTTACGTCTCCTTGCTGAAAAACTGAACGCACCTGTTATTGTCACCCGCAATGGAAAAGGGGTCTTATCGGAAGACCATCCGTTGGCACTCCAAATTTGCTACGGCTATCTCGGACGTGAGGCACTCCAACGCGCCGACTGTCTAATTGGGGTCGGACCCCGCTTTACCTCCATTGATACCCGAAATTGGAGTCTGGAGCTGCCCCAACCCTTCATCCAAATTGACGAGGACGCGGACGAAATTGGGCTTGAATATCCGTGTGATGTAGGGGTCGTCGGTGATTTGAAACTGACGTTGCAAGCACTGATTGAGGACGTTGCGCCCGGTCAGAACGGGTGGAACGAGACACTGGCAGAACTCCGAACAGCGTTTGATGCCCAGCCATCATTGCCAGTCATACACGAATTTCAAGATGTGCTTTCACGAGACACCATCTACGCGATTGATGTCCACGCGCTCGGCTATGCCTCCTTCGCTGAATTTCCGATCTACGATCCGAGGACGTTCCTCTATCCGAACATCGGTGTGGCGTTAGGGCACGCGTATCCCGCCGCGATTGGAGCTAAAGTCGCACATCCTGATCGACCGGTTATCTGCTTCAGTGGTGATGGTGGGTTTCTGATGGGGGCTGTGGAGATGGCAACCGCCATGAAATACGGCATTAACGTCGTGGCGATCGTGGTGAATGACGGCGCGCTGTCTGCGATTAAGGGGTCTCAACAGAAAGGCTGTGAAGGACGCACGATTGACACAGACCTACTCAATCCTGATTTCGTTGAGTTCGCGAAGTCTTTCGGTGCGTATGCCAAGCGGGTTGAGGATTTGGGTGATTTCAAGGACACTTTACGGGACGCGCTCGCTGCTGAAAAACCTGCACTCATTGAAGTGATGCTACAGGAACGGCAGGACGACATCGTCAACATCATTGGATGGTTGATGTCCGAACCGCTCCGAAAAACCGGTTTTTAACATTCTCTCTTCAATTTCACGATACCAAACGCTTGCTTCTCTGATACACTGCCAACTTTTCAAGAAGTAAAAGTTGCTCGGCTCGCTCAGTCCGTTCCTCATGCGAGCGTTTAGGTGTGAAATTCATTACCAATGCCTCAAGCATCGGTTTTCTATTTTCCTCTTTCGCACCGACGTGATAAAAGTGCTCTTTGGTTAGCACGTGAAATTCCGACCACACTGTCTCAAGAAAGACATTTTTCCTGTACTGATTACTATGCCAAGTGGACAAGATGAATCTACAAGGAGATTGACTCAGTATCTCGAATAGATATTGTTCATTTTCTTCGTCCCAGCTATCGAAATAATCGACGTGTCGCCCAACATAAGGTGGATCACAGTAGACAAAATCGTCTTCAGAAATCTCTTTGAGTGTTTCCTTATAATCTTGGCAGATAAAAGACCAGTTGGAATGCCTTGACATGACGTAAACGTAATCTACTTGGTTTACAATTTTGGTGATATACGCTTTAGAAAATCGCTGTGGTTTGTGCCCGAAAGGGACGTTAAAGCTTCCTTTGCGATTGAACCGAATCATACCATTGAAGCAGCACCGATTTAAAAAGAGGAAATCTAAAGGCGCATGCGTTTTATTAAATCGTTCCCGAACTTCATAATAGTAATCTTTCCCACATCTCGATAGTATTTCGCCTTGTTGTTCAAGGAAGCTTCTCACTTTCAAGCCATCAAGCTTTCCATTTGCTATCGCGTTATAAAGGTTTATCAAATGTGGATTGCTATCTGCAAAGACTGCATTACGTGGTGTGATATTGAAACCAACAACCCCTGAACCCATAAAGGGTTCAATCCACCTACCTTCAAAAGACCAGTCCACAGCTCGCTTTATAAAAGGAACAAGTTTGCTTTTAATTCCTTGACACTTAATCGGTGGAATCATAACTTTCATCATCGGTTTTGACTCCTCCGCCCTGTTTTTCTTGCTTTGGGTACAATCAACCTATCATCCCCGCCTCTATATGCAACGAAGTCTTTCAAGTTTCTAATCTGTTTTGTTTTGCCACTATCTTCGGTGGTAGTAATCTTACCATAGTTCATCCAATAATCATCAAACCACTCTTCACCCAACTTTGAGAACATTCCACGCCCTGAGATTATATCAGCAATTTTATTAATACTTCCGATATTTGCGGTATTGCCACTACCACTTTTGTCACTTGCGATCCTCCATTTCTCTGCGACGAAGAATTTGAAGTCCTTTATAACAGAAGATATCGAATGAAGTTCTTCAAACTCATAAGTGTGAGTTTCGTCTACTTCTTCTATATGCCTGCTGTAAATAATTCCCAAACAGAAATGTCCTTGATATTGACCATAGGGAAACTGAATGTTTTTTGAACTTTCTCTATTTATGAGGTATTGCCCATGAGAACCCAAGGTGAACCCATTGCAAAACTCTGGATAATCCGGTAAGCGGTATGTCGTCTTAAAATCTACAGCGAATTTAATGTCTGTGTTCTCGGCATGCACGAAAGAGATGTCTGGATAGTAATTTTGATGTTCAGCCAAAACCACTCGGTATCCAGTCTCTTCAGCGAAACTGAGGATACGAGGGAAAAGATGTATTTCAAGAATCTTCGATATTATTTTCGTATCCGAAGAAATTGTATAAATATTCCGGCATACATCAATAAATCCTTTGATACGCCATTGACCATCGTCTGTACTAACATGTTCGTCAAGCGATGAAACGAATTGAGTTAGTGCGTGAAAGAATTCCTGTTTAATTTGGAAATCTTGGCTCATACATAAATCCTGCTACATTAACTACCAGAGTTCAAGCAAAGTGAGTAAAATATTTGGATCTATTCTGAGGTAAAGCCTCAGCACTTTAATATATTTGGTTTAGTACTCGCCACGGGCATTCCAACCCGGATACTGTTCTTCCAACGCCTCAAGCGTCTGTGGCGTGTAGTACGGATGCCCGGCAGGTGGGAACCGAAAGACCTCACGCTCTGCCGCTGTCAGCGTCCCGATGAATTTCGAGAATGTCGGATTCCGACCTTTGTCTGTATAGTGCCGAAAGCCTTCCCAATAGTGATCTGCGCGTCCTAAACCGAACCCCCACGTGAAGCGTTGTCCATCTTCCCGCAGATAATCGCTCGCTGAATGCAGTGTATAGTTGTTGAAGATGCAGACAGTTCCACCTTTACAAACAAGTGGTTCGTATTTCGAGGTATCCCGTCCGTATTCTTTAGCAAGTAGTCTAAGCGGTGCCTGATCTTCGTCGACATCCTCAAGGTGTACCCAAAAACCGATTTGCCCGAATTCACGGGCACTCTCGGATTGTGGTAGCAGTGAGTTGTTGCCATTATCAATGTGCAAATTGTTCGGATCGCTACCGACACCCGGGCCTTTAAATCCGGGATAGCGTGCAATCATACACCCAGCGCGGAAGTGAATATGTTCCGTTTTCAGAAATTTACGTGCGAATTCCCATGCATCGTGGTCCACGATCGCGCGTAATAAAGCCATCTCAGCGGGCGGGAATTCGGTCAAAGTTGCTCTACCGGGTGGTGGGTCATCCTTAACTTCTCCCCATGTCGGGAGGACCCGGCGTTGGGCAGCTTGCATCTCCGCAAGTTGTTCACCTGAATAGTAATCGGGGACAATTAAGTAGCCTTTCGCTAAAAGTTCATCAAGTTGTGCATCGGTAAATTTCTTAGGCATATTGACCTCCATTGGAGAAATAGCACAAATTTGGACAAGAACAGATTAAAAAATTTGCTGACGAACCTTGACCACCAAAGCCCGCCAGCAAAATTCAAAACTCCCCCAGACGGACTCGAACCGCCGACACGATGGTTAACAGCCATCTGCTCTACCGACTGAGCTATGGGGGAATGGTCATGTTAATTATAACCTATCTCATTTGTAATGTCAAATTAAATTTCATTTTTATTATGGTGTACTATCCGTTTCAATCTTTTTCTTTTTCAGGCTTATATTCCAACAGTTTTAGTTCAATAAGCAACCATTTTGCACACCACGCCTTACCATCAATATACGGCGGATTATCACCTACGTCAGGATGCGAATCGTAAGTGACAGCACGCCTTGAATACTGTTGAAGACTGTTATACTCAGCAGGAGTCAGTTTAATAGTTTCATGGATCGGTTTCTGCGTGATCTGCTCAATAGCGTCTATATAAATATTATGGTATGGGTATTGACCACTATCCAACCAAGCTTCTTCTTTGCTATAGTCGTGCCCTTCCCACCCGTATGTATCACGCATTTTTAGCAACTTATAACGGAGTGGTTTGATGGCAGAATCCAATCTTAAGTAACCGGCAAGCAGCGCAGCCGAAGTTGAACCTTGATCAATATATTTTATTATGAGATGACCCACTGCGCTTTTATTTTTTTCAAACCAAGCCAACTCTTGAGCAGTAAAATGCTCATCTACGGACTCTATAAGGAAATCGTAAAAACTCAGTTTTAATGCTAAATCAAGCACCTCAGTCACATAATCTACTGTCGGTTGTTTGTGTCCTGAGCAACCTGAAATAATTAACATTAACAATAGAAGAATGGTTACGCACTTCATGGTATTCTCCTTATAACCCACACCACTGTACTTAGCACCCACATACAACTTCAGTTCCCTGAACGCCTCGTTTACCTTTTGTTTCGTAGCCATCACGTTTCCACCAATCTAAGCCACCCATCAGTTCCTTAACCTGAAACCCCAACTTTGCCATATTTAAGGCACCTTTTGTGGAAGCATTACAGCCGATACCGTCACAATAGGTCACATACACCTTAGATTTATCAAGTTCACGTGTAGTTGCCTCAGACATTGTTCGATGCGGTATATTTATTGATGTTGGTATGCGTTCAAGTGCGTAAGCCTCTGGGGAACGCGCATCTATCACAACGATAGGTTCGCCGTTATTGAGTGCTTCATAGAGATCCCAAGAATCTGTTTCATAATTGAGTTTCGCTTGATAAAATTCAGTCTGATCCATAACTTTCCTTTTGTATTTAACGTTAGGTATAAATTTTAATTTCTTCAGGGTTGATAGCGACGATACGGGAAATGCGTTCAAGTTCGTCTTCGGATAGCACCTGGACAATATCTTCCCAGATCCGGTCCTCGCGTTCTGAGCGTTTATATTCATAGATGTCAAATTTACGGCTGATGACAAGGATGCGGATGTGTTCGTCATCATCGTCGAAAACGTCAACGAAATAGTCTGGATCGGGGAAAGAACCTGCTTTGAGCGTATCATGAATTTTTTGCGTTAGCGTTTCACATGCCATATTTCTACCTCAATTACCAGAGCGTAACCTCTTCAGGCAGCATCCCAATTGAGAGGAACACATGTCCCCATTCTTCCTGTGAGAGATGCTTTACCAACTCGTCCCAGATGATATCGGTTCTGTCTCCCATAGTGTGTCCATTAAATTTCCGACTGACAATAACAATGTGAACATGATCTGCGGAACCGTCGGAAACATCCACAAAATCTTTTGCATCGCTGAAGTATCCACCCCTGAGCGTATCATGAATTTTCTGCTTTAATATTTTACATGCCATTATGTAAATTCTCCCCATCCACAGAAAACACCTCAACCTTACCGGTGCCAATCCATATTGCAACCACACTTTTCCCTGGAATTATCATACCTCTATATTCAAACGCATCCGCCCCGAAATTCGCGAACAGTTCAACAGCATCACCAAACTCGGTGCGTTGGACCTGCCTATCATCGCTTAGCCACTCAAAATCCGTCATTGTCTGCCCGCCGATCTGCCGATGCAACGGCGAAAAGAAGGCATAGTGCCGCTTTATCCACGCTTTATGCTTTGAAAACTCCGCCATATTCAGATGATACAACGGCGGCACATTGTAAAGCAATTCCAACAGTGCGAATGTTCCAATCGCATTCTTAAATTTGAGGCTACCAGAACCCCAGTGACTCGTTGTAACTATCGAATCATGGAACACAATCTGATAGAGTGGTAATCGGAAGCGCGGGGCCAAATAGAGATGCAAGTAGCGCGATTTGAGAGGCACCTGCTTTATGTGAATTGCTGGCGCTTCGGGGGGCCAGTACCCGCCAATATAGTAAGGCGAGGTTTTCGTCTTCATATCTGGATCACCCCATCCGATGACGGGTCTCATCATGCCGTGGGCAAAATGGAGTGTCGCCGCAGCGTAGGCAGCACCTCCCTCTGAACCGACGACCATATTGTGCATATCCCGAATCCACGCAATACGCGCGAGTCGCGCGTTCATGTCATCTAACTGCGTCGCCGGGTGGGAGATCGAATAATCGTCGAAGAGTTCGCCGTAAGCATCACAGTCGATAAACCACGTATTAAAATCTGACGACATCTGTTCAACGATACCATTGACGCGATCTTCAACATACGGCTGTGCGACGAGTGGACTTAAATGATACCCCTTCTTTTTGAATCCTTTGCTCTTCGTACCGTCTGCGTTGACAATCGCCCCGGTTTCATAAAGGGTCAAATCAAACTGTGCGGTTTCCCATGTGTCCTTTTCGTCCGGGTGATGGATACTATGGTAGGAGTCATAGGGTCCAATCAAATAACCGAGTTCTTTCGCCTTCGCAACAGCAGTTGGATGCCGAAACCCATCCTGCCATGAGTCCACACCGAGCCAGAGTCTGTCCAATCCATTTTCGGCAAACTGTTCCAGTAGTTTTACAGAGAGACCGTCTCCCCACTCATCTGGATGTCGTAATACGTTGAGGAATGCCGCGTAAAGCAGAAGACAGTTGCGCCGATAAATCTCTGGGGATGATAGCGTGGATACGTCTCGCGAGATCAACGCTTTTATTTCTGGTGTAACGGAAACCTCTGCCCATGTGGTGGCATTGTAAAAACCCTGTTTCTCAAGTTGTTCGCTTAACGCACGACTGACAACGCGTAAACTGTATTTGAATGGACGCACAGATTGAGCGATGTCCTGAACCGCTTCCCGTGCCTCCGCGTTCAGTTGCGTCCAAATCTGTCTTGCAATCTCGCTATCATCACTCAATCTTGTGGCGAACGCCTTCCAATCCGTTACATCGTACTGGCTAAGAAGTTTACCACCCCAGAGATAGGCATGCGCTGCACCGAGCAATTTCTCCGCCGCAGGATTCTTCTGGATCTTTTCAGCAAACGAGACGAATTCAGCGTTCTCCATCACATACCGCCGATACTGCTTGGCAGGTGCAACCGGTGACGCTGTACTGAATGAGATACGCAGACCGTACCTTTTTCGTTCCCAATTCGGTGTGAAGGCGTGCGATACTTTTATACCTAATCCAGAAGTGGAGGTCTTATTGAAAACGATCTGGTTGTTGAACGGGTTGGTTAGAATATAGGTAAGCGTTCGGTCACCGAGGTCCAATCCCCAAAATGGCATTGAGAGCCCTGCAGTTGTGTCTATCGGTCCCCGTTCTATCAAAAAGTCCTGCCATCTTTTATAATTTTTCGGCACATAACTCCCCTCAAAGAAGGGAAAAATATAGCCACGGAGAGACTGAAAATCCCCAACAATGGGCCATGTTAAACGCACTGTGTCGCTTATAGGCATATCTTGAACGTATTCAACGGACAGCGATTCGCCTATCAGTTCAAAACGAACAGTGAGGAAACGCTCTGGAAATCTCCAACTGACAGCGTTGCCTTCTTGAGAGAATTCCGCTATATCGCCGAGTCCTGTCTGTCCAGATGAAATCGGCACGACTGCTTCCGCGCCTACGGGACGCGCCTTCACCGCAAGCGAGTAAGGAACAATATCAACCTTCCACATAGAATTGCTAAGACGGACGGTTTCAGGTGCTGCAACGACATTGATAGCAGTCAGAAGAAGTATCGCTATAGATAAAATGTAAAACCGCGATCTGAACAATGTTGTCTATCCTCATTCAAATTATCTTGATAACTCTTCCCACAACGCCCGATAAAAATTCATTACGCGTTCTGGATCGGAGCTTCCAGCGATTTCCGCAAGGGTGTACCCCGAATATCCTGAATCTCTCAACAGTGTAAAAAGTTCACGCCACGGATACTCACGTCGATGCAGTTCGGTGATATGCACCAAGCCGATTCTGCCTTTCACATAGTTGAAGTTGTTTTGGATAGAGCCATTTTCCACTTCACCGAAGTTGGAATTCCAGCAGACATAAACATTATCGTGGTCGGCGACATCAATAATCGTACGGATATGCCGGAGTTCAGAGGTGCCACCGCCATGTACTTCCAACCGAATCTGCACGCCGAGGTCAGCGGCGAATTCACCGCACTCACGTAACGCCAATCCAATTTGCTCCAGTGTCTTTTCGACAGGCACTTCTTCGGGGAGTCCATTCGGACGTACCTTCACACCGGGTGCACCAACATCCGCTGCGAGTTGAGAATATACTTTCGTCCCGTCTATATTCTGTCGAACGACTGCCTGATCCACAGCATGATAGTCAAATGCGGAACCCAATCCAGCGATCTCAATCGGGGAATCGGCGAATTGTTGCTTTACCGCCGCTCGTTCGCTTGCGGAGAGTTCAACTTCAACGCCGTGGGCGTGTGTTGTCCGCAATTCCACACCTGAGAACCCTGTCTCCACACACTTTTCGATGATTGTGGGGACATTCCAATCTTTTGCCATATTATACGTAACTAAACCAAGTTTCATACTTTCAATATATACGGGCTTGCAAGCTTCGCCCGCCTCCTTATTCAAATAATTGTGCGACTTGACACGAAAACCCTTCAACGACATCTTCACCCGTAAGTGTATCTTCGCGTGTAAGCAACTTGATGTCCGTTTCCGAACGATATACTATCACCGTTTTTGATCCAGGTTCAATTACCCAGACCATCTGCGTCCCACTCCCCAGATAAGCGAATGCCTTTTCAATCACACGCCGGAAAGCATCTGATGGTGAAACTATTTCAACTGCAAGATCAGGCGGAACAGGGAATGCTTTGCTCAGATCGTCAGGCAATTGTGCTGAAGAAATAAAAGCGATATCTGGTTTCAACACGCGCTCGCCTACCTGGAAACCCGTATCTGGAGTGACCACCTCGCCGAGTTTGTTCTCACGCACGTACAAGCCCAAGCGTAGAAAAACTCTTGCACTAATTATTCCATGTTCCGCAGATGCAGCTGGCATCGGTATTAATTCTCCTTTAACATACTCATATCCTTCCATATCGGATTGAAGAAATTCCGCCAACGTCATTTTGCTCTGTTCTGGTCGGTGTATCTTTTGTGTGAATTCGCGAGCGTTTTGTTGACCCATTTTTATTCCTCCGTGATTAAGTTACCATGTCTCAACTTGATCTATTCAAAAAGTTGTGCGACTTGACACGAAAACCCTTCAACAACATCTTCACCCATGAGTGTGTCGTTAATTCCTAACACCCTGATAGGCGTTTCAGATCGATACACTCGTACCGTTTGTGAAGTAGGTTCCACAATCCAAACCATTTTCGTTCCCGCCTCCAGATAGTCAAGAGCTTTCCTTACGACACTCCGAAAAGCATCTGATGGCGAGACTACCTCAACAGCAAGATCGGGTGGGTTCGGAAACACCTTACTCAAATCATCTGGCATTCGTTCTGATGGAACAAACGCAACATCTGGCATCAACACCCGGTCACCAATCTGAAAGCCCGTATCTGGAACATAAACATCTCCGAGTCGATTTTCACGAACATATAAACCTAAAGGCAAAATCAGATTTATACTAATTTTACCATGTTCTACTGACGTAGGCGGCATCGGTATTAACTTTCCTTTCACATACTCATATCCCTCTAAATCGCTCTCAAGAAAATCTTCTAACGTCATATCAGTTTCCAGCGGCGCGAGGGATACCGTCGTTTGTTCATAGCTATTCTTCGGAATATCCATCAGAATTCCTCCTCCTTTGACGCTCCATATTTCAATTGCATCGTACCCAATTTTCTGCTATAATGTTCCTCAAAGTAAAAATAGGAGAACACCACCATGGCATACACACTCGAAGATGAATTTGGTGACATTATCGGCAAAGCCCGACGCGGTCAAAACCTGTCTCAAAGCGAAATCGCAACTGCTGCTGGTATTACAGAAGCAGAACTTGCGCGTATGGAACAGTATACCTTAAAACCAACTGAAACACAAGTCTTTCGTCTCGCAGAAGTACTGAATTTGGACGGTGCGAAGCTGCTTGACATCGCGACAGAACAGTGGGAACCTAATCCACCTCAACAGGTGAGTGATTCAAGTCTTGAGGTTGTCACAATCAGCGCGCCTGTCGGCGGATGGCCCGTCAACGCCTATCTTCTGATTTGCAAAGCAACTGATAACGCTGCGATTGTTGACACCGCCGCGCATCCAGACCTCATCTTAGAACAACTGGATGCCCACAATGTGAATCCCGCTGCGATCCTACTGACGCACGCGCACAGCGACCATACCGACGGGTTACCGAAACTTCAAACCGCTACCGGATGCGAAACTTACATCCATAGGAACGAACCGAAACCACGGAGCGAAAACAGACTGCGTGAGGTCGCGCATGGCGATGCCCTCACTGTCGGTGAACTGACGGTGAACGTCGTCAATACGCCCGGACACACCCCCGGTGGATGTAGTTTCATCACACAAGGTGTGGCATTTGTCGGTGATGCGATCTTCGCTGGTTCGGTTGGGGGTCCCAATATCTCTTATCAGGATGAAATCGACAGCGTTCGTGACAACCTACTCTCACTTCCAGACGCGGTTAGGCTCTTTCCGGGACACGGTCCCTCCACGACTGTAGGTGAGGAGAAATTACACAACCCATTTTTTTAATTTTTTAAAAGATACAGAAGGTTCGACTCTTGCTCTCATATCTCGTCCAACGCTTTCTTTCGATCGGTTTATCCCTTTTGGCGGTGTCGCTCCTTGTTTTCCTGATGGTACACCTCATCCCCGGCGATGCCGCCGTCGCTATTTTGGGAGAACGCGCAACCGAAAAAGCACTCACCGAACTTCGAGAAGAGATGGGACTTGATAAGCCCTTGTATCACCAATACGCCAAATTCTTGTGGGATGTCGCACATCTTGACTTTGGACGCTCGTTCAAAACAAAACAACCGGTAGTTGAAGAAATTAAACGCTATTTCCCAGCAACGGCTGAACTAACCCTCGCTGCAATGGTATTTTCCATCGTATTCGGTATTGGGGCTGGTATTATCGCTGCGGTTTCCCGCGGAAAATTTTTGGACTACTTCTCGATGTCAATATCCCTTGCTGGTATCTCTATGCCGATCTTCTGGTTAGGCTTGATGCTTATTTTACTTTTCTCTTACTTCCTACCGATACTGCCAAGCACAGGGCGACTTGATGTAATATTGGATTTAGACATCCAATCGCGTACCGGTTTCTACCTTATTGACACGCTTCTCATGGGAAATTTCGCTGCCTTCCGAAATGCGGTTGCACACCTCATTCTTCCTGCCGTAACATTAGGGACCATTCCATTAGCAATCATCGCTCGGATGACCCGCTCCAGCCTGCTCGAAGTACTCAATCAACCGTATATTATGACAGCCTATGCGAAAGGCTTGTCGCGGTGGAAGGTCATCGGTAAACATGCGATGAAAAACAGTATGGTGCCTGTCTTGACAATCATCGGCTTGGAATTCGGTTATCTACTCGGTGGCGCGATCCTAACTGAACATATTTTCTCCTGGCCCGGGCTCGGTTCATGGTTACGCGCCGCTGTTGAGGCGCGCGATGTCCGTGCCGTGCAAGGCGGTGTGCTCTTTGTTGCAACGGTCTTTATGTTCGTCAATCTCATCGTGGATCTGTTGTATGCCTACTTTGACCCACGTATTCGCATCGGAGACGAAGCCAGATGAACACACCGATAGCCAATACTAACCAACAGTTCGTCTTTCGCAAACTCTTAAGACACCGTTCTGCCACTATTGGTGCCTCCATTATACTGTTCTTCATTGTCGTTGCCATCTTTGCCCCCCTTATCGCAACACACGACCCAAGGCAGGCAAACGTCGTTGAACGCCTTAAAGGCTGGTCAGATACGTACTACCTCGGCACCGACGGCGTTGGACGCGACATTTTCAGCCGGGTGGTCTATGGGACCCGTATATCCCTAAAGGTTGGACTCATCGCGATGACCTTCTCTGTCGGGTTTGGGACGCTCTTCGGTGCAGTCGCTGGCTATTACGGCGGGAGGCTCGACAATCTGATTATGCGCGTGATGGATATGATGCTTGCCATGCCGAGCATCCTCCTCGCTATGGTCATTGTCACAATTTTGGGACAGAGTCTCACAAATGCGATTATCGCCGTCTCCATTGTTTATATTCCACAATACGCCCGAATTCTGCGCGCCGCAGTCCTTAAAGTCCGCGAGTTAGACTACGTCGTCGCTGCGAAAGTAATCGGTGCGAGCGACAATCGGATTCTTCTAACCACCGTCCTCCCGAACTGCCTTGCTCCTCTGATTGTTCAGGCGACATTAGGAATCGGTGCAGCCATTTTAGACGCTGCGGGACTGAGTTTCTTAGGACTCGGTGCGGAAATTGGCGAACCAGAATGGGGCGCGATGCTCAATGAAAACCGAAAGTTTATCCGCAGAGCACCTCTTGCTGTCACCGCGCCCGGTATCGCTATTTTCCTTATCGTTTTAGGTTTTAACCTCCTCGGCGATGCGCTCCGAGATGCCCTTGACCCACAGATAGATTGAGGGCAAATATAAGCACACACGTACAGATTAGCGACCAAATCTTAAGATTTTTTGACACGCCTTGTTTATTGTGGTATAATTGAATGCAAATTTAACCCATTGAGGTTTAGTATTTTATGAAGTCTGCTTTAAAGTCTGGGTTTTTGAAAATGAGTCTCAATATCATAAATGTAAGCTTAACAGAGAGGGATTATAAACCACGCATCCTTTTTAATACGAGAAATCTGCAATTGGCGTTCTATACGTTTCTTGTCTTCACCAGTGCGCTGCTGTGCTTCTGTACCGACTCCGCCGAAGCTGAAACGCGGGAGTATTGGATTGCCGCTGAGAAAGTTGAATGGAACTACGCACCAAGCGGACAAAATCTCATCAGACCGAGTATGGGACTGGACGTTTGGGGAAAAGCACTTGTATACGAAAAATATCGCTACTTTCAATATACCGATGCCACCTACACGACACAAGTCGAACAACCTGTGTGGATGGGTATCCTTGGACCGCAACTACACGTTGTTGAAGGTGATAGCGTCCGAGTGCACTTTCTTAACCGCGCGGATAAACCCCTCAGTATCCATGTACACGGGTTGCAATACAATGAAGAAAACGAGGGGGCGGATATGAAAGGATCCGGTGCCGCTGTGCCACCAGGGGACACGTTCACCTATCACTGGGAAGCAGACAGCGATGCCGCCCCCGGTCCGAACGACCCATCGTCCATTGTCTGGCTCTACCACTCACACGTTGATGCGGTCGCGGAAGTCTATGACGGGTTAATTGGAACCGTTGTCGTCACCAAAAAAGGGATGGAGCGCGCCGCGAACGATCCACGCCCTAAGGATATTGACAAAGCATTCACAACCTTGTTCTTAGTCTTCAATGAAAATGACCGAAAAATCGTTGAAAGTGGACAGAGCGAGGCTTATGAATCGCCGGAGGAAGCCGAAGAAGGAAATCTTAAGCACGCTATCAACGGATTTATCTTTGGCAACTTAAAAGGTTTGGAAGTCGAACAACACGACAGGGTACGTTGGTATCTTATCGGATTAGGCACTGAAGTCGATATGCATACTGCACACTGGCACGGTCAGACAGTGCTGAACGCGGGAAAACGCACCGATGTGGTAGATTTACTTCCCGGCTCTATGGTTACAGTTGACATGACAGCGAAGACCCCCGGCAACTGGCTCTATCACTGCCACGTTGCCGACCATATTACAGCAGGCATGAACACACGCTGGCGAGTCATACCGAAGCGTTGACGCTTCTATCCAACAATTCCGAACTTTTTTCTATCAAATCAGACAAAACTTACATCACAGTTTATTGATTTAGCAAAGGAGATATTATGTTTAACGACCAATCCAATTTGTTCACGTGTTCACTAATTTTGCTTTTATTCACGCTCGTTGGGACAGTCCATGCTGAGACATTGACTATCTATTCCGGACGAAGTAAGAGTCTCGTTGAACCAATCATCAAGCAGTTTGAAGAAAAAAGCGGCATTCAAGTAGAGGTGAGTTACGGCAACACCACACAACTCGCTGCTGCACTCCTAACAGAGGGTGCTAAAAGCCCTGCCGCGCTTTTTTGGGCACAGGACGCTGGGGCACTCGGTGCAGTGAGTAAAAATGCGATGTTTGAAAAACTCCCCGAAACCATACTCACAAAAGTGCCTTCAGGTTTCAGAGATGCCGATGGTTTCTGGATAGCCACAAGCGGTAGAGCGCGGGTCCTGGCTTATGCCCCAGAACGCGTTGAAATGAAAGAACTCCCCCAAAGCATCTTCGATTTAACACAACCGATGTGGAAAGGCAGAGTTGGATGGGCACCAACGAACGCCTCGTTCCAAGCGTTTGTCACTTCCCTACGTGTGCAAGTCGGTGAAGAACGCACAGAGAAATGGCTACGCGACATGAAAGCGAACGGCGCGAAAAAATATGCTAAGAATACACCCATCATAGAAGCACTCGCTGCAGGCGAAATAGATGTCGGGCTGCCGAATCACTACTATCTTCTCCGCTTCAAAAGCAAGGATGCCAATTTTCCTGTAGCGCAAACCTTCTTTAAGGCAAGCGATCCAGGAAACCTTGTTAATATTGCCGGTGTTGGAATGTTAAAGAGCAGCAAGAATAAAGAAGCAGCCCTGAAGTTTGTGGAATTCTTGTTATCCGCCAAAGCACAACAATATTTCACCAGCGATGTTTTTGAATATCCCGCTATTGAGGGGGTAACACCACACACGAACCTACTGCCGCTTTCCGAACTGCTTCAATTGGCACCAACATTTAACCTCAACGATATGGACGATCTTGATGGAACAGTTAAGCTGTTGCGGCGCGTTGAGATTTTATAGAAGTCGCAGCGTCCAGTCGGGCAGTTAAGACAACAGGATGGGATGCCAAAACTAAAATCAGTAAGTGTACACCGCTATTTCCTTATTCCCGCAGTCGCTGTAGGCATTGGTGGGCTTATCCCGTTGGCTTATCTGCTCGTCAAAGCACTTTCTGCGGAAGGCACCGCGCTTGGGCAAATTGTTTTCCGCTGGCGAAACGCGAAACTTTTCTTTAATACACTCCTACTGACTGGCGGCGTTCTTGGACTAAACCTCCTTCTGGCAACTCCTGCAGCATGGTTAACAACCAGAGTGAATCTGCGAGGAAAACGTTTCTTTACGGTGCTGTGTGCTTTGCCACTCGCGATCCCAGGCTACGTGATGGCTTACGCACTCTTGGCACTCGGCGGAAACATGGGGATTGTCGCCCAACTCTTCGGTACAAGCACCCCACGCCTCAGCGGCTACTGCGGAGCACTTCTCGCGCTCAGTGCTTATACAAGTCCTTATCTCTTCCTGAACCTGCGTACTGCCTTGTTAGGATTGGATCCAAGTCTTGAGGAATCCGCCCGAAGTCTCGGTTATCGGTACCGTGAGGTTTTCTTTCGCGTCATTCTTCCGCAGCTGCGTCCCGCGCTCTACGCCAGCGGGCTGCTCATCAGTCTACATGTCATCGGCGACTTTGGCGTTGTGTCGCTGATGCGCTATGAGACCTTTAGTTACGCGCTTTACATAGAGTATACACTCTCTTTTGAACACATTTACGCGGCGTGGCTTGCGCTGATGCTTCTCGCATTTACCGCATGCCTGCTTTACCTTGAGGCTAAATTGCTAAACCGAGTCGTCCTTCATCGCGCAGGGAGCGGGGTTTCCCGTCAACTGCCGCAGATCGCACTTGGTGGATGGAGTGTCCCTGCTTATTTGTATCTCGGTGCGCTCTCATTCATGACTGTAGGAGTCCCTACTGGTGCCATCCTTCTATGGATGTTTAGAGGGTTCGATAGTACAGCATTGGAAGGACTCGCGAATGGACTCATCGGTTCACTCTCTATCGCAATACCGGCAGGGATTCTGTGTGCGTTCCTCGCAGTCCCGTTTGCTTATGTAGGGGTCCGATACCCATCTCGTTTGTCAAACATGTTAGCGCGTGTTGCCTATATCGTTTATGCTATACCGCCACTCGCTTTCGCACTCTCGCTCATCTTTTTCGTTTTAAACACGATGTCTTTCATCTACAAAACATTGCCGGTGCTCATCTACGCGTGTACGCTACACTTCCTTGCAGAAGCTATCGGACCGGTGCGGAGTTCGCTTTATCAAGCGTCCCCACACTTAGAGGAAGCGGCTCGCTCGCTTGGGTATTCACCGATACAGGCATTTTTCAGAGCACTTCTTCCAACGCTCATGCGCGGCATGCTTACCGCCACCGCGCTTGTTTTCGTTGCAACAATGAAAGAACTGCCGCTTACCTTTCTCTTATCACCGGCTGGATACGAAACGCTCGCGCTTAACGTCTGGAGTTATACGACAGAAGCGATGTTTGCTGAAGCGGCACCTTACGCACTTGCAATTCTGGCTTTTTCAGCGATATTCGTTGGTGTCTTAATTCGTCAGGAAGCACAAGCATAAAATAGGCGCGACACTACCAAACAATAGGAGGCACAAATTATGATTTCACCCCAAAAGTCTACCCACAGTATCTTCACATTTGCCCTACTTCCGTTCTTGCTAATCGGTTGTCTGTCGATGGCAGCGCAAAACACAGTTCGCGTTGATGGCGGTATGACGGAGGCTTATGAAATGTCCGAGAGCGGTACCGGTTCGATTCAGAAGTGGATACTTCCAGAAAGACGTTCTATCAATCGAATCGAAATCCACTTCGATCCAATCGAACCCTTGAGAAATATGACCGTTTATGCACGGATGAGCGAAGATAACTGGCGGATTGTTAAGGCAATTAAAACACCTATTCGGAAATCGCCTTATATTATCCAAGCTCCCCTCTCTACAGATGCCATTCGCGTTGTGTTAGGATCGTCAACAGGTATGATTGATCGTATAGCCCTTTACGGAACAGAAGCCAAAACCGCATCTGAATAGGCACTATCCAGAATTTCTCCACTCTGTAAAACGGGCGGAACCCGCTGGGAATCCGCCCGACTCTATTCTCATAACACAATTTTTCAACAATTTATACACAAGTTTGTCCAATTGTGGTAGACTACATAATACAAATCTCTAATTGGCAAATAGGAATGGATATATTACTCGACTTTTTAACCCTACCACCGCTCGTAACACTTGGTGCTGATGCCCTTAGACTGATACTCTCTTTCGCGCTCAGCATTTTTATTGTTAACATCTATCTGTGGACGCACGCCAAAGTCCCGCAAAAATCCTTTACAGACACCCTTATTATTCTGTGTATGCTGATTTCTGTGGTGATGGTGATTATTGGAGACAGTATCGCACGGGCGTTTAGTTTAGTAGGGGCACTGTCGATTATTCGGTTTCGTACCGCCATCCAAGATCCACGTGATATCGGCTTTGTTTTTTACGCGTTAGCCGTTGGCATGGCGGTCGGTGCCGGAAATTCATCTGTCGCGATTCTGGCGACATTCCTCATCGGTATCATCATCCTTGCCATGTACCACTGGCATCAACGCTTCGGTAACGATAACGAATTCAGCCTTGAGTTCTGTCTGCCGCCCGACCAGAACTTTGAAACCGTTTACCGCCCTACTTTTGATAAGCACCTCATTTATGAGCACTTAATCGATAAACGGATTAAAAAGTCCCAATTGGTTGAACTAACCTTTCGGATTAAATTGGAAAATCCGCAGGAATGGCTTACTTTTTTTAATGAACTCTCAGGAATTGAAAATGTCACAGAAGTAAAGATGGATAAAGAATGAGATTAAACAGAGAGAATGCGAACCTCTATAGGTTGGATAGGTCTAAAACTGAAAGGAGAACACAATGAAACATTTGAAATCTATAACACTCATTGCGCTAATAATTATGGGTTGCGTAACCTTTGCAAACGCCCAAGACAATCAAGAAGCACCAAAGCTCTCGGAGGAACAGAAACGGTTTGACCTCAATGGAGATGGTAAACTGAGCAATGAAGAAGATGAACTCATGCTTCGAGTTACAGGCTTAGAAGCGTTCACCGGCGATAAGCTCAGCCGTGAAGAGATTGAGAAGATGCAACGCAGCATGGAGCCTGATAGAGGCTTCGGTCCCCCGGGTGGGATGCCTCCATTTGGTGGTGGACGAGGCGGACCGCGCCCACCGGAAAAACTGGTCGACCAGTTTGATAAGGATAAAGACGGAAAACTAACCGGTGCTGAACGGGAAGCAGCACTACAGATGCGTGGCGGTAGTGGCTCGTCTCTAATACCCAAGGAAGATCTACGCGATGGCGTTCAAAACGATGTGCAAGCAAGCCTGGCATCGACACCAGAAGATTCACCGTCACTCCATGACGCACAAACAGTTCGGACGCTCTATCTCCGATTCCATCACGAAGATTGGTCCGAGCAGATGAGTGCATTTTATCGCACGGATATTGAGGTTCCGGCAGAATTAATTGTTGATGGAAAAGTTTACTCAAACGTTGGGGTCCACTTTCGAGGCACCTCTTCTTACTTTACAGTCAGATCAGACAAAAAATCCTTCAATATTGCCGTTGATTATGGTGAAGATGGACAACGCCTTTACGGTTACAAAACGCTCAATTTGCTGAACGGGCATGTTGATGCCTCTTTCCTTCGTGAAGTACTCTATAATCAGATTTCACGAGACTACATGCCCGCGATGAAAACGAACTTTGTGAAATTGGTTATCAACGGCGAAAATTGGGGCGTTTATATCAATCTCCAACAATACAACAAGGACTTTCTCGCCGAGTGGTTCGGCACAAAAGGTGGTGTCCGTTGGAAAGTGGGTCCCGGTAGAGGGGGTGCCCTGAACTATGCTGGAGACGATTCAGCAACGTATCAAGAAACATATCAACTCAAAACCCGCAATGTTCAGAACCCTTGGGAAGGTCTTATTACGCTCACTAAAATGCTTGACGATTCTACACCTGACGCAGAACTTGCGGAAAATCTTCCAGCCATTCTTAACATCGATCAAGTCCTATGGCAACTCGCCGTTTCAAACGTTTTTATGGATGACGACGGCTACATCCACAAAGGTGGCGATTATGCTATCTATCAAGATGTCAACGGCAGATTCCACCTCGTACCCCACGATAACAACGAAAGCTTAAGATTTGGTCGATCGGGTCGAGGAGGTCCCGGCGGCGGTGGTCCCGGCGGTTGGTCGTGGGGGAATTTAGAAAATGGAATGGTATCACCTGTTGCGCATGAAGATAATCCGATGCGACCTCTTATTAATCGGCTACTCTCAAACCCAGAGTGGCGCGCACGGTATCTCGCGCACGTCCGAACCGTCATGGATGAATGGCTCGATTGGGAAGTGTTTGAACCAATTATCAAGGAATATCAAACGCTGATTGATGCAGAGGTGCGACAAGACGATAAGAAGCTTTACGGGTACCAAGAGTTCGCGATTGATGTTCCAGAGGACCTCAAGCGTTTCATAACGCAAAGACGTGAGCATCTGCGCAATCATCCCGAACTCAACAAGCCAACACCACAAATTACTTCCGTTGAGATCGAATCCGGAAAATCTCCGATAGCCAACCAACCTGTTTTAGTTAAAGCGACACTCGATAAATCAATTGCCGTTGATACGGTTTTGTTGTATTATAGTAGCGAACGGTATGTCGTTTTCAATCAGGTGCTGATGACAAAGGACGGGAATGGCTATGTTGGACACATTCCCGGTTTTCCGGCAGGCACCACAGTCTACTATTACGTTGAGGCGAATGCCGTGAAGACGCATGGTACAACTGCTTTCTCACCAGTGAGGGCAGAACAAGGCGCGGCGCGGTACCGAGTCGGTGTTCCTGTCGCGAAAAAGACACCTGTTGTCATTAACGAACTGATGGCAGCCAATACCAAAAGTCTTGCTGATCCGCAAGGACAACACGAAGACTGGCTTGAACTGCACAACCTCACCAACGAGGTAGTAAATCTCTCTGGAATGTACTTGAGTGATAAAATGGATAACCCCAAAAAATGGGCGTTTCCAGAGAATACGACGATTCCAGCACAAGGCTATCTCCTCGTATGGTTAGATGAAGATGGCAAAGCCGAAGGACTCCATGCGAACTTCAAGTTGTCACGTAACGGCGAAACTGTAATGCTCGTTGATACTGATATACGTGGCAACCAAGTGCTTGATACAGTGACGTTTGAAAAACAGGAGAAGGATGTTGCATTCGGCAGATGGCCGAACGGTAGCGGCGAACTTAAACAGATCCAAACCACGCCGGGTAAAGAAAACGTGCTTCAATAAAACAAAACGAACTTTTTTTTTTCTAAGTTGTCTAATTGAGCAAGAAAGCCACTTAGTTACTTCCAATACTTACGAATTTCGCTTGTTCCAAGTGAAATTTAATCAAGATCGTTGGAAAATTAAACGGTTCCGAATTGAATGAAAGCATTTTATTTTTGCGGTTTGGAGAAAGAGTATGCCCGTTGCAACCCCTACGACTACTATGCAAACCTATTCGGAGATGGGCAAAACCGAAGAATTGGATCTCGCACAGGAACGTGAGATTGTTTTACGCTGTCAAAATGGCGATGCTGATGCGATGGGGACTCTCATAATTCAATACCAACATTGGGTCTATAACATCGCTTACGGTATACTCGGTCACCACCAAGATGCCCAAGATGTATCGCAAGATGCCTTTCTCTCGGCATGGGAAAATATTGGAAAATTCCAATTCCGTTCCCGATTCTCTACATGGCTCTACCGCATTGTTAAAAATAAATGTCTTAACCATATTGATCAATATCAACGTCGAAAAACTGATCCGACGGAGATAGATGATTCACAACCGTGGGTTCCTCTTGATACAGCAACACCGGAAGAGGCAGCACTACGCACTGAAGAGAAAGAAATTGTGCACGCCGCTCTCGCGAAACTCAAAGATAGCCATAGAGAAATTCTGGTGCTGAGAGAACTACGAGATTTACCTTATGAAGAAATAGCAGAAATCCTGGGATGTACATTGGGACGTGTTAAATCTCGGTTACACGAAGCCCGAAAAGCACTGAAAAAAGAACTGGAGCGAGTCGAGTGGTAAATATCCTTACCGCTATCCTCGAATTTAAAAATGAACCACAGCCGCATCCAAAAAGAACTATCAGCCTATTTAGATAATGAATTATCGCCAAGCAAGCGTGAACAGGTTGAAATACATCTCCGTTCTTGTAGTGAATGTTCCGAAATGCTGTCGGCGTTCCAGAAGAACCGTCAGATGATCGCGGACTCCGCGCATCCGGTGCCATCAGCGCTTAAAGACACAGTGATGGCAAAGATACACACCGAATTTCAAGACGAGTTATCAGCCTACTTAGATAATGAATTAGCACCCGCTATGCGCGAACGGGTCGAAGCACACCTTCACACCTGCAACGAGTCTTCCGAAATGCTCACAGCATTTCAGAAAAATCGTGAGATGATCAAAGGTCTTGAGCATCCAGCTCCGTCATCTATTAAAGACGCAGTGATGGCAAAAATACACGAGCAAGCAGCAAAGGCACGTGTAGAAGAACCTACTCGCACACGGTGGCTACCAGATATTGGGCAATGGCTACCTGATTTTGGACGCTGGTTCCTCCGCCCCGTTACAGCAGGCGCAACAGGTGTACTGACACTCGTGCTGGTTTTGGGTGCTCTCTACTTTTATCCGACGACACCACAATATGACGAAACACTTGATTACTACTTTGGGCTTTACACAGAACAACTCGAAGACAACCCTTTGAAGTCAAGTGTCGGCAGCCCACTCAGTCTGGAATCGCTACCTCCAGAAACTATTGAAGAGGTCGAGGAACAGATTCTTGATTTCTATGTGGAGAATTAAATTTTTCAACAGGTGAATCCATGCAAACGCATACGTTTCTAATTCTTCATAAGGACTTACAATCTAAACATCATCTCTTATGGTCTGCAGTCTTAGCCTTTTTGCTGTGGATACCGCACACCCTCTTTGCTGATGTTAGTACGCTTGAACGCATCGCGGAAGCCGAGCGTAAAGCCAGTTACGTAGGTCTCCGCGTGAAGACGTTTAGTTCGTCAAGAGGGACACGCACTTTTGAAGAGGTGGTCATTCATAAATCCGCAGATGTGTCGTATCGGAAGGTGGTATCCGCAGTCGGTGAGCGACATTCGCATGAAGGTTCGCGCGGCAGAGACGAACACCGAAACGATAATAGAAGAAGAGATGATAACGAGGATCGCAGAGACCGTCGGGAAAGAAACCGGGATCGGAGCGAATGGCGACAAGTTGAAAGTCCATTCTCCAAGAAACAGATTGAACTGATCGCCCAAAATTACAACTTGGAAGTATCACCATCCACAGAAAGCATAGCGAACTATGAAACGGATATCCTAACGATCACACCTAAATTCGCTGACAGACCCACAAAGCGAATTTTCTTTGCCCGCAAAAACGGTGTTATCTTGCGCGTAGAGGACCTGGACGCTGAAGGCGTGCTTCGGGAGATGTTTGTTTATACACGAATTAGTTTTGATCCTGAAACCGTGGAACGAAAATGGCAGATTTTTGAAAAAGAGATAAAGCAGCGACCACCTCGAATCAACGCAATTTCACTTGACGAGGCGAAAAAAATGCTTAAAACGAAACCTATACAACCTGAGTACATGCCCCCGGGGTTCCAATTGCAGGAGGTGCGTAGCATAAGAAGTCGGGAAAACGACTCAATTCTTCTTGAATATACAGATGGATTGGTAACTTTCACGCTGTTTGAAAAAGGGGGCAAGCCACCCCGTCTCGGCGATAGAGAACGTAGAGGAACAGAGATTGAAATTGGCGGTCAAAAGGTATATAAACACCGGTTCGGAACAACAGATGCCTTCAGATGGTCAGGAGCGAAAATCCACTTCTTTTTGGTCGGCGCAATACCGACTGCTGAAATGCAGAAGATCGTAGAATCCGTTATCCAAAAAACAAAGCAAAAGTAGGGAGAAAACTATGCAGATATGCCACGCCCTCATGTTAGGCATCATTGTTACTGGTTTATTGTTCATTAGTAATGCGGGAGCTGACAGCATAAAGACCGAACTTGAAAAATCACCGCGCCACGGTGAATGGGTAAAAGTCACGACCCCGGATGGGCGTGTTGTCAATACGTTTGTTGTTTATCCAGAGGTAAAAGAACCAGCAACGGCTATCATCGTTATCCACGAAATTTTTGGACTCACCGATTGGATTCGCCTCGTGGCAGACAGACTCGCCGCCGAAGGCTTTGTCGCAATTTGCCCTGACCTGCTTTCCGGCATGGGACCTGATGGCGGCGGCACAGAGAGCTTCGATTCCGGTGATGATGTCCGACGGAGTATCCGAGAACTCTCACCTTCTCAAGTCACATCAGATCTGGATGCCATTCAGAAATATGCCAGAGACCTGCCCTCAACCAATGAAAAGGTCGCTGTTTCCGGCTTCTGCTGGGGTGGTGGACAAACATTCAGTTATGCCGTCTATTCCGATACAATAGCCGCTGGATTCGTGTTCTACGGTCGCGCCGCAGCACCGGAAAACATCCCCAAAATATCAGCACCAATATACGGCTTTTATGGCGAAAGTGACAACCGTATCAATGCCACAATTGATGCCACCAAAGCCGCAGCTGATGCCGCAAACGTCACTTATGAACCCGTCATCTATGAAGGGGTCGGTCACGCTTTCTTGAGGCGTGGTATGGCAGAAGACGCAAACGACGCACAGAAATCCGCCACCAAAGCCGCATGGGAACGGTGGATATCTCTTCTACAAGAACTCTAAACATTTCTATATCCTTTTGTCGTATGCATGGGGTGGTTCCGAATCCATCCCTATTTTTTCTCAAAAGGCTTGACATTACAACAAACCGTATGGTATCTTTAATTTAGGCGTTCCCGAAATGAAATTTCCAACATTTTTCTCACAACAGATGACTCACTATTGAAGATCGCCAAACGCGTCGATTCAGAGCTTCACGTCCGGGGCGAATACCCAGACACATGGCTACAAGAGGAAATAGGACATGAATATAAGAAATATGACTGACGAAGAAATTTACGTAGCTGGGCTTAAAGTACTCTCTGAGAAACTCGGTGCTGCTGGGATGATTCGATTCCTTCGGCAGTGTGAACCAGCTACAGGCAATTTTACGGAGGAACGCAAGGAATGGATCGCTGACGAACCAGACATCAGGACAATCGCAAAGCGGATCCAACGGACTCACCAAACGTAAATATAAAGTATTCCGAAGTAGGACATGATTCTTCACTGGTAAGAGTGTCCTATAGTCGTGAAACTCTTTATCTAAGAAAGAATATACATGGCAAACCGACTCAAAGATAAGATCACAGTTATCACAGGGGCAGCGCGAGGTATTGGCGCGAAAAGTGCTGAACTGTTTGCAGGTGAAGGTGCAGCTGTCGCGATTTGGGATATCAACGCCGAGCGCGGCGAAGCGACCACACAACAGATTCAAGACTCCGGTGGAACCGCCCTCTTCTGCAAGTGTGATATAACAGACACAGCACAGATTGAAACTGCTGTCGCACAGATCACGTCCGAACTTGGCAATCCAAATGTGCTGTTCAATAACGCCGGTATTGCTGTCGTAGGTGAATTAGAAGAGATCTCTGAAGCAGACTGGGATCGGCAATACGCCGTCAATGTAAAGAGCATCTACCTCGTCTCACGGGCGATAATTCCGTTGATGCGCGAAGCCGGTGGCGGTTCGATTATCAACATGGCAAGCGAATCTGCTTATGTCGGGTTTCCGATGCACCCCGCCTATACCTCCTCCAAAGCCGCTGTCGTACACCTCTCACGAAGCATGGCGGTTCGGTATGCTGAAGACAACATCCGTGTTAACAGCCTCTGCCCCGGCACGATTAACACTGAACTCTATCAAGAATTCCTATCAAAGCAGCCAGACCCAGAGACAATCAACAAAGAAATCAAAGAGATGCATCCGTTGGGCATCGGCGAACCGGAAGATATTGCTTGGGCAGCAGTCTATTTAGCCTCTGACGAATCAAGATACATGACCGGTGCCCCGATGCTCGTTGAGGGCGGCATCCTATCGCTCTAAATAGCATCAAGAATACTCTTTCCCACACCTTTCCGTAATCTATCCCTTTATTGCATTCTCCCCAATTTTTCGTAGAATTAGGCAACCGTTTCGTCCTCAGCTCGCGCCATTATATATGACTGACAAAATGGTTCATCTAATGTTGAGAAATAAAAGGCGCAGCGTCAAGGTTACTGCACAAATTCGTGCATTTGCCATTAGTCTCTGCCCCATTTGGTGCAGTGTTCTTTCAAATATTTTTATCTCCTAAAAACCGATTAATCCCGCGTTCAACCGACTCTCAAGGCGATATTTCCCACCTCACCATAATATCACTCTCAGGTTGGCACATAAATTGCACATTATTTTACGTTTACCATTTCAAAGGAAACTCGACAAATCTATATTAGGAGAAAAAATATGACACGATTAACCATCTGTACTATCTTTTTTACTGCTGTTATTTTGTTAGTGACGACTCACGTGAACGCGAGTCTTGATGAAGACCTCATTTTTTATCTCGACTTTGACAACGTTAAAAAGCAGACAATTGTTGATACGTCGGGTAATGGGCTTGACGCAGAGATCATTGAGAATACTGAGATTGTAAAGGGCAAATATGGGGATGCAATCCATATTACGAACAACGGACAGGATTGCGTTAATATCCCTTCTCAGGAGAAGTTAAAAGTTGTAAATGAAATAACAATGATGGCATGGGTCTATTATCAAGAAACGTGGAAAGGCAAGAAAGTGCACTGGATTGATAAAGGCTGTCATTGGTTTGAAGTCAAGTGGGGAGCCTCTTATGGCATCGGTAGTATCGACATCGGTAACGGACCGGAAATCTGGTTGCTTTTAGGGTCGAGGAGTGCCCATGGAAATACAGATCGGCAAGAATTCATCGTTCCACATGAAATGAGGGAAAAACGGTGGCATCATGTTGCAGGAAGCTATGACGGAAAAACGACGAAAATCTATTTAGATGGTGAAGTTATGGGCGAAGAAAAGAGGGAATTCAACTTCGCTGGTGACAATATCGCACCCGTCTGGATAGGATGCGCAAGAAATAAGTACGCATTTGTCAACGGTTCTATTGATGAAGCCGCTGTTTGGCAACGGGGACTCAGTGAAACCGAAATCAAACAAGCAATGTCTGGAAACTTCCTCGCTGTTTCACCAACGGATAAAATAGCAACGACCTGGGCAAATATCAAAACAATGTCTGTATATCCATGATAGAAGGTTAATTTTCTAATTTCATAGAAATAATGCAACCTTTTAAAATCTAAGTTCCGTCACCTAAATCAATAGAGTTTACCTAAATCAAAGGAGTTTTTCAATGCAAAAACGATTACATACGATATGGCTGGCTGTATTTCTGCTATTATTGCATTGGACAGTATCCGTTGCCTACACAGCAGAACTCAAAATCGAAAAGACCTTAACCCAAGCAGACGGTTTGGTATCCAACAAGGTGCTTGCCATTTTTGAAGACAGGCACGGCACGATGTGGTTCGGAACAACCGATGGCCTTACCCGTTACGACGGAAAGAATTTCCAAACCTTCACAACAGAAGATGGATTATCACGGAACACGGTAGGTCTCATCTTTGAAGACCGACAAGGGATGCTCTGGTTCGCTGATGGCGTGCTTTCACATTTTCTGGAGAGAGGGAAGCCTATGGATATGTCTTGGATGGAAACGCCATTGAGTGAACTTGATCTCACACCCTATGATGAAACACCAGCAGGAACGAGAAAGCCCATTCGGTTAAAAGGCGTGAGTCGCTACGATGGCGAAAAGTTCAGGGTTTTTACGACAGCTGATGGTCTTCCCCGTGATACCATTAAAGATATCTTTGAAGATGAAGCGGGTACGCTTTGGTTCGCGACAGGGGCCGGTGTGAGTCACTATGACGGGGAAACTTTCAATACTATCACCATGAACGGACCGATGGGGATGCAAGTATTACCGGATCGGTGGGACGAAATTACAGCGATTGCACAGGATACAGCAGGAAATTTTTGGTTTGGAAGCACTGCCGGTATTACCTATTACAACCTCCCAACAACCGGTTTCCGTCATTTTGCTATCGACGAGGACTTCACCCTTTTCCAAGAGATGGGGGATGCACCAACAGCAAACATAACAGATTTGCAGTTTGACGCGAAGGAAAACCTCTGGATGAGCCGGGATGGTATGGACAAGGAAAACAGCGGTATTCGTCGATACGATGGCAAGAAACTGACGACCTTTTCACAAAGTGAAGCACTTCCAATGAATAGCGTTGACAACATCATGCAGGATAGCAGCGGCAACCTCTGGTTTACCGGCGTTAAGAATCTACCACCGACGATAAACGAAACCGAGGAAAGCGTTAGCATGGTTTACAATGTCGTCAGTGCTGGTGTGAGCGTCTATAACGGTGAGAGGTTCCAAAACTTTGATACGGACGACGGTCTACCGAGTAACCGGGTCTGGTCGGTATTTGAGGATAGCAGTGGCAAACTCTGGTTCGCTACGGATGCTGGTGCCGCAGTTGGGGTTTATCTACCCTCTCAAAATGCAGACAATTAATTGAAAATATGAAAACCCTTCAGTCTTTCTCAACATAGAAGTATCAACCAAGGAGATCAAACCGATGAAAAAGATTTTTACTTGTTTCTTGATAGCAACTCTTTTTGGAATTCTTTTCCTATTCACCGGTTGTGTAAAAAAGGAGATTACTCGCCAAGCGGATTGGGAAACTCACTTTATGGACATCCACTTTACGGATGCCAAGCACGGATGGATTGTAGGACATCAGGGATGGATTCTTCATACCGCTGACGGCGGTGTGAGTTGGGAAAAACAGACGGTGAACACCAATGAGGATTTCAAAGCCGTCTACTTTACAAATCGCCGCAACGGTTGGGCAGTTGGCGACAAAGGGTTAATCGCCACGACTGATGACGGTGGACGGCATTGGACTTTACAAAAAAGCGCGGTTCCTACGCTATTTATAGATGTCTTTTTTCTCAACTCAAAGACAGGTTGGATTGCCGGACAAGATGGGCTGGTATACACAAAAAACGGTGGAAAAACATGGCATCATCAGGAAGCGAGCGAATTCGGACTCGGTGGCATCCACTTTGTAGACAAGCACCGCGGGTGGATCGCCGGAGATTATGACAGGATATTTGTTACCAGAGACGGCAGTCAAACTTGGCATAGACAGGATCAGCTTGCGAGAATGGAACACGATACATCGGAGGTTTGCAACCTCCATACGGTATTTTTTGCGAACCCTTATAAGGGGTGGAGCGGCGGCACAGACGGCACCATTTTCCATACGACTAACGGTGGAACAGAATGGCAAACCCAATACAGTCGACTCCCAACGATTTATGGACATGTCCGTCCAACCGTCTATGATTTTCATTTCATTGACGATGATTACGGCGTGGCGGTTGCTCAGGGTGGGTTTATCATCCGAACCGAGGATGGCGGGGAGAACTGGAAATTAACAGAAAACCAAACCAAAAATGACTTGATGGGTGTTCATTTTGCGACTTCTAAAGAAGCATGGGCAGTCGGTTGGAATGGCACACTCCTACACTCGACCGATGGCGGGATGACATGGAATATAAGAAGTGGCACGACAGCCGATGACCTGCAGAGTGTCGCGTTTGCGGATGCAGACCGGGCGGTCGCTGTCGGAGAGAAGGGCACAATTGCAACGAGTAACGACAGTGGCAAGACCTGGACGAACATTGAGATGGACACGTGGCACCGCATCCGTAATTTATCTTTTGTCACTGACAAAGAAGGTTGGGCGGTTGGCGACGGCGGACTCATCCTCCACACAACCGATGCCGGTCAGACGTGGGAACGACAAACCAGCGGATGGTGGTACACGCTCAATGCGCTCCACTTCATCAACCCGAAAAAGGGGTGGATCGTTGGCGATTTAGGGACTGTGCTCCATACAACAGACGGTGGTGAAACGTGGACACAGCAAGCACCCCGTTATTTCCACGAGATGATTAAAGGCATCTTTTTTCTCAACGACACAGAGGGGTGGGTTGTCGGTTGGCCCGGTATCATTTTTCATACCACAGATGGTGGATTGACGTGGAAACGACAGAACAGCAACAGTTATACCGAACTCTACGCCGCCTACTTTATCAATCAACATACCGGTTGGGTGGTCGGACAATTTGGTGAGATTATACACACACTTGATGGTGGAAAAACGTGGAAGTTCCAGCGGAGTGGAACACGAGCGAATCTGAACAAAGTCTACTTTGCCGATGCGAACCACGGGTTAATTGTTGGCGATGAAGGTGTCATTTTGACGACTACCAACGGCGGCATAACATGGGAATCACAGAAGAGTGGCACGTCCAACGATCTCTATAGCTTCTCGCTTTCCCCTGACGGTATCCTCCTTGTCGGTGAAGGTGGCATTGCGATGCGTTACTCTGTGGATACGGAGCAGTTCATTGTTGAATTACCGCCGACTGCACAAGAAATGGAAACAGTTGAGGAACCGATTGAACCGATTGAATACCATTGGGAAATTGTCCGTCAAGGAAGTTGGCAGACTAAATTCACCGATACCTACTTTCTGTCTGCACAGGAGGGGTGGGCAGTCGGCGACGATGGCACTATTTTACGGACCACAGACGGGGGCATCACGTGGCAGCCACAGCAGAGCAGTGTGACCGAAGAGCTGCAGCGAATTGTCTTTATTGATCAAAACCACGGTTGGATTACCGGTCAAGGTGTGTTCCTACGAACCGAAAATGGCGGTAAGACATGGCAAGTTATCCATGAAGGGTTGAAAAACCTCTACAATATTCGTGCGATACACTTCGTCAATCCGAAAGAGGGATGGATCGGCGTTGATAGAGGACAAATCCTACGTACAAGCGATGGTGGTAAAACCTGGACGCTTCAGCAAACAGGGACAACTCAGCAACCGATTACACACCTACATTTTATCAACAGTCAAGAAGGATGGGCAATTGCGCCACAACGACGAACTGGCGGATTTATCCTGCACACAGTTGACGGGGGTGATTACTGGGAAATCCAAGCCACAACCCATCAGCGGGGCAGTGGTGTCCATTTTCTGAATGCCACATCGGGTTGGGTGGTACTGGAAGACGGAACCTCACTTCTCACCACAGATGGCGGAGAGAATTGGAAACGGGATTTGGAAGTAGAGCAAGACATTAAAGGAACGAATTTGGATATCCAGCTGCAAACCGTGAAATTCCGTAATCACACTGAGGCTTGGGCAATTGATGACGGACAGGGTGCAATTCTTACAACCCAAAACCAAGGTAAGAGTTGGGAAACAATGAATTCCGTGTATGAGGTCTATGAGAGGGAAGCTACAAACGGTGAATCGGAAAGTTGGATAGATAGAATGGCGGGAATGGCAGCAGAACGTCCCTTCGGATTCTCATTCCAAATTACCAACGCCCATCTTTTGCCCGATGGGCACGGTTGGGTAGTCTCTGGGGAACAGATTTATGACAGGGACTGGGCCAGGGCTGATATTGGTGGTTCCGATGAAGCAGGGGCATCTACGGGGCAGATTTACGCCACGACAGATGGCGGGAAGACTTGGCAGCACCAACTCGGTGAACCCCTTGATAACTTCCGTGATGTGCAATTTCTTGATGAACAACACGGTTGGATTGCTGGAGATAACGGAGTCTTGCTATCAACAGAAGATGGCGGGGAAAATTGGAAGCGGTTGCGGACCAACACAATGGACCGCATCGTTGATGTTCACTTCATCAGTCTTGAACCGAAATGGGGCTGGGCAATGATACGGGATGGAACTTTGCTTTACACCACCGATGGGGATGACTGGTCAATAGATGACAGCCAAGAACTTCCAAAGCGCGAACCACCTCCTCTCTCTATAAATGAGGTTGCCTTCGGTAAGTTCTCTGAAGGGTGGGCTGTTGGTGAGAATGGAGAGATTATCCACAATTTGGACGGCGGCCCGATTTGGCAGCTGCAGCGCACATCAACCGGCAAAACCCTCGCAAGTATTGATATGAAATTCGCACCCGTCGGTTGGGCGGTCGGAAGCAACGGCATTATTCAGAGAACCGTCAACGGCGGTGAATACTGGAAGTTCCACGAGACACACACAGGCTACGACCTTCATGCCGTATCGTTTATCACGAAACGAAAAGGATGGGCAGTCGGACGCGCGGGGGTTATCCTATCCACCTCTGACGGTGGCTTCACTTGGGAGTCGAAATTGAACAAGGTGTCAGAAACGCTTTACGATATTCTGGCACTCTCTGAACAGGAAATCTACGCCGTCGGTGCTGATGGCACTATTATTCACTCTACAGATGGCGGTGAAACGTGGAAACGGGAGCATACCGGCGTTGATAATGACCTGTATACCATCACACGTGTCGAAGATGGGGAGACACTGTGGGTCGCTGGACAGGGAGGCGTTGTGCTGCGGCACCCTAAGCGTTAACCGACATTTGTTTATCTCATAATACCATTTCTGATTGAAATTGTAGCATAAACTTCATAGGTTGTGTTCCCTTGTAGCATAGACTGTTAGTCTGTGCACTAAAGGGCGGTTAATGCGATATAAACTTTGAGAAATGGTATAAGTTTTTAAAAATCGTGCGGAGGCATGTAAGATACACATACTTCTCCGCACGATTTTTTTTTCATTTGCATAACATCAAATTATATTATGTACCCTTTCCTCTTAAAAATGTGTCTTTAATATAAAGTGAAGTTGGAAATTCGAGTAATTTTTCGCATTTTTTTAAATTATGTACCCTTTCGCTTTAAAAATGTGTCTTTAATATAAAGCAGAGTTGGAAATAAAGTTTGCGTATTTGGCATCTCCGCGGATCTAATCTGTGGAGAACATAAATGTGTGCTGATTTACTCGTTTATTTTGAGGGTTTCTGATGTTAGAAAATGATGTTCAATTGATTTATAGGGTTCTGTCAGGCGACGATTCGGCATTCAGCACCTTAGTTGAAAAGCATCAAAAGGGTGTTCACGCCCTCATCTGGCGGAAGGTTGGTGATTTTCACCATGCCGAAGAAATCACGCAAGATACTTTCATCCAGGTCTACAAAAAGCTCGGGACTTTAAAGGATCCGAAATGTTTTTCTGGCTGGCTGTATGTTATAGCAAATCGACTTTGCCTTAATTGGCTTCAAAGGCGTAAATCCACGATGCCATCTTTGGAGGGCACACCTATGGTAGAGGTAGAGGAATCCTCGTATCAACATTATATGTCGGAGCGGCGCGAGACAGAAGCCGCGGAACACCGTTCTGAAGTCGTCAAAAAGCTTTTGGAAAAACTGCCAGAGAGCGAACGCACAGTGATGACACTCCACTATCTCGGCGAGATGACAGCTAAGGAAATTAGCAAATACTTAGGTGTGTCGGTGAGTGCAATTAAGGGACGGCTTCACCGCGGACGAGAACGTTTAAAAGCGTCAGAATCCTTGGTGAGTGAAGTGCTCGGCGGCTTTGAATTACCCGCTGATTTGACAGCGCGTATCATGCGGCAGGTTGCTGATATAACCCCGGTATCTCCTCCGAGTGGGAAACCTGTGTTACCTTGGGCAGCTCTTGGGAGTGCCGCGGTCGTAATTCTGTTGATGCTGGGTGTCAGTAATCAATATCTTTCCCGTTTTCAGAAACCGTATAGTTTTGAAGCGAGGTCTGAACCTACTATTGAAATCATTGATACTGACATCGTTCTTGATACGGATGCTAAACCCAATGTTCGGAATCAGATCGGACGGACCTCTCGTCCAAGTAAGAGCAATGGCACTGGCATGCAGCCCTCATCCAGCGATGCTGGCAGACTTCTTATAGAAAAAACAATCACCCAAGCAGATGGTTTAGCATCCAATACTGTGCTCACTATCTTTGAAGACAGTCAAGGTGCGCTATGGTTTGGCACAGCCGACGGTATCACACGTTATGACGGAGACAACTTCCAAACCTTCACAATGGAAGATGGATTATCACGGAACACGACAGGTCTTATCTTTGAAGACCGGCAGGGCATGCTCTGGTTTGGGGATGGGATGCTCTCAAATGCGCTGAATAGACCGAAGTTTATAGATACGTCGTATATGAATATGCCATTAAGCGAACTCGCTAATACCCTACATGACGAAACGACGATGAAAACACGGGCATCTACTCCTTTAAAAAGTGTGAGTCGCTATGATGGACAGGCGTTTCGGACGTTTACCATAGACGATCACGGTACCATTAATGACATGTTTGAGGACAAAACAGGGACGCTTTGGTTCGCGACATCGTCGGGTGTGAATCGCTACGATGGTGAAAAGTTTAGCAGTATTAGCCTCAACGGACCCATAGGGATGGAGGTCCTACCCCATTGGTGGAATGAAGTTACAGCCATCGCACAGGATACAGCGGGAAATCTCTGGTTCGGCAGTACCGCCGGCATTACCTATTACAATGTCCAAACGTCTGATTCCCGGTACCTTGATGTAAATTTAAACACTTTCAAGGAGATGGGACAGTCGCAAAGCGGAAAGGTGACAAACCTACAGTTTGATGCACAGGATAATCTCTGGATTACCCAAGAAAGCGTAGGTGACGAATATACTGGCATCCGTCGCTATGATGGCAAAGAATTAGTTCACTTTCCACAAAGTGAAGAACTTCCGATGAATAAGGTTGAAAGCATCCTGCGAGATACCAACGGCAACCTCTGGTTCGCAGGTAGTAAAAAACTACCGCTAACGATTGACGTTCACGAAGCCGCCGATAGTGTGCCAATCCCTGAAGTCGGTGTTGGTGTGAGTGTGTATAACGGTGAGACGTTCCAAAACATTAGTACAGACGACGGTCTACCGAGCAACCGTGTTTGGTCGGTATTTGAAGACAGCCGTGGTAAAATCTGGTTCGCTACGGATGCTGGTGCCGCAGTCGGAGTTTATTCACCCTCTCAAAAATCTCCAATATTACTCGATCCCGTTGTAATCCCGAACTCTCGAACGCAGTAAAATCAACGAAGGAGATAAACAGATGAAAAAGATTTTTCAATACATCACTTGTTTCTCGATAGCAACTCTTTTTGGGATTCTTTTCCTGTTCACCGGTTGTGTAAAAAAGGAGATTACTCGCATAGCGGACTGGCAAACCCATTTCACGGATATCTACTTTGCCGATGCCAAACACGGATGGATTGTAGGGCATCAGGGATGGATCCTCCATACGGCTGACGGGGGTGTGAGTTGGGAAAAACAGACGGTGAACACGCATGAGGATTTCAAAGCGGTTTATTTCACAAATCTCCGTAACGGTTGGGCAGTTGGCGATAAGGGGTTAATCGCTATTACTGATGACGGTGGGCGACACTGGACCCTGCAAAAGAATCAAGCGCACGCGCTGCTTATGGATGTCTTTTTCACGAATTCAAAAACGGGATGGATCGCTGGACAGAATGGGCTGCTACATACACAAAATGATGGAAAAACATGGCATCATCAAAAAGCAACGGGTGGATTCGGACTCGGCGGTATCTGGTTCATAGACAAGCAGCGCGGGTGGATCGTTGGAGACTACGATCGAATCTTTGTGACCACAGACGGCAGTCAGACCTGGCGTAGACAGGATAACTTCGTGAGAGAAGATCAAACAACAACGGTTTGCAACTTCCATACGGTATTTTTTACGAACCCTTTCAACGGATGGATCGGTGGCACAGACGGCACCATTTTCCACACAACTAATGGCGGCACAGAATGGCGAGGACAAGATAGCCGACTTCCACCGGTTTATGGACATGTGCGTCCGCCCGTCAATGACTTCCATTTTATTGATGATGACTACGGTGTGGCGGTCGCACACGGTGGATTTATCACCCGAACTGAAGATGGTGGAGACAATTGGAGATTATCAGAAACCCCAACGAAGAACGATTTGATGGGGGTTCACTTCACAAGTCCTAAAGAGGCATGGGCAGTCGGTTGGAACGGCACGCTCCTACATTCTATTGATGGTGGGGTAACGTGGGACATGAAAAGTGGCACGACAGCCGATGACCTGCAGAGCGTCGCGTTTGCGGATGCAGACCGGGCAGTTGCTGTCGGAGAGAAGGGCACAATTGCAACGAGTAACGACAGTGGCAAGACCTGGACGAACATTGAGATGGACACGTGGCACCGCATCCGTAATTTATCTTTTGTCACTGACAAAGAGGGTTGGGCGGTTGGCGATGGTGGACTTATCCTCCACACAACCGATGCAGGGCAGACGTGGGAACGGCAAACCAGCGGATGGTGGTACACGCTCAATGCGCTCCATTTCATCAATCCGAAAAAGGGGTGGATTGTTGGAGATTTAGGGACTGTGCTCCATACAACAGACGGTGGCGAAACGTGGACACAGCAAGCACCCCGCTACTTCCACGAGATGATTAAAGGCATCTTTTTCCTCAACGACACAGAGGGTTGGGTGGTCGGTTGGCCCGGTATCGTTTTTCATACCACAGATGGTGGATTGACGTGGAAACGACAGAACAGCAACAGTTACAACGAACTCTATGCCGCTTACTTTATTGACCGACATATCGGTTGGGTGGTCGGGCAATTCGGTGAGATTCTACATACATTCGATGGTGGAAAAACGTGGAAGTTCCAGCGGAGTGGAACGCAAGCAAATCTGAACAAGGTCTACTTTGCCGATGCAAATCACGGGTTAATTGTCGGCGATGAAGGTGTCATTTTGACGACTATCAATGGGGGTATGACGTGGGAATTGCAGAAAAGCGGCACGTCCAACGATCTCTATAGTTTCTCACTTTCTCCCGATGGTATCCTCGTTGTGGGTGAAGGTGGCATCGCAATGCGCTACTCTGTAGACACGGAGCAGTTCATTGTCGAATTGCCTCCGGCTGCGCAAGACATAGAGATTGATGAAAAACCGATTGAACCGATTGAATCTCACTGGGAGATTGTGCGTCAAGGGGCTTTGCAAACCCATTTCACCGATACCTACTTCCTATCTACGCAGGTGGGATGGGCAGTCGGTGGTAACGGTACCATTTTGCACACCACAAACGGTGGCAAAACATGGCAGCTGCAGCAGAGTGGCGTGACAGAAGCATTACAGCGCATTGTTTTCGTTGATGAAAACCACGGTTGGATTGGTGGACAAGGTGTACTCCTACGAACCGGAAACGGTGGCAAGGCTTGGCAGGTTATCCGCGAAGAAGACCTGAATTCTTCACATTCAGGGGCGCGATCCTACGGCAGTATTCGTGCCATTCACTTCATTAACCCAAAACAAGGATGGATCGGCGTTGATAGAGGACAGATCCTGCGTACGACCAACGGCGGCGAAACTTGGACCCCTCAGCAAACCGGCGCAACACAGCAGTCAATTACGGACTTGCATTTTATTAATAGCAAAGAGGGTTGGGCAGTCGCGCCACAACGCCGGACTGGCGGATTGATTCTGCACACGGTTGACGGTGGGGACTATTGGGAGATTCAAGCCAGAACCCATAACCGTTGCATCGGTGTCCATTTCCTGGATGCCACATCGGGATGGGTGGTGATGGGAAACGGGACCTCGCTGCTTACCACCGACGGCGGAGAGAACTGGAAACGGGATTTGGAAGCAGAACGAGAGATTAAGGGAACGTCCTTGGGGCTCCAGCTGCAAACCGTGAAATTCCGAAATCACGCCGAAGCATGGGGAATTGGTATTGATGGGATGATTCTCACCACACAGAACCAAGGTAAAAACTGGAAGCTACTCCATACCTCGTCCAGAGGCGAAACTGAGAACAATGAACCCGAAAGTTGGGTAGATCGAATGGCACACGAACAATCCGACCCACTCTTGACCCAGATTACCAATGCTTATTTCCTTGCAGATGGACACGGCTGGGCTGTCGGTGCGGAGCGGATTTACGAAAGGGATGTGCATCGAGCCGACTCTGGTGGGACTGAGACGGCACAAAAATCCGGCGGACAGATTTACGCCACCACAGATGGCGGCAAGACCTGGCACCATCAATTTGGCGAAGCACCCGATAACTTCCGAGATGTGATGTTTCTCGACGAGCAAAACGGTTGGGTTGCGGGAGATAACGGTGTTCTGCTGTCAACAGAGGACGGTGGAGAAAATTGGAAGCGTTTGGAGAGCAGCACGACTGACCGCATCGTCGATGTCCACTTCATCAGTCTTGAGCCAAAATGGGGATGGGCGATGGAGCGCGACGGTGGCATGCTTTACACAGCGAACGGTGAAGACTGGTTAACAGAAAACAACCAAGAACTTCCGCCCGGCTTTGACATATCCATAAATGAGGTTGCCTTCGGCAATTTTTCTGAAGGGTGGGCTGTCGGTGAGAATGGAGATATTCTTCACAATCTGGACGGCGGTCCGATTTGGAAATTTCAGCGCACGTCAACCGGTAAAAACCTTACAGGCATTGATATGAAATTTGCACCGCTCGGTTGGGCGGTTGGAACCAATGGGGTCATCCAGCGAACCGTCAACGGTGGCGAATATTGGAAATTCCACGAAACGCACGCAGGCTACGACCTTTACGGCGTGTCGTTCATCACGAAAAGAAAAGGCTGGGCAGTCGGACGCGCGGGAATTATCTTATCCACCACTGACGGCGGATTTACTTGGGAGTCAAAGTTGAGCGGTATGTCGGAAACGCTTTACGATATTTTGGCACTCTCTGAACAGGAACTCTACGCAGTCGGTGCCGCTGGGACTATCATTCATTCGACAGATGGCGGTGAAACGTGGAAACGAGAGCATACCGGCGTTGACAATGACTTGTATGCTATTACACGTGTTAAAGATGCAGATACACTGTGGGTCGTTGGGCAAGGAGGCATTGTGCTACATCGTCACTCAGATAATTAATCGACACCACAAAAGCCATTTAGTACTTCATAACCTAAGTTGCTACCTAACAGATTCTATACATTTGAACACAAGGTTTTCTATAAAAAATGTTTCTTTGCACCCGATAGGGTGTTTGTTATACTTGTAGAGGTAGGTCTTGTGCCTACCGCGCAACCTCTTTGGTTTGCTACGTCCTCAAAAAGGTAGGAGAAATGAAAATGACCAGATTAGTAAAACTTATTCTACTCTTCACCCTTGTTACGTTTCAAATAAACACTTTCGCTCAGAATTTACCCACAGGTGCCATAGCCGAAATAAATGTGGGTGAAGGTCCTGTTAACGCTATAACCTACTCCCGTTCTGCAAATCGGATTGCTATTGCAGCAGCAAACAATATCCACATCTATGATGCGGACACGTATGAAGAAATAATGGTATTTGTCGGACATACTGATTCGGTGTTAGCGGTTGCTTTTTCTCCGAATAGCAAACTTTTGGTGAGTGGGAGTTCGGACGAGACGGTAAGCTTATGGAATGCAGACACCGGAGAACTCATACGGACCCGGGAAGAGCATACGGGACCTGTCAATGCTGTCGCGTTTACTCCCAATGGTGAAAAGTTTTGGAGTGCTAGCAACGAAGACGGAGCAATTTGCTCATGGCATTCAATTGATGGTGGAGAGGATGCCAAAATGGCCTACATGCCTACGGATGTGTTTACGGCGACAGCGTTTTCCTTTGGTGGTGAAACCTCCGCCAGGGCGTTTGACAGCTTCTCCGACGAAGCTATAGTTAAGGCTTTTTCCAAGGCTGGTCGAAAAGTTGACGGAGGTTTCGTTCGCCTCACTGGAATTTACCAGGGAGGACACAGTGGATTTATTTCAACTGAACACACAGATTCGGTTAATGTGTTAGCCCTCTATGCAAGTGGGAAAACCGTTGTGACAGGGAGTGCAGACAAAACGATCCAGTTATGGAATATAGAAGACTTATGGGATATAGAAGACACTGATCCTACTAAACTTCTACATACGCTTACAGGACATGCCGGAGGAATCACTGCTATGGATTTCTCTGTGAACGGCAAGCTCCTTGCCAGTGGGAGTACAGATAAGACGGTTCGGTTGTGGGACGTTGCGACTGGGCAGCACCTTCACTCACTTACAAGGCATGCAGCCGAAATCAGAGCGGTGGCGTTCTTGGGAGACAAAGCACTTGCTGGAACAGCATCCGCGAGAGATAAAGCACTTGCCAGTGGGAGTTCAGATGGCACAGTTCTCATCTGGGGTCTGGATGAAATCATGTCAAACGACTAATTATGAACTCATAGCGAGTACGCGCTAAGAATGGTTGAAAGTCGTGCGAAAGTTAATCATAGAATATGCGAGATACCGAAATCCTAAACGCGTTTCTCTAAGTTTATCGTAGCTAATGGCAAGTCTTCGATAAGTATCTTGCCA
>JAJECN010000042.1 GCA_022821965.1 Candidatus Poribacteria bacterium
GACAACTGATAAAATATCCATTAGGTATCCTCTCCTATAAAAAGTTAAGGCTTTGTTGTTCTTAGGAAAGGATACCCCTTTTCCGCTTCTCTTTCAACACATATCACTCAATACCCCCTGCCAAAATATTTACACACCCAACGGCATCTTTTTTCTTGACAGATCCTGATAGTTAGCGTATCCTTAAATGAAAAAGGGACGAGATTTATCGGAATAATGCTTTTGAGCTGTTTTAGGTTTTTGTTAACATCCGGTATTGCAGTTAGAGGAACTTCTCGTGAAGTATAAATTGTTTACGCTGTATTGTCTGATAAGCATGACCTTTGTGTGCACTGGCACTTCTTGTCTGTGGGCAAAAGCACCTGATACTCCTAAGATTGTTTTTTCAGCATATCGTGAAGAGAATCGGGACATCTATCTGATGAATCCTGATGGACGCGATCAGATCAACATCACTCAGCACAAAGCACTTGATGGCTGGCCGGCCTGGTCGCCGACAGGAGATCAGATACTTTTTTCCTCAGATCGAGGAGGGGTGCGGGATTTGTATCTCATGGATCCGGATGGTTCAAACGTGCAGAAGGTATTTGGGAAGCGTGCGGATCGCACCCAAGCGACTTGGTCACCGGACGGAAAACAGATTGCCTACAGGCGGCGAGAGCCCGATGGCGCGTTCGTTTATATCGCCACTATAGATGGCAAAAAGGAAGAGAAAGTCGCCTTTGGTAGCAGTCCTGACTGGTCGCCCGATGGAGAGGAGATAGCGTTTCTCACCGGATGGCCCAAACGCATGCAGATTACTGTTCTGGATGTTAACACGCGTAAACAGAAAATTTTCTTTCCCAAACCGGTCAAACCTTCGTGGATGACATCTCCAGCCTGGTCCCCTGCGGGTGGCAAGATCGCGTTTTCCTGGATCCATCAGGTACCGTTAGTAGATTTCGTCAATGCCGAGACAATTTATATAATAAACCGCGATGGAACAGGACTACAACAGGTTATTCAAGAAGGGGTGGCAACCTCGCCGATCTGGTCGCCGCAGGGGGATGTGCTCCTTTATAATCACCGCACCAAGGATAATAATCAGTTGCAAATCTATAAGATTGAATTGAATGGCGATGTTCCGCCGAAACGCCTCACAAATCCAAAATTTTGGCACGCTGTAGGGGACTGGTTTGACCCGGCGTTTGCACTCTCCGTTGCATCACAGATGCATTTACTAACAACAGTGTGGAGCCGAGTGAAGCAGGAGTAGCCTCTTTATTTATAAAGTGAGGTGGCGCGCTTTTTGTAGAGCAAGCTTGACCCATACGCCAGTCGTTATGGGGACCCTGGCGTTGACAAACAGGACCAGAAAGAGGATAAAGAATTATGCCGAAAATGACAGGTGCTAAATTTATTGCTGAAACCGTTCACGGGTATGGGATTACCCACGTTTTTTTTATGCCGTATATTGGACCGCGGGCTTTAATGGAGATGGAAAATCTTGGGATTAAGCGAGTTCAGACACATGGCGAGAAAGCAGCAGCGTATATGGCGGATGCGTACACTCGCGTGAACCGCGCCCCCAGTCTCTGTATGGCACAATCTGTCGGAGCAGTGAACCTCGCCGCCGGGTTACAAGATGCCTATCTTGCCTGCTCACCGGTAATTGCGCTCACAGGTAAGGAAAATCAAATTAATCAGCAACGGCACGCCTATCAAGAGGTAGACCACGTTAATCCGTTTTCCGCTGTTACGAAATATAGTGCTTATGTCGCGACACCGGAGCAGCTGCCCTTCTATTTACGCCAAGCCTTCCGTGCTGCGACCACAGGAACACCGGGACCCGCGCACCTCGACTTTGAAGGCATCGCAGGATCGTCGGTTATTGATCGGGAAGGCGAACTTGAGGTCATCATTGAAGAGGCGTTTACCCAACTCCCGCCGTTCCGACCGGAAGCAGAAGCAGAAAAGGTAACGGAGGCTCTCGAACGCCTCTCCAACGCGAAAAGACCTATCATTGTGGCGGGTGGTGGCGTAACGGCTTCAGACGCACGCGCAGAACTCGTAGCACTGGCAGAAAAACTCTCAATTCCGGTAGCGACCTCTCTGAATGCCAAGGCGATGTTTCCCAGCGATCATCCGCTGGCAGTCGGAACTCCCGGTTCATACTCGCGGGCATGCGCCAATCAAGCGGTATGCGAAGCAGATCTCGTTTTCTTTATCGGCAGCCACACCGGCGGACAGGTAACCAACGGATACAAGATCCCGCCACAAGGGACACCGATTATACAACTCGATATTAACCCAGATGAACTCGGACGGAATTATCCAATTCAGTTGGGGATGCAGGGAGACGTGCGGAATACGTTGCGACGGATGCTTGAAGCCGCAGAAACCGCTACACCGCGCACCGAATGGGTCAATCGTGTGCAAGAATTGGTGAAAAACTGGAGAGAAAGCGTCAGCGAAAAAGTGGATTCGGAACGGCTTCCAATGCTACCGGAACGTCTCTGTCGTGAACTGACAGATTATCTGCCGTCAGACGCGATTCTTGTGTCCGACACGGGGCATTCAGGTATCTGGACCGGCACTATGATAGACTTCAAACATCCCGATCAGAGCTTCATACGTTGCTCAGGTTCGCTGGGATGGGGTGTCCCCGCGGCGATGGGCGCGAAGTGTGCACAACCCGACAGACCTGTGCTCTGTTTCACCGGAGATGGCGGCATCTGGTACCACATGACCGAACTGGATACGGCAATGAAATGTGGGATTAATGCTGTTATCGTTGTGAACAATAACCACTCGTTGAACCAAGAACAAGGCGGTGTTGAATCGGTTTACGGTGGTCGGACAGCGGGTTCTGATGAACTCTGGCTGTTCCCGGACGCGGATTTCGCGAAGATGGCAGAATCGATGGGATGTTTAGGGATTACCGTCAACAAACCGAGTGAACTCGCGAGTGCGTTGGATCAGGCGTTCGATTCGGGAAGACCGGCGGTTGTGGATGTGAAAACACACGTGGAAGGAATTGCACCACGGACGTGGATGCCTTCCTAAAGGTAGATTGTGTGGTAGTGCCAGGTCGCCATGCCTCGCACTACCCATTTTAAGGGCAGGTATCTTGTCTTAGCATACGTTGGGCATGTCTCTTTCGTGTATATACTCTACCTCCAACCAAATTCTTATCCCTAAAATCGTCAAACAAATCTCTGTCGCCTTCTCGGTAAGATACCAATACTTTCACCCCGGCTATCAGAGCCAAAGCAATGATATGCTCGTCGTTTGATGCGGTTTTACCTTCCAATTCATCCGCTTTTTCCTGTACACCTTCAGATACTAATTTGAGTTGACCCGCCCGCATCATCTGGTCTCTTAAGTGGCTCATTCCGCCTCTCTCCCATTCATTTTCAAACTTCTCTGTATTAGAATAGACGATTTTGCCGTTTCTGTTATCCAACCATTTCCATACAGGTGCCATATCTTCATCGTCCGGGTTTTTGAATTTATGAAAAGTATTTGTATCCAAGATCACACACATTAACTTAATCCTCGAACCCCATAAGGCGTTTAGACTCCTTCAGGAAAAAATCCCTATAATGGGGTGGAACACTGGTTAGGTTTGCCTCCTTATCAAAGCCTATATTATGCACCTTGACAATATTCCCTTTTGGTTCAAAATAGATTAGAGACACATCTTCAGGACGAATGGTTCCCTTTCTAATTTCAATTCGGGCGCGGTCAATCATATAGTCACTGTGCGTTTCAACAATGAACGACTGATCACCCTTGTTAGCCAATTTCACTAACAAAGAAGAAAGTTCTGCCTGTGCTTTTGGATGTAAGTGAACTTCAGGCTGTTGTAATAAAGAAAAAAATGACTGCATTGGATCATTCCCAGCATTCTTAGAAATACTGGGATTTAAAATCTGCACTAAAATTGGTAGAATCTGACTGACACCGTAGCCGACATCAGTGATATTTGCTTTAGGACCGCGCACTTTGACCTGCAGTTGGAATGGCGCACCCAAGGAGTGTCCAAAGTTTTTTACATCTATGTTTTCAAATAGCCCAGAATTCCTGCCAAACTCGACTAAGTGTGTTTTCAATGCTTCCCAATTCTGCTTGTCGGTGGTTTCAATCCGCATTAAATACATAGGAACATCGCTGCCTTCTGGATCATCAAACTCCCTTGTCGGATCGTAAGTTCGTTTAGGGCGTGAACGGACTGGCGATGTACTAAATACGGACGTGTCTCGAAAGATATCCCACGGGCCGCACTCCAATTTGTAAGTCTTTTTCTTAAAATATTTTTTGAAAACTATTTCATCTTCAGATTCTCGTGTGAAAGGAGGCAAAAAGAAAACAGCAGAATACTCGTTCAATCTATCAGTATCACCAGCTATTCTATACCGATTCTGTTTTTTATTACAGAAATCTAAACGGAATTTCCTACCCATTGCGTCTTCGGATTGAACAATAATTTCACCATCAGTGAGTTTCATTGTTATCGAATTAACGATTGGTTCTACTCCTGCTTTTTTTTCAACGAACTCAACTGTTTCTTCAATATCTTCATTATTATATTTAGCAGCAAATCCAAGCTTAAATGTTTTTTCTTTTTCCGTACTATTTCTGACAATATCTCTGAAGGTCCCCATGGAATAGGGATCTGAATTAAAATCTACACCATCACCCCGCAAATAATTTGCTAATACATGGAAACAGGCAAGTGCCGTTGTCTTACCGGTACTGTTTTCACCGACTAAAAAAGTCAGGGGACGAATTTCAAGCGTCTGCCGTTCGCTAAAACAGCGAACTTCTTCCATCGTGAATTGGGTAATACTCATTCTGTCATCTCCACAATATCATGTGGTTAACATTAGTAAACTGAGGCATCATTGATCGGTGTACTTAAGAGGCGAGGTTGAAAACCTCGCCAGCAGAGCGTTTACCACAAGATATTTTTTAATCAATTTGATTATACCGTAAGTTCTTCTCGGTGTTTAGACTGTGGGAAGCGAAATTTTCCGAGTCGCCACTCTTTATAGATTAGAAAAACTCCAAGCAAACACAAAGATTTGTATAGTAAGGGTTTTATCAGGTCAACCATCCTCAGTGGGAACCCTCCGACATTTATGCTTTGCGTCAACCAATTGCTCACCTCACGCCCTACCCACCAATCCGTATATGGATTGAAGAACACCGTAAAAATTGAATCGAAGAGCCCACTGGTAAGTAGAATAGCACTGATGAGTATCAACCCCTTTGACCTTGTTCGAAAACATAAAAACACCAGCAGCCCTACAATAGCCAATTGAGTAACGATATTCAAACCGGCAAGAATGTAAATCATCGCTAAAGTCTCCTTCAAATGCGATTTTGGTTATACTCTCGTATTCATTAGGGAAATTATATCATGAATTTCTTCATAATACCAGTTTATAGTTTCTATAGACATTCCGCCCTGCTGGGGTTGCACATCGGTGCATCCGAATTTATTTTTCTCTGAGTTGGTTTGGCATAAGGAACGTTGAGAAAAATCAGAAACGCTTTGAAAACAGGTCAGGCACCCCATAGAAATTCTCCAAACTATAGCATAGTAGAATTAAAGAGGCATTGTAAAACAGTGAGGTGTGGACGCTTGATCAGTCAGCAAACCCCTGTCAATCAATTTTAACCTCGCTTGAAATCAACGCGACGCAACGCAATATCCACGAGCAACAAAAACAGGGCGGTGATAAGGAACGGTCGCCATAGGTGGATACGCAGCCCAACTTGCTCTTCAGGGGGACGGAACGCGTCCTCAACCGAAGCGTTAAACTTCCCTCCCGACACCGCCGCGAGTTGTGTAAGAAGCGCGTCATCGGCGTTGTGAACGAGGTATTCCTGTGGATACGAGACGACAGTGCCGGTCACCTGGGTATTGACGACTTCACCACCCTGTTTCTGCATGACGTTCAGGAAATAGGGGCCAACATCTTGCGTCGGAAAATCGAGTTCATATCGCCCGGGGGCGGTCTGTGTAACAGCGAGTTGCTTCTTCTTGAGGTCAGGCGAAATGAGGGAGACATCGCTTTCGAGTTGGTTCAGGAAATCTCCAGCGTCATCAAGCGCATCAATGGCGAGATGCGCCATCCCCTTCTCTTTCTTGATTTCCGCCTGAAAATTGCTGAGTGTCGCCTTTCGCATCGTATCGCGCACCAACTGTGTCCAGAACTTGCCGTAACCACCCCAATCCAACCAATCCGAAGCCCAACGTGCTTTGGCATCGGAGGTAAACGCGACAGATTTTCCCAAGCCGTACTGCCAACTCGCCAATAGCGGATCGCCTCGGTCAGAGACAAGGAAGACTTCAGCCGTAGGACGCGGTTGCGTAGCAACATAACCGAGCAGAAACGGTGCAAGTTCAAGATCTATTCCGCTCAAGACCTGAGTGGGCTTGATACGCTGTGGAATGAAAGGCTCGTCAATGATTGCAGATTTGGAAGCCGTAACAGTCTCCTTCGCGAAAATCTGAGGGATGCTATACGGGTCCTGCGTGAAGTAATCGCGTCCACCGCCCCAGTTAGCGAGGTTACCGAGGAGATTCATATCAGCCCCACTCCCGATGCCGACCGTTGAAATCGTGATACGTTCGTTCCGCATAGAACTGGCAATACCATACCAGTCCCCATCTTGCGACTGTCCATCGCTGAGAACGATGACATGCTTGAGCTTCGCAGTCGTTTCCGTTAGGGCGAAATATGCCTGTTCAAGTGCCGGATAGAGATTCGTACCACCACTTGCAGTGATTGAACCAATCTGATCGGAGAGGTACAATTTATCCGAAGCATCATGCATCTCCGCAATCCAGAACGGGGAACCGTCAAAGGCGACAACCCCTATTTTATCACGTTTCCCAAGCAGTTCAACGGTGGCACGCGCTGCCGCTTTTGCTAACTCAATCTTGATACCGCCCATACTTCCAGATTTATCAATAACCAAGACAATTGCCAAAGAAGGCGTTTCTTTTTTCTTCTCTGTATCCGTGTGGACAGGCAAAATCGTTTCGATTGGTGTTTTGTAGTAGCCGCCGAGTCCGAAGCTGTTTTCGCTACCGAGCATCATGAAGCCGCCGCCGAGGTCTTGGACATAGGTGCGGATGAGTTCCATCTGATTTTGGGTGAGCCGGTTGGCAGGAACATTGCTGAAAATAACGAGTTCATAGTTTTGTAAATCAGCGAGTTCATTGGGGACACCCAATCCGTTGCGGACATCAACGCGAATTTTGGCATCCTCAAGCGCGCGTGTCAGATAGCGAGCTTGCGACTCGTTTTCATCGATGAGCAGTACCTTCGGTTTACCGGAAACCGAAACGATGCCGAGTGCTCGGTTGTTGTCATAGCGCGTGTCTTTCGTGGATCGGCAGAGCGCATCGTAAGTAAGTGTGCCGCTGTCCATAGCCGTCTCTGTAAATATTACCCGATTTTCACCCTCTTCAAGCCGAGCCTCCTGTTTCGCCACCTCGAATTTGTTCTTGAAGAGACGAATCTCTGCCACATCTTCATGGTTGCTGTGGATGAGCACCTCTACATTGAACGGAGCACCCTGTTTGACCTGTGCGGGCATATCAAGTCTCTGAACCATGACCTCCGGTTCATCGCTCGGATATATTGGCACCGTGTCGATTTGTATGCCGAAATCTTTCCCACGCAGTGCAGTGTGAACAGCGTCTCCCTGTGTCTCAACCCCATCCGTAATCAGGACGATGCGTTTATTCGCATTTGCGGGGAAAGTTCCCCATGCGGTCTCAATCGCCTGCGCGATGTTTGTTGTATCACCAGCGTCCTCATCTGTCTCCAGCCATGCCTGCTTGACTTCAATGAGTTCCAATTTCGCGTCAGGCTCATCTCCATTTTTCAGCAACGCCCGAACGACCTCTGCCTTGTCTGTAAATGCGATGAGACCGCTTTGCTGGTTCCCGTCTTGTGATTTCAGTGCCTCGTTGACATAATCCGTTGCTTTTGTCAACCCGTCGTCCGAAATACTATCCGAAATATCTGCCAAAAACATAACCGCCAATTTGTTATCGGTTTTTAGGTACTGGACATCAGCAACGCTCAGAATCAGCAGAACAACGATGATGATTCGGACGATTAGACTAATGATCCGCTGCGTCCGTGACAAATCCACGAGGCTCCGTCGGTAACCGTAGTAAAGAGCCGGTAAGAAAAGTAGAAGTAAAAGTAAAAGTGGACGTGTAATTTCCATATTTTTATTTCCGTACGGTCATGAACTTCTTCCATTATTTCACGCGACATTTACAGTAGCCGCAGCCTCTTCGATCTCAAATCCCTCTTTCCGTATCCGTAGATCAAAGTACAAAAGTGTAATGCCGATGACCCAAATCGGAAAAATAAGTGCCCTAACAACGAAGCCGACCCACATCATAATTGTCAAGAACAGTGGGTCAACATCAATCGGTGTGTATATTACCAACCATTTGATGATGTCCATAGAACTTGCTGCACCCACTAATCTTGTTAAGATAAGAATGAATCCAACTGCGATCTCTATGATACGCTGGATCGCAAAGCTTAATACGGAAAAGGAAATTAGTCCTCCCCAGACTCGCCACCATCTACCACGAGTCAGTTCGCTGCTCCTTCCAAAAGCACTTCGGATGGGAATCCTTTCAAGCAGAACAGCTGTGGTGGTGAACAGCCATCTCACAGCAAAATAAACTGAGAAAGGCGCGAGAACTACCGGAATGAACTGGACCCACATCAATCCACGCCTTAGGAGGACGAGATACACTGAACTAAAGATGATCCCTCCCAAACGAATGGGAAGGCGAATTGAGAAAGGAACAGATAACAAAACGGAAACGAACAGGAGCAACGTGAATTCAAGGTCGATTACAAAAACTATAAGATAACCAAAACCCATGCGCGGTATCTCGAAGACGAAGCCCCATGGGAGCTGACATGCTAACATGTGCCAGAACCAATGTCCGGCTTGCTTCAACGCGGCACGACTTGTAATATGCCCACCGAAATAGACTGTAGCCGTCGCTACGATTATCCCGCCCATGCTTACAAGTGTAAAAGGCATACTCGCAAGGTTTGTTACGAAGTCTTTTAGAAAAAAATTAGGGAGGAAACGGCCTAACAAATATGCCACAGAACTCCCGAAAAAATCGACGGAAATAATGCCCAGAAATAGCAAAAAATGTTCTCGATAGAGACTAAAAGTTGTATCCAGAATCTCGGCAAATCTCATCGGTTGAGGTGTGAATGTATTGCTGTTGTGCACCGATATATCCGTTCAGCAGGAAGTGTTCAGCGGACGCTGGGGTACGGCACGCGGCGTGTTCCTACTACCTTAATCGATTCGCCTCCGTTGATATAAAAACCATTCGACGACACTCAATCCGACAGCGATGAATACCAAGTAAACCCACGGTGGGTACTGCAAAAGCACAGCACCACTCGGTAACACCGACTCTTCGAGCAGATCCTCAATTGCTGCGTCTGTCTTGATGTGGGACTCTGTTTCATCGGCGAGATTAACAGCCCACAAAGTTCCATTACTCTCTTCTGCCGAAGCGGCTGCTTCCAATGGTGAATCCCTCTCTCCTGTAGGCGCGGTTGCCTCCGATAGGGATTCATTCGTCCGTTTCAGTTCATAAAAACCGGCACGCTGTGTTTGATCAAAGAGTATCTCGTTCTGTTCAATAAGAATCTCCCATGTCTCATCTCCGGGTCCTGTGATTGTTACACTTTCTGGCACGTCTTGGAGCGAATCCGCTCCTGTTAGCGGTTCAACCCGCTGCTGTAAGACTTCCCCTGTTCGGAGATAGTATTCTTGGATTCCCGTACGCTGTTGAAACCACTGAATCGTGTTGGCAATAATTACCGGAAAGGCAATGCGAAGCGGCAGATCAGATTGCAGAATATCAATGGCTGCAAAGACGATTTTTCGGGTCGGTGCAACGTCAACAAACAACACAGGCGACTCGAATGAACGGGCAAGGACCTGTGCCGTCGTGGGTGGCGTAATCTGATACGCCTCCCCTATCTGAACATTTTCCAAATGGACATACCGCAGAATTGGATGTGTCCGCTCCCAATCCGTGATAATCGGTGTCTCCAGTGATACCCCAATGTCCCATTTTAGTTGCGTGCCGGAAGTCTCTAAAGATGAGGATCCAGCGGGTGGATAGATAAACATGTAATTCCCATCGCCAAGGGTCGGTGGGCTGTATCGGTCAAAGATGACAACCTGATAGGCACGCTCGTCTTCCGAGGTATGGCTTTCAAGCGGTGTAGTGGATTCATATACCGCTGGTGTGACAACGTTGAGATCGAGTTGCTCATCAACGGCGAGTGCTTTTTCAAGAAACGGATTTTCCTCTGTCACAAGGAGAACAGAGATACGCTCCCGCTTCGGGAGTGCCGCATAAGCAACATTGTCGGTGGAGAGTGCATCATCAATATCCAAAACGGCTTTGAGTTTTCCGCCTTCAAATGTGAAGTTGCTAAAAATCTCGGATTTGCTTTCGCCCGGGGCAAGCGTGTAAGGGCGCACGTCAAAGAGGTCCTCTTTGAAATAGAGTTCAACGTTGAACTGTTTCTCTTCCTCTGAAGCATTGACGACGCGCAAAAGCGTTTCGTAGTCAAAAGGGTTGACGAGACTCTTTCGGACCCGGAACTGCGTGATACCGACATTATTTTTCGCTTCTCCTATCCTGACCAGACGGTGTTTGATTTCTGAGTCTGATTCTTCGGTATCCTCGTCCTGTTCTACTTTACTATCGAGTTTAGCAAGCAACGATGCGGAAACAGACTGGAAATCACTGAAGATAACGATTTCGGGATTAGGCTTCGTTTGGGCAATTGCGGATGCTAAATCAAATGCTGGTTCAAGGTCCGTGCTGATGTCGGTTGGCTCGATTGCGTTAATCGCCTCTCGCAACGATCGCTGGTGATTGGTAAATGGACTGTGAATTACAGGTTGCGTATGGGAACTAATCACGGTCATTTCGTCCATGAAACGGAGTCCGTCTACTGTTTGTAGGGCACTCTGCTTAGCATATTCCAGCCGTGTGCGTCCCTCGGAACCCTCAACGGCGTTCATACTCGCCGACCGGTCAATAATCAATACCAGCTGCCGAGCCGACTTCGTTAGAAACGCGAACTGCGGTCGCGCCACGGCAAGCACCAAAAGTGCCAGAAATAGGAGCTGCAGCAGGAGCGATAGGAGATGTTTCAGCCTCTGAAATAGTGAGGTCGTCTGTCTCTCTCTGAAAAGTTCTTCCCAGAACATCAGTGTGGAGACAGGTTCGCGTCGCCGACGCAGTCTGAGGATGTACAGTGCGACAATTGGCACAGCCAACCCAAATAGAAAAAGTGAAGTCGGGGATAAGAAATTCATATTTTAATGGTTGTCAGTTGTCAGTACGGTTTTCTGCGAAAACCTTTCAGTTTTTAGTTAAAGAGTCGCTTGTGGCAGTCTGTTTTATCGTACCGACCACAAGTCTTAACTGGTAACTGACAACTGATAACTGACAACTATTAAGAGACAAAGCCTCCCATCCTGAAAATGCGTAGGATGAGCTCCTCAAAGGGTGATTCTGTCGTCGTCCGTACAAGGCTGATTTCGCGTTGTGTGCAGTATAAATCCAGATCGTCGCAATATTTTTGGAAAAGTGCTTGATACCGTTTAATATGATTTTCGTTGATAGTGACTTGACGGAGCCGATCCGTTTCAACGTCAATGAGATGATAGTCACCGAGTAGGTCGGGGGTGACCTCTTTCTGATCAATGACCTGGATTACGAAGAGTTCATGCTTCTGGAACTTTAACACATTCAGTCCATTCGCAAACCCACTCGGATCAAAGAGGTCAGAAATTAGGACGACGAGACCACGGCGTTTGGTTGTATGAATGAAGTTGTGGAAGGCGTTCTCCAAATCCGTTTCGCCGGTACCATTAATCTGCTCAAGAAAATCAAGCACGGTGAAGATTTTACCCTTGCCACGTTCTGTTGGGAGTCGATTCACACGTGTGTTGTTGAAGGCGGTAATGCTAATCCGATCGAGGTTGGACAAACCGATGTAGGCGAGTGCGGCGGCGACGCGTTTGGCGTAAGTCAATTTCGGCAACTCGCCATAGGTCATTGATTGGCTCGCATCAACGAGGAAATAAATGTGCAGGTCCTCCCGCTCTTCATAGAGTTTCAGCAGGAGTTCATCCAAACGTGCGAAAGCGTTCCAATCAATATAGCGAAAATCGTCGCCTGCGGTATAGTTGCGATAATCAGCAAATTCAACACTGACTCCTCGGCGTGTACTCCGCCGCTCTGCTTTGATACGTCCGGCAAAAATCTTTTTGGAGACGATGTAGAGGTATTCAAGTTTTTTGAGGAATTCGCTGTCGAAGGCAGATTGTGTATCATTCATCTTTTTTTAACTATTGGGTTTTCGCTCCGATTTTTCCGTTATTTAACCATAGAACCGCCGTGTTTCTGCCTCGCGACAAGGTTAAATCTCATTTAGCAAATGCTGAATGATGTCATCGGGATCGATCCCTTCCGCTTCGCCTTCAAAGCTAAGGATGAGACGATGCCGCAGGCTTGGCAAGGCAACAGCTTGAATGTCTTCACGGGCAACATTGTACCTGCCATCAAGAATCGCCCGGACCTTCCCGCCGAGAATTAACGCCTGTGCACCACGCGGACTCGAACCGTAGCGGACATACTTTTTGGTGAGTTCTGGCGCGTCCTCTGCTTCGGGGTGTGTGCCCAATACTAACTTCAAGGCGTACCTACGCACGTCCTCAGCGACGAGAATATCGCGGACACTCTGTTCCAACATATTAATCTGCGCACCATCACAGACCTTATCAACAGTTGGCATCTCACGTCTCGTCGTACGCTCCATAACGAGATCGAGTTCATCAAGGCTTGGGTATTCAACCTTGAGTTTGAAAAAGAAGCGATCAAGTTGCGCTTCGGGTAATGGATAGGTACCTTCCATTTCCAAAGGGTTTTGTGTCGCCATCACAAAGAAAGGCAGATCCAATTCCCGCTGCTGTCCTGCAACGGTCACCGATTTCTCCTGCATCGCCTCTAATAAAGCGGATTGTGTCTTAGGGGTCGCACGGTTGATTTCGTCGGCGAGAATAAGATTGGCAAATACGGGACCGGGCTGAAATTCAAAGAACTTGCGTCCCTCTTCATCCTCAGCAACCACAGTGGTACCGATGATGTCGGCTGGCATCAGATCCGGCGTGAACTGAATTCGGGAAAATTTAAGGTCCAGCACCTCGTGCAGCGTTCGGATCAGCAGGGTTTTGCCTAACCCAGGGACACCTTCTAAAAGCGCATGCCCGCCCGTCATGAGGCAGATCAGAACGCCTTCAATGATCTCCTTCTGCCCAACAATTCGTTTGGAAACTTCTTGCTGTATTTCCAGAAAAGTCTCACGGAATTCTTCATACTTCTGTTCGGCGTGTTCGGACATGTTTCTCCTATAGTAACCCAAGTTGCCACTAATGAGTTTTTGAACATTTCAAGAAGATTCTTCAAGTGTTTCCCTACCCCGTAGGGGTAATATTGCTTCGCAGTGAGAATAGAAACAGCGTATCTAAGCAACCGCACCCCGTATGAAATTTAATAAAATATTTGGGTAATTCTACGCTCTCCCAAGCCCGGTAGGTGCGGTTTCCTAACCGCACCGGACATCGGAAAAAATTACCCGATTAAATAGTTAATCTTCATTAGGGGTGCTATGTCTATGCATAGGTGGCAACTTACGTTATAGTATAGTTTCCAGTTTTCAGTCATTAGTTAAGAGATATGTTGTGGCAGCGGCAGAAAATGTTACCACTACAGAGATTAACTGACAACTGACGACTGAAAACTATTTACTACTCGGCTTAATCGATTCAAAGTAGCGTTTCACGTAAAACTTATAACCCAATGGAATCTGTTCTTGGGTGAGGACATCCTCGGAAAGCTTCTGATACTTCGTGTACGCGTCTTTATAACTCACAGCGGATTGCTGACCTTCTGCAGATGTCTTAGAGGTTTGGATGGTCGATGCCCCTTCACCTTGAACACCCGTAATCTGTTCAAGATTCAAGACAGAATCAAGAGATGTCACTTGACCGAGTTGACTCGCCGATGTTTTGTTACCCGCTCCATCGCTCGGACCGAGGCTCAGGGCATGTGTCAACCCCGTAGCCTTATTAATTCCCGCGGCACTACAAGCCCCGGCGATACCTGCCTTACAAGCTTCACATTCGGAAAGTAACTCTGCTAACCGAACATTTCGATTTTTGAGGAGTGCGAGATCCCGGATTTTTTTGCTCGATGCGCGGAGCCGAACGCTTGCTCCTTCGATATCGGCACCAGCTAACCCTTCGCCTGCCGCTGATAATTCGCCTCCAAGTCCATCAAGATCAGTCCCTTTGAGGTGCTGTCCACCCCGTTTGAGTGCATCAGAAAGGTTTTGACGTTTCTCTTTGTCGGACTTCGGCAAATCTTTGGTTACGTCGTCAAGTTTCGTCGCTGCTTGTTGATAATCGCCACGTTTCAACTGGTGTCCGAATTCGCCGAGGTAGGGATTACCGATGAACTGTTGCCCTAACCCCTTCATGAGTTCTTGCTGCTGTGCCATCTTGAGCGGATCAATCTTTGTCTTCAAGAGCGCGCTCAACTCCGTCATTCGGGCAAGTGCCTCTTTCGGGGCGATCTGCGGTTTCTTTAATTCCAATGCTCTTTTCTCAATTTCTTCCAAGAGCTCCTCAAGTTCTGTATCCTCGTCCCGTTCCGCTTCCTTCTTCACTTCCTCAATCCGCTTCAACAGTGTGTCCGCTTCGGCTGCGATTTGCGGCGAGAAGTCAATTTCGGTTGAAGTCGCTGAGGGTGCGAAAAATTCAACAAATGAAAAGGCAACGAGAAAAGCAGCGATAAGCACAATGAATTTCGTCTCGCGCGGGACAACGTAGCGAGCGACCTGCTTCACCGGTATTGCTTTTAACCTGTTAGAGGTATCCTGAAGTTGGAGAGCTGTCAAAGGTTCATCAATCCGCTGCTGAATTTGTTCCAAGCCACTCACGACGCGGTCCTTGAGGGAGGCATCTGTATCAATTCTCCGCGCCGTCTCGTAGAGACTCACAGGTCGAATGAGACGCACCACAAAGGCACCTACAGCAACACCGAGTGCCACCCAGAGAAAAACGAGGGGTGGGACGTTAAAAGATGTGACACTGTCAACAATAACTAAGGGAATGCACGCCAAAAATCCGTAGAAGAGGAACGTCGCGAAGGTCTGAAAATACTTTTGAATGTTCAGACGGTGGCGGACGCTCCGAATTTTTTCGAGAATTAATTTTTCGTCCATGAAGTTTGCTCCTTCTTTAATTCTTGTGTGTCTGTTCTTTCATAGGACTTACGCATGCTGCTCTTTTGTAGCATAAACTTTTAGTTTGTGACACCAGAACGCTGTGTTTTCCCAAAAATCGCATCTAACAGAACCAGAAACTACAGTCAAAATTGCGTAAGTCCTGTTTCAGTTAATTCTCCTCCGACCCACTGAGTTTTAAATCTGTAAAAGGTTCTCCATCCATGTCAGTAAGCCTTAAATAGAATCCCAAACCGTACATGTTCTCACAACAAACTTTGACGAGAATACTGTTTTCACCTGCCTTGAGCGTTATCGGAATGGTATCCTGATCCATCGCGAGGTTATGAGAGTCGCTATGGGTGAAGACCTCTTCGCCGTTTACCCAAAGTTTCGCCTGAACACCACTGCCAAAATGGAGCTGGGCTTTCCGCTCGTCGGGTGAGTTCATAATTGTCCAAGCGTAAGCAGTACTCCAATTGACATTCTTGTCGAAGATTTCTCGCAAATCAACGAACCCGTCGAAAACATCATCCGCCTGCTTCTTCCAACTTACCTGCTCATCTACCCCATCATATTCCACTGTTGTGTCAAACTGCGTCTCGGTCTCCGGGATATAAACCTTATTATACCCGATTCCGTCCGCGTTGTCAAACGTACCAATGATCCACCACGCATTCTCAGGGATGAAGGCAGTTTTATCCATATACGCTTTTGCCTTTTCAGGGAGATCACGTTCATGATAGAATTGCGCCAGTGTCACATCGGCATATAATTTAGTTGTCGGATTACTGGAACGGAGATTTACCAGTTCATTCACCATTTCAACGTAACGCTCTTCGTCCTTGGCATTTTTACCTGCTTGAGCAACGCGTGCCCAAAAACTTCTTCCCATATTTGAGTAGCTCTGACTCATGCTGCTCATACCGCGTTTGAACTGTTGCAGTGCTTCCTCATACCGGTCATTCGTGACATAAGCATCCGCCAACGTTAAGGCGAAATCCCAACCACTCCGCATTTGCGAGGCGCGCTCAGCGATTTCCAACGCCACCTCCGGCATGATGCCCTTTTTCAGAAGCTGATCAGCGAGATAACGATAGTCCCACTCGCGTTGCGTCCGATTCACCTCTTTCTGTCGAATCGCCAGCCATTCGGCGTATACAGCGTCCGCTTTTTCCACATCCTCTGCTTCTTTATAGGCATCCCCTAACAGTTCAAGTAGTGTAGCATTTGTGCGTCCCTTTTCGTCAAAAACTATCTTCAATTCTTCAAGGACAGCGATGCCCTTGTCTTTTTGCTCCGCGTCAGCGTAAAACTCCCAGATGCTCCGGAGGGCACCACTATATTCGTGATCCTCAAGGGAAATATCTAAGGCGCGACGGTATACCGCCTCTGCCTCGGATAACCGATCCGCTTTCACGTGCGTTTGTGCCAACGCCCTATAGAATTGATATGAACTCGGTTCAAGTTCAATCGCTTTTTCATAAGCAGCCCCCGCCTTCGCTAAGCGCGCTGCTTCGTCTGCCTGAGGCGATTTTTGAGTGAGGTCGCCGATTTTTTTCTGCCATTCAGCGTTGTCAGGTTGAAGTTCGGCAACCTTCTCGTATTGCGCAATTGCTTCGTCAACTTTACCGCTCCACTCATAAGTTTGCGCGAGCTCGAAGTGGGCATCCGGATCGTCGGGATTGTTTTCAACCCGCTGCAACTGTTCGGGAATTTGCTTTTCATAAAGGTTCCCTTCCCTATGCACTCGGCGCAAGGCTGCTTCTGCCCGATCCCGCGCATAATTGTGTCTGGAGAGGTTTACCATTTGCTGATACGCATTGGCAGCTTCCTCGTACTGTTTCGTGCCCAAGTAACTCTTCCCAAGAATACCATATAAATCCCCGACACCGGACGAGAAACCACCGTATCTCGCACTTGCAGTGATCGCATCTTCAATGAATTTGATGGCAGCGTCATACATCTCACCTTCAAGACAGATAGATGCAAGTGCCGCGAGGAACCACATATCCCCGCTGCGGTTGTTCGCTGAAAGCGCGACTTCCCCTTGATCCATCAATTTTTTCGCCAGATCCGGTTGATCCGTTTTATAGAGAGCAGCGGCAGCATAGTAAAAACCGCGGACATTGCTGGGTTGTGCTTTACAGAGCACCTGATAGGCTTCCGCCGTCTTTTCGTGGTTGTTGTCATTCCGATAAATCTCAGCGATCATCTCAAGCAACGCCGGATTATCCGCATCCGCTTCAAGTTTACCCTCAAAGATGTCCTTCAACGCTTCAAGTTTCCCTTGATTTTTATAGGCATTAATCAAGGTTTCGCGTGCCTCATCTCCACCGAACATGACTTTGATACCTGACGGACCGTGGTTGATTGACATACCCATCGAGCGGGACTGAGACTGCGTTTCATAGAGTTCCATTGCCAAGTCGTTTTCACCGAGTTGCGCGTAGACTTGTAGTAACTCATTGGCGAGGTGACCTCGCTCCCAGCTTTGGGAGGTCATATCCAACGCTTTCTTGTAAGTAGTGACCGCTTTTTCCAATTCGCCAGCGTTACGGTACTCTCGTGCGCGCTCCTGTTGCATTTCAAGCGTCAGCGTGCCTGCATCCTCTGCCTGCTTTAGCATCTCCTCTAACTTACCTTGACGACGGTAGAGATCCATGAGCTGCCGCTCAATATTCTGTCGTTCCCATTCTTGACCTGTGTGTTGAATGGCATCCTCAAACGCTTTTTCAGCAGCGTCAAGGTCATCTTTACGGAGGTAGAGCCGCGCCAACTTGAGATACGCCTCTCCATCGCCAGTCCCGAGTTCAATCGCTTTTTTATAGGTGTCAATAGCCGTATCTACTTGATCGTCGGCAGCGTAGAGTTCAGCAAGCCGGACATGGTGAACACTACTTTCCGGATCCGATGCAATATATTGCTGCGCGAGTTCAAGTGCTTCATCGGTTTTGTCGGCATCTCGGTAGGTATCAACAAGTCCGTCCTGATACTTCGTATTCTCTGGGTCAGCTTCGAGCAAAGCACTCCAGATGTCAACCGCTTTATCGTGCTTATTTTGGCGTGAATAGAGCTTTGCCAGCTGTGCCCGTGATTCAAGGTCTTCAGGCATCACCTTTGCAATCTGCTCATAAATATCAACAGCCTTCTTAACTTCACCGCGCTGTGCATGTTGCTGTGCCAACGTTCGCTGCATTCCGACGTTGAACTTTGGCGTTTCTTCAGGCACCCGGGTTGTCGCTGTTGATCCATCGCGTCGCCGTTTAATCTCCGCCAACTGCCGCTGTGCCTGCTCCCGAGTCCACCGTTGTGTTGAGAAATCATTGATGATTTCGGTAAAAATCACTTCGGCATCATCGAACATTTCGTGTTGCATGTATGTGTTCGCTATCTGCTCTTTTTCGTAGAAACCTCTCCCTTGCAACAGCCGGAGGGTTCCCATCTTACGGAACGCATCCTGTGCTTTCTCCTTCTCGTCTTCGCGAGCGTACACTGTGCCGAGTTTTTGGTAACTTTCCGAGAGACCCCACGTATCCTGTGGGTTCATCTTTGCAATCGCAGTCTCAAGCAGGCGGCGTTCACGGTTTCGGTCATTTGCGGCTCGATAGGCATCCGAGAGACTGTTCAACCATTGGGTGTTCACTGATACGGCATCATCATCAAGCAGTCGGTCAACGAATGTTTTTGACCCTTCGAGATCGCCTGCAGCAATCTTCATTGAGGCAACGAGGTAGAGCAACGCCGGGTCTTCCGGCTTCTCAGTGAGTTTCGCCTCATATTCCGTTACCAACGTCTCTATTCCACCTGATGTTTTATAAAGCTCGGTAAGTTTCTTTACAATTTCGACTTGTGCATAAGAATCTTGTGTAAGTCCCTTATCCAGAGTGTTCAGTTTCTCGCGCAAGAACTGGATGGCTTTCTCTGGATCACCAGCAGCAGCGTAAGCAGATGCTAAATCGCGATACGTATAGTACTGGTTCGGTTGGACCTCAACAACCTTTTCATAGAGTTCAATCGCCGCTTTGGCTCTGTTATTATCCATACACTCGCGTGCTACGCTTCGAGCGAAATCGTTGCCGAAATTCCTGCCAACAGACGGCACGATCATCTCTTTTGCGAGCGAAACGAGTTCATCAACCTTGCCTGCCTGGAAGAAGGTTTCCATTACTTCCCAGTATTGGTAACCGATTGCATTCGGGTTGTCTTTGAGAAGTATGATGTATTGGGTAACAGCGTCTTTCGCCTGCCCGCTTCGCTGAAGCATCTGGGCGTACCGTTGTCGCGTCATGTTGTCCTTAGGTCGCAGTGCGAGTGCTGCCTCAAACGCGTCCGATGCCTTTTTCAGTTGATTGGTACTTTCGTAGAAGGTCGCCAGTTTGACGCGCGCCTGGAACGAATCCGGGTCGTTTTGGACGGCTTCAATCAATTGAGGTTCGCGCTCCCGTATGGCTTTGGAACGCCCGACCATTTGTGATGCTTGCTGAAAATGCCATGAATACAAACTCTGACCGTACCGGTCGCGTTGGTTGGCAAAACGCAGGGCACGTTCAGCAATAAGTGCTGCGTCCTTGCCGCGCCCTAAATCCTCTAAATGGCGACCTAAATCTATCAGGAAGTTTGGATCGCGTTGTGACATTGCCAGCGTTGCTGCTTTCTTAGCGACTGCGACTGCGTACTGCGTAAGCCCACTCTGTTGGAGCTTTTTCGAGAATTGATGCAGTTCCCGAACACCGATCGGCGAATTCAGTACTTTTGTTACCAACCCACGGACAGTGACGGTGTCCCCTGTATGTGCAGCAAGTTGGAGTGTGAGGTTATAATATTGATGGCGGTTTCTTGGGTCTGCCGCAGCAAGTCCCTCAAGTAAATCTAACACCTCCGTATGCTGTCCCGTCTGCACAAGAACGAAAACGGTGTTGAGTTTGAGCGTAAGGTCATCAGGGAGTTCCTTTTGCAAGGCTGATAGGATTTCCTCTGATTTGTCGCGCTGTCCTTCCCACCAATAGCAGTAACTCAACGCTAAACCGGGATAGATGCGTTCCCTGCCTTTCGCGACATCCAATTCAGCCTGTAATTTGGCGTACAAAACGTCCTGCTGATTTGCGATCCACAACTGACTGAAAACCTGCTGGAGATACTGCAAACGGCTCTGATCGTAGTAAGTTGTGGGCGATGGGTAACTTGATTGAAGCGGTGTGTAACCACTGTAGGAGTGAGAGGCGCGTGCGATGTTTGAGACGCGTCGGGCACTCGCCGCGTAGGGTTTGGTTCGCTCAAAGAATGTCCAGAGTAGAGCAACAGCCTTGTCTGTCTGCTCCGCACGAACGTAAGCACTGACGAGGCTTTGATAGATACCTCTATATTGGTTCCACTGTTGCTGCATAGGTGTCGGTCGCCCCATCGTCGAGGTTTGGGGTCCTGTGGAAAGTGCTGGTACTGGAAGTTGTGCCAGAATTCTCTCTGCCGCGTCGGTCCTGTTCATCTGCGCGAGAGTACTCACCAGCATTGAACCGGTGCGGAGGTCGGTTACCTCTGCTTCCTCAAGCTCCACCGCCAGTTTTTCAGCATCTACTTTCCATCCGCGACGATAGAAATCGCCAGCGTATTGAGCGACATACCAGAGTCGTGCCTCGGATGTCAGTCCGGTTATTTCATCAAGGGACTTTTTCAAAGTTTCGTAATCAACGTCCCGCCGCATTGTGCGACTCAATCGCAGACTTTGATAGAGAGGATCGTTCGGGGATACAGCAAGCAACCGATCAATAGTCTCTTTCGTCTTGTCGGTGTTTTCTGTCAAGATATAGATCTGCACCAATGTTTCAAGATTCTGGATGTTCTTCGGATTTGCGTCAGCCTCTGCTTCAAATTGTTCAATCAGTTCAGTCAATTTCCGCTGCTGTTGTGCGATTGTTGTCAACTGCACAAGCGCGCCTGCTCGCGCCTCCTCAAAACTCTTCGGTATCCATCGCTGTCCGCTGCTGCCCCCAAAGGGCTGTCCTTGAATATCCCAGATGAGGTTTTGCGGGAGATCGAATTTGCGTATGTTGATTCCAGGGGGACCCCATGATGAACTCGCAGTGACGTTCTGCGTTGCGCTATCAGCGGGTTCAGGCATGTCCAGAATCCGTTGGAAGTGTGATTGTGCGCGGTCAAGCTCGTTCATCTGAACCAACGCTGCACCGAGCTGATACAGCGCAATATGGGTATCTGTCCCCGTTATCTTTTCCGCCGCGCGGTCAAGAACAGAAATCGCTTCATCAAGCAGTCCGTGACGAATCAACAAGGTCGCGAGCCGAATCTCTGCTTCAAGCGGTTGGTTCTTGGCGTGCAGCAATTTTGTCCACGCTTGAATTGCTTCCTGTTCGCGTCCGACATCAAATAGCAACTCACCGAGTCGCTGCTGATGGATGGGATCGGGTTGTACCTTGGCGAGTCGCTGTTGATAGGTGAGCGCCTCTTGGGTGTCACCAAGGTCAAGGCTGACTTTGACGAGTTCCGCCAACAGATCCGAGTTTTCACGCTCCTGATCCAATGCCCGCGCCAGTTGGAAACGTGCGCTTGGTAAGTCTCCCTCCATCTGATAAAGTGCCGCCAACGCAACCACAGGACCTACACCAAACGTGTTCGTTTTCGACATCTGCTTCAATTTTTCTTCCAATTCACCCCGTCGTCCGAGGTCGTAATATACCTCAGAGAGCGGTTTGACGAATGCGAGTTTATCATTCACGCTTTCGCTTAACTCCCAGCACCGCCAGTACTGCTCAATCGCCTGTCGGGGATTCCCCGAAAGTTTATAAACCTCCGCAAGTTCAGAGCGGATGTCGGTTGCTTCCGGTCGAAGGCGAATCGCCTGCTTGAGGCTGTCAACAGCGGTTTCATAGTTTCCAAGCTGCTTGGCGATCTGCGCGAGCATTTGATGCCCTTCAGGATTGCGCGGACTGTGCGCCACTGCTTGTTTCGCAGCGTCTGTCGCGGCATCAAAATCCATAATGACCAGATGGGCGCGTGCAATGTTTGCATAGTATTCCCGTGCATTCGCGCTGTCAATCTCAATCAAATGTGCGTAGATGGCATCGGCTTCATCGCGCAATCCCTGTCGGGTATAGACATCCGCGAGCCAACGGTTGATGAGTATATCATCGGGTTGGAGTGCTTTCGTCTTCAAAAGCACTTCAATTGCGTAGGTGATATTCCCCAACTTGAGGTACATCTTGGCAAGCTGCTTCTGTTGGACAAAGGCATCAGCAGGGTTAATTCCTTGCTCGTTAAGTTCCGCCTCCAATGCCTCAATTTTCCCGACAAGCGTTCCTTGCCTCCGATAGATTTCGATCTGCTGGTCAGCCATCTGTTCAGCGAAAAATTCGTTTGGAGCGAGTTTCTCCGCTTCAGCGTATTCTACCAATGCTTCTTCGTAGTTTTTCGTCTCTGTGAGCCGCTGCGCGAGTGCTTCACGATAGCGATAGGCATCGGGCATCAACGCGACTGCTTCCCGACTTGCAGCGATGGCTTCGGTGCGAAAATCCTTGGCATCAAGCAACTTCGCCAATCGGTCATAGTTCTCAGCAGTTGCTTTGTCATCGGCAACCAGTTGATTCCATGTCTCCACAGTCTTTTGACGGTTGCCCTGACGGAAGTAGAATTCACCGAAATACTCAATATAGTCAAGATTGTTAGATTCAAGGGAAATCGCTTTTTGGTATGCTGCGATGGCATCGTCTATCCAGTCATTCCCAGCATAAATTTCGGCGAGGATGAGGTGTGTTCCTGCGTTATCTGGATCCCGGTCAAGCATGCGCTGATATGTTGCCCTTGCCCTGTTTTCGTCTTCCAACTGCAAGTACAACTCGCCGAGTTCACGGTAGATGCCAAAATCGTCAGGTTGCTGCTCGCTGAGGGATTCATAAGCGGCTGCCGCGTCTTCAAATTTTTCAGCACTGCGGAGGGCGGTGATTAAGTTTAATCGGATGCCAGTGTCTGTCGGGGCGAGTTCTACTGCCTTCTGATATGTAGTGATACCTTCGTCTAATTGCTGGTTCTCAATGTATGCGGCAGCGAGCAAACCGATGAGTTCCGGGTCGTTCGGTGTGTCCTCAAGTTTCTTTTCATAGTGCCCAATCAGCCCTTCCCAATTGCCATCAGCGGCGTAGATACCGATAATCCGGTGTTGAAGGTCTTTCCGTAGCCAATTGCCTGGTGCTGTTAAAGCCATCGCAGTATCGTAACTTTGAATGGCATCCTCATAATCGCCTTTTGCCTCGTGAATGTTCCCAATTTCCCGACGACTCAAGCAGATCCGATACGGATCCTCTGTTTTAAGTTGAATAATCGCTTCATGTTGCGCGATTGCCTGATCATAGAGTTCCTGCTCTCGGAAAAGATCCGCGAGTTCAATACGGGAGAAGATGTTTTCCGGATCAAGTTCAGGGATTTTTCCCCACGCCGCAATCGCTTCGTCCACCCGGTCTCGGCTGAAGTAGGCGCGCCCAAGTGCTTTATATACATCCATCAACTCTTCAGGAGATGCCGCCTGTGTTTCTTCCGATAATTCTGCTGCCTTCGTCAATTCACCGATCGCCTCTTCATGTCGTCGCAACGTTGCGTACATCTGTCCCAATGCAAAATGCGCGTAATAATCGTTCGGAGCAAGTTCAACAGCGCGTTGATACGCTGCGACGGTCTCAAGGTCCTTTCCGAGACGTTTGTAGATGTGTCCCAAGATGAGTTGGATGTTTGAATCGTCGGGTTTGGCTTGTGCTTCTGCTTGATAGTCGGTTACCATAGCATCTAAACCCGTACCTTCCAGATAAAACTGGTAGAGTCGATCAAACGTACTCCCCTCTTTCGGATTGCGATTGAGCATTAACTTGTAGCGTTCAATGATTTGTTCGTCTTGGGCAAAACTAATTGAGGAAAGATAAAGGGTACAGGATATAAGATACAACACACATACGACAACTGAGAATTTTTCTCGTCCAAACATGGAAGGGTCTCCTTGAGTGAATAGGCAGCTTTGGAAAAGAACTTAGAACTTTTGAGGATTTTAATCACTTGCCAAAAGCAAATTTAAATATCTGCTGTGTTACTTAATAGTGACGCACTTTAGGGGCAAAAATGGTGCAATATTTTTGATTTCATAACGCAAGGATTTCTTACACCATTTCTGATTGAAATTGTAGCATAAACTTTTAGTTTGTGTCCCTTGTAGCATAGACTGTTAGTCTGTGCACTAAAGGGCGGTTAATGCGATATAAACTTTTAGAAATGGTATTATCTTAAACCTTAGCAAATTGCGTGCCAGCGTGAATAATGCTATATTGGTGGGATTCTTGCCAAATGTCTGGAAAGTGCTGCACGAAAAGGTACATATTTTATACCCATCTGCACAAAATGGGGCAGACTTCACAAGGCATCAGTAGACCTTAATCAGATTCGCTAAAGACTTCCATTCCGGCGGAACCGTCTGCAATCCGTCGAATCTGTTTCTCAAAGCCCGGTGGTGAGAGCGTCCATGTGATCCAGAGCGGTTCATCGCCTGTGTTGACAAACCGGTGTTCGACATTCGGCGGGAGATAGATGACTGTGCCGGGTTTTAGGTCGGCGACTTCATCATCAACATACGCCTTCCCTTGTCCACCATAGACAAAAATAATCTCTTCCGCTTCGCTGTGTGAGTGCATAGGAATTTCGCTATTCGGGTCAACCTCTTCTAACCCCATCGAAAAGTGTTCAGTGCCAACGGTATTCGGTTCAACGAGGGTGTATAAGGTCCGCGGGGCTTCCCCTTCAATTCGCACGACTTCGGCATCTTCCTTGTGATAGATATGTTTCACTTTTTTTCCTCCAAGATTAAATTCATAACTGACGTTGAAAACCCTCTTTGAGTTCGATAATAAAAATTCAAGAGGAGGTTCCCGTTCAACCCAGAGAAACCCCCAAGCAAAAACACCTACGTGTCTAAGCCACACCCATATTGTATAACGCTTTAGAGGCAATTTAGGTTTACATTGGCTAAAGTCGGTAGTCTTTCATGCAATTGGCTCAGGTTTGTAATCTGAACATCCGGTGTAACTTGATCCGCAGCATTATTTCCCGAGCGGTTCAGCCAAACTCCTTTGAGTCCAGCCCGTTGCGCTCCCAAAATGTCCCGTGTCAAACTATCCCCAACCATCGCCGTTTCAGACGGCGAAGCAGCAAGCGCGTCAAGTGCCAGTCTGAAGATTCGGCAATCCGGCTTTCCGACACCTACTTCCCCTGAAATCAGGATTGTGTCAAAGAATCGTGCCAAGTTAGCACCTTGAATTTTTTCACGCTGTAGGTCGGGCGCGCCATTGGTGAGGAGTGCCAATTGGTAGACCTCGCGAAGATGTGTTAGACTGTCTTCAACATCGGAAAAGAGTGTATGCCGCGCACGTCGTTCTAACAGAAAGGTAGCAGACAATTCTTCAGCAAAGGATAAGTCGCTCACACTGTGGTCAGCAAGGGCACGGAACCATGCTTCACGTCTATAGATAGGAGCCCATGTACGAAGACGCTTTAGATTTGGGTCGTTACCGAGAAAACGTGCCCACAGACCTTCCCACGAACTGATACCGATCGCACGACAGTAGGTAATGGTTGTAGATGCACGCCACAACTCTCGCGCCCAGTAGCGAACAGATTGGTGAAGGACTTCTGGGTCAACGCCGTATTTCTCATAGGCACGTTCACACGTTGCCAGAAAAGCTGCGTCCGCAGCGGCACCCTCTACAACGAGTGTATCGTCCAAATCAAAGAGGATACTCTTGATTGCCATAGATTCCACCTCTCATAGAAATCATATTTCTAAGCAAACCAGTAAGAATACAGACTTGCGTTCCTGAGTTGGAATCGGAGCCGGACGTCTTTTCCCTTAAGTGCCTCTAACGAATGGCTAAATTCGACCTCAGCATCCAATTGATCTCCGACAATCTGCTGAGAGGTGTAATTCTCCAAAGGCGCACCTGTATCATCGGTGATAGCGACGGTGACGTAGCCTTGACTTGCCTCGGCGTTGAGGCGCAATTCCCTCCCATCAAGGGTCAAAGGTTTCGTCAGCATGTGCCCTTCGATTTCACCAGCATCCAGCGAGACAAACCCATCACGACGCAACGTTGCCAAGCCGAGCATAGATTTGTGTTTGCGCTCGACCTGCTTGAACTTTCTGCCGGTGTGCGGCCCATTCACACCACCGTAATAGAAATAAATCTGATCGTTATGTGTGATGAAATTTTGACTAACCCGCGTCATGCCGTCCTCCCAACTTCCCAGTTCTCCGAGCGTCAGGAATGTTTGGCGATCCAAAACCCGTTGCCAGTTGATGCCATCCCGGCTCATTGCGAGAGATGTGTCAATCGTGCCATCAACGCCTTCGCGATAGACCCATATCATACCGAGATAGATGCCTTCGTAGATGTTGATGGGCATGCCGTAAATCTGTGTGCCCTCCTCATCAACCTCATCGCATTCAAACACACGCTCTGGCTCGTTGAAGTGGATCGCGTCGGGACTCTCGGCACGAGCGGTTTTGCGCCCGCCTGCCCCGAACCGCCCAAACACAACATACTTCTGTATCTTCGGGTCCCACACTAAGGATTGGGTTGTGTCGCTACCCAGCGGAATGACCGGATTGGTTTCGCAGTCTGTCCAATGAACACCGTCCGGTGAAAACGACATCCACATGCCATCTCCTTCACCGTGTCCCCAGATTGTACGTCCTTCGTACTCAACAAAAGTGTCAATTCCGCCATGCTCCCAATAAAAGCCTTTGTAGCGACGCGCAGGGTCGGTCTCATGTTCATCGTAGAGGATAGCCGCACCCTCGCAGTTTGTGCGTCCGATGTCAACAAGGTTATTCTCGGTGCTTCCCTCGACATCAACCTGATTCAGAATAGGTTTCTCCCAGTGCACCCCATCGGTCGAAGTCGCATAAGCAAGGAGCGTTATATTGCCGAGCGCGTCCCGTTGACGGACTTTCACCATATCATCCGCGTAAGGTCCTGTGAGATACCACATTTTGAAAAGTGAATCCTGAGGATCATAGAGCACCGTGCCGTAGAGAGATGCGACACTCTCCCACGGGTTCTCACCGCGTAAAACAGGGTTATCTGGATGCCGTTGAGGCTGGTGCATCCGGCGATACAGTCCCTCGATTCGGGTGATGTGCTGCAGGTCAAGGAAAAGATACCGGTGTTCCATACGTTGGCTCCTTAGACGTTTTGTAGCCTTTCTTTATCGGGGCATACTATCATAAATGTGAACCCAAGTCAATCACAACGAACGTATCAACGTATCCCATCTCTTACCTATTAGACCCCACTCATTGCTCATTGGATTACAAGACGCGCAATTCTTCAAATAGAGCTAACTGTTGGCGATAATCTGTCGGAAGGGATCGGATTTCTTGGTATCCCTCAAAGAAAATTGTCTGTTCATCCTCACTAAAATGGCGTGAAAGCGTCAGAATATCTGAGAGATAATAACCGAACCCAAATTCGCGCACGTCAATTGGGCAGGGCTGCCCGTCCGAGAGGATGATATTATGCGGTTCCAGATCTGAGTGAATCAGTCCAAAAACGTCTCGTCTTTCTCCGTGTTCCGCAACAAACTGTGAGAAGCGCGAAGAAAGTGAGGACAGTTTTGCCTGTTCCTCCGTCGAAGCATCCGTGTGGTCACTGGCAAGTGCCTCTTCAATTCGCGGAGTAATCCAGTCTATGTCGTACCGAGGACGAATGAACCAGTCTGGTAATTCTAATGTTTCGGACACAGAGTGCATGCGTCCTACCACGGTCCCAAGACGGTGAATCAGTTCTGGTGTTTTTTCTGCTGCGGAGAAGTTGTTAAGCGTCTCACCGGGAATCCAATCGTATACAGTCACATAGCGTGGCGGTAGGTCGTTTGGGGAAATACACTGAATCATTTCGCCATCGCGTCCGGGCACAGGCGAGAGGGTTTTGACGCTCCCTTTGCTCCAAAGAGCCTCTAACCAATAGATTTTAGACCGAATTTCATGGATAGAGGTTCCAGCGCGATGGAGTCTCAATGTGAACCGAGCATCCTCAGTATCTAAGAAAAACAACATATTCGCAACATCAAATCCAGCACCACTAATTCGGAATGAAACGTCATTGAATTCATACAACATAACAGCAGCTTTTGCATAGTGCCAATCGGTGATAAGGTATTGCAAAATGTTTCTGTTATAAACTATCAAAATGCCGTTGTCGCAAGCGTGTCGTGTTGATTCAGATATAAAGGTCCGTTGTTCATCATCAAGTGAATTCAGGAAGGCAAGGATGGTGGGATCAATCTGTGGGGACGGATCAGAAATCGCTTCAAGCCAGTACCGCCTGCATTTCTCATGACAATCAATTCGGTAGACAGGTAGGGAAGGATCGCGGTACCACTCTGGTGAACTTTCGATAGCGTATTCAACTGGAGTGCCACAAAATGGGCACGGCATTTTTTCCACCATGGGGCGTTCCTCCCGCGTTAACTCATTGAAGGATTAAAATCCCTTAGTAGATACGTTATCATAGATTTGAAGATAGGTCTATAGAAAATAGGGACGTTTCCCGTGCCGTTTGACAATCCAAAATCTGTCGTGTTATACTTTTGTATGAAACTTCGATTCCTAAACAAACTGCTACAGACAATGCTTTTGAAAAATCAAAAGGAATTAAAAAATGAAACCTACACAACACCTCGCGCTCATACTATTCCTCATTTCAACCCTATTTATTCCAAACCTATCAGCAGAAGACTATAATCAATGGCAACTGCCTGAAGGTGCCAAATTTCGACTCGGAAAAGGCAACTTACACGACATCAAATATACACCAGATGGTAACCGCATAGCAGTCGCAACGGATATAGGCATTTGGATATACGACACGCAGACAGGAAAGGAACTCACCCTCCTGACAGGACACACACGTAGGGTTACCTCATTAGGTTTCCCCGCAAACGGACGCTTTCTCGCAAGTGGTAGCTTCGATAAAACAGTCCGATTGTGGGACATAGACACCGGCAAACAGACCGCAGTTTTCGCTGGGCATCGGGGTGGAATTGAAGCTATTGCTGTGTCTCCAGATGGAAAAACCGTCGTTAGTGGCGACACATGGAAAGGCACGCTGATCCTCTGGGACACAGAGACAGGCGAACAGCTTGAACGCCACACCACATACACGGACAACCTGATTCGCAGGTTCAAAATTTGGATTGATAAGCATAGAACCGTGACCTATCCGAACGCTGTTAAAGCACTTGCTTTTTCACCAGACGGAAAAATCTTTGCGAGCGGACATTCGGATGGCATTCTGCGGCTCTGGAATGCAGAGACTGGACGAAAACTCTCAACCCTGACGGATCACAAACGGGGTTGGATTGACGGGTTGGCTTTTTCACCAGACGGGAAAACCCTCGCCAGCAGTAGTGCAGATGACATCATATTACATAGATTTCAAAAAGGTAAACCCCAGACACACCTTACGATAAAGCATCCCACGGACCACTTGGTGTTCTCTCCCGATAGTAAAACCCTCATCGGCTTCGACTGGCAGTCTTGGAAAGGGGAAAACGAAGACCTCCACGTATGGGACACAGCCACAGGTAAACGTCAGCAATCCATTTACACAAAGCACACGGATCAACATGAAGCGTTAGCGATCTCCGCTGATGGTAATACTATCCTAACCGGCAGCTGGGACGGCACAATTCACCAATGGGACACAGCAAGAGGAACATATCTCTCTACTTTCGCCACAGGACACGGTAGAGGTGCCAGTACATTGGAGTTTTCTGATGATGGACAAACACTCATCAGTCGGCTTGTGCGTTATGGTACCGAAGATCAACTGCTGTTTTGGAATACAACCACGGGTGTCCAAATCTCAGCATCTGACCCTAAAGAAACGCTCGAAAAACGATCCCCGAATTTACCCAATCGTGCCATCACTGCCAAGATTGATGAAGATCGAAAGCACATTCACGTACAGGATGTCGCAACCGGTCGCGAAATGTATCGAATTACTGAACATAAAGGCGATATCTGGACGTTCGCGTTCTCACCCGATAGGAAAATCCTTGCGAGTGGCAGCGATGATGCGACGATCCGGTTGTGGGATGCCATCACGGGTAACGAAATCCTTACACTCCCGACCTATACAAACCAAGTTTTCGCTGTGGCATTCTCACCTGATGGGAAAATTCTCGCGGGTGGAAGTGTGTACGACGGACAGTTAGGTAGATCAGACCTCATTCGTTTATGGGAAATTCCAAGTGGACGGATACTGACAACTCTCACTGGACACACGAGTACTGTCAGGGTATTGCGATTCTCACCTGATGGAAACACCCTCGCCAGCAGTGGTGATGATGGCACTATCTTGCTTTGGGATTTGGATAAGATCATTCAGTCCGAACGATAAACGTTGCGTTCATCTACAGCGACTTGCGGTTCGCAGGCACCTTCTTCTATAGACATAGCACTCCGCTGGCGTGCGGAAGTCTGCTTTTCCTTTCCATCTGTTTTTGTTAGGACGAGACTTACCCGCTGGATCACAGCAGACCTATATCATCAAATAGAGCAAACTGTTGACGGTAATCTTTCGGTAGTGATCGAATTTCTTGATACCCCTCGAAGAAAATCGGCTGTTCGTCCGTATCGAAACAGCGCGAAACATTCAGAACATCTGAAATATAGTAGCCAAACCCTAAGTGGACCATGTCAATTGGACAGGGTTGTGTCTCCGACATAACAATATTATGAGGTTCAAAATCCAAGTTAATGAGTCCAAAAACGTGTCTACCTTCCCCATGCTCCGCGGCAAACCGCGAGAAGCGCGAAGAAACGGTGGAGAGTTTTTCGATCTCCCTCGATGAATAATGCCTGTAATCCTTCCCAAATGCCTCCTCAACTTTCAGATTGATCCAGTCAATGTCGTATCGAGGACGGGTGAACCATTGCGGCAGCTTTAAGGTCTCCGAGATCGCGTGCATGCGACCCAGCATGTTCCCAAGACTCCGAATCAGTTCAGGCGTTTTTTCGTCCTCGGAGAGTAGGTTAAGCGTCTTGCCCGGAATCCAATTGTAGGCGGTAGCATATCGCACCGGTAGGGCGTTTCCAGAGGGACATTGAACCAGTTCTCCGTCACATCCCTGCACCGGGGATAAAGTCTTGACCTTCGCCTTGTTCCACAATGCTTTTAACCAATAGACTTCAGAGCGGACTTTATTGATAGAAGTTCCAGGCTGATGAAGTCTCAGGGTCCATCGGTTGCCCTCACTCTCTACAAAAAACAGCCGATTCTCAGCATCCAATCCGGTCCCGCTGACCTGGAAGGTGGCATTACGCCATCCATACAGTATAACAGCCGCCTTTGCATAGTGATAATCGGTGAGAAGTTGTTGCAACTCACTTCTGTCATAAATTATCCAAATCCCGGTATCACGAACACGCTGTGTTGATTCGGATATAAACATCCGTTGTTTATCACTTAGCCCACCAAGGAAGGACAGAATAGCTGGGTCAATCTGTGGGTGCGGATCAGAAATTGCTGCAAGCCAATACCGTCTGCATTTCTCGTGACAATCGATTCGGTAGACGGGTAGGGACGGATCTCGGTACCACTCCGGTGAACTTTCTATAGCGTATTCAACTTGAGTGCCACAAATCGGGCACGGCATTGTTTCTACCATGGGGGGTGTTCCTCCTTTGTTAACTTATCGAAGGATTAAACCCGAATTCCGTTCTCTTTCTTCAATGAAAATAAAAATTTAAACAGGACTGTCGTCTCGAAAATTTTCATCATCTTTGCGCAGACCTCGGTTCAGCCAATCGGAAAGTTAGCAGAAACCCGAACAAGACGAGAATACCACATCCGATAAAAACCGGTTCAAAGGCGAATTCCTCGATTAACGTCCCAATCAGAGGGGAAACGAACAACGGAATCGCTTGAAAAAGGCTCATCACACCAAGATATTGGGGGTGTTTCTCCTGTGGTGCAATTTCAAGGGTGTAGTTTGTGACGATGCGGGCTGACACCGGTGTGAATCCCATAAGCGCAAAGATAATCCAATAAAACTGCGCACCGGAAGGCATTCGACTAATACCAACCGCCAACAAGGGCATACAGGCACTGATTAATATCAGGATACGCAAGACGAATCGGTTCCCTGAACGGTCTGCGATGTTGCCCATGATACCCGCACCGATAGCATTGGACGCATTTTGTGCAATTATCAACGTGACGAAACCAGAAGGAACTAACCCTAATGTCCGCTTTCCAAAAACCGTATAGTGTGGGAAAAGGGGCCAGATTGAGTAAAACAGCAGGATAACGATTGCAAATCGCCGAAAATTTCTGTCGTATCGTAACGATAGGAGCGCGTCGCCGAGAAATCTGAAAAAAGGTGCCGTGCCCTCTGGACGTGAAGGGAGTTCTCTAAACCAGAAACTGACTGCCGCTGCGACACCAAAGAAAAAGGCTGTTCCACTAAAGAGCAGCGCATAACGTGGAGTACTCCCAGAAAGCCAACGCGGTAAGAGGTAAAAAGCAACACCGATCGCAAGTGTACAACCGATGATATTGGAATAGGCGAGTAACCTGCCCCGTTTTTCGGGACTGATGAGTTTTCCTTGTAGTGTTCCGGTAGCCAGATGATTGCAACCGACCGCGAGCCAGTGTAGGGTACACAGCAGGAGAAAAACAACAACAATGACGTTGGATGACCAGCGTGTCAGGGTTAACGTCGCAGACAACACAAACCACGGAATCGCAAAACCAAAACCCGTGAGAATAAAGAACCCCTGCTTTTTCGGCATTCGGGCGACACGTTGCGCGACCAAAAACTGGGGCAAACTCTGCCCGATTCGCAGAATGAGCGGTAACAATCCGCGGATGGTTCCAGAGGAGGTATAGACATCAATAAACGCTGGAATGACCACAGACTCGGATTTGAACATCCAACCGAGACGCATCAGAATCTGGTTTAGAGCGAATACAATTAAATTGCGCTTTTCATGCGGATAAGGCTCTTCCGAAAGGTCGTTCGTCTGATCTGGTGCGCTTTTATCCATTGAAATTCCAGTCGTTTGTTAGCAAATTCACTCGTTTCCTTACTTTAGCATCGGATTTAAGTCAGCGCGCCTTCCTCGAGCCGCTGCGCCCCATATCTCTCCAAATTCGCTTGTTCCTCCGGTGTCAAGGTCTCTTGCTCGGAGAGTGCTTCTGCAATCCGATGGAATCGTTCAACGTCCCTCAATCCCATGATCGTTAGATTTACACTCTTATGACTGAGCACATACCGATAAAATTGCTCTGGAGATGGCGCATCAGCATCCCCAAAAAGTCTGTCATTACGCGAGGCGTTCATAATGACGACACCGGTATCATGTTTGTCAGCAGCGGGGAAAACTGTATCCTCCGGCGTTTTCATCGCACAGTTATACCAACAGAGAACGGTGTCGAAGAATCCTGTGTCAACAGCGTGCTGTATCTCAACCCAATCATGTCCGGTAACACCGATAAAGCGGATAAGTCCTTCATCTCGCGCCTTCTGAGCCATTTCCAGCGCACCGCCGGGTGCCAACGCTCGGTCTCGTTCCTCTTTCGAGTTCAGGTGATGCAGTTGGTAAATATCAATGTAATCAACGTCAAGCATCCGTAACGACGTTTCAAGTTCTGTCCGTGCGCCTTTTGCATCGCGCTTAGCGGTTTTTGTCGCAAGAATCAGCGCATCACGTTGCCCTTTTATTGCAGTCCCAATGACTTTTTCATCCTCGCCATCTCTGTAGGCTCGCGCTGTATCCATATAATTGATACCGGCATCAATCGCTTTCCGGTAACCATCAACAGATTCACAATACGCGCCCCCACTACCGAGTCGAGTGACCGTCAAACCTGTACGACCTAAAACTGTTCTCGGAATCTCATAAGCCATTATGTTCACCTCTTATGGCTATCAACAAGAATAGCCATCAGCAGTCAGGGTGGATTTTTTCAAAAATCCTTTCAGCAATTAGTAGAAGAGATTATCCTTTAAGAACACCTCTTTGCTGATGACTGATTGCTAATTGCTAATTTACCCTTGAATGTTAGGAAGAGTATATGCTATTTTGCCGTAAGCGTCAACCTTTTAAAATGCGGGTGCCATCTCCCACGCCTGAACGGATCGGAAATGCGCCTGCCCACCGCGACTCACCAACCTTACACCGATACTGTCGGCTCGTGTCGGATAGACGCGTTGTGTAATACACTGCCTACCGTTAGCAAACACTTCAACAACAGACTTATCGACATAGATACGGAGTTGAAGTGTTTCGCTGTCTTTCAGTGAGAACGGTGCGCGCTGTGCGTCAACAAACCGCTCCGATTCTGGTAATCTTGCATTGCCGCCTGCGTCTCGGTAGTGTGGATACTGAATGGCTTCGTTTAAGGTCGAGCGACTGATGTCAATTTTTACCGTTCTTTCCGCTGGAACATACAAGACACCGGTTTGTTCAGCATCATCTGGTGAGCAGAGCACCTGGACCCCAACTTCGGTTGCATAGCTGGGGTCAATTTCGACAGCCAACTCAAGGCAGTTCCCCTGAACCTCTTCTAAGTTCATCTCATCATCGGCGTTCAAGGTAATATTTTCACGGACTTTTGGGTTCATCCGTAGGCATTCCAACTCCGGCACCGGTTCAATCTGCAAACTACCGTCGGTTGCAAGAGAAAGAATTCGTGGCACTGTCATAACCCCCGACCAACCGGACGCACGTTCCTGTTCAACCCCGCGGATTTCTCGGATCCAATCGAAAAAGATACGCCGTCCTTGCGCGTCCAACAGCGAACGCGGTCCACCGAGCAACCCGCCTTCCCAACTCATCCGTCCATAGCTTTCGACATAATACCGCTCGTTTTCAAATCTACCGAGGTAATACTGCGTACCTTGCCAATGGCTGCAAAATAGCAGCATGTGCTTATCGCCTAACGGATAAAAATCAGGGACCGCGCAGTCCTCTTTTGCGTCTGTCCACTCGCGCCGTGATTGATAAAAAGAGCGCACGAATTCCCAATCCACAAGATTAGACGACTTAAACAGGGCAGTTCCGTCTCCACTCTGTCCGGGGATCGTATTTCCGATGAGCGCGTAATAGGTATCGCCTTCTACCCAAGCACACGGATCAAACACGATATATTCACCGTGCCCTTTTTCACCGGGTTTTGGGACTGGAATCACCGGATTGGCTGGATGCTTATCCCACGTAATAAGCAAGTCATCATCACTCGTTGCAATACACGTTCCGTCAGGGACTCCATGGTAGATGAATGTCGGGACATCTTCCAGATTCACAAGGGCACCGCCGCTAAAGCAGCCGTTACGGTCCGGCCCGTCGAGATCGGGCGTTAAAGCGATTGGATGATGCACCCAATGCACCAGATCAACACTCGACGCGTGTCCCCACTGCATCCATTTCCAATAGCCACCTTCGGGATTGTGTTGATAGAAGATGTGGTATCGTCCCTTCCAAAAAATGGAACCGTTAATATCATTCATCCATCCAAATGGCGGGGTGAAGTGATAACACGGTCGATAAGGATCGTTTTCGTACATTGCACCAAGCACGCGTCTGCTGTGAATAAGGGCTTCCGTTTTTTCAATGGCTGTGTTCATAGTTTTGTTGTTCCTTACAAATCAGTCGGTAAACCAGAAGGCGTAAATTTCTGCCTCAAGTATAGAAAAGCGAAGACGCACGGTCTTACCGCGAAGTTCAGCAAGGTCAGCCTTCCCCTTCCAACGCATCGGTTCGTCAATACTATCGACCATCGCCGGGATACTTTCGTCGAAGGTGTACCCCGGCATGGGTTGTCCGTCACCGGCATTGAGAATCTCTACCTTAACCCTGCCGCGCCAAGAATCCACATTAACGTGCAGTGCGTTGCCCTCCACAACCATCGGTTTCGTCAACACCGAACCCCATTCAATGCCACCTTTGAGAGACACGAAACCGTCAACACGAAGCTTGGCGAGTGCCATCGCAAAGTTGTTGAGGTATTTTCTGCTCATTATATCTGCCAAAGGCTGGCTACGGTGCCGAACCCCAAGATAGTAAAACCACAACTCATTGTTGCGTTTGATGGGTCCATTGACAACCGAAATCTGCCCTGTATCGTAGGCACTGCCATCTCCGACAGGTGATAACTCAATAAATGGCGTGCGGTTCGCAACCCGCTCCCACTGCCGTAGATCTCGACTCGAAGCCAGTTCCACCGACTTGCGACTGTCCACGTTTTCGTACAGCGGCGGATGCTTCCCTGTCCAATGGTGCATCACTGGTAGTCCCAGATACATCCCCTCGTAGCGAAATACGGGAAAATTATAAACGTCGGTACGCCACTCTTCAGGTCGGTTGTATATCGGGGTAAGATACTCAGGATCCTCAATGAATCTCTGTATTCGCGCTTCCCCGTTCTCCTGATCAATCTGGTCAGCGTGAAAAATCAGTTCCAATCCACTCCAGTTCTCAAAGTCTTCGCTGGTACTCAGACAGAAACTACGTCCATAAGGCGATCTGCCATCGGGTCCAGCGTGCTTGACGGTCGCGATAAATAGCCGCTCCTCTTGGTCATAAGAAAAGTGTGCCTCGTCGGAACTGGGAACAACTGAGGTATCAAGGTATGTCCAGTGGAGGCAGTCTGGTGAGACAGCTGGTGTCAACCCGCCGCCCCCTTTTCCCCATCCCATTCCTTTGTAGCGACGTTGTTGATCAGGGTCGTGCGGATCGTAGATGGGTCCGAGCGGTACCCCTGTCGGTAGGATGTTGTTCTCCGTGCCAATCGCGGTGCCTCGCCATGTAAGGGCATCATAATCCTGGAGTCCCAATGCCGGTTTCTCCCAGTTCACACCGTCCTCCGAAGTCGCGTAGCAGATAAAACTCTGTCCGCCAATCGGGGCACCGGTTACATCGAGTTTGACCTCTGAATTATCTGACTCTGAACTGGCATAGTAGAGCGTCTTGAAAACCGCTTCATCCGGCACCCAAGCGGGGGTGGTCCACATCATAATACCGCAGTTTTCCCAGCGATGTTCAGGTCGAAGCACAACGTTCTTTTCAAACTTTTGCAGCGGGTGTAGTTTCCGGGCGAGATTGTCGATTTCCTCAACAACATGGTCATCAATGAATAACGCTCTGACAACTCCCACAGCTGAAGCAGTGGGGTTCTTTGATTCTTGCTTCATTATCCGATGCCTCCCTTGTGGAGGGCTGACTCAGACTCCACAAGCGTTTTGACTCTCCGCGTGTCCCGCGGCGAGATGTTGTAAATTGATAGCAGCATTAATATCACGATCTGCTGTGAAACCACACACCTGACAATGATACTGTCGTTCTGCCAATGAGAGTTCTTCTTTCTTCTGCCCGCAGCGGCTACACGTCTTACTTGATGCGAAAAACTGCGGTGCCTCTATAATAGGTATCCCAAGCACTTCTGCTTTGGCTTTGAGTTTACTCAGAAAATCCCCTAATGCTGAATCCGATAAGGCTTTGGCAAGGCGTTTATTCTTTAGCAGGTTTCTCACCTTAAGCGTTTCTACACAGATACACCTCGCATTCTTGACAATGTCTGTCGATGCTTTGTGGTGTGCGTCTTCTCGGAGACAAGCAATGCGATAGTGGATACGTTCGACTCGCCGTTTCTGTTTATACCAATTGTTGGACAGAAACACCTTCTTGCTCAGTTTCCGTTGTTCCCGTTTGAGTTTCCGCTCGTAGCGTTTTAGGGGTCTTCGGTTCTCATACTTCTTACCATTATCAAGGGTTGCCAATGTGTTGATGCCAACATCTACGCCAATCACAGGGAGCCCACGGGTATCACGTGGCGCATTCGGTGTGCCTGTGTCAACGGTGATGGAGACAAACCAACGATGGGCACGCCTTGATACTGTCACCTTGATAATCTCACCCACAAAACGTAATGCCTCAAACATACCAACCCACCCGCTTTTCGGCAGCTTTACACGATTACTCTCTATTCTGACGGAACTCGGATCCGTGCTATACGACTGATGATGAGAGCGTTTCTTATATTTCGGGAAGTTGTTTTGCCCACTACGCCAACGAGATATGGCATCCCCGAGATTTTTGATCCCAAACAACGCAGCACGCTGATCCATATCACCCGTCCACTCAATATCACGTTTAGCCGCGTTAAACAACTTATTAAGTTCCTTCCAATGCCGTGGCGATTCCTTAAAAGCCGATAACGCATAATTATACGCAAAACGCGCATAACCGCATTGCTGCGCAAACCATGAACGCTGTGCATCTGTCGCATAAAGGGCGATCTTATGTGATTGTAATGCCATTACGGTATATCTTGTATCTCGCTTTTACCGCTGACGACAGTCGGTCAGTGAGGAGACGCTTTCGCTTGCAGGCAGATAGTAAGTCCTCGCCACGGGATACTATAGCAAGTATACCCTAAGTTGCCTGTAACGTCAAACCTTTTCTTATGCACCCGCACGAAGCACGCGGGTTGGACCCAACGCTAAAGCATTCGGATTGTTAAGGAGGTCCCTTCATGGAAGCACCTCACATCAGATGGCATCAATCAAATGAAAATAGAAGTAGACGACTGAAAGTCATTTTCTACATCCGATTTTTCGTAAGGTCTCATTCAACCTAACCTACGTGTTTAAGTAGAACCCACGTTATGCTATATCCAACCATCCTCAATCATCAATGTTAGGGGTGATTCCATCTCTTCAAGCGGCAGCTGAATCCGTCGCCGTTTCCGAGATGACTCATAAATTGCCATGAGCAGTTCGTGGGTTGCGTATCCTTGATAACCACTTGAGCGGTGTTCCCGGTCCTCTTCAATCGCCGCAATCATGTCTCGCACAGGATTGCTTTCTGAGGGAAGTTCCGGTGTTACCCAATCTCCACCTGTTTCCGAGGTACGGTAGCGGATAGAGGGTCCACCCGGAGCAGCCAATTCAAGCTCGCCTTCCGTTCCGTAGCAGTAGATGTGGTGATAACCTGGAGCGGTGTCGTTGCCCGACTCAATGATAGCCCGAACGTTGTCTTCAAACTTGAAGTAGCCAATCGCGAAATTCTCAGAGTGTAGGTCGTATTTAGTCGGTGTGCCAATGCGTTCGATCTGACCGATCACCCAACTTACGGATCGATCCCCATAGACATACAGCATAAGATCAACAGTGTGTGTGGCATTGTCTTTTAGGTCACCGCCACCACAGACCCCGTGGATGCGAAAGATATCGCCGATAACACCGTCGGCAATCATCTGTCTTGCGGCTTCGTAGGGTGCGCTAAACCGGACTTGATGGTCAATCGCCAATTTCACGCCGTGTTCTGAACAGGTTTCCAGCATCTCCCGTGCCTGTCCGAGATTCTCTGCCATCGGCTTTTCAGAGAGAATCCCTTTCACACCGTGTTTTGCAACCTCAATCGCCACCGGTGCATGCAGTTTCGGACGGGTACACACGGAAACCAGATCAATCTCTTCTGTTTCGAGCATTTCAACGTAATCGGTATACTGTTTTTCGACACCGTACTGTTCACCGTATGCCTTCAACCCCTCTGCATTAATATCGGCAATCGCAGCCAGAGAAGCCCTCGGTTCATTCACATACCATCCGGCGTGCATGTGAGAAATCCCACCGCACCCAACTATTGCAACGTTGTAGATTTTATCCATTATGAACTCCTACCTAAATACCCAGAATATGTAAATCAATCCAAGCACCGCCCAAACACCCGCGACTATTTTCATCACACGACTGTTCCGCCCTGTTCCTGTGAAGTAAAAGGCAATATGATTGAGTAGTAACATCAGGGCAACCACCAGATTGACGTTGAGGTACTCATTAGAACCAAAATTTCTCCACTTGAGCAATTGAAACACGTTGAAAATAAGCAGGCAGAGAATAACCGCAAGCATACCGTATTTCCAGAAATAGTTTAACGAAAACCTTCGGAAAAGCCCCGTTTTTTCGGATACTGCTTCCAAGGTTTCCGGTAGATCAGGATGCATTTCTCGAAGGGTGTCCTGACGTTCTTTTTCGCCTTTAATTTTCCCCGCAAGCTGCTGTTTTTCAGTATCGGTTAATTGCTTCACGAAAATTATCTCCTTTTGGACGATTTGAGAGACATAATAACGGTTAAACACTTTCATTCGGTCTGCTATTCAAGCAGGACAAAACACCATATAAATTTGAGATTGAGTAATCCGGTCGTTCATCTGCCATTTTTGGTATCAGTTCATCTGATGTCCGATTGATGTGAACACTTGTCATATCTGCCCGGTTGGCACCAACGATGTCATTCTGAACGGAATCCCCAATGAACATAGCCTCCTCCAGTAAAACACTTGCCCGCTCACAAGCCATTTTGAAAATTCCAACCTTCGGTTTTCTGATACCGATTTCACCGGAAATTGTTAGCGATTGAATACGTTCACTGAGTCCCAGGTGTCGGACTTTAGAAAGTTGACTGTCGGTATGTTCATCGTGTGCGCCATTTGTAATGATACCGACATGGTATGCGTGTAGTTCCTCAAGAACAGGGACATCGTTGTAAAGACGCAAACTCGTGAGGTAGCGCGAACAGAAAAAGTCGCTTAATTCCTCCATAATTTTATCTATGGGTAGATCCAATTCTTTGAATAAACACTGGAAACGTGAGTCTCTTACGTCTGCCATAGTACATTTCTCGGCATTAAGTTGTTTAAAGAGTTCCTGATGGACAGTTTGCCACGCCTCTGTAAAAGCCGCTTCCGAAACATCTGGATAATGCTTGCGGAAAAGTTGAAACATAGCTCTTTGCGCGATGTCCCATGCTGTATCTGAGTCGCAGAGCGTGCCATCAAGGTCAAAGAATACTGCTTTAATCATTTACCCTCCAAGCAATCTGATCCCTAAGCTGCTACCCAAAAGATATAAACCAATCCAATTACTATCCAAACTCGTGCAACGGCTTTCATTACACGGCTTTTCCATCCTGTTTCCGTGAAACTATATGCAATGTGATTAAAAAATAACATCAGAGCAATAACGAGATTTCCGTATTGGTCATAAGCAAAGTCTTGCCACTTTAGTAGGTGCATTACGCTAGCTGCCAGCAGATAAAGAGCGATCGCGAGTATACCGTATCTATAGAGATTGCTAAATATAAAATCAACCTCTGGTGATGCCGCTGCAGTGTTCGGATTCATTCGACGCATCCGCTGGCGTTCCTTTTCTTCTTCAACTTTCGCCGCAAGCTGCCCTTTCTCAGTTGGCGTTAATCGGCTCATGAGAAACTATCTCCTATTCATCCAAGCGACTCAATCCCTAAGCTACCCAAGAGATGTACATATAGACTAATACAAGTGCCATCCAAACCCATGCGACCGTTTTCATCACCCAACTTTTCCACCCTGTCTTTGTGAAGTAAATAGCAATATGATTGAATAGCAGCATTAAAACTATCATGAGGTTGAGGTTGCTGACCTTTTTAGAGTCGGAATCTTGTCCCTTAAAAGATAGAAACACGCTGAAGGCAAGCAGGAAAAGAATAACCACGAGGAAACCGTATTTCCAGAGATACTCCGGCACAATTCTCCTCATACCCTGTGTTTCTGCCGATGCTGCTTTAAAAGATTCCGGTAGGTCCGGATTCATTTCTCGAAGCACTTGCTGCCGTTTCTGTTCTTCTTTAATCTTGGCATCAAGTTGCTGTTCCTCAGCGTCCGTTAATTGTTTCATGAGAAGTTACTTTTTTTCTCGTGATTTAAGAGGCATGACAAAAGCCAAACACTTTTCATCACGTTCCATCGGTTCTACAGCAAATCCCATAGAGAGTTTGAACTGATGGTTTTCAGGATGATTCTCGCCACTAACCGATCGCACTTGGTAGCAACCAAGCAACTTCGCTTGCTTGATAGTATATTCTTGAAGGGCAGTGCCGATCCCTTGCCGTCGGTATCCATCTTTCACACCAAACGCGAGGATTTTCGCCTCTCTCAATGTCTTTCCATTTATCTGAAGTGGTGGATGATCGCGGTCATGCGGACCGATGTCCCACACAACGAACATAAGGAATCCGACGATGGCACCGTCCTGTTTTGCCGCAAAAAAATAGCGTGAAAACTGCTCAAAATACGGGTTAAACGCCCAACCCTCTTGGTTTAATTCATTGACAAGCGTGACAAATTCCTGCCAATCCGGGTGGTCGGGTGTGAGTTCTTTAATAGAAAAGTGCTGTTGCTTGTTCATCCGCAGCCCTACTTCAACAGCTTTATTGATCCCCAAGTGAGTGCCAATTTCTCGGTCGGTTCAACAGCAAGTCCTTCCGCTTCAAGATTCTGTTCAATTTCCTCTTGACTAAGTCCGCGGTTGTAGAGGCGAAGTTCATCAAGAAGACCGTTGTAAGGAAGCCCATCCGATTTTCTGGCACCCATCCAAAAATTCTCTCCGTTATGTTTGAGAGCACCCTCAAATTTTTTCTCATTATCCACTTCACCGTTAATATAAATAATGGCTTCGGAACCGTCGTAAACACCAGCGACGTGATGCCATTTACCTACGTCGGGCTGCTCCACGCTGTGAAAGGGCCATGTCTCTAAGGCACCGTTCCAGAGATTAAAATCAACCCGTGTTTGGTCCGACCACGCAATCACATAAGAATTATTTCCTGACCTTGATATGCCAGCGAAAATTGCCCAACCCGGTTTTTCAGGCTTTATCCACACCTCCAATGTAATCTGATCACCAATGTCGGTTAAACTCTTATCCGCTCCACAATCAACATGTCCACCACTAAACTTGAGCGCCTCACCGACTTTACCGTCAACGACCGCAACATTCCCATCCATGGTTCCATCGTTAGCACCAAAAATGTCTTTAACCGTTTTACCCGTGACCGAATCCTTATTAAAGGACCAGTAACTTACCAGCCCATCGGTAACCGCTTGACGAGCGTGTGCTGCGTTTGTAGCCATTAAAACAGTCGCTACAACGGCTAAAACAAACTTATGTCTCAGAGTTCTGTTAATCATTTTGTCCCCCTGTTGTGGTAAGGGTTCCCTTTACTGAAAAACTGTCTACATATTTTCCGACTTTACTATAATTGTCCTACTCATCGTACTCAACGACAACATCATCGCCATCAACTTTGACGGGATAAGTTGCCACACGCAACGTTTCATCAACGAGGCACTGTCCGGTCGCAATATCAAACGTCCATTGGTGCCACGGACAGCGCAGCACCTCACCCAAACTGTCTACAGAGAGCGTCGTCCCCTGAAGTGAAGGCGGTGCATCAGCGGCGAACCGACCGCTAAGTTCACCTGTACAGAGGGGACCGCGCTTATGGGGACAGATATTGCGGACTGCATAAAAGTTGCCATCAACGTTAAAGACACCGATGCCTGCCTTGCCACGGAACGGCACGATGATTTTGCGTTTCCCCGGTGGAATCTCCGACACTTTTCCGACGACAACACGTGCCATAACTAATTAGTCTCCAATCGAAGGATATCGAGCGCGTTCTGGGCGAAGATACGACGGTGTAAGTCTTCAGGGAGTTTCGGGAAAACCGTTACCGGATCGTTCCAGTCGAAATGCGGGAAATCCGAGCAGAATATTAATGTTTCATCTGCATGGAGCATCTCCAACATCTGGTACATCTGCTCCGGTTTTTCAGGTTCGTGCATCGGCTGTGATCCAATTCGGATATGTTCACGGAAATACTCACTTGGCAGGCGTTTCAACCACGGTGTCTGGTCGCGTAGTGCTTTCCAGTCAGTATCGAGATGCCACATCACCGGCACCGCCCACATCTGTTGCGCTTCAATAAGTGCGAACTTGAGGTTGGGAAACTTCTCAAAGACCCCTTCACAGATCAGAGATGTCGCGTGTGAACTGGCGACGTAAGGTCGGCTCATCCGAGATTCCATGTAGTAGGTGGGATGTCCAACCGGAGTTGGCGTGTTTCGGGTTGCACCGCCGCCACCACCAATATGGGACACGATGGGAAGCCCATGCGCCTCACACGCTTCCCAGATAGGGTGATAGAATCGGTTGCCAAACGGACGACTCGTCCCCATCGGCACCATGACAGCAGCAGTGTCCTTACGTTGAGCGAGTCTGTTAATCTCTTCTACGGCTTGCGGCGGATCGGATGGAGAGATGAGAATCGCATTCACAACGCGTTCATCCTTATCAAGCCAATGTTCGATTGTCCAATCGTTAAAGGCGCGACAAAGCGCAGCCGCCCAATCCGGGTCCGGTAATCCAGAATATCCGTAGAATGGGGGAGGCCCTGTAAGCAGTGCGACATCAATATTCCAGACATCCAGATGCTCCTCTTGGAGGAACTCTAATGTGAAGTTGAAATCTCTCGGATCGCCGCCGGAGTTCTTAGGTGTCGATTCGATGGCATCTTCGACTCGCCCTTTGAGGTCTACGCGGTTGCTCCGAATAGGGATGTTGGGATACCCGCCGAGATGTAGCCCTTGGTCGAGGAGATGTTCTTGATAGAATTTTGACAGGTAAGGTAACAGTTGCGTTGGGTGACGAAAATTGTGGTGAACATCACAATCAACAATAGCGATACCATCTTTCGGTTTCGCAGTCCAACCCGGCGCGGTCACAGGTGTTGATCCAATTTGACGCATGTAAACACCTCCTTTTTTAGCGGCGTTCAGTTTTCGGTTAACAACACCCTCTTGTCCGATAACTGACAACCGATAACCGAGAATTATTAACTAATGCCGGTACGTTTCACCGATTAGGTTATTGGCAGCACGAACGGGGCGGAAAAGGGTTTGCCGCTTGGCAGGCATCTCTTCAAGCAGCTTTGGATGCGGATCCCAATCGTGCCACTTGCTATTGACAGTGTTGTAACAACTGAAAATTGCGAGGCGATCGTTTTCCTCATTCGTCCAAGTATGCGTACTATGTGTCAACGCCTCCGTGAAAAAGAGGAGTGAGCCAGCAGGACACTCGTAGGTATCCCAGATAAGCGAATCCTGACTTCGGATTGTGTCGGGTGCTGTGTAGACAGCTTTATGGCTCGCCGTAATAAATAGCGTGCCGCCCTGCCGATATTTAACAGGATTGAGTTCCCAAACGATGCGAGTTAATCCGCTATACCCTCTGCCCGGAATACACCGGTAGAGGTGCGAATCACCGGGAAAACGGAGCATCCCGTTTCCATTGTGGGGTCCAAAGTTTCCATCGCCGACAGTGCGATGGAACAAGCTACACGATTCCATCCGGAAGCCATAGCACTCTTGGCTCGACAATGCTGGATGTGCGAGAAATTCATTGAGAAAACCGATGACATTCGGGTGGTCGGCAAGGCGTTGCATCGGACCACCGAGCGGGGAGCGTTCATGCTCCGGAATCGACTCCGGTTCGTGGCGGAGTTTATACCCGAACTCCTGCATCTCTGCGAGTTCATCGCCCGACAGCACACCGGGCACCAAGAGCCACCCACGCATATCAAAGAGGTATTTCTGTTCCTGCGTCGGTGGGACGACGGGTGTACCATCAGAGGTTGTTTCCGTGAGTTGTGCGTTATCAATGTCGAGTGCTGCGCCGAGGTTTTTATCTACAATAAAAGGTTTTGTGTGATCTGTGACTTGTGCCATAATAAACATCCTTTGTATTGGCTATCGGCTGTCGGCTATCAGTAAAGACCTAAGCGTTCCAGAAACGCTTTTCTTTGCTGACTGCTGATGGCTGATGGCTATTCTTCTTCCTATACGGCTTTTGCGCGTTTGAGGGCATCTTCAGAAACACTGAGTGTCTTCGCAACGTCTTCATCGGTATGCGACATGGACATAAACCAGATATGTCCTTCCGGCAGGTATAAACCACCGTCCAAGGTCGCTTCATAGAAGGTTTTGTTGAATCGCTGTTGCTTTTCGTCATCACTATCGGCACTTAAACCGAAGAAGGGCATCGGTCCGATACCACCGACGCGGGCGTTATCAATACCGAGACGAGCGGTCATCTCTCTGTAACCATCCAACAATTTCTGTCCCTGTTTCCACATAAAGGCGACACCGTCCTTCGCCTCAAGTTCCTCAATTGTAGCAATTGCTGCAGCGACGAGTGATACTTCGCCGTGGAAGGTCGCGGCGACCCAAACATCGCTCACTTCATCCATGATTTCCTTTTTCCCGACGACGACAGCCGTTGCAAACCCGTTCGCGAGTGCCTTCCCAAAAACAGACATATCGGGGGTGACACCGAAGTATTCCTGCGCACCACCTAAAGAATAACGGAATCCCGTTTTGACTTCATCGAAAATCATCAACGCCCCGTTAGCATTGACGAGTTTCTTTGCTTCTTCAAGGTATCCGTCTTTCGGGAGATCATGCCCGGAGGGTTCCATAATCAAACATGCAATCTCATCAGGATGCGCTTTAAAGAGGTCGGCAAGTCCTTCAAGATCGTTGAAATCAACGCTGAGTGTCGCAGCAGCGGAGCCCGGCAGATGTCCGCGTGCGTGGCTACACCAATCGTGCCATCCGTGATACCCCGACCGAATCACCTTTTCCCTACCCGTATACGCGCGAGCGAACTTAATCGCGCCGGTCGTCGCGTCTGATCCACCAACAAAGTAGGCGACTCTATCCGCCGACGGAATGATCTCCACTAATTTCTCGGCGAGTTCCACCTCAAGTGTATGCCCGAAATTATAGACATTCCCACGCTCCACGAGGTATTTCGTGACTGTATCAATCACGGTGGGGTACGCATGTCCAAGGATCATAGGTCCGTATCCCATCAGATAGTCAATATAGTCGTTTCCATCGGCATCCCAGAAATGCGCGCCCTTCGCACCTGCAATCATAATAGGTCTCGGTGGCTGGCTCTGTTTATGGGGTTGCCCACCGCCGACCAGTGCGGCTTTCGCGCGTTTCTGCCACGCAAGCGATTTTTCAAAACTCCGTCCCATGCTGAAACCTCCAATATTCATATCCTATGTGTTAAGTTTCGCTTTAATTTTTAATAATTTTAACATAATTGTGGATTTGATGGGAGATTTTTTTCTGAGTGCATTAAAGGCATTCAGTTTTTAGAAAATATCGGTTTTTTTTCGTCTTTTTTTTAATCCAATGCGGTGTTTTTGCGGGCGTTTCTGTAAGGAAACTGCATTTACTGGACCTGGGGCGAAAACACGACCAAAGCACGGAAAACCGAATGGACCTGGTCAGCAACACCAACGCTCTTGAAAATTTCTCGCCCGTGGTGTATAATTGTTTCATGGATATACAGATTTACCAGGACGAAAACGGAAATGAGCCGTTTGAGCAGTGGCTTTCTTCAATCCAAGACAACCCAACTTGGGCACGAATCGACAACCGTCTCAAACGGGTCCGGTTAGGTCTGTTAGGCGACCATCGTTTTATAGGTGAAGGTGTGTTTGAGTTACGGTTGGATTTCGGTCCTGGCTACCGGATTTATTTTGGTAGAATCGGGCGTGAAAACATTTTGCTTCTAACGGGTGGAGATAAAAATTCGCAGCGGAGGGACATCGCGGTAGCAAAACGGTATTGGAAGCATTTTAAGGAGTCAATGCGATGAAAAAATACAGGAACTACGAAGAAAGCCTCAAGGAGCGATTGGTAGATTCGGCGTATGCCAAGGAGTATCTTGCCGTAGCACTTGAGGAATATGAGGAAGATGGAAACATCGAAGCGTTTTTGCTTGCAGTTAGAGACGTGGCAAACGCCCAAGGGAATCCATCAAAGTTAGCAGCGCATGTCCAATTGGATCACCAGAGTCTTCACGAAGAATTGTCCGAAAATGGGACTCTGCCATTTAATACAATCGGTGCGATTTTGCACGGACTCGGTTTTAAGTTTTCAATAGAGTCGCTTGAGAAAGGTCCCCAATGATTTGGGTGTGGTACAATAAAATCCATAGCAAGCTTCAGAAAAGAGGAGAGGATATAAAATGGCAGTACACCTCTTAAACGACGCGCAGATGCGACATTTCATTGTGAACGGTTTTGTGACCGTTACAACTGAGTTGCCCGCGCAATTTCACGATGCGGTCTACGAAAAGACGGTAAGCGTCTTTGATAAGGAAGGGAATCCGGGTAATAACCTTTTACCAAGGATACCAGAGATTCAGCAAGTCTTTGACGATCCGAACGTTAGCGGTGCCTTGATAAGTCTGCTTGGACCGGACTATTACATGCAACCGCACCGGCATCCACATTATAATCCGCCCGGTAGTAAAGGACAAGGCATGCACCAAGACGGCGGAAAACGCTGGTCGCACCATACACGTAGGCTGCTGGTCTTCTATTATCCACAAGACACGCCCATTGAATTGGGACCGACCGGTGTGGTCCCGATGAGCCACTACTTTAGTACAAGCGAAGGTTCGGGGGTCTCGCCGGAACAACCCATCACAGGCGAAGCGGGAACGGTTGCGTTCGCGAATTATGACCTGTGGCACCGCGCAATGCCTAACAGCAGCGAGAAGAAACGCTATATGATGAAATTCCTCTACGCTCGGATGTCAGAACCGCAGGAACCCACTTGGGCGAATAAGGAAACGGATTGGGCAAATGGGACTTCTGTCGGACCGGCTGAATATCAAGAAATGTTCCGACACCTTTGGGACTGGCATCAAGCGGTGGAAGATAGCGACACGAACGGAACATCAAATGGTGAATCGCTGTCGGGTTTAATCAGCGCGCTTAACAGCACATCGGAATCGACAGGGCTGCAGGCAGCTTACGAATTGCCACGATTTGGCGAGAAGGCAGTGCCTGCTTTGGTGCGGTGTCTGCAAGATGAGTCCGAGATGACGCGGCGAAATGCCTGTTATGCGCTCAATGCAGTGGGAACCCCGACTGTTGAGGCATTGCAGGAGGCGTTGAAAGATTCTCGTGAATACGTGCGCGATAACGCAGCAGAAGCACTCGGTGATTTAGGAAATAAGGCAGAACCAGTAGTGCCTGCGTTGGTAGAGATGCTAAAGGATGCATCCGGTTCCGTACGTTCGCACACGATAGAGGCATTAGGCACAACAAGCCAATCGAGTGCGATTGCAGTTCCGGGTCTCGTGAAGGCATTGGAGGATCCGCACGATGGCGCGAGGCGAAATGCGGTATTCGCATTGGCGAGGATCGGTAAGGATGCCGATGGTGCAGTTGAAGGACTACAAAATGTGCTGTTCGATGACAACCGCTATGTCCGCGGCGATGCGGTTCACGCGCTTTACCGGATCGGGACACCGGCGGCAAAGTCGGTATTGATCCGCTATCTCGCAACGACGCGTTGGTGCCCGTTAACCTCAAAAGAAAGCACGTTTTAGAGAAAGATTGGAGGATTGGAAGATTGGAAGGGCATTCTTCCATTCTTCCACCCTTCCGTCCTTCGATTCTTTATATCCGTGATTTTTCCGATCCGCTACGTAAAAAATTCCTCATTGTGCGGTCGGACATCCACCTCAAAAGTCCACGCGCTCCGTTCCTGCTGTACCAAAGCCCAATAGGTATCCGCAATCGCATCGGGTTCAAGGAGCGGTTCATTTTCACTGAGCTTATAGCGTTGTCGCACGCCCGGTGTATCAATAACACCATCAACAATCACATGGGCGACATGAATGCCGTGCGGACCGACTTCGCGCGCGAGTGCCGAGGCTAAACCTCGGGTCGCATACTTGGCACTACTGAACGCCAACGCGCCTGCCCTCCCACGGACAGCAGAGGTTGCACCTGTAAATATAATGTCTCCGCCGCCCTTTTTAAGCATCCCCGGTACCACCTGTTTTGAACAGAGGAACCCACCGAGGGTGCAGACGCGCCACGCCCCTTCAAACGCTTCAGGTGTGAGGTCTGCGAAACTTCCCCACGCAGCGTTCCCAGCATGATTCACCAAGATGTCAGGGTCTCCGAGCTCTTCTCGAATACGATCAAAACTTTGATCCACCTGATCAGGTTCGGTAATATCTGTTGGGATCGGAATGGCTGTGCGTCCGGATTTTGCCAATCGCGTGGATAGGTTTTTAATGTAGGCGGACGAGCGCGATAGGAGTGCTACGTTACATCCCTCTTCTACAAATTTACGGGCGAGTGCAGCCCCTAAGCCAGGACCGACACCGGCGATAACGGCTATTTTTTCCATAGTAATTCCTTTAGGACTCATGAAAATTTGGGAGTTGGTCTACCTTGCGTACAATATGTTCTATATAGACGAAAATTTAGAAATTGGGTTTCACTTGCGGTTCAATCCACCCTACATTCTTCGCGAAAAGAGGTGCGACCAGAAATCGCACCTCTTGTGTAGTCTACTCATGTCTGAGTGCATCAATCGGATGAAGTTTCGCTGCTTTCCATGCTGGATAAGCACCGAAAAAGATACCTACCAACGCGCTGACAACAAAAGAAATCATTCCGTACATCGGAGAGACAAGGGTTCGCCACTCCCAGAAGGATGTCACCAGTTCTGCACCGGCTATACCGACACCAATCCCAATGATACCGCCTACGAGCGCAAGACTTGTAGATTCGACGAGAAACTGAGCGAGGATATCGGAACGCTGTGCGCCAACGGCTTTCCGCAGCCCAATTTCTTTTGTCCGCTCCGTCACAGAAACGAGCATAATGTTCATAATACCGATGCCCCCGACAACTAACGATACCACGGCAATCCCCAAAATCAGGTTCGTAAAGGTTTGATTTGATTCTTCAAGTGTTTCCATAAATTCCGCTTGGTTACGGATATGAAAATCGGGCTCCTTGTTTATTGGGATTTTGTGTTGCTTACGGAGAAGCTCGGTTACCTCAGTTTCTGCTGCTTCAAGGAGTTTACCGTCATTCGCCTGTATACTGATGCTCGATAGATAATCCTCTCCAAAAACGCGTTTCATGGCGGTCGTATACGGGATGAAAACTTGATCGTCCGGGTTTCGCCATCCGCTCGCCCCCTTCTCCTTCATAACACCTACCACGTGGAAACCTACATTCTTAATTTTCACTGTTTGCCCGACCGGTTCCCTCTGCTCAAATAGATTGTCAACAACGCTTTTACCGAGGACACATACCCGATCGCGGTAGCGGATTTCGCTGTCTGTAAAAAACCTGCCCTTCTCAACGGTAAAGTTCGCGGTGACGAGGTACGCAGGGGATGTACCAACGATAGTTGTGTTCGTATTTCTATTCTGGTACTTCACCTGTGCGCGACTGCTGACCTCCGGTGTAACATACCCAAAAGTCGTTCCGCGTTCCTGTAGGGCTGCCATATCCTTAACAGTGAGACTCCTGCGTGCATCAGCAGAACCGCGTCCACGAAACCTACTTTGCCCTGGACGAACAGCGAGAATATTCGCGCCCAATGTCTGAATTCGTTCGGTGACATCGGCTTTCGCGCCCTCACCAATTGAAGTCGTCGTGATAATCGCACCCACCCCAATGATTACGCCCAACATTGTCAACATAGATCGGAGTTTATTTGCCAATAAGGCACTTAATGCATTTGTAAGACTCTCCAAGATACTCATAGCATCTCCTCCTATGCGTGGTTGCCTTCTTCCACACCTAAAAACTAACCGATAGTATCTACCGTCCGCGACCTCCGCCACCGGTCATTCGACGCATCGTGGAAGCGGGATTTTGCATCATGCGTCGCCAATTTTCACTACGGCCACCACCGCCACCAGGTGCAAAACCACCTATAGCGACGACCTCTCCTTCAGCAAGCCCAGAGATAACCTCGATTTTGTCGAAACTACTGACACCGGTCACGATAACTTGCGGGCGACCAGGTTGACCGTCTTCACCAACAATCCGCACCATCTTCCTGCCTCGCATGTCAAGGACTGCCTCAGGTGGAAGGGTGAGAATATCTATTTTGTTGACAGCTGAGATTTGAACAGTAGCGTTCATGCCGGGTTTGAGGAACGGTATCTTTGCATCTTCAGTCTCTGCCGGTTCGGGTTGTGCGGGTGCTTCCTCAAAAAATCCGCCGAAAAGTCCGCCCCAATCGTCTTCTTCATCAGCCTCCTCTGTTTTCGCAACAGACGTTTCTTCCGATGGCTGCGCGGGTGCTGGGTCCGGTGCAGGGGTTGGTGTTTGCGCAGCACCGTCATTTTCCGCTTGGCGTTGCTCGCGCATTGCCCGGAAACGTGCGCGCTGTTCATCCGTCATATTCGCCATATCGCCACGGAACCCGCCGCCCTGTCCTCTTCCACCCCCACGTCCGAAGCCTTGAGGTGATTGGGTAGCCTTGACGTTTTTCAACTCGGAGGTTACTTCAAAAGTCGTCACGTTCTGAATTGCTTGTCCCAGAGGAGCGATCTTCAAAACTTCCCCCTGAAACGGCGTATCGGGATAGGCTTCGACTGTGATGGTCACCGGTTGTCCTATCTCGACCTTGCCGATGTCGGTTTCATCAACCTCTGTTACGACATAGACAGTGTCAAGGTCTGCCATCGTGACAAGCGTCTGTCCTTCTTCTGAGGCGATTGAGGAGAGGCGTGAAGTAATCACCTGTCCTTCTTCAACCAGTTTTTCAAGGATCGTTCCAGAGATGGGTGCCTTGATGGTCGTATCGTTATACTCAATTTGACGGAGTTCCAGCTGCGTTTCACTGCGTTTGACCGATGAGCGTGCAGTCTCCAGATCGCGCTCCCTACGCTCAATCTGTTTTTGATTTGCCATCGTGAGTTTTAAAGACTCTTCAGCCTGTACAATCCGTTGCTTCTGAAGTTCAATATCCATATCCCGCGTGGCTTCAGCCTCAACCCGTTCTCTGGCGACTTCATGGTTAAATTCTGCCTTCCTAATATCGGCTTGTCCTAATTCAAGTTCAGCCTCAGTGGCGGGTTTTTCAACCAATTTCAGATTTTCTTCAGCAGATCGATGCCGCGCCTGTGCCGATTTAAGTTGTGCTTGTGAAGACTCTAATGCCGCTTGTGAAATGAGTTCTTTGTCGTAAAGTTTCTTATTTCTCTCATGTTCTGCCGTTACTAACTCTAAGTTTGCCTCTTCCTGCTCCAAGGAGTTTTTCGCGCGCTGCCTATTCTCCTCTCGGACCTCATCAGAAGTTAGCAGTTTATACCGAATGTTGGCAATTTTAAGACTGTTTTCAGCGTCTAACACACCGCGTGCATTCGCTATCTTTTCAAGACGGATCTGCTCCTTGAGTTGAACGAGTCGCTGCTCAGCTTCAGCGAGAGACTCCTGCCCTTGACGAATTTGGATTGCCGACTGCTCTCTTTGGAGTTGGATGTCAATCTCCGCCTGCTGTAGGCGTGCTTCCGCGGATTTCAAATCGGCTTCAGCCTGTTCCAAACTAATCTGCACGTAGGTCGTTTCAATAACCGCAATGATTTCATCCTTCTCAACATAATCACCAGCATCAACCCTGAGTTCCAAGATTTTCCCACTGGCTTTGGAGCTGACCTTGACGATATTCAAGGGTTTGATAGTACCCGTTGCATCGATTGTTACAGCGATGTCGCCTCGCGCTACCGTTGCCGTTTTTATGTCGGGTGCTTCAGCACTGTCTTTTCCGCCTGTTCCGGTAAATACGATGCGCCCTACAGCGACCGCAGCCACTACCAGTAGCACCACACCGACAATCGCAATAATTTTCCACTTCCCTAATTTTCCTATCATGGATCCCCCTCCTGATCTTATTAAAATAGTATGCCCTTTCGTGCCACCCTCATTCATGTGAAAGTGTTTAAGTTAGTCAGATCTGAAAGAGAAAAGTTCGGATTTCTGCTGCATTTGACTGCTACAACTGGGGCATATTGACAGCACTATCCCTGCGTTCGTGCATATTCTTTTCCATGGATTCAGGATAACGATCCGGTAGATGTGAAACTTCGTTGAGTTTTTGGAGAGCGTCACCTTCAAGTCGCCACCTTGCTGCGCCGACGTTATCGCGCAAATGCTCCGCATGTCTTGCGCCGACAATCACTGAAGTCATTGCACGTTGTTCAAGCACCCAACGGAGCGCAACTTGTGCCGGACTCTGTCCAAGTTCATGGGAAACATCAAGGAGTGTCTGCAACGTTTCATCGGCGTTGTCCGCAAAATAGCGTTCAGGATATGCCCATCCCTCTTCGGATCGTGTTCCACCTTGTGTGCGTTCACCGGGCTTGTACTTACCAGAAAGGAATCCACCCGCTAACGGGCTCCATACGACGACACCTAACCCTTTAAGTTCGCAGAGCGGCACGATCTCCTGTTCTATATCCCGCACAACGAGACTATATTGCGGTTGATAGCACGCAAACCGCGTCCAATTGTTCGTATCGCTGAGCCACAATGCTTCGGACAATCGCCACGCTTGGTAGTTACTACATGCCGTATAGCGGACTTTCCCTTGACGGACGAGATCGTCCAATGCTTGAAGCATCTCCTCTAATGGGGTTTGCGAATCAACGTGGTGAATATAGTAAATGTCTACGTAATCCATCTGGAGGCGTTGAAGGCTATCGTCAATCGCCTGCATAATATGGACGCGGGACATCCCAGAATCGTTGGGACCGGTGCCCATCGGATTGAAAAATTTGGTTGCGACAACCGCATCGCGTCGCCTACCTTTGAGTGCCTTCCCAAGCAGAACTTCGGATTCGCCATCACCATAAGAATTGGCAGTATCAAAAAAATTAACACCCGCGTCCAAAGCGAGATCTACCATACGGTTCGCCTCTGCTTCGTCGGCACCGTGCCCAAAGGTCATCGTGCCTAAACAGATTTCAGACACTTTAAGTCCACTCTTTCCCAGTCGTCTATATTCCACGCTTTTTCCTCCGTTTTAACCCAAGTTGCTACTAACGAGTTTTTGAACATTTTAAGAAGATTCTTCAGGTGTTTCCCTACCTCGTAGGGGTAATATATCTATAGAAACAGCGTCCCTAAGCAACTGCACCCTGTAGGGGTGCTATGTCTATGCATACGTGGCAACTTGCGTCGTTTTAGTAGGCTAAATGTTTCCGAGTGGCTTTGCCTTTTCAGCAACTTCCAAAATACTATCTAATACTTGGGTGACTTCAGGATCAATCTGGTCTGCTGGTACATACTGGACTAAAGTGTGATAATTTGTTTTTTGCATGAGGTTTGGTAATTCTAATTTGTTAAAAAAAGAGGTAAACAGTGGTTCAAGAAAGTCAGTACTTACCTTTGTATCCGGGGACCACGGTGACCCCTTACCAAGCGTCCTAAGCGCGTCCTCAATTTCCGTAATTGTATCCTGCATTATAGGTAACCATACAGACACCTTATTCCCCGCAAATAGAGGACCAACAGCTTGCTCTTCTGCCTCTGATCGTGCCCAGTCAATAAGAATTTCTTTACTAGATACAATGTAATTCTCAATTTCGCACCGTTTCCAAGCATATTCGACTAATTCGGGACGCGCCTGAAGTTCATCTGAAATTCGATCGAAGAGACAGAACCCAACAAGATCAGCCTTCGCTTCTTTCAATCCATAAAAACGATCACGGGCCCTTGTCGGTTGATTAGCAACGTAGTCTGTATAAGGACGCTCCAATACAGACGCAGCAGGGTGAGAAAGCTTCTCTGCAAATGCACGCAAGATTGCAAGATCCGTTGAACCTTCAAGATAGAGGACCCAGCCCCTTTGCTGCGCCTGATAATACTGCTCAAAACCGATTGTCCTGAGCGATTTTAATAACTGGCTACCCCGATCATTAATTCGATGGGGTGTGCCAAGAAAGGCAATAACAACATCACGGTCTGCTGCCTCGTTTAGAATAACCTCAGAATGGCTGGCAGCAACGATTTGACTACCATGTTCAGTTGCTGAATCCGTAAGCATCTGGTAAATCTGCCGCTGTCGAAGAATCTCAAGATGGGCATCTGGTTCATCAAGTAGAAGAACTGATCCGGGATGTGCAGCGATATAGGCGAGCAGCAGTAAGGTTTGTTGCAAGCCACGCCCTGATGAGGAGAGGTCTAACGAAATCCCAGACGTGTCACGATAGGTCATTGCGATCTCACCACGCTCCAGAATGTAATCCGGCTTATCAAGTTGCACACCGAACAATTCGTCAATCTGCTCACAGAGTTCCTGCCATTTTTGGGCATCCTGTGAAATCTGATAGCAGAGATTACGCAAAACCTCTGCTGTCCGTCCCTCTCCGATTCGGACATTGATCGCCCCGGGGTCAAGTCGTGTTTCATTGGAAGCAAGTCCAGACATTGCGGGAAGGAAGGCAACAGAAAGGTTCTCTGCCTCGTCAGGAATAGGCATCCGATTAGACACTTTTCCATCCTGTTCCGATGTTCTCAATGGGCGGCAGTAAAAAGATTCCTGATTGGCATAATCAAATTCCAAACCACACTTCCATGCCCTGCGATCTGTAACGCCTTCAACGATAATATCTATCCGAACATTTTGCGGATCACGAACTTGTAAATCTCGCCAGAGCAATCGTGCACTCGGCACAGGAACGGAAATGAGATCAAGTCGGTTAATAGCAACACCCGGACGCTTTTCAGGGTTTGTGCTTCCTTTGCGGTTCTCATTCCACCGCTTGAGTCCTATCTCCCACAAAGCGAGTGCTTGTAACGCTGTCGTCTTACCGGAGTTATTTGGACCGATGAAGACAACAGGATTCCCCAATTCAATCTCAACTTTGCCAAAGTTTTTGAAATTACGACAGATTAGTTTCGTTAACATTTTTGCTTCAAAGGAATGCTATGGTAACGTGAGTTCGATAATAAAAACCTGAGGCAATGTAGGTTGGGTTGAACGGATCACCTCAGAACGCTTGTCCATCAAAAAACACTACTTGCCCTGGACAACTAACAGTATCAAGATACCGAGTGAAACCCAACGATTTTCCGATAAGGTTTCGCGTATGACGTTGGGTTTCACTATGTTTTTCGGACATAAGCGGACATATTCGATTTGACTCGTCTTTGAGGGACGACATCGAATTTTTTATCCCCGTTCAACCCAACCTACGGTGATACTTAAATCTTTTATCGAATTCACGTTATGGTAAACCTATAATTAGTTCAACATTGCGAGGCGAGGTTCCAAACCTCGCCAGCGAAGGTGAGGAGCCTGCTCGTCGAATAACCGTCCATACATTCCAGATTTCAACTACTCTTACATAACAGGGACAGTCTCGCCTTCCGAACGGAGTCCCGCCTCGTAGACCTTCATCACTTCCAGTGCAAACTCAAGCGACCCTTGCTCTGCCGATTTGCCCTCCAGGATGCAATCACAGAAATATCGCATCTCTTGATAGAACCCTTGCACAAAAAGCCCTTTGTTCTCAAGCGTGCCGAGACTATATTGCGGTTCCCAGACGATGGCACCGCTATCAAAGCCTTCAGGCACATAACTGGTACTACCGCTATAATTGAAAGGCATGCCGCGTTGTAGCAGCACACGGTTATTGTTCCGAATTTCGGCGTGGCACCCATCTCCGAAGAATTGATACAGTTCGGAAGGCTGTCCGTGCCTGGCACCATCCGCCAAATGAAAGTTTCCGAGTGCCCCGCTTTCGTATTCCAAGATGCACGCGCCACCGCCCCGCTGCCCTCGGCGAACGGTCACAGCGGAAACCTTCCCGCCGACAGCCACAAACAACGACAATGGATGACACCCGTTTTGGAGCCAATTCGTATGCTCTTTCTCACGCAGCACACGCTTTCCATCGCTCGGTATCTGCATCGGGTAGACCCCTAAAATACTTCGCAAGGGACCGTATTCGTCAGTTGCGAAAATCTCAATAATCTTCTGTGTAGCGGGCATGAACGCCTTTTTAAATCCGACAACAACGACGCGATCCTTCCGGTGCTGAATCATTTCCCTAACTTCATCAGCGAACATCCCCGGTGGCTTTTCCATCCAGACATGCATCCCCGCATCCAGTGCTTCGCAAGCCAATTCGGGATGAAGACGCGGCGGCGCGCAGAGAAAGATAGCATCCAATTCTTCGTTGCGAAACATCTCCGCCATACTCGGATAACACGCCTTAACAGCGTATTGCTCGGCAGTGATACGGGCACGGTCGATATCAAGATCGCACAACGCCTTAAGCCGAATCGGGAGAAACGTCAGTGTCGGTAAAATATTGCGATAACTGTGTGAACCCACCCCAACGACAGCAACATTTAGCCGCTTCTCAAACTCTCTTTGATAACTCATATTTTTAACTTACCTTGCGGTTTGGTCAGGTAAACTGGGGATTCGATGTTCCTTCTTTGGGACACTTCGCAACTTTGAAACTTCCGTCTAAGGCATAGGGGTTACGAAAGCACATCGTCAAGGAACGCGTCCAAATCGTCTTTCATTTTTTCCAATTCCGCTTGGTCAATGTACATCATGTGCCCCGCCTGATAGTAAGCCATCGTGATGTTATCCTGTAAGGATTCATCAAGTCCGAGGTGACTGAAAGTATACTCCGATGCCAGAAACGGTGTTGCTAAGTCGTAATAGCCGTTTGCGACAAAAACCTTCAGAGCAGGATTGACAGTCATCGCCTGGCGAAGTGTGTCGGCAACGTTGACGTATTCGTTTTGATGGTCGCTGTAGTCCCACGGATGAACACGCCGACTTAAAATCTCATAAGGTAAATCGGATTCAAATTCAAGTTCGCCGCGAACGTAATTGTTGAGCGCAGCAGTATATGCACCTTGCACCACAGCGGAACTCGGATCATACTCATAATTTTCACCTGCGGAATCGCGGTCAATTCCCTTGTAACGGCTATCGAAACGTCCAACTGTGCGTCCCTCATCTCGGAGCAGCTCCTTGCAGAATCGCGCAATATTAATCCGCAAGTCCGTCCGTTCAAGGTATTCCGATGTCAGTCCGGTATATTTTGCGAGTTGTTGAACGATGTTCGCACGTTGATCGGCGGTTATATCACTCCCCTGCATCAAGGCAATGGTGTAATCACCAGTCGCGAACGCTCTTACTTCGTCCATGAACGCCTCAAATTCGGTATCAATTCCGTCTAATCTGTCATGATAAAGTGCAGTCGCTGCATAAGTCGGTAGGTAGAGGATATAGGGAAGATCGTTGCCCGGTGCAAACCGAATCGTCTGAAAGTTAAGCACAACCGAAACCAGCATAATGGCATTGAGGTAAGTACCGTGCCGTCCCTGAAGATACCCCGCAAGTCCGCTTGCCCGCGTTGTTCCATAACTTTCACCGATGAGGAGTTTAGGGGACCCCCAACGTTTGTAGCGTCCCAAATAGAGCAGGATAAAATCACCAACCGATTCAATATCCCTTTTGAACCCGTGGAATTGCTTTGCCTCTTCACCGGGAACCGCTCTGCTGAATCCAGTACTGACGGGATCGATAAAGACGAGATCGGTTTTGTCCAAAATAGAACATTCATTATTGGTTAGCGCATAAGGCGGTTGCGGCAATTCGCCATCTTCATCAGGTTTGACACACCGAGGTCCGAGGACACCCAGATGTAGCCACACTGAGGACGACCCAGGACCACCGTTAAAGGAGAACGTTATCGGACGTTTAGACGCATCTTCCACATCGTCACGCGTATAGGCGATAAAGAAAACAGAGGCTTTCGGTTTTTCCCCTTCCTTGTCGATCTCCTCTTTCAGAACAAGCGTCCCTGTTGTCGCCGTATAGCGAATCTCTTCGCCATTAATCGTAGCGGTGTGGTGTGTAACTGAGATCTTATCTTCAGGTATCTCGGGTTTTTTTTCCTCATCTTTCGTCTCTTCAGACTCTTTTTTCTCTTCTTGACTCATACTGAACTCCCTCTCTGATTTTTTGATTGGCAAGACTTGGATACATTGCCTTATTGAACGCATTATAGCATATTTCGCAAAAACAGGTATCATAAAAATCATATCTTCTGCAGGAGCGATCTCATACACTGTCGCCCCGCTGATACTTACATTTGCGGACAGACTGCAGTTTCTCATCGGGAGAATATATTAAAGTCCCCCTGATAAGGGGGGTTTAGGGGGTTTCCACAACACAAAATCCGCGCAATCCGTGTCATCCGCGACAATCCGCGATTCAGACAAGAACATAAACATACCGCTTTTACAAGGTTGTATTTCTTCATCAACATCCATCCCGTAAATCCTATAAACCTGCAATCCTGATTCTGACAAAGACCAACTCCTTACCCTAAAATATTTGACATAATCTCAAAATGTGCTAAACTCTATACAAAGGAGAAATACAATGCAAAAACCGATTCGCTTAGGACTAATTGGCTGTGGCGGAATTGTACAAATCACACACGCCCGCGCCTATCGTGCCATCACAGACACCGTTCAGGTGACTGCCCTCGCAGATGTCGTTCCCGATAATCTGGAAAAGATCGGCGACCAGTTCAACGTCCCTACAGAAAACCGATACACAGACTACCGAGAGATGTTGGAAAACGCGGCACTTGATGTCGTGACGATTGCCACACCACATTCACTTCACGCCGAACAGGTCATCGAAGCCGCGAACGCAGGCGTGGCAGTTATCTCCGAAAAACCGATGGCAACAACGCTGGAAGAAGCGGATACTATTCTGGAAGCAGTCCGCCGCAACGGCGTGCCTTACACGGTGGTACATAACTATATCTTCACTGCTGGGATGCGGGCAGCGATGACGGAACTGGATGCCCTCGGTGAATCCCATTTCGGACGGAGTGCTGGGATGGGATTGAAACCTGCTGACTTCTCAGCGGATCACCCTACGCCTGCATTCGCATGGCGCGCCAGCAAAGCGAAAGGTGGTGGTTGTATCATCGACACGAGTTACCATGAAATCTACTCCGTCTGTACACTGATGCGATCCCCCGTGCGTTATGTTGAAGCACGGGTACAAACACTACGGCTTGACATTGACGTTGACGACATCGCCATGCTGTTATGTGAACACGAAAATGGTGCTGTCACGACGGTTTCAGGCGCGTGGTGTGTGCCCGGTACGGATTCCGGCTGGTGTGAGATGCACGCTGAGCACGGTTCTCTACGGGTCAATCATCGCCACAACGTGGCAAATGCGCTCCGTCGTTTCACGAGGGCAGATGGGTGGCAACAGTTGGAACTCTCTGAATTTGACGAAGCCGAGCAGCAGGACGCGAGTGGACATGCCCGCTATTTCAAGGAGACCTTCAATGCGCTTGCGGCAGAGACAGCACTGCCAGTGCCTGCAGAGAAGGCGTATCACAATCTTGCGATTATTGAAGCAGCACGTAAAGCAACAACGGAACGTCGCGCCATTGAAATTCCACCACCATAGGAACAGAGGAGTTGAGATGAAAAGAGGTCTATTATTTCACGCTTTGGTTGTTTTGACGTTAGGACTGAGTTTGAACATGTCCTTGCATTGCTTAGCACAACAGAACCCGGTAGCCCTTGATGCAAAATCGGACGCTGAATACGATGCTGAAGATGACGTGAATACAACGTTGTGGCTTGCTGCCGGTGGAATTTTAGGTGTGGCGGGTAATCTTCCGCTCGGTGCTGTGGCTGTCGGTGGGGCTTACTTTTATCAACCCGTCCCACCTGCAGAGAGGCTCCTTGGCAAACCCGCAGCATACGTCAGTGCTTATACAGATGCTTACAAGGCAAGCTCACGCAACCTGAGATTGAGTGCCGCCGCAAAGGGAGCGCTCGGCGGTGCGACTGTGTTCTGCCTATTAGGGATGATTAAGATAAAACCTTGGGCAGATTTTGTGGTCTGGTAATTTCAGTTTCCCTCAAACCCAATACGGGTCAATTTAGCGTGTTGATTCCTCAGAAAAACAACCGCCTCCCCTATCGGTAGGAGGGAATTCCGATTCCCGACTCTTTCCGGCTCCGATTCCCGATGCCTCAACTAATGGTGGTTGTATCATGTATATAATCCTGAAAATCCCAAAATCCTGTGAATCCTGATTCAGACAAGGCACACACTCGACATTGACCCGCTACGTTGTTATAAAAAAAAGAGGCGAGTCCGAAGACTCGCCATCACACTTTAAAAGACGAAAACACTATCCACGCAAGAGATGCCGCAACGCGTTTGCGATGATATCCTCTTCCCCCGCATTGAGAGTATAAGCATTAATCACAACGGTTTCTTTACCTTGCGTGTTCACTTTGATACGCGGCGTACCAGCATCCAATTCTTGAGCGACCTGCGCAGCATCTTTGCCGCTCTTAGCAGGGTCAAAGGTCACATGCAGATTCGAGAGCGTATGACTCTTTTCTTGGTAATGGACTTCGCACGACACACCATCGAGATTTTCGAGGTTTTCCGAAAGCACAGCATACCTTCCGTCCTGCTCCTTCGAGCGCACCTCATGGTTCGTCGATAGCCAGATATCAATGGCAGTCACCAACCCGATAATCTCCTGCCGGTCTACCTTCATACCACGCCCAACAGGTCTCGGTCCGATGAACCCGTGCTTTCGTACGACTTCAATGAGATCCTTTCTTCCACAGACGAACCCTGTAGAGTGCGGCGCATTGAAATACTTGCCACCGAAGCAGACGAGGTCGGCAGATTGGGCGTTCCGATAGAAGTACTCAAGCGGATAGATTTGAGAGGCAGCATCAGCAATCAGCGGTAAACCGTGCGCATGTGCAATCCCAATCGCCTCCTTTAACGGAACCGCGTTCCCTTGGTTGGGTTGGATGAGATACGCGACTGCGGCTGTGTTCTCGCCGATAGCACTATCCAACATTTCCGCGGTGCATCCGTTTTCGTCACCGACAGATATGAGTTTACTCCCCGGAATTGTAAACGCCCGGTCATAGGAGTAGTGTTGCATCTTCTGAAAAACGATTTCGTCCTTCAGTCCGGTGGTATCTGGAAGTTGTGCGCACTTGTCAGGGTCGTCTCCTGTCATAACCGCTGCGGATGCCAAGACGAGTGCGGCGTAGCATCCAGCTGTGATGTATGCGTCTTCAACCCCCAACTGTTCAGCGATGAATTGTCCCGATTTTTCGAGCAATTCTTCCATTTCGACGTAACTTTCATCTGCTTGGCGCATTGCGTCTCGGACGGTTGCAGAGGGTGTAGAACCGCCGCGGACAGTTTGGTTGCCAGTCGCATTAATGACGGGTCGTGCGCCGAGTTTTTTGTAGACATTTCCCCAACCTGTATTCGCCATGAGACAGCCTCCTTGTGTAGGGTTTCCCCATAACTCAAACGAAAAAGCGTTAACGGTTTTGAACAAGGAATCTAAGCGTACTCTAACAGGAAAAATAGAATGCGTCAACCAATTTTCTACTGTATCCAGCCTTATAGAATCGTCAATTCATCTTCTTCACCACTCTCTTCTAAGACAACGCCTAATTCCTTCGCGACCGCACCGAACGCTTCGGATTGTGGTGATTCTGGATGTCCAGCGACAATCGGCACGCCGATGTCACCCGCAGTACAGACCTCAGCATCAAGTGGAATCTGCCCCAAGAACGCCACGCCGAATCGTTCACTGGTGTTTTTACCACCATCCGCCCTAAAGATTTCCGTCTTTTCATTGCAGTGCGGACAGAGGAAATAACTCATGTTTTCAATGATGCCGAGGATAGGGACACCGAGGCGTTCAAACATCGCAACACCGCGTCGAACATCGGCGAGTGCGACATCTTGAGGGGTCGTAACAATGAGTGCACCGGTGAGCGGAAGTGCCTGCGTTAGAGAGAGTGCAACATCACCCGTCCCCGGCGGGAGATCGATAATCAGATAATCGAGTTCACCCCAGTCTACGTCACCGAGAAGTTGGCGAATGGCACCGTGTAACATCGGTCCCCGCCAGATCATCGCCTGCTCTTCGGGCACCATAAACCCAATCGACATGAGCTTAATGTCGTGCCGAACGAGCGGAATAATCTTACGTTCAGGACTCGTCTTCGGCTGTTCCTGAATACCCATCATTGTCGGGATACTGGGACCGTAGGCATCCGCATCCAGCAAACCAACTGCGCTCCCTGCACTCGCCAAGGAGATCGCGAGGTTGGTGGCGACAGTAGATTTTCCTACGCCGCCCTTTCCACTGGCAACCGCGATTTTATATTTGATATTTGGTAACGTTATATTCTGTTGTTGCTGCTGTGGCTGTGGGGTCGGTTGCCGGGGTTGCTGCCCAGAAATTTGCGCACCGCTAACGACTTGAAGTTCGGGATGTCCTTTCGTCGTAGAACTGGGCTGAGATTTTGGCTTCTCTTTCTCGCCTTTTTTTAAAAATCGCATATCTACGCTCCTAATTGATTCGATTTTATTGACAAGGTTACAGATCTCGTCAGTGGAAGTGTACTGTGCTTATTAATGTTACGACACAACACAAAATAGTTTAACATTTTTTCTCGCAATTTTGTATAATACCTATACCAGAAAGTGCGCGATTCCAAAACTTACCGATTTAATCAATCCCGATACGATCTCGCGTACCACAATAGCACAAAGGAGTTTTTATGAACATTCTGATGTTACGCCATTCCGCTGGCTTCGAGCATTCCTACTTACCGAATGCAGAGGTGACGCTGAAGGAGATTGGCGCAGCAAACGGCTGGAACGTCACCACAACACACCGATGCGACCGGATTACGGCTGAAAACCTCGAAAATCAAGACATCCTCGCGTTCGCAACGACGGGTAACTTGCCCTTCAACGCTGCGCAAAAAGAGGCACTGCTGAGCTTCGTGCGCAACGGAAAAGCGTTCTTTGGCATTCATAACGCAACAGATACATGTTACGATTGGCCCGAATATGGCGAGATGCTCGGTGGTTATTTCGCTGGACACCCGTGGCACGAAGAAGTGAACGTCATCGTTGAAGATAGCGACCATCCATCAACCCGTATGCTGGGGAGCAGTTTCAAAGTTGTTGACGAAATCTATACGTTTAAAGAGTGGGATCGCTCTAAAACACACGTGCTGATGCGTTTGGACAACGACTCCATCGATCTCTCCCGCGGTAACCGAGAAGACCACGATTACGCGCTCGGCTGGTGCCACACCTACGGAAAGGGACGCGTGATGTACACCGCCTTGGGCCACCCCGACGCGCTCTGGAGCGAAAAATGGTTCCACGAACACATCACGGGCTGCATCAAATGGGCAGGTGGACTCGAAGATTAGTCAGCAGTCAGCGGTCAGCCATCAGATTTTTAGACATCACCCATTAACACGTAGGTTGGGTTGAACGAAACTGAGGATCCCAATATTGACAACCCAAATACACCTCAACCATAATACAGGTTGTATGTCATTGATGACACAGTGAAACCCAACTTTATACCGCGAGATCTCCGCTGCTTCGCCACGAAATATAAACACCCCACCGCCGCTGGCGAGGATTGTATCCTCGCCCTTGCGTCGGCGTATAGATAATTACGGGTTTTACTATTATGGATTAACTCGATATAACCCCCGTAGCGCGCAGAAGCGTTTCCTGCACCAGCAACTCATGTGATACTGGACGATCAGGCGGTTGGGTCCCTGCAAGGGTCGCTAAAAACGCGTCAAGCTCAAGCCCATAAGTGCGTTGACGGCTTTCACCATCTATTTCAACAATCTGTTCCCCTTCCGAATATCCCTCCTTCGCTGTGTTCAAACAGAGACGAATCTTCAACCCCGGCTCAAACGGTTCTACGATAATGGCACTCCCTTCACTCCCATAGACTTCAAAACGGCGCGCAACCGGCCTCGGTTCCAAAGCAGAAATTGAGATAAACGCCATCGCTTTTTCAAATTCATACACAGTCAGGGTATTATCTTTGAAAGGTTCAACCGAGCCACCATCGTTTCGGAGGAAAGAAGTCACCTTTTCCGGTCGTCCGAGTAGCCAGAGCACCTGGTCGAGTACATGTCCACCCAGATCGAAAAAGATACCGCCAATGTGATGGCTGATACGTGTACGCGATTCGTGAGAAATATTGGTTGACATGTGTGCACGAACGGAAAAAACGTCCCCCAAAAAACCGGATTTCACCCACTCAGCAACCTGCCTAAAGGCGGAGTGATATCTTAGCATATAGCCCATCTGGACGTGTAGCGATTTTTCTTGGGCGGTGCTAATGACACGCTGCCACTGCTCCCAGTTTTCGCCAGCGGGTTTGTCGTACCAGACGTGTTTACCTGCGTTAACAATCTGTTCAGTCTGATCGAGACTTTCGGCGTTGTTGCCTTCCGAAGCGATTGCGACAATGGTATCATCGCTGAGCATTTCCTCGGCATCGTCATACCAGTGGACATCGGCAAATGTGACTTCGCCGGACTGGTGTTTTTCGCGTTGTTGTGCGTCGGGTTCAAACACACCCGCGACTTCAACATCGGGATTCACAAGCATTGCCTGCATCTTGCCCCGCGCGTGTCCGTGTTTCGTTCCGTATTGTGCCATCCGTATTTTCGCCATATTTTATCTCCCCAAAATCCGAGTTTGGTAATGTGGTGTTATATGGCTATTATATGGACATCAGATTGAGTGTCAAGGAAATATTCAGCAAATCAGGTGTTCCGGCGTAAACGAAGTCTAAAGCAACTCTTGTACATTTTTACTCCTAATGAAAAAGAATGGCAGCCCGCGGAGGAGGCAGAACCCAACGGCGATGGTGGCAAGTATGAGACTTCCTTGTTCCAAGGCAGGGGTTTTGAATAAACTTGTGCTTGCAAGACTTGTGAAGGCTAACATTTTGGTGAGGCCCGAAAAGGCACGACTGATGCGTGAGCGCGTGAGGGCGTGTGTCCATCCGCTTTCTGGATATCCAAAATACCGTTGCAAGGCATCTGTGATAAATCCCCGTGCCATAACAACGATAGGCATCCATAACGGGAGGTGTCCTGTCGTAGTAAAATAAATCCAAAAAGTGTTTTCGATGATTCTGTCTGCGACAGTATCAAGAACTTCGCCGAGTTTCGATGTCTCGTTGCGTCTGCGGGCAATATATCCATCAACGCCATCCAGCGCGAAGATAAGCGCAATAGTCGCAATCAACCCCATATCCAGTATGTGATGTGTGCCAAATAGGACAATAACGGCAAAGGTTAACAACAGACGGCAGAGCGTTATGGTGTTTGCAATCATGGGTCGGGGTTACAAACCCCTCCTACGGTTCTGTTGCGAGATATTTCGGATTTGACTGGATGTCCGATGGATAGTGAATCTCCCATACCTTGACTTCTGTCTCCATGAAATCATCCGTCGGGTAGACAGGAACAAACGCCTCGCTCAACTCACCTTGTAGAAATACTTCCGGCGGTTGCCATTGCGTTAGCATGAGATGAGTTGCACCGTGGGTTTTCAGAAACTCCAACGCCGCTTGTGCCTCGGTGGTATCGCTGACATGTGTGTTGTAGAGATGGATCCAGTGTTGGATGTAATGGTCCTGATCAATAACGGTTTTGACACCACCGAGGACGTTCAGTTGACTCCCATAACTCCACCCGGCGGCGACGATTGCCGTGTTTTGCAGTTCCGTTTTCATCCACGCGAACGCCTTGGTAACCGGAGCATCTCCGGGCGTAGCTCGGCGCATCCGTGTTGCAGCGAAAACGGAGCGTTGTGCGTGTTCCCCAGCGGGTTTCCAGTACATAAGGCAAGCAACGATAACGACAGCCATAACGACTTTTATGACACGCAACGGCAACCGTTCTCTGACATCTGCGCTGAGGAATTGGGCGTTTTTGAGGTTTTCAGTTATATAGATGCCGACGCGGCGTATCAAGTCAGTAGTAAGGAAGGCAATCGGAAGTCCAATAAAGAAGTCATACCGTTTCGCATCACGCGAAAGTGCCACCCACAACAAAAACCAGATAGCCATCGCAACATAAACGAGTTCATGTTTCGGTGATTCGCGCTGTCGCCATGCGATGAAAAGGAGCACAAGAGAAATGCCTGCAAGCGATATGAAAAAGAGAATGTCGCCTCCGGACGCGCCTAAAAGCGTCTCAAGTCGCGCTTGAAAAAAGGTGGTGAGCATAAACAAGAATATAAACACGGCTAACACCGTACCGCTGTTCCTCCAGAAATGGATGCCGATCCTGATGAATCCCAGACTTCCCAAGAAAAAGAGACTACCGTATCGGAATACCCAATACCTATAATCCGGCGTGTCAAGTTCGCCCACGGTTTGCATGAGTTGGTTTTGACTTAGAGGGACGGTGGTGCTGGCGAAGGTGTCCAATTGTATCCAAACGTACCCGAGGGCAAGCACAAAACCCGCAAGCACTAACCCAAGAGACAGATTTCTGGTGTGTGGACGGAATTGGTCTGCAAGCGATGATTTTGTGATTAGAAAGTGTCGGAGGGCTCGAATCCCTAATAGGACGAGCGGTGGTATCAACACAAAGGCAAAGAGGTGCGTTGTGAAACCCACTCCACTCCGATAAGCAGGCGATGCAAGGTAAAGTGTTGGCACAAAGGTACACACCCAGAGGGCATATAACCGTAAGCCTTCCTCCTTTTCAGATGTGAGGAATTTCCAGAGTTCCACACAAAGAATAATACTGAGGAAAACACCGAAACCTTCCCAACTCATACCGCCGAGAAAGACGGTAAAGCCACTAATAAGTGTCCACAAAAGTCGGCTGCGCGGGCGTTGTGCTTGTAGAGATACGAGATAAGTTGTGACGGCGAGTATGCCGAGCATGAGACACCAGCTGTCCCTATCGCTGAAGCCAGCGGCACTGCGTTCAACAACACCGGGGAGGGTTGCTAAAAATATACCAACGATGTTTGAAAAAAGCAATCCAAAGGTCCGATAAAGGAAGAAGTAAAGCACACCCAACCCCAACACAAAACAGACAGCAGGCGAAAACAAGGAGACTTGATAGAGAGAAACATTGGGAAAGAGAACTGTTATTGCTTTGTGCGTGTAAGCGACGGCGTAAGCATACGCAGTCATGCTTTGTCCATAGTCTCTGCCGAGCGGTAGCCAGCGATGCATATCCCGCGCCGGCAGCCTACCCTCTTCAGACACGGTTTGTGCTTGCCAATAGTGGAGATACGGATCGTTTCCCGTAAATTGTCCTTCCGGAATGTTCGGAACACCTTGAATCCGAATCCAGAAGGCGATAATAAGAATAGCACCCAAGAGTGCCAAAGGTATTAGTTTTTGTAGAAGTTTCATTTCTTTTTAGTTCTCGGCACGAAGTGCATCAATAGGTGAAAGCCGCGCCGCCCGCATTGCGGGGTAGACACCGAAGCCAACACCCATAAAAATAGAAAAGATAACGGAAATTAATATCCAATGTCCAGAGAGGACGACAGGCCACGTCGGCACAACTGGAACAATACGGACAGCGAGGCGTGCCATTCCATGCGCTGCCAACCAGCCCCCCACAATGCCGAGAGCACCGCCGCAGAAACAGAGGCATACCGATTCGGTTAAGAACTGCCAGAAGATGTCAATTCGCTTTACGCCAACGGATTTCCGCAGTCCTATCTCCCGCGTTTTTTCACCGACGGAGACAAGGCACATATTCATAATACCAATACCGCTGACAAATAGAGAGAAACCGGCAATGCTGCCCAGCGCGATTTTTATGACTTTTTCAATACGGGCAACTCGACTGTGCACACCTGTCGGAATCCAATATCGGAAAAAGCCATCTTGGTTACGGTGCCGCTTGAGAAGCACTGTGCGTGCTGAGGCAATAATCGGTGTCATATCAGCGTCAGGTTCGGGAAGAACTGTGAGACGCTCAATGTAGTCGTTCCCTGTCAGCCGTTCCTGATAAGTCGTCAACGGGATTGCCATCGCATTATCCAAAGACCAGCCCCATCGAAGATTCAGCCCGCGAGGCATCATGACACCGACGACGCGAAACCGGACCGGCACTTGCCTCCAATAATATCGCACCTTCACCTCTTGCCCGAGTGGCGAATCTGTGCCAAACAGATCTGTCGCCGCTTCACTCCCTAACACACAGACCTGCAGCGCATGGTCAATATCGTTCTCGGTGAGAAATCTGCCTGCTTGGATGTGCCACCGCATGCCGGTCGCATAGTTGGCAGTGACACCTTCCAGAAAGGCGCGGGTCTCTCTCCCCTGGCGGCTTGTGACGAGCATCCGATACCGTTCATTTTTCGGCAGCACATAGAGCACCCCGGGACACACCGCTTCAATGGCATGGGCATCGCCGAGATTGAATCGTTCCTTTGTCCACACTCGACGACCTCGCCGAATGATTGAGTAGCGGGTAGTGAATTGAAACTGGTTTGCACCACCGAGTTTGTCAACTTGATCCGCGACGAGAAGTTTAGCACCATCACCGATAGCCATCATGCAGAGCACACTTGCAATTCCGATGAGGATGCCGAGGATAGATAACCCAGCGCGGAGTCTATTTTCCGCGAGGTGTGCTATGCCTATGGTGATGGTATCACGGCGTTTCATTTCATAGATAAGGCTTCATATCCCACAAGAGGGCGGTGCCATCATAGCTGCCACTCGCTAAGATTGTGCCATCGGGCGAAAATGCGACAGATTCCACATCACTTTTATGCCCCAAAAATTCAACGACAAGCGCATGAGTGATTACATTCCAGATTTGAATACGCTGCTCAGGCCAGGTCCCGCCGATAGCGAGAAGAGTTCCATCCGGCGATAACGTTAGGGATTCAATCTTTACTGTGTCAAAGGTCGCGAGTTTCTCCCATGTCTTTGTGCACCAAAGGTTTATGTAGTTCGCCGACGAGGTCACGAGACAGGTTCCGTCACCGGAAAACGCGATTCGGTTCGTCCATCCATCATTTTCAAGTGTCGCTATACATTCTCCTCTGACAGTTTCCCAGACTTTAACAGTCGTGTCTATGTGACCATCTTCACCGAAGTAAAAATAATTACTCTTACCATCTTCTATCATGAACATATATGTCCCATCAGAACGGACTGTGCTTCCATCTTCATCTTCATGATACTCCCATGCGCGCGCACCCCCGCTTACCAGATACTTTCCATCAGGCGAAAACGCGAGATCATAGACTTCCGCCGTGTGTCCCGTCATAACCCGAATCGGCTTCCCTGTTTCCACATTCCAGAGTGTTATGGCATTATTCAAAGCTCCTCCTGTTGCTAACAACGTGAGATCCGGTGACACAGCGGCTGAAACAACAGACATTTCTGGAGTGGTTATTTCTGGGATGAAAGTCACACGGACCTCCTCATTTTGCAATACGACCCCCTTATCACCAAGTGGTAAAATACTCGTTACAAGGGAGCGTTCTTCGGAAGAACAAGTGAGCGTGTGGCCTCGAAACCAACCATCATCTTCCCCATGCCTACTAACCTTTTCAAGCAACCGAATCCGCTGGTCGTTTCCAATATCCCAGCGTTTTAGGGTGCCGCTTCTGTTTAAACTTACAAGGTGTTTTGTCCCGGGGATAAAAGTAACAAGCCATCCCTCTGGGGATCCCTCTGGAGGCGTTGGCTGATTTAGAAAGAAATTCTTTTGTTCAGTATCTTTCCAAATCGTGAATACATCACCACTTAGCCAAAGAAGCCGATTGTCATCTGAATATCCAATGAAATCTACACGCGCTGGAAGTGAGAAACTTGTTACATCTTTACCGGTATCAATTTGCCATATACGCCCTTCTTTACCCGGGCAGTCTGCTCCCAAAAGTTGCCCACTTGGTGTAGAGGTAATAAAGCTGACCTGTTTTGATAGAAAACCTCGGCAAAGTTCTCCGGTGGCAACGTCCCACAGTGTGACTATCACTTCGCCGTACTGTACCCTATCTATCGATCCAACAATATCTTCACCAACATCAACTAAAGTAGGAATGTCACGACTTACAGTTGTGAGAATCTGACTATCTGTGGAGAATGTTATCGCACTCACGGTCATACCCGCAAGCAAGGTTAAATGGCTTTTCCCTGTGGTAAGGTTCCACAGCATCACGCCTCCACGCTGGAAACTTGCTGCCATATATTTGCCATCTGGCGAGAATACAATCGACTCCACCCTGCCTTTAGCATTGAAAGCCGCAAATTTCTCTTGGGTATTAATATCCCACAGCGTTATTTTTCCATCCCAATCCCCTACAGCAAGTCGGGTATTCTCGGCGGAAAAGGCAACTGCCGAGAATATGCCTGCTTCCGCCACACCAATCAATGAAGAAAAGTTGCCGGTATGTGTATCGTACAACCACACACCGATATGAGATGCCACGGCAATCAGACTTTCGTCGGGAGAGACCGCGGCATCGGTGATACCACCTTTTCCTAATCGGGCAAACGCTCCATGCGGTAAACAGAGGGCGTACTCTGGTAAAGGGTTTTCCCTTAAAACTTGGGGTAGCATGCTAAAAGGGGCCTTGAGGTTCTTTAGCAACCATCATACCGAGAAGAAATAACACAAGTGGAGCTCGCGCGTGTAAGAAACGCACGAACTACGTTAGTAATCAACATCTCTATGGTTTAACCGTGCAAACACCGTCTTTATGTGGACAACTTTTTGACTTAGCATTTCCGCAGAACGGGAGACAACTACAAGTACCGCATTTTGTGGCACAATTATAAGTATTAGTCCGGCAGGAACTACAACCATCCTTTGGACATCTTGGCCGAGTACAAGTGCTGCATTTCTCAGCACAGCACTCACTGCTGGAGAAAAGAGAGACATCTGTTCCAGTTCCACCACAGCAGCCGGAAGCTTCGGTTTCCACAATAAACCCATCAAACGCGCCTGCGTAAACTACACCCCCGACAAAAAGCAAGGCAACCATCAATTTACCTATAACATTCGGGGTTGAGAAAAAATTTCTGATCATTTCTAAAATTCTCCTTTATGTAAAAGAGACGTGAATCAGTATAGCACGTCTCCGGGCATTATATCCAAACAATTAACAGGATAGACGCATAACACGCCTATTCACGGATTTGGCTTATACTTAACACTCTTAAGCAAGAATAAGCAAGAACCGTGCCAATAGGTAAAATCGTTATTATTCTCTTATCTCTGTCCTGTTATAACTGTGTCCATCAAGGCAATACGCGGGATGCAGGCTGTACGCGGTGTGATGGGACCGCTTAAAGTTGTTTTTTGTCGGGTGTCGCAAAATGCAACACGTTTGGAAGGGGTGTAGGTGGAAGAGCCTTTGATACAAAAGGCTAAGGCGTGTTATGTCGCAAAATACAACAGTGTAGCATATTGAAACACTTTTACAGGGACAGGTTAAATTTATCCATTTTCCGATGAAGTGTGGATCTATCAATCCCCAATGCCCGCGCAGCGGCGGAGACATTACCACCCGTCACTTTGAGAGCGTTGACGATGGTGCTCCGTTCAACTTCCTTAAGCGTAAGAATATTGGTGGTATCCGTCGGATCGCTTGTAGCAGTTTGTGAACCCTCTTGTATCAGATCCGGTGGGAGACTCTCTCGTTGCAGCAGGTCTGTCGTCTCAAGCAAAACAGCCCTTTCAATGGCATCTTTCAGTTCGCGCACGTTGCCGGGGAAGTCGTGCTGTGTCAACACGTGTAAAGCATTAGGACAAAAACCGCGAATGGATTTTTTAGCTTTTGCGGCAAATTTTTCAAGGAAATGATGTGCCAAAATATCAATATCTTCGCGCCGTTCTCTCAGTGGGGGAACCACGATGCAGAACGCCGCAAGTCGATAGTACAAGTCCCTACGGAAACGTCCCTCTCTGATAGCATTTCTTAAATCCTGATTCGTAGCAGCCAGTACACTGATGTCAACAGAGATAGTGCCTTTACCACCGACCCTCTGAAACTCGCGTTCTTCTAATACACGCAGCAACTTCGCTTGCGAAGTGAGTGACATATCCCCAATTTCATCAAGAAAAAGTGTGCCGGTGTTCGCTTGTTCAAAATATCCGCGCCGCCGCTCGTCTGCTCCGGTGAAAGCCCCGCGTTCATTGCCAAATAACTCACTTTCAATCAATTCGGCTGGTATTGCAGCACAATTAACCCCAACGAAAGGGGCTGTTTTTCGCGGGCTGTTATCGCGTATTGATTTTGCGACCAGTTCTTTGCCGGTCCCGGTTTCGCCTTGAATCAGGGCGGTAATAGTTCCTGCTGCCGCTGCTCGAATCTCGGTGAACATCTGCTGCATTTTTTCGCTTTTGCCGATGATTTCACCAAAGGAATGGTTCGTCTCAAGTTTGGTCCGTAACACCATAATCTCCGCTTTCTTCTAAGAATCTAAATCGGAAACAAGAACTTTAAAAGCCGTGATGAACGCTTAAATTTAAACATATATCCAACGCTATACTTATATAAGACAAAATTTTTTTGCGATTTCGTGCATAAAATGAAAAAAATGTCATAAATTATCGAAAAATTACGCATTTTTAGTGTAGTTTTATAGTAAAGCCCACAATTACTTAGACATTGCGCGGAGGCGAGGATAAAATCCTCGCCAGTGGTGAAGAGGAGTTCGTTCGCTGACCAACTTGTCAACATATTTTCAGATTTCACTATAAACATACATCTGACGCTATCTTATATAGACTCACTTTCTAATCCCTTTTCGTGCATAAAATGAAAAAAATGTCATAAATCACATAAATTAACCCAAGTTGCTACTAACGAGTTTTTGAACATTCTAAGAAGATTCTTCAGGTGTTTCCCTACCCCTTAGGGGTAATATATCTATAGAAACAGCGTCCCTAAGCAACTGCACCCTGTAGGGGTGCTATGTCTATGTATAGGTAGCTTGCGTTAAATTATAGAAAAATCACACAAAAAGTAGAGTGGCTTACGGCTATTTACAAGTTCTACTAAAACCCAACTTAATAACTAAATCTATTTTAACTTTACAAATGTCGATGTATATATGCTATAATATACCTATAATGTACTTGAACCGTTGGCACACAGCAGACCACCTCTGTAGAACCCAATACGATTCTTCAAACACCTCTCATCGAAACTAAACTTCTATAGTTGTTATACCCAATGCTTCAGAAAATCTAAACGGATAAAAAATGAAAACGCTGAAAACTTCAAAAAAGGACAAAGAAGGGTTCACACAACCCCGCGGCGAGACGCTCATAAAAGTCTTCACAGGCAATATCTCTATCTGCCTTGACGAGGCTTTTTATCAATCAACACGGCACAGAAACAACGATTTAGGAGAAGAAAGGAGAAGAATTCTCGATTACCTCAAAATGGACAGACAAATCAGTCGCCATGCGGTCTCGGACGCGATCGTAAAGGTTTTCGTAAGAGCAGGAATTTCTTCTCCCGCTCCGAGAGGCTCTGATACATTTCATAAGCCGCATCAACGGACGAATCGCTGCCAAAATATTTACACACCCCCGTATCAGACGTTGATTGACTTTTTTTCCTCAGTATGCTTCAATATTGTTCACAACAAAATGTTAGATGCGGCATCTTCTGCCACTATATCATTATTCTACACAAAACCCGCCACACCTTGTTTAGAGGAAAATATGAACTTTAATAGACACTTTTATGCTTTGGTTTTCTTGATGATACTGTCTATATCTTTATCAACTGTTGCTGAGGAGGAAACCGGCGAAGTTATTAGAATGGAAGAAGTCGTGGTTACCGCTCGCAAGCGTGAGCAGCGGTCATTTGAAGTGCCGCTCTCGGTTTCGACGCTCCAAGGTGAGAGATTCGATACCTTGCGTTCATCGGGTATGGACGTGCGTTTCTTGTCGAACCGCACCCCCAGTTTTCAGATGGAGTCGTCGTTTGGACGTATCTTTCCACGCTTCTATATCCGCGGTCTCGGCAATACGGACTTTGACCTCAATGCCTCGCAGCCAGTCTCGGTGCTCTACGACGGCGTTGTGCTTGAAAATGCTTTGTTGAAAGGATTTCCTGCCTTTGACTTGGATCGGATTGAGGTGCTACGGGGACCACAAGGCACCTTGTTCGGACGCAATACACCCGCTGGCACTGTGAAATTTGAATCAGCACGTCCGACCCAGACACTGGAAGGATACGGACGGTTGAGTTACGGGCGGTTCAATAGCAGTAATTTTGAGGGGGCGGTGTCAGGTCCGCTGGTTCCGTCTGTGCTCTCCGCTCGACTCTCGCTACTTGCACAGTGGCGGGACGACTGGGTGAACAACGAACACGCAGGCGCGGAAAGTGCTTTAGGGGGACATCGCGACGTGGCGGGTCGTGTCCAGTTGCTGTGGACCCCTATACCGGAATTGGAAGCACGGCTCAAGTTCCACGCTCGCGATCTCGACGGCACTGCACGTCTGTTTCGTGCGAACATCTTGTCGCCGGGTGAAGGCGGTTTGGTGACGGATTTTGTTCGTGACCGAATCGCACACGACGGACGCAACGAGCAGACACTGAGCACGCAAGGCTTCGCCGCTGAAGTGCGCTACGATATCGGAAACTTCCAATTAATTTCGCTGACCGGATTGGAACGACTTACCAATTTCTCGCGCGGCGACATCGACGGCGGTTACGGTGCTGTGTTCAGTCCACCAAGTGGTCCCGGCGAGATACCCTTTCCCTCTGAAACGGCATCCGGTATTCCCTCACTCAGCCAATTGAGTCAAGAAGTCCGTTTGATGAGTCCGGCAGCGCGTCGGCTCACCTATCAGTTCGGATTGTACTATTTCCGTGAATTCGTAGAGATGGAAGATTTGAACTACGATACGCTGGCTGGCGGTGCCTTGGACGGCGTCGCACGCCAAGAGCAGGAAGCCACAGCACAAGCGGCATTTGCAGCATTGACTTTCCAAATGCTTGAGGATTTGGAGTTGGGAGCCGGACTGAGATTGTCTCACGATATAAAGGACTATACAGCGTGGCGAGAATCAGCACCTGCCGTTACGGGTACAGGTCCACTCGCACCCATCCACCGGAATCCTGAGGATACGGTGTGGAGTGGTGATCTGAGTCTGCGCTATCAAGTAGCACCTAACGTGCAGACATATCTACGTGCGGCGCGAGGGTTTCGCGCACCGAGCATTCAGGGACGCTTACTGTTTGGGGACACCGTTACGGTGGCGGATACAGAGACCATTCTCTCCTTTGAAGGTGGCACAAAGTTACGTTTGTGGGAGCAGCGGCTGCACCTGAATATGGCAGCATTCCAGTACTTCATGCAAGACCAGCAGCTCACTGCGGTGGGTGGAGAGACAAACTTCAATCGGTTGGTGAACGCTGAGCGTACGATTGGGCGCGGTGTTGAGATGGAATTAGCCTTCTTACCCATCACGGCGCTGGAGGTTTCGGCGGGACTCAGTTACAATCAGACACGCATTGACGATCCGAATTTGGCGATACAAGGTTGTGGAGCACCGTGTAAGGTCCTGGATCCACCCGCTTCTGGTGAAGGCACTTTTTCCATCGACGGTAACGGTCTGCCTCAAGCACCCGGTTGGATTGCAGATGTGACGCTGCGCTATATGCTCGAACTTCCGGCAGGTGTCCGTCTCATCGCATCGACGGACTGGGCGTATCGCAGCCGAGTGCGGTTCTTCCTCTATGATTCTGTGGAATATGCCGATGATTGGCTTTTGGAAGGCGGTGTCCGGCTCGCCTGTCTGCTTCCACACACCGGCGTAGAGGTAGCAATTATCGGGCGCAATATCCTCAACGACACATCTCCGACCGGCGGTATCGACTTCAACAATCTGACTGGCTATGTCAATGAACCGCGGTTCTGGAGCCTTGAAGCGGTGCGGCGTTTCTGAACAATACCAAACCTCCGTCTGTAGTGTTCTGTCATGCTTATTTTGACGGGTTGTAGGTTGGGTTGAACGCAGTGAAACCCAACATTCCCAATCAATCTAATCTATCAGTTTGGAGGTGCCACAGCAGTAGTGTTCTGTCCACCTTAAAATGATGGGTTTAGTTACATGAGAAACCTAACCCATCAAGGATTTCAGGTCCCAGAGGAGGATGGTGCCGTCAAAACTCCCACTCGCTAAGAGGGTGCCGTCAGGTGAAAACGCGAGATCTTGGACATCGGTCGGGTGCCCCCAGAAGGTCGTAACGTTTTCACCAGTGGCAACTTCCCACAAGCGAACAGGCACCTTTTCTGTTTCCACGCTCCTATTCCACCACAAGCCAGAAGCAAGATATTTCCCACAAGGTGAAAACGCCAAGGCATTCGGATATGAATCATGCGGAAGAGTCAAGAACGTTCGACAACTATTGACATCCCACAATCGGATTTTATCTACCATACAACAAGCAATATTATGACCGCAAGGTGAAAACGCGACAGCATCGACAGGTTTGTCCCGGAAACCAGGAATTTCTTTCCCAGTATCAATGTCCCATAGATTTGCCATCGTGCCAGAAGAACTCGGAACACTTACAAGGTGTTTACCATCCTGGCTGAATATAAGGTGGCTGATATGATTATGATCATCATCCCAATTCTCTTCTAAGGGGAGAGAGTGTGTGAGCACACAGCGCACGTCACCACTTCTCATATCCCATACATACAGATGCCCTTTGCTATCCCCGCACGCGATGAGATTTCGTAGCGGGGCGTGTGCAGCGGCAGTCACCACTGCCTCTGGGTCGGGAAGTGTAAGTGTCATAGGTGTCGTGTTTTCGTCGGTTTCCCCTATTTTAACGGTTATTTTAACACTGTTTTCATCATACGCAAATGCTGTCGAGTGAATTTTCTCTGAAGTGGACACAGAAACGGCTTGTGGGTCATCGGATATTTTGAAAAAAGTTGGCGGTTGCATGGGATTGGCAATATCCCATAATAGCGTGCTTCCATACCATACAAACCCCGCTGCCACCTTTTTGCCATCTTGTGAGAACGCTACGGAATTCGGAAAACTGACATGTAAATGCGGCAACTTGCGGGGTTTGGTATCTCCGGGTGACCACACTGCCCATTCCTTTCCCCCAGCAACGACAAAATGCGAACTGCTTGAAAAAAGTGCTTCTTCAATCTCCCATTCCTTTTCAACGTACGTGTAGCGTTTTTCATGACGTTCCGCGTCCCACACGACGACAGTGTTTTTTTCCAGAGCATTTTCCAGAGTATGAAGAACGCCTTCCTGTGAATAGCAGACGCTCATGCGAGCGGTGCCATCATAGTTCTGATAGACTCGCTGCTGTTCCCAAGTCTTCACATTCCATACTTGCACTGTGCCTTTATCGCTGCCAATCGCCAGAGTTTGTCCACAAGGTGAAAAGCAGAGGCTGTGCACAAAGCTCGGTTGTTCGGTGAGACAGGCGATGCGCTCACCGGTTACGACATCCCACACCAAAACAACATCGGGGCCATCCGTTGTCCCAGCGGGTGCTGTACACGCCAATAGGCGACTGTCTGGCGAAAAAGCAACAGGTCGAGTTAGGGTAGGGTAAAAACTGCGTGTTTCTCTTTGGGGGTCATGGAACGTAGCCAGCGGTGTGCCGGTTCTGGGGTCCCAGGTGTAGACAATCTCACAACGGCTACCCGTTGCGGCCAGGTGCTGGTTATCAGGTGAAAAGGCAAGAGACCGAATTGCAGTCCCAGGGTGTGGATTTTTTACCCCTGGCCGCACAATTTTTGTAATGCAGGTGCTCCGCTGGATATCCCACACTTTGATAACACCATCCCAGTTGCCGGTCGCAGCTAATCGCCCATCAGGAGAAATCGCAATGGCACCAAGCATCCCTCGTTCTGTTTCCCATAGAGCAACGGGTTGCATTGTCGCGAGTTCATACCACCATAACCCAATTTTGGTTGCGGCTGCGAGGTATGTTCCATCCGGAGATACTGCCATCGCCATCACAGGTCCATGCCCGAACCGAGAAATCGCACCATCCGGTAAAACCCAGCTCATTGGATGACCTTTGTCAGCGACAATGGGTGTGGACCCTGTTTTTTCTGACATTTCTTATGTTCCTCCTAAAAACTATCCGTTCTAATATCATTTCTGAATTAACAGCTTATGCTACAAGTGAGAGATATATTCATCACAAATCGTATAAACACGCGTCCAATACTATCTTACTAAATTTTGGACAGTTTCTATCCAGATCAGGCGTTGTTTCCACCACATTCTCGGATTTTCTGAGTGTTACAGACACAAACGCAACTCGTAGAAAATAAATGCCGATGCCCCCATACGCAGCCCCGTAGGGGCGGTATGTCTATAGGCACTATCATATACACATTCGTGGATGCACTTTGCACGAAGTTTTTATCGAACGCCTCTGGATCCGCGGAGAGAAAAAATTGACAAAAAAGCGTGAACGCTTTACAATACATAAAAAAATGAAAGTAGGACTCAGCATGAAAATAGCAATATGCAACGAAATGTTTGAAGACTGGAAAATCGAAGATGTTTTTACTTATGCCGCTGAACTCGGTTACGAGGCTGTCGAGATTGCGCCGTTCACCTTAGCAGACTCGGTCTTGGACATCAGTGATGCCGAACGGACACGCATCCGTAAAGCAGCAGAAAACGCGAAGATAGAGATTGCCGGACTCCATTGGCTGCTTGTCTCACCACCGGGACTGTACGTTAACCACCCAGAGGCGGAGATTCGTGAGGAGACACGCGATTATTTTCTCGCATTGGTAAACCTTTGCGCGGATTTGGGTGGAGAGGTGATGGTCATTGGTTCACCCCAACAACGAAACGTGATGGACCCGCTGAGTTTTGACGAGGCGTGGGAATACGCACGGGCAACTTTCTCAGAGAGTGCCGCGCTGGCAGGCGAGAGAGATGTAATGCTCTGTATGGAACCGCTATCCAGCGATCAGACGAACTTCATCACGCACCCTGATAAAGCCGTTGAGATGGTGGAGGCTGTCAATCACCCGAATTTTCAGATGATTTTGGATGTGTGTAGTACCGCGAAAGAAGGGATAGATATGCCGACGCAGATCCGTAAACACGCGCCGCACGTCGCACATTTCCACTCCAATGACGACAACGGTTACCTCCCCGGTTCTGGCAATGTAGACTATCCACCCATTATTGAGGCACTGAAAGAGATTGACTACAAGGGCTATGTCTCTACAGAGGTTTTCGACTTCAATCCGGATCCACAAACGATAGCGAAACGAAGCATCGAATTTGTGAAATCACTGCTGTAGGAGACAACGATGAACGGCATTATTCATGAATGCTACGAGGCATATAGCACACTTAGAAACGAAATGGGACGGTGGTTGAAACAGAGCATGCTACTCGACCCGCCCGGTCCAAACGACGGTGGCGAAGATGAAGCGAACTACGCGCTCGCGTGGTTCCCACACTATTTAATCACGGGTGATGCTACCGTGCTACAGCACTTTGATACACTGAAGGAGGCACTGCTCGGTTGGGTGAAACGCGATTGCCTTCACGGCTACGAACCGAAGGCGGAAGCACATCATGGACCCGAACCGTTTCTCCTCTTCTTGCCTCGTTATATCGCTCTCATGCCGAAAGATACCGAAGCGATCACGCTTTTGACGGATGCGGCGGAACATATCGGGAACTGGGTGCCAGAGATCCCGCCGTGGTATGATTATGACCGAGATACGTTCATCGGCTATAACATCGGTAGTCGAGATGTGACAAACGACGAAAAGAACGCGTACGAAATGGCGGAACATTTTCGATTTATCCATATTGCAATCGCGGCATATCGTGTGACGGGTGAAGAACGCTACCTGACGTGGGCGTTACGGTATGGGAGCAAACGCGCCGAACAGCTTATTGAGGCACCAGACCCGATGCCATTGCTCTGGACACACGACGGAGAGGGGCTCGACGAAGCCGCCGTCAACGAGAAGAATTTAAATCGACTCACCGCAAGCACACACCATATCCCCGGTGACCCGATCGCTGGTATTGAAGTCCTGCTGGCTTCTGGTGCTATCTATGCATTGGGTGATCTCTATCTGTTGTCTGGGGAAGAGATTTTCAAAACGGCGGCAAAGCGGATTGTCCAACCACTCGTGTCATCATTGAGCGATCCATATAACGATCCAGCAGCGGCAGCACTGAGTTACTACCGTTGGACATTCGGGGATACCGAATTTGATGAGGAAATCCGTGCGGGATTGGTGGAACTTCCTGATGAACCGCCCGAGCTGCTGGCGTTGATTTTCCCGCAAGAGACACGTCGTCGGGAACCCGGTGTCGGTAAACGGTCGGATATGGCATATTGGGGAGAATGGTCAGATGACGGATCTGTGAAACCGATTCAGGAGCCGTCAACGGCAACTTTAACACTCGCCTATCAAGTAACAGGCGAACTTGCTTACGCCATGCGAGCACTGCGAAGTGCTGCGACGCGTTTGCGTATCGCAAGGCGTGTACTGCGCGGCGGACGAGAACACGCTGATATGGGCGGCGCAGTCTGTTCGGTTGCAGCAGGACACGGACGGAATTGGGGACAAGGCGCGGTCACGGCGTGTTATGGTCCTCTGCTTCTCGGCACGCGTGAAGTTCAAAGCGAAGTCACACAACTTTTGGAGGTCCAACAGAACCATCCGCAGACGCTTCTCTCTGTAGTAAGACCTCTTGTCAATGAAGAGAAAAGCGCAGAGGTCGTCTTCTACAACGGCGGCAATTCACCACTCACATTTTCATGGCGATTGCGAACCGGTGAAGAGGCTGCGTGGGATACAACAACACTCGGTGCTGGTGAAGTACAACAAAATTCGATTTAATTCCGTAGCGTTTTGGATCCTATCTCTGTTTGAGAGTCGCCCACATTGTCGTTAACAACAAGGCTCTCGGCTGAACAGGCAAGAGTTGTGGGTCAAACCAATCTGGGTCACTATTCAATACGCCGTGTGTGAGCTGCCTTGATATTCGGTTATCGAAATTGTGTATGAAGAGTTGGCTATTCTTTCTATAAATGAGCTCGTCGCCGAGCGGGGACCACGCAGGATAGATAGCACTTGAAATAAGGCGTTTCAAACCTTCGCCATTGTTATTCACAACATAGATGCCTTTTAGACTCCAGTAAAATGCTATACGCGTGGCATCCGGGGACCATGCTGGCGGTCCCCAGAGGGTTCTCGGTGCTTGATTCGGGACCAGTATCTTCTCTTCGCGCGTTAGTAAGTTGATAACTTTCAGGTGCCGTCTTGCTGGATCGGCTGCTGATACAAAGGCTATATCGGAACCGTCAGGTGACCATGCGGGGCACCCCCCGAGAAAACCCGGCGAAGCCACAAGTTCCGTTTGCTCACCATCTATCGTGCTGATATAGATGCCCCAATCACCGGCAGTCAGGCTTAGGTAAGCGATCCGTTGTCCATCGCGAGACCAAGTAGGGCACTCCCTACGAGCGGAACTCCGAAACACTTTTTGTACCTTCTTTCCATCTGCCTCCATGAGGTAGATGTCATGAATTCCATCTCGGTTTGAGGTAAAAGCGATATGTTCACCCGTTGGAGACCAAACAGGGTCAAAATCTCTTGAGGCGTGCCAGGTTAAGTTCACCTGCTTACTTCCATCAGGATCCATTGTATAGACTTCCAAATTGCCATCATCCTTGGAGGTAAAAGCAATCTTCGCCGCTTTCGGTGCTTTGGCAAAAACAGTACAAACCTGTGCACTGTCCAGTATCAACGCCAACAGAAAAAAAGAAAGCAAAATGGGAATTTCATTGAAATCCTCCTGAACAACCGTAGTGGACATGGAAACCTATTTTTACATTCTTAATTCCCAAAGTTCTGTGCGACAAGCGTTAAATCAAGAATATTAACGGTACCGTCGCCATTTACATCAGCCTTCGGCTCTGTCTCTCCAAAGCGAGAAGCCACAAAGACGAGGTCCAAAATATTCACAATCCCATCGTCATTCACGTCATAAGGCATCTCTGGTGCAAGCAGATTGGAACTCACCAATTCAAAGACGATATCCTGATCTGTTTCAAATTTGACGGGTCCAAGGTCTGGTGCGAGCCACTGGTAGGTCGTGGAGCGACTTGTGCTTATCGCAGCAGCCGTTCTCGTAAGCATCCGAATTTTTAAGCAGTTCTCGAACGTTCCTGCCGATGTGACAACGTTCTCAACAGCAACAACTTCATTCACACTGGAAATCGTAACGGCACCTATTAGATTTACCTCTGTTTCCCCACGAGTCTCCCAAACTTCTCCAAGTTGAAGCGTTTCAGGGAAAAAAATAACAGGTGGTGAGAAATCCACGCGCGCCACACCGAAAATATCACCAAGCTCCGCGACAATCCGATGGAGCTTCATCCCTTTTTCTGCCACTTGAACAAGAAAAGTGTTTGTATTGATCGTGCTTGTGCCAAGGACTTCTGTTGTAAGCTTAAAGATACGGACCTCTTTGCCATCAACGGGTTCGTCGGCAGCCTCAATTGCGTAAGTGACACGCTCGGCACCGTCCTCACTCTCCAAAACCCAAGTATTCCCGACATCTGCGGGATAATAGTTCTGTGCATCGGTTACGCTGACAACAGCACAAAGCAGTATGATGAGTAATATAGTATTCCGAATCATTTTATTCCCCTTTGCCAAAGCAGGCGTTCCTACAAACTAACGAAGCGCGCCGAAAAAACGCCCTGATGGTGACATCAAGGCGTTTATGTGAATCGTGTTTACTGTCTCCTCTATTTGAGGATAACCATCCGTCGGGTTGCAGTAAAGTCTGCCGTCTGCAGCGTGTAGAAATAGATACCACTCGCTACGCGCTCACCTACAGCATTTCTACCATCCCAATATGCAGCACTCGATGCCGTCATATAAGAACCCGTCGGCTGCCAACCCAAATCTAACGTCCGAACCAAATGACCCGACACATTATATATCTGGATTGTCACTTCAGTTGCTTTGTTCAACTGATACGGGATCCATGTTTCTGGGTTGAACGGATTCGGGAAGTTCTGCGCAAGAATCGTATCTTGTGGCTGCACATCACCAACCCTCAACTCCAGATTCAGGAACGCATCGCGGATATCTGTCGTCGCAACTGTCCGCTCGAACGGACCCGAAACGATCGTGCCACGTTCATCGTAAAGCGCGATTTTCAGTTTATCGCCTGCTTCAACAACGCTCTTACGGTTCAGATCTGCCCAGACAGCAGAGGAGCGTCTCACGTCGCTGGTGACGTTCTCTGTAGCGATTGTGCCGGTGCGGAGGTTTTCTGCGACGAGGGTGTACGTCGTCCCTGTTTCCATACCGTCGATGTCACTCGTGACGATGAATGCCCACGCGCTCTTAAATGTGGTAAGTGCGGGAGCAGCAGGTGCGGCATCACCAGCATCAGCGGCTGCGTCATCACCTTCGCCTGCATCGGCAGCGGCATCGTCAACGGCTGCGTCACCAGCGTCGGCAGCAGCATCGTCAGCAGGTGCCTCTTCTTCTGCGGCTGCGTCATCAGCAGGTGCTTCCTCTTCAGCGGCGGGTTCTTCCGGCGGCGGTGGCGGAGGCTCGGGTTGATTGTCCCATGCATCACCGGTGAACTTCACCATCGCTCCTGCTGGCGTATTTACGATATAACCCTGACTTCCATCAATACCGAAGCCATCGCCTTCGTCAGCAACCGTGTAACCAACGAAACTCTGCGTCGCAGCATCCAAGCGGATGACAATTGTCGCACCGAGCATTTCTGCTAACGATTTCGCCGTATACGGTTCTGCCGGCATCAACGGAATAGAAATCATGTTCAAGCCGGGTTCAAGCGTGATATCGAAGCCGGGAACTATCGGTTCCGGTGGTGGTTCAACTGGCGTGATCGTCAACATCGCTGTCGGCTCTTCCCACGCAAACGCTTCACCAACATCACCAACACCTTGAATACCTTCATGCGGCGCAATCACGCCACCTTCCGTCGGAACACGTTCATTGCTTCCCGCAGGATCCGCAGCTTCATCTAACCCCAGAGGACCCGGAATATCAGAAGCCATTTCTGTGTTTTCTTCACTACCCGCATCATACGCATTCAAGTCGATGCTCGCGGACACAGGCGCGCCATTCTCATCAAAGAGTGGCACGTCGGTAGCGGCGACGAACGCATCATTCGTTGACACCAACATCGAACCAACAGAAAGCGAAGAATTTACCATATCAGCCGTCACGGTAACGGTAACAGAGCCACCGGGTGGAACGACATCAGCAGTGGGCATAGCGTTTGCACCAGCACCGGCTGCGAGTGCGACAAGACCGGAAGTATCTCCGTTTTCAGCAAGAAGCACAAGTGCGGGACTCGCCGGTTGACCGACTGCAGCAAGATTTATACCTGCAGCGTGTGTTACAAAGATAGGTGGTGAAAGGACTTGTCCGCCCGTTCCGGGTTCACCAGTGGTGAGGTTCGTGAGTGTAATCTCGAACATCTGGCTGACAGGCATTTCAATGGCTGGTTCTTCAGTCGGTGGTTCCTCAGTTGGAGGCACCTCTTCAGCAGGCGTATCCTCAACGGTTGGTTCTTCGGCAACCTCTGGCTCTGTCGGTGGTTCCTCAGGAGCTGGTTCTTCGGTAACCTCTGGCTCTGCTGGCGGTTCTTCAGCCGGTGCAGCGACTAAGTTGTAACTCTCTAACTGAAAAATAATTTCCTGATCGTTCTGGAATTTGACGGGACCAACATCGGGTGCAAGCCATAGAATCTCATGTTCACGCAGAACCGACAGTGCCGTGACGGCTTTTCGGTTCGTCTCCACCTTAACACAGTCTTTGAATATACCGATCGGGGTTTCAACGTCCTCGATTGCAACAACCTCTAAAGTACTGGTAGTGGTCGCTGCTCCCACCAGTTTTAGTACTGTTTCCGTCACAACCACCCACGTCTGTCCTAATGGTAGCGCGGCGGGGAAACTAAGAACCGGTGTATCATAAGTCGCCTCGGCGATGCCAAATGCCCCTCGGTCAAAGGCAACTTGATGTAGTAACTGCCCACCATCTTCATCAACAGTTATCCAGGACTTGTCAAACGCAACTATGTCTGTTCCTACTGTCTCCTTGATGACATTCAGGAGGATAAGTTCCTGACCTTCAACAGTTTCGGGTCCCTCAAAGGCATAGGTGCGTCGCTCCGTACCGTCAGCACTCAAGAGAACCCACATATTACCGACCTTTGCCGGATAATAATTTTGTGCCACCGCTGTAAACGTGAAACTACAGACAAGACTTAACACCAAAATTGGCATCAGCCGAGACACAAATTTGGTAGTTTTCATAACTTAAATTTCTCCTTTTCAAAAAGATATAAACTTGAATAATACTTATAAAAGATAACATTGCCCCTGCGAAACCGCCGCGTGGACGGGTGCAAGCACAAATAGCGAGTCCGTTGTGTTAGAAGGCTCACGCTGTCCATCAGGAGAGATGTCATCCTGTTCCGCAACGTACCGGTATCCAAACCACATTCCAATTGCTATTGCCAAAGCAGCAATGATAATAACAGCTAATACCACTTTCCAACTTACCATACCGATTCTTTTCCAGACGACGTGTAATAATGCCAAATGCTATCACAGTCATCAAAGATTTGCAACAAAAAATAACAGTTAGAACACATCTGTTATCGAAAATTTTTCGAGGTTAATTGCCGATATTCTGTGCAATACGGACTAAATCCAAAATATTAACAGTGCCATCCCCTGTCACATCTGCATCTGAATCGGATTCCCCGAAGCGAGTCGCCACGAAAGTGAGATCCAAGATATTGACAACGCCGTCCCCAGTCACGTCGTAAGGGACCGGTTCAGGCATAGTGTCTTCCACAGGAGGCGGTTCGGGGGTACCCTCTTCTTCAGGGGGTGATTCGGGTGTAAGGTGTTCCTCTGTCGTATCGTCTTGCTCTGTGGTATCGGGTTCCTCAGGTGTAGTTAGTAGGTTGAAGCTTATTAAGCTAAAAATCAAGCCATCGCTATTTTCATATTGCACAGGACCCACACCCGGAGCTAACCATTGGTAGGTAGTCTGATCGATATCGAGATTAAGGAACGCGCCAGCGGCAGTGAGCTGTAAATCTAACTGAACTTTGGCACAGTTTTGGAACGTTCCAGCCGGTGTTACTACGTCCTCAAATCCAACAACTTCCAAATCAGTGGTGCTTTTGCCAGGTATTGTGAGTCCGACGACTAATTTCGCTTCTGCATCCGCTGCTATCTGCCACTTATCGCCCATTTCTAATTGTAAAGGAAAAAAAGTAACAGGTGTTGGAAAATTCGCAGTCAAAGTGGCAACAGCATCTTCTAAGATAATGCTATGGAGCTTAATGGTGTCACTGTCAACAGTCAAAAAATAGTGATCTGTCTCAGCATCGCCCGTGCTGATCTCCTCAGTCTTAATCTTCAAGAGGATACGCGCTTCACCGTCAGTAGTCTCGGATCCCTCAAGCGTGTACGTACTCCTTTCGATACCATCACTGCTCTCTAAAACCCACATATTCCCGATGTCTGCCGGGTAATAATTTTGTGCCGTTGCTGCAAATGGAAAGAAATAAGCGAAACTCAAAACCAAAACAGGCTTGAGCCAATGCAAAAACAAAGTCTTTTTCATATTTCAATTCTCCTTATGCCAATTAGCTCCAACAAAATAACAATAAAAATCACAATGAATGCCACTTTCCGGCAGGCAATCTGATGTGTTGACTTTTTCCAAGCTTCATGTGATAATAAAACTATATTACTACATTTATTGCAATTTTGCAAGCAAGAAAAGAGCGCAGTGCTGACTTGACTGCGTGCCACTCAAAACAGAAAAGGAGAAACATACATGCGTTTAGAAGGACAGGTTGCGATCGTTACAGGCGGCGGTGGAGGTATTGGGAAAGCAACATGTCTCGCATTCGCCAAGGAAGGTGCGGATATCGTAATTCCTGAAGTAAATATAGCGAATGCGGAAGCGGCTGCAGCAGAAATAATTGCGCTCGGTAGGCAATGTCGAGTCATTGAAACGGATGTCGCGGATGGCGACTCCGTACGTAAGATGGTTCAAGAAACACTTGACACGTTTGGACGGATCGATATTTTAGTCAATAATGCCGGTATTTTTAGTTATACACGCATCGACGAATGTACGGAAGCGGAATGGGATCGGATGATGGCTGTGAACCTTAAAGGTCCATTCCTCTGTTCACAAGCGGTAATGGAGACGATGAAGGCACAACGCTCTGGACGGATTATCAATCTCGGTTCGTTGGCAGGACAGGTCGGCGGGCTGGTCGCCTCCGCCCCATATTCCGCTTCAAAAGCGGGGGTCATGTGTCTCACAAAATCGCTGGCACGTGTGCTTGGGGAGTACAGCATTACGGTGAACTCTATTGCCCCCGGCGTTGCAGCAACAGAGATGGCAAAGAATCATCCTGACATGACTGATCAAATTCCGCTCGGACGCGTCGCCGATGCCTCCGAGATCGCAACTGCTATCCTCTTCCTCGCCTCGGAAGAGGGACGCTATGTGACCGGAGCAACACTTGACGTTAACGGCGGGATACGGATGGCTTAAGGAGAAATGATATGGAATATAAAACACTCGGACGCGCAGGTGTGAAAGTTTCACCGCTCTGCCTTGGCACAATGATGTTTGGTGGACCGACAAATGAAAAAGACTCAATTCGGATTATCCACAAGTCGTTGGACGCTGGCATTAATTTTATGGACACCGCGAATGTCTACAACGACGGTGAATCGGAACGGATCATTGGGAAAGCTGTCCGTGGAAACCGAGAAAAATGGGTTATTGCAACGAAGGTACACGGCTCAATGGGAGACGATGTAAACGCAGCGGGTTCACACCGATTCAACATCATGTCAGCGGTGGAAGCGAGTCTCAAACGCCTTGATACGGATCATATCGATGTCTATTATCTGCACCGTTGGGATGCCTCCACGCGAATTGCGGAATCGTTACGGGCTTTGGACGATTGCGTGAGACAGGGAAAGGTCCGCTATATTGCCTGCTCCAACTTCGAGGCGTGGCGCGTTTGCGAGGCATTCTGGACGAGCGAAAAGTACGGACTGGAGGAGTTTGTGTGTGTCCAACCGCTTTATAACATCGTAAACCGGGATCCTGAGGTAGAGCTGCTGCCTTTCTGTGAGAAGTATGGTGTGGGTGTTGTGCCGTATAGTCCGTTGGCGAGAGGTGTATTAGCAGGGAAGTATCTGCCCGGCGAAGATCCGCCTAAAGGGTCAAGAGCGGCGCGAAAAGATAGGCGAATATTACAGACAGAACTCCGCGAGGAGAGTTATGAGGTAGCGCAAAAGTTAAAACCACTGGCAGATGCACACGACAAAACCCTGACGCAATTTTCATTGGCGTGGGTGTTGGCAAATCCGACGATCACTTCTGTTATTATTGGACCGCGCACGATGGCACAATTAGAGGACAACTTGGGGTGCTTAGATTGCACGCCGACAGAAACCGACGAAGCGACTATCAATGCGTTGGTGCCGCCCGGCGAACATACTGGGAAAGGATATAATGACCCAGCGTATCCGGTACTGGGACGGTTAACATAAGGCTACTAGTGTTATGTCAAGTTTAGTTTGACGGCTAAAGTAAAATCTGTTATCGTTAGGATCAGCAGAATAAATCTGATAACTTGGAGTCTGTAATGTCATCGAAACACTACCAAGTCCTACTGGATGCGTCTCAACGAGATTA
>JAJECN010000046.1 GCA_022821965.1 Candidatus Poribacteria bacterium
AAGGAAACAAACGATTAACAACGGGCTCAAAGCAGTCTGATTTCAGAGTGCTAACACGCCTTAACTTTAATTACAGGAGCGGGCATTCCTCCCAAGTATAAATACTTGGGGAGTTTCCTGCCCGAAGATTAGGTGAAAAAAGAGAGAAATAGAATCCAATCTGCAACCGGCGTGTTCAAAAACCACACGTCCGAGATAACAAGGCGAAGGTTCGTACTGACACTCTTCGTCTTGAGTCTACTCGCCCCTTGTGTTGGGTGGGCGCAAGGTTTTGGTTTCGGAAAAAATAAAATCACAGGACAACGCTTCGATTGGCACATCCACCGGACAGAGCATTTTGACATCCACTACTATCCGAGCGAAGCGAAACTTGTGCCGATTATGGCTGCCATCGCTGAAGAGGCGTATGAGCAACACAGCGAGGATTTCGAGCATGAGCTGCGAGACAGAACACCCCTCATTCTTTACAAATCCCACAAGGATTTCCAAGAAACTAACATCATCCTCCAAGAACTTCACGAAGGAATAGGAGGGTTCGCAGAACTCTTTAAGCACCGTATCGTTATACCCTTTACCGGATCCCTTGAAGCGTTTCGAGAGGTAATTTACCACGAACTGATTCATATCTTCCAATACGACATTATCTATCAGAAACCGCATGCGCGTATCTATAGCGGCGAATTTCTCTATTCTCCGCCAATTTGGTTTATAGAGGGAATGGCGGACCATTTCGCTGAAGACAACGACGCAATCGGAGAAATGGTCATCCGCGATGCCAGCATGAATAACAACATTGTGCCGCTACCGCAACTCCACAATTTCAACCGACTTAGCTCACCCTATATTGGGTATAAGTTGGGGCAATTAGCGGTCGCATATCTCACAGAAACGTACGGACGCGAGAAAATCCCTGAGATTTTGCAAGGGTTACGACAGAGCCGCACAAAGGACATCAACCGTGTTTTCAGGGAAGTGCTCGGTGTAGAACTCGAAGAATTTGATAAGGCGTGGCGGCAGACAGTCCGAAAACGTTACTGGCCCCTCATAGAGGACAGAGAACTGCCCGACCTCGTCGCGAAGAACCTTACCGAAAAATCGCGATATTCCCACAACATCAAACCCGTCTGGTCACCAAGTGGCGATATTATCGCGTATGTTACAGGAAATGAAGGGTTTCTGGAGATTGTCCTGATGTCCGCCAAAACGGGTGAACGTATTGAGCGGGTCACTAAGCGGTTTTTCCGTGAAAAATATGAGGAGATCCGAACCGATTTCGGCGGTTTCGGGAGAAGCCTCGCGTGGGCACCTGATGGCGATAGGATCGCCTTCGTCGCCAGACATCACGATGCAAACTATCTCCTTGAAGTCAATATTTTGACTGAGGAACTGACGCAGTATTTCAAACTCGATTTCGATAACGTTTCCTCCCCAGACTATGATGGCAGCGGTGAACGGATCGTTTTTTCCGCACTAAAAGAGGGGCAAACAGATCTTTACATAATCGAACTACTAACGGGTGAAGTGGACAGGCTCACCTTCGATCCATTCAATGATACGCATCCATCGTGGCATTCGACAACTGGCGAAATTATCTACGCCTCCGAGCGAGGGGCGAAAAATAGACTCGTGCTGATAAACCTTAACCGCGGGACAGAACGCGTGCTGACCGACGGCACCTATAATGCTATCAGTCCAAGTTGGACACCAGACGGAAAATCAATTCTTTTCTGCTCCGATAGCCAAGGTATTTACGATATACACAAACTCGAAATTAATCGTCAACTGTCAGCTAACAGTGGTCAGTTAAAAAAGGGTTCAGTCAAATCAGATCAATCTTTAACCGATGACCGACAACTGAAAACTGATAACTATTCCTCTGATAGTTTCCGACAGCCAACGGTCTCCGACAGCCACAGCAACGAAGAAGTCACATCCACTGAAAACGACAGCAAAGAATCTACGGGTTCTCCATCTTTAGAAGTTGAACTAACCCGTCTAACCAATATCATGACAGGCTGTTTCAATCCGAGTTTGTCTCCAGACGGGAAACATCTTCTGTTCAGTGCCTACCAAAACGGGAAATACGATGTTTGTGTGATGGAGATTGGCAAAACTGTTGAGGAAAAAATTGAGGTTCCACCCGTAGCGGAACCGTCCGTAATCTTAACAGAGGAAGAAGAGGAGAATTATAGGATCGCTAAGCGAAAATACAGCACAAAATCCTCTTTCGCCTTAGATGCGATCTTCCCAGATTTCAGTTTCGGTGCGGATGGTATTCTCAGAAGCACGGTGCAAATCGTCGGCAGTGATATGTTAGGGAACCATCGCATCGGGGTCAGTGTGATGAACCAATCGAGTTACCTCGCACCGGACTTTATCGCACAATACGGATTTCTAACACACCGAACTGACATCGGCGCGGTAATTTACAACTACCATGAATACCACATCTTGGGCGGCATACAGAGAAGACGAGGGATTCTACAGCGAATTACCGGACTCGGGGCGTTTGTGAATTATCCGTTTGACAGATACCATCGACTTGACCTCAATTTTTCGATGTACACAAAGCCGTTTTCTTTCAACTTCCAAACAAGCGAACCTTTGGATCCGTATGATGATAGAGGTCTACTGACAACAGGGTCCATAGCGTTTGTTGGAGATACAACGATGTGGCGGGAGTGGACTCCTTATACCGGTTCAAGGTATCGTATCGAACTTGAGCAATCTTTTCCAGCACTCGGCAGTCAACTTTCGATCACAAACGTTATTTTCGACGCGCGACGTTATTTCGGACTCGGCAGACGTCCTACGATTGCAGCACGGTTGTTACTCGGCGGTAGTTTCGGTAGAGACAAATCTTACTTTTATCTCGGTGGTATTGATACGCTACGAGGCTATAATTATGAAGAATTGGTTGGAACACGTATTGGACTCCTCAACTTGGAAGTCCGTGTCCCCTTCATAGATGTGCTGCATTTCGGATGGCCCATCCAATGGACACTCGGTGGAATACGCGGGATCGCCTTCGCGGATGTCGGAGGGGCTTGGTCAGATTGGCAATATGGACCAGAAAATCCTTTCAAGATCTTCGCCCGAGAAGAAAATCGTATTCAACTTGCCGATGTCAAAGCCTCAATCGGTGCTGGGCTTCGCTTACAACTCGGGCTGTTTTCGATAGATTTCGCCGCAGCGTGGCATACAGACCTCTCTCGAGTGGAACCCGGTATGAAATACCATCTCGGACTGGGGCAATCTTTTTAATAGCATTCATAACCCAATGAGGGTTGGAATTAATCAGAAACCACCGTGAAACGAAGTGGAACGGTGACCGGAGGTTAACAATTAAAAAATGGATTCACGAACCAAACGCTCTCTTATCACCATCGTCATCCTTGCAATTATCGGGGGTTTAGGTGCCACTTGGGTCAACCTATATCCCGACTTTCTATGGTTTAAGGTGGTCGACTATTTCAGCGTCTACATCAAAATTCTCCAAACAAAAATCTTCGTCGGTGTCATCGTTGGAATTTGCTATTTAGCAATCCTTCTGATAAATCTCGCCCTGATCTATCGACTCACACCAGAGCACCTCAGTCCTGCTTTTATGGGAGGTACCGAGTTTACAGGTGCTTCCACAAATAATCCCGGTGATACCCGAAAAATGATTTATGGCGTACTCATGCTCCTCGCGGTGCTTTTCAGCATCTTAATGGGTTACACAGCCAGTGACCGGTGGGAAATTTACCTACGCTACACCAACGCCGAAGACCTCACGTTCCGCGCTGCCACCCCGATTATTGTCGAAGAGAGTCTCAACGCCACCGAAATCCCCGTCTCACAATTGGAACTCCAAGCGAAAAACATAAGAGTCGGCGATCAGATAAACGTACAGGTAAATGGAACAAATCAGGACGCGACCATTGAAGCAGTGCTGGACAATGCCATCCGACTGAATACAGCCGTTCAGATAGAACCGGGGCAAAAAGCGTTCTTCACGTCTCCCGCACGCGACCCGATTTTCGACAAGGACATCTCCTACTACGTCTTCAAAATGCCAGTCGAGCGGTATGTTTGCGGGACACTTTTCGGTATATTCATGCTGGTGACGATATTCGCAATTGTCATCTACTTTTTCCACGGATTAATCACAGGAGACACCAGCCAATTTCGATTCAGTCCACCTTTCAATGTGAAGGCGCATCTATTCACACTTGCAGGTATAACGCTTTTACTCCGAGCATGGAACTACCAGTTTGCCATGTTCGACTTGCTCTACGCCACAAACGATGTCGTCCGTGGCGGTGGTGGATACGCTGCAATGAAGGCGCGCCTCCCTATACTGTATATCATGATGGTGCTCACGGTTTTATGCGCTATTGTCTTCATCATCAGTATCTTCTTGAAGCGTAACACCTTCGCTTTCGGCGGACTTGCCGTGTTCATAATTGCTGGAATCCTCGGACAAGTTTACCCGGTCGCCATACAAAGATGGCAGGTTGAACCCAGAAAACAGGTGTTAGAGGCAGACTATATCAACTATAACATCAAAGCAACACTCCAAGCTTACGGCTTAGCCGAGAACACTGTGACGGAGGAGGAATATCCACTCACAGAGCAACTGAGTTATGACGACATAAGAAGCCCCGAAAACGCTCCTGTCTTCAATAGCATTCGCCTCTGGGATTGGCGACCCCTACGCAGAACCTTCCGCCAACTCCAAGAACTCCGTACACAGTACGATTTCAATGATGTTGACATTGATCGCTACGTCGTTGACGGTGAAATTCGACAAGTGATGCTGTCCGGACGGGAACTCAATATCAACGAACTTCCCATGGAAATCAGAAACGATTGGTACAAGCAAACCTATACCTATACACACGGATATGGTGCCGTTGTAAGCCCTGTTAACGAGATTGAGAACGGCAAACCCAATATGTACATTCAAGGATTGCCACCGATCGACTACAGCGAACAGTGGGAGCACCGGTTCAGCGACACGCCGGGTCCACGTATCTACTACGGTGAACGGACAGATCGTTATGTTATCGTACACCCAGAACGGAGCCAAGGGCTTGAGTTCGACTACCCACAAGAAGGACAGCAGTATGCCGAATATGCCTACCAAGGGAAGGGTGGTGTCCAACTCAACTCTTTCTGGCGTAAAATGGTGTACATGCTCAAATTCAACAATGAGATTAACTTCGTCTTACCGGGTGAAATTTCGTCGACCAGCAAGATCCTCTATGAACGGAACATCAAAAGACGAATTCAGAAAATCGCGCCTTTCTTGCGATACGACGGTGACCCCTATATCATCCTCCATAAAGGTAGATTGGTCTGGATGATTGATGCCTATACGATCACACATCGGTATCCGTATTCGGTGTCAATGAAAGAATTCGTCGGTGAGCGGAGGCAACAAGCCGCAAATACGCAACGAGACGGTGAACCGTGGGGGAACTACATCCGAAACTCCGTTAAAGTCATCCTCGATGCTTACGATGGCACAGTCGATTTTTATATTATGGAACGGGAACAGGATCCAATTGTGGAATGTTATCGCAAAATCTTCCCAGACCTTTTCAAGTCGTTTGCGGAGATGCCTGATGAACTCAAGGCACACATTCGATATCCAACATCTATGTTTCTGATCCAAGCCCGCGTCTATCAAGATTACCACATGAAAGATCCGGTAACCTTCTACGCAGGCGAAGATAAATGGGAGATTGGCAGAGAACTCTATGACAATACAGATGCCCAAACACGACAAGTGGCACAACAGCCAAGAAGTCCATTTACCCCACAACAACCGACAGTTCAACGCTCATCAGTAGAAGGACAACCCGTTGAACCTTACTATGTCATTATCAGGCTACCGGGGCTGGAAAACCCCGAATTCATGTTGATGCTGCCCTATACACCGTTCAAGAAACCGAATCTCACCGCATGGCTCGCCGCGCGATGTGATCTGCCCCAATATGGACAGCTCCTTGTCTACCGATTTCCGAAAGGGAAACAGGTCGCAGGTCCCATGCAGGTGGAGAACTTTATTAGTCAAGAACCGGAGATTTCGCAGCAGATTAGCCTTTGGAACACGCAGGGATCCCGAGTTTTACGCGGAAATCTGTTGATTCTGCCAATGAACAACTCCCTGCTCTATGTTGAACCTATCTACATACAATCCGAAGACGAAACAACCGCTATTCCTGAATTGAGACGGGTCGTCATCGGATACGGAAACGAGGTCGTCTGGGGTGAAAGTCTTGATGAGGCACTTATTAAGATGTTCGGACAGGGAACGCGATTTCAGACCCCTGCCACGGCTACAACTGACGATCTAACTGCAGCCGATCCGGGCACAGCGCAAATCTCATTACGAGGGCTTGTTGAACAAGCAAACCGCTATTTCAATCAGGCACAAAGCGCACAACGCACCGGCGATTGGGCAGAATACGGACGCTCTCTCCAACTTTTAGAAGAAACTTTACGTCAACTTGAAGGAAATACACAATGAAAATCTGTTGTCAGAAGAAGAGTTATCAGTTTTCGGTTTTCAGTTTTCAGTTAAGAGACTCTTGTGGCAGTTGCATAAGTTTTGTCCGCCACAAACCAGTAACCGATAACCGACAACTGACAACTATTAAAGGAGGTGAAATAGATGGCTCTCGATTGGAAACCGCGTCACCGAGATATGATTATCGGCGATATCCCATGGTTAGCCAGAATCAGCGACAAAGCCAGTGCAAAACTGCAGGGTATCCTCGGTGAATATATCTACCCGTGACCACAAGATAAGCTGTTCCTGGAGGAACACGAGATAAGTGCTGAGGCATTCACTGAGATGGTAAAAAATAACCCCTCAGACGATGAGATGATCGCGGCAATGAAGAAATTGAATGGTTAGTTTAAGAGGTGTCGGTTATCGGTTGTCAGTCCAGAGTGTGCTGTGGTCGTTACAAACGTTTGCAACAACCACACAAGTAACTGACAGCCGATAGCCACGCTAAGGAATATTAGAAAGAATTGGACTTAACAAAGTACCGAGACCAGATTAATGAGATTGACGACCAAATTTTAGCACTGCTACAGAAACGAGCTGATATTTCCAAGCAGGTCGGTGCTGTGAAAGCAGGGATAGACGATGTTCAGGTCTATGTTCCGCATCGGCAGAAACAGATTATTGAACGCTTGAAGGCGCAGAACCACGGTGAATTTCCTGAAGCCGCGCTTGAAGCAATCTGGACTGAGATTCTATCTGCCTCCCGTTCCTTACAGGATCCAGAACGGGTCGCCTTCCTCGGGCCTGTTGGTAGTTTCGGTCACTTAGCGGCACTATCTCATTTCGGTGCGTCAACTGAGATGATCCCTATCAGTCCGCAGACCGACATTTTTACGGAGGTTGAAGCTGGTAGAGCGGACTACGGTGTGGTGGCTATTGAAAATTCAGCACAAGGCACTGTTCGTGATGTTTTGGAACGCTTCCAACGCACGCCGTTGTGGATTTGTGCCGAGACCTTTCAACCGATAAAACAGCACCTTTTATCAAAGTCACCGCTTTCAGAAATTCGGTGTGTCTACTCACATCCGCAACCCTTCGCGCAATGTAAGACATGGCTAAAGCGACATCTCAGTAATGCTGAACAGATTGAGGTTGTTAGTACGTCTGAAGCAGCACAACGCGCTGCACAAGAACTGTCAGCAGCCGCTATTGCGAGTGAACTCGCAGGCAAAATCTATGAGGTTCCAATCGTCGCCAATACCATTATGGATGAACCTGATAACACAACTCGCTTCTTTGTCATCGGAAGACACATGCCAGATCCAAGTGGACACGATCGGACCTCGATGTTCTTCGCAATTCGAGACAAGGTTGGTGCCCTGTACGAAGCCCTCAGCATTTTAAAGAAAGCAGAGCTGAATTTGAGTTATTTAGAATCTTTGCCATCGCGAGCCGGACTGTGGGAGTATGTCTTTTTTGTTGAGATGGAAGGTCATATTGCCGACGAACGCGTCATCGTGGCACTTGAGCAGCTTGAAGAATTGTGTCGCAATGTCAACGTTCTCGGATCTTATCCGCGCGGGACTTGTTAATGTTAACACTAACACAGCAAATTCAGGCGCACGCAAATGAACTTGGATTTGAACTCGTCGGAGTCACACCCGCAGCGCACAGCGAGACAATCGCGCGATACCGAGAGTGGATAGAAAACGGGTACGCCGGGAAGATGCACTATCTCGAAAAGCATCTCGCCCTCAAGACGGATGTCCGGCAACTTTTGGCAGAAGCGAAATCCGTTATCAGTCTCGCGATGAACTATTATACACTCGATCCGCCGAAAGCACTCGCACAAGATCCAGGGCGAGGACAGATATCCCGCTATGCGTGGGGCGATGATTATCACGAGCTTATTCGTGAACGTCTTTTAGAACTCGTTACTTTTATCAAACAGACCGCTGAAAGTGAATTGAAAACCCGTGTATGTGTCGATACCGCGCCTATTATCGAAAGGGAATACGCACAGAAAGCAGGTATCGGCTGGATCGGTAAGAACACAAACCTGATTCACTGGCGTTCCGGCTCTTGGTATTTCCTCGCGGAGGTACTCGTCAACATCGTGTTGGAATCAGACACACCGGAACTCCGGGGGAGTTGTGGCACTTGCACACGCTGCATTGAAGCATGTCCGACAGATGCAATCATCGAACCGAATCTTCTCGATTCTCGACGCTGCATCTCTTACCTGACGATCGAACTGAAGGAGAGCATCCCGAAGACACTTCGTCCCGAAATCGGAAACTGGATTTTTGGCTGCGACATCTGCCAAGAGGTCTGTCCATGGAACAGCAAAGCGGTCTCAACAACCGAAAAGGGGTTTCAACCACGCGATGGAAACCTCATACCCAAGTTGCTCTCACTCGTCGGTATGACACAGGAAGAGTTTAGCCGACGATTCAAGGGCAGTCCAATCAAACGTGCCAAACGCAGGGGTTTCCTACGAAATGTATTGGTCGCCATTGGTAACTGGGGTACGCAGCATGCCGTTCCAGCACTCAAGAACGCATTAGCGGATGACGAACCTTTAGTCCGGAGCCACGCCGCATGGGCATTAGGAAGAATTGGCGGTGATGCCGCCAAACGAACATTACAGAAGCGATTAACCGTTGAAACCGAACAGAATGTTATCACTGAAATTCAGGAAGCACTCTTAGAAACAGATTTTTATAGTAAAACCTGAAAATAAGTTGACAGTTTCTCAGCGAGTAGCACTCTCACCGCCGCTGGCGAGGATTGTATCCTCGCCTCCTGTTAATGTCCAAGTAATTGTGGGCTTTGCTATAATTTATTAAATCTGAGCTGCCTTCCAGATCCTAATAACTAAAAAAGGGAGAAACGGAAAAAATGAGCGAAACAACTGCACACCAACTTACAGCACCTGGTGCTGGCACAAATGGACTCGCATGGGACGGAACATCACTTTGGAGTGTTGAAGGGGTTGGACCTATCCACAAAATCAACCCTGAAACCGGCGAGGTTGAACTATCGCTTTCGCCTGACTACCCCGGCGGTGCTGGTATAGAATGGGATGGCGAGCATCTCTGGTATAACAGTATCTGGCAACAAACCTTCTACAAACTTACGATTCCCGACCTGGAAGTCGTTACGACATTTAAATCGCCTGGAGAAGGTCCACACGGATTGGCATGGAACGGCGAGCATCTCTGGAGCGTTGACATGAACACCGGTCGGTTTATCAAACAGTGCCCTGATACTGGCGAAATCCTCGCAGAACTCCAGACACCCGGGGGACGGGCACACGGACTCGCATGGGATGGCGAGGCACTTTGGAACGCTGATACGAACGACCATGTCGTTTACCGAATCGACCCTGAATCTGGTGAGGTACTCAATTCGGTTTCATGTCCAAGTGAACCGCACGGACTAACTTGGGATGGCACGGCGTTATGGTATGGCGAAGATAAAGCAAAAACAATCCATAGACTTAGTGTATCCGAGTAGACAACAGGAAAATTGAAAGATTGCAGATAACTACGTTAACTCACGCGTATACGGGTGAGATTTTTGGAATGACAGGTTAATTCCCAACGTTAGTGTTCACCAAATGAACAACACGATATAAATTATGTCAGAAATCGGTTGAAATTCTCCGATTTTATGCGGGTTTCCGGTTGGCATACAATTTGCTTATATGTGTAGTGTACAGTTGGCAGCCGCGTTCTGAAAACGCGTCGAATCAACATTGTTTACACAAGGGTAAAATTCAACGTAAAACGCTACTATGCCAAGCGGTCTATTCCTATAGCCACAAGCATATCGGGGTAACACCTAATAGTGGGGTAAGAGAATTGAAGAAATTACAGATAATTATGCTAACCCTCTTTTTGGGGATTGGGTTGGTAACACACAGCAGTGCCGATCGGGTACAACTCAACACGAGTGCCGCTGTTATCCAAGACAATCTCGGTGCGAGTGTCGGTATCAGCGGTAATTACGCGATGGTCGGTGTTCCCAAAGATGACACTGACGACGGCAGAGATGTTGGTTCAGTCCAAGTCTTTCTTCGCACCGAAGCAGGATGGGTGCAACATCAGAAACTGAACGCCAGTGACGCAGCCGACGGAGACGAATTCGCCACAAGAATCGCCATGAGCGGCGATTATGCCGTCATTGGTGCACCAAGTAAAGACGGTGTCGGAAGGAACTCAGGTGCCGCTTATGTCTTTAGACGGCAAGGCACAGAATGGGTAGAGCACACCAAACTCGTTAGCTCCGAGGAAACGCCGGGCGACTTTTTCGGCACCTCAGTAACTATCGATGGAGATACTATCCTCGTTGGCGCTCATCGCACAAATGAACCCTTTGCAGACGGAGGTTCTGTCTACGTCTTTGAGCGGACCGGAGAAAACTGGGAAGAGACCGCGAAACTCAGTGCCCCAGATGGTACCAACTTCTCATATTTCGGCTATTCCGTTGGACTTGATGCAGACACCGCTATCGTTGGTGCAATTCGTGATGATGAAGCCGGACTTGATGCCGGTGCGGCTTATATCTTTGTACGGAATCAATCCGCATGGACACTTCAAACAAAACTTATCGGGAACAATACCAAATCGGAAGACTTTTACGGGTACGCAGTTGATGTTGACGGTGATTTCGCTATTGTGACCGCACCACGTAACAGGGGCATTGGTGCCGCTTATATCTACAGACGCGAAGGTACTGTATGGGAACAAAAAAGAAACCGCATCCGGCACCGCATGATGCCGATTGACCCAGACGGTGCGACCTTTTTCGGTGTCTCTGTTGCCATTAGCGGGACAACCGCCGTTATCGGCGCAGTAGGTGCCCTTGTAGGGGAAGAAGAGTCTGGTGCTGCGTACGTCTTTACAGAGAATGAACCACCGTTTTGGAATCAACATGTAAAGTTAACAGCGGGCGATAGAAAGGCTGGCGATCAACTCGGATACGCCGTCGCCCTTAGTGGAAACGAAATTATCGCTGGTGCCCCGCTCCAAGACGCGGGCGGACGCTCTTCCGGTGCCGCCTACATTTTTCAAAAGAGTGAAGAGAGTGGGTGGGTAGAGAGTAGTAAGTTGAGTGACGGAGAAACCGCTTCCGAGGACCAGTTTGGAACTTCCGTCGCTATCAGCGGCAATATCGCTGTTTCTGGGGCACAACAAGGCGATGATATCGCACCCAACGCTGGTGCTGCATACATCTTTGAGCGGAATCGTATCCTCTGGTTGCAACGCGGTAAACTCACCGCTGAGGACGGAAAAGCTGGAGATATGTTCGGAAACAGTGTTGCCATCAACGGCGAAACAATTCTTGTTGGCGCGCCCGGTGTTGATGACGCTGGACCTGAAGCCGGTGCAGTGTATGTTTTCATACGGGTAGATGGTGAATGGATTCAACAAGCGAAACTCATCGGTGCTGATATTGGAGGCTTCGATCAATTTGGATCAACTGTTGCAATCCATGAAAATACCGCTATCATCGGTGCCTACGCGAAAGATGAAGTCGGAACGGATTCCGGTGCCGCTTATGTTTTTGTCCGAAACGGTAACACTTGGACACAACAGGCAAAACTGACACCTCGAGATGCCGTACAGGGCGATCATTTTGGATTTTCTGTTTCTGTCCACGGCGATATGGCTCTCATCGGCGCACACCTGAGCAACGCAGCAGGACCGGATTCAGGCGCAGCGTATCTTTTCACACGCAACGGCACGACATGGAGACAAGAACTTCAACTCCTTTCAAATGACATCGGTATTGGCGACGAATTCGGCTACGCTGTTGATCTAATTAAAGGTGCTGCAATTGTCGGCGCACCCAAGGAAAATCGACATCAGGAAAACATGGGAGCTGCCTATGTTTTTGTCGAAACACGCGAAACTTGGGCACAACAGGCAAAACTCACTGCCTCCGATGCCGAGAGCGGTGATGAATTCGGCGCAGCCGTCGCGCTGCACGAAGATACCGCAATTATTGGCTCATGGAAAGATGACCATCCACCAGTAGATCGCTTTGGAGATGACAACTTGCAAGTCGACAAAGGTTCCGCCTATTCTTTTTTACGCGACGGGTTATCTTGGGTGGAGAAACGTCGAATTACGGGGGGCGACACAAGCAGATCTGACCTGTTCGGTGCATCTGTCGCCATCAAAGGCTCATTTGCAATCGTCGGTGCCTCAGGCAGTGATAGCGCAGGCGGAAACTCAGGATCCGCTTTTATTTACAATCCAATCGACCTTGGATTCCGTTCCGCGGATGTCCCCTTCTCTGTCGATCCATCGTCGCATCTACTCTCAACATTCGGACATATTAAACGGACGACGGTCTTTCAGAATTATCCGAATCCATTCAATCCAGAAACCTGGTTCCCCTACAATCTCGCAGAACAGGCAGAAGTCGTTCTGAAAATCTACGATGTCCGTGGCGGGCTTGTGCGTCAATTGAACATCGGGCTACAGGCAGCTGGCAATTACCGTAGCCAAGAGAAAGCAGCATACTGGGATGGAAGAGACGCATTCGGAACGAAGGTCGCCAGCGGTATCTACTTCTATACATTTACCGCAGGCAATTTTGAAAGCACCCGTCGGATGGTAATTCTAAAGTAACACTCCCCTTAATCAATAGGCGCGCTTTTGCAGCGCGCCTAATACACTTAAAGAGAACAGAGGAGATAGACCCTCAATGAATCATCAGACTGGCTATGACGATTTACAGACCCATATTCCTCAACTGAAAACACCTTCAATCGAGACATGGGAAAATCAATATAGCCACCGAGATTATACAATAGAAATCACCAATCTTGAGTTCACCGCCGTATGTCCTAAAACAGGACTCCCGGATTTCGCAACCCTCTGCATCACCTACGTGCCAGATCAACACTGTGTCGAACTGAAATCGTTGAAGGAGTATTTCCTCTTCTACCGAGATGTCGGCATCTTTCACGAGCATGTCGTGAATAAGGTATTAGAAGATTTTGTCGCAGCCTGCCAACCGCGGAAGGCAGAAGTTGTCGGCGATTTCAACATCCGCGGCGGCATCAAAACAGTCGTGCGGACAAGCTATCAGTGTTAAGGTTGCCAGAAGAGTGGTTATCAGTTGTCAGTTAAATCTTGTGGCAGTTGCGTTTTGCATGAACTCCACAAGCATCTCTTGTCCGAAAACTGACAACCATTAAAAAATCGGAACGGAACGACCTATCCGCGCAGATTCATAGAGCGCATCAAAGATTTTTGCGACGTTCAGTACCTCTTCAGCAGGCACAGGAGACGGCAATCCCTCACGAACAGCCTTGTGGAACGATTCAAACTCACTCGGTAATCCGGTAAGAAGTTTCGGCGTGTAATTCACCATCTCATCTTTCTTATCAAGATAAATCTGGAGCGGTTCATAAGTCGCACCCGCTAAATCTCCCATGAAGAACGTCCCACCGATGTTCTCAATATGCGATGCCCAAGCCGTCTCCAAGGTCACCGTCAAGCCACCCTCAAAGCGGATGGTGCCCATCGCGAAATCTTCCACCTCAAATTCTTCAGGATTCCATTTCCCCCACGGGTTGATAACATCCTTTTTATGTCCAAACTTCGTTGCCGTCATCCCGAACGCCTCAATCGGTTTCGGACAACCGATCATCCAGAGCAACACATCGAGAATATGCACACCGATATCAATCAGCGGTCCGCCACCCGCGATAGCTTTACTGAGAAAAGATGGCGAAGCAGGCACTCCACGCCGTCGCATCGCCATTGCCCGCGCATAATAGATGTCACCGAAAAACCCTTCGTCATAGAGTTTCCGAAGCGTACGTGCCTCAGCACGAAACCGAGATTGTAAACCGATCTGTAGGACTTTACCACTCGCTTTCTGGGCATCCACCATCGCTTGTCCGTCAATAGCATTGGCAGCGATCGGCTTTTCACAGATAACGTGTTTTCCCGCGTTCAACGCTGCAATAGTCGGTCCAGCGTGGAAGTTATTCGGTGTGCAGACACTCACCGCATCCAGTTCATCCATCGCAGCCAATTCCTCATAATCGCTGAAAACGTGTGGAATGTCGTGCTGTTTAGCGAACGCCTTTGCGCGTCCTTCGTCAATATCACACGCGGCGACAATCGAAACACCCTTGACCCCCTGATGACCCGGCAGGTGTTTACCACCAGCAATACCACCACACCCAACAATACCTACCTTAACCACTTTAACTTTAGCCATTTTAGCTCCTTCTTCACTCGCTTTTATTTAAACAGTCACAACTTGCGGTGCCTGTTCCAAGTTCAGATTATGCGCCGTTGCCCACTCTGTACCAGCCCAATGAACACCGTTAGGGTCGCGTCTGCCCTGTGTATCTATCGATGCACCAAGAAACTGTCTACCGAGATCGTCCAGATTTTCCACCAACGTTTCATTCGGTTGTAAAGTGTCATCGTAATACCGTAGGTAGTAATCGGGCTTAATCCAGCGATAATGGTATCCGTAGATGACAACCTTAGAGATGTTCTCTCTGAAATTCAGCCCTGCGGCATGATAGATACGGCTTTCAAACAGGAACGCATCTCCCGCGCGGAGCAGTGGTTCGTCATACTCAAGCGGATCAATTTCACCTTCACGGATGCCCAACGGTTCACCCCACTTATGGCTTTTTCGGATAAACCACGTCGCGCCTGAGTCCGGCACACTGAAATCTGTTAAGCAGTACCCAACCTTCAAACCGACACGCGGACACCCTTCGTGCCCAACATCTAAATGCACACCGACATCTCGATGCCAATTGCGGTTGTCCGGCTTCTCAGGTGCCTGTGGATGTTTGTGGATAAGCGCGGTATTCGTAATATGAATATTCGTCCCAAGGAGTTGAAGTATTAACGGCACTGCCCTTGATTGCGTAGCGAGGGCGGCGAAGGCAGGCTCTTGGACCAACCCGTCCCGCCGATGGGCATAGTAGCCGTGGTATTCAAACGACTCCATGAGTCGATCACCGGTTTCCGTTAAGCGAGCAATCATCTCGCTGTCAATTGCTGAACGCACGATGAGGTAGCCGTTTTCGTCAAATTCTTGGCGTTGCGCCTCGGTCAATTGAACAAATTCCATTTTTCTAATTTTCCTTGCGGTTAAGGCGAATGGGTGTCTTTGGTTGGGTGTTTCTGCGTATTTCCCCAGGGATTTGACGTTCCTTTCTCCGGAGCCGTCAAACCCTACAGGCTTCACTTGATTTCCTATGCTAATTCCAAGAAACTTTTCTTCATAGATGGACTTGCAAACTACACCTCAATAGAGGGTTGATAGACACATGAAAGTATGCTATCATAAATCTAAAATGATGTCCACCCATAAACAGAATCATGAAAACGAACCTTCTTTGTCCTTCTTTATTAATCTTTCTATCAGCAGTGTGTCTGACATTAGCAAAACAGGACACATCTACTGAGGCAACACGCGCATACCAGGTAGGTATGCAAGCACTTGCGCAGAAAGATGACCGCACTGCACTTACAGCATTTCAGAGGGTAGTAAAGCTTGACGCATCACATGCTGAAGCACACTATCAACTCGGTGTGCTTCACGGCAAACAATCGCAATGGAGACCCGCGATTGATGCACTCCAAACTGCGATTAAACTCACTCCTAATTTCGCCGATGCATACCTTCGCCTCGGCGAGGCGTATCTCATCGGCACAGCGAATGCGAAAGATGCTATTGAACCGTTGCAACGCGCGCTCCATTTACAATCCGATCTCTTACGCGCCCAAAGGCTTTTAGGTGATGCCTATCTCCGTCAAAACCGAATCGGAGATGCGATCCATCAGCTCAAACAAGCGATGGAGGACAGTGAAGCCCGTTATTTGCTTGGGTTCGCTTACTTCCAAACAGAAGACTTTATAGAAGCAATCGGACATTTTGAGGCAGTCATTAAACGCCAGAAACGGCACGCGAAGGCACATTTCAATCTTGGGAATTGTTACCTCCGCATAGGGAAGATCGCTGAAGGACGTGCCGCACTTCGGACATTCGAGACGCTTACCCGTGAAGAGGAACAACGGCGTACACTGCAACGTTTGATTCTTGACAACCCGCAACACCTTCAACCGCGTTATCAACTCGCGGAACTGCACATCAAGCGGACAGAGTGGGAACTCGCCTCGGCAGAACTCAAGGCGTGCCTTGCAATCAAGCCGCACGATGAGAAAGCATCCGAACTCCTCGGTTATATCTATTTGCAAACAGAGACTTATCCAGAAGCAGTTGAAGTATATGGACATCTCGTTGAGGCATATCCAGAGAGCGCGATATATCGGAATAGCCTCGGTATTGCTTATATGATGCTGAAAAAACCGCGGCAAGCGATAGCGCAGTTTGAAACGGCAACACATCTTAACACGACAAACGCACAACTTTACCGCAACTTGGCAAACGCCTATCGGCAAGCCGGTGAACGCGAAAAAGCAGAACAGGCTTATCAACGTTATCAATCCTTGACAAAGTAAACTTCAGCCGATCAAACGTTTTACAACTCTTAAAACTATGAACACATCACAATCTCGGCTTTCAAATTCCACCAATACCCGTTCTTCTCAACCAAGGAAAAAGAAATTACAGCAGAAAGAGCAAGCAGACGTATGTGTTATCGGTTCCGGTGCGGGTGGCGCGGTCGTGGCGAAGGAACTCGCAGCAGCAGGACTATCGGTCGTTATTTTAGAAGCGGGGGAAAATCACGATCCAAGCAGCTTCGGCACCTACGAACCGGAGATGCTGCGCCGTCTTTTTTGGGATAGCGGTTTACGACAAACACGCGATGGCGCGATCGTTATTTCACAAGGGAGAGGGGTCGGTGGCTCAACGGTGCACAACCTCTGCTACGCTGTCCGTCCACCACAAGCACCACTATATAAGTGGGGCGTTCCAGAGATCTGGCCCTACTTTGGACAAGTGGAACAGATTCTCGGCGTTACGCAGATACAAGAAACAAACGTAAATCAATTAAATGCCGTTATCCGACATGGATGCGAAGCAATGGGGTGGAAAGGCATCGTTCAAAGGCACAATCGAGGAGACTGTCCTACGTGCGGTGCCCAGTGTCTTTTTGGATGTCCTGTTTCCAAACCCGCACAGAACAATTCAAGAACCGGGAAACAGAGCATGGCGGTCACATACATCCCCTTGGCACTTGCCGCTAACGCGAAACTTTACAGCGACTGCACGGCTGAGAAAATCCATCTGAAAAAAGGTAGAGTGACCGGTGTTTCCGCGAGTCTGCCGTCGGGCAAATTGGACGTTCAAAGCAAAATCGTTGTCCTCGCCGCCGGTGCGATCAACTCGCCACAACTTTGGCTAAAAAGCCGACTTCCAAATCCGAATCAGTGGGTTGGAAAAAATCTCCATCTGCATCCAGCTGTTTTTGTCGGTGGGGTTTTTAACGAGATTATTGACGGACATCGCGGTATTCCGCAGAGTTACTATATTGAGCAGTTTCTCGACTTAAGGCGCGCTCCAGACAGCGGCTATCTGCTCATGCCCGCCTTCGGTTCACAGATGATAGTTGCGGCAAGTCTACCCGGGTTCGGTGAAAGCCATCGAGAATTAATGGAACGCTATCGCCACATCGCTGCGCTTCTCGTCCTCCTGCATGATCGCACAACCGGACGCGTATCGGTAAATTACAACGGCACGCCAAACATCGCATACCGACTTCGGCGTTCGGATAAACAGGTGTTGGTTGAAGGGATAATCAACGCTGCTCGTCTGCTTTCCGCTGCAGGTGCAACAGAGATTTTGATGCCTTACACACAACATTTCCCCATTAAAACGGAGGCTGACCTTGAAATTATCCGCCGACGCGGTATCGTGCCGAACGACATTATGTTAGCCTCCAGTCATCCGCAAGGCACCCTCCGAATGGGTGAGAATCCGGGGAAAAGCGTCGTCAAACTCTCAGGAGAATCTCATCGCGTGAAAGGCTTATTTGTCGCTGATGCAAGCCTCTTTCCCACCTCCATCGGCGTGCCACCAACGTTAACGATTGCGGCACTCGCGACGCATGTTGCCAAGCAGATAACCGAAAGCGGTATTGTCTAAAAGTTAGAAACCCCACCAGCGGTGGGAAGGACGTTATCTTATCCTCCATTTATTTTTGTAATTCATGATAAAAAAATGATTGAATCAATCCCGCACTTTCCACTCGGAAACTTCCCGACCCCCGTTGAGCGTCTTTCAAACCTTGAACGCGCCCTCGGCTTCAAGTCGCTCTGGATAAAGCGAGACGATCTCAGCGGTCCGTTGGGTGGTGGCAATAAGGTACGCAAACTGGAGTATATGTTCGCAGCCGCATCGCAAGTGAACTTTAAAAAAAGGCTCTTCACAATCGGTCCGACAGGTTCCAATCACGTCCGAGCGACAACGGTTTACGGTAAGACATCTGGATTCAATGTGGAATGCTTACTCTTCAAACAGCACCCGACGGAGTATTCCGAAACAAACTATCGCGTAATTTGTGAGCACGCTGCACAGGTCCACGAGGTCAAGCACATGCACACAATGTTCATCCGTTACGGGTATGAACAGATGAAGACGGTTCTTGGTATTGGAGAGGAACGCTACTTCATCACGGCGGGTGGCTCTTCACCGCTCGGTTCCGTCGGTTACGTGAAAGCGGTTTTAGAACTCAAGGCACAAATTGAGGAAGGTCTCCTCCCCGAGCCACGATTCATCTTCGTCCCAGTAGGGACCTGTGGGACTATAGCAGGCTTGATCGTTGGCGTACGACTTGCGGGGTTACGAACTCAGATTGTGGGTGTACGTGTTGCAGATTGGATAGTCGCAAACTCGTCGTCAATCTCTCGGATGGTGCGGCGGATTCTGCGTCTTATCGGCGCGGTGGACGCTAACGAGATCAATCCGCGCCGCATAGAACTCTGGCACGATGATTTTGGAAAAGGATATGCCATCCCGACAGAAGCGGGTATGCGTGCAGTAGCGATGATGGCTGAACATGAAGGGATTAGACTTGAGAATACATACACAGGTAAGACGTTGGCGGGATTAGTTCACTACATAAAAGCACAAGAATGTGAAGGCGAACATATACTGTTCTGGAATACGTACGGTACAATATGAAAATCACCAAGGTAGGTACAGTTTGGAACCGCCCCGGACCCCAACAAAAACCACTGGCTAAACGACAACCTCGCCTACACAGAGAACCTTGATAAACAGGACAAAATCTGCTACAATCGGACGATAAACGCAAAAGGAAAATATATGACAGCCGAAAATTCCAAACCCAGTTTCGTTCAAGCTGGCATGTCCATAATCGACTGCGATCTCCACAATCGGCTACCCTCACATCGGATGCTCTATCCGTACTTACCCGATTACTGGTGTGACTATTGCGAGGAATCCGGCTTTCCCGGACCGGATGCCAACGACTATCCAGACGGTGTTCCGACTTCATCACGCCCAGAAATCTCACATCCCTCAGAAGACCGTCCCGCCTTGGATTTAGCACGCTTACGCACGCATGCACTCGATTTTTGGGAAGCCGAATACGGCATCCTCACCTGCGGGTATCGGGTGCAGAGCGTACACAATGAAGATTTAGCAGCAGCACTCGCTTCAGCAGTCAACGATTGGCAGATTGAACACTGGCTCGATCCAGAACCGCGTTTAAGGGGTTCATTGATCGTGCCAAGCCAGAATCCTGAACTCGCGGTAAGGGAAATTGAGCGTTTAGGTGGACATCCGGGGTTTGTACAGGTAATGCTACCTGCCCGATCACAAGCACCGTATGGCAATAGACGCTATCATCCAATCTATGCAGCGGCTGTGCGCCATCAACTCGTCATCGGGATCCATTACGGTGGAGCCCCCGGACTGCCCCCGACATCTGTGGGATGGCCCTCAACCTACTTGGAAGAATATGTCGGCATGTCGCAGGTATTTCAAGCACAAGTGCTGAGCCTCGTCTCTGAGGGAGTTTTTGAGCAGTTCCCCGATCTACGCGTCGCACTCATAGAGACCGGTGTTACATGGATGCCATCGCTTATGTGGCGATTCGATAAAGAGTGGCGCGGCTTACGTAGCCTGACACCATGGGTCAAACAACCACCGTCAGCGTACATCCGCCAACATATCCGCATGACGCTTCAACCGATTGACGCACCACCCACCGCGGCAGAACTTCTTCAGATTGTCGGGCAGCTCGATTCCGAGGACATGTTGATGTTCTCAAGCGACTATCCGCACTGGCATTTCGATTCACCGGAAGAGGCTTTCCCCGCACAGTTGCCGCAATCCCTAACACGCAAAATCTTGTCCGAAAATGCACGGGAATTCTACCGATTCTAAACAGGTGATGCGAAAATAATGCCAAACCTTTCACGAAAAGGAAACAGTAATGACAATCCACGAGATACTTGAAGCAAAAGTCGATCAACTGTTTGCAGAATGGAAAAAACCAGATTCTCCCGGTGCTGCCTTGGCGGTTACCAGGGACGGTGAAATCATCTATAAACAGAGCTACGGGATGGCGAACCTTGAATACGATATCTCGATTACAACGACAAGCATCTTCGACATCGCCTCAGTGTCCAAGCAATTCGCGGCGTTTGCCATCACCACGCTATCACACGATGGAAAACTGTCGTTAGATGATGATATCCGAACATACCTGCCTGATGTCCCAGACTTCGGACCCACAATCACAATCCGACATCTCTTGCATCACACCAGCGGACTACGGGATTGGGTACAATCCCTTGTCATCGCGGGAGTTGCAATGGAGGACGTAATTTCGTTCAAACACATTTTGAAAATGGTCCGTCATCAGAAAGCACTCAATTTCGAGCCGGGGACAGCGTATTCATACAGCAATACGGGTTACAACTTGCTCGCAGAAATCGTCGAAAGGGTGACTGGGAACTCCTTCAGAGAATGGACGGATGCCAACATCTTCAAGCCGCTCGCAATGACAAATACCCACTTTCACGATGACCACCAAATGATTCTAAAGAACCGAGCGTATTCGTATCAAGCCGTCGAAAACGGCGAGTTTAAGCATGCTGTTAACAATACAACCGCCCTCGGTTCAAGTTCTCTCTATTCAACGGTGGAAGATTTGGCAAAATGGATTCTGAATTTTGATAACACACAAATTGGCGAACAAACAGTGATTGAGCAGATGCACCAGCGCGGCGTGCTAAACAACGGGGAGCAGATTAGCTACGCTTTTGGACTGAACATCGGTGAATATAGGGGATTGGAAACCGTCGGACACAGCGGTTCATGGCGGGGATTTCGGAGCCACTTGATGCGTTTTCCCGATCAGAAATTTGGCGTTGTTATCTTATGTAATCTGGATACCTTTAATCCGCTGCGTTTAGCAGAAAAAGTCGCAGACCTCTATCTTGCCGATGCCCGCGCGCCTAAAGAAACATCTGAGCCAGAGAAGACAGTAGAACCTGCTGAGAACACTAAATCTGAACCATTAGCACCAGAACAGTTGACAAAATTCGAGGGTGATTATTACACCGAAGAACTCGATACAACCTACAGCATTCGCGTGCGTGGAAATCAACTCGTAGCACAACATATACGGCACGATGACATATTGCTAACCTACCCCGAAGGTCATTTCCACGGAGATTCCTGGTTTTTCCCAGAGGTGCGCTTTATACAAGACGACACTGGACACGTTACAGGGTTTAAGTTGACAGGAAACCGAGTCAGAAATCTACACTTTGAGAAAAAGACACGTTAAGAGCCAGTTTCAGATTATCTGAATGCACGTCGCATTTGGGCGAGTACGCCGCAAATCACGGATTACGCGAATTCTAAGATTGACAGTTCATAAAATTCATGGTATACTTATCGGGACTATTGCTCCATCAACCCAGGACCGAATCGCAATATGTTCTTGGGAGATAATTAAAATGAATCAGAAATTTGAGAAAAGTCAAAAACTGGAAAAATGGCTCAGATAGATGGAGGCAATTCACAACGAGATTCAGGCGTATCGAAATATCAACTTATACCATTTCTGATTGAAATTGTAGCATAAACTTTTAGTTTGTGTCTTTGTAGCATAGACTGTTAGTCTGTGCACTCAGGTGCGGTTAATGCGATATAAATTTTTAGAAATGGTATTATTATGAAGGTTCGACAACTCATAAAATTAATTCAAGATGATGGGTGGTATTTAGTCCGAACACGAGGAAGCCATAGGCAGTTTAAACATCCAACAAAACTTGGAACTGTGACAGTCTCTGGGAACATGGGCTTGGATGTCCCCAAGGGCAGACTCAATAGTGTACTGAGGCAAGCTGGTCTCAAGTAAAGAGGTAAAAGACTCATGGAATACGTCGTTATTTTTGAAAAAGGAGAGAACAGTTACGGTGCTTCTGTCCCGGATCTTCCTGGATGCATCGCTGTAGGTGAAACGATGAAGGAAGTCAAAGAATTGATCGCTGAAGCCATAGCGTTTCATATTGAAGGACTACAGGAAGATGGAGATGTTGTGCCACCACCGTCGTCACATCTCCTCGTTCAAAGCGATCCAGATGTGTCCTCCGCCTTGATCGCGGTGCAGGTTTAGATGCCCCATAACTCCCGCGCGTAATCAAGACAAGCTTGAAGTGTTCTGTCAGGTTTATTTTCAGACACCGCACCGAAACGTTTTTTTCTATCAATACAAGCAATAGAAGGAAACCGACTTGTGAAAAAGAAAAGAGAGGCATTGCTACAACAGATCGTCAAAAACAGGAGAGAATCTATAGTCCTCTTTGCGACGGAATATACTAACGAAGAACCAATTGAACTCTTGGAGGAATACGACGTACCGTCAACGTACATTGATACAGGCACCGGCTTCTTTGTAGAACCGGACAAAGTCGTGACGACTATTGAAGTTCTTGCAGGTGCCAATACTGTCTCCGCTATCCCTGCGAATCGTTTAAAAAAGGTAGTCAACGATAGAAATATCCGGTCGTTCAATGAAGACAATCAATATCAAATTATCAAAGAAGCAAAGGTTGATATTGAAGGGGTTACCGCATTTGATCCGAGAAACAACCTCGTGATTCTGAAAATTGCCGAGACAGGCACCGCACTTCCGCTTGAAGACAGTGATACGGCTCAGATAGATGAGACAGTTTATACCTTAGGTTATCAAGAGGAAATGAAATATATGGGGACAGCAGGCACGCTCCAGAACAGGTACAAGGACAATAAATGGCTCCAAATCAAAACACAATTCTATTCTGGTAACGGGGGCGGGCCCGTCCTAAATGGCAGTGGTGAAGTCATAGGCGTTGTTGCTTACGGTATAGGATCTGTTACCGGAGATAATAGTAGTGCAACAGTCGCAACCGCGATATCTTCAAACGTGCTTAAGGAATTGTTCGCGAATTCGGGAGAAATCATACCGCTGGAACAGCTGCAGAAGTACTCACGGATCCGTGCCTACTTCCTCGAAGCACAAGCCAACGCAATGGCGGAACTATACGACGACAGAGAAGCAATAAAATACTTTAATACCGCCATCAAGCTTAATCCGGATTTGGTTGAAATCTACGCCAGACGCGGGGTCATAAAGGCGCGCCTTGATAATTTTGAAGGCGCGTTCAGGGATTTTGATAAAATGATCCAGATTAACCCAGGACATATCTTCGCTTACAACAACCGCGCCACATCAAAAGTTAATCTCGGAGATGAACAAGAAGCCCTTAATGACCTCAATAAAGCAATTGAACTTGCCCCTAATTATGTAATGGCATATACTAATCTGGGGGGAACAAATCTCTACATGGTTGATAAGAAGATGGATGAAGGAGATATTGTTGAAGCACGACGATACTGTCAAGCAGCTATTGACGCTTATAACAAGGCACTTGCATTAAATCCGAAAAATCGTGTGGTCCGTAGCCATCTAAAAGACGCTAAGCGTATGCTCAAATCATCAAGCTTGCGCATGGAATAGAGTAGCAAGGCAACCGAACGCGCGGGGCGTTAAAAAGGAAGGAATTTCTTAATCGATGACACTTAAGGAACATATTGACGATATATCGGATAGGTTGGAAAAAGGAGAATTTCCAAATGAGGCCGCAGTCTGTGATGACATTGTACGTAGGCTAATTCACGAGTTGGGTTGGCCAAGATTCCAATCACAAATTGTCTATCCGCAGTACCCGGTCGAGGGAGGGAAAGTAGACTTTGCGCTGTGTCATCCACCGTCGGAACCTTGTGTTTTCATTGAGGTTAAACAAGTTGGAAATATTGAAGGCGCAGAGGAACAATTATTTAGATACGCTTTTCGCAGAGGCGTACCAATTGCTATCCTTACTGATGGACAGAAATGGCGTTTTTTCTACCCAATCGGACAAGGAGATTACAGAGAGCGCAAGGTACATGAGATGGATCTAACTGAAGGTGATAGTGAGGAAAGTGCCAAACGTCTTGAGAGATACCTGAACTACGAGGCAATATGTACAGGTGAAGCTGCTAAGGCAATTGAGGAAGACTACCGGAATGTTTCAAGGTAGAGACAAGTTGCAACTCGTTTACCAGAGGCATGGAGTAAATTATTGGAGGAAGCGGATGAGTTTTTGTTACACGCCGTGGCAGAAAAAACTGAAAACCTATGTGGATATAGACCGAAAGACGAACAGGTTTTAGATTTCCTCAAGAGCCTAAAACAAGAAATCAAACCACCCCCTCCACCAAAAGGTGGTCACAAAAGGCGAGGCAGATCCCGCAAATACCTTGTTGTGACCATGCCCAATAGAGAAAAGATTGATCACAATGTTGCAGCGACCACCTTCGCTGAGGTTATTGAAAAATTAGGAATAGAACGTGTAAGAAATCTCGAACGTATAGTAAGCGGTATTTCTCTTATATCAACTTCTAAGCACTCCATGTACGATCAACGCAAGTCTGGACGGTATTACATAATGACTAATACTGATACAAAAACCAAAAAAAGACTTCTTGAGGAAATTGCATCAGAACTCGGTGAACCTCTGAAAATAGAAATAGTTGATAAATAGTGAGATCGTCAAATATACTATTCTTGCTTGTTCCCTAAATTCCAGCCCGTGAGGACCTTAAGATGAGTAAAATAGAAGTACCTAAACAACAAAAACCCGCAGTCATCGACTGTGATGTGCACAACACCCTCGCTTCCGAGACGGTGCTATACCCTTATCTTTCGGAACGTTGGCGGAAGCATCATAGCATGGTCGGCACAACCGATCGCGTCGGCGCATACATCCCGCGCGCCCATCCCTTCGGCGCAAGATACGATGCATGGACACCTTCCGGACACCGCCCAGGTTCCGATCTCGATTTCCTACGCGAGCAGCTACTGGATGCATTCAACATCCAATTCGGTATCCTCAACTGCTTGACTCCGGTCTGTGAGATGCCCAACCTCGCTTATGCAGCAGCGTGGGCAAGTGCTGTAAACGACTGGCAAATCGAAAAATGGCTTGAAAAAGAACCGAGATTGCGTGCTTCCATGGTCGTCGCCTGCGATGATGCTGAATTTACAACAAGTGAGATTGAACGATTGGCAGGGCATCCGGGTTTCGTGCAAATACTACTGCTTGCACGCACGATGGAACCCTTGGGAAGACGTAAGTACTGGAAGATGTATGAAGCAGCGGTGCAGCACGACCTTCCAATTGGCATCCACTTCACCGGTGTCGGCGTAGGACCCATCACCGCCGTCGGTAGACCCTCGCACTATATTGAGGACCACGCCGGTATGACACAAGCGTTCCAAACACAGGTAACCAGCCTCGTCTGTGAAGGGGTCTTTGAACAATTCCCGACGCTCAAGGTCGTTCTCATTGAGGGCGGTTTCGCTTGGCTACCACCATTGATGTGGCGACTCGACCGCGCATGGAAAAAGCTGCACGATGAGGTGCCTGAGTTGAAACGGCTGCCTTCTGAATACATCCGGGAACATTTCTGGATTACAACGCAGCCGATTGAAGAACCGCCTAAAGAGGAATACTTTGATCAGCTGCTGGCGCAGCTCAACTTAGACGATAAGTTGATGTTCGCAACCGACTATCCGCATTGGGACTTCGACTCTCCCGATCAGGCACTCCCGAAAAGCCTCACACCGACGCTCAAGCGCAAGATCATGGCGGAAAATGCGCGTGCCTTCTACCAGTTTCAATAACCCTCTTTTGCTGGCGAGGTTTGAAACCTCGCCAACAGGTTACAGGAGCGTTTCTCAATCTCGCTGAGTCTTGTTAGATCGTCACGACGTGTGGTGCTTGTTCTAATGTCAGGTTATGTTTTGCTGCCCATTGTGCAGCTGCACCGCCGCCACCACCGAGAAACTGTTTCCCCAAGTCATCAACGCGTTCTAACACATCTTCGTCGGGCTGCTGTCTGTCATTGTAATATAGCAGGTACCCTTCTGGTTTGAGCCACGCGTAATGGTATCCATAAATGACAATCTTGGCAGTTTTATCTGTAAAGTTGAGTCCCGTCGTGTGGTAGATACGACTTTCAAAGAAATAAGCGTCTCCCGCGCGGAGCAATGGTTCGTCGTATGGTTCAATCGGATCAATTTTACCTTCGGGAATACCCAACGGTTCCCCCGACTTGTGGCTCTTTGGGATAAACAGCGTCGCACCAGAATTCGGCACATCGCAGTCCGTTAGGCAGTAAGCAACCTTCAAACCAACGCGCGGACAAGCCTTGTGTCCGAGATCCAAATGCAGACCGGCATCCCGGTGCCATCCACGGTGCTCTGGGAGTTCATGAGGCTGCGGATGTTTGTAGAGGAGCGCGGTATTGGTAATATGGATATTGGTGCCGAGGAGTTGAATGACTAAAGGTATCGCCTTTGTCCGCGATACAAGCTCCGCGAAGGCAGGCTCTTGTACCAATCCGTCTCGCCTGTGTCCATAATGTCCACCATTGAGATCTAACGATGCCATCAGGCGATCCCCCGCCTCAAGCAAGCGATCTATCATGTCCCTGTCAAGTACCGAACGCATGATGAAGTACCCATTCTCCTCAAATTCCTCACGCTGTGCGTCTGTCAACTGGACGAATTCCATGCGTATACTCCTTTTGTCCTAAGAAATCGGGGTGATTATGAATGTCTAAATATGTTAACATAAATTGAAACGGGTGTCTACTATAAGGTCAGAGTCATTCAACTCTCCAATAATTTCGATTTCTGACGAAAGTCTCTTCATTGTAGGAGCGAGTTCCACTCGCGATGCCTTCGCTTTCTCGTTGTTCTGAAATTATGCACCCTTTCTGCTCCAAAATAGCGTCCCTAATTAGTACAGGCAGACATCTATATATCTCGACATTTCACCATAAATAGTCTTAAATTGCAAGGACAAGGAAAAGAACATGATTCACGTTTCACATCTCACAAAAAAATATGGACAAAACACGGCAGTTGACGACATTAACTTTGAAGTCCAACAAGGTGAAATCGTCGGCTATCTCGGTCCTAACGGCGCGGGGAAAAGCACAACCCTTAAAATGCTCGTCGGTTTGTTGCAACCGACCTCTGGCGAAATCTCAGTCGCAGGATACAACGCCGAAACCGAGCTGCTCGACCTAAAGCAGCACATCGGATACGTGCCAGAAGAAGCACAACTCTATGAACACCTCACGTTGGTAGAGCATCTTCAGTTAATGGGCAGACTCTATCAGTTAGAAGAACGCCTCATCGCGCAGAAGATAAAGGAACTCGCGAAACTGTTCGACATGGAATCGCAGGCAAGCCAGAGAATAAGCAGTTTCTCACAAGGGATGCGTCAGAAGTGCCTCATTATGTCCGCGCTCATGCACAACCCGGATGTGCTATTTTTAGATGAACCCTTCACCAATCTGGATGTGGGAACGGTAACCCTCATGAAAGCACTACTACAACGCTTAGCGGATTTAGGGAAAACGATCCTTTACTGTACACACATTCTCGAAGTTGCTGAAACACTCTGTCCGAGAATTATGATTATCAATACTGGGAAGCTCATCGCCGATGCGCCAGTAGAAGAACTGCGACAGGAGACCAATCAGACAGCACTCAATGAGATTTTCGCGCAACTGACGGAAACAACAGGGATTGACGAAAAAACCGAGGAAGCCATTCGGATTGTGACGGGGAGCACCCCAGATGTTTGAGTCTTCTAACAGCAAGTTTTCGGCTTGCAAGCTACGCCAAAAAATAGCGATAATGTTCGGTGCCTCTCCAACCCAGTACAGGTACCTCTTAGAAACAGAAAAGATAGTGGAGAAGCGGGCTCTTGAACAAAAAGGCGGCCCTCCCCACCTACCGCTTGTTGTGACTTGCGTTATCTGTTTTGCAATCAGTGCCTTTTTTACGTCTATGCCGTTCCTTCTTCCGATGGACACATTCACCTACGCGCTTACCGGTATAACTATATCTATGATGATGATAGGACTCTGGACTATCCCATACTTCGATATTCTTCTCAGTCCTATAAACTACCCGGTTATAGCACACACACCAGTATCATCTCGGACCTACTTCCTTGTGAAACTAACGCAGGTTGCTACCTACACTGTCTGGTTATTAGCCTCCCTAAACCTGATGCCTGCTATCGGTGGTATTTGGATTCGCGGAGAGGAATCTTCTCCGTTTCAATTTCTTTTCCCCCTCGTTTATTTACCGATCGTCTTTATGTCAGGTCTTTTCACAATCGGCGTGATGACGGTCTTCGCAGGGTATTTGACAAAACTATACACCAGACAGGCACTCCGAAATATCGCGCAATACGCGCAGTTTATATTTCCCGCGCTCTTCCCAGCGATATTGGTCATGCTTCCTCATCTATTACCAAGTCTTCCAAAGGATAAATTAACGTCTGCTCTGAAATGGTTCTACGCGCTTCCAAATGGCTGGTTCGCTGGGACGGTCTCACTCGTACTCGGGCAAATAGAACGGCATTTTTTGATTTTAGCAGGATTGGCTATTGCTTCAACCCTCTTTTTAGTACTGGTTCCGCTTCGGAGCATCGCAAAGAGTTATTCAGAGTATCTCTCTTACCTACTGGAATCAGGCAGCAGGCAAAAATCTAAACTGCGGGTGAAAATGTCGCTGTTTGCGAGAATGTTCCGAAATCGGACGATTCGTGCGGGGCTCTGTCTCGGTTGGGCATACATGCGCCGCGATAAGCACATATTACGACAATTTTTTGCTTCGCTTGGAACCGTCATCATGTTGGTAGTTTTATTTGCTCGGGACAGTTCATCTTATATGACATGGCCCCATAACGCCAATGCCATTGGGCTTAGCCCATGTTTCTCTGGTATGTTCTACTTTGTCGGCACGAGTGCTGTTACCGGTTTCATTGCACCCGTCAGATGTTCAGAACACTATAAAGCGTCGTGGATGTTAACATTTACGCCGGTTCCGGTACCAAAGGACTTGTGGCGAGGCGTGCAAGCGACTACTCTTCTCTACATTGTCGCGCCGTGTACGCTTCTCATGTTTGGCATTGCGACCATTTTCTGGGGGATCTTAGGCATATTTCACATCTTGCCGGGGTTAACAATTTTACTCTACTATGTCATTCTTTACCCAAAGCCGGAATCTGGCTTGCCTCTCGCCGAAGAGTTCATTCAACAACAAGTGGCAGGTGACGGTTTGCTCCCTATGATAGCCAGTATACATATCATTGGCTTTTTCGTGGGTATCCAACTTTTGACATTTTGGTGGAATATATGGGTGTACCACGGTTTTTATTGCGTCACGGTTGTGGGTGGTCTTATCGGTTTTGTCTATTTATTACGAAAAAATAAACGAGTGGAGGAAACCGTAGATGCTTGAAAAAGTTATAGAAATGCTCGGTGCCTCTCCAACCCAATACAGGTATCTTTTAAAGGCAGAGAAATTGGTGGAGAAGCGTGCAACGCAAGGAACACTAAAATTTGGCGACTTATCACTCGGTATGACCTGCGGATTCTGTTTTATCATGAGTGCACTCGTCGCTACGATACCGTTTTTTCTCTCCACGGAGATATCTACGTTTACTTTCGCACTCTTAAACATAACCATGTCTATGTTTATGGTAGGACTCTGGACGCTCCCCTACTTCGATATCCTTCTCAATCCCATAAACTATCCTGTTGTTGCACATACACCGGTTTCATCACGGACCTATTTTCTGGTGAAACTAACACAGGTGCTCACTTATACTGCGATGTTGTTAGTCAGTTTGAATCTGTTACCCGCCATCTGTGGTATCTGGATTCGTGTCGGCGAGACCTCTCAACTCCAATTTCTTTTTCCCTTCGTTTATCTGCCTGTCGCCTTTATATCTGGCTTCTTCGCAATTGGCACGATGACAGCATTTGCAGGATATTTGACAAAACTATACACCAAAAAAGGGCTCCGAAATATCGCACAATACGCCCAATTTGTATTACCGGCTCTTTTCCCGTCATTAATTTACTTATTACCGATCGACCCCACAATATATAAATCGGTTATGAAATGGCTATACGCCCTTCCGAACGGTTGGTTTGCTGGTGTCGTTTCGCTCGCGCTGGGCGGTCCAGAGCAATCTGAGATGATGAGAGATTTGATTTTAACTGGGCTTGCGGTCGTTTCTGTGCTTCTTTTGATCGTGATCCCGCTTCGGAGTATTGCGAAAGGTTATTCAAAGTATCTTACCTATCTGTTAGAATCTGGAAATAGGCAAAAAGCCAAGCTCCGAGTGAAACCTTCGCTACTCGCGCGATTCTGCCGATCCCGCACCACCTACGCCGGGTTTTGTCTCTGTGCTGCCTACATGCGACGCGACAAGTATATCTTGAACGGGCTTATCTCTGCGCTTGGCGGTTTGGTCATGCTTGTAGTTCTCTTTATTCAGGACAGATTTTCTATGCAGTGGTTTGACTATTCCCCCACGACTGGAATGAGCCCGACATTCACCACCTGTTTTTCTCTTTTGGGTATATCCTTCGTCAGTGCTCTCCTAATACGGGTAAAACATTCGGAACACTATAAAGCATCTTGGATGCTATCGCTTGCACCGCTTGAAGTACCAAGTCAATTATGGCGAGGCGTGCTGCTGACCAGTTTTCTCTACATTGTTACGCCCTATACACTGCTGCTGTTTTGTGTCGCCAGCGTTCTTTGGGGAGCTATGGCACTGTTTTATATCTTACCCGGACTAATTATTCTGCTCTATTACGCTGTCCTCTTTCCAAAACCGCAATCTGGCACCCCTCTCTCCTTAGAAGTCGTCCAAAAATCCAGAAATTTTGATTGGCTCTCGTTTGTTTTCGGGCTCCTTGCCTGTGGAATCTTAGTAGGCATCCAACTTTTGGCGTTCTGGCTGAACATCTGGGTTTACATTGCAGTCTATTGTGTTATAGTTATAGGTGGGTTTATCGGTTTTATCTACCTTTTCAGCAAAAAATGATCGGATAGACGCGCTCCGTCAAACCAGCGCACATATCAAATTTCTCTTACTTGAACCGTTACTTGGCGCGCTTCCAAATTTAGAATTGGATGGAATAGATTGGGTTATCGTAGGAGGTGAGTCCGGTCCCGGCGCACGCGAAATGGAGAAAAAATGGGTTATTGACATCCGCGAGCGGTGTGCGGATGCCAAAGTGCCATTTTTCTTTAAGCAGTGGGGTGGCAACGTAAATCAAAAACAGGGCGAGAATTAGACGGGCGGACTTACGATGAGATGCCGGATTGAAATTTTCATCATGTCCGGCATCTCGAAACTTCGTCCTTATACTCTCGGCAAATCGTCAGCAAGCAGAGCCTCAGAAACAGATTTTTTCGTCGTTTCGCGTTCCGGACGCTCAACATGAAAATGACGGAACCAATCTTTAAAATCTTCAGCAGGGAAGTTCCCGTCATAGCTTTCTTTGAACTGATCGTGGAAGTCCTCCATATAGACGCGTAGATAGCCACTCGCTCGTTCAAGTGCTTTCCAATCAAAGATATTTAAAGGCATCTCAACAACGCCCCCCTCAAGCATATTACGCCGCATCTCCAAGTAGTAAGAATAACGAGTGCCCATCATGAGGTCAACGAGCCTGTCAAAGATTTTTGAAGGAATCTGCCACACGCGTCCCTTCAACAACTTGTGCCGAATGCCGATCTCTTTTTCTAAGTCTCGATTAAGCATAAACCCAACAACCATATCAAAGATTCTGTCCAACATTTTTATTTTTCCTTTATCATACAATCAATTATAAATTTAACGCCCACTCGGGCGCAGTTCACGCGAATTCGTACGTTGTGAAAGCCAATTTTAGCATTAATACACAAATACGTCAACAAAAAAATCAGGCAAAAGCATTGAATCTTTCATTATTGAATTTCGTGTAGATGACATGTTTACAGAAAACGTCTTTCTCCTCTTTAGTAATACGGCTGCACGGAATTTAGATTGCATTACAATCCAAATTCTGTTATAGTTTATACTATGCTTACATTTTATCTGGCAATTGCGGTGGTGACGGTTCCACTCGGAGCGGGTATTGCTTTCGTCTCACGAGTGCAGCAGAGACACTTCGGAAACATTTTCGGGTTGACTGCCGGCGCAGTGCTCGGCATCGTCTTGGTAATGATGATGCACCTTTACACCGCGGTAGGTTACGTCACAATCCTTGTGATGTGGGGAGGGTTTCTCTTAATCGCAGCCGTGGAATACCTCACAACGCATCGGCACGATGCAACCGAGAGGAACACCGACAGTAAGGATACCAACTGGAGCGTCAACTTAACAGTCCTCGGCTTATCACTTCATTCATTGACAGATGGACTTAATTTGGTAATCGCGGCAAGAGAGGAGACGCTTGGATGGGCACTCGCATCCGGCATATTGATCCATCGTCTGCCAGTCGGGACGCTTATCACCGTCGCGCTTCTTCGGAGCCAGACCTTTGTTAAAGCACTGATAAGACTGATCCCCTTGATACTTGGACCAGTTATCGGGGCGGTACTGGGAGAGCAATTGCTACGTGGAACTTTCGCGGAATTGACAGATTACTTGACGGCATTCGCTGTCGGCACACTGCTTCACGTTGTGATGGATGGGTTTCGTGGAAACTATACTTCCAAAAGCACAAGCTTGAGTCGGGTTGCGAAAGTGTTGTTTGTCATCGGTTTCGTCCTAACCTTTTGTGCTATCTATTTTTTTCAGGGATTTGAGGGTGAACATCTCCATTAAATGGCTATCGACGAGAATAGCAGTCAGCAGTCAGCAGTCAGCAGTCGGCTTTCAGCGGGTGCTCTTTCGGTTTTCCAAAACTCTCAAACCAAACAGGAAACTGCAGGTTTTCAGAAAAGACGCTTTGCTGATGACTGACAACCGACAACCGATAGCCACTCTGCTGATGGCTATCTTCTGCTTTGTGGTGTTTGTTGCATCGGCGAAGAGTAATCAAATCCCTATTGCGGTATCAGGCGAACCAAGGGCAACACTCCAAATTGGCGCGAATGCCTCGGAACAGGAAGAATTTGCAGCCACAGAAATTCAAACTTTTATCCAGAAATTCACAGGTGCCAAACTCGACATCCGTACCAATCGGCAAGAGACAGAAACACAGACAGTGATTGTACTGGGCACCCCAAAATCGAATCCGACGATCGCCACATTACAGGCAAATGTAGAACTTACGTTAGCAGAAGGACTCGGAGATGACGGTTATCGCATCAAGACGGTAGAGGTCGGCACCGAAATCGTCATAGTTGTGACAGCACACACCGAAAGAGGGGTTATCTATGGTGCGTACGCTTTCATTGAGCAATGTATCACGGCGTTGACAGGCTTGACACCCGTGCATCCAGACATTCCGGTTGCTAAGGCGCAAGCCCTACTTGTCCCGTTCATAAACGAAACCTCAGCACCATTTTATCCGGTGCGCGCTGTCTTGGAGATCGAGGACCCGAATTGGCTCGCACGCCACCGTATCAATATGAGCGGCGGGGAAGGCGTTTGGACCGGCACAGGCATCGAAGACGGATTTGGAACAGCGTTTAAATATGTAGACACACCTGCTTTTGAAGCATTACAAGACGAACCGATAGGTCAGCGAAGAGAACGTATCGCAACACTCCAAAAACGGTTCAATGCACTTAAACGACGCGGCATCGATGCCTATCTGTTTATGTACGTGACCGGCGAACCGACAGAAGCACTCATCCAACAGCGTCCTGATGTCTTAGGACCAGCGGTGCTTTACGGTGCATCGCGGAATGAAGTCTCTTATCGCCCGTTTTGTTGGTCTAAACCAGCATTTCACACACTCGCAAAAGAACTAACGCAGGCGATTCTGCGGACCTACCCGGCACTTTCAGGTCTTCATCTCCGCTCTTGGGGACATGAAACGCGGGCATGTGATTGCCCCGACTGCGGCGACAGAACGGAACAAGGACAAGCAAAACTCTGGCAGGTCTATTTTACGATTATCAAAGCAGCGCGGGAGGTACGCCCGGATTTCAAATTTTATATCTCCGGATATGATAGCAGCTGGCTCAAAGATGCTGCAGGTGTTTACGCTCGGCAGTTGCCGAAAGGGACTATTTTCTCGCGAAAGTGGGGCGCAGACGGCGAACCGGTTGCGGATGCAGGTGTGCCTATTCCACAGATCAGAGCACTTGGAGAAATCGGGCATAACTTTATCGTTCTCTCACACGAAGTAGAGGAGGTCATGCCCCTCTGGATGCTGGAGAGCGATCTGTTCGTGCAAGGTGTTCGGCAACTCGCTAACAATCCAGAGGTAATCGGTCTCGGTGGATTCACCGTCCAAGGCGCGACACAAGGTTTAGGGTATCTCGATCGGCTTGTGAGTGCCCGCCTCAACTGGGATATTAAACTCGATCACCTTCAACTGCTCCGAAACGAATTAATAGCCCGATACGGTGCTGAAGCCGCGCCACACATTCTAAACGCCTTACGGGTAAACGGATGGAACATGGCGAGTTATTTCTCAGATTATGCTGGTTCCTTAACCGTAGGTGGCACTTACGGCAGCGGCTCTGCGGGACTCGCAACGCGACTCTGGACGCTGATTGGACCGAGAGCCGTCGAGGATACGTTAGCCATCCCTGAATTGGAGATAGCGAAACTCTCGGTAAACCGTTTCACCGCCCTTTTGGCACCACAACAACAAGCTGCAAACCAGATACGGGCAGCAAGCGAGATCGCAGAACCCTTCGATCAAGAGGCAACTGAGGATTTGCGGGACGCTGTTCACGTGATGGAATTGTGGGTGCCATTTTTTGAAAGTCGAGCTAAATTAGTTGAAGCGATAACACTCGGCTACGAGCCTGGTACCAATGAGGCAATCCGTGCGAAATTCACAAGCGCGATAGAGTTTTCAAAATCCATACAACCGCATATAAAAGGGATTGAGGAGTTTATTCCACTCTTTGGATACTCACATCAGACGATTGAAGCCGAGTTGTTAAGTACCTTAAACGCAGAAGTCGCTTGGCTAACGAGTTTCGATTATCAGGTGCTTCAGAAGCACGATGGAGAATTTTCACCGGAGGAGACACCTTTCCGAATCTGGGATGTCCACAACTTTCCGAATCCTTTGAAGCGAGAAACAATATTTACCTATCAGCTATCGTTAGATGCGGATGAAGTCTCTATCACAATTTACACAAAATCCGGACGGACGGTAAATGTCTTAAAAGAGGCTTCAGGAAAAGAAGGCTATAACGAGTTTATGTGGGATGCGCGAGATGCTGACGGTATACTGCTTCCTAATGATGTCTATTTTTACAAGATACGCGCTGTCGCCGGAGACCAAACAGCACAGACACTCGGACGCTTAGCAGTGTTAAGATAATAAGCATTAAATTAAACATACAATTCATTTCTCAAAGACAGAGAGGACAAATAATGGAACACCAAGTCACACTTAATATTCCCGATGCCGTGTATCAACGCGCTCATCAGATTGCAAAAAAGCAAGGGGTCCAGTTAGAAAACGTTCTTATTGATGTACTGAACGCGCACTGGTCTTCTACTGACGGGCCGCTCACGGATGAAGAAAAACTTGCATCCATCACATCGAGTATAGAATCAACAGATTGGTGGGATGCCGAAGGTGATAAGGAGTGGGATGAATGGACACCTTGAAATCTGGAGATGTGATCATCGCTGATTTTCCAGGCATCACGCGTGTTAAAAGACGACCAGCAGTGGTTATTTCAACCGTGGATTACCATACTGCCCTTAGAGATGTGATTCTTGGAGCAGTAACAACTAATTTAGCCATTGCGACCACTCCAACAGATCACTTGATCGCTAACTGGACAGAAGCTGGCTTACGTCGACCAAGCGCATTTAGAACTTTTCTCGTGACACTTCCACAGAGCGAAGTACTGGCAGTCATTGGGCAGTTATCATCTTCAGACTGGGAAATGGTAAAACAATGTATCCGCATAGCGATTGTTGTGTAAATGCTCAAGGATTCAATACTTTGTTAATAGCACACTCTTAAAGCCTTTGGTACGAGAACACATCAAGTGCAAAGGAGGTTAACGATGCTTCGTATATGTATATGTCTGACGCTTTTGCTTTCAGTGATAGGTTGTAAATCGCAAACTTTGCAGGAACATCTTTTAGAACCACCACCGCCTCTCATCAATTTCGCACTGAGCCAAAATGGTGCAACCGCTGAAGCATCACAGTCTGTGCCAAACCATCGCGCAGCGGAAATAATTGATGGCGACACCAATTCCGAGACGTGGGATGAAGGCAGTGGATGGGGAAGTAGTTTAGAACATTTACGCACCTCGGATCTGAACAAACGTCCTTATGTTTCCGTGACGCTCCCCAAACCGGTTGACATCCGCAAAATTGTTATGTGGACAATCGATTCTGAAAAATACCCCGCACCGCAATTCGGATTGAAAGACTATCGGATTGAGTATTGGCACGGCACCGGTTGGGGGCTTATTCCATCTGAGAACACAAAAGATAAGCAGTACACAGCACGAGATAACATCAAAGGTAAACGGATTCACGAAATCCGTCAACGCCTCATTGCGAGCAAAGTCCGGCTCGTCCCGGTTTCCTCAAATGATACAGTGCGTAACTACCAACACATGGCGGGTAAGCGACCCGTATACGAAGTGGAAGGCATTGCACGGGTTATGGAATTAGAGGTGTGGGGTTACGCCGCACCGGAGGTACACACGCTCAAGCAGATTGCGCAAGGTATACCACCAGAATCAGTAGGGCATCCTGTATCAACCGAGACACAAAATAACCAAGAAGAACCAACAATCAAAGAGACAATTCAAGGCGTTCTAAATCAATATGAACTCGGATACGATATGGCGGATCTGGCGAAGGTTATGTCCTGTTTTTCAGAGACATATTTATCCAACGGACGGACCTATCAAGATGTTAAGATGAAGGCAGCGCAATTTTTTGAGGCACATCATCAGATTGACATGACGCTGACCGACATCAACATCCACCCCAACATAGTTGACGACACAGCGATTGTGACGGGCGGGTATACACTGCAATACGCCCCGAAAGCGAATGGACAGGTTGAACAAACATCTGGCAAATTGACGCTCGTTTTCGCCAATGAAGCGGAGACGTGGCGGATCATCCGAGCGGAATAATTAGAGGATCTAAACAACTCCCATAAAGGATCTGAAAATGGAACAAGGGCAGCCTAATCTTTGGGCGAAATCTTATATCAACGATGGATATTTAATGCTTCCAGACCTCATTACATCGGAAGAATGTGATACCCTGAAAGCAGAGATGCTGAAAATCTTTCGTGGGGATTATCCGTGTGAGGCGATCCCACCGATGCCGGAAACGACAAGCGAGACAGAAGTATTAGATAGAATCATGTGTGTCGGCGAACCGCACGTCTTTAGTCCGTTGGTTCGGCGTTACGTTGAACATCCAAAAATCTGTGAAGTCCTCCGAACGATTGTCGGGGCACATATCCCATTTTGGGACGGCGGTGTGAAGTGTATGCAGACGATGATGTTGGGTAAAGTACCCGGACATACCGGTAACCCGTGGCACCAAGACGAACATCCGATTCCGACACGGGACAGGTCGCTCATCGGCGTTTGGATCACGTTAGATGATGCCACAATTGAGAACGGTTGTCTCTGGGTTCTACCGAATAGCCATCGCTCCGGTGTAATCTACGACCGCTTTCCACACAACAAACGTCACGAATTCGACAGCTGCCACGAAGCCTCTGGTTTTGATGATACCGAGGAGATTCCGATTGAGATGTCAGCTGGCAGCGTCCTCTTTTTCAACGGCTACCTCTTACACCGCTCGAAAAAGAACCGAAGCGATACATTTCGGCGTATCCTCGTGAGTCACTACTGTTCAACAGCATCATGGTTGGGTTGGAAAGGGCAGCGAAATTATCGTGGTATTATCACCGTCGCAGGCGAAGACCCATACATCGACGAAGGGCATGTCACACCAAACGTCTGGGCGCGATGGGAGTAGTATAAACAACTTGTAGCGGAAACGCACTCAACCGAACCGCGAGCAAGGATTCTTTCCTGATTTTAGAGAACCTGTAGTCCGTAATGAAATAGAGAACAGATATACGGAAACGGACTGCTTAACCTAAACACATCTGACCAAACCGCAAGAAGGATTCTTGTCTTCTTTGTAGAGAGTTTGTAGTCCGTAATGAAATGGAGGAGTTTTTGCTTGGGCGTTTCTTCAGATATACGGAAACGGACTGTTTAACCCAAACGCATCTGACCGAACCACAAGGAAATTTAAAAAATGAAACTGACAGAACATCAAGTCAATTTTTTCAATACGTTTGGCTATCTCGCAATACCGGGTATGTTCTCGCCGAGCGAGATAGAATGGATTATCGAGGAATTTGAGATATCGATTCAGGAATTTGGCGGTGGTAAAGACCATGATGGCACAAGCCGCACAATGTTCGGGGGGCCAATTGAGCATCGCCCTCGACTCTGTACCCTGCTCGATGATGAACGAGTTAAAGGACTCATCGGTGGCGTACTCGGTGAAGATTTCAACTACGCCGGTGGCGACGGGAACTATTATAGCGGAGATACGGGTTGGCATCCCGATGGCGGTTGGGGACGGCTCTTCGCCTGTAAGGTGACGTTTTACCTCGACCGGTTGACGAAAGACACGGGATGTCTACGCGTCATTCCGGGCAGCCAAAACCCTGCACACTTTGTCAGAGCAGGGAAGATTGATCCGAACCAATCAGAATCACTGTACGGTATCCCGGCGCGCGACTTTCCAACCAGTATTGCCTTGGAAAACACGCCCGGTGATGTGGTGATTTTCAATCACGATACTTACCACGCAGCGTTTGGCGGCGGGACCCGGCGACGGATGTTCACGATGAATTGTACACAACATTGCACAACTGAACCGGATTTAGAGACACTGCATCAATACTTGAGCGTCCATTCACCCGGTGGATATAAACTTGAGACAGGTGCGGGCATGTACTTCCCCACAATGGTTGATACGGCGGACGAGAAACGGCAAACTCATCTCCAGCAATGTAGTGACATTCACGATGAAATGTTCCCACAATACGCTCGGCGTTCTTAGGATACAGCATTTCGGTTGCAATCCCCACTGTTTTGTGGTATCCTATAGTATAGGTTTATACTGCGAGTAGGCACTCTTCGAGCTTGCGAATTCATATTTTAAATGGAAATCATATTTATGGTTCCACCTTCATTTAACAAGCACTTAGGGCATATCAGCAAAAACATTATCTCGGCGGCATTCATCTATGGGATGAGCACGCTTTGTGCTATTGCTATGCCACCAAAGGCACGCACCCACTTGCCTTCAAGCTCCATTGCCATGAGCGATGATGCCTTAGCCACCTTCTTTAACCCGTCCGGACTCGGTGCAGGGCGCGGCTTAAACCTATACTACCTCCGAACATATCAGAGTGATTGGGCAGGCGATGATGCTTTCTTCCTCGCTGTTCCCGGCGCAGGCTTTGGCATGGAATTCGTTACTGCTGATGCAGATACCGACTTCACACGCTATACACTTTCCGGCGGATACCATTTGGGAAGCTCACTCTACTGGGGCACGAGTTACAGTTGGATGAATTCTGACAATAAAGGCTACGACAGATTCCGTTCACTCGCTATGGGCTTGATGTACCGGAGGCGATACATCTCAATTGGCGCAACAGCGCACGATCTCAACCGCCCCAAATTGCTCGGTGAGAGACTCGGCAGAAGTTACGCTGTAGGATTGGCACTTCGTCCCGGAACATGGCGAACAACACTCTCCATTGACCTACAGAAAACCCAAGGCATTGAAGGCATAGAACTCCACTACGGGTTAGAGGTTCGTCCTATTCGCGAAGTTATACTCCGTGGGAGCATAAACAGTGATCGGAGTTTCGATGTCCGCTTCGGTATTAACATTGGGAACTGGGGATTCGGCACAGGCAACACCTTCGACAGAAATCGAGAAGCGCAGTTCGGTGTCGGCTATTTTCACTTTTCCAACGCGCTTAAAACCAAGCCAGTGCCTCGCCGCCGCATATTCCTTGACCTGTCGATGTCCTACCTTAAACAGGTACTTCCGATCGCGAAATGGGATGATGATGTCGCTGGCATTCTCATCCGTATCAACGGGAGTAATTACGGTATGGCGCAACTCCAAGAGATGTCAGATGCCATTTTGGACTTCAGAGAATCGGGACGCGTTGTTCTCTGTTATCTCTCCAACTGTTCCACCGGCGACTACATCGTCGCAGCTACATGCGATGGCATCCTAATCCATCCGTCCGCTGAAGTCCGGTTAATCGGTTTACGCACAGAACGTTCCTTCTACAAAGGCGCATTAGACATGCTCGGTATTCGGGCGGACCTTGAACACACCGGCAAGTATAAATCCGCATCAGAGGCATTCACACGGAAGGAGATGTCCGAAGCACACCGCGAGATCCAGAACATTATTCTCGACGACCTTTACGAACAACTCGTAGATGCGATCGCAGACGGAAGGGGATGGACACACGAAAACGTCAAGAAACGCATTAACGACGGACCTTACACCGCACGTCAAGCCTTCACCACTGAACTCGTTGACCGGATGGTCTATGAAGATGAGTTGTTAGAGGTCGTAGCCGAACTCACCGATCCCAGAACCGATTTGGTGTCGCTCAACGAATACGCAAAAAACGAACTCTATGCGCAAGATTGGAAAGTCCCACAACCGAAGGTCGCTATCATTGAAGCGAAAGGATTGATGCTAACTGGCGATAGTTTTGTGGATCCGTTCCTTGGGACAGAAGTGATGGGAGCGGATACAATCTCAGATGCCGTCAGGAAGGTAAAAGACGACAACTCTATCAAAGCAGTTGTTCTGCGGATTGACAGCGGTGGTGGACTCGTCGCCGCCGCCGACATTATATGGCGAGAATTGGTACGACTTAGAGAGGTTAAACCGCTCGTCGTGTCAATGGGGGATGTTGCAGCATCAGGTGGTTACTATATCGCAGCCCCTGCAGACACAATCGTTGCTGAACCGGGAACGATTACGGGTTCTATCGGCGTTGTTGGTGGTAAGTACAGTTTCAAGGGACTCTATGAAAAATTCGGCATCCATAAAGAGATCCTCAAACGCGGTGAACACGCCGATTTTTATACAGACTACGGAGACTATCCACCTGCCGAACAAGCAATCGTCCGGAAACAGATTAAAGAGATTTACGACGATTTCGTCGAAAAAGTGGCACTTGGGCGAACCGATTTGACAGTGGAAGACGTAGACAGACTTGGACAGGGACGCATCTGGTCAGGTAGACAAGCAAAAGAAAACGGACTTGTAGACGAGTTAGGCGGTTTCAGCCTCGCGCTTGCCATCGCACGAGAACGCGCAGGATTGGAAAAAAAGCCAATTGAGATCGTCGAATTTCCTAAAAAGACATGGTTATCACAAATCTTCAACAATATCAGGCTTCCACTCACACCGCTACTTCGCGGTAGGTCTGAAAACAAAAGCAGGGAAAACGAGCGTGTGGGAACGGAATCTCGCTTACAGTTCATCGCACGGTATAGTGGCTTGAGCACCACTGCAAGACTCCTAAACACAATCAGAAAACATAGGCTCTTTCTTCTCATGCCTTATCATATAAGTGTAGGGAATTAACAATACAGTAAAGTCGCGAAAATTGATGCCTCGGAGTTGAGTTAAAATGCTATTCGCCAAGAACTACGTAACACTGCGTCGTAAAATGGTGCAAAACCAAATCAAAGCGCGTGGCATTGACAACCCTGATGTGCTCGCTGTTATGCGAAAGGTAGAGCGACATCTATTCGTAAAACCCGAACACCTCAATGTGGCGTATCAGGATGGCGCACTACCGATCGATTGCGACCAAACAATCTCGCAACCGTATATCGTTGCACTGATGACAGACCTGCTGGAACTCACCCCAACTTCAAAAGTTCTTGAGATTGGAACAGGCTGCGGTTATCAAACAGCGATATTAGCAGAACTTGCGCGGGATGTCTATTCTATTGAGATCATATCGGGGCTTGCCAAAAGCGCGAAAGCACGGTTGGAGGCACTCAATTATCAAAACATTCATTTCAAGAAAGGGAACGGATATTACGGTTGGCAAGAACACGCGCCTTATGATGCCATGCTTGTCGCTGCCGCACCTGTGGACATCCCTGAACGGCTCATTCAGCAACTGGAACCGGGTGGCAGGATGGTGATTCCCGTCGGTGGTTCTGACCAAAACCTCCTTTTAATTCGGAAAGGACTTCAAACTGATGAGAATTCAGCACCATCTCTCGAAACTACCGAGATTATCCCAGTTCGTTTTGTTCCAATGACAGGTGAACTAAATTGAATCCGTTTATCAGAATGAAGGAATAATAGATTTGAAACACACATTCCATCTAATTCTACTCATCATGATGCTTTTCCCGACTGCTGCTTTCGCTACGTTTAACGATATTGGTGTTGGAGCGAGACCGCTCGGTTTAGGGGGTGCATTCGTCGCGCTCGCCGATGATAGCAATGCAGCGAATTACAACGCCGCAGGGTTAGGTTATATTGATAAAATCCATCTCGGTGGAACACACGCGCAACGCTTTAATGGACTCATTACTTATAACGCGGTCAGTGGCATTATCCCTTTCGGGCGAGCAGGTTCGATCGGAGCAAGTCTTGGTGTTTTGGGAGAAGATTCCGAAATCTATCGTGAACAGACGGTGCGTATCTCTTACGGAAATGCACTTTTCAAACAATTCGCAATCGGTGCAAATCTGAAACTTTTCGGCATCTCCTTTGATGCAGCAAACGAATTTGTTGCCGAGAACCAATATTTTGCCCAGACCTCCAGCTCAGCCGTTTCGTTAGACGTAGGTGTTATTGCAAAGCCGTTTCAAAGTCTGAGTCTCGGTGCATCGGTAGAGAATTTACTTCCCGCAGATATGAGCATCTCTGACACTCAAACGGACCCGGTACCGTTGAACATCCGGGCAGGCTTGGCATACAGACTCGAATCTATTGCGGAAATGAGCGCGCAGGGTGCAGCAGTTAGCAACTTGTTGAAAGGCAGTTTAGTTACCCTTGAGGTTGCATCACGCAATAGTGAAATCCATATCCGTACAGGCGCAGAAGTCTGGTTAAATAAATCCATCGCCGTCCGTGGCGGTTATGGCGTGAAAAATGGCAACAGTTCTGCTACAACTCTCAACTTTGGCGGAAGTGTCAAACTCCCCATTAGTAGTACCAAACTCCAACTTGACTACGGATTTCAACTACTGAGCGGAAACCTTCAAGACAATACAACACAGCGGTTCTCCCTCAATCTGCTATTCTAAGGAAAGGTCTCGCCCAATGAAAAACATAGTCATCGCTTTGATAATTATTGGTAGTTTGCTCATCGCCAACAACAACTACGGCGCGGTTACCTCTGTCGGGGAGATCAACGTCGTAGGTCAAACGAGAGGCGTTGTTCCTGCCAACTCAACGGTGCCACTGATTGTGACACTTTCAATTGATCGGTCGTTGGCAGAACCGGGAGAAGAAATTAAAACAATTGAGATCGCAATGCCGTTGGGATTCCTGACCCAATCATCTTACTTCAAAGGCATCTTGCGGGACCGAAATGAAATCCCAGCAAGACCCGTCGTCTCCGGGGGAAATGTCCTGCGCGTTGAACTGGCAGATGCCATCGTCGACTTCCAGAATTCAATCTATGAAATCATCTTTGAGTGCCGCACACCGAACACGATTACCTTAAAAGCAGTGTTCAGAGCACGCTTACGCAATCGTGACGATGCACCTATTGGTGAATTTATCCGAGAAGGGCAGGCGGATAGTAAACTCAACAACGATGATTTCAACTTGGAAGTAATTCAGAATGTCCCTCCCGATCCAGTTATAGGTTTTGCTGCTGAAGCCGATGGAACCGGAGAGAACGATGTGACCCTCCGTTGGCAAAAATCGGGAGACCCGGATGTCAACGGCTATCTCATCTACAGAAATAACGAAAATACTGTTACTGAGGACGATACCATTAATGTCGAAAACCGCTCCTCAACCACATTTCGTGATGTAAACGTTCCGCCGGGAAGCTACACTTATCAGATTGTCGCTTACAAGACGATTTTCTTGCAATCGGAACGCTCATCCAAACAAACAGTGGTGGTATCACCAGACACCGCTGCACCAGAGCCTCCGACAATGCTCAGCATCACCCCTTCAAGTGATGGTATCGAAATTTTCTGGAAGCCAAGCAGCAGTCGTGATGTAACAACGTACCGAATTACTGAGGGATCTACCATACTTGCAGAAATCAATGAGTCAAAAACAGAATACAAATTTATAGACGACCGCCCACTCCCTACAGGCAGTTTTATTTATGCTGTCATCGCTATTGACGAGGCAAATAACGAATCCATTCCGTTAGAAAAAAGGCTTCGTATTCTTGATGAACCCTATCCAAACCCGTTCACACCGCTCTCTCCAGACGAGGATTTCAATCAAGTTGTCTTCCCCGCTCGCGCGCTTGAAGAAGCTTCGGGTGAATTCACAGTCCTCATCTTTGACATCGATGGCATGCTTGTCAGGAGCTTAACCGCATCACCCGGTGAAACGGAATTGATTTGGGATGGACGCAACGAAGCTGGCGAAATTGTGGAAAGCGGTGTTTATGTTTATCAACTTCAAGTCGGGGAGAGTTTTAAGACAGGTACTCTAATCGCCGCTAAGTAGTAAATTGACTTTATAGCGGGATGGAACAACTAAATTTTTTCTGGACGCGAACGCTGCTGTTGTGAAAGCAGTCGCACCTTGGACGATCAAAAAAACTATTTGACTTAATTTTCTATTCAAGGTTATATTATAAGTTTAATAGCAAGCACTTGGTTCGCTAAGCCATATCAAACTATATAATAGCAAACTCTTGGTCCGCAAACTGACCTAAAAAAGAGCTCGCTCTCGACAGAACATCTTTATGAAAAAAGGAGATACAACAACAATGAACAAACTTGTGTCACGCCCACGATTGGGGACAATACTACTTGCGATCGTCGGCATCTTGGCAATCGTTTTACCGGCGGCAGGAAATTGGAGCATTTTACAGGAACGCGATCCAGAGGTTAGGGACTACATGTCTATTGCTTTCACAAGCAAGAACATCGGCTGGGTAGTCGGTGCTGCATCGTTTGAAGATTTTGAAAATCCTGGCTTTATCGGTTATACCATGGATGGCGGAAAGACGTGGCAAAAATCGGAAATCAAAATCGGCTATGATTTAGCCGAAGTCTACTTCTTGGATGCTGAACACGGGTGGGCGGTCGGTGCAAACGGCACAATCGCCACCACTGCTAACGGTAGAGACTGGGAGTTACAAACAAGCAAAGTCGGCAACGGACTCAAGGGCATCTACTTTGTTAACAAAGACATCGGGTACGCCGTTGGAGAGAGTGACACCATTCTTTCTACAAAAAATGGTGGAGATTCATGGAAGGTCCTCCAAGGCGGGCAACTCGGTGCCGTTGGTGATGACGATGCGAATATGTACAGCGCAATTCAGTTTCTTGACGAAGAAACCGGATGGATTGCCGGTGTCCGCGTTAGCCCCACGACAAAAAGCCAATTTGCCTTAATTCAGAAAACGACGGATGGCGGACAGAACTGGGTCACACAAGCAACTGGTAAAGAGGATATTCTTGAAGACATCTTTTTCCTTGATGCATCAATGGGATGGGCAGTCGGTGAAAACGGCGTAATTCTTCACACCAATGATGGCGGCGAAACATGGAAAGAGCAAGCCAGTGGCACACAAGAAACACTACGCAGCGTCGGATTCGCAGATGAGAAGAACGGATGGGCAGTCGGTGGTGACTTTGGTGTTGGTGCCATTCTACACACCAGCGATGGTGGTAAAACTTGGGAACTCAAAGATTCCAAGGAAAAAATAGTCAAAGTTTTTGTGCTTGATGGACAAAATGTGTGGGTAGCGAGTTCCACTGGTGCTATCATGCAGGCACAATAGAACGAACAGACAAGGGAGTAGTAATTTCCAATACCACTACTCCCTGGGTTTATATTTTCATTAATACTGAGTTGTAGGTTAAAGCAGAACCCCACGCCGTAACCATGCAACATTTTATGAAATGATTTTGTTGAAGCGGAGGTATAATTTTGGAAGTATCCACATTCGCGACGCGGATGAACCGATTGGGAACAGAATCCGCCTTTGAGGTGCTCGCCAAAGCAAAACAACTGGAAGCACAAGGCAAAGACATCATCCATCTGGAAATAGGACAGCCGGATTTCCCAACACCGATGAACATCATTGAGGCGGCATATAAAGCAATGAAGGACGGACACACTGGCTACTGTCCATCCGCTGGCGTGCCGGAATTCCGCGAGGTCGTCGCGCAACACATAACAGAAACACGCGGTGTTACCATCCATCCAGATGAAGTCACGGTGACTCCCGGAGCGAAACCGATTATCTTTTTCACGATCTTGGCACTCATTGATGATGGCGACGAAGTCATTTATCCCGAACCCGGTTTCCCAGTCTACGAATCCGTTATCGACTTCATCGGCGGAAAAGCAGTGCCGCTGCACCTTCGCGAGGAAGTGGATTTCCGGTTCCGTCTTGAAGACCTTGAGGAAGCAATCTCTGACCGAACGAAACTCCTAATTCTCAACTCACCCCAGAACCCCACAGGCGGCACGCTAACCATTGAAGACCTTGAAGCAATAGCAGAACTCGCACAGAAACACAATTTTTATGTGTTGACAGACGAAGTCTATTCACGTATTCTCTATGAAGGTCAACACCACAGCGTCCTCAGCCTACCTGGTATGAAGGAACGAACAATTCTGATTGAAGGGCATTCCAAAACCTACGCAATGACCGGATGGCGGTTGGGCTACGGGATCGCTCCCCAAGCAATCGCGGACAAGATTACACAGTTAACTATTAACTCCAATTCCTGTACCGCAACTTTTACACAACTCGCTGGGATAGAAGCATTAACAGGACAGCAAGTCTCTGTTACAGAAATGGTTTCGGAATTCCAGAAACGACGTGATGCAATTGTGGATGGACTGAACGCTATTGAGGGCATCAGTTGTATCAAACCGCTCGGTGCTTTCTATGTGTTCCCGAACGTTACACAACTGCCGCTTTCGTGTGAACCCCTCGCTGACTATCTGATGGAGGAGGCAGATGTCGCCCTACTGCCCGGGACTTCTTTCGGCAAATACGGCGATGGTTATCTCCGTCTCTCATACGCCAATTCGTTAGAAAACATCCAAGAGGCATTAAGTAGAATGGAAACTGCAATCTCAAAATTGTAGTCCCTTTAATAGCACGTCTTTCGACTGTAAACAGCACCCCAAAAAGTAACGAGTGGATATAAACTTTCAAGTCGCAACCGATTCTATAGGAATCTTTTGTATGCTTCCTACTTTTAACCAAAAAGCTACCGCACGGATCCCCGCAAGCACAACGAACCTAGGACCTGGGTTCGACGTGTTAGGGCTTGCCCTTCAACTCTATAGCACAGTTACGCTCGAACGCTCCGAAACCAATACTGAAGTTGTTGTGAGTGGCGTAGATGCGGATAAAATACCGAATACGCCAGAGCATATAGCGTTCCAAGCGGTAGAACTTGTTTTTAATCGAAGTGGGACGGAACATCCAAAAGGCTTCAAATTGCAGATAGAAAATGGAATACCCGCCATCCGCGGACTCGGTGGTAGTGGAACAGCGATCCTCGGTGGATTGCTAACTGCAAACGCACTCTGCGACACCCCATTCTCTGACACAGAACTCCTCAATTTTGCGACCGAACTCGAAGGGCACCCAGACAACGTCGCTGCCTCATTGTACGGTGGACTCGTCGTCTCAGCACAAGAGAACGATCGAGTACATACCGTTCGGTTAGAATGTCCACCCATCCTTTCGATTGTGCTGGCAATTCCCGATTTCCCACTGTCAACAGAACAGGCGCGCGGTGTGCTACCGACATCGGTAGGTTTCGCTGATGCAATCTACAACACAAGCCGAAGTACGCTGCTAATTGCCAGCATCGCCACGAAGCAATTTGAGATGTTACGCGTTGCGATGAAAGACAGGCTGCATCAACCTTACCGGACCTCGTTGATTCCAGGATTTGATGATGTCGCAGAAGCTGCGACCGCTGCCGGTGCGCTTAGCGTCGCATTGAGCGGCGCGGGCCCGACCGTTGCAGCCTATTGTTTAGAACATACAGAACAGATCGCTGAAAAAATGAAGACTGCCTTCAAAAAGCATCAAATCGCATCCGATATTAAAATTTTAAAGCCGGATGCTTGCGGCGCGAGTGTACACGTTGAGGACAATTGAATAGTCTATTACACCGGTTATTTTAAATAAAAGATGTCAAATTTTCATGCAGAGAACCTTGCATCAATACTGAATAAATTCGACTGCAAAATGGATCAGGGGTTGAGTGCCGAAGCCATTGAGAAAGCGAGAGCACAGTATGGCAAGAATGAATTCGGTACGGAGGAAAGGGCTTTTTCCCTTCAGGCGTTGCTGAAACCACTGCTCACGTGGCGTATTCTCGTTTTGGCACTTACGACAGCCATCCTCATCTTCTCATTCATCACAGATGCAAGTCAGGTTTCCCTTTACACAGTAGGTATTGTCGGCGCAGCTTTGATCATCCACATCGCATGGGCATGGATAAAAGAATATCGAATCCGCAGCCGAGACATTTATGCGAACAAACTCACAGCCCATAAGATCAAGGTTATGCGACAAGGGAAATTTGACACATGTACGCCAAAGGATATAGTTCCTGGTGATTTACTCTCCTTCAGTGCGGGTGACTACATACCCGCCGATGCCAGAATTATTGAATCCGAAGGGCTGATGATTGACGAATCCGTGCTCTTTGGAACTGAAGGACCTGTGCAAAAAGTAAGCATAGATATTCCAGATAGTTCTATTCCTCCACAAAAGCAAAAAAACATGGCGTTCGGGGGCACATACGTCACAGCGGGCCACGGTTTTGCAATTGTTGTGCAGACGGGAAAACAACTGGAAATATGGAAGCAGCGTCGAGATACACCGCCAACGCCTATCACGAACACCCGTGCCGAAAACGAGACGAGTGACTTGCACACCGTTATAAAGATTGTAGGTATAACTGGGGCATGCGTAACCCTTGCAATCACATGGTGGTTTGAATATCAGAATCAGGCGACCGATTGGCAATCTCTATTCTATCTCGGCATGTTATTTATTATCGCATCTACGCCACAAAATCCGAGTGGACTCCTTCAATTTTTCTTTTCTAAGCACTCCCAAAAATTGCTGAAAAAAGGGATTATAATACGAAATTCACGCAGCCTCGAAAAATTGAGTCGCATCACCACACTTCTCGCGAATGAAGATGGACTCTCTACCACACGCGATCTGACAATTTCAAGCCTTTTCGTTGATGAACAATTGGTCGACGGTAAAACATGGCAGACGTGGTTGGACTCTCTGAAAGACCTCACCCCCGCAAAACGGCAAGAAGCGGTTGCAGTAATGTCGCCGAGCGGGAAAATTCCACAAGGTGCCCCACATTTAGTGTTCACAGCTGGACTCGGTGTCTCAGATGGGCAAGATACGAATGATGCGCTATCCGCTAATGGGCGGATTGCCTCAACAACCTCAGCCGACGATGTGGTGCTGCCCCCTCAGGCTACCATCCAAGAGAACATGAGAAAACTCGGGTACCAATCCGACAGTGTGAGTGCCAAGTTACCCTTGGTGAACACATATCCTTCCACACATAACTATCGGTATCAAATGCAAGTGTTCGAGTCAGCACCAGAAAACTATCTCAACATAATCTTTGGAGATGCCCGAACTGTGCTTGACACTTGTGGCTATGTGCTTATTAATGGCGAAACCACACCGTTAGTAGACGACAAATACGAAATGTATCATGACATCATAGACTATCTACTAAGCACCAAATCCCAAGTCTATGGTGTAGCCTTTCACTCTTCTGATGTCATTCTGAAACCACAGGAGATGGAAGACAATCCAATTTTTTTAGGGTTCATCAGCTTTTCCGTCAGCAATGACGAACACACAAAGGCAATCCTGAAATCCAGCCTTGATACTGGACTTAAAATTGTTCTCGTTACTGAGAACAAAGAGCAAGAAACAGTCGACCTTGCGAAAGACCTTGGGTTAATCCACAATCGAAAAGCAGTAGTATCAAGGGAAGAGCTTGAGAAAGTACCACGTGAACAATTCGACAACGAAACGGCAAAATGGCTCGCCTATTCGGAACCAACTTGGGAACAGCGTCGAAATATCGTTCTTAGTTTAAAACGCCAAGGGCACGCCGTCGGGTTTTTGGGTCAAAACAGCGAAGACCTTCGGGCAATGACTGTTGCTGACATAACCCTTGCAAATAGAACCGATGCGTTGCACGTCGTTCAAGCCGCTGCTGATGGATTGATTAATAAGTTTGAAGCCGTGAGAGACGCGCTGCTTTACACGCGCGAGGCATATCATAACGCCGCTGGCTTTTTACGATGGAACTTCTCATGTACGCTCTCTTTGCTTCTCACGCTCACCTTCGGCACCGTGCTACACTACCTCTATAAAATGCCTATGCCGTTGACGTTAACGCAGATAATTTGGATCCAACTTCTCTCGACTTTACTACCATCGTTCGCTATAGGTACGGAAAAGATATTCGCTGACGAAAAACACCACCGTCCGACGCTATTTTCAGGGTCACGCTTCCTTTCAAGGACAACCAATATAGACATCATTTGCCGGGCAGTGACTATGAGTTTAATGACAATCATTCCGTTCTTATTTATACTGTGGCGTTCGCCTGCTCTGTCCGATACACTCGGTGTTTCAACACTCATGCAAGATGTACTTTCCACTGGAAATACTGAGAATCCAAATACGTCAGTGATAGCGATTGCACGAACGGCGGCGTGTACGACGCTCATCTTCACGCAGTTAACGACATGCTGGCAAGCCTTGCGGTATCCATGGGAATCGCTCGCCCAAAGAATTTTAGCGAACCCTGGACTCATCATTATCTCCTTCCTCGTCATAGTGTTTCACTTGACAGCAATTTATGTTGAACCTGTCGCGCAATTCTTAGGAATGGGATACCTCAAATGGGAATGGCAGTGGACGCTTCTGTTTAGTCTCGCAGTACTCCTGTTACCCCTGAACCTGGCAATAAATACGCGCCCAGACAACGACTAACACTACACCCAAAATCCGTAAGTAGGAATACCAGCGATAATCCCTAAGATCGTCCAGAGACTCCCTACTGTAAACTCTCCCAAGATTAATCCCAGAAAGAAGGGGGCTATCTTGCGATGCCGCACAACACCACCATATTGCAAAATTAACCACTTGATTAACCAACTCATGAAAAGACAACTCCACGTCACATGCATGCCCCAACTCGTAGAGATTGCAAACCCAGCGGGATGAAAAGGCCACCACACAAACCGCATCCGAAAAAACATCAGCACTGCTGTTATCAAAAAGCCGATGCCCATAAATCCACTTTCCGGTATGAGTGTCGCTTCTGGTGCCTGTAACCACCGCGCAAGACGACGATACGGTTCTATTCCGAAAGCACTTAAAGAGGGCCAATAGGCACGTACCTCCATCCCCAGACGATACCCCCGATCAATCAATGCCCAAAACCCTGCTAACGATCCCAAAACAGTTGCAAGCGTTAAAGCAAAAATGATGCGATGCATCGTCATGTTCGTTCGTTCCATGATTTTAAAGCCTTCCAACTGATGCGGCATTGGATGGCTCCGATGGGCACGATTAATGAACCAAAACATAGAGAACATAATGAGGTTGTCTCTTCCCAATCGGCGTGTGCCAACTGTCCGAGTCAGAATTTCATCAGGACCAGAATAGTGCAAATCATGCACAGGTGTACCGAGTTCGGCGCGCATCCGGGTAATTGCAATAGAAATCATGTAATAGATAACAAAAAAGACGAACATCACCCACAACTCAGCACCGCCATAGTAGCAAAAAAGCACAAGGAATGCCATCACTGCGATGAGCCCAAGCATCGCCCCGCGATAGGACATTGCTTCCCGCGTTTCGCGTCCCGAAGCACTGACGACAGTATTGTCCTGTTGGGTATTTAGACCCACAACGGTCCTCGCGACATGCAATAGATGCCTGCGACTCGCCCAAATTGCCAAAACGCACAGCGCGAGGTAACCACCCGCGGCTTGCTCATTCATATATGGAAAGCGGGGTAGGCTACGCAACCCAAGCGCAGCACCGAGAACACGCATAAACCGCCAATACCAAAAGAAAAACCAACACGAAAATGAAAGATCTAACGGAATAAAGAAACCGAGTCCGATTGCAAACGGATAGAGTGAAAACGGGATTCTGCCCATCGCGTTCCACGGGCTTTCTGTAAAGACTTGGAAACTCCGTATCCGTGTCCGAAATTCGGGTAAAACCGGATACAGAAAGTTAAGACCATTCCAGAGCGCAAGCCCGCCAGCAATCCCAAAGCCGAGCCACATCAACCTGCTGTGGAAAAGACGATTCTGCGGAGTCTCTGTCAACTGGAGTGGAAGCTGGATGATCGGATAACTTAACTTCTCATGTTCAATCCACTGTTTACGAACAATTATGTTGATGCAAAGCATGCCAAAAATCAACACAGTAATAAAGGCAGTCCACCAAAGCACAGGCGTTGCCCACCCAAGCAATGCCTCAGCAGTATAAAGCGGAAGCTCGCCTTCATAATAGCCTTGTAAAAGCGATGGATCGCTCACAGTGAGCCATGTCGGTAGAAACTGAACAAACAACTGCTGCCACTCATTTTCGGGGGTAGCAAAGCGGAACGCATGCCCCAGCATCGGCACCAAAATCTCAAGCATATCGTGCCCAGTAACACCCGAAGCAATAGATAGCATGAGGTAAACAATGATTAACTCACTCTGTGCCAACGCGAATCTTGGTATAAAACGACGCAACAGATAGTTCGCAACAATAACCACAAACAGACTGAAAATCACATTAAAAAAGAGGGAGATCGTTACAGGATGACCCGAATACCGAATAACCTCCATCTCAATAACCCAATAGCAGTTAATCGGTATTAGAATAACAGCAATAAGAATAGATTTGAGCGTGACACCGTGGGCAGGAATTCGTGATGATGCAAACGAAGGGGAAGTTTCAACTTCCATACAAAATGTGACTCCGATGAACGCGAGAAGATTTTAGATCTATTTTGAGAATGAATCAGGAGGAGTGCTCTGATTCTTGAGTTTACGTCCTAAAACACACGGACGCATATTTTCACATAAATTTATCACAATCGCCATAACATGTCAACTTTATTATCAAAACCGCCCGATCCAGAGATTGCCTTGAAATCAACGAAGACTAAAGTTAGGGCAGAAAAATAGACTTTTTTTTATAACGTTCCCATGTTATAATAAACATTGCAGTATAGCCTGAGCAGGCTTACAACAACTCAGGATGCAAATATGAAGCCATTCCGCTATATTAAAAATCGAATTGAAAGATTTTTTTATAAGATTTACCAGCAGCGTTTAGAATCCGAAGCCAACACGTGGAAGATCCCCCGCCATATTGGCGTAATTTTAGACGGAAACCGCCGTTACGCTAAAGCCAGTGGACTTGACAACGTTATCAAGGGGCACCACGACGGGGCAGATAAACTCGAAGAGGTGCTTCATTGGTGCGACGAACTTGGCGTTGAAATTTTCTCAATCTGGATTTTCTCGCTTGATAATTTTAAGCGCGCAGCGCATGAAGTCGAAGGAATCCTTGGGCTTATTGAGGGAAAGATGCGGGAACTCGTCACAATTGAAGGACTGCACGCGAACCAGATTAAGGTACGCGCAATGGGGCAGATAGAACTACTACCACCGAGTCTTCAAGAAGCGATTCGGGAAGCAGAAGAAGCGACACGAAATTACGATAAGTTTATCTTAAACGTGGCTGTTGCTTATGGAGGACGAGAGGAAATTATTGAAGCATTCCGGGGACACCTAAAAGCTGAAAGTGAGAGTGGGAAACCGATTCATCAAATTGTAGATGAACTCACAGTGGACAAGATTACACCCTATCTGTACACTTCAAATCTCCCAGACCCCGAGCTAATCATTCGCACCAGTGGCGAGGTTCGATTATCAGGATTTCTCCTCTGGCAGAGCGTTTACTCAGAATTCTATTTCTGTGATACATATTGGCCCTCGTTTCGGAAGATCGACTTTCTCCGTGCCTTGCGCGCCTATAGCCAGCGAAAACGACGATTCGGGAAATAAAATATACAACGTAAGCACATCCTGGCACCAATCACGATCCTTGAAAATGTGTTATATTTTTTCTAATTCCGTAGGTACATGTAAAAGGAGCAAATGCATGCGATTTGGGATCTGTACCAGTTTAGAAAACGTTAATCGGCTCGCAGAAGTTGGGTATGATTACATCGAATTAGGGGTTCGTCCGGCGTTGATGCCCGAAGCAGACGAAGCCGAATTTCAGAAAATTCGCCAGCAAGCAACGCAAGCACCCTTAAAGGCGGAGTCGTATTCCGGATTCATCCCCGGTGACCTGCGTGTGGTAGGCGACACTGTGGATATGCCGCGCTTGTCTCGTTATGTAGAGAACGCGTGCCGTAGAGGCAGCGAAATTGGTGGTGCGGTTATTGTCTACGGCAGCAGCGGTTCCCGGAGTATCGAGGACGGCTACTCGCGCGAACGCGCGTTAGCACAAATCGCTGAATTCCTTGATATGGCGGCAGATCACGCCGAAACACACAACATGACGATTGTCATTGAACCAATCTGCTGGCGAGAGGGAAATATCCTCCGTACCGTCGCGGATGGTGTCGCTATGGCAAAACGCGTGAATCGTCCGGGTATCAAGGCGTTGGCGGATCTTTACCATATCTGGCAAGAAGAAGAACCGATGCAGAACATTATTGACGCTGCTGAGTGGCTCGAACATGTCCACATAGCGGAACCCGTCAAACGCTCCTATCCGGGAAACGACGATTTCGACTTCACTGATTTCTTTTCGGCATTACAAAAAGCAGGCTACGACGGCCGCGTCTCGTGCGAGTGCAAGTTTGACAATTTTGATGAAGATATTGAGGTCGCTTTAAAAACCATGAAGGCTTACGTCTGATAGATTCTTGGAGGTGTTGTTTATCCTTACACGCGAACAAGGCAGAGTCATCCGAGCACGAACAGGATTTTATGACGTGCAGCACGGTGGTATTGTCCTGCGTTGCACGCTCCGTGGTACACTTAAACGGCGACACCGCTCAGCAACTGGACGTAGATTATACGCGGACCCAGTTGCTGTCGGCGATCAAGTTATTTTCACGCAGCTTGACGCTGAAGAAGGAGTGGTAGAGGACATTCTGCCTCGCGAGACGAAATTCTCGCGACAATACGCAGGAAAACACGGCGACATCGAACAGGTTATCGTCGCTAATGCCCATCAAATCGTTGCTGTCGTCGCGACACTGATGCCACCTCTTAATTTCAGAACGTTGGACAGGTTCCTCATCTTGGCTGAGGCAGGGGACATGGAGGCTGTGATATGCGTGAATAAGATGGATTTGGTGGACGCAACCCAACGCGATGAACTCACCGAGACCTTTACCAATTATGAGAAACTCGGCTATCAAATTCTCTATACGAGTATCCACATATCTGAAAGTTTGGACACACTTCAGCACATCTTAAGAGATAAATTCAGTGTTATCATCGGTGCGTCGGGGGTTGGGAAATCCAGTCTACTGAACGCACTCCAACCGGACTTAGGTTTGCGAACGGGTGAAGTCGGTATCAGAACCCAAAAGGGCAAACATACAACAACACTCGTCGAACTCTTCTCATTAGATTTTGGCGGCGAAGTTGCGGATACCCCCGGTATCCGAGAAGTTGGACTGTGGGGCGTGAATACTGAGAACTTAGAACACTATTTCCCTGAGATGGAACCTCACCTCGGTCAGTGTAAATACAACGATTGCGCCCATGTCGCAGAACCCGATTGTGCTATCCAGAATGCTGTCGAAGCCGGTGAGATACATGCGGAACGGTATCGGAGTTATGTTGTGTTGCGAACAGAAGGAACAGCGGAGTAGCGGTCAACAAGGAAAATTAGAAAACGGGAAATGCTCACGCGCGTAGTCTAATCGTTCTGGCACTCCGATATCGATCCAGTCAGCATCCGTTTGTAACGCGTAAAGATTAGAAACACATGGAAAAACGTCTCGTTCCATAGAGAAATTTTCCTGCCCTCTCGGAAACGCGTCAGCAATGTCTCGATCGAAAAGATAGACTCCGCCGTTGACATACCCAGCACGACAGGTAGGTTGCTTCTCACGAAACGCCTGAATTTTTCCATCACTATCCGATACGATTTCGCCGTAAGGGCGGATATCCGATACATGTACACTCAAAAGCACCCCCGCCATTCCACGATCAAACCGACCTAACATTTCCTGCAATGAAAAGTCCGCGAGCAGGATATCGCCATTCAGGACAAAAAAAGGCGATGTCCCAATCTGTTTCATGGCATTCTGAATCGCGCCGCCGGTACCGAGTCTTTTCTCCTCTTTGGCATAACGGACGCGTATTCCAGCGTAATTGTCTCCCACCTGCCCATAAAGCACATCGTGCAAGTGCCCGGACGCGAGAACTGCCTCGGTAACGCCTGCCTCCATCAACAGTCGGATCTGCCACTCCAGCACCGTTTTCCCGGCGATCTCCAGCAAAACCTTAGGCACCGTTTTCGCCGCCTCACCGAGTCGTGTCGCAAGACCGCCGCACAGAATAATCGCTTGCATTTTTTAATTTTACCTTGCGGGGAACAGCGTGCGTTTAGACTTTTACGTGTGTTCCGTAAATCCGCCTGCGCCGTTGTTGCAGGCTACCGGTTCCCAACCGCTGACGGCTATACCGACCTATGTCCTGCAAAGCCGCGCGGATTTTCAAAAGCATCCACCCACAAATCACACCACTCTTGGTGTTCGGACAGGACGCTGTCAGGATTTTTCCGGCTACGTACAATGAAGTCAGGATGCGCTGTCCGCCCCGTGTGATGTCCTGTCGTCTGATACCGCAAATCCAACGACCAACGGCACCGGTCAGACGTGTTCGGTTCCGAACGATGCGGTGTAAAACGACTTAACAAGATGACATCACCGCTGGAACATTCCAGCATGAGCGGTTCGACCTCCGGCATTAACTCCGGCTTGATCATCGTCCCGCCCTCTTTCTGATGGATCAGATACCCTATATCTTCAGTAATACCGGGCAATGCTTGAAGGCACCCCATCTCTACTGTGCTGTCCCCTAACGGAAGCCAACACGTGATGATAATAGAATCTTCCGCCTCCGGCATCATAACACCAGCATCCTGATGCCACGGCACACCGCCTGCCCAACTCGCGTTCCCATCTATAACCGGTGGTTTTGCACGCAGATGTTGAATAGGGTTGCAGGTAATCTCCGGTCCAACAATTCCTTCAACAACATCTAAAAGGTTATCGTTCTTCAGGAATTCAAAGATGGCTTTACCGCGGTAATGCATAATATCCAACCCGCCCGACATCTCACCGGACTGCGCGAGTAACTTGCCAAACCGCTTATCAAAGGGTTCACCTTCATACAGATTCTCGATTTTACCTTCCTGTTTTAAGGCAAGGGCGCGTTCCGAAATCCAATCCGAGATTTCGTCAATTACGGGCTGTAGATCCGCGTCAGTCAAAGCATCTTTGACTATTAGGACACCCTGTGTCCGAAAGGTTTCACACTGCTCTTGCGTGAGTCTCATAAAGAAATATCTCCCTTTTCATGAAACTTGCTATAAAAAATCCTATAGATATGATACCATAATAGAGAAAATTCAACAAGGAGCACTACAAAATGAAAGGCAAACAGATTGTGATGCCAGCGAAACGTTCAGCAACGCTGGAAGATTTTGAACTTGATGAGACACTCACACCGAACCAAATTCTACTGAAAACGCACTACAGCTTGATTAGTCCAGGCACCGAAGGCGCAGGCTATACCGGACTTGAAAGCGGCACCCGATTCCCGCACGGTTCGGGCTACACAGCGATCGGTGAAGTTTTGAAAGTTGGTGAAAACGTAACAAAATGTGCCGTTGGCGATCTCGCCTTCTGTTATAGTCCACACGCCTCTATCGTTAAAACTGAGGCAGTGCTTTTGGCGTTCAAACCCCCGTTAGATATAGACGAGAAACTGGTCCCCTTCGTCCGAATGGCAACGGTCGCGATGACATCTCTGCGGGTATCGTCTGCCGAATTCGGGGACACTGTTGCTATTATCGGCTTGGGATTGGTAGGGAACTCCGCATCGCAGCTTTTCAATTTGGCTGGCATGAAAGTCATCAGCATTGAGCGAGTGCCGCGTCGACTCGAAATCGCCAAGCAGTGCGGTATCCAACACCTGATTAATCCTGACGAAGAAGATGCACTGGAACGCGTGATTGCGTTGACAAATGGCGAAAAAACCGCCGTCACCGTTGAAGCCATCGGAAACCCGCGGCTCGTCCAAACCGCCTACCAGTTGACCGGTAGAAAGGGTGAAGTTATCTTACTCGGCTCACCACGCGGCGAATACGTCACCAATGCAACAGAAATTTTGAACTACAGCCACAGTATCGGCTTAGGCGCGATTACACTCAGAAGTGCACATGAATGGGTTTACCCGACAATGCACTCTGGCGAATCGAAGCACTCGCTTGAACGCAACTCGCGCTTGATATATTCATTGATGTGTGAAGGTAAATTCAAAGTAGAAGAACTATTGACGCACGTCATTGATCCAGAAGACGCACAATCCGCTTACGATGGATTGACAGATCGGAAGGATGAGTACTTAGGCGTTATCATGGACTGGACGTAGTGCTTCATTCCAGTTTGAATTTTAGGATAGGTTCGTAGTCGTGCAATTTATCGCACGCAGGAACGGGAGACTATGAATGGTTTCCCTACTACGAACCGAGTTTACTTTTAATTAGAACTTACGCAACTCATCAAAATTTAAACTGTAGCACAAACTTTTAGTTTGTGTCGAGGGAAGCGCAAACTAAAAGTTCGCGCTACAATTCCTTAGTTAATCCCGCCACCGATCTTGGAATTGGGTAACCATCGCTTCCGGTGCGCCGTGCTGCGCCAAGAAGTCCAAAAATGCTTGGTAGAGCCGACGCGCCTCTGTCGTATCCGATTCAAACCGATTATTCATCTGCTCCGGATCGGAGGGTAGATGGAACAATTGCTTCGGGGCACCTTGGTTCTCTAAAAGCAGAGACCAAGTACCATCGGTGATACTTCCATGCGGGCTACCACCATCAGGGCTCCATCCGCCGACCCAAGCACCGTGCGTAACCGCATACTCGCGTCCTGTGTCGGTATCCCCTGTGATGACGGGCAGCAGACTGTTACCTTCCACTTGTGCCCCGCGTTCCGCACCGAACACATCAATGACGGTCGGTGGAATATCAACAATGCTGGTGAGTGCATCGGTGTGACGCGGTGTCGCTTCTGGATGATAAACCATGAGTGGGATATGGATAACCTCCTCATACATGCTCAGATTCTTAGCGAGCAGTCCGTGTTCACCCAACAGGAAACCGTGATCCGCCATGAAAATCACCATCGTGTTTTCCATCAAGCCCATATAGTCAATTTTCCGTAAGAGTTGCCCGATCCAGTTGTCAACCAGTGACGCTTCTGCGCGGTAGAGCGCGTTGAGGCGTTCCGTTTCTCGTTCATTCATCGGATTAGGACCGTAGGGCGGATAGATCGGTTCGGGTCCGTCGTAGTCGCTTGCATCGAAACGCTTTAGATACCATTCAGGGGCATCCCACGGCTCGTGCGGATCGAAGGTGTCCACCATCAGATAAAAATTTTCGTGCTGATGGTTCCGCTCTAACCAGTCACAAGCCGTCTGCATAGTCTGCGCGACGAACGTGTCTGCTTCGGTTTGCCGAAACGCTATATTTCTCAGGTGGTTGCCGAGTCCACCGGGCAATTTGTTCGGATGTGTTCGTGTGTACTCGCGATACTGCAACGATTTTTTCGATTCATTATCGTAGGGCTGCGTCTCTAAATGATCACCCTCTTGCCCGCGAATCCATTTCCAACCGGTGAACCCACGATTGTAAAAGAAACCGTTGTTGATGTGGTGCGGCGTATCCGCAATCATCATACTCACAATTCCAGCGTTCGTTAAGTCATCAGCGATGACGGGGACATCTCGTTTGAGAGGTTCCCATCCTCTCCGACAGATGCTGACTTGCCCTGTCACGAGCTCGCCTCGGATCGGAACAGTCGGAAAACCACAGACATACGCTTTGTTGAAAACGACACATTTTTCTGCGAAGGCGTTCAGGGAGGGTGTATATCCCTTTCCGCCATAGATAGCGAGGTTATCACGCCGAAATGTATCTGAAATAATGTGGATAATGTTCATATCAATTTTTTCTCCGTTGGTAAAGCCTGTTACGGCACACGGCGTGTGCCTACTACTTTCACTTTACATTATACACTGTCTTCGGTTTCTGATGTATTCTTTTCATGGGCAGCCATCTGCACCACAGCCGGCAACAACCCGTAAATTCCCCAGAAAGGAACCCCAATAGCATCGCCGTTCAAGAGATTGTTCACCGTGAAATGCACCATCAGTGAGATTTCTGCTGCCATCAATCCAATAACAATAGCACGGTAAAAACCATCGTCCAGCGTTTTGAGTGCACGAAAACCGTAGCGCAGGAAGGCAAGATTCAGCCAGATCCACACGGCTAACCCAACGATCCCCAATTCCGCCATAACCTGAAGGTATTCACTATGTGCACCGAGTTGATACTGCGCTGTATAACTCCCAACAAGCGCGACATCCTCCTCATACAGCATCGCAAACGCCCCATAGCCCTTCCCCAAAATAGGGCTTTCAACGAACATCACGAATGCTTGTCCCCACCGCAGGAGACGCGCCCGGTTTGAAGCATAACTAAGATCCACTGTGGACGAAATCCGTTCAACAAAGATGTTATAAATACTGGGTAAACTCAAGCACGCCAATAAGATGAGGCACGCCGCCCCAATAAACAGAACCTTTTTATGCGTAACGCCTCGCCCAAGTTGTAACAGCATAAAGCCGACCGCGGCAATAACAGAGAGCCAGACCCCGCGCGAAAAGCACATCAGGAGTCCCACACCAAAGCAGACGAACCACACCGTCCACAACACGCGATCGTACGGACCATTATCAAATAAGAAACGACTGAGGCAAATAAGAAAGAAAAGTGCCGTGAATGCCCCGTAGACAGAGTAATTCGTGAACGGCGCGCTCCGATAAGCACTCGTCCACTGCCATGCATCAATGTGATAGATTAAGACAATAACTGTCCAGATAACGGCAACCGCTGCAGACGGAAAACTCGCAATAAAAAGCCGTTTCAGTGCAGTCCTATTTTGAACCACAGCGTACACGACAACACTAAACAACACGTAAACTGTCGCCCGGAGTGTTCCTTTAAGTGTACCAAACAGATCCGGTGTGTTGATTGCCGAGAGGAACATGATGAAGATGTATAAGCAAATTGGGAAGAAAAAAGGGAAGGTGTTTTCCGATTTACGCTTCTGGAGTGTCCGGTCAATTATCTTTCGCACACAATAAACGGTGGCAAGCATGCCTAATAGGGGTTCTGTCGGCGTTTGAATCTCGAAAATACGACCGGGGAGAATGTAGCGAAATGAAAACGGCAGGGCAATTAACAGCAGATACACTGCAATATCCATGCCGAGAAAGACGAAAGTTCCTGTTGCGATCAACAAAAAGAGAAACGGAAGCGGAGTATCCGAGTAGCCACCGATAATGCCACCGACCACAAGACAGATGAAAAAGGGGAGGATTCGCTTACCAGATTTCAAATTTCAGAGGTTACTGAAAACTAAAATTTCATTTTGACACCCAGTCCGACAGCAGTCCCGTCTAAAATCAGGTCAAGCGGTGTATCACCCGTTGTTTCTACTGTTTTAAGTATCCGTTTCAACTCAAAGTTGAGTGAAAGATTATGGTCCCATTGGAAGAGTTCTACCCCGATGAAGGCAAATCCGGTCGGACCTGAAGAACTGTCATTGAAACTGATGCCTTGCTGTTCAACTAAATCGACTGCATTACCGCTAAAACTCGCCCCTAAAAAGCCGACACCGCCGCCCACATAGATCGGGATATATTCCGACAGAAGGACCGGACGATAGATAAACTGATAGGAAATAGGGATAAGGGTTGTAGAGAGATTCGCTGAGATAGGTGGTGGGATGTCAAGTTCCATCCGCCAATAGCCAAGTTCTATACGTGAATCCAACACCGGACTATGTTCAAATACAACCGACAACGTAGGTAACATTGCCCCTGGAACGCGTGATACCCCAACGCTCTGGAGGATATCAACCAAACCACCTAACTCCGGTTTATATGAAAATAGAGAGAGTTGGAAAGATGGGAATTGCAGATGTTGCGCTAAAAACTCTCGAACTGGTGATGGACGTAAGGGTTGCCCATCAGTGGTATCCGCAAGTGTTAGACTGGGAATCAACAACAGAAGCAAAAAACTGGCAAATACCAAACGCATAACGATAATGTCCTCATCCGACTTGCGGTATTGGGCAGTAATATGACAACGATAGGCGGGTCCAGTGACCCGCCTCCACGTTGATACGAAAATACTTGGGCTGCATGCATTGGGTCAGGGGAACTCAGATAACTGCGACCCAATGAATCGTTTGGAATTAATGTGGATGACTATGGCTATGCGCCGGAACCATAATGATTTCGACCCTACGATTCATCGCTCTGCCTGCAGCGGTATTCTGCGGGGCAACAGGATCGGTGTGTGCCTTACCAATTGTCTCAATTCTACCGGCATCGATCCCTTTCGATTGTAGATACTTTGAAGCGGAGTTCGCGCGTGCCTGTGAGAGATCCCAATTACTTCTGTAACTTCCGCGCAGTACTGGCATGCCATCAGCGTGTCCAATAACCCTGACTTTAGCATCTGAAGCTTCCATCAGCTGTTCAACGATACCATCAATTGTCTGTTTCGCGTCGCCGTCTAACGAGGTTCGTCCACTGGCGAAAGTGACGGTAGCCAGCAGTGACGGCATTGATGAGACTTCTTCTGTCACCATTGCCAACCCTTCCTCTATAGCCATCACTTTAGACGCAAGCTGATTTATCGCTTCATTTTGCGCCTTGTCGGTATCTTCAACAGCCATGAGCTGTTTTTGGATTTTCGCGTTTTCGCTTTTCGCGAAATCCATCGACTTCTGCCCTTGCATATCAATAGCCTTCGTCAGGTCCGCGCGGAGCTGCGCATCCTGTTCTTTGGCTTTTTGCTCGGCAGCAGCCATGGTGTCAGCATCACCCTGCTGAGACACGGCAATCGCCTCGTCCTTGGCTCTGGAAACTGCTTCTGCAGTATCTTTACCGTGCTGATCGAATTTGCCCTCTAACATCGTGATTTTGTTTGACATGTCAGAGTTAGTCTGCTCCATCTTTGAGACATGTTCATTCTTCCACATTTCAAACTCTTCCTGATTCAACTTGCCGCAGCTACTCATAACAAGCGCAACGCCGAGAAGAGCGATAATTGTGAAAGCGGTTCTACTTAACATGGATTCCTCCTAAGTTTTAAACAACAATTTAGGGCATTGCTTGCCAACCGGTCTAAGGAGCCAGTCTTCAAGTTACGCCAAAAAAATTAATATACTTTATTTTCCACGGAATTCTTCTTAAATCCCGCCTTAAACGTATGTACGCAAACGGAATAACTAACTTACCCGCGTAGAAAACAGTTTTTCAATGCCCGAAACTGCCTCGCGAACTTGTAAAATATCGGAAACCTGTAAGCAATTTATTCTCACAGGTACTTTTACTATCAATTATATCACTTTTCCGTAAAAAAAGTCAAAAGTTTTTTTCACGTCCGCCAGAACAACAAGATTAGATTTCAAAACACCCTTGATTTTTGATGTGAGATGCGGTAAAATTCAGTACGCATGCTCCTCAGAAACCGACGCCAATAGACGCATCATGTACGCACACCGAAATCACTGACTATAAACCAAGGATTATTGACGGTATGGGACAGATAAGCATAATCTTAATCGCAGGACTACTCTTTCTTTTCTACTTTGAACCACCGCAAGAAAGCACAAATATCAGCGACATGCAGGTGGTTCTCTGGACAATTGTCCTGACAGGTCTCCCTGTGCTCATCACATGCTTTGTGACATCGTACGTCGCTCGAACCTTTTCTGCAAACAAAGAGGAAAACCTACCGAAACTTTATTCTTTACGACGTTTCATGGTTGTTTTCGAGTGTATTAGCTTAGCAGCGTATCTGTGTAATCTATATCTGTTGAATTTGCCCGTCCTCATTAATAAACACTTCGCGTTCTTCCCGATGGAAAATCTACGCCAAATACTCGCTTTGCTCCCGCTCCTGATTGGGCTCATCTGTATTCGGCTCGCGTTTTATCAGGTGAACCAATACCAACAAGGACACTATCGAGAAGTTGCCACGCTCCAATTCAAGTTTCTGCTCTTTCCGCTGCTGCCGATGTTTGTTTACCTGATGACAATGGATGCTATCTATTGGCTCCCATATTCAGCGAAGGTATTCATTCTCGAACACCCGTACGTTCTGATCGGATTGATTTTACCCGTGATCGCATCTGCTTATATTCTCGCGCCATTACTCATGCAGTTTCTATGGAAAACAAAACCGTTAGCGGCGGGTTCAGCACTGAAGGAAAAATTGGACCTGCTAACAAAACAGAGTGGTTTGAAATACCGGGATATTGTCGTGTGGCAAACAGGTTCACTGTCAATAGCAAACGCTGCAGTTGCGGGGACCTTTCCGTGGAACCGCCGAATTTTTCTGACAGACGCACTCCTTGAATATTTTACAGATGAAGAGATCGAAACCGTCGTCGCCCATGAACTCGGACATATCCGCTACAGACATATCCCGACATACATGCTCTTTGCACTCTTTTATCTGTTGAGTTATTGGTTTTTCTATGTCCTTGTTGAGGCACCGTTAGTCGCGCACTTCGGAGAATCACAAATCCTACCAACGTTATGTTCGTTAGTTTTCCTAATCGTTTATTTCGTTTTCATCTTCCGATACTTGTCAAGACGTTGCGAACATCAGGCAGACCTATATGCGGCTTCGCTCACGAAGAAACCGGAAGCATTTAAAAACGCCTTACTGAAACTTGCTGTGCTAAATTCAGTACCAAAATCGATTAGAAGGGTTTTTGAAATCTTCAACACACACCCGTCTATCCACCGACGGATTGATTTTATCAACCAATGGATAGCGCAAAACTTAGCAATTCAACGCTATAAAAGTTATCTCCTTGAAGTCAAAATCTTAATCGTCCTGCTTCCAATATTTGGCATTCTCGCATTTTACGTCGCAAAGATCCTTCAATAATATGAGGCGTGACGATTTGAAGATGGCTCCCCCGGTAAACGCTTCAATCGGAAGTCTACCCCTGTGTAGGGGCGCGATTGCCTTGTTCCTACACAGATGGGGTTTCCGCCTTTGTATCATCTTCAATCGCAAACTGGAGCCGTTCCACTATTCGGTATAACGGCAATTCATATTTTTCTTGAAGACGACGCTTTTCATCAGCAATGTGGAAAGCGACAAGCAAGGGAACCCTTTGCTCGTCAAAACCCTTTCTGAGATAGGACTCAACTAAACTTTTGACATAGTCAACAAGTTCGGTAATGGCTTCCTCTGTCAATTCTTCAGTCGGTTTGATAGTATAAGGTGTTCCAAGTATAACGAAGCGAATCGGTTTAGGTTCTTGTTCTTGTTCTGGCTGTTGCATTATGTCGTTATCGACCCCTTTCGTATTTTATTTCAGGGTTATCAGTTATCAGTTGTCAGTTATCAGAATTGATCCTACGCGGTAAGTGCGGTCGGTTATAGAGCCTGGCGCATTGTCTCCGTACATGGCGCGACCCCCGTCCATTTCTCAAAAGCGATCGCCCCCTGATGCACTAACATCCCGATACCACCAAGGGTTTGGCATCCGCGCTCGGCGGAGGCTTGCATCAAGGGTGTCACCGGAGGCGTGTACACAATGTCGTAAACGATAGTATTCGGTTGAAGCCAATCAACAGAAATCAGCAGTGGAACGCGTGCGTCCATACTTGCCGTCGCCGTATTGATGAGAAGCATACTTTGACAAACAGCAACAGGCAATTGAGCATCCGCAAGCCCCATCCCCTGCATGGAAACACCTGTCTTTTGACCCATCTCTTCCGCTAAGGAAACGGCTTTTTCCACTGTACGATTGGCGATTGTGATTGATGCCACACCGGCAAGTGCCAATGCAACGACGACGGCTCTCGCGGCACCACCCGCTCCTAAGACGACAACATGCTCACCGACCGGTACAGACATGTCTCCACTTTCTTCCAGTGCCCTTAAGACTCCCGGAGCATCAGTATTATCGCCGTGTATACCTTCATCAGTAAAGGTGAGTGTGTTCACAGCACCGATAAGCTCCGCTTCCCGCGAGGTTGACGTAAGATACGGAATGACTGCCTGTTTATGCGGAAGCGTTACATTAATACCAACGACGTTAATAGCTTTAAATCCGGCGATCGCCTGTGCCAAATTATTGGGACGGACATGAAAAGGGACGTATACATAATCAAGTCCTGCCTTAGCAAAAGCAGCGTTGTGCATCTGAGGTGAGCGGCTGTGTTCAACCGGATCACCAATAACGCCGACAACGCGCGTATGTCCTGTTAGTAGGTGTCGCGTGTGCATTGTTTTAATGGCTTTTGACGTAATGGTTATCTCTCAAGTAGTTCTTCAACTGTCTGTTTCGCCACCTCCATTTTCGGATAGCGAATTTCTCGATAACCGCGGACTTCCTCCACACATTCTAATGCGTGGAGATGTTTTTTGTATGCTTCCGCATCGGTTGGTGCGAAGGTGTCAATCACACGGGTAATATACCACTCCCTGAACGCTTTCTCCTTCGCGTGCCATTTGGAGAGCCAACGTCTCAGAAATTTCATCCGTTTCATTAAGTTTAGTTGCCAGTTGCGTGCGTCAATATCTGCTTCAAAGTCAAGGCCCATGACAGTGAAATGAGGTCGATTGAGATGGACATATTTAATCTTGTCGCCGTTTTCCGTATCAACCTTGTATAATTCCTTGTCGCGCGCCAACTTTTCTTCGCTCGTCAGCAAGTGTGCGACGTAAACCTCATCCTTAATCAGCATCACCTTATGAAGATACCTAACCGCCGCCTTTGTCGCACGATAGTTGTAGGTTTCTGAATCACGGGCATTAACCTGTTTTACCTTTTCAACATACAGCCGGGCGTAGTTTATACCCTCAAACTGAACAAGATCGTAGATATAGAGGGCTAACAGCCGATGGATGTCATCAGAATTAAGGTTCAGTTTCCCTACAACGCCCTCAACGAGTGTTACATACTCTTGTGATAAACGCTTTCCACCGCGTTTTCGTTCCAAAATTTGTCGTTTTGATTTGAGCATTTCGGTATAATTCCCCAAAGTCTTTACAGAAGCCGCGCCTACAGTGGACTCAGGAAATTCAAGGGCAAGACGGCAACCGACAGTGAACGCTTTCATATTGGTATCCAAATCAGCGTGCGGCACCATTTGTTTGAGTGCCAATTGGAGCGGTTCCAGTTCAACAGGTATCAACTGTCGTTGGAAGGCAGTACCGAGGAGCATCATGTTCGCATACAATTTGTTGCCAAACAATTCCTCAGAGATCGCGAACAAATCAACGCCGAAATATGCGTCGGCGTTGGTATGCGTCTGAAGTGCTTCTTCAAGTGTGTCGGGGTCGAAATCGTCCTTACCGATAAGGGTGGATATTGTTTCAGTTTTTGCCGTATTCACCATAGCAGCAGTTCGATCGGGTGATGCGACACGGAAAAGCGATTGTGCTGTGATACCGCGGACCGCCTCTAAAATATCAAGCCCTAATAGAAGGTCCGCCTTACCGTACGGAATCATTGGCGACGCGTGAACACCGGGTTGTGTATAAGTGATGTGTGTATAGACACCACCGTTGCGAATCGCCAAGCCTTTCCTGTCACAGAACGCCACATTGTAGCCTTGCAGATATCCCGCAACGACGAGAACCTTTGAAATCGTCCCAATGCCCATACCACCGACACCTGCAGCGTACATGTTCCAATCCCGTTCAAACGTCAACAGTGGCGGCGGCGGTAAAGGCTCATCACTCAAGAATTTCCGATTCCCAGAGGCTATCGCTTGCTCTTGAGGCGGACGCTTACGTGTCACGATAACCTCTTCAAAAGCAGGACATGCGTATTTAATCCTTGCACAGGCACCATCGGAGACGCAATTGGATTGATCAATGGCGATCTTCTCACCGTAATCGGTATCAACAATTTTTAAACCGGGGCATCCGGTAGCGGTGGTGCATTCCCGACAAAATTCGCAGACTTCAGGGGTTATATTGATATGCTTTTCATATTTAAGGAAACCGTCTTTGGCTATCGTCTTTCGTTGTTCGCTACGAATACGACGATGATAGGTAATAGCGCACTCTTTATCAGCAATGACAATTTTGACCCCCGGTTTGAGAATCGTGTTTTCCAGATATTTTTTGTAGTTGACCCGGTCCTCCGGGTTGGTGCGCACAATGTCTATTTCGGAATCGCCAACAAGTCCTTGCGCAACTTTCTCAATGTCCTGTGCAAACGTCGGATTACCGAGGAGATCAAGTTCACCAGCAGGCGTCGGTTGATGCCCCGTCATTGCTGTCGTTTGGTTGTCCAAAATGATGTAGGCGATGTCTTGATTGTTTTTAATTGAATCTGAAATCGCTGCCATTCCACCGTGAAAAAAGGTTGAATCCCCCATGAAGACAATCTGTTTATTTTCGATAAACGGATCAATGCCAGCACCAGAACCACCACCCAAAGCCATCGCGGAGAGGTTGTGCATCAAACGAGGAAACGGCTCATATTTGAGCATCGAATAGCAACCGATATCCCCATGGAAAACGAGATCCACCGGACCTGAATCGTGATGCTTCTTCATATAGTCGGCATCCATAAATTGCTCCGTGATTTCAAGGAAGACGCTCGAAGAATCACGGTGCGGACAACCGGGACAGAAGGTAGGTGTACGCTTCGGAATGTCAACTTGTTGTTCAGACACCTGTTTTTGGAGTGCGTCTTCACGCGCCAAGTGTTCCAAATCGACAAGTGCGCCATTCGTGCGAAGGCGGTGTTTGAGAAGTGGGATGAGTTTCTGAATGAGAATGGAGGCATCTAAACCGGAGACTGTCGGAATTCCTGCCAAATCGTCGGGAAATTGCTTTCCCCAGACGTTTATATACCGCTCAATGTCTCCATTCTGATACGCATGGGTCAGGAGTGCCTTGATCTCGTTTTCTAAGAGCGGACGTTTCTCCTCAACGACGTATATCTCGTCAACCTTTTCAGCAAACTCCTTGACCATGTCCGCATCAATCGGATGGGTCATACCGAGTTTGAGAATCGGGATGTCGCCGTATAGGTTCAATTCCCCGAGCGCGTGGAGGAGGCAACTGTGCGCCAACCCCGCACTGACAAATCCGAGAGGGTGTCGCTTCTTACGTGAGGTTTCTTCTATACCTCTCATAGCGAGTTTTGGCTTGCGAGCGTCGCCAAAAAGAATTTCGTTGAGTCCGAGCTCCCTGGCCGTCTCAAGAGCGATGGGAAACCGTTCTCGCAACGTCTCTGTCTCAATCTGGGCAGTATGTGGAGGTAAGACAACCCGTTTATCGGCATCGATGAGTTCGGTATCCAAGTTAACCTGCTTCAAACCGGTAATGTCAGGATAAATATTCGGTTGAAGCTCAACGTTACCACCACCACTCGCCTGATTTTCAGTGGTTAAATAGCAAACATAGAGGTCCGCCGCAGCGGAAATTTGGAAGGCGCAGTTAACCCAATCTTTGAGTTCCTGAAATGTACTCGGTTCAATAAGCGGCGTATAGACATGCCGTGCCAGAAATCGGGAATCGGCAGGGACTTGCGTGCTGTGCGACCACGTGTCATCACCGACAACCACAACAGCACCACCGGTTGTGCCTGCGAGATTACTAATCGCCAGCGCATCAGATGCAACATGGAAGCCGACACTCTTCATAAACGCAATCGCCCGGACATCCGCCATCTGCGAACCGTTGAGACGTGCAATACTCAACGCTTCATTATTGGCTATCTGAGCAACGATACCGTTAGTTTTTAACAACTCCGCATTGCGTTGCAGTATGTCAAAGACTTCAGCAATAGGCGAGCCGGGATAACCTGTCAGAAGACTGACACCACTCTCTAAGGCACCCTTGACTAACAATTCGCACCCAGTATAGACGTGCGTCCCGCTGGCTTGTGTAAACCTTTCATCCATTTTTTTGTCCATCCTTAGCTTAAAGCATACGGATTCGACAGAAAGAGCACTCAATTGGTTTGCAAGCGACACCATTAAACGCTACTTATTTTTCAGACAACAACTCTCGTGCATGGGCAAGCCCTATTTCGGTTTCTTTGCCACCGTGCATTCGGGCGATCTCGTTAACCTGTTCTTCTGCGGTCAGCGGTTTTGCTGTAATTAACGTGCGTTCGCCGACGACATCTTTATCGACTCGGAAATGGCTATCCGCAAAACGCGCAATCTGCGGGAGATGCGTAATACAGATAACTTGCGCAAATTCTGAAAGTTCCTTCAACTTCTTGCCGACCACATCCGCAACCTTGCCGCCGATGCCGCTATCAACTTCGTCAAAAAGCAACGTCGGAATCTCATCAACCTGAACCAGCACTGTCTTTAACGCGAGCATGATGCGTGAAATTTCACCACCTGACGCAATTCTGGCAATCGGACGCGCTTCGGAACCGACATTCGGTGCAATCAAGAACTCAACATCGTCCATTCCGTCGGAACGGAACGCATAGCGTTTCCCATCTATCTGAAATGGACCGCGTTCGTCCGGTATATGACGGACGGATGCCTGAAACTCCGCCTTATCCATGCCGAGTGTCCGAAGCTCCTTCTCAATCCGTTCCGAAAGATGATTCGCAACGTGAAGTCGTTTCGCAGAGAGTGCAGTAGATAAATGCTGTGCTTCTTGGATCGTTTTGTGAATCTCTTCTTGAAGCGCATCCTGCTTCTCTGAACCGAGTTGCAGGGTCTCCAATTTCTGCTCGGCTTCCGCGTGATAGGCTAATATCTCTGGAATAGAATTGCCATAACGCCGTTTGAGCCTCCCAATCAATGCCAACCGGTCCGTAACCTCCTCCAACCGCATCGGGTTAGACTCCATCGCCTCGGCATAGTGGCGGACCTGTAACGTAATGTCCTCCAATTCATAGAGCGATGATTCCAACCGATCCTGCAATTCCGAGAGGCTGTCATCAAATTCCGACAACTTTGTAAGTTCTTTCGCAGCAGCTTTTAGGCGTTCAACCGGACTACCAAAACCAGCACCCCCATCGTCATCAAGTTGTCGATACGCCCTGTCCGCCGATTCACTTAACGCCTCTGCGTTTTTGAGGATCCGAGCTTCATCCGCCAGTCTTTCGTCCTCGCCTTCCTCCAGATTTGCCGAGGTAAGCTCTTTAATCTCAAACTCAAGGAGTTCCTTTTCCCGTTCCGATGCTTTCAAAGTCTCTGTGAGAGAGGCTGCTTCTTGTTGCAAGGCTCGCAGTTGCGTGTATACTTTTCCAACGTGTTGACGCGCCTCACTGCTACCACCGAAATCATCTAAAAGCTTGAGATGCGTCTGCGTCCTAAACAACGATTGATGTTCATGTTGACCGTGGATATCAACAAGTAATGTACCGAGTGCTTGCAACTGCTTTAGATTCACCAAACGCCCGTTGACAAGGCAGCGGCTCCTACCGCGCGCCGTAATCCTTCTGGAGAGAATCACGACATCCGATGGATCCAATACGTCGCTCAAAGCGTCTGCCAATAACGGATCATCAGTCTCATTCTGTGCCGAGTGCCAGATTGGATGCTCATCGTCAGGGGCAACACTTACTTCTACTTCTGCAAAATTGGCACCTTCGCGCACAATGTCAGCAGAGGCTCTCTCACCCAATACCAATCCGATCGACTTGAGAATGACTGATTTGCCAGCCCCCGTCTCACCGGTGAAAATATTCAATCCCGGTGATAGTTCCAATTCAAGTTCATCTATGAGGGCAATGTTGCGGATAGAGAATGTTTCGATCATTTTTTCTAATGTTCCGGTTCGTTGAGGAAGTATATAGCAAAAATAATCCCGTCCGTATATCTAACCCGCCTACCGTTTCTCAGTAACGGGGGACCCCGGTTAGGCTTACAAACTTTGGCTGATGGAGAATCTCATCAGGCACGTTTGATGCCTTCGCCTAACATCAGTTTTTCACGCAAGGCTCTGTAGTAACTATGGTGTTGTGACCGTATCAGTTGAATTGTCCGTTCTGCTTTCTCTACTTTTATGACCGCTCCCGCGGTGAGGCTGTGTGTCTCACGTTGACCGTCCACGAAAACATCTACATTCTGATATGCGGCGCGCATCTTGACGGTTATCTCCGCATCGCCATCAGCGATGAATGGACGCACTGTCAAACTATGTGGCGCAATCGGCGTGAGCAGAATCGCCTCCAATTGTGGTGAAATGATAGTGCCAGCACACGAAAGCGAATAGCCAGTCGAACCGCTCGGCGTTGCGATGATTAACCCATCGGCGTTATACGGTATAAAGAGCTCCCCATCAACATACGCATCTAATTCTATGAGACGTGTATAGTGCCGAATGACAACGTCGTTGAGTGCAAAAGCCCGAAACGGTTGTGGAAACCCTTGCCTATCCACGACCACTTCTAACATCATTCGGTGTTCTACCCGATACGCGCCTGCCAAGGTCGCCTTCAAAGTCGGATAGAGTTCATCAAGGGATGCATCCGTCAGAAACCCAAGCGTCCCGATATTGATCGCCAAGATAGGTACATTTTCAATCTGTGGCGTATGGGCTGCGCTCAATAGTGTCCCATCTCCACCGAGAACGAGAAGCACATCTGCCTGCTCTACCACCGCCGTTTTGGAGATGCCGGTTTGGGGCAGTTCTAATTCAACGGCTTGTTCCTCCGGTAGAAGTGGCGTAATACCCCGCTCCTTCAGCCATACAGACACACCTTCAACGACACCCGCTGCGTTCTCTTTGGTAGTATTAACAAATAAGCCGATGTTTTTTATTTTTTTCATTTGACCGAAAACCTACAACCATTACATCTAATTCTCCAAACGGGTAAACAGAAAAATCACACCACAACCGATCAGAAAAGCCCCCATCGTAATCAGCAGATTCATATCGAGTGGCGGTAAGATGTGGGCGGTATCTATCCGTTCCCCATCAACCATCGCAAACTCGCGAAAGGGCCATAACCCGTAAAGTGAACCCACCATCAAACCGATGAGAAAGGCGATCGTCAGGTTCCGGTAACGTTCCAGTAGATAGTTGAGTAACCGTGTGAATGCGAGAAGCCCGAACAAGCACCCAATCGCGGCGAAACCGAGTATCAGCAAACTACTTAACATCGATTCGGATAAAACGCCCTTGAGTAATTTCGGCACACCCTCTACTAACGTATTTATCGCCGTTAAGAGCGGAAAATAGACACCCAACGCGAGCATCAGAAAGGAGCCGCTGATGCCCGGCAGAATCATCGCTGAAACAGCCAACGCACCGCTCCCAAAAAAGAGCCCAAGTTCCCAATACGTTGGGAATCCAGTCGCGCTTTCGGCAGGACTCTCCATTGCTGCCGCGTCTCCCGACTTATACGCAACCCGCTCCAATTGTTTTTCACCCATACCGAAAGACAGGCTTAATATCAGAGCAACGGCAATTAACAGGACAATCAATTCCTTGCCGCCAAACCGTTTCAGCATTCGCAACGGTATCAGAATAGATGTCAAAATCAACCCGCTAAAGAAGCCGTAAGTCGCATCGTGCTGATTGTTCAGCAGATAGACAATCAGTTTTGACGTAAGCAACAAGGCAGCGATCGCGCCAATTCCCAACAGTGCCAGAAATCCGAAATCGATACGGCGAAGTTCGTCTCCTGCTTCTGTGAAAGCACGCCTCTTTAATCGGACAACCCCAAGTAATTTTTTAACCGTTGAAAACCCAATACGTCGTAAGGCACCGATGAGTCGTTCATAGATGCCCAAAACGAGTGCGAGAGTCCCGCCACTCATACCGGGGATAATATTAGCAATGCCTATCAGAAAACCGTTAACAAATAGTCGGAGTGAATTCATGTATTAGTTGTCAGAAGGAATGGCTGTCAGCCATCAGTTGTCAGCCGTCAGCAAAGAGATTCTCTTGCTGATGGTTTCCGACAGCCGACAGCCGATAGCCAACTCCCATTCCTCATAAACTCCGAAGCAATAACCTTGTAAAGAGCCACATCTCGCGAAGCGGTTTAATATGGCTGACTTCATCGCCATACCGTGTTTGAATCGGTAAACTCTCAATCCGAAATCCGAGTCGTCCGGCTTTTATCAGGAGTTCAGATTCCGTTTCATAACGCTCGGTCTCCAGATGAACCTGCCGCAAAACATCAGCACGGATAAGCCGATATCCCGACTGGAAATCCGGCACCCGCTGCCCACACAACTTGGAACCGACATAAGAAATTAAGCGGTTATTGACACGTCTATGAAACGGCATCAACACCAGCGAGTCACGCTTTGTCCTTGCCCCGATGAGTATATCGGGACGTGTGTTATGAAAATGTTCCAAAAAGCGTGGTATATCCGCCGGTTCATGCTGGCGATCACTGTCCATCGTGCAGATCAATTCATAGCCGTGCGTGAGCGCATAAGCGAAGCCTTTTCGTAAGGCACTCCCCTTACCACAATTCATAGCGTTCACCAAACAGACAGCACCAGACGCTATCGCAATCTCACCTGTTTCATCTGACGAACCATCGTCAATGACAACAATATCGCTGATAAATTCAGATGACTCCTGAATTATCTGACCAATTGTTTTGGATTCATTGTAAGCCGGTAGCAGCAGACATGTTTTCATATTTCTGAATTATTATACTACAGAAGTGACTTTCTGTCAAACGATTATTATGTGAAGATCCTCAATTTCACTTGCAATCCATTGCAAGTTTGTGTATAATACACTTCACACAAATTGACGAATTAGGGAACCAACACAAGGATGCGAAATATCAAACCGACCCATAAACCGATAACAAACTTCTACGCTGAGCTCAAACAATACGAAAGCCTCGGCGCAACAAATGAAACCGAAGTCCGACTCGCTTTTGCCACACTCTTCCAACACTACGCCAGACAAAACAATCTAACGCTTATCTGCGAAAAATCACTCCGAACACCGCAAAATACCACAATTTACGTCGATGGCATGCTCACCGATAACGTCTTCGGCTTGCCGCGCGGCTACTGGGAAGCGAAGGACCTCCACGACAATCTCGCTACAGCGGTTAGACAGAAATTCGACGCAGGCTATCCGCAGGATAATATACTCTTTACAACCCAAGAACGCGCCATCCTCTACCAAGATGGACAAGAGGTCATGGATGTCGGTATCGCTGACGCAGAGGCGTTTATTCGGGTACTTCACGCCTTCTTCAGTTACGAACAGGCGGACGTTGCTAATTGGGAACGCGCCGCTGTTGAATTTAAAGACAAAGTGCCAGCACTCGGTGAACGTGCCGCAGCTTTGATCCAAAACGAAGAGGCAACCAACGCTCGGTTTCAAGAGGCGTTCGCGGACTTCTATCGCCACTGTCAAGAGGCAATTAATCCCAATCTCTCAAAGTCTGCTGTCGAGGAGATGCTCATCCAACACCTCTTGACGGAACGGATTTTCCGCACCGTTTTTGACAATCCCGATTTCACGCGCCGAAATATCATCGCACGTGAAATTGAAAATGTGATTGACGCGCTCACATGGCAGGCTTATAACCGCTCCGAGTTTCTCCGCGAGCTCAATCCGTTCTACGGTGCGATTGAACGCGCCGCTGCAACCTTCATAGACTTCTCACAGAAACAACATTTTCTCAATACTGTGTACGAGCAGTTTTTTCAAGGTTTCTCCGTAAAGGTCGCTGATACACACGGCATCGTCTACACACCGCAGCCGATCGTTAATTTCATGGTGAAAAGCGTCTCCCATCTACTTGTAACCGAGTTTGGACGTTCACTCTCGGATACAGGCGTTCACATCATCGATCCTTTTGTCGGCACCGGTAACTTCATCGTGCGGCTTGTCCAAGCAATTGATAAAACCGCACTCAAGGCGAAATATAGCGATGAACTCCACTGCAATGAGGTGTTACTGATGCCTTATTACATTGCCAGCATGAACATTGAGCATGAGTTTTACGTTGCCACAAACCAGTATCAACCTTTTGACCACCTTTGCCTCGTAGATACATTCGATCTGACAGCCGAGCGTCAGTTGTCCTTGTTCGCGCAGGAGAACACACGGCGGGTTGAGCGGCAGAAGGAGACAGAGATGTTTGTGGTTATCGGGAATCCACCCTACAATGCACGGCAGATGGATGAGAACGATGCCAACAAGAACCGTAAGTATCCCGAATTAGATAGACAGATTCAAGAAACTTATGCCGAAGCTTCTACTGCAACGAACAAAACCGCCCTCTATGATCCCTACGTCAAAGCAATCCACTGGGCATTAAATAGAGTTGAAACAGATGGGATCGTAGCATTTGTGACGAATCACAACTTTATCGATGGTCAGGCGTTCGATGGGATGCGGAAACATCTCTCCGATGCGTGTGATAAAATCTATCTGCTGGATCTGGGCGGCAATATCCGTAAAGGTCACACCGGGGATGCCAATGTCTTTGACATTCAGGTGGGGGTGAGTATTAACCTGTTCGTGAAAAAGGGTCAGCATAGAGGCGAGGTTGCAAACCCCGACAGCGAAGTGATAGCACCTGCCGAGATTTTTTACAATGGTGAGACGGCGGAGATACCTAAAGAAGCGACCTTTGAATTTCTGGACGCGTGCGAACATATCGGCAATGTCAACTGGGATTCTATTCAACCCGACGCGCGCCATACCTGGCTCACCGAAGGGCTCCGTGAAGATTTTGAAACTTTTATGCCAATCGGGAGTAAGCAAGCAAAAGCAGCAAGGGGTGAGGTATCAGGTGTGATTTTCCACCAATTCAGTAGTGGAGTGAAAACAAATCGCGATGCGTGGGCAATCAACTTTGCCGAGGATGCTCTCAGCGAGAATGTCATACGAATGATAGATACTTACAATACACAGGCACTCAAATGGAAGCAGCAAACGGCAAGGGATGTTGATGATTTTGTAGCGTATGACAACGAGAGAATTAGTTGGAGTTCAGGTTTAAAACAGAAGTTGCTAAGTGGATACATTTCAGAATTCAGTTCAGAAAGAATACGACAGACGCTCTACCGTCCGTTCACAAAGTCTCGCCTTTACTTTGACAGATTCATGGCAGAGAGGGTATACGTATTTCCATCTATTTTCCCGACTCCTCAGACTGAAACTGAAAATCGGGTAATTTGCGTCAATGTCTCACGAGAGAAACCCTTTACCTGTCTCATAGCCAATTGCATTCCTGAACATATTATGACAGGCGGTTTTGGCTCAGCTGGGCAGTACTTTCCGTTCTACATCTATAATGAAGATGGCACAAACCGTCGTGAGAACATCACAGATTGGGCATTGGCACAGTTCCGAGAGCATTACAGAGACGCGAACATCATCAAATGGGACATTTTCCACTATACGTACGCGCTCCTGCATCATCCAGCGTACCGCGAGCATTATCAAGTGAACCTTAAGCGAGATTTGCCCCATATTCCATACGCGCCCAAATTTTGGGAATTCGCTGAGGCTGGCAGACGGTTGGCAGACATCCACATCCACTATGAAGACCAACCCCAGTATAAATTAGACCTGATTGAAACACCGGATATGCCCTTGGATTGGCGTGTAGAGCAGATGAAATTCTCTTCTAAAGACAAAACACAGATAAAATACAACGATTTCTTGACATTGGCGGGTATCCCTGCCGAGGCGTTACAGTATCGGTTAGGCAACCGCTCGGCGTTGGAGTGGGTGGTGGATCAGTATCGCGTAAAAACAGATAGGCGGAGCGGCATCGAGAACGATCCAAACCGCGCAGATGATGAGACCTACATCGTGGATCTGATTCGGAAGGTCATCAGTGTGAGCTTGGAGACGGTGGAGATTGTTGAGCGGTTGTCGGCGTTGGATATTGGCGCGGAGGAATCATAATATTTATGAAAAGAGAGTTTATAGCAATTGCGTTAATGACACCGTTGTCAGAATTATTGAAAAGGAAAATAACAAAATGACATTTTATCTATTAGAACCAATTTCAGGAGAAGTTGGAAAACAGCTTATAAATATAAGTATATCACGTAGATTTTACGTATCCCCAACGGATGATCTTAAAGAAGAAAATCCTAAAAGATATGGACATTTAAAAAGCCATTGCATAATTATAGAAATGGATTCTAATGACCAATCTTCCTATATACTTTTAGATGGGTCATATGATAAGTGTTCAAAGGAAATGAAAAAGGTATACAGAAAAATAAAGAACAATGAAAATATCCGAAGGATTATCAATATTGTATCACCCATTATTGGTGCAATAGCAGGGGCAATAGCAATATTTTTTCTGAATGAAAAATAAATTCAAATGTTTCTTGAATCCCAAAACTACTTATTGCGTAGAAAAAACTTCAGAAACTTGACATCGTAAACTGAATTTATAAGTGTCAATTTAGCGTGTCCGATAAGCAAGATGGTACTGATTTGAGAAGGCAGCAGCCCCAGAGGGGCGGAATGTGTATAGAAAACGGTGGATAATACTTCTTGAACCCCAGAGGGGTGACAGGTCTTTAAAGGACGACGGAAATAAATCATACACCTGTCGCCCCTCTGGGGCTTAGCCTTGAGGTGGAACCCTTCTATACACCTATCGCCCCTCTGGGGCTATAGCCCCTTATAGACACCCAGATGAAATAAAAGACAAATGAATTTCCCTAAATTGACCCCTATGGAGTAAATAATGTCAACCTTCAGATTTGCAAAAAATAATCTTTTGCTCACAGACATAGTGCCGAGTATGCCCCAATTGTTGGATAACTCTCAACCGCTACAAACGCGCGCATCCGAACCAGCTGTACCCGCGCCCTACCCAGAAACTGCTTACCAGTGGTTAGTGGAGACCTTAGACGGATTAATTGATTTCGGACAACGGCACGGGCATTACGGTGTTATCAACTTGAGTGATGGCGAGTATGAGTGGCTGGATGATATATTAGAAAAATTAATCTACTCCGTTGGTGAGAATGAAAGTCACCCATTGGCACCACTGATGGATTTCATTATTCGGATTATTGCCAACTACGAGGATAAATACGTCCCAAAATTGACAGAACGGTTTCCAGAATTGGCAGAGGAAGCACCGATAGAAACAACAGGCGAAAATAGCAACCCGCCACCTTACGCCTCAGAACTGAGCGATAGCGAACTTGCTGCCGCCGCTTTCTTCTCCATCGGTTGTCTCCTTTCGGAAGGTGGGAAGTCAGAAAAAGCACTCTCTGCTTACGACACGGCAATTCGGCTGCAACCAGATTATGCCGCAGTTTACAACAACCGAGGCAATATCAAAAGCGGATTAGGTTCTCATGATGCTGCCCTTGACGATTACGATGAGGCGATCCGTCTCAATCCAAATTTCATGAATGCTTACATCAATCGCGGCATAGTAAAGTTAGGTCTGAACGACATTGACGAGGCGAGGTCAAATCTCCAGACTGCCTTAACATTAGCAGAACAGCAACGGAACTCTGATTTCAAATCACTCGTTGAAGAATGGCTACAACAACTTGATCAGATGGACTCAAAGCAAGAAAACCGCAAGCAACCACGCAGCGGTGGGCAGTGGAAGGGGAAAGTGAAGATAGCGGATAACTTCGACGAACTCCCTGAATCCTTTACGGAGGTCTTCCGCGGAGACAAGGAATAAATCCGCTATTGGATCCTATTGTTCCGCTAACTATACACATTTCGCCCCGTTGGGGCTAAAGAGGTGGGGACATCGCGTTTCTATACACATTCCGCCCCGCTGGGGCTAAGATGTAAGCCGAAAATGTCTTTCTATAAACATACTACCCCCACAGAGCTAATGCTTCGTCACTAAGTGTCTACAATCCTGAAAATCCTTTAATCCTATAAATCCCGCTTCAGACAACCAATATCTACATTACCCGATTAAATTCTGAATTTTCATGAAACTTCGCCTACCGAGAAACTGGAACAGAAATAAATTCCCATCTTTTTCCAAACGTGATATACTAAAGAAAACACGCATTTCACAAGGTCAAAACGCTTATGAATTTTCCAACGCTGTCAGAGTCAAAACGTCTTGAGATGCTCCAACCCCCAACAGGGCAAGTACGAATGGTGCTTGACACTGACACCTATAACGAAATCGACGACCAATTTGCAGTCGTTCACGCGCTGCTCTCACCTGAACATCTCAACGTTGAGGCACTCTACGCCGTCCCTTTCCATAACAACCGTTCAAACAGTGCAGAAGACGGCATGGAGAAAAGTTACGACGAAATCCTACGGCTTTTAGACTTCCTCAATGTCTCCGCCGACGGCTTCGCCTATCGTGGTTCCAGAGAATTTCTTTCCGATAGAGAGACTCCCGTGCCGAGTGATGCAGCGACCGATATGATTGAACGGGCAATGGCAAGTAGCACAGAAGAACCGCTCTACGTCGCCGCCGTCGGTGCAATAACAAATGTCGCCTCCGCTATCCTCATAGAACCTGAAATCATCGAACGCATCGTCGTTATCTGGCTTGGTGGGAATCCGTTGTACTGGCCCCACACTCGCGAGTTCAACCTCATGCAAGACCTCCAGAGTGCGCAAGTGGTTTTGGACTGTGGCGTGCCATTCGTTTGGCTACCAGCACGCGGGGTCGTCTCACATCTACACACGACGGTTGCTGAGATGGAACGCTATGTACAGGGTAGAGGCAAAGTCGGAGATTACCTCGTCCAAATCTTCAAAGACTACTCAAGCGACCACTTCGCCTGGTCAAAGGTGATATGGGATATATCTGCGACAGCATACCTCATCAATCCAACGTGGGTACCGACAGAAATCGTTCACAGTCCCATCTTGACAGAAGCGGCAACGTGGAGTTTTGATAACAGTCGTCATCTCATGCGCGTTGCTTCGAGTGTGAATCGGGACGCTATTTTCAGGGATCTGTTTGAGAAATTGCAGCACCACACCGCCTAAAGATATAATGACACTGAACAAACCGAAAAAGATCCCAGCGGGAACCCCCTTTGAATTCGGTGAACACCGTTTTCATTTTGGTGAGGAGATCGTAGAATTAGCAGATTCCAGCTCACTTCTCAATGATCCCAATGCGTTGCACAGAAAGATGCAAGAGGACGGCTATCTCTTTATTCGAGGGTTCCATCCGCGACAGGATGCGGAGAGAGCAGCACATTGGACATTGCAAGCCATTGCACAAAACGGTGGCTTAAAACCGGATACTCCGGTTGAAGAGGGTATCATCGGCGAAACAAACCAGACATTCAGCTTCTTTCGACAAACCGAGGTGGCTCACGCCAAACCGATTCTTGATGTTGTGGATAGCCAACGAACAATGCGGTTCTACGAAGAATTCCTCGGTGGTTCCGTCATTACGTTTGACAAACGATGGCTTCGCTGCATGGCAAAGGGTGGACACAACCATTTCCACTACGATAGCGTTTACGTCGGACGCGGCACACAGAACCGGTACACGATGTGGAGCGCATTGACAGACATCGGCTTGGAAAATGGACCCCTCGTTATCTGTCTCGGTTCCGATCAACACAATCGGTTAAAGTACACTTATGGTGCGACCGATATGGACCGCGATCTGACGGAAGCTGTGTTCAGCACGGATCCACGCGAGATGGTTCAGAAATTTGGGTTCACGTTGGCAACAGCACATTTTCAGCCCGGTGATGTTATTATTTTTGGGCTTTACATGATGCACAGCAGTGCCCCCAATCGTTCTGACCGCTATCGTATCAGCATTGATACGCGATACCAACTCGCTCGCGAAGAGAAAGACGACCGCTTCTTTTTCCGTGAAGACGGTAGTTGGCTCGGTAATTTTTACAACAAAGGTGCGAATTACAGACCGATAGAGGAACTCCGTCGGGAGTGGGGATTGGAATAATATAGTAGAATCCGAAAATATGTTTACAGTTCTGCGGGGAACAAACCCTCCACCACCGCTGGCGAGGATTGTATCCTCGCCATCTTGTGAGTGTATAGGTAATTACGGGTTTTACTATAATATCATTATTAAGGAGAATTCGTATGATTTACAAGCAATGGAATTTCGCTGTTTTAATCGTCATTCTGATTGTTTACGCAATTGGAAACAGTGTCGCAGCAAATTTAACCGCAACTGGTACTGTATTTCTGGATACAAACGGCAACCAAGTGATGGACGACAACGAGAAGGGGCTGCCTGGCGTTCGCGTCTCCAATGGTCAGGATGTTGTCCAAACCGATGCTAACGGGCAATATTCGCTTGCAGTCAGTGATGACACCATTCTCTTTGTCATTAAGCCCCGTGGGTTCATGACACCGGTCAATGAAAATCGTCTCCCAAGATTTTATTACATTCACAAACCGCACGGTTCACCAGAAGGGCTGAAGTATGCTGGTATCGCACCCACCGGTCCATTACCGGAATCGATCAACTTTCCACTCACTGAACAGTCCGAAGCGGATACCTTCAAGATACTCGTCTTCGGGGATACACAGCCCTATAATATGCAAGAGATTGAGTGGTTAGCACACGATGTGATTGAGGAAATTATTGGAATTGACGCGGTGTTCGGAATCAGCCTTGGCGATTTGGTAGGCGACGATTTAGACTTATTTCACCCACTTAACGAAGTGATGGCTACCGTTGGAATACCGTGGTACAACGTCCACGGTAATCACGATATGAACTTCCTCGCTACAGATGACCGGTACGCCGATGAGACATTTGAACGTGTTTACGGTCCCGGGTGCTATTCGTTTGACTGGGGACCTGTCCATTTCATCAACATCGACAATGTGTACTTTCACCGCGATGAAGAGAACAATCCTCGCTATTTGAGTGAAGTGGGAGAACAGCAGCTGACATTCGTGCGAAACGACCTTGCTTTCGTGCCGAAAGATCAACTCATCGTTGTATCCCTACATATTCCACTGACCGAGATGCGCGATGTGAAAGAATTGATGAATCTACTCGGAGATCGACCCCACACGTTGTCCCTGTCAGCACACACGCACTTCCAACGCGATGACTTCGTCGGACCGGAGCACGGCTGGCATGGCGGAGACCCACATCATCACCACAATCATGCAACGACATCAGGCTCCTGGTGGAAGGGCGCGCTTGATGAAGTCGGTATTCCCCACACAACCATGCGAGATGGGGCACCGAATGGATATGGTATCTTCACATTCAGTGGAAATCAATATTCAATTCGGTTTAAAGCCGCCCGTCGTCCAGCGGATTATCAGATGAACATATTCGCACCTTGGGAAGTTGCATCGGCAGAAACTGGCGAAACAGATGTCATCGTTAACGTTTTTGGAGGCACCAAACGCTCAACGGTTGAAATTCGTCTGGGTGAAGTTGGGGAATGGAGAGCAATGACCCATACGCCTCAGGAAGATCCATACTATAAAGCACTCAAGGCACGGGACGATACGAACCAACTTGAGCGGAGATTGCATACCGCCCTTCGAGAAACAATGAAGTCGCAGTTGAAGGAAGACAGCGAATTGCCACAACGGGGGCAAAGAATTAGCGGAATTGTAAAATCAACGCATATCTGGCAAGCGAAGCTCCCAACGAATGCTCCCAAAGGAACGCATGTTATCTACGTCCGCACAACTGATATGTTTGGTCAAACCTTCACAGGCCGCAGAATCATCCGAGTGCAGTAGTCCAGTATCAAGTGAGTTTGTAGACCCCTACAAAGGGTATCCCTACATATTTGGATAATTCACCGATTGCGATGCTCTCACGGGAGTGGAACATTCCAATCGTCAGCGCAAATAACCTCAAGCTGATCGTGCGGTTTGAAATAATCGGTTGGATGATGGTCTTCGCCCATGTCGCCGAACAGCCTTCGGCGGCGTGGTGTCATCCGTGCGAGAACATCCGCGGGAAGTTTGTCATAGTCGTAAGGACGGGACCACATCTGCCCGTAACGGAAGGTGACGCTTTTGCGGATACGATCCGTCTGATTTGGACCGACACCGTGCCATAACGCCCACGGAAAGATGACAGCGTCTCCAGCCTCTGCAATAACCTGAATCGCGCCTTCGGGATACTCGCCCTTTGTAAATCCGTTTTCAGGGAAATCTACCTTGTGGCTTCCCGGCACACACATAAAATTCCCCTGATTAGGTTCGGTCAGATCCGTCAAGAAAAACTGGATTTTGAATTGGAGCGGTAGACTATCCGGGTGCGGATGAATACGTTGGAGCGAGGGACCCGCATCCGTATGAAATCCCATCAAAGCGTCAACATCTGGGTGCCGAACATAGATTTGCGTTCCCATGATTTGGAGATAGGGTCCCATCAGAGAAAGGATCGTACCGAAGGTATGCGGATGATCGGTGAGCGGATCCAAGGCATCTGTCAACTCAATTGCACGGATAATCGTATAGGCACCTTTTCCAAACCGATTATTGCATTGTAGGCTCGGTGTTTCTTGTACATACCTTTCAACCACTGAATCCACAGCTGTCAAAAGCGTTTCAATCTCAGCAGACGAAAGCACGTTTTTGATGATCAGAAATCCCTCTGTTTCCCATTCTTTTCGTTGGACATCCGTCAAGTATGGAGATACCATTTTCTTTCTGTTGCTCCTTATTACTAAAGTTTGGACGTGATACACATTTCGCCCCGCTGGGGCTTGCCTCCCGGGGGGTATATTTGTTCTATAGACATTTCGCCCCGCTGGGGCTGCGCTTTGGTGCATCCAAGTTTATTTTTCTCTGAGTTGGGTTGGCGTGAGAAACGTTGAGAAAAATCAGAAACGCTTTGAAAACAAGTCATGCCCCTCACAGAAATTGTCCACACTATAGTCCTTATTAATAAGCCAAACATAATAAGTCCGTTAATTTTGAGGAAATTATAGACAATTTGTGATACCGTGTCAACCCCGTTTTACCAATAAAACTCAACGTTTTCACTGAATGCACGTCTAATATAAAGAGGGTAAAGTTATACCATTTCTAAAAGTTTATATCGCATTAACCGCACCTGAGTGCACAGACTAACAGTCTATGCTACAAGGGAAACACAAACTAAAAGTTTATGCTACAATTTCAATCAGAAATGGTATTAGAACCTCACCAGCAGAAATAACAATATTTTGCACCGATAGAGAAAGTATGGATAACTTCACAAAAATTCTTACCACCATCCGTCGTCCCTTCCAGCAAGAACTCCGAAAAGGGTGCAAGGATGAGGTCGTCATCAATGGATTGGGTAGCTATGTCCAATTATGGGTAAAAAATGGAGATGCGTTTGTTCTGGACGCAGCTCAAAAAGAGATGCTGAAAGATTTGGCGAACCTCTTTGAAAATTACGGAGGTATATCGCCCATTGAACGGCAGCGCACGCTTGAAGAGGCAACAAAACGGATTGACGACATACTCGGAAAAGCAGCACAAAGCTTCAACACCGAAGGAAGCCCACCAACACGTCCAGAGCCGACGACACAACGCACAAGTGCTCAAAAGAATGGACAGCAAACCGAGATGTTGCCGCTCTTTCAAAAAAGAGAAAACCCACCAGAAAGAGTACCGATAAAACAGGAACAGACAGTAGAACAAATACCTGATACAAAGCAAACAGAATCCCTACCCCTTTTTCAGAATACGGAAACTCCCCCACAACACGTAGAAAGCACGCCCACGGAAGAAACCGCAGAAGCCGTGCCGATCCCAGACACACCTGTTGGGACAGACATCACCTCACTCGATTTCTTAGGTCAACCGCTCCAGTATCTCAAAGGCATCGGTCCCCGCCGCGCCAGCATGCTCCGAGAAGAACTTAGTCTCCAAACGGTTGGTGAATTCCTCGCATACTATCCTCGCGATTATATTGATCGCTCTAAGATGGTAGAGATTTACAGAGTCGGAAGAAGAGAAGACGATGAACCGGAAACAATCCAAGGGAAGGTTGTCAGTCATACCTCCTCTCCGACTGCAAAAGGAAAACGCATCGGTAAGGTCTCAATTTTCGACGGAACGGGTGTCGCCATGCTCGTCAATTTCGGGAGACGCATCGGCGTTATGAAGGGATTGCTTCCTGTGGATACCGAAGTTGTCGTCAGCGGCAAATTCACGCGTCGTTACAATGAAATCCAAGCGACCGATTACGAGTTTGAACTGTTTGAGGAAAACGATGAGACACAAGGACTGATTCACACAAAACGGATTGTCCCAAAATATCCACTCACAGCGAAACTCACGGCGAAAATGATGCGTATGTGGATGAGGAACGCGCTCGATGAATACGGACAACAGATCCCTGAGATTTTACCGCTCGCGCTCCGTCAACGTCAAGGCTTGATTGACAGGCAATCCGCTATCAACGAGATCCACTTTCCAACATCAGAAGCACATCGAAAAGCGGCACAAAAACGACTCGCCTTTGAGGAGTTTTTTCTCCTCAGCCTCGGAATGGAGATGAAAAAGGAACACCGGACCTCGGAGGACGGTATCGCGTTCCAAGTTGGCACAAAAACAGGGGAAAATGTTCCGGCACTGTTACGTGATTTCATCGCATCGCTTCCATACCAACTCACCAACGCACAAAAGCGGGTCTTCGCTGAAATTCAAGACGATATGCGGAAGAAAAACGTCATGAATCGACTAATTCAGGGGGACGTCGGTTCTGGGAAAACTGTTGTCGCAGCGATGGCGTTGCTCTGTGCAATTGAAAACGGGTATCAAGGCGCACTAATGGTGCCGACTGAAATCCTCGCAGAGCAGCACTACTACAATCTCTCGGAGATGCTCGAGCATTTGCACAAAACAAACAAGGGAACTGCAGAAGACGGTGGAAAAATAAACGTCGTGCTTCTCAAAAGCGACCTCCCCAGAGCAGAACGTGAAGAGGCATTAGAAGCGATCACAAACGGTTCCGCTGACCTCATCGTTGGGACACAGGCATTGATACAGGAAGGTGTGGATTTTCACAAACTTGGACTCGTTATCATAGACGAACAACACCGGTTCGGCGTGATGCAACGGGCAACGCTTCGTAACAAAGCGCAAGCCGGAAACGGCGATTCAAAACAGCAGGTCGCCCCTCCGCCTGCCCCGGATGTCCTTGTCATGACAGCAACACCAATCCCAAGAACACTCGCTTTGACTCTCTATGGAGACCTGAATGTGTCCGTTATTGACGAGATGCCGCCCGGTAGGCAGCGGATTAAGACCTACTGGATAAAGGAAAGAGACCGAGAAAAGTTATACGGTAACCTTCGGAAGGAGATCCAACGCGGCAGACAGGCATACATCGTCTACCCGCTCGTTGAAGAGTCCGAAAAATTGGAAGAACTCAAAGCCGCCACAGAAATGGCAACACACCTTCAAAATGAGGTGTTCCCTAACCTACGCGTCGGACTTTTACATGGGCAGATGAAATCTGTCGAGAAACAGGAAGTTATGGCGAACTTCAACGCACAGAACATCGACATCCTCGTTTCAACAACCGTGATTGAAGTCGGCATTGACGTGCCGAACGCAACATTGATGGTAATTGAAAACGCTGAACGATTTGGGCTGTCCCAGTTGCATCAATTGCGTGGACGTGTCGGACGTGGTGAGCATCAATCGGCGTGTTACCTCCTCGCGATTCCGAAAGGGGACGATTCCTATCAGCGCATTCAGGCGATGATTCGGACCAACAACGGTTTCAAGATCGCAGAGGCAGATTTGAATATCCGCGGTCCTGGGGAATTCTTCGGCACCCGCCAATCGGGTGTCCCGAATTTCAAGATCGCGAACATCATCCATGATGCCACACTGCTGGAGACAGCGAAAAAAGAGGCGGAACTATTAATCAAGGCGGATCCAGTGTTAAACGCCCCTGTGCATCAATTGCTGAAACGGATGTTACAGAAACATTGGCGCGGTAATTTGGAGATAGCATCGGTTGGTTAGCGAAAGGAGAATCCAATGACATACGACATAACAAAAATGACGCATGCACAGTTCAGCATTTGGCTTGTGCCGATAGTAGACCGTCCGCTCTTTGAATCCCGCGAACGACTTGTCTCTTTGCTGACCGAGAACGCAGATAGAGAGACATTGGAAACTGAGTTCCAAGAGTTTTACGAAGGCTATTGCGGACTGGCATTTGAGTTAGAGGAGCCTGAGGCGCATCTGCTCTCAATATTGAAGGTATCTGAAACATTCGTGCCCCTGCAGAAGCGCGTCGCAGCTGTAGAAGCTGTGCGAAAAACTTCGCCTGCAGGACGCATAGCACGACGGATGAGCGACAGACCGCTGATCACCGATCCGCAACCGGAGATAAAGGTTTCGGCGTTATCAGATGACGAATTCCGCGTGCTGATGGAAACGCTTACGAATTGGGAACTTTTTGCAGCGCGCGAGCGAGTTGCTAAATTACAGAAAGCAGCACCATCGGTTGCCATGACAGAGCAGCTGAAATCGGCATTCCTTGAATTTTTTGTGTGCTATTTGGAGTTGGAACAGTTTCTTGAAGATTATTATTATGACCCAGATGAAGGGTTAGAATTGCGTCCGGAGGTGGCTGAGAGGTTAGAACGGAGCGTTGCAGAGGTCGAAGCTGGCACTGCTGAATTAATTCCACTTGAGGAGGTCGCCAAAGAGCTCGGGGTTAAGTTGAAATGTACACGTTAGAGTTCAGGGCACGTGCAAGGTCAAATTTACGGCGTTTAGATGGCACAATCCGGACACGAATCCTCAATAAATTGGAATGGTTATGCGAAAATTGTGATACACATCGCCACGAGGCTCTTCGAGGCCCCCATAGAGGCAAGTTCCGTTTACGTATTGCTGATGATTATCGAGTTATCTACACCTTCAATAGACAAACAAGAACGATTGTTGTTCACGAAGTTGGACATCGGAGCAGCGTCTATTAACATTGATGTGAAATGTGCAATTTTTTTCAGAACAATGACCGAACAAATAAACTATTCACAGAAACGTAGTTATCAAACGGTATAACTGTGGAATAGTCACCGAGAAATCCCCAGAAATGTGATACCCCTCACCGCCATCTTTCACTGTACGGATGAGAATCGTCTTTTTCGGACGGTGGTAGTAGTGCGCATCGGTAGTCTCTCCCTCGTCTTGGAAATCGGGAAAATCAATCAGGTCAAAGTTCGCAGTCGTGAAATGCCGAATCTCTTCACCGCGCTGGGTTGCGATATTGCGTGCCATTGAGAGGCTTTTGAGATAAACTTCAGGTCCCATAACAGCGGAACCCAGATTCAGAAAAACACCGCCTTCCAATTGTGAGACACTGTGCGCAAACCGGAGGAAATCCTCGCCTGTTGTCCACCCCATTGCGGCATAATCAGCGGAAGGATGCTGGTCAATGATGTCATAGCCGATGCCTTTGTGAACGGTGAACGGCACACCCAACCGATACGCCGCGGCGAACATGCTTACGTCGCGATGCGGAAAAGGGATACCCTGTTCACCTTCTTGGATTAATCGACCGACCGCTTCCCCGAAACCGAGTTTATCCTCATACCCCCGAACAATTGCCTCGTTCAGGTAGCGTCCCGTCTCCTCCCAATTGCCGAACTTACCGTCCCAGATATAGTCTTCCACATCCTCAAGCGTTGCCCCGATGTGGGCGAGTTCAAAATCGTGGATGGCACACGCGCCATTGGTAGCGACATGTGTGATGACACCACGTTCCATCAAATCGATGATAAAGCGAGAGTTGCCGCGCCGCATGACGTGCGCGCCCATCATCCAGATGACTTGTCTTCCCGCGCGATGTGCTTCAACGATTCGATCTGCAACAGTGTGGAGGTGTGGGTTTTCATAGGGTGGAGGTTCCGCATCTAACGCATAAACGTCTGCCACCGTCATCTTGTGTCGGCGTTCAGTCAGCGGTATAACTGTGAGTTGCTCACGATTCAATCTATCCATTATGGCTACTCAGCAAACTTAGCAGAGACAATTTTTGAGATACCCGCCTGTTCCATCGTCACACCGTACATCGCGTCAGCGATCTCCATCGTGCGACGGTTGTGCGTGATAATAACGAACTGTGTATTCTCGGCATAGGCACGGATAAGATTGGTGAAACGGAGCACATTCGCCTCGTCAAGCGCGGCATCAACCTCGTCAAGGACACAGAAAGGACTCGGTTTAATCTTGAAAACAGCAAACAGGAGCCCAATCGCAACCAATGAACGTTCACCACCGGAAAGCTGCGTGATGCTCTGCGGACGTTTGCCCGGCGGACGCGCAATAATGTCAATCCCCGAATCAAGCACTTCAGACGGATCTGTCAATAGCAATTCCGTTTCGCCGCCGCCGAAGAGTTGTGCGAAAACCTCTTGGAAGTTCGCCTGTACCTTTTCAAAGGTCTCAAGGAATACATCCTTCGAGGTCTGGTTAATTTTCTGTATCACCTGATAGGTGGCTTGCATGGACTGTTCGAGATCCGTGCGCTGGGAAACAAGGAAATCTTGGCGTTTCTTATGTTCCTCGTAAGCCTCGATCGCCTTGAGATTTACTGCACCCATCGCGGAGATTTCCGCCTTCAACTTTTCAACGCTATCCAACAGATCAATCTCGTCCATTGCCTGTTCATTATCCCCCAACGGGGGCAGTGCATCAATTGAGACCTGATATTTATCGTGGATGCGGGTTGAAACTGATTTTATGCGCATCTCCAGCTGGGTCGTTGCGACCTCAAGCTTATGACGCTCTCGGTTCTGTTTCTCGAAGTTTCTACGGGTTGCGCGCATCTCTTTTTGGAGAACGGTTACCTCTTGGAGGAGTTTCTCACGTTCCTCTGTCAGTTCCTCAACATGCGCTTCAGCCTCAGCGCGATCCGCCTCTAACCGGAGGAACTCGCGTTGCGCCACTTCTACCTGTTCACCGAGGTCAATCTTGGTCTGTTCATCTGCGTCAATAACCGCTTGTTGTTCAGCAATATCCTTTTCTGTCCGCTGTTGTGTCTCTTCAAACGTCTTTATCTCGGACATCAAACCCTGCAATTTCTGATGCTGCCCTGCCAAAAAGACTTCCATCTCTTGGCAGCTCCCGGCGACTTCAGCATGTTTCTTGTTTTCGCTCTCAATTTGTTCGGATACGCGCTCAATCCAGCGTTGCGTGCGAGTACTCTTCTGCGTCAATTCCGCGATTTCAGTCTCAAGTGCCTGCTGTTCCTCGCGTGATGCATCGACGGCTTTGCTTAATTTTCGGTTTTCTGTCCGAATCTCGGCGAGTTGCTGTTCAAGTCGAACAACCTGAAGGTTCGCCTGCTCCATGTCTTTCGTCAGCGATGCTTGCTCAACCCGCTTATCTTGCCATTGTGCAGTGAGCGTCCGCCGCGTGTTTTGCAAATCCGCTATTTTCGCGGCGTACGCCTTACGCTTCTCAACCTTTCGATTTGAGCTCTGTGTCAATTTCCCGATCTCATTTTCGAGCGTTTCAAGTTCGCGAGCGCGACGGAGTAACCCACTCTGTCTCTGATTCGTTTGACCGCCAGTGATAGCTCCAGACGTATCAATGACATCTCCATCTAAAGTAACGAGACGTGCCCTCGGACGGAATTGACGGGTAAGAGCGACAGCAACATCCAAATCCTCAATGACGAGTGTATTACCCAACAGATGTTGCATCGCAGGCTCATATTCATGGTCATAGTCAATCAATTCCTGCGCGATGCCGATGACACCGGGTTCGTTGAGCAGTGCCTCATCATAGAATCTGCGTTCGCGTATAAAATCAAGCGGGAGAAACTTCACCCTACCCGCGCGATGCTTTTTAAGGAAAGCAACACTACTTTGCGCATCCTCAGCAGTCTCAGTAATAACACTCTGAATATCGCTACCGAGTGCGACCTCTATCGCGACCTCATACTCAGCATCCGTCGCGAGCAGTTCGGCAACAACACCACAGACACCCTGAAACTGATCCGGATAGCGGGTTTTTGCCTGCATTACCGCCCGAACACCAGCGTAGTATCCTTCATAAGCAGATTGCAATTCCTGTAGCGATTTAAGCCGTGAGACATTACTGCCTAACGTATTCTGTAAACCTTGAATTTCGGCTTCAATCTTGCGGAGGGCATCCTGATTTTCCTGCAGGTTCGTTTCAACGTGATTTCTCTCGGCTTCAATATGAACCAGTTCTGCTTTCAGTTGTGTTTCGGCGCGTTGGACCGTAGCGTGCACATCAGTAGCAGTCTTGAGTTCGGTGTCCAAAGCCTCTGTATTTTCTTTCAGGCGATGGAGATTTCCCTCGGTGCTATTCAAATCGTGCTCAATTGCGAGACGTTTGCGCTCGCGGGTTTCCAATTCGGTTGCGGTCTCCTGTAAGGCAGTCTGCGCCTCTTGCACAGACTCCTTAGCGGCAGTGATGCGTTCGGCGAGTTGTGTGAGCAGCTGCTGACGTGCCGCCAATCGGCTTTCCTCTATTTTGCTGGATGCTTCAAGTTTTTGGTACTCTTGGGTGCGCTCGCGTTGCTGTGTGAGAACGGCTTTTTGTTGTGCCTTTAAGGATTCAAGCGTCTGGAGTGCACGCTCGCGCTGCTTTTGGATGTTGAGCTGACGTTCCTTGTGAAGAACGATCTGACGTTCAATCTGCTCAATGTTCGTTTCAATCTCACGAAGTGCCGTCTGTCCGGCACGGATAGTTTCATCCAATTCAGATTGGCGGTTTGTGGAATTTTCAATGCGTTCCTCGGCAGCTTTAAGCGTTTCAGAAGCACCCGCGACACTGGTGAGGATCTCGTCTAAATCCGCTTGGGCTTGGTTATAATCCGTGCGGAGTTTATCGTATTCCCTGTGCGCGAGGTTCAACTCAAACTGCTTTAACTGCGCTTGTTGTGTGTTATAGTGCTGCGCTTGTTCCGCTTGCGTTTTGAGTTCTTCAGTTTCGCGTTGTAATTCCTGTATCACATCGTTGATACGGACGAGATTTTGCTCGGTCTGCTCAAGTTTACGGAGTGCTGTTTTCTTTCGGTGTTTATATTTCGTAATGCCAGCAACTTCATCAAATAGAAAGCGGCGTTCTTCCGGGCGCACGTTTAGGATTACATCAATCTTGCTCTGCTCCATGACGGAGTAGGCATCAACCCCGATACCCGTATCCATAAAGAGTTCACTAATATCGCGGAGACGGCACGGGCTCTGATTAATCAGATAGCGGCTTTCACCGTCGCGTCCGAGGTGCCGACATACCTCAACTTCAGGAGCCTGAAGGGCAACATTGGCGGTGTCTTGTACGGGCGCATCCGGATTGGCAAGCCCATTATTTGAAAAACGCAGTGCCACCTCTGTTTTCTGGGCAGGGGCAAAATTGGCACCCCCGTTGAAAAGTAGGTCGCGCATAGAAGAACACCGAAGGGCGCGGGCACTCTGTTCTCCAAGTACCCACCGAATGGCATCGGACACGTTGCTTTTTCCGCAACCGTTGGGTCCGACAATTGTAGTGACACCCGGTTCGAGTATCAATTCAACATCTTCGGCGAAACTCTTAAATCCACGAATTTTGATGCTGTTTAAGTGCAAAGGTGCAGCCTCCTTCACTACAGATTCAGGGAATTAGCTTCATGATAAGTAGTTTTTGGGTGCAGCTTTCAAAGGCGACAACCGCCTCATGGAGAAAAGACACACCTGCAAACTTCGTCCGAGCGCGGACATTGTATAAAACGAAAGTATATATGAAAAAGTTTCACGATTTTCAAGACGCTAAAGTTCTCGCCACTGTCAAAACGTCGATTTCAACTGGATCGGCAGTCCATAATTCGCTAACCGCTTCACGGATTGTAGCACCGGTTGTAAAAACATCGTCAATAATCAGAAGCCGTTTTCCACGGATAATCTCTGGGTTCCGGATCCCAAAAGCACCGATGATGTTCTGCTGGCGGGCTTCTCTATCCAAACGACTCTGTGCCACCGTATACCGATGCCGAACCAGCACGTCTGTGAGAACCGGCACACCCTCTGCACCCGCAATCGCGTTGGCAAGGAGTGCCGCCTGATTAAAGCCTCGTTCTCGTAAACGCTTTCTATGAATCGAGATAGGCAGAACAAAGTCGTATTCTGCAATACGACAGTCCGTGGGTATATGTGCGTTTATCAACCGAATCAGATGTTGCGCAAGCACCTTCTTCTTCTCGAATTTGAAGAGACGTATTGCCTCTTGGAGCGTTGTCTGATAAAATGCTATAGACCTGAGTTTGCCGTAGCGCGGCGGGGAAATCGCACACGCATCGCAAAGTCCGTTCACACCCGGCGTGCCACATATATCGCACCAAGGAGGTTCAAGGAATTGAATATCCTGCCAGCAGTTTGCACAGATATAAGGCACAGATGTAACCCCAAGGAATTCTTCACAGACCCGGCATTCCGCCGGATAGAGGAAGACAACGGCAGTTTCAAATATGTTCCGTAAAAAAGAAGGTCCCTGTAAACCTATCGGCTTCGATTCCATGCGATGCAACACCTGAATGAAATTAGAAGTTATTATATAATAAGTTTAACATAAATAGGCTTTAATGTCAAGACAAAAGAGGAGAAAAAAGAAGATGGAAAGACCGGTCGTATTTTACAATCAAGCACAACAGATAAACGGGATATTGCATTCACCGACGCATTGCGATGCATTATGTCCCGCAGTTGTCTTCTTGCACGGATTCACTGGAACAAAGGTCGAGCCACACAGAATATTTGTTAAGACTGCGCGGGAACTCGCCTCTATTGGTTTTTACGTGCTTCGCTTTGATTTTCGCGGCTCAGGAGACAGTGCCGGAGATTTTTCAGAGATGACCATCGGCGGTGAGATCTCCGATGCTATCAAGTCAATTGATGTCCTCAGTACCATGCAAGGCGTAGACCCTGAACGCATCGGCATTTTAGGGTTGAGCATGGGTGGGTGCGTCGCGGCGTGTGTTTCTGGGCAAGATGCGCGCGTGAAATCAACAGTGATGTGGGCACCGCTCTCGGACGACCCACCAGATCGGAAACAGGAAATCTTGGAGAGGTCCAAACACACACCAACACCAGAGGAGATCGCGCAGCTAAACCCAAACATCGTCGGGAAGGCGTTCTATGAAGAACTCCCCAACATATCGCCTTCCGCTCTTATTCAGCAGTTTACAGGCGCGCTCCTCGTTATCCACGGCAGTGCTGATGATGTCGTGCCAGTCTCTCACGGCAAACGCTATTACGAACTCATGCGTGAACGCGACGCTTCGACAGCACTTGAGATTATTGATAAGGGCGACCACACCTTCAACACCGTTGCCTCGGAGCAAGCAGTCATCGCTAAATCGGTTGCGTGGTTTCAGCAGACGTTGACATAGATTATTCGGACGCAAGGCTGATACGGATCGCCTCAAGGGCAACCCTCGCATCTTCCAAATTTGGGGGTTGGTCGGCAGCATCTCGGATTTCAGAGAGCCACAATTCCTGAAGCGTCAGTTGTGGGGAATCCGGTATAGAGATTGGCGTTACACCAGCGGGTGTCGTGCAGTGCCATTCATCGCCAGCATCGCTTATCGTCCCCTCGGTGAGGACGTAACGCTCATGTTCCTCAGAGGCGTTAATTGCAACACCGCCTGCCCATGTCCACTGTCCAATGCCACCACGTTTGAATTCAACGGTGAGTGTGTTGACAAATCGGTCGTATTGCCCATTTTCCTTTAGTCCTTCATAGACAGCACTCTTTTTAACAGACGAGGCACCACCAAAGAAATCTACAATCGGATAGATATGGTAGATGAAAAAGTGGGTAGGTGTACCTGACACAGGCAGATTGAAGAGAATCTCAGGACGGGCACCGCGTCCCGGCGTAAGGCGCACAAAAGAAGTGAGCAGTAAATCGCCAAGTTCGCCTATTTTCTGCTTGAGTGCCTTGTGCGTGTTGGAGACAACTTCTGGATGTGAGACTCGGAGAACGCGCCCGCGCTCCTCAGCGATCCGAAGTGCTGCCTCCCCTTCACCGACATCACTGGCGAATGGATATTCCACAAAAACATGTTTATCCACCTGTAACGCCTCGAGGATAATCTCACCGTGGCTGTCGTTGTGCGTACAGATAACGATGCCGTCTATATCTTCGCGTTGAACAAGGCGATGCCATTCGGGGATAAATACGGCGTTATGTGCTGCAGCAAGTTGTGTTCCTGTCCGCTGATTTCTGGAGGCGATTGCTACGACTTCAGCGGTCTCCATTGGTGAAAATCGGGCGAGATGATGCCGTGCCATCCCGCCCGAACCGACAATTCCGATTTTAATTTTGGTCATATTTTTTATGAGACGAACGCAAAATTCTTGCGTTTGCTTATGGGATTAAAAGAGTTTGACTGGAAGGATGGAAGAAAGGAAGGATAAGTGCCCCACACTTCCAACCTTCCACACTTCCAACTTTTGTGTCTATCCTTCCATTCCTATGCCCAGCCTTGGCTTTCACCACCGACACGCGCAGCACTAATCTTCTCGTAATAGCCGCTCTTGCGATAGGCTGCCAACGGGTGCGGGTCGCGTCCCATTTCCAAGCGGACCTGTTCTAAAAGCGGATTCACATCCGTTTCATACGCGCGTTGGAGGATGGATTCCGCTTCAACCAAGTCAGCGGCATCCTGCGCGGCTGCGAGTGCTTCCCTGTCAACGAGCAGTGCCTTTGTATATGCCTTTTGGAGATTACAAACAGATTGGATACTCGCTTCTACCTTCGGCTTCAGATTGTGGCTCTGATCAATCATGTAAGCGATGTCGGTTTCCGTATTGGGATCAAGTTCCGCGGCGACCAACTCGGTGTAAATCAGGAAAAGTTCCTGTGGATTGATAGACCCCACCGTCAGATCGTCATCGGCGTATTTCCTGCAGTTGAAGTGGAATCCACCGAGTTTCCCCTCGTCAATCAGATAGGCAACGATGAACTCAATATTCGTGCCTTGTGGGTGATGCCCCAAGTCAATGAGGACCTGCGCTTTCTCACCGAGTTTCGTCGCCATAAGATAAGCAGTTCCCCAATCGGCGAGGTCGGTATGGTAAAACGCTGGCTCAAAGAACTTATACTCGATGAGCATACGGGTGGCATCTGGAAGGGCATCGTAGACTTCGGCTAATGCTTCCTCCATCCACCGCTTGCGCTTCCTGAAGTTCGACTGACCGGGGAAGTTAGTGCCGTCTGCGAACCACAAACTGAGCAGATCGGAGTCTGTCTTCTCCATGATGTCAACACACTCCAGCATGTGATCAATCGCGAGGCGGCGGATATTGGCATCCGGGTTGCAGACGCTTCCGAGTTTATACACCTGATCTTGAAAGACGTTCGGGTTGATTGCACCGATGCCGATACCGACATCCGCGGCGTACTGTTTCAAGGCACCCCAATCGTCTGTTTTATCCCACGGGATGTGGAGCGCAACGGTAGGAGCAATGCCAGTGAAGCGGTGAACGGTGGCAGCGTCTTCCAAGCGTTCTGCTGCATTTCGTGCCGCGCCGGATTGTTCAAAGACCCCAAATCGGGTGCCGGAATTACCGTAACCCCACGAAGGTGTTTCAATGTGCTGCGTTTTGAGATGGTCTTTGACCGTTTCTATCTGAATGCCCTGTTTTTCTAACTTTTCGGCTAAAAGATCATAAGCGAGATTACTCATTATGCTTTTCCTTTCTTGGAGGGTGGTTGTCAGTTATCAGTTATCGGTTGTCGGAAAGTTTTAAAGTCCGTGAAATGTGCTAAAGTGTTTTTGCTTGGGTGTTTCCCATAGTAAAGTGGTCAACACCTTTAGTACACTTCGCAACTTTAGACACACTTGTAAACTTCTTGACCGCTACAGGAAACCTTTTAACTGAAAACTGAAGACTGACAACTAAAAACTATATTGCCAATTCCTGAAATATCTGTCCAAGCTTCTCCTGCGTCGCGTTCGGGTCCTCAATGATGATGCGTGCGCCGCCGATAACGTCCATAAACCCCAATTCACGCGGGTATCGCGGGACAATGTGCAAATGATAATGCGGGATGCTCGCACCGGAAGCATCACCCATGTTATACCCAACGTTGAAGCCACGTGGCTGATACGCACGCGTCAACACCTCAAAACAGAGACATTGGAGTTCGTGAAGTTCTTGAACCTCTTCCTGATTCAATTCCCGTACATCAACGATATGCCGATTTGGAAAGATTAAGAGGTGCCCCGGACTGTAAGGATAGAGGTTAAGCGATATGGTAAAACGCTCGGTTCGATGTACCTCAAGGCGTTCGACTTTATCATTCTTTTCAACGATTGCACACAGAATACACGGGACATCTGGCCGGTTTTTTCCTTTAGCATAAGGCATTTTGTTAGGGACGAAGAGGTTATGTCGCATAAAGGAGTTTCCTGTATTTTGAAATAGAAAAAGATTGAATTTCTGATACATAATATGATATATTATTTTAATAAAGCATGCAAGCAGATATTTATTAGCAGTCAGTTATCAGCAATCAGCAGTCAGCCGTGCTTTATTTTTCTCCAACCCTGTTTTTCTCATCAACCGTTTTGTACGTAGTTTTCCTGCCAGATAACATGAACCAAACCGCGCCTGCTAAACATAGATTACAGGTGCTTCGTAGGAGATTTTCATGGAAAATAGAAATTCCCTTACCCCTACGCCCCTGAGTGTAGAAGGTGAGGATGTGACGACGTGGGCACTTCCTGAAGGCGCGATTGCTCGGTTAGGACGGGGTAGTATCCGCGATATGGCATTCTCACAGGATGGACAGTCCTTCGCAGTAGCATCAGCAATCGGACTCTGGTTGTACGAACTCCCTACATTATCTCCAATTACACTCTGGGACACGGAACGTGGGATGACTAACTCTGTCACATTTTTCCCTGATAATCGTCGGATTGTCACACACACTTTTGCGGGGGATCTAAAGATATGGGATCTTGAACGCAGTGTTTGTATAGGCGAAGTAAACGATCACGGCAGGAGCGATATTTCTAAACCTGTCTTCTCTCAAGACGGACAGCGCATTGCATCGATTAGTTTTAGCAGTCATGGGAAAATATACGTTTGGTGTCCGCACACTGGAAAACAACTCAGCGAAACTGAAATCCGATACTCCTATGATATTCATCCATACCGATTTTCTCCTGATGCAAGGTTGTTGGTAGGAAAAAAGAGCGAGAGGGATTCTGATCCCGAATCTGTCATTATATGGAATGTCGAGACGGGAGAACGAATCGGTTGTTTCACGGAATACCCCGACGAGATGCAGAACCTCCGCTTTTCACCCGATGGAAGGCAGCTTGCTGCTGGTAGTTCGGATGGTACAATTTGGGTTTGGGATTTAGAAAAAGGACGACCGGAAACGATTCACACTGATTATGGAGATGCCCGGATGTTTCCACATTACTCATCAGAGGGTGGGTTGGTTGCCGCTGCGATTTCTGAACGCAAGGTTGAGGTCTGGAATATAGAACAGAACGAAAAACTTGACGAGTTTGAACATCGAGGGAATAATTGGATTACCTGTTTTTCGAGCAGCGGAAAACAATTAGCAGTCGAAACCCGTAGTGAAATCAAAATTTGGGCGAAAGCGGAAGGTCCTTCACACGCACTTTTAACCCTTCATGGACATATTCCTACGATGGATACGTTAGTCTTTTCACCTGATGAAAAGACACTTGCCGCCGGATTTTGGCGTGACAATATCCACCTGTGGGACCTCGCAAGTAGACGTTCATACCAACCACATAACGAAAAACTGCCCGCGACTTCACATAACGTTTATCGTTCTCCCAACGGGAAAATCATTTCTATCAATCAATATGGAGATGACTTAAACGTGCGGGAGGTCGGTAAGAATGAACCTCTTATTGAACTTACCGGACCCGAAGAGGCTTTGGGGCGCGCCAAAGCGTACGCCCCCACAGGGCATCGGATTGCAAGCGCGGATCAAGACAACAACATACATATCTGGGAGTGTATGTCACCCTTAAATGACATCACCGAAAGCGAAAATTGGCAAAAATACACTACGGTCATCAACGATGCGGAATTTATTGATGGGTTGAGATTCAGCCTGAACGGATTGGCATTTAGTCCTGATGGAAAACGACTCGCAAGTATCTCAAAGTCCCGGGATTGCAAAGCCGGTTTGTGGGATGTTGATTCGGGGAAACAGATTGCTGAACTTCCTTTAACATCTTCGACAAATTATGAGAAAGACGCTGGGATAGCGTTTTCGCCGAACGGAGATATCATTGCTGGTGGCAAGTCGGGAGAAATTACATTGTGGGACGCGGCAGATGGGAAAGTGCTCATGACCCTCCCACAACCCGAAGGAAATGGGCGACCAATTACACTATGTTTTTCACCTTGTGGACATTACTTACTTTCCGGTTCGTGGTGGCAACGGGGTCTACAGAAGGTGCCTATCCGCTTATGGGAGGTCGCAACAGGCAAAAACATTGCCACGTTCTGGGGACACACCACCGATGTCCAGTGTTTCGCATTCTCACAGGATGGCACCCTTCTCGTAAGTGGTGGACATGATGGGGCAATCTACCTCTGGGACTTGAAATCTTATCTGTAGAATATAAGGAGATATTTTTGTGGAAAATAGAAAGACGCAAGCAGCCACTTCGTTTAGTATTGACGACAGCAACATAGCCACATGGGCACTCCCTGAAGGCGCGATTGCCAGATTAGGGAGGGGTAGTGGGTTTGATATAGCATTCTCCCCAGATGAACAATATCTCGCGGTTGGAACAAGGATAGGTCTCTGGTTGTATGAACTTTCCACGTTGTCTCCCATCGCGCTGTGGGAGACAGATAGGGGATATATTCAAGATGTTGCATTTTCACCCGATAGCCGATGGATTGCCGCACACACACTTCACGAAGCACTCAGGGTTTGGGACATCCAGAACGAGGTTTGCATTGCTGAGATGGAGTTTACAAAGAAGTCGGATCGTTTCGGTCTTATCAAGCCTGTTTTTTCCAAAGATGGAGAACGCCTCGTTGTATTCAATAAACGACGCGAGCGTAACATGAAGATTCAGGTTTGGTGCCCGCGCACCGGCACACAACTCAGTGAAACTGAAATCCCATATACTCATGATGTCTATCCTACCTGCTTTTCCCAAGATCTAAATTTGCTGGCGGGTAAGTGTGCTGAATTCATCGCGGTGTGGTGTGTGGAGACCGGTGAACAAATTGCCCAGTTTGACTGGTCTGAAAGGTTGAAGCGCCTCTGTTTTTCGCCGTGTGGACGGTTCCTTGGTGCTGGTGGTTTCAAGGGTACAATTCAGGTCTGGAATGTGGAAAACGAACGTTTAGAGGGAACCTATACCGGATATAAAGACGCTTGGATGTATCCATATTATCCACCAGAGGGAGGATTAATTGCAGCTGCAGTTTTTTCGTCTGAACCTAAGGCAGAGGTATGGCATTTAGAAAAAGATGAAAAAATTGACACATTTGAACATCAACCCGAATCCAGTTTTGTTCGTTTTTCAGAGAGTGGCACACAATTGGCTTGCAGCGACCCCCACGGGATTAAAATATGGACGAAAGACAAACCGACTGTTCACCCACTCCCAACCATTCAAGGGCATAGTGGTACTGTGAGTTCATTAGTTTTTGCACCGGACGATAAAATGTTAGTAACTGCGTACCGAGGGCGGACGGGACTTCTATGGGATGTTGCAAGTAAGACTGCACAACGTCCAACTGCAACAGACTTACCTGGACCTGGTAAAATACTTGATGTCTACCCATCTTCCAATGGGAAAATCTTTTCTACCAGCCAAGACGAAGACATCTGGAAAGTATGGGAGTTTGGAAACGGCGAACCCATTGCTGAAATCCCTATCCCTGAACCGGGGCTGTTATTGAGAACAGGTAGTGAGGCACTCACGCCAACGGGACACCGACTCGCTGCCGCTGGCATAGATCGGAACATCTATGTGTGGAAATATAAGCCTTCAGTAAATGATATGGATATGAGAGGGGATTGGGAAAAGTGTGCCATACTTACAGGACACCCAAAATCTATTGGGGCGTTGGCGTTTAGTCCTGACGGAAAACGGCTTGCGAGTATCTCAATAGATCGAACTGCCCTATTGTGGGATATTGATACAAGCGAACAGATTACCGAGATGGATTTACCTCCACCACAAGGAAAGAGCGTGTATCGTTATACCGCCGTTGGAATAGCGTTCTCACCACTTGGTGATATAATTGTCGGTGGACACAAGGGAGACATTATGTTTTGGGATGCGACAGACGGTAAAACACTCATGACACTCCCACAACCCGAAGAAAGCCAACAACCTATTGCATTCTGTTTTTCGCCGTGCGGACAATATTTAGTCTCCGGTGCCTGGTGGCAGTCGGGTCTGCAAAAAGTGCCCATCCGCTTGTGGAAGGTTGCGAGTGGTAAAAATATTGTTACTTTTTGGGGACACACCACTGATGTCCAATGCTTCGCGTTTTCGCAGGACGGCACTTTTTTAGCAAGCGGCGGACACGATGGCGTGATTTACCTTTGGGATCTGACACCTTATCTGTAGAACACAAGGAGATATTTTGATGGAAGACAAAAAATTAGTAATTCCTGCCCCAGTCGGTGCAGGCGATGATGCGACAACTTGGGCACTCCCCGAAGGCGCGATTGCTCGATTGGGACAGGGGCTTGTGGAGGATCTGGTGTTCTCCCCGGATGGATATTATCTTGCTGTGGGAACAAGGGTAGGACTCTGGTGGTATGAAGTGGAAACGATGTCACCTATCGCATTATGGGGTGCGGAACGAGGCGTATTTGTAGCCACTTTTTCGCCTAACGGAAAATGGATCGCTATCAGCGACTGGGAGAGCCATATAGAGGTGTGGGACGTACAGCAAGGTCTACGTGTGACGCAGATAGAAACAGAATGGAATCATTTCACCTTTTCGTCTAACAGTCAATGGTTCGCTACAAGTGACAGCACTACTGGAACTGTCCACCTTTGGCACCCAGAAACGGGCGAACTTCTTGAGAAATTTAGGTGTGAACCCGAAAAAGGCGGTAGCTTCATGCCGATCGCCTTTTCACCTGATACTCATCTGCTTGCGTCCACAGGTCGTGCCGGGGCAGATAGCGATGCTGAATCCATAATAGTATGGGACACGGAAAGCGGGAAACGTGTTGCCTGCCTCACCGGACACACTGGTTCAGTCTATCGCCTCTGTTTTTCGCCGTGTGGTAGATTTCTTGCCGCCGGTGGAGAAGAGGATGGAACAGTCCGCGTCTGGGACACGGCTAACTGGCAACAGATTCAGATATACACCGATTATGGTGACGCAGACATGAATCCATCTTACTCACCGGAAGGTGTTCTGCGTGCAACGGCAATTTCCTATATTGAAAGGTTTCGTGACAGTATCATTACTGTATGGGCTTTGGAAAGCAATGAGAAGCTCTATTCTACTATAGAGGACATTGGCGGAACACATGGAACAGTCCGTTTTTCAAACGGATCACAATTGGCACACGAATCTGGAGAGGGCGGCATCAAGGTGTGGTTCTTTGGAAACTTGCATACGCAAGAATCTGACTATCAGCCTACTTTTGACCCAAATTCAGTAATATTTTCAGGCAATGGCGAAACGTTGGCAGTTGAGTCGAGGTACTATGCTGAGGCTTTTTTATGGGATATTGAAAGCAAGCGTCCACGACGAACCGGAGGAAGACAACACCTATTCACATTTTCCAATGGTGATAGTTATATTGTTAGCATTAATGAAGGAACCGTCACACTCCTGGACAGTGAAAACATTGAGTCGCCAATTGCTGAATTTACCGGGCACGATAAAGCATGGGTGCAGCAGGCATTTACACCCGCAGCAAACCTTCTCGCATGTGCTGATGAGGAAGGAACAATCGTAGTATGGAATGCACAAAGTGGACATGAACAATGTAAACTCAAACATCAACTCAAATACCTACCTCACGACCAATCCCAAATTACACTATTGGAATTCAGTCCAGATGGCAAATTTCTTCTAAGTCAAGAATTTTGTGGTAAGTCTGCGCGACTATGGGATGTCGAACACGGTGAAGAGATACATGAATTTCCAGGCGATAAGGTTGGGAATGTAGGCGGGTTTTCTCCGTGCGGTTTGTATGTGGCTTGTGGCGGAGAGGAAGCACCAGATTATATGTTACCAGATTACATGTTATGGGATGTTAGCCTCCGTGAAATTTCCGCAGTCATACAAAGTGAGGAAACAGCACCAGTGAATGGGATATATATTAAATTCGCTTTTTCGCCATGCGGTTCATATTTAGCATGTGGCGGAGAATTAAAACAACCAGAAATCCTGTTGTGGGACATAAAACAGAGTCAAATCCATAAACGTATATCTTTACCCAAACATTATGATAATATGATGGCGTTAGCATTTTCATCATGTGGAAAGTACTTGGCTGGTGGTATGTGGTGGCAGCCAGGTTTTAAGAAGGTTCCTATCCATTTGTGGGAGGTTGAAACAGGTAAGTTGATCGCCACATTTTTGGGACATCCAACAGACGTGCAGGGACTTGCTTTTTCACCGAACAATGAACTCTTGGCAAGTGCGAGTTTTGATGGCTCCATTCTTCTCTGGGATCTGACACCTTATCTGTAGAATGCAAGCAGGTTAACACACCATAAGGCGCGCTTAGGTAGGACTATAAAAGAAAACGTGACTTTTTTCTTGGTTTAGTGTATCCTATCATTTTAATCTGATAAAACTAATGAGGATAAATGAAATGCCCACTGGACACCCACTTCTGGACGTTACGGGAATTGATACAGATATCGAAACATACCTGAAACAGATCGGCGAAATCACATATCGGTTTCCAGTATACGACTCAAGGGATCAGTCATTCCAGACGGTAGTGGACAACCGACGTTGGTTCGTCAAACACGGTAACACGCCACAAAATGTCACGTGGCTCAAGCAAGCCGTTCGTTTTCATGCCGCTGTCCAGCACGAAGCAGTCTCTCAATTGCACAATACTTTCACCACACCAAATGGATTCACACTGGTCTACGACTGGATAGATGGCGAGGGGCTGCGTCCGGAAAAGGAACTCAGTGCCGATGAAGTCCATCCGCGCGACAGGTTTTGTGCGTTGCCAGCAGCTGAAATTATTGATGCGCTTAACGTCATATACGATGTCCACATCCTCATCGAAAAAAGAGGCTTCATCGCTGAAGACTTTTATGACGGCAGTATTATTTATGACTTTGAGAAAAAACAGGTGCATCTGTTCGATTTCGACTTCTATCATCCGGGACCCTTTATAAATGACCGAGGACGGTTGTATGGTTCAAGTCGCTTTATGGCACCAGAGGAATTTCAGAAAGGCGAACGCATCGACGAAAGAACAAACGTCTTTATGTTAGGGCGTACAGCGTTCGTATTGCTCGCTAACAACAGCGATGCCCGAAATGATTGGAAGGGAAACGATGCTATGTGGAGCGTCGCGAAAAAGGCAACAAATGCGGACAAACAGTTACGATACCAATCCGTCCGAGAATTTGTTTCGGCATGGCACACCGCAATTGCAAGGGGCAACATTTCAAATGCCTGATACAATTCAGGCAGAAATAGGAACAATATTTATGCGAAAAATAACTGATAACGAAATCCAATTCTTCAACGATAACGGCTATCTCATTCTGAAAGAGGTTATCCAACCCGATGAACTCGCTGTTACGCAAACCGAAAGTCAACGGCTTATTGACGAGATTTTGGCAGGCGGACCGGCAGATGAGTGGTGCAACCGTGGACCGGAACGGATCCCTTATTATCTGACCTATCTGCATTCCCATCCGAACGAATTCTCCCTGCGGTTACTTGCCCATCCGTTCATCGGGGATCTGCTGCATCGAATCATCGGACCCGATTTTATCCCATGCTATGAATCCCTTGTTTTCAAACTGCCGAAACACGGTTCTTCTGTCAGATGGCATAGGGACGGCAATGCAATCCGAGAAAATCACCCGATCTTCAACGTTGACATATATCTTGATGATTCGACTGTTGATAATGGGTGCGTTTGGGTCATCCCGAAAAGCCATCTCTGGGGCATTGAAGAGGCACAGGAGGTTATTGAGAGAGGCGAAGTCAATTTTGAGCGTGAAGACGCAGTACCTGCAGAGGTGGAACCGGGGGACATCCTGCTCCATCATACCAAAGTTCTGCACGGTAGCAAAATTAACACGAGCGAAACGCTTCGCAGAGTCATCTATTTTGATCAGCGGACACCGCGGTGGAACGAGCGATATAAATGGTGGCAAAACGAATTCCTCACTGAGCGTTGCAAACTCTATCAACGCGCACTCCACGAACGCCGCACAAACCCGTATTCCTCCGACACGGAGCAGTTCCCTTACGAAGTACCACCAGACATGCCGACATGGGATCCAAACGACGATTTTGACCTGCGGATTCAGCACCGCGCTTATGCGTACCAAGGGTAATAGAAGCGTTTACAGAGGCATAGTCCCATGAAGATAAAAAAATAATTCGGCAAAGTCGGTTGCGGTTGCAAACCATGAAGAAATCCGCAGAAACACCCCAGCAAAAACCCCCAGCAAAAACCCTACCGGACCTGGTGAAAATAGGAGGCAAAGCAATGAACGTTCTACTGATAGGCGGTTCCGGTCACGTCGGAACCATGACGCTCCCTTATATGAAGAGCCATCACAATTTTCGAGTCCTCGACCTCAATCCGCCCAAAGATACCTCTATAGATTATATCCAAGGATCCGTTACCGACCCTGATATTGTTCAAGAAGCGTTGAAAGGGATGGACACCTTAGTTTACATGGTAATGCTGCAACCGACGAGCGATCGTTCCTCTGTCGCGGATTTCAGCGACATTGTTGCAAACTACGAGGTGAACGCAAAAGGGCTGCATATCGTGCTACACGCCGCGAAGGAAGCTGGCATTCGACACGCTGTCTATACAAGCACCTTCACCGTGCATGAGCGGACGCGAAACAATTTTCCGTATGAAGATGTCGTGCCTCGTGATAATCCCGGCGTTTACGGATTAACCAAAGGCTTCGGCGAACAGGTCTGCGAATACTTCTCACGGGAACACGGCATGTCGCTTATTGCTCTGCGAATCACAGGTCCCTCCACACGCGAACAGTGGCTTGAGCGTTACAATCAACCAAAAGATTCCTCAGTGCACATCTGGTGGACCGACGAGGAAGACTTAGCAACTGCCTATCTCGCTGCTATCTCCGTTGAACACGAAGGCTTTGACGCTTTCTTCATCTCGGGAGATCACGAACAGAAGGAAATCAACCTCTCAAAAGCGAAACGCCTACTCGGTTGGGAACCCTTGACGCATACGCGTGTGTGAAAAACGCTATGGATAAGGAGAACCTTCACGATGAAAACAAGGTTACTCTCCACTTTTCTGACGCTTCTTCTGATTTCAATTCTGCTTTTACCCAACACCTTCGCTCAAGACTATACGCAATGGGAACTACCTGAAGGTGCCACCGCTCGACTCGGTAAAGGTGGAATCAATAAGATTCAGTATTCTCCTGACAACAGATTTTTGGCAGTAGCAAGTACTATCGGCATTTGGATCTACGATGCAGTTACGCTTCAAGAGGCACTCCTTTTTGCAGGAAATACGAATGGGATTTCTTGTGTGTCGCTGAGTCTGGATGGAAAAACAATCGCAAGCGGAAACGACGACGAGACGATACACCTCTGGGATGTAGATACCGGTAAACTGATAAAGATCCTCCCAGGACATTCGCGACGCGTCTGGCAGGTCGCGTTCAGCCCAGATGGAAAAACAATCGCAAGCGGTAGTGGCGACGGCACGGTGCTACTGTGGGATGTGCGTTAATACTGACCGAATGGCTCTGTAATTTGACAAAGATCACATTGCATGATACAATTTACTGGATAAATTCAGAAATCAATATCAAAACAAACGTGGTTAGTTATTGAACGACCCGTCCTGACCACAATCTCGCTTTTATTTTCTAAGGTAAGGAAAAATCGTCTATGACCCAACATCCAGAACTCACCTTAACAGGAAACCGTCCGTTTCAAACTCAGCGCAAAGATACATGGTGGCTACAACCTCTCGCTGTCTTTGTTGGGTTGGGAGCATTCATCGTTTACGCAACCTTCCGTGTTTTTGAAGGTGCCCATTTCATCCACGGTCCCTACCTGTCGCCTTTCTATTCACCGCTCCTTTTTGGTACTGATGCACATACCGTTGAACACAGTTGGTTTGGTATGATGCCAGATTGGATGCCAGCACTCATTACGCCGGCTGTCCTTATTTTGTGGGCTCCGCTCGGATTTCGCTTTACATGCTACTACTATCGTGGGGCGTATTACAAAGCGTTCTGGGCAGATCCACCCTCTTGCACAGTGTCAGAACCTCGTAATAACTACAGGGGTGAACACTCGTTTCCATTGATTATACAAAACATCCACAGATATTTCCTTTATATTGCAATCATTGTTGTCGGTATTCTCGCTTACGATGTATGGAAGGCACTCTGGTTCAACGACGGAAACGGTGGGACAACCTTCGGCATTGGAGTAGGCACTATCATTTTGGCAGGCAATGTCGTCCTTTTAGGCGGTTATACGTTCGGGTGTCATTCTTTACGTCACTTGGTCGGTGGGGCAGTCGATCTGCTCTCCAAAGCTCCAGTCCGTCGACAGGCGTATAACTGCGTTAGTTGCTTGAACGAGCGGCATATGCTCTGGGCATGGCTGAGTCTTTGTTGGGTCGGTTTTTCTGATGTATATGTCCGCTTTATAGCACCGGCGGTGGGTACCGACTGGATTACATTTTAAGTAATATTTTATAGAGAGGAAATTTTCAGCGTGGCATCTTACGAAACCCATGAATATGATGTATTAATAATTGGAGCTGGTGGGGCTGGACTTCGTGCCGCCATTGAAGCTGCAGTAGGCGACCTTAAAGTCGGACTCGTGTGTAAATCTTTGCTTGGCAAAGCACACACCGTTATGGCGGAGGGTGGTGTCGCCGCTGCCTTGGCAAACGTTGACGAAAGAGACAGTTGGCGTGTGCATTTCGCTGACACCATGCGCGGCGGACAGTATCTCTCCGATGCACGAATGGCAGAACTCCACGCCCAAGAATCACCAGACCGTGTACGTGAACTTGAAGCCTGGGGGGCACTCTTTGACCGGACACAAGATGGGGGCATCCTTCAGCGGAATTTCGGTGGACACCAATACCCGCGCCTCGCACACGTCGGTGACAGGACGGGATTAGAAATGATTCGCGCCCTACAAGATCACGGTATTCACCAAGGAATTGAGGTGCACATGGAGAATACCATCATTTCGCTCCTCAAAACCGGGGACAGAGTATCGGGTGCCTTCGGTTATGAACGTGAAAAAGGACGCTTCAAAGTCTTCACCGCAAAAGCCGTCGTTTTGGCAACGGGTGGTGTCGGAAAGGCATACAAAATTACGAGCAACAGTTGGGAATACACCGGTGATGGGCACTCTCTCGCATACCACGCTGGCGCAGAACTGATTGACATGGAGTTCGTCCAATTTCATCCTACCGGTATGGTATGGCCCCCCAGTGTTCGAGGTATCTTGGTCACAGAAGGTGTCCGTGGTGAAGGCGGTATCCTTACAAACAATGAAGATAGACGCTTCATGTTTGACGACATCCCGGAACTTTATGTGAATCAAACAGCAGATAACCCTGAAGAGGGTTGGCGGTATACACAAGGCGACCGAGAGGCACGTCGTCCACCTGAACTTCTCACACGCGATCACGTTGCACGCTGCATCGTCCGAGAGGTGCAGGAAGGACGTGGGAGTCCGCACGGTGGTGTTTTCTTAGATATTGCATGGATAAAGGAGAAAATTCCGAACGCGCCAGAACACATCCGTAGAAAACTGCCGAGCATGTACCATCAATTCAAAGAACTCGCTGACATCGACATCACAGAGGAACCGATGGAGGTCGGTCCTACAACGCACTATATCATGGGCGGTATCCGGGTCGATGCGGATTCACAGATGACAGCGGTTCCGGGGCTTTTCGCCGCGGGCGAATGCGCTGCAGGTTTACACGGTGCCAATAGACTCGGCGGTAATTCGCTCTCCGATCTACTCGTTTTCGGTAAGCGTGCTGGCGAATATGCAGCGCAGTTTGCGATGGAAAACGAGGCAGTTCCACTCGATGAAGCCCAAATTGATGAAGTCGCTGTGCACACACTAAAACCGTTTGAGAATCCAGCAGATAACGGCAATGGAGACAAGATGGGACCCTATGACATTCAGGCACAACTCCAAGACAAAATGCAGGAGCTGGTAGGGATTGCCCGAAGTCAAGAAAGTCTCACGCAAGCCTTGGAGGAGATTCAGAACTTACGTGAAAAGGCAGAGAACGTTCACTCCATCGGGAATCGAGAATATAACGCCGGATGGCACACCGCACTTGATCTCGACTGCCTACTCACGGTCTCCGAAGCGATTGCGCTTGCGGCATTAGAACGTAAGGCAAGCATCGGTGCACATTCACGGGACGATTATCCAGAAAAAGAGGAACCCGGTGCGGGGAAATACAACACAATCGTCAAAAAGGCAAACGACGGCACGATGGAAATCCGGCGACATCCAGTTGTTGAACTCCGAGCCGACCTGCAGGAAATTATAGACGAGATTGGATAGATAGTTTTCGGTTATCAGTTATCGGTTGTTGGTTAAAGAGGTTTCTGATAACGATAACCTAAACGAGAAAAAGGAGGAAAGTAGTTGATGATTGTCAGGGGATACTCGCGTCACAGTAGACGTAACCGATAACCGACGACCGACAACCGATAACTATTATGGCAAAAGCAACATTTAGAATCTGGCGTGGCAACGCAGATGGAGCGGAATTTGTCGATTATGACACCGAAGTTTCTGAAGGCATGGTGGTCTTAGACGCTGTGCACCGTATCCAAGCCGAACAGGCAAACGACATGGCTGTTCGATGGAACTGTAAGGCAGGAAAATGCGGCTCCTGCTCCGCCGAAGTCAATGGACAACCGAAGTTGATGTGTATGACGCGCCTCAACGACTTACCCCTTGATGAACCTGTCACAGTCGAACCGATGCGGGCATTCCCACTCATCAAAGACCTCGTTACAGACGTGTCGTGGAACTTTAAAGTGAAAGAAAAGATGAAACCCTTCACGCCACGGCCACCGGATGCTGAAGATGGCACATGGCGGATGGAACAGGAAGACATCGATCATGTCCAAGAGTTTCGGAAGTGTATTGAGTGCTTCCTCTGCCAAGATGTCTGTCACGTTCTCAGGGAGCACGACCTGCACGACGAATTCATCGGACCCCGATTTTTTGTTTACGCCGCTTCCCTGGAAATGCATCCAATTGACACCGAAAACCGGCTGGAGGAACTAAAGGATTCGGATGGCATCGGGTATTGCAATATCACCAAATGTTGTACCAAGGTATGCCCAGAACATATCACAATTACGGATAATGCCATTATTCCGCTTAAAGAACGTGTTGTTGACCAATTCTATGATCCCATAAAGAAACTCTTCCGCGTTTTTAGCGGTTAAGCACATTGCTCGGATTAAGAAAAAAATGAATTGACTTTCCTCAAAGTTTGTGTTAGACTTTAGCCGCCTTTGACGGAACCGATATAATTGCGTCATGAGTCTCCTTGATGAAATCCGCGCCAAAATCGGAAAATGGATTGATTTCAAAATAAGGAAAAAAATGCCTATAGTCTCTTTTGACCCATTTCGGAGATCTTATAATCATGAGAACCAGCAAAAATGATATTTTAAGAGTCGGCGTGATTGGACCAGGGGGTGCGGGACGTGGGAACACACTCGGTTTCGCAACTCGTCCTGATGCTGAAGTTGTCGCCGCCGCAGATACACACGAAGGAAGTCTGGATGCTTTAGAGAATGCACTTCAAGAGAGAGTTGAAGGCTATAAAGCGAACAGTTTTAACCGTTATCTCGGTGATTACGAATTCATTGAGATGCTCAATCATGAAGATCTTGATATCGTCGGTGTTTTCTCGCCCCATTCCTTGCACGATATTCATGTGAAATATGCCCTCCGCGCGGGTTGCCATGTCATGGTTGAAAAACCGATGGCGAACATCGTCGGTGATGCAATCACCATAACCAAAATTGCGGTGGGCAGTGGGTTACACCTTATCGGTGGGTATCAACGCCATTATGAAGACACCTATATGGCAGCCAGACACGCAATCGCTGAAGGACGCATCGGAAACCTACAGAAATTTGAGGTTTACATGGCACAACGGTGGGGCGCAGGCGGATGGCGAGGAGACCCCCGTTTCTCTGGAGGCGGACAGCCTAACGATTCCGGAAGCCATCTCCAAGACATATTCTTGTGGATGACTGATACTTTGCCAGCTGAAGTCTACGGAACAACCGATATGAAATTTGAGGACGACGACGGAAACCTCGTTCCGAAGTTCGTTGAAATTAATTCTTATTCTGATGTAACCTTAGATAACGGTGCTGAAGGAACCATCACGATCCTTGGTAACACACGCGTCGGGTTTGAAGAATGGGTAATTCTTGAGGGTGATGAAGGCACAATCGAAATCAAAAACGGCATTCAATACATACCCAAAAACGGTGAGGCAGAACCTCTCACTTATCCGCGTCCAGAAGGGTATCCGCGCAACAAGGTTGACCAGCTCGTTGGTTTAGTGACAGGTGAGTACGATGCAAACTATACCTCTGGTATCAATGGGGTACGCACCAGTTGGTTGACCAATTCAATCCTCGAAGCCGGAAGGGGACCCGATGCGAAAAACAGGGTGGATTGTGATGAACTCATCCAGAAAGAGGGTTACACGCGTCAAGACGTTTTAGCCTTGATTGATGAATGTGCATCCAAATCGTGCTATTAGAACACGCGGATGTCCATTCTCGTAGCCGTCCTTGAACGAAGCCAACACCAGAAAGGAGAAAAGCTGTGAAATTCCTACGACAGATTGCAGATTTCCAAAAACTCGGTCTTAAGAGCATGAAGTATTACGCGTTTATTACAGCCATTTTATTCATAGCAGTGCAAACTGCTTGTGTGACCAGTGGTGGTGGATTACGTAATGCTGAGAAACTTGCTGAAAGCAAAGACTACCACGGTGCCCTTGAGGCTTACCAAAGCATTGTGGATACCAAACCCGGTACACCGGAAGCCCTTCAAGCACAACTCGCCATAGGTAAACTTTCCATTGGTCAGATGAACCAACCCGCAGAAGGCATCAAAGCCTACGAAGCAGTCATAACCACCGCGCCGGAAAGCGAGCAAGCAGCCGAAGCATACTATGAACTCGGCATGCATTACTTCCGGGCAAAAGACTTCAAAGGTGCGATAACGCAATTCGACGCAATCGTCAATAACTTTCCACAGCTGGAACTGAGTCAAAACGCGCATCTGATGTTGGCGAAAAGTTATGAGGAAGCGAAAAACTATGAACAAGCAGCAGAGGCTTTCGATAGCTTCGCGAACCGTAATCCGAGAAGTGAGCGCGCAGCGGTAGCGATCGCTAATAAAGGACGAATCCAGCAACAATTCCTCAAAGATGAAGAGGAAGCGAAACGGACGAACCAATTACTCGTTAAGAGGTATGGAAAGGTTGAAGGTGCTGAAGAGACCGTTGAAAGGGCAAAACAGACCCTGAGAGATCTCAACGCCAGCATTCCAGAACCAGACAATCCGGAGGCAACACAGTACGGCAGAGAAATCGCACAACAAGAGGCACAACGAGCAGCCAGACGTGAACGGGATCGACCGCGCGGGAGCGTTGAGAAAAGTCGTGCGATGGGTAATCCTAATGCCCAAATCGCAGATTCAGGATTCGGGATTAGTGCCGGAGAAGTAATGCGGAATTTCGGAGGACAGGGCGGCATCGCAGGCGATGAACAAGGAAGTTACTACGACGCTGAACTCATGATCGCCAATTTCTTTTACGGGGACGAACACTACCGTGACGCAGGCGCGTTATACTTTGACGCAATTGCACGGGCAGAAGCCGCCGGAGAGAAGATTGACCCATATAACTATCTCAAACTCTCAATTTGCTACCGAAAAGTTGGAATGCATCAACGCGCGAAACAGATACTGAAAAAAGCTGCAAGTCGAGATGGTGGTGTCATTGAAGCGGTCATCAACACCGGACGGAACCATTACACCTCCGAATCGTATGAGAAAGCGTTAGAAACCTACAACTCTGTCGTTGGAATGGCTCGAGGCAGAGATTCCGAGATTTACTGGTTAATGTCGCTTGCACACAAAAAGTTAGGTGAACCAGAGAAGGAACGAGAGGTCCTTGAGCGCGCTGTCGCAGTAAATCCGCAGAACTTAGATGCGCTACAAAGCCTTGCTGAAGTCCTCCACTATCGGTTGAAGGACAGGAAAACCGCCGGAATCTTCCAAGACCTCGTTGATGAAAAAGGTGATACATATATCGGCACCAAAACACTCGGGGACCTCACCTACAAGTACGGGAACTACGTACAAGCTCGCGCCAAGTATAGAGCCGCCGCTCGAACAGCGAAGCGGTTACTTGGTAAATCAGAAAGCGAAGCAGAAAAACGAGAACTTCGCAAGCAGATAATTTATGCAACTATTCTCGCCGCACGGGCGACCTATCAACTGAAAAAACTGGAAGATGCACAGAAAATGATTGACGAAGTGGCGGTGGAATACCCCGACCATGCACTGATTCCTTACGGCAGAGGCGAACTCGCGCTCCTCAACGGCGATGGAGAAACCGCTATTGCTGAATTCAAAGCGTCGATTGAGAAAAACCCACTCTCTGACATTCCAGTGTTAGCCCTTGGAAATTACTACGTCTCACAAGGCTTTAATGATGATGCCATAGCCCTTTGGGAAGGTTATTTGGAAAAAAACCAATATAACCAGAACGTTCGACGTAGCCTTACAAAATTGAAGGGCACGGGCGAAAACGCCGAAAAATAACTTGGTAAAGCGCGCGGTTCAAAACCGCGCCTATACCTCACAATTTAGAGATAACCAATTTTTTTTGAAAAAAACTTGACCTTTTACAATCAATTGGGTATAATTAACAATTAAGGTTCTTAACTTCCTAGCGCGAGCGCGCTTTAATTCACAGATTCCCCTAACGAAACAACGCAAGATGCTGAGAAAAGCGCGCTTTGAGGAAAAATGAGTTACTGTACTGGTTACTGTACTGGTTGTAATGTAGAAGTGCTACCTTTAGATCAAAAGCATCTTCTAACACACCTTGTGAAACAGCCATACAAGAAACATTCCCGCGGGCAACATTGCACCTACTCCATCAATACCCCTATATACCCTGTATTTCGCGCCGTTGCGTATCTCGACGGTAATCTCTCAGGCATTCAGTTGGGGTGTTACACCAGATTAAGTGGCTTTGTCAGTAAACTCAGTCTTCGTGCCTTGGTCCTCCTATGCCTATTAAACGGCACGGTAGGGAAACCCGGTAGCTGCGGTTTTCAACCGCGCACCAAAAACGATAGAAACCAATTTCAGTAAATTAGTCTATAGGATCAGCCCCGATTCCATTTTAACCTCTTCTTTGTATCCTATTTTGGTGAAAGCCTTCAAATTGCGATCCCATTTTTAGCAGACCGCACATTTGAGTGGAAACAGAGAATTCGCTAGGTTGTTAGATGAACACCACGGTCGAACGATTACCTTGGAACCGGGCACAATGAGGAGTATCAGAAATTATGGAGAGCTTGGACATTGGCAAGCTCCAAGAAATGGAGTTCTCCGAACTCAAAGACTTTGCCTTGACTCTTGGAGTAGGTGAATATACCGGGTTTCGGAAAGAGGAATTAATCAACGAAATTATAGAAGCCAAATCCGAGGGGGACACCCAATTTTACGGGGGCGGCGTTCTGGAAATCCTGGATGACAGGGATCAGCGCTACGGCTTCTTACGTTCATCGCGTTCCAACTATTTGCAGAGCAACGAGGACATCTACGTATCCTCATCGCAAATTCGGCGATTCGATTTACAGAAAGGGCATGTTGTTGAAGGCTTAATTCGTCCGCCTAAAAAGACGGAAAACAAGGCTGAACGTTACTTCGCAATGCTACAAATTGAGAAGGTGAACGGTGAAACGCCAGAAGCCGTTAAACAGAAACTCCTTTTCAAGGACCTTATCCCTACCCATCCCTATGAAAAATTCAAATTGGAACACGAGACCTCCGAATTCGGGACTCGCATGATAGACTTAATCGCGCCGATCGGTAAAGGTCAGCGTGGATTGATTGTCGCTCCTCCGTATAGCGGAAAAACGACGTTGCTGAAAAATATTGCCGCCGGTATCGAGGCGAATCATCCAGAAGTCATTCTCATCTTTCTCCTTATTGATGAGCGTCCTGAAGAAGTTACAGATGTCGTCCGTTCTGTCAAAGGCGAAGTCATCAGCTCGACTTTCGATGAGCACCCCGAACGACACATTCAGGTCGCAGATATGGTGATTGAAAAGGCGAAGCGGTGGGCAGAATACGGAAAAGATGTCGTCGTTCTACTGGATAGCATGACCCGATTGGCACGTGCACACAATGTCATGACCCCACACAGCGGAAAAACACTGAGTGGCGGTTTAGATGCCATGGCATTTGTGAAGCCGCGGCAGTTCTGCGGTGCAGCCCGAAAATTTGAAGAGGGTGGAAGTCTAACAGTTATTGCCTCCGTACTCGTTGATACAGAAAGCAGGCAAGATGAATACATCTACGAGGAATTCAAAGGGACCGCCAACATGGAAATCCACATGGAACGTTCCTTGTTAGAACTTCGTATCTTCCCTCCGATTAACATCGAAAAATCGAAAACACGCCGTGAAGAACTCCTATTGGCACCAGAGGTCCTTAACAAAGTCTGGGTATTACGGAAATTCACAAGTCAAATGGACAGTGCGGAATCACTCGAAATGCTTGTTGAGCAACTTGGGAAAAATGCCACGAACGAGGAGTTTCTCGAACGGATGGTAGACAATGCAAACTACAGCAACTCGTCCGTGAGAAATAACGCACGTCCGAAGCGGTAAATGTGAATGCTTATCCTCCGCGCTTTACACGCGTGGCGACAAAAATATTGGCGTTAGTTTTAACCGAATCGTAAGCAGACAATTCGGAAATTTTAAATTCAAAGGAGAACGCTATGAAAGCCGAAATTCATCCGGAAATGGTAGAATGTGTTATCACGTGTGTTTGCGGCGCGACTCATAAAACGCTCGCGATTCAACCGCAAATGCGTGTAGATATTTGTGGAAAATGCCACCCATTCTACACCGGGCAACAAGCCCGATTCATCGACACTGCCGGACGTGTTGAAAGTTTCCGCCGACGTTACGGACAGACCGAAGCAGATAACAATTAGAAGTATCATCTCATAGGTCAGTCTATTAACCGGTGTTTTACGAAGAGATTCCCGTGCCTTAACAACAGTAGGCACGGGAAATGCCTTATTGTTCACGAAACAACAATCACACCCTACACCCGGAAATACGGGTAAACGTCTTCTATTCTAACAGTTAACCGCAAGTGCTAACTTGCAAGTGGTACGAAAAAAATGTTTGAAAAACTCAAAGATATTGAAAACAGATACGCTGAAGTCGAACAGGCACTTGGGGACCCAGCACAAATTTCCAATCAACAACGTTTAATGGAATTATCGAAAACGCACGCGGAACTCTCCCCAATTGTGTCCGCTTATCAAGAGTACCAGCAGTTAGAATCAGCAGTCGAAGAGACGCATCTCCTGATAGAATCGGAAACGGATGCTGAAATGGTCGCGTTAGCACAGGAAGAGTTGGACAGCCTCACAGTGAAGCAAGAAAAACTCACCGAAGAACTTAAGCTGCTCCTCATTCCGAAAGACCCAAACGATGAAAAGAACGTCATCATCGAAATTCGGGCAGGTACGGGTGGTGAAGAAGCCAGTCTTTTTGCGTCCGAATTGTTTCGGATGTATAACCGCTATGCTGAACGTCAAAACTGGAAGCTGGAGCTACTCAATTCAAATGCAACTGGACTAAAAGGGTTTAAAGAGGTTGTCTTCTCAATTGAAGGAGAGAACGCATACAGCCAACTGAAATATGAAGGCGGTATACATCGTGTCCAGCGAATTCCAGCAACAGAGGCAAGCGGACGCATTCACACATCCGCCGCAACGGTAGCAGTTCTCCCGGAAGCAGAAGAACTCGATTTAGTAATTGATGAAGCCACCGAACTGCGAATTGATACCTACCGATCTTCCGGTCCCGGAGGACAAAGCGTTAACACAACCGACTCCGCCATTCGTATTACACACATCCCAACCGGACTGGTTGTGACATGCCAAGACGAAAAATCTCAACATAAAAATCGCTCCAAAGCGATGAAGATTCTCCGCGCACGCCTCCAGGAACAAAAAGAATCTGAACTCAACAGTGAAAGAGCCGAAACCCGCAGATCTATGGTGGGAAGTGGCGACAGGAGCGAGAAAATTCGCACCTATAACTTCCCGCAATCTCGTGTAACCGACCACCGGATCCAATTCAGTTCCTATCAACTCGATGCCGTTTTAGACGGCGACATACAAGTATTTATTGAACGGCTAACAACCGCAGATCAGGCAGAGAAGTTGAAAGAGGATTAAAGCCTCTAACTACGGAACACAAGATTATGTCGAATAAAATCTGGCGCGTGGTGGACCTACTCGATTGGACGGTGGGGTACTTTCAACAACACGGCATTCCAAATCCGAGATTAGATGCCGAAGTCCTGCTCGCGCATCTGTTAGAAAAAACCCGTCTGCAGCTCTATCTCCACTTCGAAATGCCAGTCTTCCAAGAACATCTCACGCCGTTCCGAGAACTCATAAAAAAGAGAATCGCACACACACCCGTTAGCTACCTAACAAATCGAAAAGAGTTCATGTCTTTGGACTTCTACGTAGATGAACGGGTCCTCATTCCACGACCGGAAACGGAACAACTCGTTGAAACCATTCTCACAACAAAAACGGAGAACTCTCAGCGTTTACTTGAACTGGGTACAGGCAGTGGTGTCATCGCTACAAGTCTTGCATTGCAACAACCCGAATGGGAAATTGTGGCAACAGACATCTCTGAATCTGCCCTTACAGTCGCTCAGAAGAACGCTGAAACACACGCGTGTACAGAGCGAATCAAGTTTCTATCTGGAGACCTATTTGAACCGATAGAAGCAATAAACACAAATAGAAACACACGCTTCGATTGGATCGTCTGTAACCCTCCTTATGTCAAAAATACAGAACGGGACACTTTGAGTCCGGATGTCCGAGACTATGAACCGGAGATTGCCCTCTTTGCCGGTGATGACGGACTTGTTGTCATCCGTCGATTGATCGCTGAGGCACCTAAACACCTCGCACCCGGCGGAAAACTCATCTTCGAAATTGGTGAAAGACAAGCCGACAGTGTTCGAGCTCTTATCGATGCTGAATCCACCTATTGCACGTATGAACTGTTCAAAGACTATGCCGAGAAGGAACGAATTGTTCTCGCAAGTGTGCCATAGAAACGCGTTTTTTGTTTTTGTACGCCAGTCATAACTGTCCAATTCGGTTTTTTTATCCATAAATTTTGTAAAAAATTATTTTTCGGAATTAGTCATTTTGGACTTGGAAAAAGTTGTTTAAAAAGTGTCATAAACCCTTATGATTAGTAGGTTTTTGGCACTTTTTTTTTGATTTAATTGACTGAAAAATGGTATAATATAGAGAGTGTAATAGCGGTGTGGCAAATGTTTAACTATTCTGTGTTTTTTGGTTCAAGTTCTCAAGGCATTTTTGAATAAGGTCAGTATTTGTCTCATCAACCTCATAGGCTTCTAAAATATCCAGTAGTTCCTCAAGCCGTGTTCGTAAAAGGACAAGTTTAACCAACTCTGTTTTAGACTTCTCAATACAAGATTCATAGTAAACTTTGGTTTTTTGAACGTCAGCGTATGTCGTGTTAGAAACATGCATATTATCAAAATCTGTCTTTAGAAACATATCGCTTTTGTCTTCAATCTCAAAACGGATCCCAATTTCCTGTGTTTCTTTCCACAACTTCTTTGTTTCTGAACTGATTTCAATGGATCCTAAATCTTTACAATTTATACCTATCCCTTTTATTACGATTTCTTGCATGGCTCTATAACTCCTATTTATCTTGATAATTATTTTGTGAAAAAGCACCATGAACCCTTGTATTTATTAGGTTTTTGGCACTTTTTTCTTGATTTAATTGACTGAAAAATGGTATAATATAGATAGTGTAATAGGGAGGCTGCCACCTCCCTATCTTATACAGAAAACTTGAGTTGCTATTTTTTCTGTAGTAGTATGTTTGTATTATACCAAAGTTTAGAAGAAAAAAGCAACTCCTTTTTAAGTAAGGGAGTTTTTTTTATGAACCTCGTAGAAGTCATGGAACGTTTCCCTGACCAAGAGGCGTGTATTTCCCACTTGGAACAGATTAGGTGGGAAGATAAGGTGGTTTGCCCACATTGCGAAGGTGAACATGTTAGAAGACGCAATGAACGGAAAATAGGGCGTATTGGACGCTGGAATTGCCATGATTGCCGGTCAACATTCAAAGTAACACACGGCACAATCTTTCATGGCACAAAGACACCCCTTCAGAAATGGTTTCTCGCTATCGCACTCATGGCGAATGCTAAGAAAAGCTTATCCAGTTGCCAACTCGCACGTGATTTAGGACTCAAGCAGAAAACATGTTGGCGTATTATGATGACGATACGGACAGAAATGGCGAAAGGAAACCCTATACTTGAAGGAATCGTTGAGGCAGACGAAACCTATATCGGTGGAAAGAGACGCAAAGACTATGACCGAGAGAAAGGCGAACCCAATAAACGGGGACGAGGCACAGCAAAAGACGCTGTATTAGGGGCTGTTGCAAGAGGCGGGAAAGTCGTCGCAGAAATGGTAGAAAACGTCAAAGCTGAATCAATTACGAAGTTTATCAAGAAATACGTCAATACCGACGTGACAGAATTTTATACCGATCAGTTTAGAGCATATAATGACGTAGGCGAGATAATGAAGAATCACGAAACCCTTAAACGTTCAGAGAAATGGGAAGCAGGTGAACTCCATACGAATACAATAGAAGGCTTCTGGGGGGGTGTCAAGAGGGCATACTATGGTAGCCACCATTTCTATAAAACAGCATATACGCCCCTTTATCTCGCTGAGGCGTGCTATAAGTATAACTATCGGAGCAGAGATATGTTTACCAAATTTATTGAGGATAGTATGAGGGTGTAGAACTTTTAGTTTAACTTATTAAACAGAATTAGTAGTTTTACCGGTGAGGAACTTCTAATTTGACAAAACACTTCAAAAATTGTATCCTACTGTTAGGCGTTGTTTTTGTTAACAATGCGACCCGATGGAAACGTATCTAAATAAGATTGGGAGAATGTAATGGTAAATAGAGAGAAACTTCAGAATACAACTCCTGCACGTGCTGAAATGGTCAAAAACTTGCATGAAGCCGATAAAGCCTTTGACGAGTCAATGGAAAGTCTTATGGCTTGGCTAAACAAAGCACAAAGCGGAGGGTACTTATCCAATGATGATGCTCTTAAAATCTTTAATGAAGAACTTAAGGCACGTCGTGATTATGAATATACCAATAAAGAGTGAAAAACGAGAAAGGGGTAGTAGTCTCTCTACTACCCCTTATTAAAAATATATTTCAAGCCTACCTATACAGGAATACAGTAACGATTTTTATTCCTTTCTATAACTATACATTATCCTGTACTTCATTTTCATTCCAACTACTGTCGGTAGTCCTTATTGTAGAATCAGATGATTCTTCTTCATTTAAACCAAGTATTCTAATTACTTTGCTTTTAACTCTATTAAGCTTGGTTCTAATAGTCTTAGTTTCTACTTCAACATTGTCAATCCGTTCTCCAATTTCGTCCATATCGGTTTCAAGCAAAGTTTTCAACTCTTGCGTTTCTCTATGGGTAAGTTTTGGCATAGTTATCCTCCTTTCATAGTGAATTTTGACGAAATTTATATGAGGAAGTTTACCCCCCTCTTATTTAGACGATTAAACAAGATTAACGTTCGGGATAAATGCCCTTAAATACAAAAAAAGCATATTGTCATGTTTTTATTAGCAATTTTTTTGTTAACCCTGTAAAATGTTGTCAGACCAAACTAAAAATGTCCGCAGGACTATGGGTATCTCATTGTCTAATGCGAATTGGACATTTTTGGTTTGGTCGCCAGAGATACCCACTTTCTTTTTAATGGGTATCCGGTGACCATTCTATCGTTAGTAACATGCGAGGGACTACTACTCCCTCGCATGCATTAACAAACTAAAAGGTATACGTTGTGTTTGCCCCTTTTAGTTTAGAGCAGGCAGTTAAAAACGCAAGGATATGGTCTTTTGCTGCCTATTGTTGTTGAATAGGCGTTTTATCACGCCCGTTCAACTACTCTTTTAGTATATCACAATGCCTCAAAATAGTAAATAGCGAGGATACGGAGATATGCAGAGGGTCATGAAAGGAAAGTTATATGGATCCCTATGTAGATTTAGGAAGTGAATTTTGGACATTTTTAGGCATATTAGCATGGATAGGTGTTGGTATTTGGATTGCTCATTCAACTCGTGAATCAGGGTGTTTAGGAAAAGCTCTTGTTGCTTTTTTGTTCACAAAAGGGTTCTTTATTTACTGGCTACTTTATGTGGTTTTTTCAGCGATTAACGTGTTTATCAGTTTGACAATAAGACTGATAGCATGGCTTGTTGAACGGAAGAACATATTGTCTTTAGTCTGTATAGCGATACTATCTGTAGTGCATACGCTTATTTAGACCACAATTTCGCAAAGTTAAGATGAGGTTTGCTGTTGAAATTCCATAGGCGTCAAATACCCTAACGCCGAATGTGGGCGTTTCTGATTATAGACGTGTGTGATAAACTGCCCGATGCGATCTCTCGCCTCGGTAATATTTTGATAGTCATTGATGTCAACTTCTT
>JAJECN010000016.1 GCA_022821965.1 Candidatus Poribacteria bacterium
AATGGATTTAATAGTTTCATATCCTTGTTTCCTTTCATAATGTCTATACTGAGTTTAGACGATTTTTGTATCCATTTCCAATGTGGAACTATTGGTTGAAAACGCGAGCATATTAACTTAGGACTTACGCAATAATTCAAATGGCGTGTGGCATAATCCCCCGTTTGAGGTATTATATGGTATTGTATCAAAACACCTGCTAACACACAGTTCGGATCGCGCTTGCCCACTGGGACTTCTCCATTTTCACCTCCCTCCGAAAATGAGCGGCGACAGACAAGCGCGCAGCAAAAGGCAGTATACAGACTTCACTTGGAGGTTTCCATATTGGAAAAATAGGGAAAGTAAATCCAAAAGCGTTTGCGACCGATACTACCTGGTAAATTATTTTACTTAATTTTTGTGAAGTAGGCGGGGGGGGTAAACTCGCTTTGTTAATATTGGGTTAACAACACAAGTCATGAATAGATAAGCGATGCAGCAACGCGCAGCACCACCGCGGGCACCATGAATATGATACCGGGGTAAAATCTGTTTCGCGATGTTAAAAGTGATGTGTCTGCGCTGCATTCTTGTTACCTTCCAGTTAACTTTAGGTTTTGAAAAAGCACGGGCATTTTCTGCGCTTTTCTATCTTATTGGCAATATTATAACCCAAGCGGCTCCCCTTGTAGCATAACCTGCTTAGGTTGTGCCTCTTCGCACCGAACGAAAATGACACCGAACACGCCGAATTTTTCGCAAAAATGAATGCTGCTTGCTGAAAAACGGCATCCGTGGGTTTAAAATCATATAGGTAGCAAGTCTTGTTATAATAGGTCAATTTATATAATTACAAATTAAATAATTATAAAACCTATATCCAACTATTAAAGTATACGATATTTTCAGGGAAAAAGCAAATTATTCGGAGACACCACACCTTGCGTTATTATAAAACAAAAAAGAGGCTTTAGGTAATAGTAACCTAAAGCCTCTCTGCATATCGTCAGGATTAACTCAACTCAGACACACCTACTTGAAAACCTCAAATTCGCCATCCTTGACAATCAAGACAATCGGGTCGTAGACCGCATCTCCAACATCGTTAAAAGAGAACTTACCGAGGATCGTGTCAAAATCTCGAATCTCCGCGAGTGCAGCAGCAATCGCCTTTGGATCGGTTGATTGGGCATCTGCTATCCCTTTGGCGAGAATATGAACAGCGGCGTAAAATTGTGCCGCCCAAACATTCGGTTCAATTCCGTACTTAGTGGTGTAGTTCTGAACAAAGGTTTGATTGCCCGGGGTATCTGCTGTGCTATCCCAACTCGTAAAAGTGATCGTTCCCTCGGCAGCATCCCCCGCAGCTTCTACTAAATCTCCGGATAGCGTGAGATTGACAATGAACGGAATATCAGAAGGAACACCGAGGGCACGTCCTTGAATCAGAATATCGGAAAGGTCTCCGACTGTAGATGAGATAAAGATAACATCCGGATTCGATGCTTTGATGCGAGTAAATTGGGCAGACAAGTCAGTCTCCCCAGTTCGGAAACTTTCTGCTGTGAGAATCTCAACACCACGATCAGTGAGTACTTTCCTCAATTCTTTATCACTCGTTTGGGAAAAAAGATCAACCCCGTCAAACAGTGTAGCCACTTTTTGATATCCGAGTTTCTCCTGTGTCACTCTAACTCCATTAGGAATAAGCACACCTGTAGTGAGATTGGTGCGGAAAACAAAATCGCCAATTGCGCTCAAGCCAGAGGCGGCTGAGGAAGGACTAATCGCCACTACTTGATTCTGGTGCGCGATTGGAAAAGCCTCCCGTGCCTGACTCGAGGAGCCCGGACCGAGGATAACAGGAACTTTGTCTTGATGAATCAGTTTGTTGAAAGCTTCAACCGCACCCTCCACGGTACTCTGACCGTCCACCGTGATGACTCTGATCTTCACATTGTTGTATTGCGAGGTGTTAATTTCCGAAACAGCGAGGTCAATACCGTATTCCACCGAAGGTCCTGCCAAACTGGATGGCCCTGTGATAGGGTAGACAGCACCAATTAAAATCTCTCCTGTCTGAGGAATAGTTGGTTGCACAACCTCCCTGACCCGTTCACAACCGATAAAACTCACAACCAACAAGCCAATAATTAATACAAACGCAAATGTTGAAACCTTTTCGATGTTCATGTTAAAACTCTCTGGACACGAGATGTATCCTTTTCCTCTCTCAATATTATAGAAATATCAGATTTCCTTATAGACAGATGAACGATGACGAATTCGGGAAACCCTGACCGTTAAAGCTTGATTATCGTAGGTGTAGATCGCTCGATAGTCTCCTGAAGGTAACTTAAACTGTCCTCTATATTTCCCTTTCAGTGCCTTATGCGGGTATTCGTCACAATTTCTACAGAGCCGTCTAAGTTTTCTGAGAATTTGCGTCTGAATTTTGGCATCTAAACGCCGCAAATCCCGCCTGGCATTTGAGGTCAGTATCAATTCATACATTTCAATTCGATTCCTAATTCCTCGGCGACCTCCTCAAGTGTATACATTTTACCACCAGATCGGATATACTCCTCTTCACGTTCTAACTCTTCAATAAATTCTGGACGTAATTCCAATCCATCATCTGGGTCGTAATCGTAATTTTCAAGAAACAGTTCCAGTTCCAAATAGCAGACGAAAAATTCATAGAACTCAGCACGCAGACGATCCACTATTTCAATAGATTCTTTCGTTTCCATCAACTTAACGAGGCGTTCTCGCGATACAAAAATTTGCCAATTTCCCAGTGTTTGCATCAACCTTCGGAATTCATTAGATGGTAATTCTCCTACTTTTATCCCTGGCACAGGATCATCGTGTAGGGATAATCCCATTCGCCGCGCCTCACGTCCGAGAGGTGAACTTTTCCGTTGTGCCTCTACTGCCGAGACACGGTGCTTCAGGTGTGCAAATGCCCCGCTGCCCTTTATAATTCCAAGGATAGACTCCTCATACTCTTCTAATTCTAAGGCAAGCACGTAGTAGCCGTTAAAGAATTCCCGGAACTCATCTTCAAGTGCCTCATGCGTAGCACCTTCCGCAAGCAGCGCGATGAGCCGTTCACGGGATGTGAATATATCTCCATTAACAATAGACACGATCCAGTCGTGGAACTGTTGGGAGGTTATTTTTGTAATATCTGGTGTCATTGGGTTCACCTTTATCTCAGATGCAATGTTAAATTACGTATAATTTCTTACGCATTGTTAGGACACAATGTCAAATAGTGGCATGAGGAACAGATTATAGGATAGTATACGATGTCTAAACGAATTTGTCAAAAGGAACCTCATGCCTGCATGCTGTGGTAGGCGATCTATGAGATCCTCGGTTAGGATGTCATTGCTGTTAAGTAGGTAGTCCCGCAACCCCCTCAGTACTGCCCAAAGAGGCGCAATAAATTGCGCTACTACAAACAGAAATTACGGACCACTCTCAAATTAAGTGGAAAGGTCTACGTCAAGCACGGTATCAAGCTGACCCATCACCTTGTCAAATGCTTCGACATAATAAGACATCAACTCAATGTCATTGGGCGGATTGACATCAAAAATGTAGCAGTGAGAATCAATGAATTCAACGGCTCTGGGATAGTCCTCGGTTTTGTATTCGACAGTCGAATTATTGCATCGCCACGGACAGCCTGTGCCGTAACCGATCTGGTTCTGGAAAATCTCCTGAGATGGGACGGGAAGCCGTTGCCACTGTCCGGTCGGTACGCCCTCAGCGCGTAGTGCCGCTTGCACCTTCTCACGCAAAGTTCGGACGGGAATATCCAATCCCAACGCCTCCGGATCAAAACCGATGACGTAGTTGTAATATACCGGCTCACATTCTTTCGGGGTAACAGGCGTTTCGATGCCGTCAATTTCATCCAGATGTTCTGTAAGATAGTGGCAATTCCTGATGCGTAGCGTGTTGTTCAGATCAAGCCGCTTGAGCTGGCTACGGATGAACGCCTGACTGAACATATCGCCACGATACATCCATCCGAGTCCATACGCGTTGTATTCCTGCTCCTCACGTTCCCTACCCGGCACAACGATTTCCCCGAAATATTGCAACAACGCTGCGCGTTCGTAAATTTGCGCATCATTCGTTGTGAACAAACCGCCTTGACAACCGCTACTCAACGTTTTCGATGCCTGCGTGCTATACCCCGCGGCATCGCCAAAGGCACCACAAAGCTTGCCTTTATAGTATGCCCCGTGCGCCTGCGCGACATCCTCAATGACCTTCAGGTTATGCTTTTTCGCAATCGCTAAAATCGGATCCATATCGGCGGGCATGCCGTGAATATGAACCGGCAGAATCGCGCGAGTCCGCTCGGTGATTTTCGCTTCAATCTCATCGGGATCCATACAGTAGGTTACGGGGTCAATATCAACAAAGACAGGAATAGCGTTGTGGTGGAGGACGGCTGCTGCCGTCGCCCAGAAAGTGAAGGCGGGAACAATGACCTCATCGCCCGGTTCAATACCGACCCCTGCGACACACAGATGCAACGCAGCGGTCCCGCTGTTGACCGGAATACAATACTCAACCCCCATGTATTCCGCCCATTCCTTCGCGAGACCTTCGGATTGAATCCGTTGCTGTTCGGTAATTCTTTCGGAGGCGATAACCTCGGCAATAGCGTCCCTGTCAGATTGGGTAACTTCTGGCCACGGTTGAATTAACCCATCAGGGACAGTCTTTTTACCACCAGATATAGCGAGTTTTGCTGCCATGAGGGACCTCCTTGCGGTGGATTTCCGCTGGAAGTGTGATAAAGATTAAGAATTTATCGTCAAAAACGTTTAGTGTTCGATGAGTCTTGGAACACATTCGTCCTCATAATTTTTAATAAGCGTACCAACGAAATGCAGCAAGGGTGCCAACGGATGATCTCCTTCCCCTACTATATCAAGCAAATCGTCTAACCGTGCTGCAAGTTCTTCATATTCGATTTTGGTTAATAGAATAGGTATATGCGTTTCGCTTTCGCTTACAATGTCGATTAAATCACATAACGCTTTGATAGAGGGTTGCAATTTGCTTTTAACAATTTCCATCGAGGATCCTGCAGTATCTTATAGATGCGCTATCGCCTTTGGAATCCGCTTTAAAACTTCGTTTCTGCCGAGCAGTACAACAATATCAAAAAGACTCGGTCCGAACGATGTCCCCGTCAGCGCGATCCGCAATGCCTGCATCGCCGCGACGCGTTTGATGTTGCTCTCATCTGTATACTTCCAAATTGCCGCTTCAATCGTTTCTATGTCAAACGTAGGAATCTCTTCTACAATCTGTGAGACATTCGTCAGAATGTTTCGCGTATTATCTCTCTTTTCTTCTGAATTACCCCACCATTTCTTGACCGCTTTCGGTTCATACTCGAATTCATCTGTAAAGAAATAGCGAGTCTGGGGGATGATGTCCTGTAGCGTTGTGAGGCGTTCTCCGACTGCCTCTACAATACTCTCCAGCCAGTCGCGGTCCGCCGTTGAATCCAATAATAAACCCTCTTCCTGCCAGAACGGGATTACCGCATCCGTCCGTGTCTCCACATCGAGTTGGTTAATATAGTGGGAGTTGAGCCATTCCAGTTTCTTAATATCAAAGACACTGCCACTCTTCCCAACCCGCTCAAGATCGAATTTCTCGATGAGTTCATCAACAGAAAAGATTTCCTGCTTGTCGTCGTAGGACCAGCCAAGCCGGACAACGAAGTTCAGCACGGCTTCGGGTAGATACCCCTGCTCACGGTAGCGGTTCACAGCGACAAGGTCGCCGTGATGACGTTTGCTCATTTTCCTGCCACCACTATCCAACACCAGTGGGATATGTGCAAACTGCGGAACCTCTAAACCGAGCGCATTCGCAATCGCAATCTGCTTCGGTGTGTTATTGAGATGCTCTGTTCCCCGAATCACGTGTGTTATTTGCATCTCTGCATCGTCGATAATTGAGGTGAGATTATAGTTCGGCATCCCGTTTGAGCGGACAATCACTTCGTCCTCTAAGGTTTCGGGATCAATATTGCGTGAACCGAGCACGAGGTCCTCAACAAGGATCGGGATGTCAGGCATCTTTATGCGAACGGTTGGCTTTCTGCCCTCGGCGACAAAGCGTTCTACGTCTTCCGATGTCAGGTATCGGCCCCTTCTATCGTAGGAACGGGTCTGCTTATTGGCAAGAGCCTGAACGCGGATCTCCTCAAGTTCTTCAGGTGTACAATAACAGTGATATGCATTACCACTTTCAAGCAATTGTTCAACGTAACCCTCGTAGATACTTCTCCGTTCCGATTGGACATAGTGCTCGTCCCAATTGATACCTAACCACTTCAACGCATCATAAATCTCGTCCATGGATTCATCAGTGGAACGTGCTGTGTCCGTATCGTCAATACGGAGGATGAATTTGCCGTTGTGGTGTTTAGCAAACAGCCAATTGAACAGAGCCGTTCGCGCGCCGCCGATGTGTAAGTAACCGGTCGGTGACGGTGCCATCCGAACCCGGATTTGGTCTTTCACAGCGGAAACTGATGTCCTGCTTAGTGTGTCGTTCATTTCTGCCCTCTTTGAATCTTCGCCCAGCTATCTCTCAGCGGCACTGTGCGATTGAATACCAACTTCTCTGACGTTGTATCTGAATCTACACAAAAATATCCCATTCGCAGGAACTGATACCGGCTTTCAGGCGGTGTGTCAGCGAGACTCAGTTCAACCTTGCAGTTATTGAGGACCTCTAAAGAGTTCGGATTGAGGAATTGCATCCAATCTGCCCCTTCCGCTGCGCTTTCCGGTTCACGTTCCGTAAAGAGCGAATCGTAGAGGCGTACCTCAGCGTCAACAGCGTGTTCAGCAGACACCCAATGTAATGTGCCTCGGACCTTACGTCCACCTTCCGACCAACCGCCCCGCGTTTCGGGATCATAAGTGCAGTGAATCTCGACGATCTCACCGGTGTTTTCGTCTTTAACGACGCGCTCACACTGAACATAATAGGCGTGCTTAAGCCGTACCTCTCGCCCGGGTGCCAATCTGAAGAACTTCCGTGGCGGATCCTCCATAAAATCGTCCCGTTCAATGTAAATTTCGCGTGAAAACGGGACTTGCCGCGTCCCCGCGTTTTCATCTTCCGGATTATTTTCGGCATCAAGCATCTCGACCTGTCCCTCCGGGTAGTTGTCGATAATAACCTTTACCGGATCAAGGACTGCCATAACACGTGGTGCGCGGCGATTCAGATCGTCGCGGATAGAATACTCAAGCTGCCCCATCTCAATGAGGTTATCCGCCTTTGATACGCCGATACGGTTGCAAAAATCTCGAATAGATTCCGGTGTATACCCACGGCGACGCATTCCAGAGAGTGTCGGCATTCTTGGATCATCCCAACCGCTGACGTGTCCACCTTGCACCAACATCCGAAGTTTCCGTTTACCGAGTACGGTATAAGTAAGATTCAGGCGGGCAAATTCAATTTGACGAGGTTGATAGATTTCCAGTTCCTCTAAAAACCAATCGTAGAGGGGACGGTGGTCCTCAAACTGGACATCACATAACGAATGCGTTATACCCTCAATTGAATCGGATTGTCCATGTATAAAATCATAAGTTGGATAGATGCACCATTTGTCGTCATGACGATGGTGGTGCGCACGCAAGATGCGATACATCACGGGGTCCCGCATGTTTAAATTTGGGCTTGACATATCAATTTTTGCGCGAAGTGTGCGCGAACCGTCGGGAAACTCACCGTCGCGCATGCCTTGGAACAACGTCAGATTCTCTTCAATTGACCGATCTCGATAAGGACTATTTTTCCCAGGTTCGACCAAGGTGCCACGATAGGTTCGTGTTTCCTCCGGTGTTAGATCACAGACGTAAGCCTTACCTTTCTCTATGAGTTTGACGGCATACGCATAAAGCGTCTCAAAATAATCTGAAGCGTGATATTCCCGCTCTTTCCAATCAAATCCGAGCCAATGGACATCCTGCTTAATTGCTTCTACGTATTCACTCTCTTCTGTGATCGGGTTGCTATCGTCAAACCGCAAATTGTAAAGCCCACCATAATCTTCGGCAATACCGAAACTAATGCAGATAGCCTTGGCGTGCCCTATATGGAGGTAGCCACTCGGTTCTGGGGGGAATCGCGTATGCACACGACCGTCATATCTGTTGGCTTCGAGATCCTTGTCAATCTCTTGACGGATGAAGTTTGTGTCGGCGGGGTTATTCGTATCTTCTTTTATTGGGGGATCTGAATGCTTCATATTGTTAACCATATATGTCCTATTTTGGGCGTGTTCCTGAGACTTCCACTCCTATAAAGTGGTTGTCTATAGAGGTTGGAATATACTGTTAATAATTATACCTTCAAAACGTGATAAAGTCAAGATTTCCAGTTTTCTCGATCTATCCACTCACGCTAAAACCGGTAGATGTGGTTTGTAAACACACCATAGGGGTTAATTTAGGGAGTTTTCAAGGTATTTTGTAACAACAGCCTCTCTACAAATGCTGCAGAAACACCCAAGCAAAAACCCCTTACAGGGCTTAGGAGATTGGGGAAGCGCACTTCTATAAACATTGTGAAGAAACACCCAAGCAAACAAACCCTACAGGACTAAAGAGGGTTTTTTGGGCATACAGGATTTGCGTCTAAGATCCAGTGCGGTTGGGAAACCGCACCTACCGGACCTGGGGATTACTGATTTAGACAATTATTTGAAAAAAATGCAACCTTTTTACCACTAAGTTGTATCTACTAAGATAACAAGGTGCTTTAATTTTAAACTTTTCCGGTGTTTGTTCTATAATCGCGACACCGCGTAAAAAATAGGCACAGACGCGTGTTATTCAAGATTTTTTCGCCATAATGCTTACCATTTGGGTATTTGTAGAGGTGGCACGGTTCTTGCAACACGTTTTTTAAACAAAAAAGAACCTTGTAAAAAGGTCCCTAAGATGCCGTGTTTATTGGGCTACGAAGTTAGAAATTATACTTTTTGAAAAACAGGTGTAACCTTTTCCCTAAAGCCTCCGTTTAAGCGTACGTTGGGAAATATATACACGTTATTATTTATGAACTCATATTGAGTAAAACATAAGGATATGGTAAAATAGAGAAATAAAAGGCGATAGTTTATGTCCCTTTCTTTAGATATACATTCACTTTATGAAAGGTGTTCTTATGGCATCCGAATCTCAAAAGCAACCGAGATA
>JAJECN010000013.1 GCA_022821965.1 Candidatus Poribacteria bacterium
TATCATCAAGCTATGGGATCTGCAGAATGATACCGTGCAGACCCTCAGTGGTCACACTGCTGTTGTCAATTCGATAGCATTTTCCCCGAATGGCGAGTTGCTTGCGAGTGTGAGCGATGACAGAACAATCAGGTTATGGAATGTCCACAACCAACAAAATATTGCAACCCTTCGACCAGGACCGCTCTTTCGAGCCGTTGCCTTTTCTCCGGATGGACAGCTTCTTGCTACAGGAGGCTGGATAGAAGTAAAGTTATGGGATGTACGCCGCCGAACAGAGATAGCAACGCTGCAGCACGACCAGCAAGTGCGAACAGTAGCCTTCTCATCAGATGGTCAACTTCTCGCTGCTGGATATGGGACCGGAGAAGGTTCTGGCACAGTGAAAGTCTGGAATGTAAAAAGCAGACAAGTTGTCGCTACACTGGAGGACGATCTGGCGTTTGTCCGGTCTGTCACATTTTCGTCAGATGACCGATACTTAGCGAGCTCCCATTACAATGGGGAGGTCAAGGTGTGGAATGTCTCCGATTGGGAACTCCTACGCACAATGCCAGCTGGGGACTATGATATTGCGTTTTCGCCTGATGGGAAAATGATAGCTGGCACAGGTAACGGGTCCGTAAATCTCTGGTGGGTTGAAGGCGGAACAAAAGTTGCCCAGTTGCCAGGACCTACCGATTGGATGCATCCTGTTGATTTTTCGCATGATGGAGTCTTGCTTGCTGTTGGTGCTGAAGATAGATTTGTTCGGCTCTATAATATTGAAGATGTCGAGAAAGATATAGAGGCTCGTTTGCAAGCGTTACAGCAACCACGGGTGGTACGTCTCATCTACTTTCGCCCTCAGGACCGCGCTGCCCGGCCAGACAGAGTAATAGCACTCCGTCAGTTGATTAAAGATACCCAGAAGTTTTTCGCAGATCAGATGGAACACCACGGATTCGCCAGAAAAACCTTTCGTGTTGAAACCGATGAAACGGGTGAGGTCCTGGTGCGCCATATTGTTAGTGAGTTCAACGATCAATATTATCATAAACAACCTTCTCTCGAAGACTGGAATGAAATCGTCTGGGATAAAATCCGTGAACAATTTTACACACCACAGCACGTCTATCTTGTTGCAATAGATGTCGATCACCAACTTATTGAATGGTGTGGGGGAGGTGACCCCGTTTGGGCAGATGGTGGACTAGAGATAATCATGCCTGCGTCCGGGCCCTGTTTTAATGTTTCCCTTGTTGCTCACGAGCTTGGACATAGTTTTGGATTAGCGCACGATTTTCGTGACGATGCTCACATTATGTCCTACGGAGCTATCCAGAACGAATTATCGTCTTGTGCCGCTGAGTGGTTGGATGCTAGCCCCTTCTTCAACACTGACCAAAACCCTTCCAACATGCCTTTCCAAGTTGACAAAGACGTAACGATTAAGATGTTACCGCCGATAGAAGCTCCACCAAATGGAGTTCGTCTCCGTTTTGAGATCAACGATTCAGACGGTCTGCATCAAGCACAGTTATATATCCCCACAACTGATAGAGATCCTGTAGAAGGATCGGGTTTTAAATTACATAGTTGTAGGTCTTTAAGTGGCGAAGTCAGTACATTGGAATTTATTACAACCGAGTTACCAAAAGAAGATGCATTCGCGCGACTCCGAGTTATGGATGTAAGAGGAAACTTCAAATGGTGGGATCACTATTTTCCGATTCAAACGACTGACATCTTACCAAAGTCTGCTAACCGTATCGGAGCGGTTGATACAGCAGGGATGATACCAGCGACCTTGCAGAAGGTTTCTGGAGATGATCAACGCGGGGATCCAGATAAGCGTCTTGCACATCCATTTGTGGTTGCAGTACGAGATGCTGACAATGAACCTGTTGCGGGGGTTCAGGTGACATTCCGGATAACTGTAGGTGACGGGAGCCTTTCTGTCGCAAATCCTTGGACTGATTCTAATGGACATGCTCAGACTTTTCTAACTCTTGATGATTCTCTGATAAATCGTGTTGAGGCAAGCCTTTCGGGGATTTCAGATAAGGTGATTTTCGACACCGGTTCGCAACCCGTAGAAGCATCTCTCGACAAAATTACCGGTCCTTGGCTCTGGATGATCGCTCCAACGGAGGTTGGTCAAGGTGGCGCAAATTCCATAAATGTGGATTCTCTTGCTATTGCCAGCGGTGGCAATGTAACGGAGGCGGATGTCGCAGCAAATGGGGCAACCGAAGGCGATTCAGTCGGCAACTTGGTATGGACGCTTGGAGAAATTTCCCCTACTGGTAGTAATAATGTCCATAACATGCTCAATAATATTGGCTTGGGTAGACGCAATGTGGACGACCATTCATCTTATGCTCTCATTACGCTTGAATCGGCTACAGCACAGTCCGACGTGACCATGAGAGCTGGCAGTAACGACGCTATCAAAATCTGGCTCAACGGTGAAGTCGTCCATAACAATCCTATCGACCGTGAATCAGATGACTTTCAGGACGAATTCAAGGTTCATGTGAAAAAGGGTGATAATCTCCTATTTGTAAAAGTCAGTAAGCGTGCAGGTGATTGGAGCATGTTCGTCGGTATTGATGAGGGCGTAAACGCTGTCTATAAACGCCCTTTGAATGCCGTAGAAACTATAGATGTAGCCGATATCAATGCGGATGGTACGGTTAACAAAACAGATTTGCTGTTGCTGGTCGCCGCGCTTGGAGAAAATCCGTCCCCTAACTCACGCACAGATGTCAATGGAGACGGTGCTGTTAACGTGGCAGACTTGCTGCTTGTAATTGAAAACCTAAACGACCCTGTGAATGCCGCTGCGCCTTCGAGCAAAAATACAACCACTTCTTTGGATGCGGCAATGCTGGCGAGATACCTAAACACCTTACATGCTGAAAGCGATGGATCCCGTAAATACCAGCAAGCAATCGCTTTCCTCCAAAGTCTTTTAGCAGTAACACTCCCTGGTAAGACGCAGCTCCTCGCAAACTACCCGAATCCATTCAACCCGGAGACATGGATACCCTATCAATTGTCTGAACCCGCAGAAGTAACGCTGACTATTTATACGGTAAACGGGAACGTGGTACGGAAGTTAATATTGGGGCATCAGCTTGCAGGAATCTATCATAGCAAAAGCCTCGCCGCGTATTGGGATGGTCGCAATGAGCAAGGAGAACGCGTGGCGAGTGGTGTCTATTTGTATACCCTATCCGCCGGTGATTTCACTTCAACGCGGAAGATGTTAATTCGGAAGTAAAATAGACTGGACAGAATTTCGGAACTCATCTATAGTAGACTGTGGTTCTGATAGGTTCCTAATTCTTTAATTCTTTATCAAAGTTCGCAGCCCAAGCGTCGCGCCGGGCGACTCTACGGAGAGGCATGTGAATATCTTGCGGAAACCCCAAGCAAAAACAACCACCTCTCCAAACCGCAAGGAAAATTAAAAATATGAAACGAATTGCGCTATTTCTCATTGGTTTGCTATTATTCCTTACACAACCCTTCGTCCATGCTGAGGTTACATTGCCACGCGTCATCGGCAGCAACATGGTATTGCAACGCGACATGCAAGTTCCCATTTGGGGCTGGGCATCCGCAGGCGAAGAAATTACCGTAACCCTCAATACTGAACCGCTTTTCTCAACCACCGCGGTCGCCGATGCGGAAGGCAATTGGCAAATCAAACTCCCCGCGATGTCTGCAGGGGGTCCCTATACACTCCGCGTCACCGGCGAGAACACGCTTGAATTGACAAACATCCTTTTCGGTGAGGTCTGGGTCTGCTCTGGACAGTCAAACATGCAATGGTCGGTCCGTGCTTCAAAAGACAGTGAGGCAGAAATCGCCGCAGGGAACTACCCGAATATCCGACTGTTCTATGTACCGAGGGTACCAGCAGGGCTGCTTCAGAAGGATGTAGAAGCGGATTGGTATGAAACCACGCCAGAGACGATCACAAATTTCTCCGCTGTCGCCTACTACTTTGGTCGGAAGTTGTATAAAAACCTTGATGTACCCATCGGATTAATCAATACCTCGTGGGGTGGCACTCGCATTGAACCGTGGACACCGCCTGTAGGTTTTACCAGTGTCCCTACGCTCAATACAATATCTAAAGAAATTGAAGAAGCACATGCGAACTATCGCGAGCAACTTCCGGAAAAAATGAAGGAGATCGAGGCGTGGATGGCCGAGACCCGTAAGGCGTTGGAAACTGGCGCACTCCTCACGCGGATGCCTGAAAATAGGCACCCGTTAAGGCATCAAGGGAGACCTACAGGACTTTACAACGGCATGGTGCATCCACTTGTTCCGTATGCCATACGCGGTGCGCTCTGGTATCAAGGTGAGTCAAATCTCCGAGACGGTATGCTCTACCATGAGAAGATGAAGGCACTCATCAACGGCTGGCGCGAGGTCTGGGGACAAGGTGATTTCCCTTTCTACTTCGTTCAACTGGCACCCTTTAATTACGGCGGACGCGACGTGACACCTTTCTTCTTACCGCAAATCTGGGAAGCACAAGCAGCGACCTTATCCGTTCCAAATACCGGTATGGCTGTGACAACCGACATCGGTAACCTCAGAGACATCCATCCCCGAAATAAGCAAGAGGTCGGTAGGCGATTGGCGTTGTGGGCACTCGCAAAAACCTACGGCAGAGACGATGTGACACACTCTGGCCCACTTTACAAATCAATGGAAGTAGAAGGAAACACAATTCGACTCACCTTTGACGCTATCGGTGGCGGCTTGATGTCGCGAGATGAAAAACCGCTCACGTGGTTTGAGATTGCAGGCGAAGACAAACAATTCGTGGAAGCGAAAGCAACGATTGATGGTAACACAATCGTCGTTTCCAGTGATGCCGTTGCGAATCCGGTCGCAGTCCGATTCGGTTGGCATCAGAGCGCGGAACCCAATTTCGTGAACAAGGAAGGATTACCCGCATCACCGTTCCGTACGGATTCGTGGTAAAATAGCCGAAGGACTTGACTTATCCATTCCGCTATCTAATTGAAGGAGCAAAGATATGGAACTAACTCTGCTATTTCTCATTTGTTTTCTACCACTTCTCATCGGAAGTATCGCTTACGCCGAGGTCACATTGCCGCGGGTCTTCGGCAGCAACATGGTCCTGCAGCGCAACATACAAGCACCTGTCTGGGGGTGGGCACCCTCAGGCGAAGAAATTACGATAACACTCAGTGCTGAAGCCGAAGATGTCGAACCTGTTAAAACAACCGCGGTTGCCGACGCTGATGGCAATTGGCAAACTAAACTCCCCGCTATGGCAGCTGGTGGTCCCTACACACTCCGAATCAAAGGCAATAACACCCTTGAACTGACAAACGTGCTTTTCGGTGAAGTCTGGGTCTGCTCCGGGCAGTCAAACATGGAATGGTCCGTAAGTATTTCAAAAGATAGCGAGGAAGAAATCGCCGCAGCCATGTACCCGAAAATCCGACTGTTCCATATCCCGAAAGTTCCGTCAGGTTTACCTCAGCAAGATGTTGAGGCGGATTGGTACGAAACCTCACCTGAGACGATACCGAACTTCTCCGCTGTCGCTTACTATTTCGGGCGGAAACTTTATAAGAATCTTGACGTTCCGATTGGGCTAATCAACACATCGTGGGGCGGGACCCTCATCGAACCGTGGACACCCCCTATTGGTTTTGCCGGTGCGCCTGCACTTGCGTCTATAAACAAGGAAGTCGAAGACATACAGGCGAACTATCGTTCGCAACTCCGAGAGAAAATAAACGCGATAGAAGCATGGGTAACCGAGACCCGTAAGGCATTAGAAACCGAGGCACAGCTTAAACCGATGCCTGACAATACGCATCCGTTAATGGATCAAGGCAGACCGACGGCACTTTACAACGGTATGGTGCATCCAATCGTTCCTTACGCCATACGTGGTGCACTCTGGTATCAAGGCGAATCGAATCATCAGGACGGTATGATCTATCACGAGAAGATGAAGGCACTCATCAACGGATGGCGAGAAGTTTGGGGACAGGGAGATTTCCCGTTCTATTTCGTGCAACTCGCGCCGTTCAATTACAGTAATCAAGAGGAAGGTCAGTTTTTCCTGCCGCAAATCTGGGAAGCACAAGCAGCGACCTTATCTGTTCCAAATACCGGTATGGCTGTGACAACCGACATCGGTAACCCCAGAGATGTCCATCCACAAAACAAACAGGGAGTCGGTAGACGACTGGCGTTGTGGGCACTTGCGAAGGACTACGGCAGAGATGATGTGACATATTCCGGTCCGCTCTACAAATCAATGGTGGTCGAAGGAAACACAATCCGACTTACTTTTGATCATGTCGGTAGTGGTTTAACCTCGCGAGATGAAAAACCGCTCACATGGTTTGAAATCGCTGGTGAAGGTAAGGAATTCGTTGAAGCGCAAGCAACAATTGATGGCGATACGGTTGTCGTCTTCAGCGATGCCGTTGCGAATCCGGTCGCAGTCCGATTCGGCTGGCATCAGAGTGCCGAACCGAATTTTGTGAACAAGGAAGGGGTACCCGCATCCCCGTTTCGCACACATCCGTGGTAGACGTTAAAAAAGGTTGACAGGACTTGGTACGCTGCCGTATACTATCTCTATGAGACAACGCTACGACAATGCCGCCAAATTTGTGACCCTGGGCTACCCGAAGCCCTTCACCGAGCATATTCTGGAATATCCAGACCTGATTGTGTTGGAAGAATTGGCAACGGAGCAAATTACACTCAAAACGCACTACACCGATAGCACGCTGAAAGTGCAGTTTCCAGATGAGGTTGCTATCCTTCATAACGAGATCCAAACCCATGATAGTCGCGAACCGATGCAGTTCCGTTTTGCAGGCTATAGCGGTTTTCTGATTCGGGAACACCAGATGAATGTTTATTGCAGTGTTCTCTATCTGCATCCTCGTGCCGGCCTGAGCGATCCAGGTTTCTATGCATATCGGAGGCATGGTTGTGAGTATAAGCACCAGTATAGAGTGGTTCGACTGATTGAAATAGATGGACAATCAATTTTGGAGCTGCAAGAACCGGGTTTACTACCACTGACTCCATTGATGAAACCGCCTTCCGAGATGAGTGCTGTTCGATGGTTAGAAAAATGTGTTGAGGCAACAGTTGTTTCGGGTGTGGGTTCGGAGGACATAAGACTTCTGTTAGCAGCTTTAGGTATTTTTGGCAGTTTGATTTACGAGAAACAACTGATAGAAGAACGTTTACCGGAGGGCATTATGCAAGAATCTCCTTTTTTCCAAGAATATGTGCAAGAGGCGGAAGCACGCGGGCTTGAACGTGGACGAAGAACGGGGACCATCGACTCAATTTTGACACTCCTCAGTGATCGGTTTCAGCCGGAAGCCGTGCAAGCCTTAAAGCTAAGGCTTGAAACTATTGAAGATTTGGAACGCCTGAAAGAGTTGCTCCGCGCAGCACCCCGAGCACAAAGTTTAGAAGCCTTCACGCAAGACATGCAAAAATCATAGGCAAAATATGTTCTGCCGTTACCTCAGTAAATAAAGGCTAAAAACGTGAAAATTACTGCTATCAAAACCTTTATGGCACGGTTTGGTAACCGACCCCGCGGTCTCATCAAAGTCGAGACGGACGAAGGTCTCTACGGATGGGGTGAGGCTTACTCCACGGGCCCCGACCTCTCTGTTGAACCGATTGCTGATTACATCTTTGAGATGATCCAAGGCGACGATCCGAGGCGGATTGAGTATATCATGATGAAACTGCATCAGCAGTTCCGGTTTCCAGCGGGCGGTGCCGGGCTTGCTGTTATTTCTGCTGTTGATCATGCGTTGTGGGACATCAGTGGAAAGGCAGCAGGTTTGCCAGTCTATATGCTCCTCGGTGGACACGCTCGCGACCGCATCCGCATCTATCGCGGTATCGGTGGCAGAGACGGTATTGAAGCCGCCGATCAGGCGCACAAACTTCATGAAGAGTGGGGATTCACGGCTTTCAAGACGAGTCCTTATCAGCTCGATCCCGATGCAGATCGGTGGGGACGTGTCTGTGATGCTGCCGCCACCTATTTTGAGCAAATTCGGAATAACACCCCGACGGATTGGGAATTCGCCTTCGATCCACACGCCAAAATCTTCGAGCCGATTCGCGCACTCCAACTCGCAAATGCTCTCGCGCCTTATGACCCGTATTTCTACGAGGAACCACTTCGACCTGAGCATATACCTGCTTGGGCGCGCCTACGTGCCCAGATGCAAGTGCCGCTTGCGACAGGGGAATCCCTCTATACGCGTTTCGAGTTTCTGGATCTCATCGCCGCGCAGGGTGCCGACATCATTCAGCCGGACGTTTGTGTCTGTGGTGGATTGCTGGAGATGCGGAAAATTGCCGCAATTGCCGAAGCGCACTATGTCAGTGTCGCCCCCCACAACCCGATGGGACCGCTTGCAACGGCTGTTAATGTCCACTTCGCCGCCGCAACGGTGAATTTCAAAATCCTTGAATATCTCCTGCCCACCGAAACCGAATGGAACGCTTGGGTGGACGAACCTTATTTGCCGAAAGATGGGTATTTGGAATTGCGAGACCGTCCCGGCTTGGGCGTGGAGGTCAACGAAGCGGCGATCACGGACAATGAATACATCCACTGGCAACGCACCTGTCCTATCCGTCCCGATGGTTCAACCGGATATATTTAATTGGCTCTCGGCGGTCGGAAACTATCAGCGAGAGAACCTCTTTACTGATTGCTGATGGCTGATTGCTGATGGCTGTTCTGCACATACGCTTGTAGATGCTTCAATGCACTTCCGTTATCCATCACTGTCTGTGTGCGTGCAAGCGCGTCTTCAGGTGTTGAACAAATCCCTAATAGATAATCAACCATTGCTGTGTTCAGCAGAATCCTATCGTAGATATGTCCTTTCTCACCTGATAGTGCTGCCACACCCAATTCCGCAAATGCCTCCGCGCTCACAACCTCTGGACGTGGACTCCGGGTATAGTCAAAGTCGTAATTTGCTGGGTCTATATCCAGCGCAAAGTCTTCACGCACGCCATTAACACGGCGGAAACCTTGGGAATAGTTGATCGCCATCCTATCGCTTGTAGAGGGTTTTCCGAGACGAAGCGCGTAATGACTCGTCCCTTCCTCTCCCTTCACAGCGACTGCGGCATCAATTCCTCTCTCCCACGCCAATTGGAGGAGCGGTTTCTCATAACCGATGTGATAGTAGCCGAGCACCATATAGTTCGCTTCCCGTGCTGAAAAGAACTGTTGTGCCTTTTCCGTCGCTGCCCAAGGTGGACGTTTCTTGATGTGTACTCGCAGTTCGCGCAAGTTATAGGCAGCGGGACAATACTCGCGTTGACTGATATATCCAAACCCAACCGATTCATTTGTGATGAGCGAGGCGGTTTGTGCAAGCGATAGTTGTGTATTTGCACCGAGTGCTTTCAAGATAGCCTCTTCTGTCACACCGTTCTTCGGGGGCATTACATCTACACTGTGCAGAAGCGATGCTTCACCGAGGGCGGCGCGCACGGCAGCGACAAACAGCGTCGGACGGAAATAGCGCGTTGCGCCATCGTAGGGCTGCCCGAAATGCGTTAGCGTCGCAACATCAATAGGCTGAACCTCTTCCGGTCCGAAGAACGCATCGAGATAGCCTCGCACCTCTTCGTAAGTTTCGCGGTTCATCCGTTGTCCGATAAGTGCAGCACCTTTGAGGGCAGGGTTGACATCATCACTGAGGACGGCTTCGCACATCTCGCGGGTTTCAGTGTAACTTAAATGCTTTGCCCGTAAAATCTTTTCCAACGCGTTCACAACAATTGCCTCTGTCGGATTTGTCGGTACATAACCTTGCTCAGGGTTCATGAGGTATTGAATTTCGGGTGGGAGCTGTTCTGTGAGTGCTGGACGGTATTTGCGAAATGCTGCTGCTTCCGCAGGACTCCATTGTGTAGCTTTTGGAAAATAGGCGCGGAGCGTCATTGCCGCGAAAAACGCTCCCATCTGTGCTGCTGATGCAGCATCCGATTCAGGCAATTCACCCGCTATCGATTTTAGAAGCGTTTTGAGAAGCGGTTCCGGTTGCGGGTAATCCGAGGTATTTACACCTAACGGTCGTGTCTGATGTGGTCCCGTGCAAACGCGTGCCTGTGCTTCGAGCAGATCGTCGTTCGGACCGGGATATACCGGTGTGTATGGATGAGAATCAGAAGCTGTCATTTCACAAAGTCCTCCAAGGATAGTTTCAATGATATTTTATTAGAGTGTTGGCGATTGGTTCTATTATACTGCTTTTTACCGTTTAAAACAAATTTGCTGAGCTAAAGGCTTGACCGGAAGCGGGAAAGAAGATATAATATAGTTATGCAGGCGCAATCTTGTCTAATGCTCGCACCACTGACATGTCCTCGACAAAACGAATTCATATAGTGAGCGCAACACTCTCTGTCAAATCGCTATCTTAACTTAACCCGCTGTTATGCTATTAACAATATCAACCACATATTCTCCCGCGACCGACCTCGGTTATCTGTTGCATAAGCACCCCGCGCGAATTCAATCCTTTGGGCTTACCTTTGGTCAAGCACACGTCTTTTACCCGGAGGCGCGTACCGAGAAATGCACGGCGGCACTGCTTCTTGATGTTGATTCGGTCGGACTCACTCGCCGTCCTCATGGGCAATTTGCGGAAAATTTCGCGTTGGCAGAATACGTCAGTGATCGTCCTTACGTCGCTTCGTCGTTTTTGAGCGTGGCGATCGCACGGGTGTTCAGCACTGCGTTATCGGGCAAGTGCAAACAACGCCCAGAACTTGTGGAAACAGAGATCCCTTTAAAGGCAAAATTATCCATCTTGCCATGCCGCGGTGGAGAAAAATTGTTGCGCCGACTTTTTGAGCCGCTGGGTTATACAGTAGGCGCAGAACGATATATGTTAGACCCACAATTCCCTGATTGGGGACAGAGCCGTTATTTTACGGTAACCCTCGAAAATACCTGTCAATTGAGCGAACTCCTTACACATCTTTATGTTTTGATACCAGTGCTTGACGACGAAAAGCACTACTGGGTGGGTGAAGCGGAGATCGAAAAACTCTTAAAACATGGCAGTGATTGGCTCGCTGCTCATCCAGAACAAGAAGCGATTGTTCGTCGTTACTTGAAACATCAACGTCGGCTGACGCATGAGGCACTTGCCCAATTGCGCGAAGAAGATGCTCAAGAGACTGATGAGGTAGGTCAAGCATATAAAGAGGAACAGATTGAAGAACGTATCTCTCTGAACGAAGTCCGTTTGGCTGCGGTCACTGAAGTCCTTAAGACGTGTGGTGCGAAACGCGTTCTTGATTTGGGATGCGGTGAGGGGAAACTTCTTCGTAAATTATTGGCTGAAAAGCAATTTGAAGAGATCGTCGGGATGGACGTTTCACATCACGCCCTGAAAATCGCACAAGATCGGCTCCATTACGATCGATTACCGGAAAAGCAGAAAAAACGACTTCATCTATTCCAAGGGTCGCTTGGCTATCGAGATAAACGGTTGGTTGGATACGATGCGGCTGCAGTTATAGAGGTCATCGAACACTTAGACGTGCCACGACTTATGGCTTTTGAACGGGTCCTTTTCGAGTGTGCCTGTCCTCGGACGGTTGTGTTGACGACTCCGAATATCGAATACAACGTGAAATTTGAGAACTTGCAGGCTGGACACTTTCGACATAAAGACCACCGTTTCGAGTGGACACGGGACGAATTTCAATCTTGGGCAGCGGGTGTTGCTAAACGTTTCGGTTACACCGTTGTGTTTCACCCGATCGGACCAGAGGCTGAAGACGTTGGATCGCCGACGCAGATGGCGGTCTTTACCCGATAAAATTGTGAAACGGACTGACGTAAAAAACAGATATTTATCGCTGTGATAACGGAAATTAAAGACTCCGCCAATGCTTATTAATATTCCTGATCCCTCACTTATCCTTCTCATTGGACCTTCGGGTTCAGGTAAGTCCACCTTTGCACGTAAGCATTTTAAGCCGACCGAAATCCTCTCATCCGATTTTTGCCGAGGGCTTGTTTCAGACGATGAGACCGACCAGACGGCAACGGATGATGCGTTTGAAGTGCTGCGTTTCATCGCTGCGAAGCGGCTCGCTGCAGGGAAATTAACGGTTATTGATGCAACCAACGTACAAGTTGAAGCGCGGAAACCTTTGTTGGCACTGGCGCGCGAATACCACTATCTAACCGTTGCTATTGTGTTTAACATGCCGACAAAGCTCTGTCAGGAGAGAAATGAGGCACGTCCCGACCGAGATTTAAAACCGCATGTTGTCCGTCAACAGAGCCAGCAACTGCGTCGCTCACTGCGTGGACTCAAGCGTGAAGGTTTTCGGAATTTTCTTTATGTGATGTCCACGTCGGAAGCTGTTGAGACTGCCTGCGTAGAACGACAGCCATTGTGGGTAAACCGCACAGACGAGCACGGACCATTTGACATAATTGGTGATATTCACGGTTGTTTTGATGAGCTTGTTGAATTACTCAAAGAACTCGGTTATGAAATCTCAATGCAACCTGACGGTGAAACCTTTGTTCAGCCTCCACAAGGTAGAAAGGCGATTTTTGTCGGGGATTTTGTTGACCGGGGTCCAAAAGTCGCCGAAGTGTTACGCTTGGTTATGGGCATGCAAAAATCTGGCGCGGCTATCTGCGTGCCGGGGAATCATGACGTGAAACTGGTTCGCGCGCTTCGCGGCAGAAACGTGAATCCGACACATGGGTTGGCGGAATCGCTCTCTCAATTGGAGAAAGAATCAACCGAATTCAAGACGCAAATCGAAGAATTCCTTGACGACTTGGTGAGCCACTACGTCCTTGACAACGGGAAGTTGGTCGTCGCGCATGCTGGAATGAAGGCGGAATTACAAGGCAGGGCATCGGGGCGCGTGCGAGAATTCGCAATGTATGGAGAAACCACTGGCGAAACCGATGACTTTGGCTTACCGATTCGTGTCGATTGGGCTGATGAATATCGCGGCACTGCGATGGTCGTCTATGGGCACACACCTGTCGCTGAACCGCAATGGGTAAACCGAACAATCAACATTGATACCGGATGTGTTTTCGGCGGAAAACTGACAGCGTTGCGATACCCTGAAAGAGAACTCGTTTCTGTGCCGGCACGCCAGACCTATTATGAACCAACAAAGCCGCTTCTTGATGAAGAGAACAAACTACCTTCTGTCAAAACGCACGGGTCCGATGATATTTTAGACATCGATGATGTACTGGGAAAGCGCGTTATCAGCACACGGTTACATAATAACGTAACAATCCGTGAGGAAAATACCATAACCGCGCTGGAAGTTATCAGCCGTTTCGCTGTAGATCCAAAATGGCTTATATACCTTCCACCGACAATGTCCCCAACCGAAACGACAAACACCCCTGGCTTGCTTGAACACCCAACCGAGGCGTTCACGTATTATCGCAAACAGGGTGTATCCAACGTCATCTGGGAAGAAAAACACATGGGGTCACGCGCTATCGTCGTCGTTTGCAGGGATCCAGAAACCGCAAGAAAGCGATTCGGTGTCGTAGACGAGACGCTTGGCATCTGTTACACTCGAACCGGCAGACGTTTCTTTGATGATGCCGCGATTGAAACCGAACTGTTGAGACAGGTGAAAACAGCAATAGACAAAGTCAATTATTGGGAGGTCTTCAACACGGATTGGATCTGTCTTGACTGTGAACTCATGCCTTGGTCGGTCAAGGCTCAGGAGTTGTTACGACAACAATATGCACCCGTAGGCACATCGGCTCGTGTCGCTTTGGAAGAAGCTGTTGCCTCTATGGAGACCGCTGCCGAACGCGGTGTTGACGTAAACGATATATTGAATGACTATCGTCAGCGCGCAGAGGCAGCCACTGGATACGTTAAGGCTTATCAACAATACTGTTGGCAGGTTCAATCTATTGCCGATCTAAAACTCGCCCCATTCCACCTACTTGCAACAGAGGGGACAGTATACTTCGACAAAGACCATCTGTGGCACATGGAAACGCTTAGCAAACTCTGTCAAAGTTCTGAGGACGATCTCTTGTTCGCAACTTCCTATGAAATGGTCGATCTGACTAACGACGCAAACCAAACTGAAGCAATCCATCAGTGGGAAAAACTCACTGAGCAGGGTGGTGAAGGCATAGTTATCAAACCTCTCGATTTTGTTGTTCAAGGCAAGCGAGGATTGGGACAACCCGCTGTAAAATGCCGAGGTCGTGAGTATCTGCGGATCATCTATGGACCTGAATATACATTGCCTCAGAACTTGGAACGTCTCCGTTCCCGTGGACTCTCTCACAAACGTTCCCTGGCACTTCGGGAATTTGCATTGGGTGTTGAAGCACTTGAGCGTTTTGTTCGTCGTGAACCGATGTCCTATGTTCATGAGTGCGTTTTCGGAATTCTGGCACTCGAAAGTGAAGCAGTTGATCCAAGACTCTGAGGCGTTATCATTAAGATTGACCTTCTTATCCAAATTTTTGATGAAAATTTCTGCAAATTGCAACAAACACTTCAAAATAGCGTTTATTGTAATCAAGCAGTTGAGACGACATAACTGGAACGGCACATACGAATGACAATTCAACACTTAAAAAACTGTCTGTTAATCTTCTACTTGGGTTTAGGGGTCGGTCTCGGTTGTACAACCCCAGAAACATCTAACCCTGTAACACCCGAGGAAAGTTCCGAGATTGTACTTGAAAACTATCAGTTAGCTGGAAATGAGACGTGGGAACCTGAGAAGACTTACGTTGTGCGTGGGACGTTGGTGGTCCCACAGGGAATAACCCTCAACATTCCGCCCGGCACGACTGTTGAATTTGGAAGCGATGCACAGATTACAGTGAGAGGGGTCCTAAAGCTTGGAACGCCTTTGGATCAAGAGCAAGTGACCCAACTTGTGCATCTCACCTCGGACAACATCGGACCAGCACCCGGTGACTGGAGCGGTATACTTTTCGACCACACACACGGTTTGGAAAGTTTTGTCAGAGGGGCTGTTGTGGAGCATGCCACGGTTGCACTTGACATCAAGACAACATCGCCGACCGTCGCTGAATGCGTGCTTCGTCTAAATAAAACCGCTGTTGCTTTGGACGGTAGCGACGCTCGTATCCAGCGCAATGATATTCTTGATAATCACATCGGGATTAGCACGATCGGGCGCCAAACACGTCCAAGGATTGAGAAAAATAATATCGCCAAAAATGAGACCGGAATCTTCTGTGAAAATGTCCAATCTATCATTGAAAACAACAATCTGAACGCGAATATCTTTTCACTCCGTTTGAATGTAAAGTTTGATCTGAGGGTAGCCCACAATTGGTGGGGGAATTCAGATGCTACCGAAATAGCGAATGTCATTATAGATGCTGCTGATCAGGCACTAATTACCAAACAGGTAGGTACAGTCTATTATGAACCGTTCGCTGATACGCGGATCGTCGATGTAGGGTTTCCATATCCGACACTTCTCACGGGGCTGTAGCGAGAGCACTTGATAAATGGCTTTCGGCTGTTGGTTACTCGTTTGGTCGTTGTAAACCTTTTGACTGCCACACACTGATTGCCTCTGAAGTCACGCGATCACGATCATCGTGAGTGCAGCGAACGCCCCGAGAACCAATGACCGACAAAAAGGGGCAAAAGAATGCGTACTATTCTGAATATTTCACAGAACCACTATGTCCGTGGCGGTTCCGACCGTTACTTTTTTACGCTTGCCGAACTTTTGGAGAAATACGGACACCGCGTCATCCCTTTTACAGCAGCGAGTCCTAAGAACGAGCCATCTGAATGGGACCGCTATTTCCCGCGCGGCGCGGATTTTGAACGTCCGGGGGCAGGGGACTTATTGCGCTTTCTATATTCACGTGATGCTGTTAAATCTGTTCAGCGGTTGTTAAATGATACAGATATTGACCTTGCGCATTTCCATATCTACTACGGTAAGCTGACTGCTTCCATTTTGGGTGGACTCAAAAAAGCGGACATTCCGCTCGTTCAGACCTTGCATGAGTATAAGTTAACGTGTCCGGTTTATAGTCATCTCTCGAACGATGAAATTTGTGAAGCGTGTGAAGGCAAGCACTTTTGGCGCGCGCTCCCGAAGCGGTGCAATAGAGGCTTGTTTGCTCGTACTGCGTTGAGCGTTACCGAGTCTTATGTTTCTCAGATGCTCGGTGCCGTTAAGAAATTCGATCATTTTATTTCTGTTTCTCATTTCCTGCGGAAAAAGATGATCTCGCACGGGATCCCCGAAGATAAAATTTCAACCGTTCATAACTTTGTTGATGTCTCCGACATCACGCCGAACTTCGCTGTGGGAGACTATGTGCTCTATTTCGGACGGTTGCATCGGAGCAAAGGAATCTTGACACTAATAGAGGCGGCGGCACCACTCAAAGAGGTTCCGCTCTATATCGTTGGTGATGGTGAAGCGATGCCCGAAGTTCAACGGCTGGTCGAGGAGAACGAATGTGAACATATTCACCTCCTCGGCTTTAAGCAGGGGGATGAACTTCGCGATCTGATTCTGAACAGTATCTGTACAGTCCTGCCGTCCGAGTGGTACGAAAACTGTCCGATGTCCGTTTTGGAATCCTATGCTTACGGGAAACCGGTCATCGGTGCCGATATTGGTGGAATTCCAGAACTCATTGTAGATGGTGTTGATGGGTTTCTCGTTCCATCCGGTGGGCGTGAAGCACTTCGAGATCGGCTTTTGTGGATGTCTGAACATAGAGACGAGGCTGTAGAGATGGGGCGCACGGGTCGCCGAAAAATGGAAACAGAGTTTAACGCCGACATTCACTATGAAAGAATTATGAATGTCTATCAACAATTTCTTTAATAATTATCGGTTATCAGTTTGCCTCGCAGTGGGAGTTAAGATGGAGGTTTATTGTCCAAGACTTCTGTTTCACTGAAGACCAAAGACTGAAAGGTTTTTGAAGGAAACCTCACTGACAACGATAAAAAAGGAGAAAAGGTGCGCGTTTTAATACTATTATCAATTTTTTGTTTTCTATCTCCGGCGTGGAGTGATATTCAGTTTGAAGAAGTATCACAGCAAGCAGGCATTGACCGTATCGGAGAGAGTTGGGGGAACGCTTGGGGCGATTTTGATGGTGATGGGTATCTCGATTTATGGGCGACGAATCACCGACACAAGCCAAGCCTCTATCGGAATAACGGGGACGGCACCTTCACAGACATTATTGACGAGGTTTGGGATGCGAATCCGCTTGCGGATACACATGGCGTAGCATGGGCAGACTTCGATAACGACGGCGACCAAGATTTGATTGTGTTGTCGGGAAGTGGAGGTGGTTTAAGTGGGGTACACAACAACCACGCCAACCATTTCTATGTGAACGAGAACGGGCTGTTGATTGAGCGCGCCGCAGAACTCGGCGTGGATTATCCGCTTTTGCGGGGTAGGACACCGCTCTGGTTGGACGCAAACCGTGATGGACGACTTGATCTCCTTCTCGCTGGGATTGGCAGAAATTACAGAGGTGGCTTGATCACATCCGCCTTGTTTGGGCAAACGGTGAGCGGCTTTGAAAATATCAGTGCCACCGCGGGTTTCTCTTTCCAAGAGAATGCCGCTCTTGCACAATATGCGGACATAACCGCAGATGGGAACATGGATATCGTCGTTAGTTATCACAACTATCCACTCGCAGTATATGATACCTCTGGAAGTCCTTTTAAGGACCTGATCGGAACACTCGGTATTCCCAAAGGATATTCTGTACATGATGCTGCAATTGCGGATTTCGACGGAGATCTACGTCCCGATATCTTTCGCGCCCGCGGACTTTACCAGTCTTACGCAGGGCAGATAAGTTCCCATAAATTAGAATTGAATATACGGGGAGACGCTAATGTGAATGAAAAAGGAGTTAGCTTCAAAACGGAAGGCGACATCTTTTTTCAAATTTACTCTGAATGGGGCCCGCGCTTGTCCTTAGTTAACATCGGTGCTGAGGGACACTGGGTAACAGCGTTCGACGGTGGCGAGTTTCATGGTGTAACACCAGATCTCCGATCCGCGACCTTTGAAGTTGCCCTCTCTTCAGATGATCCGAGAGTCGCTGGATTAAAACCTCGCCCTGAAAATGCTCAATATGGGATTTACGTAGGTTATCAACCCGATATAAAAAGATGGACACTCCTCTCTCAGAAGAAACCTGCCATAATCTTGGTGGAAGCGACACAACCTATATCAAAGCTGGAAACTATTAACTTTTCCTTTGCAGATCTGCGTGGGCAGCCCCCATCTCAGCTTCTAATCAACCAAGAAGATGGGTTCCAGAATGCTGGACCTGTGGGTGCCCTTAATACGTTTGAGGACGGTCGCTGCGTTGCAGCAGGTGACTTTGATAACGATATGGATATAGATCTCTATGTCGTCCGTTCAAGAGCATCTGCCAATGTCCCTAACCGTCTCTATACAAACGTTGGTAACGGCTTGTTCCTTCCAAGTCTTGACACCGATAAGGTTTCCGGCAGTCCGAATGGTAGAGGGCAGAGTGCGACGGTCGCGGATTACGATAGAGACGGTTACTTGGATATCTTTGTGACAAACGGACGAGCTGAATATCCGTTTAGCGAGGGACCCGATCAACTATTCCGAAATATCGGTGGGGACAATAATTGGCTACAAGTTGATTTAGAAGGAGTCGTATCCAATAGAGATGGCATCGGTGCTCGACTTTTCGTGACCACGCCTGATGGGAAAACTCAGCTCCGAGAAAGTGGCGGTGGTATCCATTGGGCGCAACAGGACCAAAAACGCATCCATTTTGGACTCGCCCAGAATGAGCAGGTCAGCGAGTTGACTATCCACTGGCCCAGTGGGATAATTCAAAAATTAACAGATGTCCCCGTGAATCAGGTGTTACATGTCGTTGAATCTGACGGTCAAGCAGATTTTGCTGCTGATGTCAATCAGGATGGGCAGGTAGATATACTTGATTTTGTTCTTGTTGTCCAGCATTTCGGAGAAAGCCCACCGACAAATCCTCGGACCGATGTCAATAAAGATGATGAAGTCGATATCTTAGATCTCGTTTGGCTTGTCAACTTTATTGAGGAGAAACAAGCCGTTGCAGCAGCACCATTTCATAAGCACCTGAATAAGGCAACCGATAGGAATATATTAAATTCGACGCACCAACTTTCAGAGACTGACACCGCTTTGCTTAATTCTTTTTACGAAAAGATTGAAGAGATAGCGGGTAGTGCTGCACAAATAGAGTTAGTCAAACGCTTCTTAAGACAGTTGTTGGTGCCTGTTGAGGAACCCTTAGTAACCAAACTCCATGCCAACTTTCCGAATCCATTTAACCCTGAGACTTGGATTCCGTACCAACTCGCTACAAATAGCGACATCACAATACGCATCTATAATACATCAGGGCATGTTGTGCGGACACTCTTTACTGGGTATCAAATATCGGGGTATTACCTGAGTCGGAGTAAAGCCGCATACTGGGATGGTAGAAACGAAATCGGCGAGCAGGTAGCAAGTGGAGTCTATATCTACGAATTGGTAACACCAACATTCAAACAGACAAGACGACTCGTGATATTAAAATAGGGAAGGGAAATCAGTCTTCAATTATCAGTGACTCGTTTGCGGCGAGGAACATGTTTTCACTTGCCACAAGAGTTTCTTAACTGACAACTGATAACTATTAACTGAAAACTATTAAAAAATATGAACAAAAAAGCATTAATTACAGGCGGTGCGGGCTTTATGGGCGCGCACGTCGTTAATGAACTTCTCCACCAAGGTAACACGGAAGTTGTTGCACTTGATGACCTAAGTGGTGGTTTCCGTGCGAATCTCAACCCTGTCGTAACCTTTGTTGAGGGAAGTATCCTTGATGCTCAGCTTATAAATCAACTCTGTGAGCAGTATCAATTTGATTATATCTATCACCTTGCCGCTTATGCAGCCGAGGGGCTGAGTCACTTTATCAAACGATTTAACTACCAGAATAATCTCATCGGGAGTGTAAACCTCATCAACGCAGCGGTAAACCACAAGGTCAAACGATTTGTGTTCACTTCTTCTATTGCTGTTTATGGAGAAAACCAACTCCCGATGCATGAGGGGCTCATCCCTGTCCCGGAAGATTCTTACGGTATTGCTAAGTATGCGGTGGAACAGGAACTCGCTGTCTCTAAACGGCTCTTCGGTTTAGATTATACGATTTTCCGTCCACACAACGTTTATGGCGAACTCCAGAATATCAGCGACAAGTATCGAAACGTTATAGGTATCTTCATGAATAATATCATGCAGGATAAACCGCTGCGCATTTTTGGAGATGGAGAACAGACGCGCGCCTTCACACATATCGCAGACGTTGCCCCACACATCGCCCGCGCTGTGGATATACCGGAGGCATCCGGAGAGATTTTTAACGTCGGTTCGGATGAACATGTCTCGGTGAACGAGTTAGCAGATTTAGTGATGACAGCAATGGATAAGGAAGTATCTGTCATCAATGTGCATGCGAGAGAAGAGGTTAAACACGCCTATTGTTCCCATGAGAAGTTTCAGCAGGTTTTCGGAAAAACATCGCAAGTCGCATTAGACGAGGGGCTTCGTCGCATGGCAACATGGGCTAAATCGGTTGGGCCACGTCCGGCTACCGAGTTTAGTAACATTGAGATTCGCAAGAATCTGCCCGACGGTTGGAAGTAAGTCTAATATAGTTGTCGGTTATCAGTTACAAAAGGTTTCTGTGGCTGCCACAGGAGACTCTTTAACCGAGAACTGAAAGATTTTTCGTAGAAAAATCGTACTAACAACTGACAACTATTTTGAAAATTATCATGGTCAAAAGACTCCTTCAGCACAAGACATTTTGGGTAATGGTGATTACCCTTGCTGGCATGGGGTTGAGCCTTCTCGTCCGTGTACTATTGATTCCAAAGCGGTTCGGTGAAAGCGATGTAGCCGTTGCGCTCATTACCGCATTGAATGTTGTTATATTGGTTGATACCGTTGTTCGAGAAGGTTCTAAATTTAGTTTGGTTCCGCTCTTTGTAACACGTGAAAAGGAGATGATTCCTACAAAGTACCGACTTTTCGTCAACAGCTTCCTTAATCTTTTCCTCTGGGGCGGCTTCGCGGTTTTTATCCTGATTGAGTTTTTCGCACCATGGATAGCAAGTGGCTTATTACGGAAATCGACTTTTGATGCGCAAAGAGAGACAACACTATTGCGATTGTGCGCCCCATTGCTTGTTTTTGGATGTGGTAGTACCGTATTAGGTGCCTTCCTGAACAGTAGGCAACGCTTTAAAACAGTCGCACTCCGAAACGCACTACCAGCCGGCATCGCAGCAGCCGTATTTCTGTTCATACCGACTATAGAAAACCTTGAAAACTGGATAGCAGTGGCTTACACTGTGGGCTTTGGTATATACTTTGCATACTTGGGTATCGGGACGTATCGAACAGGACACAGGTATCAGTTTACAGGCATCTCTGTGGATACACTACGCGCCTTGAAAAACACAGTCACCTTACCGACACTGGGTTTTGCAATACGCCAAGTCACGAACCGTTTGCTGATTGGGATATACCTTGTCTCGCAACTTGGAGGCGTTGCTGTGGCACGGTATGACTATGCCTTCCGGATTTTCTCGGCGTTACAGACACTCATCGGTATCAGTATCGCGACGACAGGCTTACCTGATATGGCAACGGACAGCGCAGCAAACGATAAACAGAAATTAGGACGAACCCTCAACCGAAATGCACGCACAGCTATAATCATTGGATTCCCAGTGACTCTATTGTTGTTAATATTTCATGCAAAAATCGGTTGGATTTTATATGGAAGAGGGACAATCGACCAAGCGTCAATCCAATTGATAGGACAACTCCTCTTTTGGCTCGGCATAGGGATGATATTTTCGTGTCTGATACCTGTACTAAATGCTGGGCTTTACGCACAAAAAGCGTACCGATCTGTTTTCGCAAATATGGTGACGATGGCTGTTCTCAATTTGCTGGTGGCGTACGGATTGATTAGAACCTTGGAACTTCGAGGAATCGCACTCGCTGTATCTATCACTGCGCTACTCGCTGTTGGAAACCTAACGTATCTCCTCCGAAAGACGCGGGTTTCTTGGTTTCAAAAGTAGTAGGCGCATTCCGTTGTGCCGTCCACACGAAAGTGAAAAAATGAAGAATATTAGGGATTATCACTACCTCATCGTGGCGGGCACTACGAAGGCGGCAACGACTTCTCTTTTCGCCTATCTTGCGGACCACCCGGCTGTTTGTGCTGCGACTTACAAGGAAACCCGGTTTTTTCTCAGTGATGATTATCCGCTTCCCTCAAAATATCGATATAGAGGTGATGCTGAGGAATACAACCTTTTGTTTTCTGATTCTGATGAAACACAACTCAGAATGGAGTCTACACCTGATTATCTGTATTGTGAAAAGGCACGTGAGAGAATCGCCGAATTTCTACCGCATGCAAAGTTGGTTTTCAGTTTTCGGGAACCGATTTCAAGGTTAATCTCGTGGTATCGATTCGCAAAGCAAATTGGCAAATTGCCACAAACCTTGAGTTTTGATGCGTATGTTGAATTGCTTTTCACTTCTGTTGATTTCCACAAAGAGAACGAAGAACAGCACTTGCAAACACTTCAGCAGGGATGTTATACTATCTATTTGGAGCATTATTTTAAGCAATTTGGTCCAGCGCGTATCCACGTCCTCTTTTATGAGGAGCTTGCCGCGCAACCGTTAAATGCCATGACGGAATTGTGCAACTTCGCTGATATAGATGCCGATTTTTATAGCGATTACGCCTTTAAAGTGACAAATCGTTCCCAGAGGATGCGAAATTCCGAGTTGCATCGGAAATATAGAGACTTCCGATTTCGATTGCGGCAGTGGACACATAACAAGCCAATTGTTCATATCCCTTTGCGGATGATTAGACGAACAATTGAGCCACTTTATCTCCGATTAAACACACAGGCGGATGAGAAGACTCAAATGTCAGAGGAAACACGATGCCGTTTAATCGATTATTACAAACCAGGTGTTCATGCCCTCGGTGAATTAATTGGGAAACCTTTACCATGGGAGATTTTCGTAAAATCCAGTTAATGATTGTTGGCGCACAGAAAGCAGGAACCTCTTCACTCCTGCGCTACTTGGCGCAGCACCCTGATGTTCACACGCATGCACAACCAGAACTGACGTTTTTCCTGCAAGAGCGTGAATACACGCGTGGGTATGAGTGGGCTTTTGAAAAGTATTTTGTCTCGGAAAGTACTCACGGTGAAATTGAGGATAAACAACTCATCGCTAAAAATGTGATGGTCATGCATTCACCGGAAGTCATGCAGCGCATTTATGAACACAACCCTGAGATGCATCTCGTTGTGCTGCTTCGGGAACCTGTGGCTCGTGCCTATTCTGCCTATTGGTGGGCTCGGCGGAGAGGTTGGGAAAACATCAAAACTTATGAAGAGGCACTCGCCGCCGAGAAAGCACGTGTAAACGAAGATTGGTTTAAATGGCGACAGTGCGCCTATCAGTATAACAGTATCTATTATCCACATGTCAAGAATTTGATAACCCAATTCGGTTCGAGTCAGGTACACTGCATATTAACTGACAACCTGAAGGAGAACGCTGAAACTGTCTGTCAACAACTCTTTGGGCGCATCGGTATCCGTTCTGATTTCAAACCTCTTATTGGCGAACGGCATAACCGAGCCGCTCTGCCACGTTCCGAACGGTTCAACTTTCTGTTCACGCAATTTCTGGCATCTCATAACCCGCTCAGAAAAGCCATTCGCAAACTCATCCCGGATGCTACCGCTTACAAGTTGAGAAAAGCCGTTCTGGATTGGAACGACAAACCTCAGGAAAATATGGAATCTGTTCCACCACCGATTAATCCAGAAACGCGCGAACGCCAGATGGCGTATTTTAAACCCTTTAACGAACAATTGGCGGAATTGTTAGACAGAGATCTTTCCTCTTGGAGTTTCGGAAACCGACAACCGATAACTGATAACTGACAAATAAAAAATGATTTATTTTTTGACAGGATACGTTGCTTTTGAAGAGTTTATACTGAAGTTTTTGCCCTTTAGTGATGCTATCTACTCCTATTTAAGATTCTTCGGTGAAATGCTTATCTATGTCGCTTTTGGGAAACTCGTTATCCATAAGCTCTATAGAGGCAGCCCCTTCGTCAAAACAGCGATTGATTTACCAATTATAGGCTTTTACAGCGTTGTTTTGTTGTCAATGTTCGTAAATGGATCGCCGTTGATAGGTAGTCTTTACAACATCCGACCCTTTGCGCGATATATTGTGCTTTTCTATCTCGTTGCGAACTCCAACCTATCAGAAAGACGCATTACAACGCTTCTGCGGATAATTCTCGGTGTTGGCATCTTCCAACTCGTGGCGGGTATCATTCAATGGGCAGGCGGACCTGCTGCATTTGATTTTTTCCTACCGCGCGAATCAACACTCAGCATTGGTGGTTTTACCAAAGAGTACAGATTGCTTGAACTCGGCAGAGAAATTGGCAGTGTCTACGGGACTTTAGGAGATACCGTGATTTACGGTGTCTTTATGATACTTGTCCTTGTTATTTATCTTTCCCGTATTCGTCGTCTGGAATACCTGAATCTGCTCGGCGCAGCGGTGCTATTTTTCTTTATCGCGCGTTCGTATTCACGCGCCGCGACCTTCTCCGCGCTTCTCGCAGGTGGAGCATGGTACTATTTCCACTACGGATGGAAACAAACTCTTCGTTTAGCATTGGCAACAGTATTAGTCTTCGGAGTACTACTGGCAATAGTAAACCCATTCAATCTTGAGTACATAAACCCGCGTAAAGCAAAAGTTGGACTCGTCGGCAACGTAACAGGTGTATTTTCTGGATCGTATGTCCGTGTCGCACAAAAACAGAGACTGGGGGCATTGATCGGGAATGTCCCGACAGTTCTCCTAAACAAACCTATCTTAGGCTATGGTGCCGACCAGAACACCACGATTGAAAGACTGAATATGAGCAAACGTTCATTTCTATTCAAAGTACTGAGCAAGGAGGGATTCAAAGATGTATATTGGGTAGCGATTTTCTGTTTCTATGGTATATTAGGATTAGGCTTTTTCGCTTTGATATTTTATCAGCTCTTTCGCTCCGCGCTAAACCTTTACAGAAGGTCCGTCAATACACTGTTTGCTGGAGATGGGAGTGCTTCTGCTTCGCGCGTGACACAACAAATTGCAATCATAATGCTTTGTCTTGTTGCTGTTACAGTGTTTCTACTTTTCTTCAACCGGACCCTTGAATTTCGAGGCTATGGGTTCTACTTCTGGCTCTGCGCGGGGCTTATGTTTGCCAGCGATAGATCGCTCCCGACCTATAGACCTCTGAGGATAACATTATGAAGTTTTTCCCCTTTGTGCCAAATATAAATGCTTGTGATGTTTCTAACGGGTTTTATCGGAACCGCTGTATGGTGTTTGTAGGATTGATAGTGTTGTTCCTCAGCATCGGATGCCAAGGAAAAAATACGGCTATGGATGCGCTACGTCTGGAAATTGACACACGCAATTCGCAACCGCTTCGTCAAGCACTCTACGGTTTCAATACAAACATGATGAATGGCGATTATGGATACCTTGATGCCGATTTTGTTGAATTAACGAAAGCACTTGTGCCAAAGACCTTGCGGTTTCCAGGTGGTACAGTCGGGAATTTCTATCATTGGGAACCTGGTGGCTTTTTTGAGAGTGAAATGGCATCAACCCTCAATACAAAACTTAATGCCCGGAATAAGAGAAATTACGCGAGACTCCAAAAGCTGCGAGAAGGTAAAATTGTTTTTGACGACTTTATACAGTTATGCAACACACTGAATATTACGCCTGTCGTTGTTGTAAATTTGTGGACGGGCAGTCCCGAAGAGAGTGCAGCGTGGGTGAGTTATGCGAAAAATAAGGGGTATCACGTTAAGCATTGGGAGCTCGGCAACGAGTACTATCTGCCACACTACCTCAACAAATACCCTACCGTCGGAGCCTACATCGCCGAAGCCAAGAAGCATGCGTCTGCAATGAAAGCCGTTGATCCAGATATAAAGGTGTCGGTCTGTGCTTCACCAATTGCATTCCATAAAGAGGGGTGGTTGGTAAAAACACAACAACGGAAATGGGATGAAGGTCTCGCAGCGGATACCAGTTTCTACGATGCTTATACCGTTCATGTCTATGCCTACAAAGCCGTCCGAAAAAAAGAAATAGAGGAGATGCGAGGCTACCTCATGGGATGGATTCACTTCGCTGTTACGGAGGCACTTGATTACTATGAAAAATTATTTCCTGAGAAAGAGATGTGGATAACTGAGTGGAACATCGCCAACCCAGTGAACCGTGTTGCGAACACGCAGCTCCATGCAATGTACGTAGGTGATTTCTTTCTGAAGATGCTAACAATCCCGAACGTCACACAGGCGAACTTCCACGTCATCGCGGGTCCCGGCAAAGGGTTTCCGGCATTTTCGCTGATAACCCCTGGGAATCCTGGTGGGACATTTTGGAAATATGGTGGCGAACCCGAGTCCGATTTCGGTAATACCATTCGACGCGCTGTCTACCCGGCTTTTCAACTCATCGGTGAAGCATTCGCGCAGGCAGATACACAGTTTGCCCTCTCAGTCCAAAACTCACCTCTTCTTATGGGTGCTATTGAATATCAAGGGAGACAGATGCCCGGTATTCAGGCACAAGTAATCGGTGGGAAGGCGGCAGAACATCTTGTTGTTCTTATCAGCAATCGTACAGGTGAACAGCATATCCCACAACTTTTCGTTGATGGTAAACGCTACAAAGGCAGTGTCACTTATCGCTATGTTGCTGATGAGAGACTCAACGCGACGAATGGAGGCAATGCGGAAATGGAAGGCTCTGGCGAAATTGAAGTCCGTATCCAAGAATGGAGTGGGAAATCAGCGAAACTCGTCATCCCCAAAAATAGTTTTGGAATCCTCAAAATAGCGAAATAGTCTTCAGCCAGAATGGCTATCGGCTCTCGGCTATCAGCCATCAGTGAAGAGGTTGTTTATTTAAGGAACGCCCTCTTTGCTGACGGCTGATGGCTGACTGCCATTCTTGCTGAGAGCCATCTTACTGATAACTGACAACTGGTAACTATTAAAAGAATGATATTTGTTGTAGGGAATAGTCGCAGTGGAACAACGATGATGGGGCGGATTTTGGGAAAACACCCAAGTGTTTACACCTTTGGTGAACTCCATTTCTTTGGTCAGCTCTGTGCACCGCCGTTTTCATCAAAGACGCGTAAAGAAGAGATAGAAAAAGTCGCTTCGCAGTTATATTGTATTCAACAAGAGGGTTATCGTACACATGGAAACCCACGTCGTTTCCTGAATGAGGCACGGACATTTCTTGAAGGTTTAACTACCTACCCTGAAACGCAAGCAGCACTCTTTGAGGCTTTTCTCAGCCGCGGTGCTGCTGAAAACGGTAAAACTATCTCTTGTGACCAGACACCACGTAATGTCTTTTACATTGCAGATATTCTTGAACTTTATCCGAAAGCGCGTATTATTAATATGATCAGGGATCCACGTGACGTACTCTTATCTCAAAAGAGGAAATGGAAACGCCGGTTTCTCGGTGGGAGTGATATGCCAGTGAAAGAAACGTTTCGGGATTGGATGAACTATCATCCGATAACCATCAGTCAGATCTGGCGAACTGCTGTCACCGCTGCTGAACAGTTTCTCCAACATGAACGATTTACCTCCATCTATTTTGAGGAACTCCTCGCGCAACCTGAAGCAACCGTTAAACATCTTTGTGATTTTGTTGGTATCACTTATATGCACGAGATGCTCCAAATCCCACAGGTCGGATCTTCTGTGGCAGAAGATCAACCGCAGGTGCTCGGTATAAACCTGCATCGGGCACACAGTTGGCACAACGAAACAACAGGCGGAGAACTCAGTTCAGTTGAGATTTACCTCAACCAGACGATAACCGCAGCCCTTATGAAGAAACATAATTATAGTCCTGTGTCAATACAACCGAATGTAGTGAGTTTGGTACTTCATCTATTGACATTCCCATTGAAATTAATTGGAGCATTCCTTTTTAATCTTGATCGAATGAAAAATATCCGTCAAACGCTAAAAAGGCGTTTTTTTAACTATTAGAATCTGGCATCGTTCCTCTACAGAGATTTCATCCGTAGCGGGTTTAGCCCCAGCAGGGCGGCATGTTCATAGGGAAAGGCAACCTAAGATTACTAAATTAAAAATGATCGCACAAATAGATCCACTCTACATCAAAACGCGACCGATGAAGGTGCTGACGCGTCTCATGAGTTACGCCTTCTTTGAAGGACGTCCCGTAACGACAAAGGGACGTTGGATAAACCCACTTGTTTTTTCTATTTTGAAAACTGTTGCTATGAACAACAGCAGATACAAACCGGTTGAGAAGCCTATCTTTATCTTGGGGACTGGACGCAGCGGTACCACAATACTCGGTATTGTGCTTTCTATGCACAGAGAAATCGGTTATCTCAACGAACCGAAAGCGATATGGCACCTCATCCATCCATCTGAAGACATCATTGGAAACTACAGCCAAGCCGACGCAAAATATCGACTTACCGAAAAAGATGCAACAGATGAAATGCTTCAACGCGCTTCCCAGATGTTCGGTGCCTACTTAACGGCAACCCGTTCACAACGTCTCGTGGATAAGTATCCAGAACTCATCTTTAGAGTAGGTTTCGTGCGTGCCTTGTTTCCTGATGCTCGTTTTATTTTTCTCATCCGCAATGGATGGGATACGTGTCATTCGATTGCAACTTGGTCGGAACGGCTCGGCGTTCAGATTAATGGCGAGAAACACGACTGGTGGGGTGTGAATGACCGAAAGTGGACACTCTTGGTTGAGCAGCTTATTAAAACAGATCCTGCTTTCTCTGAAATCGCTGATGAAATTAAAAATTTTGAGCGGCATCTCGACAGAGCCGCCGTAGAATGGATCGTCACTATGCGCGAAGGAATCCGTTTAATGCAAACTTCATCCGATTGTATTCACCTCGTCCGTTTTGAGGATTTGACGTTAGAACCGGACAAAACACTCGATGCCTTATGCGAATTCTGTGAATTGCCAACAGATAACACGTTCCTCGAGTATGCACGGCAGACCTTGCATCCGGTCCCTGCTCGAAAACCTTTTGATGTTTATTCCAAAATTGCCCCTGTTTTCCACGACACGATGGGAACATTAAAGTATAATACATAGGTAAATTTTTTAACACAAGTAGGCTGTCAAAATGAACTAACCGTACAAGTTTACGGTCTACTTGAAAAGGAGTCAAAATGAGATTGCTGATGGCACTAATGCTTTGTGTGTTTGCATTGCTTGTCGGATGTGACCAAGCAATGAGACAACCAATCACACAGATTGTTACGCCTACACCTGGTTCTTTAGAAAAAGCGCAAGCAGCAATGGAAAGAGTCAATGAGAGACGGATAGAGGCACACCAAAAAGCCGAAGAAACAGGCGATTTTCTTACCGTGTTCACTATCTCTGAAGACATCTTTAAAGAAGAACTCGATTTTAGAAAAGAACTTTGGGTGGATTTGGTGGAGATATATCACCAAGAAAACCTTGAAAATACTATGTTGTTAGAGGGGCTTGAGAACCTCCAAGATGCCTTTGCTGAAAAACTGGCAGACGGAACACTTGGAATGTTTTACTTTGAGTATATCAGTTCCTTTGATGAAATCATCATTGAATATCTCCGCCTATCGTTTGAATTCCCTAAAAGTAGTGAGGAAGAACTCCTTGCGCTATTCAGACAATCTATGAGAGATCAAAGAGTAGTCATAATATTTCCATAGGAGAATCACTCACATTATGCACAGAATATCAGTTATACAAGGGCAAAAACAACTATCTGCAAAACGACCGTTTACCCGGCGGGACTTCCTTTCAACCAGTTTAAAAGCAGGAGCCGCCGCCTTCACAACCGGACTCTTACCGAAACTAAAGACTCACGCCCAAGGACAATATAACGTTTTGTTTATTGTTGTTGATGACCTGCGCCCCCTTCTTGGTTGCTATGGGCATCCAGAAATACATACACCTAATATTGATGCTTTAGCAGCGCGAGGAACCCTATTTAACCGAGCCTATTGTCAGAATCCGCTGTGTCATCCCTCTCGAGTATCAATGCTAACCGGATTGAGACCTGAGACAACAAAGGTGTTGTTCAATTCAACGGACTTTCGTAAAAAGTTACCTGATGCTGTGACACTTCCGCAGTACTTTAAAGCATCTGGATATCACACGCAATCTGTTGGTAAAATCGGGCATAACGCTGCAGCACAAGATGATGCTTACTCGTGGAGTACCCCCTCATGGCTCCCACCGTGGATCCCCTTCAACCCAGAATTTATTCCTTCTTGGAGAGCACTTGACGTTGAAGATAATCAGTTAGCGGATGGCAGGGTCGCCGAACAAGCGGTAACCGTTTTGGAGGAGCTTCAGCACACCCAATTTTTTCTCGCTGTTGGTTTTGAGAAACCGCATCTGCCCTTCTATGTACCACAAAAATACTACGAACTATACACGCAACAAGAGTTTGACCTTCCCGCAACTTCCATGCTTCCGACTGATGCCCCTGCTGTTGCCAATAACAACTTGGCTGGGCTTAGGCTATACAAAGATATTCCGGATGAGGGACCTTTCTCGGATGCAAAGACTTTAGAGTTGATTCGAGCGTATGCGGCATCAACAAGTTACATGGATGCGCAAGTCGGGCGTGTGCTCCAGCAACTGGATACGCTGGGTTTATCTCAAAATACGGTTGTCGTTTTTGTAGGCGACCACGGTTTTCATCTCGGAGAGCATGGGACTTGGCGCAAGAATACGCTGTTTGAAGTTGCCCTCCATTCTCCTATGATTATTAGCGTCCCAGGACAACAACCGAGCCGAACCAATGCACTCGCTGAACTTGTTGATATCTATCCAACGTTATGTGAGACGTGTCAGTTAAGTGTGCCTTCTGAGTTAGAAGGTCTAAGTCTGATACCTGTCATTGAGGAACCGACGCATCCGTGGAAAGCAGCTGCCTTTAGTCGACTCAGCAGGGGTGGTACAGGTGGACGATCCATGCGGACAGCGCAATATCGATACACTGAGTGGGGAGGGAGCGCGAGACGAGGACGAGAACTTTATGACTACGATGCTGATCCAGATGAGACCGTCAATATCGCAGATCTTCCAGAAAACGCCGAACTTGTTGCTCATCTCAGTGAACAACTGCAGACTGGGTGGCAAGGTGCTTTGCCGGATGTCCAAGAACAAATTTCCATCCCACAAACGTTGCCTTGGGATATCAACAACGATGGTATCGTCAATATTCAAGATCTCGTCTTAGTCTCAAGCAGTTTTGGGGTAGATGCGCCGGAACATCCGAAGGTTGATGTCAATAATGATGGTCGCGTTAACATTCTCGATTTAATTCTCGTTGCCGCACATTTCGGTGAATCCAGCGATGCAGCAGCATCACCAAAATCTACTGCCTTTCCGCATCAATATATCAATCACATTGAAGAAT
>JAJECN010000037.1 GCA_022821965.1 Candidatus Poribacteria bacterium
GTATCTCGGTTGCTTTTGAGATTCGGATGCCATAAGAACACCTTTCATAAAGTGAATGTATATCTAAAGAAAGGGACATAAACTATCGCCTTTTATTTCTCTATTTTACCATATTCTTATGTTTTACTCAATATGAGTTCATTCAGTTAAATCAGGTTAGTAGTCTGCCTTTTGTGGCATTGGAAAACGGTTAGCAGTGGTAGAAGATGAGAATATCTGAGCATCCGCAGACGAGAAATGTTCAAAGAAAGCAACAATGAAAAAACAACAGCATACACCCACCATCACAGATATGATCTCTCTTCCATTCATCACTGAAATATCTGTTGCCCCAGATGGGAAACGTGTCGCCTATGTGGTGCGAACAGCAGACTGGAAGGCAAACGTGTATGTTCTGACCTGCTATGTTTATGACGTTGATCAAAACGACACGCGGAAAATAGCAGAGAATGCTTGGTGCCCGCGGTGGTTAGATGACAGGACACTTGCGGTGCTGCGTCGTGACATAAAAGACTCGGCATATTTTGGTGAGAAACCGCAGATATGGATTTACGGTAACGCTGATGTTAGCGGCACACAAATTACGTCCTCGCCGTCTGGTGTGGAGGCGTTCTGGTGCTACGGTAACGGGGTTATCTATCGGGCTGACGCACCCACAGATGCTTGTGCTGCCGAACGAGAGCAGTGGTATGGTTCTTGTGTTCATGTGGGGCACGAACAACGAACAACGCAGCTTTTCTATACGAGTTTGTCTAACAAAGAGACGCCTATAGGTATACTCTCGAACAATTCCTCCAAAACGCTGAGGTTAACAGACGACTTAGATGCGTTTTTGCAGATGCGGGATCTCTGTGTATCAAGTAATGCCATTTATCTGAACTGTCAGTTTCAGCAGAATCTTGATGAAGGGCAGGTTTGGCGACTTTCCATAAGTCCTAGCGAACTGGAGCAAACCGATGAAGCATTGGTGTTTTCTTGGGTACAACTGGATTTACCTGCCAAAGCAGCTGTTCTGGATGTAGCTCCCGACGGGCAAACACTTCTGCTCAACTGGGACGGCGGACGTTCTGAATTCTTTTCAAACGAGCCGTGGGCACTCTGGACATGTTCTGCGTCTTCCGGGGCATTGGTATCAGAGTTACGTTGTCTGACCCCTCATTTTGAGCAGCAGATCCTTACGGCAGAATGGAATCCGCAAGGCATTTATCTCCAGTATATCAATGGGACAGTGCCTTGTCTCGCGCGACTCGGCTTATCGGGTCAATTGGATATTCTGGATTTTGGGGACATATATCCGCTTTGCACACCACCTTTCAAGTGCTTTGACATTTCCGATGCAGGAGTCCTGGCATTCGTTGCGGGGGGAGCGAACAATGTTCCAGAGCTCGTAGTAGTCTCCGATACGGAATACTCACCTGCCAGATTCTCCTCAATGCAGCGTCAGGGAATTACGGATTTCGGTGCGTTTTGTAGAGATTGGGTATGGGGGACAAGAGAAACGATTTACTGGAAGAGCCGAGACGATACTATGATTGAGGGTGTTCTATTTAAGCCTACTGATTTTGATCCAGTTCGGAAATATCCACTCGTCGTGATAGTGCATGGCGGTCCAGCAACTGCATCGCTTGAACTTCAACTCGACTGGGAGGATCGCTGGTTCTATCCAACGCTCCAGTTCCTCGCTCACGGAATTTTGGTACTGAAACCCAATTATCGTGGCTCAGACGGGCGCGGACATACTTTCCTTGAATTGAATCATGGGAACATTGGAACAAGTGAATTGTGGGATGTGGAAAGCGGGATAGATCACCTGATTACACAAGGATACGTGGATTCAGGGCGTGTAGGTTGCGCCGGCTGGAGTTATGGGGGTTTCGTTGCAGCCTTTGCGACTACACATTCAGACTATTTTGCGGCTGTAAGCGTAGGTGCGGGTATCACCCATTGGAAGACCTATCACGCTACATCCGAATTCCATCGTTTTACGGAGAAGGTGTTCGGTGGCACGCCGCAAGCGATTCCAGAAGCCTATCGGCAAGCATCTCCAGTGACTGCCGAGGTAAATAAAATAACACCGACTCTCATTCAGCACGGCGATACCGATTCTATTGTTCCTTTCTCAAATGCCCAGAAATTATATCGCGCCCTCAAAACACAAGATGTCCCTGTCGAATTCTTCCGCTATCCGGGTATGGGGCATGGTGTGCCGAATGTGAATCCTCGGGCTGCCCGGGCAGTGATGTCACAGAATTTGAAATGGTTCTGTCACCATCTTCTCGGGCAGCCTCTTGTTTGGGGTGATCCGGATAATCTGGAATAACTCAATGGGAAAAGACTATTTTCAGGACAAAATCTGAAATAAATTTACACAGAAAATAGAGATCCCAGTTTTAGACATTATTCCTAATGAAATGATAAACTACAGCTCGTTCAAGGAGAAAACACTATGAATACGAGAGAACAAGTCCCTATGACCGCCGATGTGAAAGCTTATCTCTCCGTTATGAAGAATATTAAGCATAGAATGAAGGTTGTCTCTGAACTCATTAATCAAGAGATAAATATACTGAAATTAATTTTATTTTTGCTGTTGTAGACATTCCAGACTTCAATAAATTCTGTTATAGGGATGTCCCATTGGGTTCTCTTGCAACTCAATCGGAGGTCTAAGCGGTGATATGCTTGGAACGCAGCAGGCGCAATCGCACCGGCGACATCGGAGAGTCGGAAGGGAAGACTAAGACGGAGAGATAGTAACGGACAAGTTGGAAACCTCACCCGCGTAATAGGAAGAGACTAAACACTTATCAGCTTACACTGAAATTTAATGAGGATAAAAAGTGGAATAATTTCATAGCGATGCTCGGTGCGGTGGCAAACCGCACCTACCTTGGTAAAGGGAAAACCTCTATTCCTCTTTACCCTTTATCTTCTCAAGAAACGGACTCAACAGATCAATCGGAATCGGGAAGACGACGGTTGAGTTCTTCTCAGCACTAACTTCCACCAAAGCCTGAAGGAATCGGAGCTGCACGGCAGTCGGGGTTTTGCTGAGGATGTCAGCAGCGTTGGTGAGAACCTCAGCGGACTCAAATTCACCTTCGGCGTGTGTAACCTTGGCACGCCGTTCCCGTTCTGCTTCCGCTTGTTTCGCCATCGCGCGTTGCATCTCAACAGGCAGATCCACGTGCTTGATCTCCATCGCCAGCACTTCGACCCCCCACGGTTCACAATGCTTTTTGATAATATCCTCTAAATCCTGATTCAACTTCTCACGTTCCGAGAGTAGATCATCCAGTTCAGCACGTCCAAGCACACTGCGGAGCGTCGTCTGGGCAACTTGGGAGATGGCAAACCCGAAGTCTTCAACCTCAATCACCGCTCTGTCCGCTTCCGTCACCCTGAAGGTAAGCACAGCATTAACACTCACGGAGACATTGTCTTTTGTAATCACATCTTGAGGGGTGACATCGTTGACGATAACCCGCAGACTGATGCGTTGCATCCGTTCAATCCAGAAGGGTATCATAAACACAAGACCGGGACCGCGGGTACCCGTTAATCGTCCGAGACGGAAGATAACGCCACGCTCATATTCTTTAAGAATCCGGACGCTCGTTCCAAGCATAACAACAACAGCAATAACAATAGCAAAATAAATTGGATCAATTTGTGGCATAATTTTAATTTTCCTTGCGGTTCGTTCAGGTGATTTTGGGACTTTGACGCTTCCGTGCGTAAATCCGCCTTCCATTACATTACAGGCTACTTTCCTGATGCTATGAAGATAAACACCTTCTTAATTTTCCTTGCGATTCGTTCAAGTGGATTCGTTTTAGTAGTCTGTCTACCCTTATTTTTACGGAATTTGATCGTAGGGGCGAGGTCGCCTTGCCTTCTCCCAAATCACATACTTGTAATTTTAGACTGGACTATTAGGATCGGTTTACGATATTATCAAGAGTTGAAGCCAGTGATGTCGCGAGCCTTCTCAAAAAAGGCGCGTTTGCGCGGTGTGTTGATTTGCCATTGCACTGGCACGGATTGGTAACCGTTAAAATAGTTGTTTTCACCGGGATCGAAGTAGCCCCATGAGGCGTATTGGCTCACAGCAGCAACAAAATTGTTCAATGGCTTATCGAAATCGAAATGATCATCTTCGTTAAAAAGAATCGGCATCGGACGGTAGCCCGGCACCTCGCGCGTCTGTTGGATCATCTCAATAATGCGGTTCGGATCGCTCACGCCATTTCCGTGGACAAGCAGGAAATCGGAGGAACGGACGACGTTTTCAAGCGGCACCGTGCCACCACCGTAACTCGTCCCGACGAGAAATCTGTTGCCGTCGCGTGTTGCCGCTTTCACTCTTTCAATTAATTCATGTACCCGTTGCGGCTTTAGTATTTCATGGGTATACGCTCTGACGTTACATTCGTTGTTCACCTCAACGATAACGTTGGTATATCCTTTGTCGAAGAGCCAACCGGTTGCATTGTCAACAGCCTTTTTGATGGCGTTCTCGTCCTTAACCCGCTGGTCTTGCCCAAAATAGAAATAACCAAGAATGACAACCATACCGAGCACATCAGCAAAGTCAATGATGCGTTCAAGCCGCGACAGATAATCTGAATTGAGACTGCCGTCGGCTTCTATACCGGAGTTATGCCACAGTTGCGCTTTAGAGTAACCTTCCGGACTACCGCCTTGAAGATTGATGGTAAACCCCAACACACCGTGTGCGCGCCACGTCGGCATTGCCGCTAAAAATTCATGAGTATTGCGCTCAGCGTCCCATTCACCGGTATCTGGATATTCCCATAGATGAACGGTTTCCGGGTTCCGGTCATCAAAGACACCTTGCACCATACGGGTATTAATAAGCAACCCTTCTATTTTATGGTCTTGATAGGAACGTCCCGGATATGTGATTCCTCCATTGATATAAAATGCATCGTCAACAATACTAACCGCTGTCTTCATTAATTTTTCCCTTTCGTTATAAGTTGCATGACTGTCCGCATCCAGTAGCCCCGTAGGTTGGGTTGAACGGGGATAAGAAATTCCAGGTCGTCCCTCAAAGACGGCTCAAATCAAATAGGTCCGCTTATGTCCCAAAAACATAGTGAAACCCAACGTCATACAAGAAACCTTAACAGAAAATCGTTGGTTTCACTCGGTTCCTTGAAACTGTTAGCTGTCCAGAGTAAGCCGTGTTTTTTGATGGACAGGTGTTCCGAGGCGATCCGTTCAACCCAACCTACATCGCTATGGGCGCAAACTGGAAAGTTTGCGCTACAATGTGCTTTTATCAAACTCACGTTACTGTGTTTTCTGCGAAAGTGCTTTAAAATACTTTCGCAGCTGCTCCCGATACTGGAACGGAATGTTCTCAAACTCTTTTGCGTGCGGTGTCGTTTCTAATTTCCGAACGATTTCGAGTAATTCAGGGTGTAAAGGTGGAACTTCCTGCGCAGGTGCCTCAGAATTTTCTGCGACTTCTGCCTTGCGCTGTTTACCGACATCCCGTTTCTGCAGCGATTTTAGACTATCGAGCATCCGCGTCAAAATCTGCGTTTGTCTATCGATCACCTGTTCGTCGAGTTCACCCTGACGAAGTGATTTCTCAACCTCTGTCATCTCCTCAGCAACATCTTCAAGACTGCCGAGCATCTGTGCCATCTGCTCTGCCCGTTCAGCGAGTCGTTCGGCTGCCTCTCGAATCAGCTGCTGTTGGTCGGCGAGTTGCTGCATCATCTGTTCAAGTCCCGGAGTTCGTCCCTGTTCCCGCATTTGCTGGTTCAGGTTCTGCGCCATCTCGTTCAGCTGCTCCTGACTCTCAGCGAGTTGTTGCAACTGTTCCATCATATTCTCAAACCCACTGGCATCCATCTGTTGGTTCATCTGTGCCATCGCGTCAAGCAGTTCAAAGATAGCTTGATTGAGATCGGCAAGTGCTGTCCTTTGGATCGGCAGTGCGAGGTTCGGCTGTCTATCCTCCAATGCCCGTGCAGCACGCGAGAGGGCATCGTTTGAGGCGTTAAGATGCCATATCACTTCAGGCGGCACTTCCATCTGTCGATTCCCTAACTCCCAAAGCTTACTGGAAAGTTGGGTAATGCTCTCCGCCGCACCGAGTTCATCGGCAGCGAGTTGCTGCAAGCGCACAATCTCATTCGGAATATAGGCATCAGTTTGCCCAGCGATGAGAATGTCATTGGTTTCGGTAAGCACCTTTTCATGGAGATGCGAGAGATGCAGCCCACTCTGAACGGCTTCCTGCAGTGCTGTCAACGTTTCGTTAGCGTTCGCACCTTCCATAAAGGCAAGCGCGTTATCCAAGCCTTGCGCGACCTCTGTGAGTGTCTGTTCTGCTTCCCGTCCCGATTCGAGTGCTTCACTGTTCTGCCCACTTCGGAGATTCTCACTGGTCGCCTCAAGTGTTTCAGACAATTTTTGGTCGCGCGCAAACTGATTGAGCCGTATGATCTCATCTGCAAGTCGCTCGATTTGCGGTGGGCTGTTCTGACTGTTTTGAGCCATCTCCTTCATCTCTGTGCCGAGTTCATCTAACTCTTTGCTGAGATGTTCAAATTCGCTTGCGACTCTGTCCTCCTTTTGTGCGAGGTCATTTACAGGCGCGGCTTGTGCCTCCGATGCCAACGTATCCATCAGCTGCTTCTGTTGTTCAGCGAGAGCCTTCGCTTGTTTGGCTGCAGCCTCCAGTCTTTGTTGGAGGAGAATCTGTTCATAAAGCGATTTGGCACGTTCCAATTGTTGTAAAAACTGCTCTTGGCTGAGGTTCGCTTCCGTCATCGACTGCTCTTGCTCGCTCATCTGTTGTTTCGCCAGTGCTTCTGAAAGTTTCTGCAAAAGTTCTTTATGCTCTTCAGAAAGTGCTTGCTCCATCAGATTTTGCAGCTCCTGATATTTTTCGATCGTCTCAGTATCAAAGAGCTGATCCTGCTCCATCTCCTCTGCCGTCTGCTTCATATCTTCGATCAGCTGCTTGGCTGTTTCCTCAATCTGCTTCTGATTTTCAAGCACCTGCTGCATCAGGTTCTCATCGTTGAGGGTAAGCTCCTGGCTCTTCCTAATCTTATCAAGGAGTGTGTCAACCAAACCGGTAGCATCCGCCTGTTCGTCAACAAGCTCTTCAAGTCCTTGCTGTTCAACCTCTTGTTCGGAAGCAATCGCATCGTATAATTCGGAGAGAGACGGGAAACGGAGCGTATAGGTATGAGATTTCCCGATATTGGGTCCTGAGACGTTATCAATATCCAACGCTTGGACGTAATAAGCGATCGTTTCACCCGGAAAAATGCCTATCCGATCCACGTCCCATGTGTATGTCACTGAAACCGAGCTGCGCACAGCGGCACCCGCTGAATCCCAACGTTTCAATGGGACATTTACCTCCTCGGCACCCTCACTCTCAACGCGATATACCAATTGGAGTTCCTGTATGCCATAATCATCTGTGGCTTCTACTTTTAGTTCCACCAGCATAGCATCATCCAAGACGGTATCCCGTGCAGGTTCAACAATAATAACCTCAGGTGCGGCATCTTCAAGCACAGTGAGCATATACTTCACTGGATCCCGATTTGTGAAACCCTCAACATCAGTAATTTGGATATGGTAGTTCTCACTCTCTTGGGGAATAAAAGATCCTTGAATGGAAGAGGGAAGGGTAGAAGCGTCGGTGCCTACCTTTTCATCGTTCGATCCTTCCACCACTCCATCTTGTGTAATAGTCTCTTGTAAATGGTTTTCCTTAATTTCTAATGGAACATCACCTGATGCTTCAAAGACGAGAGACGCTATCTGAAGCCGTTTATTGCTCTTCCCGGTGAACACAATTTCCGTTCCAAAAAGCACTTGAATGTCCCCGATGTCCGCCGGAAGCGTCTGGGACTGCAGCTGCGTGTAGGCTGGGTAATTGAGTCGATACTGGAACTGCGTGACGATTGGCTCATTGCTGATTGTCACCTGATACTGTGCCGATGCGACCTCATTGACAGAGATATAATATTGAAGCGGACGCGCCACATTTTCAAGGGTCGCGCTATATGGAAATAGTGTATCAGAAGTTTGTGAGATGTGTCCAGTGTCAATGGGGGTACGGTACATCGGTAGCGGTTGCCATTCAGCGGTTGATGTTACCTCATCACTACTTCCAACGCGATAGTAGAGCGAGACAGGCGCGTCGAAGTGCCCACCTACTTTGGCAGTCACCTTAACATCACTCCCCCGTTCAATCTGAATACTACCGGGTTGAATTTCTGTAATTTGAATAGTGTCTTTCAGATACGCGGAATCTTCCTGCAGTGCTTTCGGTAAGGTTTGAAATGCCAGGGCAAAACCGGTAAAAGCGGTAGGTAAGAGAAGATGTGTAATCAAGAGAAGCCCCACACCTGCGACAGCTATACCCGCATTTCGTTTAATCTTCTGAAACTCGGTTTGGAATACCCGCTTAGGTTGAAACTGTTCTACGTCTTGACCGGCTTGAACAATAAGGTGTTCGATAAACTCAGGTGCATATCCAAGCGGATTATCCGTCAGGTTTTTCCGAAGTTGTATAGCACTGAGAATTCGGTTTTGGGAGGAAAACTCCGTTTCTATCTGTGTTGATTCAAGGCGCGCCGCGACCGCAGTATCCGTGAATTTACCGCAGAGCGGTAGAATAAGTGTTCGGATGACCGCATAGATAGCACCGCCTATTGCCAATAAAAGGATCGCTATACGTATCCAGCGCGAGAAGGGAAACTGCCATGCTTGGAAACTCAACGTCAAAATGATAAGTGTACTTGCCATCAGCAACGCAAGAATCGCAAAGCACTTTAGCACACTTTCGGAGAAAATGAGCCATCGCCATTGTCGCCGAACAGCACGCAAGCGAGTCATAATATTTTCGTAAGCACGGTTCACATCTCGTGTTTCCATCGTATAATAGTTGTCAGTTATTAGTTGTCAGAGGAAGAGTCATCAGTTGCCTCGCAGTGAGAGTTAAGAGGGTTCTTGTGGCAGCCACAGCACCTCCTGTCACTGATAACTGATAACCGATAACCGAAAACTGATCCTCTGAAAACTGAAAACTGAAAACCTCCTTTAGTGCGTTAGGGCGTATACAGCAATATTCACCGCCATCTTTGCTGCAAGTTCGCGCACTCGTGGCGTATCATCCGGATGTACGTCAGCATCTTCAAGACCATCACCGATGTCAGCATTGTAAGCATAATAAACAACCATGCGTCCGTCGTGAAAGAGTCCAAATCCTTGTGCAGGCTCCGCATCATGTACATGAATCTTCGGCAAGCCTTTCAGTTCATAGAAGCAGCGATAAATTAGATGTGTATTCGGTATCGGTTGCAACTCCTGTTCTGGAAAAACCCGACGCATTTCACGGCGAAAACTCTCATCAAGTCCGTAATCATCATTGGCGAATAGAAACCCGCCGCGCGTGAGATAGTCGCGCAACGCTTCAACCTCACTCTCGGTCAACCGAATATTCCCGTGTCCTACCAAGTAGAGCATCGGGTATTGATAAAGCGTATGATCCGTCAACTTAAGGATTACCCTGTCCTTAGCGGTTTCAATACCTGTTCGGGTTCGGAGGAGCTGGAGCCAATTCTTAATCGTCGTCGCGTCCCCGTACCAATCGCCACCCCCACCATAATGAACTTGTGCGATCGTTAGCGAAACATTGGAAGCTTGCAAACCGCTCCCCCCTTGTATTCCAAGCATCGCGCAAAATAGGAGACAACCGACCAAAAAGAGTTTCCATTTAATTGATAGTATCATATTTTGTCGTTAGCACCTCTTGTCACCGATGACTGATAACCATCCCTCAAGTCAGTCCGATACGCTTGCGTAAAAACCATTCAGTCCCCAACAACCCGACGACCGTAAGAAGAACCAAAGGATGTGCCCAAAGTTCGCGCTCTGCATCGACAAATATAGAATTCTGAACATCGGCAATGTTCTCAAGCATCAATTCCGCATCAGCGATGGAAAAATAGGCACCACCCGTTCGCGATGCAAGTTGTTTCAGTAAGTCTTCATTGAGTTGCGGACTCTCTAATTCCGCAAGCTGCGGATGGACGAAAATATCGAGCCGATCCTCGCCTAAGTTTAGATTGCCACTCCTACCCGTTGCGCGAATACGGTAGTTCCCCTTCTGTCGCAGTGCGAATTGAGCAGTATAGAGGTTCCCCATGTTGGCGATTGTCCTTTGTTGTGTCGCCCCTTCATTAGTGCTTTCAATCGCTGCGCGAATCTGGAGCTGGAAGGTCGCGCCATCGGGCGGTATCACTTCAATCTGTAACGTCGCGCCTGCTTGAGGTTGATATGTTTCAGAGTACAAATACGCTGTAACCCTCGCTGTATCCCCTATCGCGTAAGCGGAGGCATCGGTTGTAAGGTATATGTTCTTGTCGTCGGTGTCTGTTGCCATCCATCGCAACACCTGCGCCCAAAAGCGTGGATAGATCGTCCCATAGCGAGTATCTTTGAAAGTTTTAACACCGAAGTCCCAATTCCAGAGACCCTCTGCCGCGATGAGTAGACTTTTGCCCAATCCCGCTCTCTGAAGAATCAGAATCGGTCTACCTTTCCCGTTCTCCATCAGAGGGGTTGCACCGCCCCTGAGACGAAATCCGCTAAATGACCTCGACAACGCCGGCATGTTTCGCCATAAAGTTCCACTGCTTTCGCCTAACATTGTGGTTCGGTCCGTTTGTGTATCACTCAGCTGCAACATCGGGTGAAACGCGCCGGATGGAGTCGGCTGCACAGTGAATTCTGTATCCTCTACACGACACCCGCTTCTTGGAATGTCAATTGGTAAAAGTTGGGCTAATTCCGTATTTCCAAGCCCATCGGCACCGAGCGTCCGCCGAGAGGGCAGAAAGATAATCGGTTTTCCCTGCACTTCAACGAACTCAACAATCGCACGTTGTTGGGTTTCGGTAAGATGCGCTGCCTCCAAATCACCTAAAATCAGCACATCATACTCGGAAAGCGCAGTCAGCGTTTCAGGAAATCGTGGGGTGTCCGATGCAGGCATTGTTTGTGGATAATACCCGTCTAATCGGTTAAGTATAGTCCCCGCAAGTTGTTGATTTGATCTATTGTGTGATAAGATCGCACAAGTAGCCTCAATATCTGGATCCCGCTCCAATGCTCGTTTTAAGAACGTGTAGTCCCATCTCGGTGTGCCTTCGAGATAAAAAACGTTGAGTTTCGCTTTTACAACCTTCACAGAAAATGTCTTTTGATTGTTTGCCTCCGTGAGTTCACCGTCAAGTGTTGGAAGCACAACAGTATATTGGAAATTCCCCTCTGTCTGAGGGGTCAACTTTAATTCAACAACCTGTTTTGTGCTGTCACTCGTGGAATCTGCGTCTTGATGCGGTTCAAACGTCAACGTTGCGTCATCTATGAAACGCTTACTATTCGCTTCTCGCAACGAAAGGCGTGTTGTTTTACCAGTGTACCCCGTTTGCATAACACTCACACGAATGACGCTCTCATGGTTTGTGTAAGCAATCGGTGTATAGTCAACACGCTGAATCTGAATATCTTTCGGTGGATCCACAGAACCGACACCTATCGGATAGATCGGCACCTCCAATGCAGTAATCCGTTCCAACGGAAATTTCCCAGAATTGTGTGCACCATCCGTAATAAGGACAATACCAGCACTCTGTTGCCCTTTCCATGCTGCTGCCGCCTCTCGGACAGCGGCTCCAATGTCAGTGAGCGCGCCTTCCGGTTCAAACGCTGGCATAGGGGAATCGTCATCTTGTACCAATAGAACGCTTTGATGCAGTCTCGTATCGAAAGGATAAAGATGAACCTCAAACCTCTCCTGTAAGGCTTGCAGGAATTGCTGTGGTACATTGAATAGAAGTTGATTTACCTGACTGAGCCTCGATTCAGACACCTCACGTATAGGTGGATCGATGAGTTGCATACTTCGAGAGGTATCCACTAAAATGGAGAGATGCGTTGACGGTGTGACATCTTTCTTTTCAATGACAACCGGTGCTAAGAGACATCCAAGCAGAATCGACGCTGCAACAATCCGCAGCACGACGAGTAAAAATCTATATCTTGGATCTATGGAACGCGCGCCCCGCAAGTAAAAGAATACAGTTATACCGATGACGATGCCAATACCGAGCGCAACTGCCCACCCGGGCCAAAAATAGGTGAATCGCATATCTGGTTTTAGTCCTTTCACAACATATTATAGTCTAATTCAGAGGCAGCTGTCAACCCGCTTTTTCTTAGCAAAAAATAATTTTGACAATAGACAACCCTCTATGCTAAAATATGCGCAATTCATACTTATAGAGGTGGAGTGGAACATGGCGGAACAAAATAACAACGAGAATACAACCGAAGCACAAGATCAGACAGAAGCACAAAGCGGCATAATTATTAACGCTGTGCAAATGCAATCGCTTGATATTGGTGATCGGTTCACTCGAACGAAAACCGAAACCGGTTGGAAAATTAAGTTGGAAGCAGCGGCACGCGTCACCATCAACTTTATGACCAGTATGCGAAAATTTGAAATCACGTTGATGCAGAATGACATCATTGAACGTGATGGGGAAGACCTGATCTTAATCCGAAATCAACCTGCTGACGCTTACCGTTCCCAGAGAGGTGTATCATCATCACCACTCGCGCGGAGTAACGAAACACCCGTGGCTTCTGAACCGACTGAGGGCAGGACAGTCTAATTCTCTTTCCACTACGAAATTATAGGGGGTGGCTGCCCATTTTAGAACGCATCTATCGGCTTCTCTCCAGCTTAAAGGGCGGAACGATGATTCCGACGGAATTGGTCCTAAGTCCACAAAGTTACGCAAAAATTGTCTCCGAACTCGCTGAAAAACTTGGATCCCAGGGCGTATCGCATTTGCAACTCGCACATCACTTCGCCTTGACAGTCTCTATCCAAGAGGAAGACACGGACCTCGTCATCGTAAAAGAATTGACCCCTAACCCCTGCCCTGTCTGTCAGCACCGCTTGACGTTTCTTCGAGAGACAATGGAACGTTTTACGGACAATAGCGCTAACCTGATTCGTTGTCCGATGGGACATCGTTACCCGGGTGAGTTAAAAATATACTACCTGAATGTTTTCCAACACAAAATAGAGGACGAAATAGAAAAGCCGATAAAAATATGTCCAGAGTGTGGCAGTAAAAACATCCAGTACTTAGGACCGAAGGTGATGTTCTGTCTCGATTGTGATTGGGATAGCGGGATGGAAGCGCGGTATCAGGTACAGCGAACTATAGAGTAACGAATAGATAGGCGCGCTTTGGAAGCGCGCCTACGGATGAATGAACCTAATGGAAGTGACCAGCGTGGGGATCAGCAGCGGCTGCCGCTGGATCCGGTGGTTCTTCAATTTCTGTAATGAGGGTTTCCGTAGTTAACAGCAAACCTGCGATACTGGAAGCATTCTGTAATGCTGAGCGGACAACTTTCGTCGGGTCAACAATCCCCTCTTCAAGCATGTCGCCGTATTCGTTTGTCGCAGCGTTAAACCCGTAATTGCCTTCACTTTCTTGTACATTCGCGACAACAACGGAACCTTCCGCACCCGCATTTTCCGCAATAGCACGGATGGGCGAGAGCAAACTTTGACGGATAATATTGCGTCCCGTATCTTGGTCACCCTCCAATTCCAACGCGTTCAGGGATGATGCAGCGCGTAAAAGTGCCGTGCCACCGCCAGCGACTATGCCTTCTTCAACAGCAGCACGCGTCGCAGCGAGCGCATCTTCAAATCGAGCTTTCTTCTCCTTCATCTCTACTTCCGTGGCAGCACCGACATTGACAACAGCGACACCACCGGCAAGTTTGGCGAGGCGTTCTTCTAACTTCTCTCGGTCATACTCTGAAGTTGTCTCTTCTATCTGTGTCCGGATCTGCGCGACCCTTCCATCAACGCCCTCTTTCGCACCCGTACCACCGACAATTGTGGTGTTATCCTTGTCAACAACAACACGTCGGGCTGTTCCGAGCATGCCAACAACAATGTTTTCCAAACGGATGCCGGTCTCTTCAGAGATGACCTGACCACCTGTGAGGATCGCAATGTCTTCCAACATCTCTTTGCGTCTGTCACCGAAACCGGGGGCTTTAACGGCAGCAACCTGAAGGTTTGCCCGAAGTTTATTCACCACCAATGTTGAGAGTGCTTCGCCTTCAACATCCTCAGCGATAATCAGCAAGGATCTACCGAGTTGCATAGTCTTTTCCAGAATCGGTGCGAGATCAGTTACTGAGGAAATTTTCTCGGTATTGATGAGAATATAGGGATTCTCAAATTCGACCACCTGTGCCTGCTCGTCGGTTACAAAGTTCGCCGACAGAAAACCGCGATCGAATTGCATACCCTCAACAATGTCAACGGTCGTTTCCGAGGTTTTCCCTTCTTCTATAGTGATAGCACCATCATTTCCAACCTTTTCAAGAGATTCAGCAACAATAGTACCGATGTTACTGTCGTTCGCAGGATCATTGGCTGCGATTGAGGCTACCTGTAAAATCTCTTCATGTGTATTGACAGCACGGCTCTGTGCAGCGATCGCATCAATGACAGTGCTCACGGCTTTGTCGATACCGATTTTTAACTGCATTGGATCCGCACCAGCTGTGACGTTCTTGAGACCCTCATGAAGAATTTCTTGACCTAACAGAGTCGCAGTGGTCGTGCCATCTCCGGCAACGTCATTTGTTCTGGTAGCGATCGATTCGAGCAGTTGGGCACCCATATTTTCGTACGGGTCCGGGAGTTCAATTTCTTTTGCGACGGTAACACCATCGCATGTTACCAGCGGTGCCCCGAAAGACTTTTGAATGACAACATTTCTGCCACGGGGACCAAGAGTGACTTTCACGGCATTCGCAAGCGTATCCGCGCCGCGCTTGAGTGCCACCCTCGCTTCTTCTTCAAAGATAATTTGCTTTGCTGGCATTGAATTCCTCCTGTATAGATTTTTAGTGTTGCAATGTTAAATATAAAAGTGTTGCGATTACAAATCGCTGGTATAATTATAGCATAGACGACCCATAAAGTCAATTTTTTATAGGAGAACGCGCTAACATAAAAATAGGCGAGGTTCAAAACCTCGCCTGTAGGTAAAGTGGTTCTTAGAATCCACGTGGACTTTTCAAACTTCCCCAAGTGACAGCCAATTTTTGCGCGGGGTCAACTGCAAGCGTTGCTTCACCTAAAGTAATCGCCGGAATGACGGGAACCGAACCTAATTCCAAAGAGACGGCATCTATCGTTTCAATCCAATCATCGGGGCGCGGGTTCTCCCACTTTGTGGTAATCAATCCCGCGTGTCCACAAGGACCGCCTTCCTTCTTGATCCATCCCCAGACAGAATTATCGTCTTGGAGTCCAGCACCGTCGTGACACCAGTCATCCGAGTTAAAACCCGAAATCATCTCAAGTTCCTCTTTCTTGCCACTCCGATAGTGCATCACAAACTTGTAACTTGGAACACCATTCTGTTCCCACCCAGTCGCGTGAAAAAAATAGACGAACTTTGCCTTACCGCCAATGACGATATCGTTAACCGCCTTGGGCCATTTCGCGGCATTGGTACCGAAAATGACGATGGCACCGTCTATAATTTGAAATTCTACCTTTCCGTCCGGCCCCTCAAATTCGCCAATCTCACCAATCGGCAAACGTGAAAGCGTACTATCACCAGGGTTCAGCGTCCACCATTGGTGGTCAACCAATTTCGTGTTAACAACAGCTTCTAAATCAATATGGACCCATTCGTCTAATGCAGTAGCGATACTTACTGAAAAAAGACTGATGCCACAAAACAGAGCAATCAGTACGAACAACTTAACCAGTTTCATAACAAATTCCTCCTATTGTTAACTATAGTTTGGATAACTTCTATCCAGATCTCGCTTGTTTCCCTTGCCTTTTCCTTTTTCTTACAGTTCCGTACACATACGCAACCGGCTAAGAAATAAACTTGGATGCACTCATGAGCAGCCCCGTAGAGGCGAAATATCTATAGAAAAGGCGCCCCCCATGGCCAAGCCCTGTAGGGGCGCAATGTCTATCTGACTAAAAATTGTCCAAAGTTCAGTTTAGTTAGTATAACATAATTGAAAATAATATCTACAAATTTCAGAGGGTTAGCATAAAAGATGGAGACACTATACGCCAATAGCAATCAATTGCCGCTATGCTTTCTATAAGCAAACTCAAGCACAGGTCGAAGTTTTGTTATATCATCACGGATATGGTAATAGATATAATCAGCGGACTTATTCTTACGAACCTCATAAAATTCACATCTACATTGACGCTTCAACTCTTCTGCGTCTTCTTTCATTATTCGGACATGGAGTGAAAAGGGGTTATATTGAAGATGTATTCCAAATACACTTTTAACCTGTGTAACTCCGTTATCCGTTAACCAAAAACGGCAACTTTTTTTACGGAATTTCGGTTTTAACCGCCAATCCTCTGTTTTAATCAAATTCTGTGTCTCTGCCACCGTCCTGTAAAATACATTACATCTTTCTTCGGAAAAATTTGCTTCGTGATAATCTCTAATTTCCTCAGATACTAAATTTCTAATTTGCTCTACCGTCCATTCGCCTCCAAGTTCGGAAGGCACTGGAACTTGTCTTTTTTCCAACCGATTATTACTTCTATCATCAGCATGCTCTTGCTTAAAAACTACAGGCTTGGATTTGGGAGAATCTGCTTTCTTTTTCAATGCTATTTTAGCGTTATTTGCTGCTTCTCCAGATACTACATTGGACTTCAAGAGGTATTTCTCCAAATTAGAAACGGCATTCTCCCGATCTTCAATATCAATCTTGCAGAAAATTCTTTCGCTTACGGGGACTCCTTCTACCCATGAGAAATAGAGATGCCACGTTTTACCGTTAGTAAGTCCAACAATAATAGCCACACCTGCGTTAAAAGCATAGTTAACGATCTGGTCTTCGTATCGTTCAAGTGGTTTGTCCCATTTCTTGCACTCGATAAATAACGCAGGTTTCTGCTCCACTTTCAGTGCATAGTCAACGTTCCCATTCTCAACCATATACTCTGGCAGAACTTCCATAGATGCTAACTTGGTATCGTCCCACCCTAAGGCCCGCAAAATAGGTAAAACGACATACTGTTTGGTGGTTGCCTCATTAGCTCCTGCCAAATGTTGCTTGTGTTCAAGAATATGCGCAATCGTATTTCTCAAATCATTCATATAAATCTTCCTATTCACGCCGAAACAGCCTTTTCCAGTACTTCTTGAAGATAAACATTAAAGTCTAAGTTAAGCCGTTCGGCATTTAAAGCAAGCTTACAGTGCATCTCAGGACTCATTTGAATAGTGAATTCACCAGAGAAAGGTTTTTCTGGTGTTATCCCCTGCTCCCTGCAGAATTCAAGGTAACCCTCAACGGATTTTTCCATCTCTTCGCGGAGTTCCCTCACAGATGCCCCGTAGAACGTGATTACGTCGTTGGTATTAATAACCGTTCCATGGAAAAGATCAATTTCTGGATCAAAATCAATAGCACCAATATAACCTTTGTATTCAATCATGGTGTAATCCCCACATTTTGAAGAAATTTTCTCAAATCCCTGACTGCCCCCTTATCCATATCTGGACTCGGATGTGGACGATGAAAGAAAGCGGTACTTCCTCTAAGGAAAACACCAACTCTTGATCCTGAACGTTCACTGAGGACAGCTCCTAAATTTTTCAACAAAGCCTCAACATCTCGCCATTTGATATTCCCAGAAATGGGCTGTGTGAAGATCGTGTTCAGTGTTCTTTCGTGACGTTTGTTCATTGTCATCTGCCCAAAACTATGTCTACATAAAATGATATCCAAAAACCGTTAAGAAAGCAACATTTTTATTCTTTTGAAGACGGCACAGCAGGTTCAACATACAGCGTCTTTTCACGCGTGTAATGCACATAACCAGCAACATTCCCCTTCCGCTTCACGACATACCGCGCCCATGTATAATCAACAGGCACATTACTGGCGTGATGCGCTTTGCTATAGTAGGCAGCAAGTTGCGCCGCTTGTAATAACGTTGGCATCGGGATGTCCTGACGATTCTCCGGATTTCGGATAATAACATGCGAGCCGTGAATCTGCTTCGCATGAAGCCACATATCACGTGGCTTAGCAATCTGACGCAAGAGCAGATCGTTAGACTCGCTGTTCCGTCCAACATATATCTGAAAGCCGTTGGCAGAGGTATACCTTCGGAAAGGACCGTCGCTAACCTCCTGTTTCTGTTTACCCCGTTGTGCCACCTTGAGATAGCCATTGGTGACAAACTCCTTGCGCAGACGTTGCAGCGCCTCTAACGTGTCAGCAGCTTCTAATTTAGACGCATAGAGTTGTAATGTTTCCTGATCCGCCTCTATATCCGCAATCAACTGTTGGATGCGTGAATGACCCCGTTTCGCTTTCGTATATTTCTTGAAATAGGTCTGTGCATTTTCAGAGGGAGTCTGCTCCGGATTGAGCGAGATGGTCAACATCTCAAGATCAGAGCTGTAGTAGTTCTGAAGCGCAACCTGTTTCTGTCCTCGACGAATAGTATGTAAATTGGCAAGAATCAATTCACCCTGAATTCGGTAATCCTCCGCCTTTTCTGCCCGTTCCAAATCTCTGTGTAGCCCTGCTGCTTTCCGTTGGATCAGATTCTCCTGTTTCGTCAATGCCTGTTTGAGAGCACGGCGTTCTGAAGCGATGTTTTCTTTCAGAGTGATTGCGTCGTAATAAGCAGCGAGTGCCTCGCTCATTGTGTCAAAAGCCTGAGCAGATGCGTTCGGAAATTGATGCAACGGTAGGGATGATACTGCAAGAGGCTCATCTCCATCCATGAGCAGCTGCGGTGAGGCGTTCTCTGGACTGAAAAAGCTAATTATCTGCTGATAGGCACTCCAGAGATCTGTTTGCGCTTCCCGTGCGATAATCTCTTTTGCCAAGGTCGGACTGAGACCATCAATTTTGTTGAAAAGCTGCCGCCAACTCACCTCTCCTTGCGCATCAAATAGTTGGATAAACGTTGACTCATCCAAACTTAACGGATCCAATTTATCTTGCTGTGGCGGTAAAGTGTAGGTTTCGCCGGGCAAAATCTCTCGATGTCGGCTCATTGTCTCATCAATACGCTTGAGGCTTTCCAAAATTCTGTCATCGCTTGCATCAATCAGAATAATATTGCTATGCTTACCCATAAATTCAGCAACAATCGCTTTGGGAGATGGCTGTATCAGTTCATCAGAAGTGGGTTGAACGGTGATCTTAAGTATCCGATCCCAACCGAGCTGCTCAATTGCGGTAATCGTGCCACGTCTGAGGTGCGTTGCGAGGAAATCCGCGAGATAGGATTGTTTTTGTCCGGGCGGAGGCTTTTCGATGAGATGAGCGCGGGCGTGCAACGAATGTGCAGATAAAGTAAGCCACTGCGTCTCAGCAGCATGACCTACTTTAAATGAAAAGGTGTGGGGGTTCGCCTGTTCAATATGTCGAATCGTCCGGTCTAATAGTGCCTCACGCAACTCTTCAACAACCAGACGAAGTGCTAAACTATCATAAGACATCGTGGAGATCTCTTTTCATGGTAAGACTAAAATACTTTTACGGACCATTATTATCATTAAGTATCTATTTTACCATGAAGCAACGTCATTGTCAAATCAGCAACTTTCGATCTCCATAGGAATTTGGAAAAGTATGAAACAGGAACCAATGCAGCCCCAACTTTCGCTGGCGAGGCTTTGAACCTCGCTTCCCTGGCAACTTTCGCTGGCGAGGTTTGGAACCTCGCCTCTCGGTATAATCCTAATGATACCGCTTCAAGTCTTGCGCTATACCACGAAGCTGCTCCTGAATTTCCGACGGGACACGCGGGTTAAACGGACCACCAGTCCCAGCAGCGATGTCATCAAAACCGCTTAAGATCATCGCCTCAATAACAGCGGAATAATTATAAACCCGCTCATTCATGAAACGGATATCCTCAAGCGGTGCGATGTCGGCTTCAATGCGTGCTGAAGTCTCATAATCGCCTCGGCGTTGTGCATTATTAATCTCGTCAGAGGCGCGCGCAAAGGCGACTGCAATACCGGAGGTATGCCCTTTCGTCCCTAACTCCGCAGGACGGGTACATCTGTCACCGATACCCCACATCACAATTCCGCTATCTCCAACTCCTTCCACGAGTGGTGCAACGTCCTCTTCACCCATCCCTATCTTCACACCAACGAAATGCGGAGAATCGTTGAGGAGACGAATGACCGCTGCCATATCGCGTTTCTGACGGAAATAGTAGAGGAACCGCGCACCGCAAGCCGTCCCGTATCTCTCACCGAATTTCATGTATTCTTGATAAATACCCTCTGGACTGGAGACACCGCTCAAAGGCATAAGCAAGTACACATCCGGTGGTCTACGGAGTTCGGCTTGTGCTTCAATAAGCTGTCCGGCTTGACGAATCGGATTAGGAACAATACCGGACATGAGGATGCCATCATCACCTATCTGTTGTCCAGTTTTGTCAATAAGACGGAGTTGTTCGGTTTCACTGATATGATGAATCAAGCTCGTCCCCGCAATAGCAATGACCCGCTGCCGCCCTTCGTCAAGATAGTTGTTACGCATCAAATAGTCAACATTTTTGGCGTGTCCGGTGTAATCAATCTTGTCTCCCTTAAAAGGGATGATAGGAATCGCGGTAACCGAATTGAGTGCCTCTAAAAGTAGTGATAAGTCTAATGCCATAGCAGTCCTCCTTATTCAGTTTTCAGTTGTCAGTTAAGAGAGGTTTTCGATTAACCTCCTTTACTTCTTAAAATAACATCAAAGCTTGTAGTCCATAACGAAGTGGAGGACGGACTTAAGAAACGCACATCAAAGTCCAAACCTCCGTTGTTTCTCCGCAAGGTAAAATTAAAAACTTTTCCGTAGCACAAGCGCACTTGTTAGCGCACCTGCCGACATGTTAGTTTGGATATCTATCTCAAAAGCGTTGATTCGGGTCTGTGTAAGCGCATTTTGCACGCGGGCATTGAAACGTTTGGTTGTAATCCGTGCTTCCACTGCACTCACAACATGGTTTAAAATTGCCATACCTAAAAAGAACTTCGCGCGTTGAAAGGTATCGTTCGCTTTTTGCCGTAGGTCAAATGCTTCTAAGCGACGAGGTGAGTCAAACCCAATATCGCCATCTTTTTCATTTTTTAGTGCCGGGTCAAGATCCTCCCAGTACCACTTTCCAGTCCGTGCTCGCGTCTCTTCCGAATCATAGACATGGTTCCATGTTTCATACTGCGTGGCGTGCTCAAAATCCTCAATGGGATCCCAATCCTCAAAGGAACCAGGACCGATAAAAACAACGTGTTGCCTGACAACATCGCGATAGTCGTCTCGAATGTTTGAAGCATTGTTCCACAGAATAAAATAACTCGCGAGCAAAATTCCGTCTGCTGCCATGTAAAAATAACCACGCTTAGCACCCGTATAGAGTTGCCCCATACCCGGAACGACAAGCGAATAAAGAAACGCCTCATTTGGAGATTTCAGAGTCGGAAGTTCTCGGATCGCCTTCATAGCGACAGTGGATTGATTTGCCAGCGAACGATTTCCAAGGGCTGAATCTAAATAGAACGCTGTGAACGGTTCTGCCTTAAGACGCTCAGCAGCGAAGCATACACCAGATGATAGGCAGAATATCAGCACAAGTATTAAAGTTTTGGCGTTAAATTTCACGTTCTGTTATTTTCCTCTTAGTTAAAAGGCGACTATTCCTGTTACTTCAATGAGTCGCTGATTATTTGGACCAAAACTCGGACCGTAACTTAAATCAAGATTAAATAGATATATCTTCACACCGATACCACCCGTAAAATAATCCGTCCAATTTGCGAGGTGGATACCGGGTTCAACTTTATAGCCCACTCGGAGCGCAAGTATATCACCGAGCCAATATTCCAAGCCGACATTCTTTTGCAGATGCCGCCATTCAAACGCACGGACACCCACCCCGCGGTCGGAAAGTAGCTGCTCACGCGTCAACTTTTCCTCCCTTTCAGCATTAAGCCGTTCCAAGTCAAGGGCTAATTCATCTTCATCTTCTGCCAATTTATCAATATACGCTGTGAGACCACTGACCAAACGAACGTGGTTATATCGATCTTGATAGAGACTCACCGAAGTACCAAGCCGCAAAAACCGTGGTAACGGATCTGCTTGGTTTTCATCAATGAAAGAGATGCCGGGTCCAATATTCTGGATGGCAACACCAAGTGTCGTAGGAACGAGATCGAAGGGAAGGAGATATTGCGCACCCAAATCGACAGCGTAAGAACTTCCGTTCTCGCGTCCAAGGACCATCCGAATTATTTTGCCGTTGATGCCTGCCGATAAAGACTCCGTAATTCGGTCCGCATAAGAGAATGTTAATGCGAAGTTGGTCCCGAGACTCTCCTCACGAAGGACATCAGGAGAATCGGTTGTCACAGCAATGGTGCCTTGCCCTTGCATCTGAAGCGTGGCACCGATAGTTCCAATATCGCCGAGGGGCATCGCACCAGAGATGAAAGTATAATATAATCCTTCCCCGGCTTCCCCAAAAGGACCACTGTAATCCGTATAAAACATTGAAGTTTGCGCCGCTTTTTTGCCGGAACGGAGTTTGCTCTCAGGCATATCTGCAAGTCCGCTTGGGTTCCAGAGCGATGTCGTCACATCACCAGACATCGCAGAAAACGCGTCGCCCAGGGACCTCGCTCGCGCACCGCCGCCAAGATTCAGGATTTGTGCACCCGTTCGTCCGGGACCCGCAAGAGCCGTAATGGGGAAAAAGACGGCGATCCATATAAGTAGTGTAAAGGTTTTACGTGTAAAAAAGCACACTGAAATGTAACTCCTCTTGTCATTATTAAATGCTATTCCGATTTTATATGTTTGCGATATATATAATAACGCAATTTGCCTTAAAAACGCAAATCGCTTTAATTTGGTTTACTTTATATTGCATAAATGCTTTCTTTTTGATATTGACACAAAAACAAATCAACGCTAAAATCATAAAATAGAGGACTTACGCATTTCCTCTTAAAGTCCCCCTGATAAGGGGGATTTAGGGGGTTAAAAATACCGAATTACTGCTTTTTGCGTAAGTCCTAAAATAGACTGATGCCGAAAGGAGGCTCTGAAAATATAAACCAATGCGAACAATTAGGGCATGGTTTGCAAGCCCATATCTAATATTAGTAGCCTACTTCATTCTCTATTTGGGTGGATTTAAGACATCGCTCGCAGACACAGGTGATGAAATCCCAGAAATTACAACGAACCGAGTAATTGAAGCAGTACGTACCGAAACACCTCCAAAAATCGATGGAAAATTGGATGACGAATGTTGGCAAAAGAGTGCCAAAACCGGTGAATTGATTCAGTTTGAACCGCAGCGTGGCGAACCCGCAACACAACCCACCACTATTTACGTCGTCTACGATGCGAATAAACTTTACGTGGCGTTTGAATGTTTCAAAACCGATATGGGCAATCTCGCCGCGAACCAGACACGACGCGACTCCTTTTTCTTCTCCGATGACCATGTTGAAGTCTTAATCGATACCTTCCTTGACGGCAGGAACTGCTATGCCTTCGCTTTGAATCCTCTCGGCACACAAACCGACCGGCGTCTGATTAATGAAGGCGCGAACAGACGCACTGGACAATCCAGGATTGGCACCGCCATTTCATGGGATTGTGATTGGCAAGGTCAGGCAGCAACAGAAACTGACAAATGGACAGCAGAATTTGCTATCCCATTCGCTGAACTCCGATTTTCAAAGGGAACGGAAACAGCGACATGGGGTATCAACTTTTGGCGAAATGATGAAGTCCCTGCCGAAGAACAGACATGGGCAGATTTGGGCGACCGACAATACGCTGTCTCACAATTCGGACATCTAACGAATCTCCCCATTTCAGACTTGGTCACCAAACGACCTGTGAAATTCAAACCATACACAACACTGAAGCCACAAGTCCAGCAACCAAAAGATGGCGAAACGACAGCCTCTGTGAAACCAGATGTAGGACTCGATCTCCGGTATCCCATCAAAGATTTTACAATTGATTTAACGTTAAACCCCGATTTCGCACAAATCGAGGCAGATCCCGACCTTGTGAACCTCAGCGATATTCCGCTCCGTTTTCCCGAAAAACGCCCGTTTTTCCTTGAAGGAAACGAAATATTCCAAATGCCCCTCGACCTCTTCTACAGCCGACGCGTCGAAGATTTACTCGGTGGTGGAAAGGTCATCGGGAAATTCAGTAAATACAATCTCGCCTTCATGCAAGCCGTGGCGGGACCGGAAAACCCAGATAAAGAAATAGAAGCAGGCGAATTGCCCCTCGCAAACTATAACTACTCCGTTTTTCGATTGCAACGGGAAGTTGGTAAAACGTCATCTGTCGGGTTCTTAGGCGTTAACAAACAACGCGGTGCCACCTACGACCGAGCAGGAGGACTTGATGCTCGCATTCAACTCCCCGCCGCCACGAATCTCAATTTGGAATATGCAAGGGAATGGAAAGCAGGCGGGCTTGATATGGCAAAGAGCACCGCGGACGACCTTGTTTTTCTCCAACTCTCTCGTAGGACAAATGTCTTCTCTTTAGATGCGATTTATGCAGATTTCGGGGAGCACTTTAACCCTGAAACAGGTTTCGTCCCACGTGTCGATAGACGCGGCGTTGTCATCAGAAGCCGTTATAATAAACAATATAAAGGTGCTGTTGAAAGACTGCGCGGTGAAGCCGAATATGAACGCCTCGCGAACCACACAGGCGAATTGACAAACCACAGAGCAAGTTTTAGTGGGCTCTTCGGCGTTTACAATTTCTTTTTCCTGCTTGGACCTGAATGGTACTATCACGTTGACGAGGACAACAAACCTTTTACTGACAGAACGGTCCGTTTCTTCGCCGGATGGTTCCCACCAAAATATGTGCAAATCCGAAACACTGGACGCTTCGGGGTCCGCGACGATAAAGACACATTCTTCATCCGCCCTGAGATCACAATTCGTCCCACAGCAAAACTCAGTTTCGAGTTTATTTTACAGCGACTTCATGAAAAACAACCCAATGGAATGCAGTGGGAACTTTCAGAATGGACACGCCGCTTTATTGTAAACTATCAGTTTGCGCAGCGGATGTATGCGAGAGCAAGCGCAGAATTTACCTTAGAGAGAGAACGTCGGGTCTTCGTGCTTTTCGCCTATGAGTATCGCCCCGAAAGCAATTTATTTATTGTCTACAACGACAACCAGGACGTAGAGGGCGACACTGAGCGAATTGTATTCATCAAAATCGCGCATCTCTTGAAAACAGACCTTTTTTAGTTTCTTGGTAGGAGGGAGCAAACACCCAAGCAAAACTCCGATTCCCGACTCCCTCTGTAGAAGGGAACTCCGACTCATTCCCTAAATAACCTTGTGGAATTCTCTTGACAGATGCCAATCCCGTAGCATAAAATTAAAGTGTGTCAAATACAAGAAAACGGAGGGTATCCCTACGGAAAACTTTTTGAAACGCTACCAACATTGGATACTTGCGGTCCTGTCAGCATTACTGTTGTTTCTCAGCTTCCCGAATTTAAACCTCTTTCCATGTGCTTGGGTTGCGATGGTGCCATTTTTCATTGCATTGACGCGCGCAAAAGACCGGAAGTCCGCTTTCTGGATCGGTTACCTGACAGGTTTCCTATTCTTCGCAGGTATGCTTCCCGCCATCTTCCTTCTCTACCCTTATGCAAATATTTTCGCAACAATGGTAGGCTACCTGCTATTAGTCGGATATACTGCCGTCTATTTCGCTGCTTTCGCTGTACTAATGAGGTTTGGACCGTGGCGTTCTGGTGTGTTGTTTCCTATCGCGGCCGCTTGCATCTGGACAGCATTGGAATGGGTACGGAGTTGGATGCTTACAGGGTTTCCGTGGGGAAGCATTGGTTACTCACAATGGAACAATCTACCGGGAATACAGATAGCCTCTCTCGTTGGTGTGCACGGTATCAGTTTCGTCATCGTGCTTTTCAATGCTGGCATTGCCGTTCTGATTTGCAACCGCCACCAGTGGCAGCAGGAAATTCGCTCCGTAGTCCTACCCTTGATTCTGACGCTCCTCTGCTTCAGTTACGGTGTCTTTCAACTCAAAGATGCCGAACCCGTAGACAATAGCACAAACGCAGAAACCTTAAAAGTCGCACTCATTCCAGGCAACATCTCACAACTCCACAAATGGGATACACGCCAATTTCCAACGATTTTGCAGCGTTATATGAACCTAACATATAAAGCCAGCAAAGAAAAACTCGATTTAATTGTGTGGCCCGAAACGGCGATCTGGAACCAAGCACTAACAGGCGAGTGGCCAACATACTACGGTAGATTCGCCCAAATGCTTCGCAATACAGCAACGCCAATACTTATCGGTACAGCTAACAAAGGAGAAACAGACAAGGCAATAGGAGAGTTTTCCGAAAACGTCAAAAAGAGTGAAGAGATATACAACCGTGTTCTTTCAATATCTCCAGACGGAAAAATACATGAAAGTTATGCCAAGATGCACCTCGTCCCGTTCGGCGAATATGTACCTCTGGAACACCTGATTCCGGATTTCATTCCCAATTTTATCCAGTTCAAACCCTTTACACCCGGAAAAACAGTAAACCTTTTACCGGTGTTTAACGTTAAAGATAAAACGGAAATTGTCAGTAATGGGTTGGGACCTCCCTACCGCGAGGCAGTGTCTACTGCTAAAGAGAAGACAGATTCCCAAAAAACAGACGTTGGTGTTTCAATCTGCTTTGAGTCAGTGTTTCCGGACGAGTTCCGCAGACCTGTCCAAAAAGGTGCGAGGGTCATGGGGATCTTCACAAATGACGCTTGGTTCAAAGGGACTGCGTTCCCAGAACTACACCTGTCGATGGCACCTTTCCGCGCGATCGAGAATCGGATCGCAGTATTCCGGTGTGCAAACGGTGGATTTACATGCGTAGTGGATCAGTTCGGTAGAACAACGACACCCTTGATAACACCCGACACCACCGAACAGATGCTTATCACATCCGTTCCACTGATCCCGTCTGTGGAACGTGAACAGACGCTTTATACCCGCTACGGTGAGTGGTTTCCGATTCTCTGTGCTTTAATCTGCGTTGGATGGTTCGGTCGTCTAAGCGTCCTCCGATTCCGGCGTAGACATTCTTAATTATTTATGAGGAACGAAATGCTTGTAGATTTAAAAACCCAAGTTGAAGAGATGCAAACCCGTCTTCTGGAAATCGGAGGCTATCTTTGACTTGGCTGAAAAACAGAAAGAATTAACAGAACTCGAAGAAGCGACTATCGCCTCAGACTTCTGGAGCAATGCTCAACGTGTTCAAAAGGTTAACCAGCGTATCGCTATTCTCCGAGACGAAGTTGGAGAGTACGAAGAACTCAACCTCAAAATTGAAGACATCCAGACCCTCGTTGAACTCGCTACCGAAGAGAACGATGAAAGCCTGCAAACCGAGATTGTAGACGGATTGGATAGCATCTCAAATCGCCTTGAACAGATGGAACTTAGGTTAATGCTGACAGGCGAGTTTGACGAAAATAATGCCATTCTCAATATCCATCCCGGTGCTGGTGGGATTGACGCACAAGATTGGGCGGGGATGTTAATGCGGATGTACCTCCGCTGGTGTGACCAACGCGGCTATCAAACTGAAATTCTTGACATCACCGCTGGCGACGAAGCTGGCATCAAAGGCACAACCATCCTCGTGACCGGTACATTTGCTTACGGTTATCTCCAGTCCGAAGCTGGTGTACATCGTCTTGTTCGCTTGTCTCCTTACGATTTCAACAAACGCCGCCACACCTCCTTCGCTGCTGTTGACGTTACGCCCGAAGTTGACGATACTGTGGACGTGGATATTCAACAAGAAGATCTGCGGATCGATTTCTATCGAGCGAGCGGTGCAGGTGGACAGCATGTCAACGTAACAGACTCAGCCGTTCGGATTACACACAAGCCGACAGGGATTGTTGTGCAGTGTCAAAATGAACGTTCACAGCACAAGAACCGCGAAATCGCCATGAAATTGCTCCGCTCGCGCCTTCATGAAAAATATCGCGAAGAACGTGAAGCAGAAATTTCAAAACAACGAAGCGAACGTCTGGAAATCGATTTTGGGAGCCAAATCCGTTCTTATGTACTGCACCCGTATCAACGCGTCAAGGATCTGCGTACAAACGTTGAGAGCGGCAATGTTAATGCTGTCCTGGATGGTGCTTTAGATGCTTTCATCGAAAGTTATCTCAAAATGAAGGCACAACGAAAACAATAACTGGATAGCGCACCCGAAAAATGCACTGTCCGGTATTTGTCGCTCACACGATCTCAAGATTGAACTTTTTCTTTTAAGGATTTCCATTTTCACGGGCAAAATATTGAAACCGATATACCACCGCTTTTTTGGTTGCTTTATGAGGAAAACTGAAGTATAATTATTAGCATATTAAAAAGGATAGTATTGATAAAGCGAACAATCCGTAAGACAAAACAGAATGAAGAAGGGAAAAAACCGTGGAAGAAACAAAGGATTTAATTCAGCAACGTCGCGAGAAGTTGGACGAAATTCGAGAATTCGGCGTAGAGCCATATCCTCATAAATACGAACCGACACACACAACTTCCGCGATTCACCAAGATTTTGCCGATGTTGAAGAAACGCCCGACGAAGTTCAGACGATTCGCATCGCAGGCAGAATTATGACGAAGCGCGACCACGGGAAAAGCAGCTTCGCACATCTGCAGGACGGTGAAGGTAGAATCCAGATTTACGTCCGTCGCGATAAACTCGGGGCGGAACCCTACAAAATCTATCGGCGCTTTGATACCGGTGATATTGTCGGTGCTGAAGGAACGGTGTTCCGAACACGAACAGGGGAACTAACAGTGCTCGTTGATTCCATAGAACTCCTCTCCAAATCTATCCGACCACTCCCCGAAAAATGGCACGGTTTACAAGATAAACAGACACGCTATAGACAACGATACGCCGATCTCATCATGAATCCCGAGGTGAAGGATGTCTTTCTAAAAAGGACACAAATTGTCCAAGCGATCCGCGACATGCTCAATGCCCAAAGTTTTATTGAAGTCGAAACACCTGTCCTTCAACCGATTTATGGCGGCGCAAACGCGCGTCCGTTCACAACGTATCACAATACATTAGAACAATCGCTTTATCTACGAATCGCAAACGAACTCTATCTCAAACGCTTAATTGTGGGCGGTTTCGAGCGGGTCTATGAATTCTCGCGCGATTTCCGAAATGAAGGCATGGACAGAGACCACAATCCTGAATTTACGATGCTGGAACTCTACCAAGCCTATGCCGACTACATTCAGATAATGGAACTAACAGAGACGCTAATCGCTGACACAGCGAAAACCATTCACGGAACAACGAAGATCCCTTATCAAGATTACGAACTTGATCTCACACCGCCGTGGCGTAGGCTGAGTATGGTGGATGCAATCCGAGAATATAGCGGGATCGACCCAACACCATTATCAGGGGATGAACTGTATAAGGCAGCAGTTGACGCGGGGGTTGATTTAGCCGGTGATGAAACGAGAGGTGAAATTATAGCCGAACTCTTTGAAATATTCGCTGAATCAAAACTGATTCAGCCGACATTTATAACGGATCACCCTATCGAGGTCTCACCGTTCGCTAAAAAGAAACCGGAAAATCCAGAGTTCGTTGAACGCTTTGAATTCTTTATTTGTGGGATGGAGGTTGGAAACGCTTTTAGTGAGCTCAACGATCCGATTGATCAACGCCAACGCTTTCTTGAGCAGGCGCACAGTTTAGAGGCTGGCGATGATGAAGCCTTCATGGTAGATGAGGACTATCTGCGCGCGTTGGAGTACGGTATGCCACCAACAGGTGGTCTCGGTATCGGTATTGACCGGTTGACGATGTTGCTAACCAATCAATACTCCATCCGAGACGTGATCCTGTTTCCACAAATGCGTCCAGAGAACTAATGATGAAAACCGCACCGCCCCTCCTTACGGAAAGATTGCTACTTCGCTCGTTTACACTTGAAGACGCGCAAGATGTACAACGCCTTGCTGGTGATCGCGATATAGCAGCAACGCTAACCAACATGCCGCACCCCTACAAAGATGGGATGGCTGAAGAATGGATGCGCTCCTGTTACGAAAAATTTAAAAAAGACGAAGCACTAAACTTCGCAATCACACTTATAACAGACAAAGACTTAATTGGTGCGATAGAACTCAGACTCGACCAAAAAAACGAAAATGGCGAACTCGGTTATTGGATAGGGAAACCCTATTGGAGCAACGGGTATTGCACCGAAGCAGCAAGGGCTGTTGTTGCGTATAGTTTTGAAGTGTTAAAACTGAATCGACTTCATGCGAGACACTTCAAGCGAAATGTTGCTTCTGGGCGGGTGCTGGAAAAAATCGGAATGCACTACGAAGGGTGCTTCCGGCAACACATAAAAAAATGGGACAACTTTGAGGATTTAATGGGATACGGGATGCTAAAATCGGACTTTGATTCATTAGCTCCTATCTCGTCTTAGGATATGAGATTTGAATGGTTCGTAGCCTCCCGCTACCTACGCTCACGGCGAAAACAGTCCTTTATCTCAATTATCAGCATCATCTCTATCGGTGGTGTTGCACTCGGTGTAGCAACCGTAATTCTTGCGATTGCTGTCTTAAACGGCGTTGAGCATGGACTAAAGGATCGATTTCTCGCCAATGAAGCACACGTTGTCTTTCGTTTGCACGGTCACAGTTTCTTCAGTGATTATCAAAAGCGGATTGAACAGATTGAGGCAATTGATGAAGTCATCGCCACTTCGCCCGTCGTTTTGTCGCAGACTGCCGTTTTCCCGGAACATAGTGATGCCATTCAGGATGTAATTTATATCAAAGGCATCGACCCAGTTCAGGAAAACAAAGTCACGGGCTTCTCAGAATTTGTGGATGGATCAACCGACCTTCTAAACTCAACATTTCTTGAAGACGCTCGGCTCATCAGAGATGAAACCATTACCGGTGGTATTGTTCTCGGCGCACGCTTGGCAGCCCGACTCGGTGTTATCAAAGGCGATGTTTTGCGGTTCATTGTGAAACTTGCGAGGCACCCTGTGAACGAATCAATGCTTTTGCCGGACTTGGCGAACTTCGTTGTGATTGGATTCTATGAGTCCGAGATGGCGGTTTACGACAACAACTTCGGATTTATCCATATAGATGCTGCCCAAAAACTGTATAACAAACCGAACCGAGTAAACGCTATCTTTGTCCGATTAATTGACGCGGAATTGGCACCACAGGTTGCCAGAAAAATTGAGGACGCGGTTCAGTTTAGTGTATTAGAGGGGATGCCGGACGCAAGAACGTGGATGGAGATGCAGGCACCACTCTTCTCGGCACTTCGTATGGAGAAAATCCTCACCGTTGTTATTGAAGCACTTATTATTTTAGTCGCGGCTTTTAACATCGCAAGTACACTGATTATGACCGTGATGGAAAAAACAAAGGCAATCGGCACTTTGCGGACGCTTGGCACATCACGGGGCAACATCATGAAAATCTTTATGATTCAGGGCAGCGTTATCGGGTTACTCGGAACGATGCTCGGCACTGCCCTCGGCCTCGCGCTCTGTTGGCTTCTGAGTTTCAATAATGTGAGACCCTCTTACTGGTTCACACTCGCGCTTATTGTGCCAGTTTTCTTACAAGTGTTAATTGCATTGCGGCGAGCACTACCACGCCATGGAGGGTGGAAATTCGGACTCGGTGTTCTATGGCTCATTGTAATAGGGTTCGCGCTCTATTGTGCCGTTAGACCGATTTCGCTCGCAGACCTTGGGCTGAGTCAAGTTTATCAGATGAATCAGCTGCCGATACAGATTAACTGGTTTTTTGTCATCTTCATCAACGCACTTTCATTTTTGATCTGCTGGCTTGCAACGCTGTATCCAGCATGGCAGGCGGCAAATTTGAAGCCAGTCGAAGCCTTGCAACATGAATAATGAAATGAAGTGGAGCGGCAACAGCAACATCTGGAACATAGCCTAAAACGAAGTGGAAGGCGGATCTACGGAGAGCAACGTCAATGCTCAAACTGCCTCAACGAACCGCAAGGAAAATTTAAAAAGTGCCGAATTCAGCAGAGACAATTATCCGCGTTGTAGATTTACACAAATCCTACTATGATGGCGAGGCAGAACTCCCAGTCCTTCAAGGCATCAACCTTGAAATATATATGTCGGAATTACTTGCGATTGTCGGTGCATCAGGCGTAGGGAAAAGCACACTGCTCCATCTTATTGGGACGCTTGACCGACCGACAACAGGGAGCGTTTTATACGACGAACACGACATTTTCACGCTACCCGATACGGAGCTCGCTCGATTTCGGAATAAAGAAATAGGATTCGTATTTCAATTTCATCACTTATTGCCGGAATTTACCGCACTTGAAAATGTCGCAATGGGGGCTTTAATCACGACCTCAAATGATAAAACGGTTTACAAAGAGGCAGAAGCACTACTTGACTACGTTGGACTCTCTGAAAGACTTTCGCACTTCCCAAGTCAACTATCCGGTGGTGAACGGCAACGCGTTGCAATTGCACGCTCTTTAATCAATAAACCGAAGATTGTTCTCGCCGATGAACCAACTGGCAATCTCGACAGGCGAAGTAGCGAAGCAGTGCTGGAACTTCTATGGGATCTAAACTCGAAATCTGGACAAACTTTCGTTATCGTAACGCATAATCAAGAACTCACCCAACAAGTTGACAGGGTTGTGCAACTCGTTGATGGAAATATCAGCTCAGGATAACCAGAAACCTACCCGAAATGTAATGAAGCGGTTTTGCTTGGGTGTTTCTTAAGCGCAGGAGGCCATAATTAAAAAATGTTGATTTATATCGACGGAGAATTTTTACCGAAAGCAGAAGCGAAAGTCTCGGTGTTTGACCACGGTTTGCTTTACGGTGACGGCGTGTTTGAAGGCATCCGTTCCTATAACGGTGGAGTCTTTAAACTCGACGAGCACCTTGAGCGACTTTACGATTCTGCGAAATCGATTATGTTGCAGATCCCTATGTCTATTGAAACGATGAAGGAAACGGTTCTGGAAACACTCCGTCGAAACAACCTCACAGAAGCCTATATTCGACTGGTGGTAACTCGCGGCGTAGGGGATCTCGGACTCGATCCGGATAAATGTCCAAAGCCGAGTATAATTATTATTGCAGATAAAATCGTCCTCTACCCACAAAAGCTTTATGAAGACGGACTGGAAATCGTAACCGCCTCTATCAGACGAAATTATGCGGAAGCCATTAATCCGCGTATCAAGTCATTGAACTATCTAAACAATATCTTAGCAAAAATTGAAGGCAAACAGTCGGGCGCAGAAGAAGTGCTGATGCTCAATGCCGAAGGTTACGTCGTTGAATGTAGCGTCGATAACATTTTTTGGATAAAGAACGAGGTTCTTGTCACACCACCCGTTCACATGGGTATTTTGGAGGGTGTGACCCGGAACACCGTTATTGATCTCGCCCGTGAAGCGGGTATGCTGGTTGAGGAGCGTGTTTTTACACGGCACGACCTCTATATTGCTGATGAATGCTTCCTTACCGGCACAGCCGCTGAGGTTATGCCGGTTGTGAAAATAGATCAACGCCCTATCGGAGACGGACAGCCCGGACAGATAACAGAAAAACTAATTGCCGCATTTCGGAAGTTCGCACACAGCTGCGGCACACCGATCTACAACTCCGAGGTATGACGGAATTATAAACGCGCGGAGACATATAAGACACAGGAGGATTTAACCATGAATGCATCCAAAAACATTCTGATTCTGATAAGTCTAATCGTCGGACTTGCGGCAATTACCGCTTCAGCAGAAGAAGTGTTAGAAAAGACGGATACAGTGTTCGGTCCGCAAGCGGCAACCGCCGAGCAACAGGAAAAATTAGAAACCGATAAGGACACTACAACAAGTACCACCAAACCACCTGTTGACGCGATGCTCCTCGTCAAGAAAATCTCTTTTGCAGGCGTGAAAACGAGTTCCGAAGATATGCTGCGTACCCTTATCCAGACGCAGGTCGGCTCCGAAGTCTCCGAAGAACTCCTTACGCAAGACCTGAAAAGTCTTTATAAAGACACAGGTTTTTTCTCCGAAATTAATGTAGACGTGGAACCCATTGAAGGCGGTGGATTAGAAGTTATCTATAAAGTCGTCGAAAGCCCAAAGATTTCCGGGATTAACATTATTGGAAACGAAAACTTGAGTATCGGCAAACTCAAAGATGAGATTACACTCCGCCCCTCAGAAATTTATAGCGATCGGCGACGATGGGAAAGCGAACGCGCACTCGAGAAACTTTATCATGAAAAAGGGTATTATCTCGTCGGTATCCAAACCCACCTCGGAGATAGAGATGATGAAGCCAATACTATTCAGGTCACTTTTGAGATAAACGAAGGACCGAGGGTGCGAATCGAGGAGATTAACTTTATTGGAAGTACACAAGTCTCAGCCAATACACTACGGAAAAAACTCAAAACCCGTATTGATAAGCCTTTTGATCAGATACTCTTTGAAGAAGAGGACTTATCTCTCAATCTCCGAAATTATTATCAGGATCGAGGCTTCGCACAGGTAAAGGTCCTCGGCTATGAAAAACGATTCACAGAAGACAAGACCGGTTTAATGCTTGACATCACCGTTGATGAAGGTCCCGAATTTATTATAGGCACTTACACAATTGAAGTAGATGGCGGCGCGAAAACCCTCTTCTCGGAAAAAAAGATACGCGGGATGCTCGACCCAGCAGAAGGTGAGATTTTCAATCGCGGCACCTTCGACGAATCAATCGCAAAATTACAGCAGGCTTACCTCGATAAAGGCTACCTACTCTCGGAAGTCCTACCGACCCCCGTCTTCAATGAAGTAGATGGTGTCGTTGACATCACCCTGAGTATTAACGAAGGAGATGTCATAATTATCGATAAGGTAACCATTACCGGATTAGAAAAAACGAAAGAACATGTTGTCAAACGTGAGTTGGATTTTCTGAAAATTAAGTCTGATGAGTTATTAGATGTGAAAGCACTACGCAAAGCGCGGCAACGCTTGTTCCAGATGGGGTCCTTCATCCGTGCCGTCGATTTTGTCCCGAGTGATACATCCGAAGAAAACCGAAAAGAGTTAAGAGTTAATATCGCGGAAACACCCCGAACCGGAATGTTGAGTCTTGGTGGCGGCTACGGCAGTGAAGGCGGAATCTTCGGTGTTGCAGAGGTGGGACAAAACAATTTCCGCGGGCGCGCCTATCGCGTACACGTAAAAGGCGAATTGGGAACCCGTGACCATCACACAGCCGAACTCAGTTTTGGAACTCCGTGGATTTTGGGAACACCAACTCGGCTTAATGCAAGGCTCTATAACAACCGCCGCTTCCGCCGCTACTACGGAACGGTCGGTGCTCTATACAATCGTCGTCTGGGAAGCAATTCCATATATGACCGGTACATTTGGGCAAGACGAGGGGCATCGCTAACACTCGGACGACCAATCGCACACGACATCGATCTGTCCGTGCGCTTTCGGAACGAAAGTGTGCAGTCATACAACCTTGATGAAAAACTATACGACCGCTCCACGCGAAGTATTCTATTTGCCCTTGGAAGGGATACCCGCGATTATCGCACCTCCTTGTTTGATCCAACGGCAGGTTCATTTCATACACTCTCCTATGAATACTCCGGTGGTTTCTTGGGCGCAGATAACAAATTCCAAAAATATTATGCAGACACCAGTTGGTTCTATAGTCCTTGGTGGAATCATGTCATTGCCGCGCATGCCCGCGCCGGTTACATGCGAAGTAAAAGCACCGATGCCTATTACCTATTCTATGAACGCTTTTTCCTCGGCGGTGTAGATAGCATTCGTGGTTACGAAGATTGGGAAATCTACCCTGATCCAGATGAATCGGGTATTCCTAATCCTTATGGTGGTGACAAGGTATTCTTCGCTAACTTGGAGTATCGAGTGCCCATTTCTCAGCAGCTTACAGGAGCTCTGTTTTTCGACATAGGGCAAGTGTGGGATGAAAGCGTTACAAACCCCTTTACTCAAATCAATTTGAAACGAGGACTCGGTGTTGAAGCCCGGTTTACCATGCTCGGTATGTTAGTTCGGTTGGGTTGGGGATATGGGTTAGACCGTGTTACCGGTGAACCCGCTGGTAAATTCCATTTCACAGTTGGACCTGGGTTCTAAGATACGGTAGAAGCGATCTCCGTATAGCGGCTCCTCTGGTAGAATATCAAAATTAAGGGTGGAAATAATACCCGTTTATAGTTCTCGCTCCAAACGGCGAGAAACCATCGACAAACGCATATACTTGAAGTTCTGGCAGCAGATGTCAGAACTTCAGAAAATAAGCCTACTAATTTCTTTCTCAAAAGAAAGAAAGGATTTAAATTATGAAACCATTTCGGTTGGGTGCTTGCCAAGCATACCTAACTATATTAATTGTCGGTCTCACAATCTGCTGTTTCAGCGCAGGAAGCATCGGGCAGGAAGTCTTCAAAATCGGTGTAGTGAACACACAAAAAGTTTTAGAAGGATCTGCAAAAGCGAAGGACGCAACGGCACTACTCCAAGCGGCAAGTGATCGCCTGAAAGCGAAGTTACAGCAGCTGGCAGACGAAATCAGGACCCTACAAGAGAAGAAAGCAAAAACCGAGCTCTTTGTAGAAAGAGCGCAGACAGCGGATCTGGACAACGAAATTCTCCTCAAACAACAGGAATACCAACGTGAGGTCGAAGTCGGTCAACAGGCACTGCTTGAAAAAGAGCAAGAGTTGATGGAACCGATTTACAACGGTCTTCAAGAACTCATTGTCCAAGTCGGTGAAGCCGAAAACTACGACATTATCCTCGAAAAACGGCTCATCACGCTTTATGTGAAAAAGGACTATGATTTGACGCAGCAGTTAATCGGCTTGATGAATAAAGACGACAAGAAGGACAAAAACGACGAAAATCCTGAATAATGTTGCACCGCCTAAACTCCAGTTGTGGGAGGGGTTTGTAACCCCGAACAACCATTACGGAGAAAGGATTAGGGGTAGATGCGTATGAAACTCAAGGAAATTTGTGAACGCTTGAATGGCGATCTTTCTGGGGATGGTGATATTGAGATTACAGGGGTTTCCGGAATCAAGGAGGCACTCCCGACGCAAATTACGTTTGTCGCGAACCCCAAATACATCGCTGCCATAGCAACAACACAAGCCGGTGCGATTATTATTGGCCACGGTGTTAAGGGGAACGGAAAGCCAACCATTCGCGTTGAAAATCCGTATTGGGCTTTCGTTAAAGTGTTGGAAATGTTCGCATGGGATAAAAACCATCAAGCACTACCGGGGATCCATGAGACGGCAATTTTGGGAGAGAACGTCAAGCTCGGTGAGCGCGTCTCAATTCAGGCATTCGCTTGCATCAGCGACAACGTTGAAATCGGGGATGACACTGTTATCCAACCCTTTGTCTACATCGGCGAAGGAAGCAAGATCGGGGCTGATGGACTTATCTATCCACACGTCAGTATCCGAGAAGAGATAACCATTGGTGATCGGGTGATTATACACTGCGGGGCGGTCATTGGAAGCGACGGTTTTGGATTCGCACCCGTTAGCAACCGGCACCATAAAATCCCTCAAATCGGCACCGTCGTCATTGAGGACGACGTTGAGATCGGCGCGAATACGACGATTGATAGAGCGACGCTCTCCGAAACGCTTATCAAACGCGGCACTAAATTGGATAACCTCGTTCAGATCGCGCACAACGTTGAAATTGGGGAAGATTGCTGCCTCGCTGCACAGGTCGGTATTGCCGGCAGTACAACGCTCGGCGACCGAGTCAATATTGCGGGGCACGGCGGTGCTGCTGGGCATCTGACCCTCGGCGAAGATAGCGTTGTCTATGCGAAATCCGCAGTTACAAAGGATATGCCCGCGGGAAGCCGTCTGTCTGGATTCCCTGCGCGTCCCCACAAGCAAGAACTAAGAATCCACGCCGCAACCCGGAAATTGCCGGAATTGCTCCCTGAATTCACGAAACTCCAAAAACGGGTCGCAGAGTTAGAAGAAAAACTTCAAAAGTTGGAGGATGAATCGTAAACACACTATTAGAAACCAGATGCTTCAATTTCTTGACTATCTGGCAGTTTTACGACCGACGCTCCTCTTTCCGGTCTGGACACTCGTCCTCTTAGGCTATCATCACGGAAGTACGATGCCAGAAGCACCAACAACATCTCAACCTATAAGGTTGTGGGCAACGCTCTGTCTCTACACACTCCTTATGGGAGCTGTTTACATCGTCAACCAGATAACAGATCGTGAGACAGATGCAGTTAATAACAAGTTATATCTCGTTGCACAAGGTTATGTTAAACTAAAGGTGCTTAAATGGCAAATTGGTGTCCTGATAACGCTCTCAATTCTCCTGAGTCTACTCGTTTTTCCCAACAACCTCACCTATCTTATCCTCATTTCGCTTTCAACCATACTCGGATTCGCCTACTCTGTCCGTCCTTTTCGTCTGAAAGGAAAGCCCATTCTCGATTTGTGTGCCAACGCGCTCGGTTATGGAAGTCTCGCCTTTCTCGTAGGTTGGGTAACAATTACACCAATTGATACCGAAGCGATCTGGCGAAGCCTCCCATATCTGTTCTGTGTCGCTGCAGCGTTCGTCAATACAACGCTCCCCGATTTAGCAGGCGACAAACAGGGTGGAGATTACACAACAGGAGTGTGGCTTGGGACAAAACGGGCATGTCGGTTAAGTTTAGTCCTGTTACTCATCGCTATCGGTAGTGCTATATTCTTCAAGGACTGGATTGCAGGCACGGCAAGTATCGTCTGCCTACCAATCTTTATCTATATGAATTTTCGTCCGAGGCAGAACGTCATTATTTGGGGAACACGCATTGGGATTCTAATGCTAAGTCTGTGCGCAAGTTTGTTATTTCCACTGTATTTACTCTGGTTTGTTGCGATATTATTCTCTCTCCGCTGGTATTATAGGGCACGTTTCAACATCCGTTATCCCTAACAAACCTTCTTTCATCGGATTGAGGCTATAAAAAAATGAAGACGTTAATAGCGTATATCGAACTGGCACGTCCACTTAACGGAATTATCGCCTTTATCTCTGCATGGCTCGGTGGGATGTTCGCCAGTCAAGGAAGGATAGAAAATCTTGTGGATATTCGTCTCCTGCTGGTTTCGGTTTCCGCGCTTGTCCTGCTTTCTGCTGGCAACGCCATAAATGATTATTGTGATTACAACATTGACCAGATTAATCGTCCACAGCGTCCTCTCCCTTCCGGACGAATTCGACGTGTGGAGGCACTCATCTTCGCCATAGTTCTTATCGTCATCGGTATCTGGTTGGGAGCACTGATTAACAAAAACGCAACAGGCATTGCAATCCTCGTGTTTGTCGCACTTGTGAGTTATGCTTTCTGGTTGAAACGTACGCCTTTCATCGGTAATTTAGTTGTCAGTGGATTAACAGGTTTAACCTTCATCGCTGGCGGCGTAGCAATAGACTCGGTCCAAGGCACCTTGATTCCAGCGATCTTTGCCTTTTTGTTCACAATGGCACGAGAGATTGTCAAAGACCTTGAGGATACAGAAGGCGACCTCAAAAATAATGTGAAAACGCTTGCGACCCTCAACCCACGGATTGCCGCGTGGATAGCGATCAGTTTCATGGCATTGGTTATCCTGTTTAGCCCAATTCCATATCTATTCGGGTGGTATTCATGGCACTACCTGATCGTCGTTGGACTCGGTGTCGATCTGGTGCTCATCGGTTTGGCAATTCGTCTATGGCGAGATGTATCCAGAGAAAGTTGCGCATTCATTCAACGCTGGATGAAATGGGATATATTCGTCGGACTCGGAGCAATATACCTCGGAACGTTTCTATGATAGACTACGATAAAGTCTTTGATTTCTTAGAAAGAGAAAACCTGAACGCAAACGCGGTGTCACGTTTCAAACAAGCGTATCATACCTTCCAAGAAACGGGCAAATGGCATCCTCCCTATGAGATATTTGTTACAGGCTGGCAGCAGCTTGACGGAGTTATGCTCATGGAACCGACGGATGCACTCAACAGCGATTACCAAGTCCATCTCACAACGACAACCGAACGCGGTTTGAGAGAACTGTTGCTCGCATTTCCACGAGGTCGCATAGGTCTTTTCCCTCTCACGGAGAAATGGATAGATGACAGACTTCACGACCTTTTAGACGGGAATGTAGTTCAGACGAGTACCGGTTCTTTCTATCGAGGTATCAAACGAGGAAGCAGCAAAATATCGGAACAACGCCCTGTCTCGAAACGGAAAGATACAGTCGTTTCGCACCTTCGCAAGTTAGCCTCTTTGAAAGGGAAACTTGACCATGCCCAATTTGTCATTGAAGGGCATCTGACAGTGGAGCGAGCCGTGGAAGGTGGACTTCCGATCGAAACGCTTCTTTATACCACCGAATTCGTTGCGACATCGGAAGGGAAGGATATGCTCACGCGTGCAGCAAAAGAAAATTTATCCTTTTCTCAGGTAAGCAACGGGGTGATGGGTTCGGTCACAACAACACGACCTGTGCCGTCGATAATTGCTTCCGTTCATCTCAACTACCCCAACTTCCTTGCGGAATCTGGTAGCCTCAATTTTCACTTCAGTCCGAGATGTTCATTACTAATAGCGGAAAACATCGGAAACCCTGACAATCTTGGAATGACGCTACGGACAGCAGACGCGGCGGGCGTATCCGCCGTCCTATTGAGTGGGAAAGGTGCGAACCCCTTTCATAAAAACTGCATCCGCGCCTCTCGTGGGGCCGTTGGACGTTTACCCCTATTTTATACGCCAGACACCGTTAGGGCAATTGAAGCCCTTCATTCGGCGGGTTGGTCCATATTAGGTGCCACGGCAAGTGCCGAAAACCTGTTGTATGAGGTAGAATTTTCGCTACCCACGGCTATCGTTGTAGGCAATGAGAACACGGGGCTCACTGTTGAAACCCGTGAACGCTGCACAGAACTCGTCCGCATTCCGATGGCACCCGGACAATCTTCACTCAATGTCGGGGTCGCAGCAGGCGTTTCACTCTATGAGTTAACACGCCAACACAGAATTTGACAAAGTGTCATAAATGTGTTAAAATTCTTAACATCACCGCCGATTCACAACTCCCTCAACTTCAGAAAGGGCATAGCTTGCAAACCGAGGTTTAACGCAGGGGAAAAAGGAAAATTGCATTTGAGATCAAATTGGGTTCTTGACTACCTCCACGAGGTCCTGAAAAAACACCGTGCTGGCTATTTCGTTCTGATCGATCCAGAGCAGTGCGAAGTTGAAAAATGCGTCAAACTTGCGAAGGAAATTGAACTCGCAGGCGCAGATGCGATTTTGCTCGGTGGCAGCTTCTTAACGAACGATTTGCACCCTATTGCGAAAGCCCTCAAACAGGAAATAGAACTCCCTCTCGTTCTGTTTCCCGGTGATTCGAGGCACCTCACGCCCCACGCTGATGCGATTCTATACATCAGCCTTATAAGTGGGCGCAACCCAAACTATCTCATTAGCGAACAGGTCAAAGCCGCACCGTGGATACAACGTTACGCACTCAAACCCATTCCTACCGGCTATATGCTTATTGAGGGAGGCAACAAAACCGCCGTTGAATTTATGAGCGGCACGATGCCTATCCCGCGTGATAAACCAGACATCGCGGGACCGCACGCCTTGGCAGCGCAGTACCTCGGTATGCAAATGGTATATTTAGAGGCAGGAAGCGGCGCGAAACACCCTGTTCCAGATGAAATGATAGCGACAGTGAAGGAGCAAATCAGCATTCCGCTAATCGTCGGTGGTGGTATCCGCACACCAGAAATCGCAGCGGAAAAAGTAGAAGCAGGGGCAGATTTCATTGTCACAGGCAATATCCTTGAAAAAAACGGATCCTTTGAACTCATGGCAGCGTTCGCTAACGCCGTTCACGGGTAAACAAACGCAGTCTCCTGTCTAAGTTTTAATCTTTACACAAACGTGCACTTACCAAAAGATACGAGGATTTCATCATGTCTGAAGTTAAAAAGATACACATAAAAGCAGAAGTAGAAGCAGTATCTACTGATGATGATACAGAAGCGTCTACCGATGACAATACTACTGAAGAAAAAGAAAAAACGATTGCCACCCGCATGCGAGAAATGGCGGAAGGGGCACTTGACACTGTTAAATCGGAAGTTAAGAAAGAGATAGAAGAACGTGTTTCACGCGTCGAAAAAACCGCTGCCAACCTTAAATCGGACGTTAAAAAAGAGGTAGAGGCTATCGTCCAAAGAGTACGGGAGCAATATGAATCAGAACGCGAAGACCTGTTGCTGACAGAAATCGAAAAAGAAGTAGAGGCTGCCGTGCAACAAGTGCATGCGGAATACAAAGAGGAACGCGATCGACTCCTACGCACAGCAGCAGAAGCTGAAAACACAAAAAAACGCTTGCAGGCAGACTACCAGCGACAAATTAAGTTCGCCAACGAAGGGATCCTTGAAGGAATGGTCCCAGTGTTGGACAGTCTGGAAGCCGCAATTAAAAGTGCCATCGAGAAAGTTGAAGCAGACGATGTCTCACCCGAATTTACAAGTTTCAATGAAGGTGTAGAACTCGTTCACAAACAATTATTGGACGCGCTCAAAATCCACGGGCTTGCGCCAATTGAAGCGATTGGTGAAGCATTCGATCCAAATCAGCACGAAGCACTCCTTGTCACACCATCGGATGATGTCCCAGAAGGGCAAATAATCGAGGAATTTCGGCGTGGCTACATGTTACATACCCGTGTCCTACGCGCCTCACAAGTTGTGGTCTCGCAGGGAGCGGTGGAAAAAGAAGAGGAACCAAACGACGACACGTCAGACGATACCGAGACCACTGACACTGTTGAAGAGGCATAGGAAGGACAGTCTATGAGACAAAAACGCGACTATTATGAGATTTTGAGTGTGAACCGTGATGCCGACGAAGACGAAATAAAAAAGGCTTACCGTAAACTCGCTATCCAATTCCACCCTGACAAAAATCCTGGCGATAAAGAAGCCGAGGACAAATTCAAGGAAGCCACAGAGGCTTACGAAGTACTGCGGGATCCTGAGAAACGAGGACGTTACGATAGGTTCGGGCACGCAGGACTCGATGACCTGGGTACTGACTTCGGTGACTTTAGTGTAAACCTTGATGACATTTTCGGTGATGTTTTTGGTGATCTCTTCGGAGGATTCGGCGGCAGCCAACGCGCCCCCAAGCGTGGACGCAGCTTACAATACAACTTAGACATCACTTTGGAAGAGGTCATTCACGGCAAACAGGTCACAATTCAGGTACCACGGGTTGAATCGTGTCCGGAATGTGAAGGGAGTGGCGCAAGAAGGGGGACGAGTGTGATAACGTGTCCGCAATGTCACGGTAGAGGACAAGTCAGCCAGTCCCAAGGTTTTTTCACAATGTCCCGCACCTGCCCAACATGTCGTGGCGAAGGTGAAATTATTCAAGAACCCTGTCAATCTTGTGGCGGGAGAGGCGTTGTCCGAAATACGCGCGACATTAAGTTGAACGTTGAGAAAGGCGTTGACACCGGTTTCAAATACCAATTGCGAGGTGAAGGCGAAATAGGCGCACACGGTGCGCCCCCAGGTGATCTATTTGTTGTTATCAATGTTGCACCACATGCGCGTTTTCAACGCGACCGAAACGATCTGATTACATCAGCGAGAATCTCATTCATCCAAGCCACACTTGGAGGGAAAATTAAAGTCGAGAGCATAGATGGAGAGGAAGAATTACATATTCCGCCCGGTACACAGTACGGCGCACAACTCCGTATCCCCAACAAAGGGGTCCCGCATTATAAACGCTCCTATTCAGGCGATCTGGTTGTGAGAATGGAGATTGAAACACCAGAACACCTCAACGCCGAGGAGCGAAGAGTGTTAGAAGAATTCGCGAAATTGCGCGGAGAATCCTATCAGCACGAACACGGTGGATTCTGGGATAAATTGCTGGGGAGACACGAAGACGAAGAAGACGAATAGAAAAATACCGTTCGTTCAATAACGTCCAAAGAATTGTAGACTTTACTATAGTTTCCGAGAAAGCCTGAGAAAGTTTACGAGCGCGTAGGTGCGAAAACATGAATTGGGCAAAGATCACGGTAACGACCTCTCAAGAGGCATCCGAAGCTGTCGCGAACTGCCTCTTTGAAATGAACACAACCGGTGTTGAACTCAAGGACAGCACCGCGTCTACAATAAACCTCATCGCCCACTATCCGTTAGATGACAGAGTCGGGGCGCGGATGCAGAGACTCCGTGATTTCCTTGCGGAACTCCCAACATGGGGCATCGAACCACATCCCGCTACGATTGATTTACAACACGTCAAATCTGAAAAATGGGAAGAGACATGGAAAGCCGCTTTTCCACCCCAACGTGTCGGGAAACGGATTCTCATCACACCGACCTGGCACGATACTCGTCCCAATGAAAGGGACATCCTGATTCAACTCGATCCGGGCATGGCATTCGGCACAGGTTACCACCCGACCACGCGACTCTCTCTCGAACTATTAGAACCCACCGTAGAATCGCACTATAATGTTGCCGACATCGGGACCGGTTCCGGTATCTTAGCGATCGCCGCTGTCAAGTTAGGTGCAAAACAGGTTGACGCTATCGAACTTGATCCGACAGCGATCCCTGTCGCAGCAGAGAACTTTCAGGCGAACGGTGTAGCATCACAGGTACGCTTGTCTCAAGGTGATGGACTCAAGGGAGTAGAAAACAAATACCATCTTATTATCGGAAATATCTTAACAAAAGCGATCCTTCCGATCATTCCGCACTGTGCAACGCGGTTACATCCCGACGGTATTGTCATTTTTTCTGGGATTTTGGAGACAGAACTGGCACAGGTTCAATCGGCTTTAGAGGCAAATCGGTTTGAGTGCCTTCAGGTTGTACGCGAAACAGAAGACAGCATTACTTGGGTAGGCATCAAAGCTGCGCTTCAAGCATCTACTGCTTAACAGGCTCCTCCTTCGATAATCCATGACAGAGATTACACTGACCTACGTTGAGATGTGGCATTGTCGGCGACTTCTCATCGCCTCTGAAGTGGCACTTCAAACACTCAGCTGCTTCCTCTGAACCACGATGTACCTCGATGTTAGAACGGGCAGGCGCAGCGTTGAAAAAGAGAATAACCATAACAATCGCAAAGATAAGACCAATAACGCTGACAATCACCATAAGCGTCCTGGCACTGGCTTGTTCTGTTGGCATATCGTTAAAACGAGACTCCTTAATCAAAAAATGGGAAGAGGGTTGGGATATTTTCTGCTGTGAGCGAAGAACCGTACTCGCATCCTTCAAACGCCTCAGCATATTTGACCTGCGTGCCTGCCTCTTCGCCATAGAGTGTTATCAGCAAATCACGATACTTTTCAGCCGTATCGCGAAAACGATTCAACAACCGTTCGGCAAGCCACGCGCGCCGTGCTGATTCACCAGTAGGAACAGCGTCTAATGTGCCGCCGTTGTAAGGAAGCCACTCATAGAATTGAGAAACGTGGCAGTGGAGCATATCAATCTTCTGCTCAACAACGGCATCAATGCCAACAACAACATCCGGTGTGAACGGGTAAGGTTTCATGAAGCCATCGCTCAAATAGACAATAACAGGATTTTCCCTCAGATCCGGCGTGAGCGCACAGATATTCGGTACGGTAACCATATACGCCGCATCTTGCACCAACGTTGACGTATACCGATGGTCGGGATGATAATCGTTCGGGCGGTGCGTCATAATCAAATCCGGACGGAATTCACGTATTGCGCGAATGATTTTATATCGGTTTTCCAATGTCGGCATCAGTTCGCCATCGTGATTGTCCAGCAGCTCATATTCAAGGTTTCCGATAACTTCAGCGGCAGCTTGTGCTTCAGCATATCGCCGTTGTGCTAAGGGACCGCCACCCATTTCGTGGTGACCAGCATCGCCGTTTGTAACAGAGACAAACTTAACACGGTGTCCCTGCTGCCCATACAAAGCAGCGACCCCTCCCGCTTTTATATCACAATCATCGGGGTGTGCCCCGAAAACCAAAACATTTATCTGTTTTTTTGACATCTTTTGTTTTCCGATTAGAAATAAGACAATTAGCAGTTTCGGACTTGAAGATAACTTTAGAAAATCTTGAGTCGCTTTTTCCATCTATGCGTTTCGTATTATACCAAAATCTGCCACAAAAAAGCAACTGCTTTCTGAACGACTTGACGAATCCATCAAAATATGGTATAATGCTACCAACTTTAGCAGATTCCGTGATGTGGATACTTCCCTGCAGAAGTTGAAACAGCCTTACAAGACATTGACAACCTGTTACCAACAACGGTATAATACCTATCAAGGTCCTTAATCCTGTTTTTCACGCATCCCACGGCAAAGGAGAAACACCCATGGATACCGACAAAAACGGGCTCAACATGCCTTACGCACCCACAGACACGGCAGACCTTTACCCCGAAACGGACGGTAAACCTATGGCAGCCAGCGACTTCCACCTCGAAATCCTCATCTGGCTTTTGCAAACCCTAAAGTCACATTTCTCCCAAATGCCTGATGTCTATGTCTCCGGTGATATTCTCACGTATTACACCGAGGGTGACCCACGCGCGGTCGTCGCCCCCGATGTGCTCGTCTCCTTCGGCATCGGTCAAAAGCATCGACATACTTACAAAGTATGGGAAGAGGGGAAAGTCCCCGACTTTGTCATGGAGTTTTCAAGCAAAACCACCTATCAAAACGATCTAACAGACAAGATGGACCTCTATGCTGCGCTCGGTGTATCAAATTATCTCCTCTATGATGCCGAGGCACTCTATCTACCCTCGCCCTTGATGGGTTTTCGGTTAGTAGACGGTGCCTATGCCCCGATTCCGCCGAGCGTTGAGGGCGGTATCCACTCAGATGTTCTCGGTTTAGATTTCCATATACGAGAGAGGCGTTTAGCGGTTTACAATCCAATCGGGCGGCAGTGGCTCCAAACCCCAGCGGAAGCCGCAGAGGCACGCGCAGAACAAGAAGCCAGCGCACGACAAAAGGAAATTGCACGGGCAAAGACCGCAGAGGCACGCGCAGAACAAGAAGCCAGCGCACGACAGAAAGCCGAAGAAGAAGTAGAACAACTCAGAGAACAACTCACACGCTTACAAGCACGCTCCTAAACTGCTAACATCATCCAAAAGACAGAAGAATCTCTATTTTATGAAAAACTGGAAAGTTGAAGTTTACTATAAACCCGAAGTTCCCGACACGGTCGGACAGGGCATTCTTGAAGACATCGCCGACCTCGGCATCAGTGGCATCAATTCTGTCCGTACAGCCACGGTTTACTGGATCAAAGGCGCGCTCGATGCACAAACTATCGACCGAATTGGCACTGAACTCCTCGCCGATCCTATCACACAAGTATACACCCTCGCTGCTCAAAACGATCCTGCAACAGGTTGGACACTTGAAGTACAATTCAAACCCGGTGTCACCGACGCAGTGGGCGATAGCACTGTCAAAGGCATCAAAGACTTAGGCATCGCAGGTGTCACCGCCGTCCAGACAGGACATAAGTACTGGTTGACAGGTGCCCTGAACGCCGAAACCCTTGAGACCATCGCGCAGCGTCTCCTCATGAACGATGTCATCCAAACGTTCTCCTATCAAGCACCGCCATCGTAACACACGTCCACTAACTTGCGTACACCCGAATCACTGTGCCTAAATGAAATCGGACGAGTGCAGCGGTTGCCACTTGACGGAGCGCGAAATGGACACCCGTTGACGGACTCACGCGCTTCGGCTTCCCCAATGTGATGTTACGAAAACCGTGCTTCCGAAGCAATTTCGGCAAGGAATGCGCAGAAAAATAGTAGAGATGATCGCGTGGATGGACATAGGGCCAATCCGCTTTCTGAAGACGGCTCTGCAGTCCCTCGCCGTTTGGAACCTCAATGACCAAGGTGCCTGCTTTTTTCTCAGTACCTGCAGGCTTCAAAATTCGGCGTAACTCACTCAGAAACGGATTTAGTTCAGAGATATGCTCCAACACATGGTAGAGCGTGATTGCGTCAAAATATGCAGACGGAAAATCAGCATCAAAGAGGTCGCCACACCGCACGTCCAGTCCATACGCTTCTTGCGCGAAATCACTGCCGCTTTTAGAGGGTTCAACGCCGTGCGATTCCCACCCCTGTTCACGCGCGAGATGGAGAAACGTGCCGATACCACACCCGACATCCAGTAGTCGTCCTTTGTCCCGATGCCGCTTCTCTAATTCCGTGAGACGTTCCGTCATCTGCAACCATTCCATGCTGTCCGTCCGGATGCGTTTCACTTTATCCGGCGGATAGTACGTCTCAGCGTAACCCGCCTCAAGGGTCTGACGGTTCACTCGCGGATTGACATAGCGCAATCGACACCGCTTGCAGGCGACCACCGACAGGGAATCCTTATTAAAGAGCAGTTCCGTCTCATCGCTTTCACAAATGGGGCAGTCAATATGTTCCAACGTACTCACGAACTTTACCGTTCCGTGTCGCAAACTAAAAGAGCGGCACGCCTTGCGCTTCTACATAAACCGAATAGAGCGATTGACTTCCCATCATAAATAACCTGTTCCGTTTCACACCACCGAAACAGAGATTTGCACAAATTTCTGGGAGATGTATTTGTCCGATACGTGTTCCATCCGGAGCAAAGACATGCACGCCATCGTAGCCGTCGCCAACCCAACCCGCACTTGCCCACAGATTTCCATCAACATCACACCGAATACCGTCAGCAATACCCGGAGACATATCGCAGAAGACCTCTTGCTCGCCCAGTCGCTCACCATCTATCACATTATAGACGAAGAGATGCCGCGGCGTTCCTTCTTTATGTGTAACACCCGTATCAACGACATAAAGTCTATCATAATCGGGTGAAAAGCAGATGCCGTTCGGTTTTTCGAGTTCATCTATCACGACAGTTGCGTCTCCAGTATCTGGGTTGAGACGATAAACACAGGTCGGCAGTTCAAATTCGGCGATATGCCCTTCGTAGTTGAGCATGATACCGTATCCAGGATCGGTAAACCAGATATGCCCATCAGGATGGACCGCCACATCGTTCGGTGCGTTGAGCGGTTTCCCATCGAAGCTATCCATCAGCACGGTAATCGTTCCATCATACTCGGTTCGTGTGACGCGTCGTGCCCCGTGCTCACAACTAATGAGTCTCCCCTGCCGATCGCGGGTGTGTCCGTTGCTATAGTTAGAAGGCTTACGATAGACACTTACCGCACCGTTAGACTCCTCCCATTTCAGAATCCGATTGTTCGGAATATCGCTCCACAGCAGATAACCGCCATCACCGAACCAGACAGGTCCCTCTGCCCAGCGTGACCCCGTCCACAACCTTTCAACAACGGAGTTCCCAATTTTATATTTTCCAAAACGAGGATCCAGTACCTCAATCGCCGGATCCGGATAACGGACAACCGTTCCATCCCACTTTCTTTCTGGTGGTGTATTCATCCAAATTTCCTCCAAGTTGTGCTAAACAGCAGAACGCTTTCAATTTCCGTAATAGTATACCACATATTGAGAAGTTATATACAGAAAATCTCATCTGACTTCTCTCATAGAAAGGTTGACAATTTGCTAAAAATCCTTTATACTTATTATACTGATTCGTGTCGCTAAATACTTTTTGTATGGAGGTACCTCAATGACAACACGACTTGAACAAGCTTTTACAGAAGCCTCAAAACTCCCACCGAAGGAACAAGAGGCACTGGCAGACTGGGTGCTCGCTGAACTCCGCTCTGAAAAACGATGGGATAGATTGTTCGCTGGTTCTCAAGAGACATTATCCAAACTGGCTTCGGAAGCACTTGCTGAACATCGTAGAGGTCAAACGCAGGAATTAGACCCAGACCAACTATGAATTCAAAAACGACAAAACGCTTCCGTCAGATGCTCTCGAAATTACCGAGGGACATTCGACAGCAAGCAAGAGGAGCCTACAAACTCTTTAGCGAGAATCCACGCTATCCAAGTTTACGGTTCAAAAAAATACACAGCACTGAGGCAATTTACGCTGCGCGTATCAACATCAACTATCGAGTGGTTGGAGTTGTTGATAATGGAGAAATTATTTGGTTCTGGATCGGTCCGCATACAGAGTATGAGAAATTGCTTGATGAACTTTGAAATTGAGAACGGACTTAATCATTTGGTTTATGAAATGATACAGCATTCTGACAACCGAATTCTGATTGCTGACGGTTAATTTCTGAAAATTGAGGATTCTGCACACCATCCTGTCCTCTTTTACATCTTCTCTGAGTTACGCTATAATAAAAATTATCAGGACATTACCGGAGGAAATTATGGCAACCCCCGCAGCACAAACACACCAATCAAGTTACACTACAAATACAGGTCTCTATGTCAAATAAGAACGCAGCCCTAAAATCCGGCATCCGAGACAACCTCCGTCGAGGAACAGTTTACGAATTCTTAGCGCAAGAAATCAAAAACGGCTCCGCCCTCTCCATTGTATCCGCCTATTTCACCATCTACGCCTTTGAAGCACTCCAAAAACCGCTGAACGAAATAGAAAACCTCCGCTTCCTGTTCGGCGACCCAGACTTTATCAGAAACCTCGACCCGAATAACACCGAAAAAAAAGCATTTGAAATCACCGATACAGGCTTGGAACTCAGTAAGCAGCTCCAACAGAAACCGATCGCGAAAGCCTGTGCCGAATGGATAAAAGAGAAAGTAGAAATCCGTTCAACACGAGAATCAAACCTCCTCCACGGAAAAATGTATCATATCACCAACAACGGTGTTGAAAAGGCGATTATGGGCAGCTCGAATTTCACCATGCACGGATTAGGGTTGCGTACAGGAAGCAGCAACATTGAACTCAATCTGGAGGTGGATAGCGACCGAGACCGCCAAGACCTGAAAGCGTGGTTTGACGAAATCTGGGAGGACGATAAACTCGTTGAAGATGTCAAGGAAAAAGTGATTGCCACATTGGAACAGATAGGGAAAGATCACGCACCGGAACTCATCTATTACAAAACGCTCTATGAACTCTTCCGCGAGGAAATCGAAACCCGAAAAACGAACGACCAAACCCTTGAAGATACACACCTATACGATACCAAAATCTGGGAAACGCTGTACGAATTTCAGAAAGAAGGCGTAAAAAGCGTGATTGCCCGTTTATTGCGTCACAACGGCTGCATCTTGGCAGACAGTGTCGGATTGGGAAAAACCTACACGGCACTCGCGGTTATCAAATTCTTTGAATTGCGAAATGAACGCGTGCTGGTGCTATGTCCCAAGAAACTGCATGACAACTGGGCATTGTATCCGGCATACAACTCACAAGACACCAATCCGTTCCTTGATGACAAGTTCGGTTACACACTGCTATCACATACCGACCTCTCCCGCTACACCGGTATGTCCGGCAGCGTTGATTTGGAAAATTTCAACTGGCGCAATTTCGACATGATCGTGATTGACGAATCGCACAACTTCCGCAACGACACCAAACCCACCCGTGATGCTGATGGCAACTTTATCCGACACAGTCGTTATACACGACTCTTGGAAGAAGTTATCAAGGAAGGTACGAAAACAAAGGGACTGATGCTATCGGCGACACCTGTGAACACGTCACTCATTGACCTTCGCAATCAAATCTATCTGATGACCGAAAAGCGAGAGGATGTCTTCAGGGATAGTCTGGGCATCGGTAATATCGGTTCACTGCTGCGACAGGCGCAAAAGGAGTTCAAGCAATGGGAAGAGGACAGCGGCGAGAACGCTAAAAAAGACAAAGCGAAACTCCTGGAGGCACTCGGTGCCGATTTCTTTCAACTGCTCGGTGGTGTCTCTATTGCCCGATCCCGACGGCATATCAAGACCTTCTACGCCGAAGAAATGACACGCATCGGTGAGTTCCCGACACCACAGCAGCCAGAAAACTGCCATCCACCAACGGATTTGACAGGCGCACTCTCCTATAAGGCATTGGCAGACCAGATCGGCGGATTTGAGCTCTCCATCTATAGACCCTCCAGTTACGTTATCAGTGAAGCAACGAAACAGCGGCTGGCAAACGAAAAACAGAAATTCCGTTTCAATCAAGAAGACCGTGAGCGATTCCTTATCGGTATGATGCAGACCAACTTCCTCAAACGTTTGGAGAGTTCCGCGCATTCCCTTTCGGAAACACTTGAACGCACCGTCAACAAAATTGACGAGATGTTGGAGAAAATCGACCGGTATGAACAAAACCCGCGTATACAGGACCTACAAGCCGATGTTCTGCCCGATGACGATGAAGACGATGAGGAGTTTTTGGTGAACCGCGCGCGTAATCCGTATCACCTCCGCGAATTGGATTGCCCCCGTTGGAAAGAAGACCTCATCAAGGACAGACAGACCTTAACCGCCGCATGGGATAAAGTCAAAGCCATCACACCAGAACGAGATGGTAAACTCAAAGCGATTAAAGCACATATTCGGGAGAAAGTCCAAAATCCGACCACTGACAAAGACGGAAACGCTAATCGCAAGTTGTTGGTTTTCACGACCTTCAAAGATACGGCAGTTTACCTTTACGAAAACCTGTCCGATCTCGCGGCGGAATTGAATCTGAACATGGCGATGGTTTCGGGGAGCGGTACACAAACCACTTATGGACAAAATAACTTCAACGCCATTTTGACCAATTTTGCTCCACGTGCGAGGGGACGCAGCGACGGCACAAATGAAGACATCGACCTCCTCATCGCTACGGACTGTATTTCAGAAGGGCAAAACCTTCAGGATTGCGGGACAGTGCTGAACTACGACATCCACTGGAACCCTGTACGTATCATCCAACGCTTTGGACGTATCGACCGTATCGGTAGCCGCAATACGAAGGTGAAGATGATTAACTACTGGCCCACCGAAGATATGGAGGTTTATCTCCGTCTACAAAGCCGTGTAGAATCTCGGATGGCACTTGCTGACACAGCCGCAAGCGGTGATGACGATCCCCTGAATGAATTTACATACGAACAGGCACAGATGGAACTCAATTTCCGTGATGAACAATTGAAGCAGCTCCGCGAAAACGTCCCTGATCTCGATGACTTTTCCGATGGCGTTGTCATGAGCGATTTCACACTCGACTACTTCTTCGCCCAACTGCTAAAGTATCTCGAAAGGAACAAGGCGGAGTTAGAAAGCACACCAAAGGGAGCGTCCGCCGTAACTACCAACGAAAACAATCCAACAGAAACCGGTGTCATCTTCTTTCTCCAGCAGCTTAACACCACCACGGACAAAGAGAAAAAAACACCGAGTCCGGTCTATCCGCATTACACCGTCTACATCCGCAAAAATGGCGACATCCGTTATGGATGTGCAAACACCAAACAGGTGTTAGATCTATTTGAAGCCTCTGCTGTTGGAAAAAGCGAGGCATTGTCAGAATTGTGTCTCCAATTCGACCAAGAAACCCAACACGGCAAGAACATGGGAGACTATAACAAACTGCTGAACACTGTCATCGCGCACATCACACGGTCGCATCAAAAGACGCAATCCAAAAGTATCGGGAGAAGCGGCACCCGAGGCTTCAGACTACCAGTCGCATCCGAAACCCCCAAAGACTCCAGCGATTTTGAACTGGTAACGTGGCTACTCATCACAAAACGACAATCTTGACTTTTTATAATAGTACATGATATTATATTGTAAACATTGTAAACATTAGCGCGCTCCACCGCCGCTGGCGAGGTTTGTAACCTCGCCTCTTTACGGAGTCTAAGTAATTGTAAAATCTACCATATTTCGATTTTGCGTAGCCACTTATCGATTATGGGTAGACGAAAGATCATCAATGCGTAATGCACATCCGCGGACAATAGATTTTTACCAGATTCCAAACGGTCACGAACCTTTTACAAGATGGTTCCTTTCAATTCGGGACACAAACATACAACGACGGATTCAAGCACGTTTAACATCTGTTAGAACTGGCAATCTTGGCGACCATAGATCTGTAGGTGGTGGGGTTTGGGAACTACGACTTGACTTTGGACCAGGCTATCGTATCTATTATGGTGAAGTAGATAACACAATTGTTCTGCTCCTCTGTGGGGGCGATAAGTCCTCGCAGAAACGGGATATTGAACGCGCAAAAAATTATTGGAAAGAATACAAAGAGAGGCATAAACAATGAAAATTTATGGAACATGGGACACATTCCTTATAGAACAACTTAAAGAACAGGGAGATGTAAGCGGTTTTCTCGCTGCAATTATAGAAGAATATCAGATCCATGGAAATCTCGCGACAGTTCAGTTGGCTCTTCAGTATGTCGTTGAAGCACAAGGCGGAATTTCTGAACTCGCCAAGAAAATAGACATTGAACCACACCTCCTATCGGAAGTGTTAGATAGCACAAAAACACCAAAGGTTGACATACTGAGGACCGTTCTTAACGCGCTTGGATGTCAACTATCTGCACCATTGTCAACTACAAATCTACATCTTGAAGATACTACTACTGAAGATTCTTCAGTTGCCTCACCAGAGTTAGCAACCTCCAATTAAAGTCCCCCTGATAAGGGCGATTTAGGGGGTTTAAAGGACAGAAATTACCGCTTTTGGCATCTAAACGTCCGATATTTTCTCAATTTGCGTAAGTCCTAAAGAAATCAGATAGCACATGAACAAAGAAGCAATCAAAACCGCCTTAGCAGCAATCCCCACTGGCGATTTCTTAGAAAAATCCAAAGACCTCTTAGCAACGATAGGCTACCGCAGCGAACGCACACTTGAACTCTCCGGCACCGTCCACGACTTTTTTCAAGAATTCCCACCACTGACCCCGAATACCAAAACCGAGCAGGAATTCCGCAAACACGCTGAATCCGTGCAACTCATTTTCCAATTCACAAGCGATGAAGTCGCTGACGATATCCAGCAGGAACTTTTCGAGGCAGACGCGTTCGACAAGGCAAATACAGACAGCTTCCTTTTTTGTGCAGTCGAACTAAAAGATAACACCTACTCCCGTACCCAATACGCCGAGTTCACACGCGAAATCAACAAGCGATTATTAGCACCCACCGTAATTTTATTCCGCGCTGCAAATCGGCTGACGATAGGGTTTACCGACCGCCGTCCACACAAAACAGAAGAAGACCGTGATGTGTTAGGACAGGTCACACTCATCAAGGACATCCGCCTAAACAATCCACATCGCGCGCACCTCGACATCCTGTCCAAACTCTCACTGGAAGCATGCGCCGATTGGATGGGTACCAACAAAAAATCGAAAAATTTCGACGGCCTACTATCAGCATGGCTCGCCAAACTGGACACCGAAGAACTCAACAAGCAGTTCTACCGAAACCTGTTCGCATGGTTTGAATGGGCAGTAACAGAAGCCAAGTTCCCGACAGACGAAAACCGCACCTTAGAACCGGAGGAGCATGTCATCCGTCTCATTACGCGCCTACTCTTTATCTGGTTTATCAAGGAAAAAGGACTAATCGCCGAAACACTGTTCAACAAAGCACAAATCCAAGACCTATTGACAGAAGACGACTTTGATAACGGCGATTCTTATTACCGTGCCGTGCTACAAAATCTCTTCTTCGCCACACTGAACACCGAAATAGACAAGCGAAAATTCAGCACCGTCGGCTACGCCACGAATCGGGATTTCTCACGCTACCGCTATAAAGATCAGATGCGCGACCCCGACAAACTATTGGAGATGTTCGGCAAGACACCCTTCATCAACGGCGGATTGTTCGATTGTCTGGATAGCTGGGAAGCCACAGGTGAAGAGAGTTACCGAATAGACTGCTTTTCTGATAATCAATACCATAAGTTATCCATCCCGAACCGCCTCTTTTTTGATGCGCAGCAAGGACTCATCCCCCTACTTGAGCATTACAAATTCACCGTTGAAGAGAACACGCCGATAGAGCAAGAAGTGGCGTTGGACCCTGAGCTGCTCGGCAGGGTATTTGAAAACCTACTCGCCGCCTACAACCCTGAAACCGGTGCAACGGTGCGGAAACAGACCGGCTCTTACTATACTCCGCGCGCGATTGTTGACTATATGTCGGAAGAAGCATTAGTCGCCACGCTATCCCAAAAATGCGCCCCAACCGATGACGACACAGAACTTTGGAACGAGCGATTACACTATCTCCTCGACTATTCCCAAGCGTTCGACGATGCCAATGAATGGTTTGATGACACCGAAAAAGATGCAGTTGTCCGAGCAATTTCTGAACTCAAGATACTGGATCCGGCAGTCGGTTCCGGGGCGTTCCCTATGGGGATGCTCCACAAACTCACGCTTGCACTACGCCGACTTGACCCAGATAACACCCGATGGGAAAAGTTACAAAAGGAACGCGCGCTCCAACGCGCAGAAGTTGCTTTTGATACACAAGATGACTCCACGCGGCGTGAGGAACTCATCGAAATTGATGAGACCTTCAAACGCTACCGAGATTCAGACTTCGGACGGAAATTGTACCTGATTCAAAACAGCATCTTCGGTGTGGACATCCAACCCGTAGCCTGCCAAATCGCCAAACTCCGTTTTTTCATATCGCTTGCGATTGAGCAAGAACCGGAGCAGAACGCAGAGAATTTCGGTATCAAACCCTTACCCAATTTGGAGACGCGGTTTATTGCAGCAAACACACTTATAGGTCTCAAAGCACAAGGAACGCTGACGAGCAACACAGCGCGAGATTTAGAACAGGCACTGCGCGACAATCGCGAGCAGCATTTTCACGCCACCACTCGCCAACGCAAACGCGCATGCAAGATTAGGGACGAAGAATTGCGAGCAGAGTTGGCAACTGAACTAAAGCATTTCGGCATGCCTGCCGATGATGCTGAAAGGATTGCCCGCTGGGATCCCTACGACCAAAACGCCACCGCTGATTGGTTTGACTCGGAATGGATGTTCGGAATCACAGACGGGTTTGATGTGGTGATTGGCAATCCGCCTTATATTCAACTACAAAAGGAAGGCGGTAGACTTGGAAATCTTTATCAAGATAAAGGGTTTGATACCTTCGTTCGCACAGGCGATATTTACTGTTTGTTCTATGAAAAAGCGAATCAACTTTTGAAAAACAACGGATATGTCTGTTTCATTACTTCCAATAAATGGATGCGCGCTGGCTATGGTAAAAAGTTGAGGGATTACTTTGTAACGCTTACCCAACCGATTCAACTGCTGGATATGGGACCAGATGTATTTGATGCCACTGTGGACACGAACATCTTGCTTTTTCAAAATACTGGTGTTGATGATCCTATCGACTTTAGAGCAGTATCCATCGGAGCAGACTTTGACAAACAGACCGGTAACATTGCCCGATATTTGATTAACAATGGCTCAACAATGGAGATACCAGCGAAAGATGAACCGTGGGCGATATTCTCATCTGCTGAACTTGCACTAAAACGCAAAATTGAGGATGTCGGCAAACCTCTAACAGACTGGGATATAAACATCTATCGTGGAATCATAACAGGCTGTAATGAAGCATTTATCATAGACGAAGCAAAACGCGAGCAACTGATAAAGCGAGACCCAAAATCAGCAGAAATCATCAAACCACTCCTACGCGGACGTGATATTGAACGCTACCATGCCCAATCAGTGAAATCCTATTTATTAGCAACTAATTATGATCTGAATATCCCAAAAAGGTATCCTGCTATCTATGCTCACCTTGAGACTATAGGAGAGCAAATAGAATCGGGAGAAGTAAAAGCAAGAGGTAAAGGACTGCTCAATAGGGACGATCAAGGTGAAAATTGGTGGAATCTCAGGGCTTGTGCTTACTATGCTGAATTTGATCAGGAAAAGATTGTATGGAAACGGATAGGTTCAATATTGCGTTTCGCATATATTCAATATCCGATGTTTTGTCTTGATAGCACATGTATTGCTACGGGTGAAAAGGTTAAGTTTCTTACTGCCGTGTTAAATTCACGTGTAGCCCACTATCAACTGTTTGACCTTGCTCCGAAAACAGGCACTGGGGACCTGATTGTAAGCGTGCAAGCATTAGAACCCCTCCTCATCCCGCCTATCACAAAAGCCAACGAACATCTTGTTACGGAGATTGAAAACAAGGTTGATAAAATCATTACTGCCAAACATGCCGATCAAAACACAGACACTTCCGCCCTTGAAGATGAAATTGATAAACTGGTATATGAATTGTATAATTTAACAGAAGATGAGATTGCGATTGTGGAGGGGAGCGTCTGAATCGCGGATTAGGCGGATTACACAGATTTCACGGATTTTTGAGTGTGCCTTCCAGTCTTATATTTTATCTTTACACCGGTGTGTAAAGTTTTTGATACTAAATTCTTGGGAACACCGAAATCAACGCAACGTAGGGGTTTTGCGGGACTGTTTCTTCAAGGTCACCTCAACCATTTTATAAGTCCGCAAGCCTAAAAACCCTGTAATCTTGATCTGCACAACTGGCTGCTAAAATATCTAAACACACAGTTTAAAAATTAATTTGACATTCCTATAAAAATAGACTACAATTACAATAAGTATAGCAGTTGTAATTCTCAGAACTTTCCAACTCCCAAAATTCACACCCATACAGAGCAGCAGAAAGTCACAGCCGAAAACCAAATCTTCAGAAAAACAAGATAAGCCAACGGATCGCAAGAAATCAATAATATAGCTCCTATCAAACGCAAAAAAACGCAAACGGCAATCGCAAAAACCGCAGAACCACACGCTTTACAGCACATTGATTTTGCGCTCAGCCTCGAAAAACCTGTCAAAACGCACGCCTCAACGCAATCTATTTTGGGTTGCCTATAAGTGCGGAAACCTACTTATCTTAACGATCTGCCTTTTGACAAAATATTTACACATCCTCTTTACAACCAAACGTTGACAGAATAGGGAATAGAGAAAAATGGAAAGAAAATTTGATGCCCCTGCTTATATTGACCGTATAGGAAAACGATTAGTCATCGAGTTTGAAGAAGCAGGACAAGCTACTACCCCATCTTTGATTGGGGAAGCGAGAGAGACCCCAGTCCGAAAACAACTGGAGCAGATTCTTCCAAGAGGAATTGCTGTAGGTTCTGGTTGTGTAATTGACAGCCATGGAAATGCCAGCCAACAGACAGATGTGATTTTGTATGAGCGCGATATTTGTCCAGTATTTTCTGTAAACAATACACCTGAAACCACATACTATCCATGTGAGGGTGTGATTGCAGTTGGAGAAATCAAAAGTTCACTAAACACAGCCACCTTGGAGGATTCATTCGCTAAAATCTCGTCTGTAAAAAGTCTGCGTCGTTATATTGTTACTCCACCTCCTGAGTTAGAATTCCTTCCGACTGGAGGAAGAGTGATTGTTCATCGAGATTACGGTAGTACTGCCAGACCTTCTGTGATAAGGGTTTCCAACTCTGATCCAGAAAGTGATGAATATAAACAGATATTCGGTTTTGTTCTCTCGGGTAAACTTGCACTAAAACCGCAAACACTGCTTGCAAAATATGTAGAACTTGTTAATCAAATGGGTGATACATTATCCCCAAATATAGTCATTACATTGAATGATGGAGGCGTGTACCCATACAACGAAAAGAAAAATGAAAGACTCATATTTCCGCAAACCGCAAGTGACTTTGCTTATTTGTCGTTAAATTTTGGCTTTCGATCACTTATCTATTATTTACGTCTGGCGTATAGACTTTGCCAAACGAGCGGTTTAGAAGCTTTTGAGCGTTATTTTATTGACACCGGTCCCCAACCAGATAGTTATGGATTGTCAATTTCTAAAAAAGTAGGCGAGTGACTATCTGACATATATCATTTTTATCACAAGTTGGCTAACCACCATTATATGAATTATCACAACCAATCCTTAAGGTTTGTCGGAGCAAGTCCCACTAATGGGTGAGGTTATTCTATCCGTGAAAATCCTCAATTCAGAAAGTTGTGAGATTTCATCCACAAAGAAGTTGACACTATGGAGGTGAACGAAAATGTCAAATCAATCCAGCACATCAAATGATAAACAACTTACAATTCAGGACATTATCCACGAGATAGAGCAAAAATCGAAAAGGGGCGGCTATATCTATCGCGGTGAACCTCAATGTTATGATCGGGTATCCTCAAACCTCTGGCGCGAATATGGAATTAAACCGGAGGAATTTGATATAGAAGCTATCCAAATAGGGATATTAAAAGAAGCTAAGGAATTTGCCAACGAAATGGATGCTAATGATGATTTTACAATCCTAACCCAACTCCAACACTATGGAGGCAAAACCAATCTTATAGACTTTGCCACTGATTATCTGAGAGCAATATTCTTTGCTTGTGATAGTTCCGCCGACGAAGATGGTAGGATAATTTTGTTGCAAAGGACTCAAGAGATGAATGAAAAATACCAAATAAAGGAACCACAAAACCCCCGTAACCGTGTGATCTCCCAAACAAGTATATTTGTCCGTCCGCCTAAAGGCTATGTCGAACCTGAAGACTATACAGTTATTGACATTCCAAAATCCTTGAAACAACCGATGTTAAATCGCCTGAGAAAGTACCATAACATATCTACGAAAACAATCTACAATGATCTACATGGTTATATTACGAAACAGAAAATTCATCAAACTCATGCGACTGAATTTTTTAAAGGTTTGACATGTGAAAAAAGAGAGCAGTATGATGATGCAATAATGCATTATACAAAGGCTATCAAGTTAGAACCTCAAAAGGCTTCGGCATATAATAATCGAGCTCTAATTTATAAGGAAAAAAAAGATACTGACAAAGCAATCAAAGACTATAACAAAGCAATAGAACTCAAACCTGACTTTGCTGAAGCATATACTAATCGTGCGGTTACTTATGCCTCAAAAGATAATTATGATCTTGCCATTGAAGACTTAAACAAAGCAATAGAGCTAAATCATGATTTAGCTGAAGCGTATATGAATCGTGGCAATATTTACAGAAATAAAAGAGAATATATCAGGGCGGTTGAGGATTTTAATAAAGCAATAGAACTCAAACCTGACCTTGCTGAAGCGTATAACAACCGCGGGAATGCATATAAGGACAATAGGGAGTTTAACCGTGCCATTGAAGACCTAAACAAAGCAATAGAATTGAAGCCCGATCTGATAGAGGCATATAACAACCGTGGCAATGCTTATAAAGACAAAGGCGAGTTTGACCGTGCTATTGAAGATTATAATACTGCTATACAACTCAAACCGGATTATGAAGAGACATATAACAACCGTGGCAATGCTTATAAAGACAAAGGTGAGTTTGACCGTGCTATTGAAGATTACAATACTGCTATACAACTCAAACCGGATTATGCTATTGCTTATTACAATCGCGGTAATGGTTACACAAAAAAAGGGAAATATGACCTCGCCATTAAAGACTATAGTGTAGTAGAACAAATAGACCCTAATTTCTTCATGACATATATTGTAAGAGGTCAGGTTTACGAGAAAAAAGATGAACTAGACCTCGCAATCAAAGATTATACGAAAGTAGAAAATCTCAACCCAAATTTAGCTATTGCCTATTTAATGAGAGGTCAGGTTTACGAAAAAAAAGATGAACTAGACCTCGCAATTAGGGACTATACCAAAACAATTGAACTTGATCCTAATTTTGCTATAACTTATGTCAAGCGCGGGCAAGTATACACGAAAAAAGGTGAATGTAATCTCGCCGTCAAAGACCATACTAAAGCAATACAACTCAACCCTAACTTTGCCGAAGCCTATAACAATCGTGGCATTGCTTATGACAAAAAAGGTGAACTTGATAACGCTATTGTAGACCTCGATACAGCTATACAACTCAAACCTGATTTTGCCTCAGCTTATTACAATCTTGGTACTGTTTACCGCGAGAAGGGTGAAACTAACCTTGCCCTCCAAAACTTTAGAAAGGCGGCAGAACTGGATCCGCAAATGTTTAGTACACTCCGAACCGATAGGTAGCTCTTCCAACCTCAATCGTTTACTGTGGATATAAAATTTACCCTGATTTTCTATGAAATTCAATTGACCTCTATATACCGAATGTGTTATCATTCCGAATGTGTTATCATTGCTGGCAAACATCCCGAATTGTGGAGGAAGCTGAATTGTGAGTAAACCGTTAAAGGTTTCATTACCTATTTATATACCGATACAGCTGTGAATACGAACGTCCTCATTGCAATGCTGACGCAACAGTACAACTAAAACTTAAATCTACATGAAGAAATGGCCCGCATTCGACGGTAATGGTGATCTACCTATCGGAATTCATCAAGCAACTTTGACCGAAATTCTACAGCATTTTGGTACTGGAACTCCACAAAGAGAACTTGTTGGACGGCGATTAGAACATATTTTCCTGTTGGCAAACAGCACCGGACAAGTGGCGCGATTCATTGTGTTTGGTTCGTTTGTAACAACTAAATCTTCTCCCGGTGACGTAGATATTTTTCTACTTATGGAGAATTCTTTTGATGTCGCTCAAGTGCATGGTGAAGCTGCTCTCGTTTTTGATACACAGAAGACACAAGATGTTCTGGGAGCAAGCATTTTTTGGATTTGTAAACAAGGGGCAATTGGCAGTGAACAGGAAGCGATGGAAGACTGGCAAATTAAACGCGATGACTCGCGGCGCGGCATAGTTGAGGTAATTCATAATGATTCAAAATGATCAAGAACTTAAAGCAACACTGAATCGCATCGAGCGTTTTCAAAAACAGGTCGAAAAACTCCAGCAGGTTGAAACCAACCCACGCAATTATGAGTTATCTGCGGGCGGTTTTCTTTCCGAAATCGATCGGATGAATCTTGAAGTGGCGGAATATTTATCTGTTCACTCAAGCGAACTGATAAAACCAATCGCTGATACTGTTTCCATAAAAACAGATGATCTGATTTTTCATTCCTCAACATGGCACGGGTGGGGGATCTCTTTGCAGGCAGTGTCCTTGTAACGGCATAGCGATTTGGAGAGAAGATGAACAAACCAAGAATTTTCGCAGACTTCCATAATGCCGATCCAAAAGGTAGAGTGCGATTGAGCTGCGCCGGGACAGTAGCAGATCTCGAACGTCAGGGAATTGTGCTACAAGCTGGGCAATCCCTTATCATCTATAGCGAAGAGCTGGAGGTTGAGGGCATCGTTCACTACTCAGAAGAAGAAAAGTTGTGGACAGCGGTGATTGATTGGAATGCTATTCAAGAAGTAGACTCCGTTGTATCTCAAATAACGCCACAAGTCCGTGATCCAGCAAGTTAAGCTACTGTGTCCACAGACAGAGTCATTCAGTTCTCCGATTAGCTGATTACTTGATGTTAAAGATTTTCAATCCGCGTCATCCGTGAGAATCCGAGATTTGCGGCGTACCCGCCCAAATGCGATCTGCATTCAGATAATAAAAAACGCCAACTCCTAACCCGACCAATTAGAAATTTCCCACTAAAACCGTTGATAACCAACGCGAGTTGTGGTATACTTTCTTAACTATTTGTAAGGAAAGGTGGATACCATGAAAATGCTCACATTGGAAACTGATCATAAAATCAAATTGCCCCTCGACTGGGTAAAAGAATTAGGATTGGAATCGGGTGTTGTGCTTGAAAGGACAGATGATGGCATCCTAATCCGTCCACACACTGCCCAGACGTGGGACGAGATTTATGCCGAGAAACTTAAAATGGAGGATCCTTCGGCATTGGACTTGTCCGAGGTAAGCGGTGATGACCTTATCTTCTGATCAATTCGCGTCGCGTGGGTTAGACGCGATGCTTATTGTCTACTCCTTGCTTGACGACCATCCCGCATCCGCCGCGTGCGAGTCATTTATCCGAGATCACACCAATTGGTTCACAACAACGCTTACGCTGCTTGAAGCAAAGGCGGTTCTCACATACACACCGTTATCTGTGGCGCAGAACGTTAGCTCAGTGAAATACACAACAAGATAAACAACCGGTAAAGCCGATTTTTCAAAGAAAATTTAGGATGTACGAAAGTATAATCCGCGTAATCCGCGTAATCCGTGATAATCCGCGATTCAGACAAAAAAGGTAATCCGTGTCATCCGCGATTCAGAAAAGAGAGATAATCCGCGTCATCCGTGCCATCCGCGTCCTCCGCGATTCTGAGAAAAAATAACGTCCCACTCAAATAGCACCCCGCACCCCTAAATTTTGACAAAATATTTACACACCCAAAATACCTTGAAAAAAGTATCCAAATATGAGATAATGTATAGTGGAATCAAAATATCACGGTAGGGCGAAACTTGCACGCCCAGATTACAAAGCAAAGGAGAAAATACGCAAGATGCCACTCAATAGGAAAATCCGTTACGGCATGGTAGGCGGCGGACCGGATGCCTTCATCGGTGCCGTCCATCGGAAAGCCGCGGCACTCGACGGGGAAATCGACCTCGTCGCTGGCGCGTTCTCATCATCACCCGAAAAATCTAACCAACAAGGCGCTGAACTCTTCCTCAACGCAGACCGAGTCTACGGCTCTTACCACGAAATGGCAGAAAAAGAGAGTCAACTGCCCGAAGGCGAACGCATTGATTTCGTCTCAATCGTAACACCAAACCACGTCCATTTCGATGTCGCTAAAACCTTCATTGAAGCAGGGTTCCATGTCGTCTGTGACAAGCCGATGACCACGACGGTTGCTGACGCTGAAGCACTTTGCAGCCTCGTCAAACAACACGATACCATCTTCGCGCTGACACACAACTACACAGGTTATCCGATGGTGAAGCAGGCACGTGAACTCGTGAAAGAGGGAAAACTCGGAACACTCCGCAAAATCGTCGTGGAATACCCGCAAGGTTGGCTCGCCACATTCTTAGAAAACGAAGGCGCGAAACAAGCCGTCTGGCGCACAGACCCCAAACAAGCCGGTGCATCCTCATGTATCGGAGACATCGGTTCCCACGCTGAGAACTTGGCACACTACATCACAGGATTGGAAATCGAAGAACTCTGTGCAGACATGACCACTTTTGTAGAGGGACGCTTGTTAGAAGACGATGGCAACCTACTGGTGCACTATGAAAACGGTGTCCGCGGTGTTCTGTATGCTTCACAGATCTCGGTCGGTGAAGAGAACAATCTACGCATTCGCGTCTATGGCACTGAGGCTTCACTGGAATGGCATCAGGAGAACCCGAACTATCTTTACGTCCGTTTCCCGGACGGTCCCGAACAGGTTTACAAACGCGGGAACGACTATCTATCGGAGATCGTCCAGCACAACTCACGGATACCTTTTGGACATCCCGAAGCATTTATTGAGGCATTCGCAAATATCTATGTGAACGCCGCACGCACGATGGCAGCGAAAATCGCAGGCGAAACCCCTGCTGAATTTGATACGGATTTCCCGACTGTCCAAGACGGTGCTCGCGGCGTACATTTCATTAACGCTGCCGTAGAAAGCGGCAAACAACGTGCATGGATTGATGCAAGCTACACGCCACCGGCATAATGGTTGTAGGTTACCAGTTATTAGTGGTCAGTTAACCGTGTGGCGGTACGAACGGTTGTCTCTACCACAGACGAGTAACTGACAACCGACAACCGACGACTGACAACTAAAAAGGAGTAACACTATGGCAAGACCTGTAACACTTTTTACAGGCCAATGGGCAGATTTAACGTTAGAAGAATTAGCAGAAAAAGCGAGCGGATGGGGTTATGATGGCTTAGAACTCGCCTGCTGGGGCGACCACTTTGAAGTGGATAAGGCGCTCGCAGACGACAGCTACTGCCAAGGCAGACACGACCTCCTCGCGAAATACGGACTAAAGGTCTGGTCAATCAGCAACCACCTCGTCGGACAAGCTGTCTGTGATAACATCGACGGTCGGCATCAAGGCATTTTGTCAGAATCTATCTGGGGCGATGGCGATCCCGCAGGCGTTCAAGAACGCGCCGCTGAAGAGATGAAAAACACCGCACGCGCTGCCGCTAAACTCGGCGTGAGCGTCGTCAACGGTTTCACCGGCAGCTCTATATGGCATCTCCTCTACTCTTTCCCTCCGAATGATCCTGGACAAATTGATGCCGGTTTTGAAGATTTTGCGAACCGTTGGAACCCGATTTTCGATGTCTTTGATGAAGTTGGTGTCAAGTTCGGACTCGAAGTCCATCCCACTGAAATCGCGTTCGATATCGTCACTGCAGAACGCGCAATTGAGGCAGTCAACGGCAGGGAAGCATTCGGATTCAACTACGACCCAAGCCATCTCGGTTACCAAGGGGTTGACTACGTCGCCTTCCTTGAACGGTTGAGCGACCGAATTTATCACGTCCACATGAAGGATGTCTGGTGGGCAGACACACCGAGGTTATCCGGTGTATTCGGCGGACATTTGAACTTTGGCGATGCCCGAAGAAATTGGGATTTTCGATCCATCGGTCGCGGTAATATCAACTTTGAAGAGATCATCCGGGCACTCAACAATATGGAATATGACGGTCCGCTTTCTATCGAATGGGAAGACAGCGGTATGGACCGAGAACACGGTGCCCGTGAATCTTGTGCCGCTGTCAAGGACTACGATTTTGAACCGTCCGCAGTCGCATTCGATGCTGCCTTTGAAGAATAAGAAGTTTAAACACTGTTTCGGCGGGTCTCGTGCCCGCCGAAACTACACAAGCCTATAGAGACTGACCGGATAATGTGGAGATCCCGTAAAGACAAACCACGTCGTTTAACCGCAAGGAAAATTAAAAAATGGCAAAAGGCACGGTTTACGGTCCCGAATCCCGGACTTTTTACGATCGATGCACTGGCACGCAAATCCGACAGGTGACGACCGCGTCTGCCCTGCACCACCATCCCTTTTTCATCATACCCGCCTATGACAACGCCATGCAGCGGTTGATCTTTATCTCGTACCGAACCGGCACCGCACAGATATTCGCAGAAGAACGGAGCACGGGTGAACTTCGCCAATTAACAGAGAGACCCGACCTCTCGGAGTGGTCGGTGCATCCCTCGCGCGATGGAAAAGCGGTCTTCTTCACAGCTGGCACCAGCGGGTGGAAGGTAGATTTGGAGACGCTTGAAGAGCACGAACTCGTCAATTTCGCAGCAACGACGATGCAGGACGAAGGAATGGTCGCCGCCGCTATGGGCACTACCGCCTTGAGTCATGATAGCCGATGGTGGGCTGTCAGATTCAACATCGGTAAAGAATCCGCACTCGCTATTGTAGATACAGACACCGGCAAGCACGATATTATCTTACGGCGAGATAGCATCGGGCATCTTCAATTCTGTCCTGATGATTCCAATCTGCTCTACTATGCGGGTCCACTCACCGATCGGGTATGGATAATTCATCGCGATGGAAGCGGGAACCGCCGCCTTTACGCTCAGAATGTTGAAAAGAACGAATGGATCACACATGAAACATGGATTCCGGGGACGCGCGAACTTGCTTTCGTTGACTGGCCCCGAGGCGTGAGATGCGTCAATGCCGATACAGGTGTAATTCGACAGGTGACAACGTTCAACGCATGGCACGCCATTTGCAATCCTGCTGGAACGCGCATGGTAGCAGATACCAACTTCCCAGACATTGGTATCCAGACTTTTGATCCGCGTGACGGTGCTGGTGAACCACAAACCCTCTGTTACCCTAACGCTTCATCTATCGGTGCGCATTGGAACGGACCCTTCCCGTATGCTGGGGGTCCAGTTCACGTCTACGCACCTCAGCATACACATCCACATCCGTCTTTCAGTCCAGACGGACAACATATCGTATTTACATCAGATCGAAGCGGATACGCCCAAATCTACGAAGCAACCATCAATGAAACATAAACAGGACTTCGGAAATCTCGGAAAGAAAGAACCTCATTGAAATGAAACACTCTTTTACTGAAGACTGACAACCGATAACTGATAACTAAAAAATGGAGACAAAAAATGCCAATCGTCATACCGCGCCTTATTGTTGAGGTGTTCCAACATACAAACTTCCGAGGCAGAATGGGATATGTTGTAGAACCTGTTCAGCATACGCGCACTATTGGATTTCAAGATAATATTTCTTCCGTTCGTATCTATAAAGGTCCAAACTTCTCGTCAAATCCGAACTATAAAGCCATCTTTTACCAGCATGTTAACTACCGCGGTAAAAAGTTGGCACTCGGTCCCGGATTTTACCCGAACTTGCACGATACCTCCTACAATTTTGCGGACAGAATCTCCTCGATTAACTTTGGCTCCACACTGGAAGTCGTTGGACCTGAGTGGGGGACTATCCCGCTGATTGTGGATTGCTACGAACACGTCGAATTCCGCGGTAGAAAAATAACGATCCTACGGGATATTGCCAACCTACGCGATGCACAAGGCGGGTCTTGGTTTGAAGACCGGATCTCCTCAATTCGTATCTTTAAAGGTCCCGATTTCCCACGAGATGGCGCGGAAGTCGTCTTCTATGAACATCCCGACTTTGAAGGCGCAAGCATACCTATCCGTATGGAACCCTCGGAATATAAAAAGGAACTGCCAAACCTCCACTTACTCCCGCAAAATTTCGGGGATTCCATCTCCGCCATTAAGATTGAAGGATGGGCATCCTCTGGCGAGTTCACGGAGATGGTTTTTGAAGATGAGTTCATCGGGAACAATATGCGTCCAGAATGGCGATGGGACGACCCGAAAGGTGGAGGTTCCTGGGCAGAACGCCAAGGATATCTGGAGATGCGGACTGAACCCGGACAAGACCTCTGGCACGGTCCAGACGGCAGAAGTGGTGATATGAGCGCACCACGCCTCCTCATGGAAATCGTAGGTGATTTCGCCATCGAAACCCGTATGCGCATCTCGCCACAACTCAGAGAGCACGGAGGTTTACTCGTATGGAAAAATCCGAACAGATTCCTCCGGCTGGAGAAAACTTCAGGTCCCCACGCCTTTAGAGGCGATGTCCGATTTGAACGCCATGTCGGACGTTCCTTCAACCTGCGCGGACGGAGCAGTGGGCTCAGAAATGTGCGGGAACTCTTCCTACGTGTGGAACGTAGAGGCAACCAATTCTCGTCTTTCGCGAGTGAGGACGGCATTCAATGGCGGAGTTGTGGACAAACGAATGTTGGCATGGGAAATTCGGTCCATGTTGGCGTACACGCACTATGTCCCGGAAACATCCCACCAACCTTAACCCGCTTCGACTTCTTCCGGGTATTCAAGCGGAAGAGCGAGGTCGCCGAATATCGCCCCATTACGGCTGTACAACACGATCAAATGACCGATGAGGAACGTGAACGTCAAGATGCCGATCGACGTGAACGTGCGATGCGGGACATGTTCTAAACGCTCTATTTCTGTCAGTGGAACGCGAGGCATTCGTAATATAGTGCTCAAACAAGCTGAAATTATGGGTCGTGGCATTCATGCCTCAACGATCTGATACCATTTCTGATTGAAATTGTAGCACAAACTTTTAGTTTGTGTTCCCTTGTGGCATAGACTGTTAGTCTGTGCACTCAGGTGCCGTTAATGCGATATAAACTTTTAGAAATGGTATGATACCACTTTAACAGGTGGAAGGAGTGAATCATGTATCTAAAAAGCGGTACTCGTTTTCAGGATAGACATTTTGTGAAAAATTCACAGTGCTTCACAGTCTTTACGAATGCCAAATGCGCATTCGCCTTTCTCCTTCTCGCGCTTCTCTTATGGAACGCGCAGCCAACCGATGCAATCACGGGTGCGGTTGAAGATGGTTTAGTCGCCTATTGGTCCTTCGACAAAGATACAGTAAAGATTAAAACAGAGGCAGTAGATATCTTGTCAGGGCTAGCTGCCGCTGTTAAGGGGGACCCCGAACTCGCACCCGCTTCCGACTGCCAAGTCGGCGAGTGCATTCTTTTCGATGGCAGTGTTGATCGACTCCTCGTTGAAGATTCAAATCCACCGACAATTGATCGTGATTGGGATGAGATCACCTTGGAATGCTGGGTCTATATCAACGCCCTCGATGACAGTTGGAACAGGATTATCTCACTCGACGATATGCCAGCAAACACCGCAGTCGCGAGCCTCTACTACGACGATGATGACAACCAACACGGCTTCTTTATCAGAGCCGGTGGCAAATCAACAGTTGCAGCAAAAGACAATGTCCTAAAGGATATTCCACTTGAAGAGTGGTTGCACCTTGTCGGCACCTACGACGGTGAAACAGTTCACTACTACGTCAATGGAAAACAGGAAAAGAAGTACGCCATGAAGGGTGGTAAAATCCCAAAAGGTGGGCTTTTCCTCGGTATTGGAGACCGTTCAGATGGGTGTGATTGCGATACAATTCAAGGGTATATAGACGAATTCCGTATCTATGACCGCGTCTTGAGTGCAGCAGAGGTTCAAAACAACATGAAAGCCACAGGGCTTGATGTCAGTCCCTCTCGGAAACACTTGAGCATGACGTGGGGCCACATCAAAGCAAGACGGAGATAGTTTTCCAATTTACCGTACGGTTAAACAACGTCGAGTTGGCAGTTGAATTCACATTTCCTAAACGAGCCGCAAGGAAAATTAAAAATATGGAAACGATTGGGATTGGCATCATTGGGTGCGACGATATGGGGAGACACCTTGCCATCAGTGCGCATGCTGTTGAAGGTTTAGAAGTTATCTGCGTTAGTGACTCACAAGAAGCACTGGCTGAAAAACTTGCCGCAGACCTCAATGTGTCATGGACATCGGATTATCATGAATTGCTCTCAGATGACCGGGTTCATGTGGTGTTAATTGCTACGTCACCTTCGCAGCAGATCGTAACTGATACGGTGGCAGCTGGTAAATATGATTTTCATAGCATAGCACCACTCGACACAAAAGGCATTCAACAGATGCTCATTGAACATTTACTCCCGCCAGCGGAATTTTTTGATAACTTTAGAAACAGGTAGATATTTATTAGTAGGTGCATCATTAGCGAGGTTTCCAAACCCATTTTTGATAAGGTAGGTTAGGGGTTGGTTTCCGATCAACCCAACCTACAAGGTTATAAGGAAATTTAAAATATAGAACGATTGGGCTTGGCGTCATAATGATCGTAAGCCCAAGCAACGCGCCGGGCTGGATATACGCACAGGAGCGTTTTCGCGAAACCCGCCTAAACGAACCGCAAGGAAATTTAAAAATATGGAAACGATAGGAATTGGCGTTATCGGATGCGGCGGCATGGGCAGAAGCCTTGCCACCAGTGCACACGCCGTTGAAGGAATAGAGGTTATCTGCGTTAGCGATCTGCAAGAAGCATTAGCAGAAAAACTCGCTACAGACCTCGATGCGTCCTACACGTTAGATTACCACGAACTACTCACCGATGACCAGATTCAAGCGGTGCTAATCGCGTCGCCGCCCTTTATGCACGCACAGATGGCAGTCGATGCAGCGAACGCTGGCAAACACGTCTTCTCTGAAAAACCGATGGCACCGACGCTGCCCGATTGCGACGCGATGATCGCCGCTGCCGAAGAAAACGGTGTCAAACTGACCATCGGCTTGGTCTGCCGTTACCATGCAACGCATTCAGCAGTCCGAGAAATCGTGCAGAGTGGTGAACTTGGCGCACCTGCCTGTATGATGGTGCATCGTATCGGCGGACCTTGGCGTAGCGGCGGGAGTTATGTCCCGTGGCGATTAGAACGCGCAAAGTCCGGCGGAAGTCTCATGGAAATCAACGCCCATGAAATCGACTTTATGCGCTGGACCTGCGGCGATGTCGTCTCCGTCTATGGGGCTGGTGGTCAATACGTCCAAAAAGAGAGCGACTATCCAGACGTTGTGCTTGCTTCCCTACAGTTCGCAAACGGCGCAGTAGGTTTACTCCACTCCAGTCATATTTCTGCCGTCGGCGGATACGGCGGACGCGTTGACTGTGAAGGCGGTTCTATCTATTTCCCACAGACCTGGGGTGGCGATGCGACTATCCAGATCAAACCCTTTGAGGGTGAAGGACGGCAGATTAAAATCGCAGATATTGAGGTGCCACCACCAGTCCAAGAAGAGATCCGCGTCTTCGTCGAGGCGATCCGTAACGATACACCCCCTCCGATTACAGGATTAGACGGTCGTGCCGCAGTCGAAATCGCGCTCGCTGCATATCAATCCGTTGAGAGTGGGGAACCCGTTCCGTTACCTTTATAGTCATCGGCTATCAGGCATCAGTAAAGAAACGAACCGTAAGGAAAAGTAACAGTTTGTAAGCCCAAGCAACGCGCCGGGCTGGATATACGTTTAGGGAAGTTTTCATCAAATCCACCTAAACGAACCGCAAGGAAACTTAAAAAAGCGAACCGCAAGGAAATATAAAAATATGAAAATTTCAGTCTGGGATGGTGGACTTTCAGAGAGTTATCTTAAACAGGTCACGCAACTCGGCGCAGATTGCGTCGACTTCGGAAACGGCGGTGCTTTCCCCGGCGTTAACGAACAGGGTTACCCCGATCTGGACGAAGTGCTAAAAATAAAGAAACGGATCCGTGCATGGGGACTCGACATCAACCGCGTAACGCTCCCGAACATCACAGAAAAGTTCATGACGGGACAACCCGACGGTGAAAAGGAACTGGAAAACACATGTAATGCGCTTCGGGTCTTCGCCGAAGCCGGTGTGCCTATCGCACGTCAACGCTTCTGGGGAGATACCTTCGACTATCTCATGACGCGCTATCCTTCTATCCATAGAGGCGGGTATACCTCACGCGGCGAAAGCCGTGCCGCCACCAAAAATCCGCCGGACACCCCCACAATGGAAGCACTCGACGAATGGTGGAAACGTTTCACCGAGGTCTACGGCGCACTCGTCCCTATCGCTGACGAACACGACATCAAACTCGCTATCCATCCGTCAGATGTGCCAAACCCGGACACACCGCTCGGCAGCCTCGGTTTTCATCGTGTCATCGATGCCTTCCCAAGCAGGAATGTTGGCTACCTTTACTGTTGTGGCACCCGCGCCGAAGCAGGAGGCAGCACCATTGTCCTTGACGAAATCAACAACTATGGACGTAAAGGGCGCATCTTCATGGTTCACCTACGGAACGTACGTGGAAGTCTCTCAACGGCTGGAGCGTTCGAGGAAGTCCTCCTCGACGATGGCGATATGAACGCCTTCAAAATTGTCCGAGAACTTCAAAAGGTCGGATTCGATGGATGCATCAACGCCGATCACATTCCGAGATTAGAAGGCGACGTTGGGTTAGCCTATTCCGTTGGTTATATCAAGGCACTGTTTGCGGCATTGGCGGCATAATCTACAAAAAACATCGGTTTCTTTACCTTCATTAGAAATTCAGGATAGGAGGAAATATGAAACGCTCACTAATTTATGTGGTGTTAGGGACGATGTTATTGGTAGGGTCTTTCACGTTTGTCAGCAATGGGTGGACGGATGAACGTGATGTCCTCTCTTTTATTTCCACAACGGACGAAGACCGTCCTATCATCCTCATGAATACCCAAGGGGAGGTCCTCCAAAAACTGAGGACGGAACCGGGACATCTATACACCTTCACCTGGTCTCCTGATAGACGCTCAATTGCCTATGAAGCGTGTCAAAACGCGAACTGTCAGATTTATCTGATGGAGATAAGCACGAATGTGAGAAGGCATGCACACCACCAGTTGACTTTCAATGGTGATAAAAACGAGTGGCCCGCGTGGTCACCGAATGGGAAATGGATCGCATTCACCTCTGAGCGTGCCGGGGACAGGGATATCTACAAAATGGATGTAGATGGCGAAAATGTGATACGACTGACGAAAGAAAGAAAGTGTGACGAACCCGTTTGGTCTCCGGATAGCCGATGGATCGCCTTTGTTTCTCATCATGATGCCACCCTTTTCGTAATGGATGCTGAAGGGAAAAACGTCCGGCATCTCGGGAAGCGCGGTGAGGCCCTCCTTAAATGCACGTGGTCGCCGGATGGCAAGCAGATCGCTTTTATCTCAGCGGATATTGAAGACGGAATCGTGTACACTATTGAGGTAATTGACGTAGATGGACAAAACATGCGCCAACTCACGAAGTCCGAAAACGGAATAGTTATCCGGGAACTTGCATGGTCGCCGAGTGGCAAATGGATCGCCTATATTCTGACACAGCCAAACGGGAACATAGCACAGCTTTTTGCGAATGGGGTCGTCAATATTGTAGATACAGTGGGCGGTGGAGGGAAACCAATTGAAGCGACGAAAGGAATAGGTGCCCGGTATCTGAGTTGGGCACCAACAGAATTTCTCTCCGTATCCCCGAGTGCAGAAAAGCAGACGGTCCTCTGGGGGCAGCTCAAGCAAACTAAGAAGTAGCGAGTGCTTTAACAACGTGTATATGTACACCATAGCCCCCCTTACCTCTCAAAACCAGAACGAGTGGGACACCATTATTCGGCAGTGTCCGGGGAGTACTGCCTTCCAAAGCTTCGCGTGGCGAGATGCATTAACGAGGTCATTCAAACAACTTACCCCAGTCTATTCGCTCATTAAGCAAGAAGACACAACAGTAGGTGGGCTGCCCGCCTTCGTCTTCCAACCAATACCGGGCATCCGTTTATGGCACTCAATGCCGTGGAACCTATTCGGCGGTATACATCTCGTAGATTCATCGCAGGTAAACCCTGAAGCATTGATAACATCTATTGAAACGGCGGCAACGGAAAAAGGATGGTGTGAGATTCGCTGGACGTTGACACCAGAACATACCGCGATCTACGGCGATTCTCTCACCGAAGCCGGTTACGAACGCATAAATCACTTCACACATCTTTTAAAGACAAATGGGAATATTGATGCACTCTGGCACGCCTATAACAAACGGGTGCGGGGAGCGGTCCGGAAAGCAGAAAAATCGGGTGTAGAAGTCACGAATACGGACAGCGCAGAGGCGTTATCCACATTCTATGACCTGTATCTCGCTACGGTAAAACAGTTAGGAGGTACACCGAAGCCGCGCACACTCATGCAAACGCTTTTACAGCAAAAAATCGCCAGACTCGCTATTGCTACATATCGCGATACAATGATCGCCGGATTACTCTATCTACATTTCAACCGGACCGTAACCTTGTGGTGCGAGGCATCCGTGCCAGAATTCTTGAAATACCGTCCCAACAACGCGATTTTCCACTACATCATTACACAAGCGTGCCGTGAAAAATATGAATGGGTGGATTTCGGAGCATCGCCGCCGGAGAACACAGGGTTAATCGCGCATAAGGAACAGTATCGCGCAGTCCGCACAGATTTCGCGAGTTACACAAAGGTCATTTCACCACTGAAAAGAGCACTGTGGACCCAGAGTGAGGGAGCACTTCGCCAAATTTATACGTGGATGCAGTGAGACAGAACAGCCCATTTTACCCATAAAGGAACAGCAATGGAAACCACCCGTAAACCTAATCTAATTTTTGTTTTCGGCGACCAGCACCGCCAATGCGATGTCGGATGCGCAGGCAATCCGCAAGTGCAAACGCCAGCGATGGATCAACTCGCACAAGAAGGGATGTTTTTTCCGAACACCTTCACCAACGTCCCAATATGTGTGCCTGCGCGTGGATGTCTCATGACAGGCAAATACCCGTTGAACCACAAAGCCGTTTCCAACGATCTACCGCTCCCTTTGACGGAGACCGGCATTGCCGAAGTCTTCAAAGAAGCCGGATACGCAACCGGCTACATCGGCAAATGGCACCTCGGCGGTATGCCGAGAGACAAATTCATCACGCCTCAAATGCGGTTCGGCTTTGACCATTGGATCGGATGGAATTGCCATCATAACTATTTCAATGCACCTTACCACGACTCTGATGGGAATCAGATGCAGATTGACGACTACGAACCGGAGTTCCAAACCGATCAGGCGATTCAATACTGCCGCGACCACGTCGATGAACCCTTCTGCCTCTATATGAGTTGGGGACCACCGCACAATCCTTATGAACATGTCCCTGAACGTTACAAAGAGATGTATCCACCGGACCAGATTCAGTTACGTCCAAACGCGACAGATACACCCGCGACGCGGAAAGACATCTCCGGCTACTATGCGCATATCACGGCTCTGGATGAAAACCTTGCACGCTTGATGACTGCCCTCGACGAACTCGGTATCGCTGACGACACCATCCTCGTCTACACGTCTGACCACGGGGATATGCTCGGCAGTCATGGACACGTCAGAAAAGAACGTCCATGGGAAGAATCTGCGCGTATCCCGTTTATGATCCGCTGGTCCCGTGGAATCCCAGCAGGTGTTACCCGCGATACCTTGCTTAGCCTCGTTGATTTTATGCCGTCAATGTTGTCCTTATGCGACCTACCGATCCCGGCGGGTGTCGAAGGCATCGACCTTTCAGAAGCGATGCTCGGCAAGACAATTGACGAGCCACAGTCTGTCTTCCTTGGAGTCCCATTACATGGGAGTGAAGGCTTCCACTTCGGCATCCGCGAGTGGCGTGGTGTCCGAACGCATCGCCACACTTACGCACGTCATTACGACGAAACGGGATGGCTCCTCTACGACAACGACAACGATCCATATCAGATGAACAATCTCATAGACGATGCAGACTCACAAGGACTTCAGGCAGAATTAGAGACAGAGCTCCAAGAGTGGCTAACCCGAGTAAACGATCCATTTCTACCCGGAATTGAACACATCCGACAACTCGGTCTATCGGAGTTGTGGAACATCAGCGAACAGCGGTTCGGCGGCGGAAAACCCCGCTGGGCATAATTTTCTAATTATTAACCCAAGTTGCTACTAACGAGTTTTTGAACATTTTAAGAAGATTGTTCAGGTGTTTCTCTACCCCGTAGGGGTAATATTGCTTCGCAGTGAGAATAGAAACAGCGTATTTAAGCAACTGCACCCTGTAGGGGTGCTATGTCTATGCATAGGTGGCAACTCGCGTTAATTATTAGACCTTCAGGACTTATGTAATCTATCAACTTATCGTTTGTCCGAGGGAACTCCGATTCCCGACCTTTCCGAAAATATCTACGTATTTTACGCTTTATCGCAAAACTAACATAGGAGACATCAACCTATGACTGATGAAGAAAAATTTCGATTTGACTTAACTGGATTCCTCGTTCGTCCCGCGATCCTCGAACGCGACGAAGTAGATGCAATCGTTGATCAGATTGACCGAATACATCATGACAAAGAATCCTTACCACCGGAACACCGTGCCGTACCGGGGGGTCCCGCGAGCGTCCTGATTGATCACCCCAAAGTCCTCGATGTCTTACACGCAATCATCGGACCCGAGATTCGGTTAGAGCACTCCTACTCTGCCTGGCGCGAAAAAGGGCAGAGGCACGGTGAACTCCACGGTGGTGGACCGCAACAGGCAGACCCAATCTTCGGGTATCGCGTCAACAACGGACAGATCCACGCGGGGATGGTGCGTGTCGTCTTTGAACTGACAGATATTTCCAAAAACGATGGTGGGACGCACTTTATAGTCGGTAGTCACAAATCCAACTTCCCGATGCATCCCGACCACATGTCGTTAGAGGAGGGGAAGCGGAGCCCATTTCTGACGTCCTACGAATGCCCTGCCGGCAGTGCAATCTTCTTCACGGAAAACCTGTGTCACGCCGGTCCTGTGTGGCAACGGGAGACCCCGCGTGTTGCAGTGCTAAACGCTTATGCACATCTCGCGACACATTGGCACCGTCTACCGATTCCGCCTGAAGTCCTGTCCGCTCTACCGCGTGAAAAGCAGGCGTACTTCCGTGAACCGTGGGTTGCGGATTTCCGCACGCGCCCAGCAACCAGAAATACGATTGAGCGGTTTCTTGACAACGACGAACCGCCTGTTAACACCGATCACAAGCCGTGATTTACAATAAAACCCAAAAAGGAAACCCTCACCACCGCTGGCGAGGGAGTTTTGCTTGGGCATTTCTGCGGATTACTTGGTGTCTTTGCTTGGGTGTTTCTGAGGATTTCTGAGGATTTTTTCATAGTATCCTCGCCTTGCCCGTAATGTTGAAATAATTGTGAACTTTATTCTAATAATTACTAAACCTTGGACAGTTTTTATCCAAAGTAAGCACTGCTTCTATCGCATTTTTCGTGTTTTCTTGGCATTACAGTTACAAACGCAACTCAGAGAAAAATAAACTCAGAAGCACCGATACGCAGCCCCGTAGGGGCGGTATGTCTATAGACACGGTATCCCCAGCGAAGCTAAGCCCCGTAGGGGCGGCATGTTTATTGCATAAAAATTGTTAAAACTTTAGCAAAAATTAAAATATGAAAAAACGCGTCCTCATTATCGGTTGGGATTGCGCCGCACCGGAACTCATCTTTGACGCATTCAAAGACGATATGCCCAATACACATCGCTTGATGGAAGAAGGCATCTACGGCGAATTGGAGAGTACGATCCCACCTATCACCGTGCCAGCGTGGATGTGTATGATGACCAGCCGCGATCCTGGCGAACTCGGTATTTACGGCTTTCGCAACCGCAAAGACCACTCCTACGATGCTTTGACGATTGCAAACGCACACGCCGTGAAAGTGCCAGCACTCTGGGACCTCTTGGGACAGATACAGAAGAAATCGGTCGTTTTGGGAGTGCCGCTCACCTACCCCGCGAAACCGTTTCCGGGATGGATGGTCACCAGTTTCCTCACGCCTGACCGCAATTCGCAGTGGACTTTTCCAAGACGACTGTCGCGGGAAATTGATCAGGTCGCAAGCGATTACATGATCGATATTCCAAACTTCCGAACAGATCGGCGCGCTGAACTGGAACAACAGCTCCTCAAGATGACCTCCGAACGCTTCAAACTCGCACGTCATCTGTTAAAGACAAAAGATTGGGATTTCTTTACGATGGTTGAGATGGGTTCCGATCGGCTTCACCACGCCTTCTGGCGATTTTGGGATAAAACACATCCAAAATATGAACCGAATTCACCTTTCTCAGAGACGATGCGGAACTACTATCGCGTACTCGATGCAGAACTCGGAGAGACCTTAGCATGTGTAGATGAAGATACCACCGTCATGATCGTCTCCGACCACGGGGCAAAACGGATGGACGGCGGTATCTGTGTCAACGAATGGCTCCGGCAACACGGCTATCTAACACTTAAAACCGAACCGCAAGAGATTACACGGTGGACACCGGATATGGTAGATTGGGAAAAAACCAAGGCGTGGGGAGAAGGTGGATATTACGGGCGAATTTTCATAAACGTTGAAGGCAGAGAACCAAACGGAATTGTCAGTGCGCAAAACTACGAGAGTGTTCGCAACGAACTAAAAACACAACTCGAAGCAATTGTAGATGAAGCCGGAGATAATATCAACACGCGCGTCTTCAAACCCGAAGAAGTTTATCGGGAATGTCGGAACATTCCACCAGACCTCATTGTCTATTTCGGCAATCTCTTTTGGCGTTCCGTCGGAAGTGTCGGATACAACAGCATCTATACCTATGAAAACGACACCGGTCCCGACGATTGCAACCACGCACAAATGGGCATTTTCATTCTCAAATCCGCGCCACATTCCTCTGTAGGAGCGATCTCCGAATCGCGACAAACCGGAAATATGCCTATAAAGAGCCTATACGACATTGCCCCAACAGTTCTCAATGAATTCGGTATCGACATCCCAGAAGCAATGCAAGGAAAACCAATGTAGGGGCGAGGTTACCTCGTCCTCACCGCGTTAACAATCGCCGCCGCGACAACTTCCGCAGCGAGGACCCCAACAGCATTTACGTTGCTGTCAGTATGTGCCCCTGTAGCGAGCGCAAAAAGTGTATCGCCATCGAACATCGTATGTGACGGACGAATCGCGCGTGCCATCCCGTCGTGCGCCATCTCTGCGACTCGGTTCACTTCCGCCGAGGTAAGCGTAGCGTTTGTTGCCACAACGCCGATAGTTGTGTTCGTTCCACGAACGATATTACTGGCATCTAAAAGCCGTTCAGTAATGTCCACGAAACCACCGTTCTCCTTCCCACCTGCGAGAATCTCGCCAGTCCTTGGATGCACAACATTCCCCAACGCATTCACAACCATAACAGCGGCGACAATCAAACCGGAATCGATATATTTACACGCTGAACCGATACCTCCTGGAGAAGATGAAACACCCGGAGCCTTACCAACCGTGGCACCTATCCCCGCACCAACGGCACCCATTGCGACCGGTTCATCCGTCGCATTCAGGCACGCCTGATACCCCATTTCTCGATCAGGACGCACCTTTGCATCGCCAACCCCCAGATCGAAAATCACAGCAGTAGGAACAATCGGCACACGCACAGGACCCGCAGGAAATCCAACGTCCCTTTCCTCAAGATATTGTACAACACCACCTGCAGCATCTAACCCAAAGGCACTTCCGCCCGTCAGTAGCACGGCGTGTGCTTTTTGGACTAAACGTCCTGGACGGAGTACTTCCGTCTCCCGTGTACCGGGTGCGGCACCACGCACGTCAACACCTGCCGTTGCTCCCGTTGGGCAGAGGATGACAGTGCAACCCGTCCGGGCAGCTGCGTCAGTAGCATGCCCTACTTTAACGCCTTCAATTGCAGTAAGGGTTTGATTTATTGACTTCATAAGTTACACAGTGTTTTAGGTTTCTGAAGATTACTATAAGGGATCCCGATTAAATCTACAAGCAAAATGCCATAAACATTATGCTCCCAACGATGCTAAAGAAATTGACAAAAAAAGGACGCATTGCTAAAATCAGAACTATCCATAACACTGGAGCATATAATAAGGGGGACACGGACATGACAAAATTGGCAATAAATGGCGGCGAACCCGTCGTCAAAAGAAGTTTAGGGAAAAGCTGGCCCATTTTTGACGAAACCGAAGAGAGCGCACTTTTAGAAACCTTACGGAGCGGGGCGTGGAACCGACGCGAGAAAGTCGATGAAGTCGGTGAAAAGTTCGCAGCATTTCAGGACGCAAAATACGGGATTCCGCTCGCAAATGGCACCGTGGCACTACAGTGCGCGTTAAAGGCTGCTGGGGTCACCGCAGGTGATGAAGTCATCGTTCCTGCCCTCACATTTGTAGCAACAGGGACATCGGCTGTCTGCGTCAATGCAGTGCCAGTGATTGTTGACGTTGATCCGCTCACATACAATATCGCGCCCGATGCAATTGAGAAAGCCATTACACCAAGAACGCGGGCAATCATTCCGGTACATAACGGCGGTTACCCAGCAGATATGGACGCAATTATGGAGATTGCCGAAAAACACGATCTCAAGGTGATTGAGGATTGCGCACATGCACACGGTTCACAATGGCGCGGAAAAGGGATGGGTTCAATCGGACATCTCGGCGCATTCAGTTTTCAGATGGGGAAGACGTTGACCTGCGGCGAAGGCGGAATGGTGATAACAAACGACGAAGAACTCGCAGGAAAAGCAGGCAGTTTCGCACAGCTGAATATGCGAATGACAAACTTCCAAGCAACACTTCTGTTGAACCAACTGGAACGGTTTGAAGAGCAGGTAGAAACGCGCGAACGAAACATCGCCTACCTTTCTAAAGGTATGGAAGCGATAGAAGGACTCCATCCGATTCCACGCGACGAGCGTGTTACGCGATGGTGCTTCTACTATTGGGATTTCCGATTCGTATCTGAAGAGTTCGGTGGCATTTCACGCGGTCGGTTTATGGAAGCACTCAGCGCGGAGGGCATCTCATGTGGGGTCGGTGCACACGGTGAGCCTATCTATAACGAAGGACCCTTCGGCAATCCAGAATTATTTGACCAGTTAGGTTTGCCGCGCAAATATCTTGGGGACCGAGTAATAGATTATAGCACACTCAACTGCCCAGAGGCGGAACGGGTGTATCGCGAAGAAGTTTGCAGCTTCGGACATTCCATGTTTTTAGGCGACACAGACGATATGCAACTGATTTTAGATGCATTTCAGAAAATTCGGACGCATGTTAATGAACTGTAATACAATTTCTTATTGAATACTTCTCAATGGCAAACCTGTAGCATAAACTTTTAGTTTGTGCCCAGAGCTATTCAATTCTCTGGTAGGAGGGAATTCCGATTCCCGACTTTCCTCTGTGAGAGGGCAAAACTGTAGCATAAACTTTAGTGCTTAGATCGTAGGTTGGGTTGAACGGATGCCCTCGAAACCCATCAAATCATAGAGAAACGTACTCGCTCCATATATACTACATCCACTACAGACCGAGTGAAACCCAACTTTACTAAATTGACTCTATGGTAGACATTTTCCAGATACCTAAAAGCGCGAGAAGCGATAGATTTGGAAAGAGAAGCGGCGCAAACAAAGGCGCGCCATAGAGGAATTTATCTATCTGCGTAACCCCTGGGGCTTGCAGATCTACCGCCAAATGGAAGAAGAATCCCGCGATACCAACGATGAAGTTGATCCCCAAAACAACGACACAGAACCGAAAGAAAGCGGGTTGGTGAGGAACAAAAAATAGCGTTGCTAAACATCCGACAGCAATGGCACTCGTAAACACAGGTAACCACTCAGTTGGGTTGAAGAACCCATTCTGCGCGTGATCGAAAACTGAGAGAATAAAATTACCACACCACCCGAAGCCCGCCATAAACACGACCCATTGTGCCCACTCTAAATCCGTATCGCGGATCATACCGTTCATGATTAAAAGCAGTCCTACGCCTGTAAAAGCCAGCGGTGCCACAAACGGTGCCGTGTAGACAAGGTTCTTGAGGGTCAAATCAGAGAAGAATTCGCTACCGAGATGGAAAAACATACCAGAGATGCCGATACAGATAGCACCCCACCCAACGCCGAATCGACACCACTCTCTCCAGCGCCCTTTTTTCTCAAAAAGTGTGAGCGCGAGCAGTACGGACGCACCTAATGAGAAGTAGAAAGGGATCCATTCCGCAGGATGGGCAAATGCGTTGACAGAGTGCGCTAAAAACACGTCGAGTGCTAAAAACGCAAGGTTTGCAAGAATAAAAAAGTCGAGCAGTCTGGCAGCCAATCCGTTACGGTTTCGCAGCGTTTTCTCTGAGTTCTCCGGCAATTCTTTTCAACTCCGTCATCTTCAACAAAAGCTCATAATTTCCGTGCCACTGAACAAAGTCCGCACCACCCATGAACGCGCCATGTTTTGCGGTCCGACCGTAATAGTGCCACAGATCGAAGTAAATAAATTCGATAGGTTCATCAAAAGGCGTTTCCGTCAGCAAGCCGTCTTCACGAAGCGATTTCATCAGCACCACGGCTTCCGAAATTTTACGGTTGGTATCAGTGACAACACCTTCAGCCTCCTGATAGTACACTTCTACCTGTGAACTCGCATGGCATTTTAAGCACGTCTCTTTCATCGCGTCTTGACCTTGTTGGTAAGTCGGACGCTTCTCAGAGACCGCCGCAAACAACCAATACGAGAGTCGTTCGGTTGTATCGTGTGTCACATTCAAGCCATCTAAGCCGCTCAAATGGCACGTCACACATGTCGGTACAGTCATATCTGCTGTTGTGAGTGCTTTCGGTGGTGCTTTGAGATTCATTTCTGATTTTTGCGCATTGTAAAGCACGCCGTGCTTCGATTCATGGTAGATTTCAATCTGTGAGTGGTCGGGTCCCATGTGGCACTGCCCACAGGTTTCTGGCTCCCGTGCCAGCGCAACCGAACTTGAGTGTCGCGCGTGGCAGGCTGTACACGTCCCAATGGAACCATCCGGATTCGGTTTACCTATATCGTGGCATCCCAAACAGCCAACGTCAATAGCACTCTGACCCTCTGCAATCGCTAAAGGATTCGCAGGACGATCCACTGCACCCTTGTGGTATTTTTCAGCGAAGGCGATCTGTTCTGCTGTAAAGTCCTTTGCACCCAATACCGCTGCCCAAGCCGGTGCCGCGTGTCGGCTTCGGAGAAACTGCGAATACTCGGTTGTATGGCACTCGCTACAATTTTTCGCCGTGAGCTGCTTCGCAATCGTGAAACTCCGATGTGCCTGCGTTTCCTGATTTTCCACAGCCTTGTGACAATCTAAGCAACTTACGCCATGCTTTGCATGCTCGCTCCGTTCAAATTGATGGACAATTGCAGACGTTTCGCGGCGATGGCACTCGGCGCATTTTCCCGTCGCCCGCACAAAATCAGCACTCGGCTGATCTACTTCCATTGCAGGCCGTCTTGCATTCAGGATTAGCACAACAGTAATCAGAACTGCCCCCAAAAATACCGAAATAAAGATAGATTTAAATGACATCATATAAGTGTATTGACTCCAATTATACCGCTACGTTCTATGAAGTGAAAAGGCATACAACTTAGCATTGTGAAGCTGAAATCTGAGCCGAACTTCGTCCCCACTTAAACTGGCTAAATCTTGGCTCGTTTCCCATTCCACATGGGAGTCCGTTCCAGTCGTACGAATTGGTCTGCTAACAGCACGTTGACCACCTGTTTTATCCAGAACGACTACATGCACCGAACCTTCATTCCATACATCCGCCGTGATACCAACGGATGGATTAGAAAAGGTTAACGGCTGCGTTGTTATAACAGCAGGAGTATCCCGACTAATGGGTTCATAACCTGCCCAACCGTGCGGTCGAAGCGTTGCAAGTGCAAGATAACCCTTGCGCCAGTTGAAAAAGTAGCCGTCTCCAGCACCGTAATAGATGCGAACCGCATCGTCAAAGAAAATCGGGGCAGAGGGAAAAATCGTTCCCCAATCGTAAGGCAGCGCGCCATAACGTTCCATTTCCGATGGCGTATGCCCCATAAATGGAGTCCCTTCTTGTACGCGGTGCCATTCAAGGGTGTCTGGACTCCAAGCCAACTCAACATGCTGTTTGACATTAGTATCGGAGTCCCCGCGATAAACCATTATACCGAGCAACCCGATGTAAATCCCACACGTCCGGAACACAATCATATCATGCGTCTGTAGATGTGGACTGCTACCTTCAAGAATAGTTTCGTCCGGTGTCCACTGCACAAAATCGACGGATTCCGTCCGTGTTACAAGACGAACACTGCCAGCATGCTGACGGGTAATACCGACGTATTTGCCTAACGTCTCTGCCCAAAAAGCGTTGGGGTGTGTGCCGTGTGCCTCAACCTCTGGAATCGGAAGCGGTTCGCTCCAATGTAATCCATTCGGAGAGAACGCGACCGTCATTTGTGGCTCTCCGCAGAAGAACATCTTATACCGTCTTGCCGGATCGGTTTCACGTTCATCCTTGAACACACCTACACCGTTCACACGGCGCATCAAAATGTTGTTCTGTGTGCTACCTTCAAATTCAACAAGTCCGAGTTCGGGTTTCTCCCAGTGAAGACCATCTGTCGAGTAGGCATAACAGACCGCCATTTCCCGATCCGATGGCTTTACATCCATGTAATTGCACCAATCTGGGTGCCGTTTTTCAAGAGGTGTATGTGTTACCCGCTTATCGATGATGAACGGGTTATACCAGCATTTGTAAAGCCGATCCTCCGTATCATAGATAACGTTGGCGTAAACATTGTCAAAACGCGGTTCCCACGGTTTATCCTCACCAAAAAGTGGATTCTGAGGGTGTTTGGTGATTTCTCCAAGGGTGAGTTTTGCCTCGACGACCTCTTCAATGACACGATCATCCAAAACAAGCCGTCGAGATGAATAAACGGGATAAGGTTCGGGCATTTCTACTCCCATAAGAATCAATATTGAAAGGTGATTTTGGTGCGGTTAGGAAACCGCACCTACCGGGAAAGCTGACTTGAATTGAAAGGTAGCTTTGGTACAGTTAGGAAACCGCACCTACTGGGAAAGTCCATTTGAGACGTATAGCGTTCAAGATGTATTCACTACCTATAGCCGTGCTTGACTCTTGCCCAAGTCGTTGAGAGCTTATCTGCTGGATCGACAGCAAATGTACCAGAAATGTTTTGGTTGATCTCTGCTTCGGTCAGTGCCTTATCATAAGCTCGAACAATCGCGAATGAACCATTAAACGTCCGGCGGCGTTCATCGAAAGAGTTAGCACCGATTGAGATGTCGTTTATCGGCAACTTCTTATCGAACTCAAAACCGGCTTGCTTGCTGACCTCTTTACCGTCTTGATATGCCACAATGGACTTGCCACTCGTGCCGACAACCGCTATCCAGGTCCAGACCCCTTCCTCAAGTTTGAGGTTAAGCGGTTGAACGCCCTGCTTACCGCCCTTAGCATGGATGGAGATGTCCAAATTCTGACCGCCGACTATCCAAAGCCGAATTCCCTGCTTACCTTCTCTTGGACTGTTTTGGAAACCGGCGAAGTGATGCTCTTCAACGAAGAAATCGCCGTTGCGTCTACACAGGAATTCCAAGGTCCAGTCTTCAAAAAAGATTGGTGTATTTTTCTGTGGTGGACCACCAAAGGTTGAGTGGGATTCTTTGGCTGTGTAATACTTCGCATCCGATTGAACAATCCCGAGGGCAGGAATTTTAATTTCACCCTCTTCGAGTACCATTGGTTTGTCTGCGGCGAGCAACTCACCGCCTTCGGTACCGAGGTTCTTCCATGCCTTCGGGTCGGCAGGATTGTCAGAAGCATCAAGATAAAGTACAGGATCAGCAACAACATTCGCAAACGCGATAGTACATGTCATTAATAGGAAAAGCAAAGTGGTGTATATTGAAACAAAGGTTCTCATGTAAATTTCCTCCTAAGGTTGGGATTTCATACTACAGATCCACAACCGTCAATTTAAAAAAATAGATGTGTTTTTGCTGTAAGCGAAGCACTCTGAAGTCAACGCCTCTTATATTGAGCAAAAAATGTGATGTGCCTGTTCGGTTTTTAGTCCCGTAGGGACGGCATCTGTATAGCAGCGCGTGTCAAATCATGAAAAAGCCCCGTAGGGGCGGCATTTGTAGAAACGCTGCCATGAAATACCGTGAAAATCCCTAAATTGACACCTAATTAAAGGGTCCAACAGAAAATAAGACTCTCACCAGAAGGACAACACAACAGTCCGGTTCCATGTCCCTGTTTTAGCATTGTATCGTTGGATAGGGTTGATAGAGATTGGTAACCAAAATTTAGGATACCACAGAATCATCTAATTATCAAGAAAATTATGGCGCATCCGTTCATAGATGAAACTACGGTAATTCTAACGGGATCTCCAACGTTTCTGGAAATAAGCACTCGGTGTCATTACACGGTTGGTAGGTAAGTTTTAGAGTGACCTTGGAACTTCCCGTTGCATTCGATTTCTGCTTCAGTTTCAGCGGAATTGTAAGATTATCTTCATAAACATTCAAAGATTCGTCACTAAATTCAAAACGCATAGATTTGCCTTTCGGATACGCTATATCAACAATCTCGACCGGCATATCCGTATCTACTTCAAGGGTTGTCGGAATCAAGTTATCTTGCCCCGCTGGGTTTGCGTTAATGTGCCAACCGGCAGCGATTTCGAGTCGCAGTTCCACTTCAAATATTTCGTTGCTTTCGGCTTTAATTGTAGTGGAGGCAGTCACGAGTGACGGCGTTGCAGTGTCAAACCCTTCCTGTGTGGTCATCAAGTAATGGTTCAGTGCGAAGTGCATATACATAAAGGACGAGGGGCTTTGTGCCATAGCGTCAGAAAAAATACGCAACGTCTTTTCAGCATAATTCCAATAGTCCGCACCGAACGCTAAAAGATTCTTGACTGCAACAGCGTTACCAGACGGAATTGCAGAATCATAAGGCTTTTTGGTCCGCACAATGAGATGTTTCGCATCCGCCTTTGTGTAATAGAATCCGCCACTTTTATCATCCCAAAAAAGCTGGATCATCGTATCGGTCAGCGTTCTCGCTGAATCCAACCATTTTTCCTCGCCTGTGGCATTATACAAACCGATTAAACCACGCACAAAAAAGGCGTAGTCGTCAAGGTAAGCATCCTGCTTCACAACACCGGCGGTATAGGTATGCCACAACTCACCATTGGGTTTTCTCATAGTGTCAAGCACAAACTGTGCAGCTTTCGACGCTGCGACAAGATACTGCTCCTTACCAAGGACATGGTAGCCGTAGGCGAGCGCGTCTATCATCAAACCGTTCCAATTGACAATGATTTTTGTATCCAGCAAAGGATACTCGCGCTCAGCACGTGCCTTTAAGAGTTTCTCTCGCGCTGCTGATAAGTCTTTCACAGCACCTTCCACTGCTGACGCTTTAGGAACATAAAGAACACTTTTACCCTCAAAATTGGGTCCCTTATCCACGCCGTAAACATCGTTGAAACGCTTCGCGTCCTTTTTACCGAGAACCTTCCGAATTTCATCGGCAGTCCAGACGTAATACTTCCCCTCTTCAGCATCCGTTTCAGCGTCCAACGCGGCGTAGAATCCACCTTCGGGTGCCGTCATCTCTCGGAAGATGAAACTGAAAATATCTTCAGCAACGCGCTGGTAGCGTGGCTCCTGTGTCAATTGATAGGCGTGAAGATACACTTTCGCCAGTTGTGCGTTGTCGTAAAGCATCTTTTCAAAGTGGGGAATGAGCCATTTCGCGTCAACAGAATATCGGTGGAACCCACCGCCAACCTGATCATACATCCCGCCGTAAGCCATCATATCCAGCGTATGCGTTATCATCTTCAATAGCGATTCATCTCTTGTGGGAGGGATTTGTCCCCCTGACTCTCTCTGATATTCACTCAGCAGGAATTCGAGATTAGCAGGACTCGGAAACTTCGGTGCACGACCAAATCCACCGGAGGCGTGGCTATAACTGGTTCGGAGGTAGTCCAACGCAAGAGTCGTAAGCGATCTGTCAAGTGCTCTGGCGTTAAGTGCAGTGAATCCTCTGCTTATCGCCATCTCAATCGTTTTTGAGATCTGGTCTGCGGATTCAATGACTTCTGCCTCTCGTGTTACCCATGCTTCGTGCACCGCATCAAGGATCGTTGGAAACCCCGGTCTACCCGGCATATCAGTGGGTGGGAAATAGGTGCCAGCATAAAACGGCTTTAAATCAGGGGTGAGGAAGACGGAGTTGGGCCACCCACCACGCTGAATCAGCAGCTGTGTCGCGGTCATATAGATTTCATCGAGATCGGGACGTTCCTCTCTATCAATTTTGATATTGATAAAGTTCTTATTCATCATCTCGGCGATTTCCGGGTTCGAGAAGACCTCCCGCTCCATCACGTGGCACCAATAACACGTAGAATACCCAACAGAAAGAAAAATCAACTTGTTTTCTTTCTTTGCCAGTTCCAATGCCTCGTCACTCCACGGGTACCAGTCTACGGGATTGTGCGCATGGAGGAGCAGGTAGGGGCTGGTCTCATGAACGAGCCGATTGGTCCACTTCCACGAGCCATCTGGATTCTTGAGAGCTGCTTCATCAGCTCCCGCTATCCATGCAAGATTGAGCAGAAGAATACACTCTAAAACTCTACTCCAACTAATTCGATTAATGCCTATTGTAACGGAAAGCATTTATTTTCCTATTAGCCCGCCGCTGCGTCTTTTCCACAAATAGGTTTCTGCGGTGAGCGGTTGAATTCTTCACACGTTAGAAGATAATCTTCAACAGATTCTTCAAAAGCTGCTTGTATCTCTGTAAGAGAATCGCCGTGAAAACTGACTAAATCACGAATACCGACAAGATCCCCTATGAAACATCCATCTTCCTCGCTATAGACAATTTGAGCCGTATACTCCTTATATATCATTGTAATCATGGTGTGATTCCTGCCTCTTGTAGAAAACGTTGTGCCCGCCGTACTTGATATGGCTTTGCTTCTTTCTGAGGATGCGGTCTATGAAAGGTGGCAACTACTCCTCTTAATTCAAACCGCACCCGTGAACCGCCTCTCTCACTGACTTTAGCACCCAGCGATATGAAAAGAGTTTCTATGCGCCTCCATTCTAAATTGGAAGGCACTGGCGTGCTAAAAATGGCGTGCAATGTTCTTTGATGTCGTCTGTTCACAGAATAACCCGAATTCTTGAAGTTGTCAGTTCTTTTTCATGGGTGGGTCCGCCCCAAATTGTAAACCTTATACTACTACATATAACTCAAGTTGCTACTAACAGGTTTTGCACATTTCAGAAAGCGTTTTCGTCTCTTTCCCCACCCCGTAGCGGTGCTATTGCTTCGCAGTGAAAATAGAAAATGGCGTATTTACGCGATTGCACTCCAGCAGAGTGCTATTGCTTCGCAGTGAGAATAATAGGTGGCAACTTGCGTTACATATATAGAGTACCACAAAGAATGATATTTGTCATACCTATTTTCAATAGAATACAGAAGGTATCAAAACACGACTCTTGAAGCAGACATAGGTCTACCGCTATTGCACAAGTGCCTGTTGTGCGATTGTGCGTCCCTGCTGTGTTAAGGTTAGCTGCGTCTCCTTCTGTAAAACACAGCGGTTATTCAGTGCATATCTCACGACCTGAGTTGCGAATGTAGGATCCCAGCGGAGATGTTCATGAAGGTGCGCGATCTCTGATTCCGCTTCTGCTTCGGGAAGCCCCTCGTGGTTAAAGAGATGGATGACCAGCATCGTCTGTGCAAACTCCCATTTCTGGCGAGAACGTCTACGTGCAATAGCGATAAGTCCGCGGTTCGGAACAACCATGAAAATCAACCCGAAAACGAGGAGTGTCACCGTCGCAATCGATCCGGCAATGGAAACATCAAAGAGGAACGCGAGCCAATATCCACTTACAGCATTAACACACCCAATAACCGCACTCAGGATAAGCATCCGCGAAAGCTCGTCTGTCATGAGATAAGCCGTCGCGGGCGGTCCGGCGATGAGCGCAACGACCAATATAGAACCGACAGCGTCAAACGCCCCGACTGTGGTTACGGATACCAACGTCATTAGTCCGTAGTGGATAATCGTCGGCGCGAACCCTAACGTGGCAGCTAAGCTTGCGTCAAAAGTTGCTAACTTCAATTCTTTGTAAAACAACAGGATAAAGACGAGGTTCAACAGAAGAATTGTACCCATCACATACAGAGATGCGGGACCCAAGTCGTATCCGAAAGTCTCCAATCGGTTGAGCGGGGCATAAGCGAGTTCACCGAGGAGGACAGCATCCATATCGAGGTGCACGTTCCCAGCAAACCGAGAGATCAGAATTACGCCGATACTGAAAAGGGCAGGGAACGTCAAACCGATTGCCGCATCCTCTTTCACCAGTTTCGTCCGTTGTAGCAATTCAACGAAAACAACGGTGAGTACACCCGTTCCTGCGGCGGCAACAATCAGAAGCGGCGACGAGAGATTCTCCGTGAGAAAAAAGGCGAGCACGATGCCGGGCAGAATGGCATGGCTAATAGCGTCGCTCATTAAGGTCATCCGTCGCAGCACCAAGAATACGCCGGGGAGCGCGCACGCCACCGCTGTGACAATCGCAATAAGTTGGATTTCAAGCTGACTTTGGAGCATTGTCTTTAATCGTTCCCTTGCTGTGGCTGCTCTGTCATCTTCAGGTTACGTCTGTTCCGTTGCTGTCGCAGCCAATCCCACAATAGCCCGCGATTTGAGGCAAAAGCGATCGAGAACCCCACCACAACCGTCGCACAGAGGACAATCGTCGGACCGGTCGGAATGCGTGAAGCAGTACTGCTAATAATAGTCCCACTCACGCCAGCGAGTGCACCAAAGCACGCAGCAAGAAGCATCATCACACTGAGCTTATTCGTCCACTGCCGTGCCGCAACTGCTGGCGCGACCAACATCGCACTCATCAATACAGCACCGACAGCCTGCAAACCGAGGACAATCGCTATAACGAGAAGACTGGTCAACAGAATGTCCAGCGCACGGATCGGGAACCCAAGCGACGCGGCGAAACCATCATCGAAAACGAGCAATTTCAACTCTTTCCAAAAAATAAACGTGATGACGATTGCAATACCACCGAGGACACCTATCGTCAGGATATCGCGTGCCAGAATTGTAGCGGCTTGCCCGAAAAGAAACGTATCCAACCCTGCCTGATTCGCATTACCGGTCCGCTGAATCAGTGTGTGCAGTACCAAACCGAATCCGAAAAAGGTGGAGAGCACGATACCGAGCGCGCTATCGTATTTGATACGCGTCAACCTCACAACACTCATAATTAGGAGTGTACCCAACCACCCCGCGATTGCTGCACCGAGTACCAGAATCAGGGGTGCTTTGCTTCCCGTAAGCAGGAACGCTATAGCGATACCGGGGAGCGCAGCATGTGAAATAGCATCACCGAGGAGGCTTTGCCGACGTAAAACAGCATAAGTGCCGAGCGAACCACTTACCGCGCCGAGCAGTGCTGCACCGATGGTGACAATCATGAGCGTATAGTCAAAGTGAATAAGAATATTAAAATTTTCCATTTTTAAATGGTTGTCGATTATCGGTTCTTAGTCTCCAAGACGTAGGTGTTTTTGCTTGGGTGTTTCCCCCAGGTTGAGCGGTAAAGCCACAAGCTCATTTTCGCTATACAGAGAGGACCGTTCTTCAACCAACCTTTTGGGTAGATAGCGTAGCGAAACCCAACATCCCAAACCGTGTCGGTTGCATAGTGCGTTGGGTTTCACTCGGTTTTTGGTGATTTCAGATTCCTCTGTTCGATTGAAAACTGTGTGCTGTGTGCGATTTTTAGTAGGTCTCCGTTCAACCCAACCTACAAGACTCTTTAACTGACAACTGACAACTGACAACTGATAACTATTTCACGAATGCAATGCGTCCACCATAAGTCTCACGTAAATTTTCGGATGTGAACGTTTCCTCAACGGGGCCACTCGCAATCCGACGAATGTTCAACAACATCACCCAATCGAAATAGTCGGTTACAGTCTGCAGGTCGTGATGTACAACAACGACCGTTTTGCCATTCGCTCGGAGTTCTTGCAGGAGGTCTACAATTGCGCGTTCTGTAGTAGCATCAACGCCTTGAAACGGTTCATCCATCAAGTAAACTGTAGAATCTTGAACGAGTGCACGTGCGAGAAAAACACGCTGTTGTTGACCACCAGAAAGTTGACTGATTTGCCGAGTCGCATAGCCTTCCATGCCAACCTTCTCTAATGCGCTCATCGCCTGTTCCCGCTCCTGCCTCCGCGGTCGCCTTATCCATCCGAGCGCGCCGTAACGTCCCATCATGACAACATCCAAAACATTCGTCGGAAAATCCCAATCAACGGTGCCTCGCTGTGGAACATAACCGACAATCCGTCGTTGTGCCTCATAAGGTTTGTCGTAAATTAAAACGTTGCCAGCAGCAGGGCGCACTAACCCCAAGATCGCCTTGATTAACGTCGTTTTACCTGCCCCGTTCGGACCGACAATCGACAAAAGCACGCCGGGCGGCACGTCAAGATCAACATCCCATAAGACGGGTTTTTCCTGATAGGCAACCGTAAGATCGGTCACTTCAATGGCTTTCGTTTCAAGTGCTTGCAATTTAGTATTCCGTTGTAGAAGGGGAGGTCGTTGTCGATTCCCCTACCAATGCCTTCACGATTGTATCAATATTGTGGCGAACCATCCCGATATAGGTGCCTTCAGGCGTTCCCTCGTTTCCCATCGCATCGGAGAAAAGTTCGCCCCCAATTTCCACCTCGAACCCTTTTGACTTCACAGCGGCTTTCACTGCTTCCAAACTCCTCGTAGAGACGGATGATTCCACAAAAATTGCAGGTATCTGTCGTTCTGTGATGAAGGTCGCCAACGCTTGCACATCAGCGATGCCAGCCTCTGTGGCTGTACTAATCCCTTGTAGTCCACGGACCTCAAATCCATAAGCCTTCCCAAAGTAGTTAAAAGCGTCGTGTGCTGTCACGAGCACCCGTTGCTGAGGTGGCACGCGTTCCGCTTGTGCCTTTATATACGTGTGCAGCTCGGCGAGTTTCGCGAGATAGCGTTCGGCATTACTCCAATACATTAGCGTGTTATCTGAATCAAATTCACTGAGAACATCGCGAACCTTTCCTACCGCTTGCATCCAAAGTGTCACATCAAACCATAAATGGGGATCGTATTGTCCCTCAAATTCCGGGGGTGTTAACAACAGGCTTCGGTCAGCAGCATCTGTCACCGCAAAAGTTTTATCTCGATATTTCCCGACATTAAGGAGATCACCCATCTTCGATTCAAGGTGCAATCCGTTATAGAAAATAAGATGCGCCGAATCAAGCTTCTGGACATCACCCGCACTCGCTTTATACAGGTGCGGGTCTACACCGGGTCCCATCAATCCTATCACTTCAACGCGATCCCCTCCAACGTTCTTGACAACATCGGTAATCATCCCTATCGTCGTGACAACGCGATATTTTCCAGTACCCGATGCATCCGGTTGTTCCTTTGGATCGCAACCCGTTCCTGCGAGTAAAACCATCAAGCACAATAAAATGTATATTCTTTGCATAATTTAAATTCCTAAAAGAAGAAACGTTCTAAAAGTTCACCAACGAGGTAACCTACTCCGGCAACACCAAGCCCCACGGCAAACATGTCGATACCGCTTCGTACCAATCCACGTCCGGTGAAGAAACTCCGTGTCGCGCCAACAGCAAAGTGAGACACCATCGCCAGTGTAAACGAGATCCACATGGCAAGCATACCTTCTGTAAAGAGAAACGGCGCGACAGGAATGAAAGCACCGATAGCAGTCGCGAGTCCCGTAATCCAGCCCTCTTTGAGCGGCGTTGCATAGACTTCCCCGATTTTGAGTTCAGTTTGGATTTTTTCCGCCAATGCTCTTTCCGGGTCGCTCATCATCTCCCGCGCGAGTTCCCGAGCTTGGTCTTTCGGCACACCGCGCGCTGTATAAATGAGTGTAAGCTCATCCTCTTCAAGGTCGGGCATGAGGCGGATCTCCTCTTTCTCAACCTCAATTTCGTGCTCATAGACTTCCAGTTCACTTTTCGCGGCAAGGTATCCCGAAGCCCCCATAGAGAGTGCATCAGCAACTGTCCCAACGATACCGGTCACAAGAATTGTGGAGAGATCCGATGTCGCAGCGATGACACCAGCGACCAATCCAAAATTCGCCGTTAAGCCGTCGTTAAACCCGTAAACGATGTTGCCTATCATGCCCCCAGATTCGGTTTTGTGCCACGGTTCACCAACCGTGCCAGTAAGTTCCTGCAAACTCTCTGTATGTTGGGCAGATTCCTTAGCTAAAGTAAGGGCAGTCTCTCGTGCCTCTTCAAGTGTGCTATTTCGATGAAGGGTCAGATAGTCTTTGACTTCGTTCGCTTCCTCCCCGAGCATCTGTGAGAGTGGAAACGCGCTACCAAATCGGCGGGCATACCACGCCATCAAACGCGCTTTCAACGTTGGTCGCTGTCGTTTCCTGACCCCGACATTGTATGCCATAAGCATCTCTTGCCAACGGATTACATGCTGAGTTTCCACCTCGGCAAGCCCACTGAGGATCTCTTTCCGCTTGGCATCGGGTTCAAGGCTTGCGAAAACGCCATAAAGGAAACTCGCGTCAATTTCATCTTGCAAATGATGTTTCCATACTTTGACCGTTTTATTATCCGGTCGAATCCGTTCTTGCTGTTCCATTGTTAGATTCCTTTCGGCGGTAAGAAGCGCGCTTTCACAGCGCGCCTACACATTATCTGGATCTTGCACATCATCCACAAAAACATGTTTCGCAACTTCACGTCCAATGACAACCTGTTGCCCCGCAACGTCAATCGTAAAGGGACCTTCAAACGGCGCGACCTCCACAACCCGGAATGCCGTGCCCGGGTAAAGATTGAAACTCCCCAAATGTCGGAGCAACGCAGAATCGGTATCACTTACTTCAGCGACAACGCAGGATTGTCGTTCACGTAAATCCGTCATTGGAATACGTGTTGTCTTTATCACAACACCGTTTTTATCGGGGATCGGCGCACCGTGTGGGTCAGCTGTTGGATAGCCGAGAAACTCGTCCATCCGTGCTTCCACGTCCTCTGAAATGACGTGTTCCAACTTTTCAGCTTCTTCATGAACGCCATCCCATGGAACACCGAGTGCTTTGAATAGATAAAGTTCCAACAAACGATGGTGCCGAATAATTTCGAGCGCAATCGCTCTACCAGCATCCGTGAGTGTAACGCCCTGATAGCGTTCATGGCTCACTAATTTCATCGTCTTTAGTTTTTTGATCATCCCAGTTGCCGATGCAGGTTTCACATTGAGATATTCCGCTAAAATACCCGTCGAAACCTTACCAACTTTCTCTTGTAACTTGTAGATCGACTTGAGATAATCTTCAGCTGCATGTGTAAGCATTGCTTCATCCAATCCGCAAGAGAACTTAATTCTCATCCTGCGGCAAATATGTGGGCTTTTCACCCGTCCAGTTTTAGGCACTATGTGCCAGAATTGTTAGAAATGTTGAGAAATTATTTTAGGCATACCTAAATTATATACAACGCAAAGAAAATTGTCAAGAAAAATTTTACATTTTTTCAGGATGCGTTTGGAAACGCATCTACTGAAGGTTCGCGAAACGCTATTTTAGAAAAAATTAAAATATAAGTTTTACAACATGAGTTCGCCGAAACAAAACAGAACGCGCTATTCACTAAAAACTGAGGTCGTTAAATCCCACAAGAGAACCGTACCATCATGGCTACTGCTTACGAGCGTCCTCCCATCTGGAGAATATGCGATTCCACCAACCGACAAGGTATGTCCCGCAAGGGTTTTCAGAAGCTCTCCTGTGTGTGGATCCCACAAACCAACGGTTGCGTTAGAATACGTGCTCGCAAGGGTTTTTCCGTCCGGTGAAAATGCTAAGACGTATATCCGCCTTGTATCCGATGTGATAGTTCTCAAGAGTTGCCCTGTGTGTGGATCCCACAAACGAATGGTTCTATCATTTATACCGCTACTACTGGCAATCGTTTTGCCCTCCGGTGAAAACGCTACTGAATAGACATGGTCTGTATGTCCACTGAGGGTTTGCACCAACTGACCTGTCTGCGTGTTCCATATTTGCACTGTATTATCAGAACTGCCACCAGCGAGCAGATTGCCATCGGGTGAATACGCGATGGAGGTAACTTCGACTCTGGCGACTTTAACTTCAGCAATACGTCCCACGAGGGGCTTCTTAATCTTTCCTGTCTTGAAATCTGCTAAAAAGATTGTATTGTTTCGACTCGAAAACGCAAGTGTGCTACCGTTGGGTGAATATTTTGCATACGTACGCGGGTTACCTGCGCGCCAACTTTTCAGATGTAAACCTGTACGCGCGTCCCATAAGTAGACTCGACCACGATTTCCACCGACAACCGTTATTGCATTGGGAGCAAACGCTACAGAGGTGATCTTATAATGCCTATGGTTCGTAACATCAGATGTAAAGGTTTGCGAGTGTTTTCTTGAGTGTACATCCCAAATATAAACGCCATCGCTATCACCAGTTGCGAGTTGGGTGCCATCCGGGGAGTATGCCACGGGTCCGGTAAAGTTTCTATATCCCCTAAGAATCTTCAAGGATTTACCCGTCTGTACAGACCAGAGGTGGATTTCATCCCTTCCCACACTCACAAGATTCTCGCCATCCGGCGAATACACCACGGAAAAGACCTTGTATGAATGCCCTATGAGGGCATTCATGAGTTCACCAGTCTGTGGATCCCACATAAAGATACTGCCATCCGCACTGCCACTTACGAGGATTTGTCCATTGTTGCTGAATGCGACTGACTGCACAAACCATGTATGCCCTCTAAGAGTGCGGCGCAATTTTCCCGTGTGTGCATCCCACACTCGGACCGTCTCATCGTCACTCCCACTCGCAAGCATCTTGCCATCTGGAGAGTAGGCGAGACTGTTGATCATATCAATATCTTCTGTGACAGTACGTAGAAGTTCACCTGTATGGACATTCCACAAGAGCAGCTTCTCGTCCATAGCACCACCACCACTTGCGAGTGTTTTACCGTCTGGGCTGAAAGTAACACAGTGAATATATCCTGTATGACCTATCAAGGTTTTAATAAGTTCACCACTCTTTACATCCCATAAACAGACCGTGGTATCGTAACTCACGCTTGCCAGCGTCTCACCATCTGGACTAAAAGCAAGAGAAGTGACCCCCTTCGTGTGTTCTGTGAAGGTGCGCTTATGTTGTCCAGTGTGTGTATCCCATAAAAAGATCCTACCGTTGCTGTCACCACTAGCTAACGTGTTTCCATCAGGCGTAAATGCTATGGAAAAGATACGAGACTTATGTTTAGCCAACAAGTCAAGTGCGTCACCCGTCTGTGCGTCATGAATCCAGACACCAATTGAACTCGCTACAGCAAACCGACTACCATCTCGGAAATACTGGACATCGTATATCGCCCCTTTTCCAAAGCGCGCGATAGCTCCTTTAGGCAATTTCCATTGTGTTGAATCTTCAGTAGAGGCATCCGAAAGGAGTAGCACGCAGACAACAACAAGAAAGAAAAAAGTAGAAAAGTAGGTCATTTTCATAGGCACTCTCCTCTCAATGTTTATAGTAGTAGGCACACGCCGTGTGCCGTAACATACACATTCACGGATGCACTTTTAACAAGATTTTCCGAAAAAACAGAAACTGAACGTTCTACTGACTAAGAGCTGATGTTGTTAGATCCCACAAGAGAATAGTGCCGTCATAACTTCCACTGGCGAGCGTGCGTCCATCAGGACTGAACGCTACTGAATAAACACGCCCGGTATGCCCAGTGAGGAGTTTGAGTGCTTCGCCTGTGTGGGCATCATAGATCCAGATGCCGATAGAACTCGCCACAGCGATATGTGTATTATCCGGGGAGAATGCAAGCCCATATACTGAACCTTTTCCGATACGGGCTCTTGCGCCTTCGGGCAAATGTGCTTGAACATGCACTTCTGCCAAGATATTTGAAAAACAGATGACAGAAGCAGCAAGCATCACACAAAAAGAAAGCACTGTTTTCATAGAATTCCTGCTAAAATTCGTTGAATACCTTTACAGGCTGTCCCGTCTCAATAGATTCCCATGCCGCTACACCGACAGCAATAGATTTCGCTCCGTCAATTACATTCGGTGCCGGTTCTAAATCTTCCTCAAGGCACTGCTGAAAATGGCGCATATATCGGATAACCGTTTGTCCATGTCCGTAAACGCTTGTATCTATTTCAGGCGGACAGATCACTTCAAAGGGCTCTCTGGTGGCCATTTTATCCAGCATCAACTTGACGTGTCCCTCTTTGTTGTCCGTAAAGTCCCCAATTACCGTCCCTTTACTTCCGAAGACGGAGATCTGCTGCATCGGCATAGGAGGATGGACGATATCGTAAAGCCCCATCGCTCTCGCAATCTGCCCACTTTTAAACTTCAGGTTGAGAAAGAAATTATTCTTTATAGGGTATTCCGGTGTGAGTAAGCCTTTCGTGCCATAGGCGTGCACCTCATCTACATCACCGAGGAGACAGCGCAATAGGTCAACAGGATGCACAATACCGCCGAACATCAAATCTTGCGGTTCATGGAGTCGCCACGGCGTGAAATCGTAGACCTCGCGCATGTCGTGGACATAATAGGCATCCGCCAGCATAATGTCGCCTAAATCACCGTCGTCAAGGAACTGTTTCATCGTCAAAAACTGGAGATCAAACCGCATCGACTGCCCCACAAGGAATTTGACTTTATGCTCGCGCACCAGATCCACCAATTGTTGTGCGTCGTCTAACTTGGTCACCATCGGTTTTGTGCAAATGACATGTTTTCCCGCTTCAATCGCAGCAACGCAATGTTCGGCATGCAAATGGTCCGGGGAATAGATCGCGATAACAGAAATATCATCGCGCTTCACCAATTCGCGGTAATCTGTCGTCCAGAAATCCACGCCAATTTGGTTGGCATAGTTTTCAAGCACATCTGCCCGCTTCGCACAGATGCCGCGAAGTTCATATTTCAGATCTGGTACATCCTTCAAAAGTGTCGCAGTCGATCCCATATTCGTGGGATTCATCCCAATAACGCCCAATCCTATTGCCATTTTGTGTCTCCTCCCTAAATCAGTTGACGTGCAGTCATTTTATCACAACTACCTTTTCTTCACAAGCAACCACGTTAAAGATTTCTTCTTATAGGGCACCCGTTGTGGGTGTCCAAAAACTTTCCTTCAGGTTATTTTCAATCGAAAACTATTGCCTTCTGCCCCAATTTGATGTAAAATTATTAGCGGAGGAAAGATGACACAACCTGAAACAAAAGAAATCACTGGTATTGACACCCAGCGGACTGAACTCAAAAAAATATATAAATGGATTTTTGAACTCGGTGCAGCGGCAATGGTACTTTTCTATATCTACAGTGCTGGGTTCGGTAGTGCCAATGAACAATACCATCTCGGTTTCTATCTTCTGCTAACCTTCTCACTCATCGGTATCTTTTACCGCTGTCGTAAAAATTCTCCCGTCTCCCGTCCATCCATACCGGATCTGCTCCTGATAGCATTTAGCATTTTTACAATCGGCTACTGGATCGTAGAGTATCCAGATCTTGTTAATCGGGCAGGCAACTACAACCGACTCGATATTTTCGTAGGGGCGGTCGCGATTCTGATTAGTTTTGAAGTGAGCCGTCGGACGGTAGGTTTGGCACTCCCAATCATCGCCGTAATCGGTATCCTATATGCGCTTTTCGGTAGGTCTATGCCGGATGTTATCGCCCACAAAGGCTTTCCAATCCGACGGATTATCGAATACTGCTTTTTCAGCCAAGCCGGTGTCTTCGGCATCATGGCAAACGTGATGGCAACCTACGTGATCCTCTTTATTTTCTTCGGAGCGTTTCTGGAGAAATCCGGGGTCGGGCAATTCTTTATCAATCTTCCGATGTCCTTAGCGGGACGCTCAATAGGCGGTGCGGCGAAAGTCTCCGTCATGACTTCCGGCTTTTTCGGGTCCGTTGCCGGAAGCGCAATCGCAAACACAGTCGCTACTGGCACGTTCACCATACCCTTGATGAAACGAACTGGCTTCCGCCCACACGTCGCTGGAGCAGTCGAGGCTTCCGCCTCCGTAGGCGGACAATTCCTACCACCCGTGATGGGGGCGGGGGCGTTCCTAATGGCAGAACGTACAGGCTTGCCATATAGCAAAATCGCCCTTTTGTCCATCATGCCAGCGATTCTCTACTTCCTATCCGTCTGGGTGATGGTGCATTTTGAAGCGAAGAAGGAAGGACTTGAACGGATATCTGAGGAAGAAATCCCGAAATTCCTTCCTCTTCTTAAAAGCGGTTGGTATTACTTATTGCCACTGCTTACCCTCATCGGAATGCTCATCGCCCGGTATACTGCTTACAAAGCGGCGTTCTTTGCGATTCTCGTCACGATTGGGGTGAGTTATTTCCGACCAGAGACAAGGCTAACACCGAAACGTATCTGGGAAGCGATGGTAAGTGGGGCAAAGAATTCACTCGCTATTGGCGGTGCAGTGGGCACGATCGGCATCATTGTCGCCGTGATAGACCTAACAGGATTAGGACGGATATTTCCAGATTTAGTGCTATCTGTCGCAGCCGATAACAAGGCTATTGCGATCCTATTTCTCGCCGCTGCTTCTTTAGTTTTAGGGATGGGAATTCCTGTGACCGCTGCCTATCTTATCACTTCCGAACTCGCTGTGCCGGTTCTGACGACTCCAGAGATGGGTTTATCGGTTATTGCAGCACACCTGATCATTTTCTGGCTGAGTCAAGATTCAAACATCACACCTCCAGTCGCGTTGGGGGCTTATGCAGGTGCCGCCATTGCTCGCGCCGATCCATGGAAAACGGGGTGGGCATGCTTCAAATTCGCCAAACTTCTTTACGTGATGCCGCTGCTATTTGCGTATACACACATCCTCTTCACAAATGGTACAGCCGTTGAATACATGTTATCTGTGGCGAGTGCTGTTGTCGGAACGATTATTTTTTCGATGGTCACGATGGGGTACTTCGTCCGCAAAACCTATTGGTATGAATGGATTCTGCTTGCGCTTGCGGCATTCCTTGCCTACATTTACAACATCTGGACGTTCATTCTCTCCATAGTCATAGTTGCTGTCATCTACATCCTTCAGAAACGTTCAGAGGTATAGGGTGCGTTTTTCAAGGCGTACCAACGATTTCTTGGAGTCGCTGTAAGAGGCTATCTGCCATTCGGCGAGCCGCTCGTAAGTTGAACTGCTCAACGACTTGCTCGGCACGGAAGGTGTTACCTTGGTAGTAACGCCAAAAAATAAACGTGCCCCACAGTGCTGCGTCCACGTAATGACCATCTAACACCGCATCAACAGTGAGAAAACCCAGTGCGCCGTTCAGCACAAGCGCATTTAATCCGTCCCTCCAATTACCTACGTAAATCTGCCCCATCCCAGGAAGAATCTGCGATAATACTTTGGCGACTCCGACGGATTTCCGCGGCATATTCAGAGCATCCTCAAAAAGCGTCCGAAGTCCTTCATCACTGGTATACGTTTGTAGTACTTCGCTCGCCTCTTCCCATTTGAACTGATAGATACAGGCAACACCCTGCAAGAAAAGCGCACGCCGATACAGACCTGTGGAAGGGGAACGCATCATGACCTTAATCGATTCCAACCGCGCCAGATCATAGTCCTGCGCGGCGATTAACGTCACGGCGAGCTCCAGTTGATATTCTGACTTCACTTCGCTATCCGCTGCGAGATGCATTGCCGTCTGGAGACCTGTGATTGCTTCCGTCCACAATCCTTGTGCTCTATAAGCAAGCCCAATGTTGTAATATACCTCGCCAACACGCGCATCGTCAGGATGGAAAAAGAGAAAACGCCTATACTCCGTGATGGCAGCATCGTAGTTGCCCTGTGCGGCGAGATATCTGCCAAGAGATAAAGGGTGTTCTTCTGAGATTGCCGCGAAGTTGCAGAAAAGTAAAAGGGTGATGGCGACCTCATAAATCTTTGGACGATAGCGTTTGATTAATTCACCGAACGCCTCATCATCTCTGGCTATTGCTTTCTTAATGTAAACATCGTCACGGATCATAACGTTTACCTCATTGAGATGTAACTTTGTCGATAGTATACATCTTCATCATTCGTTTGTCAATCTTATACCATATCTAATTGAATAACTTTCATATCTATACGCACTGTGAAAATTAACATATAGTATATTTTAAATTCACAGATTCGGATTATATTCCTCTTAAAGTTGCGAATGCCTTCAACTTCTATCACCTTGACGAACTCGATTACCTGTCGAATTCACCACAGAAATTTGACCGATATGACATTTTATGAAATCTTTCAAAATCGCCTCTCAGCCCTTTAGGGGCTTAGGTTTGCGGTCAATTTTAAGAGACCAGAAAATCCTGTTGTTTTCTGTGGGAGCTGATGTGTTGTTGTTTTTTCACCACTAAGTTCATAAAATGGATCAGGCGTTTTCGGTGTTGTGTCCGAAACATCCTAATTCGTCTTTATCAGGCGACTGCTAAGGACGACCTATTATGATAACCATCCAAATAGAAATGGTATTATATTCACGAACCTTTATCAGATTGGTATGTCTAAATTGCATAACAAACTTCAATAATTGCATGTCATTTTTGAGCAACGAACTTCTACCACAAAAGAAAGAGAATTTCGAGTATGAAAATAAACCTCAATGAGCATTCGGGCAATTTCGTTAACACACGCATGAAAGCATTATTTGTTGCCCAAGATGCTAAACCGAAAGAAATAAAAGAAATCAACTTCGCACGCCTCACGCCCTTCCAACGCGGCTTGCTCGTTACAGACGGAACAGTTACACGGTTCATCGAAGCTTACACACTTGCCCCAATAGAAGTCGTGCTGCTACAACAAACAAAACAGAAATTATCTACCGAACATACTTGGCTTCAACTACCTGCCGGCGAAGAAGTCATTTCACGACAAGTCATCCTTCAAACCGACACCCGGGACGATCCATTCCCGATAATTCATGCCTATGCAGATTCGCTAATTGTGCCACAACGTCTGCCACAGTCGCTTTTGAACGGGTTAGAATCCGACAAACAGGGACTCGGTGGACTTTTAAGGTGCAGTGGTTTAGAAACTCGGCGTGAGCTGCTCTGGTGCGGGATGAAAACTTTAATTGACTTACCGTCTGCTGCTGAACATCTCGAAGGTGAGACATTTATCAGTCGCGCATATCGGGTGTTCGCGGACGAAGTCCCGCTCATGCTGATTGATGAGAAGTTCCCACTTTGAGGGTTATCAGGTTGGGCCACGGCGACGAAGAGGGCGCAGAAGATCAGGTAATGGTGAAATCAACCGGCTACTGGATCTATAAAAAGGGGAAATCCATGGGTTGGACAACCCGTAGTCCCCGTAACAACTAATGTGCGGGGTAATTCCCCCAAAGGGATCTTCATGTTACACAAAATTCTAATCACATTTATTGCACTCGCCGCATCAATTATAGCGGCACTCACACTCAACATTTTCGATACGCCTACCGTTGAAGCAGAAAAGACGGAAGGAATCGCTGAAATCTCTACCAATCCCTCAATTGTAAATTTGGCAACCGTTATGAAAAGTTTCCGCGCATCATTGAGCGACAAACTTCTTGACGCAGCCTCCTTTCCACTCGGACATAAGGAATCCTACTCTTGGACGAATTTACCGCCAAGTATGGATGAAGATCGCGGAGGTATCCGTTTTGGTGAGTTGTCCATAGATCAATTGACACGCCTCTATGAAGTTTTGAGTGCATTCTTGAGTGACGACGGTTATACCAAAGTCTCTCTCATTACAAAAGATGCTGAAACAGATCTCAGCAATATCACCCCCGGTTTCTGGGCATCGAACCCTTACTATATCGCCTTATTTGGAAACCCAGAGACGGATGGATCGTGGGGTTTCCAACTGGATGGACATCATTTGGCTCTCAACTTTTTAGTACACGGCGATGCCATTTTTATCGTCCCTGCCCTTATCGGAACCGCCCCCGCAACCATCGATGGCACTGTCGTGCTTGAAAATGAAAGAGGCAAAGCCTTCGTTTTACTCAATAGTCTTAATGAGAGCCAGAAAAAGAAAGCAATTCAAAAAGGTCGTCGCGGACTCCAAGTCGGGGCAGGTAGGTCAACTGATCCGTTCCTGAATTACGATTATTCCAAATTTGTAGGGGTCGGCTTGAAGGCATCAGAAATGAACGATACACAGAAAGAAAATCTTCGGAATCTCATCAAGACTTACGTCTACAATCTTGAAACTGAGTTCGCCGACATCTGGATGGTGGATATAGATGCAGGACTCGACGATACCTATTTCGTCTGGATGGGTGGTACGACTCCTAACGATCCGATTTACTACCGCGTTTTCAATCCTGCTGTCTGGATTGAATTTAACAATGAGAGTGGTTTAGACCACATCCATACCATTACCCGCTCGCCAAACGGAAATGACTACGGTATTTTCGCCCTAAACCACGGTCCCAGAACACACTTGGAACGCTACGCTTCCGCCCATCATCACAAAGTAGTGCTCGAATTGTTTGATTATCACATCGCTGGTCCGCAAGACGCGGATAATACGGAGACCCCATAATGTTAGATCAGGTTTTAGAAGAGGTCGAGGAACAATGTCGAGAAGAACGGGTTCCGATGCTCGGACCCGACAAGGCAAAACTGCTCGCGAGTTGTGTTGAAGAGGCAAAACCCTCTCTAATTGTAGAGTGCGGAACTGCCATCGGTTATTCTGGGTTGTGGATATTACGCGTGCTGAAAACCTTAGGCACTGGACGCTTGATAACAGTGGAAATAGAGGATGCCAATGCACAGCGAGCACGCGCAAATTTTGAAAAGGCTGGCGTGGCAGACCTTGTAGATTCTCGCATCGGGGATGCCGCAGAAGTTCTCAAAACTATCCAAGAACCTGTGGATTTCCTGTTTCTTGACAATAACAAAGATGGCTACTATTCTTGTTTTCAAGCTATTGAATCACGCCTAACGAATCCAGCAACGCTCGTCGCTGACAACGTCGGTAGGGCAGAGCAGATGGCAGATTACTTAGAACATGTTCGCTCACAGTACGATTCCGAAACACACTGGTTTGAGAGTCGGCGGCGACCCGGCAGACGTGATGGCATGGAGATTAGCATCTATCGCCGTTAATGTAGAAAGAATGAATTGATGGCGGCGTTTATGGATCACCTTACAGAAGTTGCTAAAAAGGAGGCACTTCCCTATGATGTCACACTGTACCATTGATTTTGAATTTCAGCAATGTTGGCGAAAGGTGGGAATTTTAACACTATTGTGGGTGTGTATCCTATCCGTTCCTATCAGGGTCAATGCGCAGACAGAACGCGAACTACCGCGTATGTCAGCACACCGGACTTCTGAGGAAATCAAAGTGGATGGGGTGCTTGACGAACCCGTTTGGCAAAACGTCCAACCGATCCGTCAACTATACCAGATTCAACCCGACCAAGGCGACCCCGCCACAGAACAGTCCGAAGTACGCATTCTTTACGATGACAAAAAGTTGTACTTCGGATTCATTTTTTTCGATTCAGAGATGGACAAGATTGTCGCGAACGACATGCGGCGGGACTCCTCGGGGTTGCGTTCTAACGACTACGGTTTTCTGCTGCTGGACACTTACAATGACCGACGGAACGCCGTTTTCTTTCGATTCACCCCGGTCGGTGGGATGGAAGACACGGCGGTCTCCAACAGCGGTGGGAGTCTCAATACAAGCTGGGATATTGTTTGGGAGTGCCGTTGTAGAATCAATGAAGACAATTGGACAGTGGAAATCGCAATTCCGTTCAGCCAGCTCCGTTTTGAAAAAAACGAGGTGATGAACTGGGGATTAAATTTCGGGCGGGAAATCGCGCGAAAACGAGAAATTGCGGCATGGAATGAGGCACCTAAGACCTACGGTGGACTGGCAAAGTATCGCACCGCCTACTTCGGCACGCTTGAAGGGTTAGAGGGCATTTCGCCGTCAAGACATCTGGAATTGCTCCCTTATGTCCTACCGGGAGCGAGTTACGAGTCGTCAACAGAGGAAACCGAAGGCGTATTTGATGCCGGTTTGGACCTCAAATACGGTGTAACCCCGAACCTAACTGCCGATCTGACCTTTAACACCGATTTCGCTCAGGTAGAGGCAGACCAAGAACAGGTGAACCTTACGCGTTTCAGTCTCTTTTTCCCAGAGCAGCGTCCATTTTTCTTAGAAGGCGCGAGTATTTTTGATGTCGGAATTCCACGCCCGAGTTTCCGTAGACCACCACCCTTACTACTCTTTTATAGCCGTCGCATCGGGCTTGCAGGAGGACGAGCGATTCCCATTCTCGGTGGCGGCAAAATGACAGGAAAAATCGGACCCTACGGTATAGGGGTTCTGAACGTGTTGACAAACACATTTGAAGAAGAAGCGACAGGCATTCCAGAAGAGGATATATTTAGTGAACCTCGCACGAATTACTCAGTGGTGCGGGTGAATCGAGACCTGTTAAAGGGATCGACCTTCGGCGGAATTTTTATCAATAAGCAAGACGCTGATGCATATAACCGCACAGCAGGACTTGACTTTTCCTACCGCCCAACGCGAGAGATTAACATTCAAGGATTATGGTCACGTACCTTTGAAGCGGACATCTCTGGCAACAGCAACGCTTTCTTTATTGGTGGTGATTGGCGTACCAATCTGTTTCGACTCGATACCTCATACACAGACATCGGCGAGGATTTCAATCCGGAAGTCGGTTATATTCAACGTAGAGATGTGCGTCGTTTTCGCGGTGGTGGAAGTTATACACCCTGGCCCGACAAATTTGGCATTCGCGAGATTCAGATTGGCCCGGAAATCGATCTCGTGCTGACACAAGAGAACGAGTTGGAAACTCAGGAGATAACCTTCGATACCCAATTTGAATTTGAAACCGGAGACGACATCGGGTTTGAAGTCAAGAATACAACCGAAAATTTGGACGTAGGGTTTAATCTTCAAGGGGAAGAAATTCCAGAAGGTGATTACAATTTTACTTCGTTTCAGGTATCAGGTCGGACCAGCAGCAGTCGGATGATTTCTGGACAATTGCAAGTGGAATTCGGCGAGTTTTATAGCGGGACAAGACGAGGCTTTTCAATAGACGCAACCGCTAGACCTAATGCCAAACTTAGTATAGAACCGTTCATCGAATTTAACCGCATCATACTACCCGGTGAAGAATTCGATGCCAACGCTTTCGGCGGACGTGTCAGTTATTCCTTCTCGACAATACTTTTCACGAAGTTGTTCACACAATGGAGTACCGATAGAGATGTGCTTTCCGCCAACTTTTTGGTGAACTACATCTATCGTCCCGGCAGCGACTTTTACCTTGTCTTCGATCAGAGTTACGATACTCATGAGGGTGGTGTCAAACTTCTCGGTTGGACGGTTGTCGGGAAACTTACGTACTGGTGGAACCCTTAACATTTTTTAAACTGAACATGGAGACCTTTTAATGAAAAGAAAATTTAGAATAAAATCAAACAGATATTTGTTTTTTAATTGGGGATGGCTATTGGCTATCTCACTTACTTTCCATTTGATACATAACGCTACAGCTGAAAATTGGACACAAAAAGCAGACATACCAATTCCCAGGCTTTTTTTCTCCGTATCCACTGTTGACAACCAACTTTATACTATCGGTGGAATGCTCGCTGAACCCGTTGACTTTGTTGATGCTTATGACCCAGAGACTGACAAATGGATTCAGAAAACGAGTCTACCAGCGGCGCGTGCTGGTGTTGTAACTTGCGGTGTCGGTGGGAAAATTTATGCGATTGGTGGATGGAACGGACAATCCCCAGCACTCGGAACCGTTGAAGAATACGACCCGGCCACTGATACTTGGACAGAGAAAGCAGATATGCCCACACCCCGTTCCTTTTTTACTGCGACTGCTGTAGATGGTAAAATTTACGCGATTGGTGGTGTCGCGCAAAATGTTGGACCGGTGTTGTCTGCAGTTGAAGAATATGATCCAGCAACAGACACTTGGACCCAAAAGGCAGATATGCCCAAAGCCCGTTCAGGAATGGCCGCCACGAGCATTGATGGGAAAATATACCTCATTGGCGGGACACCTGCGGTGCAAGGTCCCGTACTCGAAACGGTTCAAGAATACGATCCGGCAACTAATACATGGACAGAGAAAGCAGATATGCCCACACCCCGAACTGCTTTGGCATTGGGCACTGTGGATGGAAAAATTTACGCCGTTGGAGGGACATCTGTTGTGCAAGGCCCCGGGCTAACAACCGTTGAAATATATGACCCCGGTAGTGACGCATGGACAGACAGTCCAGAGATGCCAACAGCACGAGTTTTCCTGGGTGTTGGCACAATCGTGAACAAAATCTATGCTGTCGGTGGTGTCGCAGAAGGCCTGGGACCCGCGATTCTGCCAACCGTTGAGCAATTCGCTCCGAGTGGTCTGAGCGTAGCAGCCTTGGATAAATTTCTCACAGCCTGGGGAAAAATTAAGAAAGCGGATTAGCATTTATTGGGCGCGGTTTTTCAACTGTGCCCTCAAAACTCATCGCACCCACGGTCTCGCTTGCTTGATTGAGAGTTTCCCGTCGCTCGTAATTTTGAATTCAATCTCCATGGCGAAATCCTTTGTCCGCCCAACGGGCCCATAGAGCTGACTGAACTTGTTGTGTATCATACCAAGATAACCACTCAGTTCGCGTAGGTAAGCATCCGTCAAAATCCGTTCGCTATCCGTCGTCCGATTGGAAGTCGTCACTACCCGATAGTTATTGCTATCCCACCAATCCAATAAGATCTCTTCTGGAATAGACTGCTCTTCAGGATTCGTCACGAGGTCCTCACCGGCCTGCGTGTTGAGATAATAATTGCCTATCGTTTGATAGACAACATCGTCGGTTACAGCGACACCGTTCGCTAATTCGTTTGCAAAATTGGGATGGACAAGCACTCCCATAGCAGTCGCAAAATGGTCAATGCGATAGAAATCACGTGCCTCAAACGCTCGGAAATTCCAGAGGCTTGCAAACACTTGTTTAATCGACTTCGATAGATGTCCCTCGTCTGGATGATGTGTGTAGGAGTCGTATAACCCTGCCCCACTGAAACCGGGTAGGTCCTCGTTATTCGTACTGGAACGGCACCGGAGAGATGTACCTTCTGGAAACGCGCTTTGCAATTCTAAAAGCGCGTCCATCATCCATGCTGGCATTTTCCCCTTCTTAATCTCCGACCGAAATTTTTTCAGTTCCGCTATTTTTGTGTCCTGTTCACTCTGAAACGCCGGATCCTTCAGCAAATTTTCAAGTTTCTCATAGAAGCCGTTATGCTTCATGAATTCTTCATAGAAATAGAAAGGAACACCAAATCCGTTTGGCACAGTCCCTTCAGGAAATCCGAATGTGCGGAGGGTCGCCATATTAGCCGTTTTCACACCGAATCGCGCCGTGTCCGTGAACTTGATGTCGTCAAGCAATAAAATTTTCGTGACAGAAAGATCCCGTTCAGGTTTCTGCACTTTCGGGGGACGTAAATCAGCGAAGTGAGTTTCTACCTCTTTAAGTGTCGCCTCCCTAATTTCAAAGCCGTCTGCGTTCACCTTATAGTAGACGTACTTGCCAATGAGTGGTGCGATCCTTTCATTTTTCCACGCCTCAGCGATGAAAGCATTAGGAACCTTGTCTTGGATAGCACGAAGATTGACATGCGAAAGCGGTGTTTGCTGAACACCCGTGATAACCCCGGCAACCCGCGGCATCTCGTTCGGTAACGTTTTGCAGATGACGATGTCCCGAACTGTAGGACGTTCATCCGGTTCTAATACACGTAGACGACCAAACGACGCTGCTTGATTCAGCGGTAGGTAACCGATGTTGGCGTAAAGGTCATCTTCAAAATAGACTGGGAATTCCGCTGCGTCATACAATGCTTTTTCGCGATTATAAATACCGATGGCTCCCCACAATGGACAATAGCCAAGCCGATTTTTTAGTACCGGCATTTTAGCGACGAGTAGATCGTGAGCAAGCTTAATTTCTTCAAAAGGGAAGGCATCATTTGGGTTAAACTCAAAGGTATAAACACCCGGTTCACCATTCGGAGAAGTGAAAAGTGGACGATAACTCAACACGCCGCGCATTTGCCCCTGACCCCGTCCTAAACCCGCAGCACCCATGAAACTTCCATGAGACCGATGTGTCTTCGTATTCATAAAATAAAGTTGTGGATTTTGTGTATGGGTCCTCTCAATCTGAAACTTTACAAATTCAATTCCGGTTAGTTGCGTATCAATACGGACATCTGTCCCTTGATACGACAGCTTTTTGAACGTCTCGCGATCAGGAATCGTGGCTGCACCATCTTTAAATGCGACCTGCTCTGGGTCGAGACGTGGGCCCGAGGGTTCTCGAGAGCCGCGTCCTCTGCCAAATCCGCCTCTTCGGCGAGATCTACCTCTCTGACCATCTTGTTGCAGCATTTCACGGATCTCTTGCGTACTGAACTTACTTCCCCGCGTCGCTTCAAGTCTCATCACCCTAAACATGAGCTGCTGTTCAGCTTCACTGAGCGCGTCATTCCGGTCGAGGTCGAACCGTTTTTCGTCTATGGACAGCTTACTCTGTGTCCAAGTATTTAGTACAACTATAGTTGAAAGCATTAGCGTGCAAGCGAAAAGTGCTATGATAAAGTATTTCTTTTTCATGGATTTCCCCACTAACGGTTAGAAATTTTTGGTACATCTTCCTCTGTTAGATTAGGCAAATAAGGGCTGGATTTGTTCAAAAAAAAAAATAGCAACCCTTTCGCTACACAGGTTTTCTTCTACAAGGATGGTTTCATAAAGTTTCAAAATTTATTTAAGGCGAGGACGATACATAAGAATCAGGTTCTTGTAGATTGGATTGAATGGGGAAAGACAAGACGTCCCAGTATCAAAAAACGGTATTTTTGGTAGACTGTCATGTGAACCCAACACTTCACCAACCGAGGCGCGATGAAACGTTGGGTTTCACGACATACGGAAGTCGAACTCACGTGTAATAACGAAGTTAACACCCTTAGCGGATTACCATTCCATTTTCAATTTCGCCCAAACCTTAGTCAGTTTCGTTTGAGGAGAAACTGCTGCAAAACCGAGTGCGATAGATAATCCACTGTCTGCAATCGCTTTCACATCAGCTTCCGAGAGTGCGACATTGAAAAATGCGATTTCATCAATGAGACCTGTGTACGCCTCTTGCTTGTCATCTCTTGAGCCGATATACTTAGGTCCCGTTTTAAATGGACCTGCGGCGGCATTAGATGCTTCTAACTCACCATCGACATAGACATTCACTTTTTTACCGTCATAAGTCCCCGCAATGTGATGCCATTTATCATCGTTCAACAAGGTTTTAGACCACGTATTATGCGGAATCGGTTGTGCACACTGGCCAGCGAAGTTTAATTTGTGGTCCCTTAATGTCAAGATAACGTCACCGCAGGGACCTACAATGATGTCAGACCATGCAGGGGCTGCAGGTGTTTTAATCAAAGCCACAATTGACACTTTATCCTCATAGTCAGCAAAATCACCAACAGCAACATGACCTCCACCCTCAAATTTTAGGGCTTCGCCGAACTTGCCAGTGTCCCATTTGGCATCAACAATTTCACCATCATTGCCATTTTCTGAAGAATCTTTTGCCGTACCGCCTTTACCTTCATCAAAGAACCATATTCCCAAAACTGCTTCCGGATCGAGTTTGGCAAAACTTAGATCTGTGCTCAGGAGACTGAGACAGATCAATGTCCCATATACCCAAATTGCTTTTGTTGACTGGATTACTCTCATTTTTTACCTCCAGTTGAAAAGTTAGATCGGACTTATGTTTCAGATTCAATAACGAGATAGCTAACGCTTTTGGCTTCCATCTTAATGGGAATTTCAACATTGTAATCCCGGTCGATTTTGTACTGTTTAGGTTCCTCTTCTCCTTCACGAACCTTGGCAATTTCAGACAAGCCAGTATAATAGAGTGGCAACTTCAAAGTCATCTGTTGCCCCGTCCGCGTAGGGTTATAGAGCATCGCGAGTCCACACGGACTGATTTGCGCGTTGGCATGGAGCACACAATCAATAGAACGACCATCTGGGCGGCGCACATGAATCAGATCAGACTCCAATATGTCACGATACTTTTTGTAGAAGTCAACCCATTTCTTAACAACCGCTTTCGTCTGTTCAGTATCAAAAAGCCGGGGACCGCGATAGCACGCAATTACACCACTGCCGAAGTTTTGCGCTAAATGTGCTTCGTAGTCATCAAGGTGCTCACAAAGCGGTTCAAACGTTGCGGCTGCCCCGCCACCATGGTATTCCACCAACGGGACGAACATCCAACCCATACTCGGTGTCTTTTCATAAGTTCCATCGTAGATATTCTGCCGAGCGATTAGAATTTGTCGCTCGCGGGGCAAACTGAAATTCGTTTCACGATAGCCCATACCGCATTTGTTTGAACCGTTGAGGTAATACCGATCCGGCGAATTGATATAGATACCGCGTGCTCGGCATGCGTGGTAAAAATGAACGCACGCTTCCCATTGGCGCAATTGGGAATCCGCCAAACCATTATGGTGCTCGTGCATCGTTGAGGCACAGACATCGCCATGATAAGGACCATCAGTCTCAATGATATCCATTCCGGTGGCATCCATGAAATTCAGCACTCGCTGGAAATAACCATCCGCCCAACTGCTCGCCAGACAAGCACTCTGTCCAAACCGACTCCCGGGTTGTCCAGTGTTTGGGTCAATACAGTTGAAGTCTTCACCCACACCCCGTGAAGCACACATCAACGTATAGCCACCGATTTGAATACCTTTACGATGTGCATAATCAGTCAATTCCTTCATTGTAGCAATGTATTCCGAGTCTTCGCTCTCAATATTGAAGCCGCTCCCAAAGGTCATAATTACCATTTCAAATCCGACTTCGGCGCACTGATCGATCGCCAAACGGACAGCGTCGGGTTCGGCACTCCGAACGTGCATTAGAATCGGATTCTCAGTGACCTGTGGCGCGACCGTGCGATACATTTTGCGACGCGCAAGTCCTTTTCGTTCAAGCGTATCACTGTCATGCAGAATTTCAAAGGTGCGAAAACTCCTGAAAGTCTCTCCCGGTTGAAGAGATATTCCCGGACCGAGTGGATAGAGACTTGTCATCAACAGTGGCATCTGATAGCGATAATCGACTTGCGTCTTGTAATCCGCATCTGGACCCCACTGTGTCGTTTCCATTCCACTAAAAGCATAATCGCTTTCGACCTGTAGCCGATGCTTTTCCTGCTCGTTGACCGCAAGGATTTCACAGCTTAAGGCATCCAATTGAATAGGTTTTTGACCCTCATTACGAACAGTGATCCACTTGGACAGGACCGGAATGCCCTGGTAGAGTTCATAATGCACATAAACCTGAAGGGAATCAACGGATGGTGGTGGTGAGAACTCAGCCGTCAGTATCACACCCTCTGGTGGATATGCTGATGGTGTCGAAGAACGTCTGCGGACCCACGGATAGCGGATTTCAGTGTCACCGACTCGATATCCGCGAAATTGAAATGCGTTCTCATCGCTGGTCAAGTCCGCAACCCAATCCAAATCAAGATAGGCGTAGTCAGGCTGTCCTTTCAAGCCACCCACCTCAAATGGGTGTCCGTCAATCGTAAGCATCGCCTCTGGTTTGATGCCACGAAGAAAACTGCTCTCGGTAATTTGATTGGTATAATCAACTGTTGCGAAATTAGGTGAGATAACGAATGTTCGTTGAATGAGTCCGTTACTGAGAATCAACTGGTTATCCCTTTCTTCCACTGAAGCAGGTTGACGAAAGGGATGAACCAACCAATCATTTTGTTGTGATGTGTACTGCATGTCACGTCTCTATTTCATTGGCATCCAAAGTTTGGATAACTGGAATTTATGCTAAGAAAAAAAATGGGCGATACTCGCTATTTTGCGTTTTTCATGATTTCAGTATAACGCTTGAAAAGAAACAATACAAGAACAATTCCGCTAATTTGCTATGAGAACAATGATAATCTGTTCCGCCTCTGGCATTCGTTCGCACTAAGGACTGAGATTTTAAATTGCACATTGGATATATCCATGATAAAATATCAACAACACTTAGGATTTCAAGAAGAGAATATATCTAACAGGGGATAAATTTTACCATGAAAAATGTTATATGGATAACCTGTTCCGTAGTGCTTATTACTTTCTTTATGGCTGGAGACAGGGTACTTGGTTTTGCACAAGACGAACATACCGTCGTTCTGTACACATTTGAAACAGGCACTGGGAAAACCGTCAAAGACCTCTCTGGTAACGGAAACGATGGTGAACTTATGGGACCAAAGTGGGGTGAAGGCAACCCGGGTGGTGGACTCGTCTTTGGTGGAAACGCTCCGAGAGATTTTGTAGAAATCCCTGATAGCAAGAGTTTAGATTTGGTTGAAGGACTTACAGTGGAAATGTGGCTCTATCTTGAGGCATGGTCAACTGCTGGTGGCACAGGTGCTACTAAAGAGACAACCTACAAAGTGGGACCTCGGAGCGATAAGAAAGTCTTAATCCGGATGACTACGGATAAGCATGCCTGGGGTGCTGCAGTCGTTGCCGGTAAAACGGACATGCCGTTGAAAAAGTGGACGCACATTGCTGGCACTTACGACGGAAAGTCAGGTGAAGGTAAGATTTACATTAATGGCGTTTTAGATGCCGAAGGTAAAATCGGCGGTAATATCACTCCAAACGACGATGTCTTGTGGCTCGGACGCGGTGCCGGTCCATTTTTGCAAGGACGCATGGACGAGGTCCGAATCTCCAACATCGCACGCTCTGAACAGGAAATTCAAGAATTGATGAACAAGGGCATTGAAGGTGTGTTGGCGGTAAAACCACAGGATAAGTTAGCAACAACATGGGGAAAACTGAAGTCAAATCTTCGACAATAGCGATGAAAACCTTTAATGCCAAATGTCTGATGCTTTTCTTCGTTCTTGGAACAATAGCGTCAAATACCGGGGACGCAGAAAAGAATCCTCAAACGAAAAGATATATGAGAAATTATCCCTCAATCTTTCAGGCATGGAACGACATCGAAAATAGACCCAATGAAGGCGAACTCCATCGTCTCGCCCGACACGACCTCATTTTCCACGATCCTTACTCATTGTTAAGAATTCCTTGGAATACATCAGAGCAGCAGCCTTATCAAGGTATAGCAACAGACTTGAATCCAAACCAACTCAATGGTGCCGGTCAAAGAAAAGAGGAACTCCTATCCTTAAATCCTCATCTTTTACTGCTTGTTGAAATCCGATGTAGAGATGCGAAATATCTCTCGCGGGAAAATGAAACGCACGTGGAAAATTGGTGGGATGTTGGCTTCTACCCGCCGGATTCACCTTACTGGCTCAGGGATAAGAACGGTGAACCTATTATTGGTTGGGGTGAGGATACCAACGGTGATGGAAAGATTGACGAAAACGATACAGTCCTCAACTACCTCATAGATTTCACGAATCCGGAAGTGCAGAATCTGATAGCCAATCAAGCAATGGCATTGAACGCGTCTGGTCTCTTTGATGGTATCATGCTGGATTGGTGGAACGAGGATGATGCGACCAGTTCAATTGGTGTTGATGACTGGTCAGATACTATTCTCACACGGGCTGCTGAAGTAGAAGCGCGATTGTCTATCTTGCGCAAAATACGAGCACAGGTAGACGATGACTTTTTAATCCTTGTCAACGCGAATACGCGTCAAATCCCAAAATCTGCACCGTACGTAAACGGTATCTTTATGGAGTGTTACAAGCAGGAATACGCCAAAGGATATAGCCTTGATCAGATCCTTCAGATAGAAGAGACGCTACTGTGGGCGGAACAGCATCTGAGAGAACCACGAATCAACTGCTTAGAGGGGTGGCGCGTAGTAACGGATTATATGGGAGACTTAAACACACGGGTCGCAGAGCGAAACAGCGAAGAAAATCGGCGATGGATGCGTATGATTACCGCGCTTAGTTTAACGCATTCTGACGGTTATGTGTTGTTTGGCGATGACAATGCTATACCAGTCCCCGATCATCTACACAATTGGTATGATTTTTGGGATGCTGACCTCGGACAACCCACGCAAAAGAAGGCGGTTCAATACCGAGATATAGCAGGGCTTTTTATCCGCGAGTATGAAAATGGGTGGGTCGTGTATAACCGGAGTGGTACCACGAGAACTGTCACTTTTGATGTGTCCGTCATAGGAGTCAACAGCGGCAAGCGCAATTCACGTCATGAGATTCTGGACTTTGATGGAGCAATTTTCCTTAAAACTGATAAAGATTGAAAAAAGAGGGTAGGCGATCAATACGGTATTTCCACAGACAGTGTCGTCAAGAACTCGTCCGCTACATTGCGATTGTACACGCGGGCTGAAATTACCGACCCATAGATGTTGCCTACATAGAAGATACCGCCAAGCGTGCCGATCGTCCATCCCTTCACCGATGATATACCGTCCCTGCGAAAACCATCGTAAGCTTGCCACCCTGTAATACCAACAACGAACAAAGAGTTGAGGGCATCGCCGATTCTACCTGTATAGAACCGCCCGGCTCCAGGGACAATTGTAGAGAGCACTCCAGCCAAAAATGGACTCCGGGTCGGTAGGTGGGCACCTGCTTCCACATATTTATGATATACCTTCGCTTTTTCGCTAACCATAAGCATACCCGATCTCTGCAACACTTCAAAAACCTTGCCTGCTTCAGACCACTGTTTCTGCATCAGATAAGAGAGTCCAATAAGTTGTTCGGCTTCGGCGTGTTGTCGTGTATCTGCTATGTATGGTAGTGCTCCACGTAAAAACCGCACAGATTGTTCAAACTGATCCGTCAGAAAATAGGTAGCACCGATTTGATAGTATGCCCGACTGGCAAATTGGCCTTCGGGATGCGTTTGCAGAAGCGTTTTAAAACCCTGAATTGCTTGCTCCGGTTGACCAGCAAAACGATAACAGACAGCAATTTTATAGCGAATCTGCTCGCCGTCTGTTCCTGCTCCAGTAGGTCCACTTTCTAAGCGTGCCTTTGAACCTGAACTATAAAAAAGATACCGTTGATATTCACCGGCGGCGCGGAGGTAGTCGCCTTCCTTATATAGAAAGTCGGCGAATTTACGGACATTTTCGGGCGCATAATATTCTATGGGTTCTTCGGCGAATGCAACGGATAAAAGAGTGGCAGTCAGGAAAATTATGAGCAGGAATTTGTGTATTTGTGTAGTGTTCATATAACTCGTAGATTGGGTTAAACAACATGATACCCAATTTCTTCACCTACCAGATACGAAGGCAGAACTATTTCAGGGTTGCATAGTCCGAAACAGGGTCAATGTATTTACCTGTTACGCTATCTTTGTGGTAATGCCGCCACTGCGACCCATTGCACCGGATTAACCTATCAGCAGCAAGCAGCAAGCCGCGCACCATGCCGTATTTCTGTATACATGTCATGCCGAAACGCGAACAGGTCGGATGGAAAGCGCACGTCGGTGCGTCTTGGCTGGAGATGAATTTCTGATAGAGACGAATCAGTCCCGTCGCGACTAACTTCAATTCCGAAGTTTCCTGCGGATTAAAACGGACGACCTCTTGTGGTTTCGGTTTCACAATTGGGTTGACTTTTCGGATGAATGCAAGGTCGGCACCCTCACCCGAAAACGCTGGTAAAACGAAAACAACAGCGGATAAACACGACACACAAAAAAGAACGAGACGATTTACCATTTGATCTCTTTAACCTCCACCGATTCAGGGATTGTGAAATTTAGCAGCGGATTGGGCGAATCCACATTCACCCGCGGATTGCTATAAAAGATGTGTTCAGACTGAATCACCTCAGATTTCGGTCCATACGCGCTCGAGGTGACCCTCATCGGAATATAATTAATACCAATTTTGCTGTGATCTTCATAGTGTGATCTGGCGATGATATACCCCTTTGGGTTTTTGACTTCGGCAGAAATAAGTCGGTCATTCCGCATACCGAGGATGACGGTGCCGAGTTTCTCTTTCGCTTTTTCAGGTGGTGTCCAATAGGTATAGAGCACCTTATCTACAATATCGTGTTTTTCCAAAGAATACCCGATCGCTGTCAACCCATATTCTGCTTGCGTGGACTGGATGATAGACTCAACAAATGGAAGCGGAATCCGTCCTTTGGAAATAAAACGGAATGCCTGTTTTTCTATAGGATAATAGATTTCCAATGTCTTGTCCTTCACCACCATTATCTGCTTAAGAGGTTGAGTGACTTCAACAACAACTCTCGCTGCCTTTACATCGTAGTGGAGTATGCCTGCAATGTGCTCTGTTTTGCCGTTTTCGGTTAACTCACGCGTAAAGTCTAAGGAGAGCGTCTTTAACGGTGCGGCGTAGAGCGTATTGACCAGAAAGAGCGTAAACAGAAGCGTTATGGGAAATTGGCGGTTTTTAGGCATCTATCTCTTTATGAATGGTAAGGTATACTGAAGGTCAGCAGTGCCATCAAAAAAACGAGAACATGAAATGTAGAATTTATTTTCACCTGTTTTTCTCCTTAACAGAATTATGAAGCGAGTTGTACTTTACTTTTTACAACAGTTGAATTTTTTTGCACAAAAGGAAAGGTTTTGTCTCAATATCAATTAGGTATCTCAAGCTTTAGCTGCGTGCGAACGGCTTGACGCACCACATCACAGATATGCATAGCGTGTTGTGTATCCTCGGCTGTTCTTGAATCTCCCGGATATCGAGGATCCACTGCATACGCAGTTATTATCTTAAAATCAGGCTGCCAATCGGACCAAGCAGGTTGTATAGGTACAATTAACGCCAGCAATTCTTCAAGGTTATGCGTCCGTTGAACAGGAATGTTCGCTTCTTGCATCCACGCCTTTAGATATTTCTCAATACACTGCTGGGCGTGGAAACAAATAGCGTCATGTACGGGATCCGGAGCTTGCTGAAGCCACTTTGCTGTTCTATAACCATCTTCAGCCTTCTCTATCCACTCCAGCGTCAATGGATTCATGCAGTCCTTCTTCTCGGTAAGATTTGATCCGTAATGTGTGAATTGTAGATTTTTAACATTGCAGTCTGCCTCAGCCCCATGGAGCAATTCCCCTTTTTCAGTGATCTCTCGGAGAAACCAGTCGTTATACGAAACACGATAGGCAATCTCTTCCGGCGACCGGACGAACAGGTCCATACCGAAACGGTATGGAATACGTTGTCGTATCTCAATAGCCTTACGAGTAAACTCTGATTTCGGAATATCCATCACAACAAGCAGATCTACATCCGAGTCCTCTGTCGGAGTGCCATAAGCATAGGAACCAAAGAGGATAACTTGTAGTGGCGCGAATTCGCGCACGATATCATCACATGTAGCCTGGATTTCCTGTCGGGTAACCATACGAGCCGTCCTTTTAATTGAAGTATAACACATCACGTAAGGACTGTCAAGATTCCCACGATTGGCGAGGTTAGGAAACCTTGCCAGCGAGTAAAGAGAGGACACCATAGGAACACTCGGTTGATTTTGACAGCATCTTCAATGAAAATTCAACCCAATGCTAAAACCTCTATAGAAATCCTTAAGAGAGATCTGGAAACCCCCAACAATACTTACCATCGGTGAAATTTCAATCTCCAATCCTATGCCTCCTGCAAAGCTAAAAAAGGTCGAATCTCCCCTTACTTCTACACTTCCATCCTTAGTATCCAGGTTTGTTCCAGCTTCTGAAAAAACTATACCACAGAAAGGGTTTAGGCTCCACCCAAAGTCCGTCTCTAAGCGTTTTAGCAGACCGCCTCCACCGGAAAATCCAACACTACGCGCACTTGCAAGTATCTTATTTGTAGAAGCATCAAGCGTCCGAGAAAATGTAGTGTGCACGCCTCCGGAGAAAAAATAATCTAAGCCTGTTCGCCCTAAAGTCCTAATATGAATTAACTCAACTCCACTTCCGAGGGCTGGCGGAAGATGAACACTTGAACTATCATACAAGTCTTCATCAGCAAAACTGACACCCCCTCTGAGAGCAACCTTCGTCCTATCACTAATACCGTAGCCAATACTTCCTCCCATCCCACTCGAATTTTGACTTCTACCAAAACTAACGCCAACAGCTACCTCTCCTCCCGATAATCCGTATAAATCTGTCTGAGAATACGCCATAACAGGACACAGAACGAATAAGAAAACTATGTAAGTCCATCTTTCTTTTCTCCGCATCTTTATTCCTCTTCTTTAACCTATTTGGCGAGGTTAGGAAACCTCGCCAGCGGGCAGAAAGTACTTACCGTTGGAACTCTCTGGATACCTTCAATGAAAATTTAACCCGATACTAAAACTCCCATCAATATTTTTAAAAGAGACACCGAAAGCCCCTATTACACTTATTGTTGGTGACACTTCAACTTCCAGCCCTGCTCTTCCTCCAAAGTGAGAAGATATCCGATTACGTCCTGTTTCTTCAAGCACTCCTTTAGTCGATATGCGTGTCCAAGACCGTGAATAGGATACGCCGCAGAATGGGTTTAGTGTCCATCCGAAATTAGTCTGTATACGTTTTGAAATACCACCGCCACCGGAAAGTCTTATGCTGCGGGCATTCCCAACTGTTTCATTTGTAGAAGCATTATACACTCGAGAAAATAAGGTGTAGAGACCTCCCGAAAAAAAATAATCTAAACCTGTTTGTCCTAAAGGGCTAACATGCCATGGCCCAATACCTACCATGACAGGCGGCGGAATATCAATTCCTGAACCTCCATATCGCTCTTTGTCAATAATGCCTATATTTGTTCCCAGAGTAATCTTTGTCCGACTACTAACACCGTAACTCAGACTCCCACCTATTCCCATAGCGTCTTGACTTCTACTAAAGTCAACTCCGGTAAAACCAAGTCCAACAGCCATTCTTCCTTGTGGCAATTCATATAAACCCGTTTGAGCATACGCGGTAACAGGAAGTAACAGAGATAAGAAAACCACGAAAATCCATCTTTTATTTACTTGCATTCTCATTCTCCTTTTATGATAATTCAAAGTAGTTGTCTTTCGATTAGCATATCCGACCCAAGAACACCTAATCTGTTATAACGTTTCTGCAATAGATCGCGTTTACGTTAAATAACAATAAACGAAACTTATCACAGGAGTTAGAATGAAAACCTTCATCGTGGTTGGAAACTTATTAGTGAGTAGGAAGGAAGCAATTATAACGATGCCTGCTGTAGAAGTTCAGGGTTCGCAAAGGCAATATAGGGTGCGCCATCAAAAATCAATTCACCACCTTGTAATAGGAGAACGCGGTGTGCGTATTTCAAGGTAAGTTCTGTGTCGTGCGTTGCGAAAATGAGGGTTTTATCCCCCTGCTGGATCTCATCGCAAAGCTCGTCCATCAACTGATGGAGATGCTGCGCATCTTGCCCTGTGGTGGGTTCATCGAGAAGGAAAAGGTCCGGATGTAATGAAAAAGTTGCAGCAACAGCAACCCGCTGACGCTGCCCACGCGATAACGAATAGGGTGCCTCTGAGGCAAAATTGTTCAAGTCAAACTGGGTGAGTGTCCTGTTAACTCGCTCTTCAAGAATCTGCGTGGAGAATTTAAGATTTTTTGGACCGAATGCCACCTCATCGCGAACGGTTTCCGCCTGCAACAGCAAGTCGGGATTCTGAAAAACGATACCGACTTTACCTGCCAACTGATGGAGCTTCAGGCGACTGGACGACTTTCCATCAATAATCACCTCACCTACTGATGGACGTAGCAAGCCAGCAATGAGATGAATCAAGGTTGTTTTACCAGAACCGTTCGCACCCATAATCGCGACGACTTCTCCACGAGGCACCTCACAAGAAATCGAACGCACTGCATTCTGAACAGTGTTCGGATAACGGAACTGAAGCTCGTGAATGCTAAGGAGAGGGACTTGCGATGCAGTTTCTCGATCACGCGCAAGAGGTGTTTCTACCACTGGTTTCCCGGTTTCTGGTATCTGCACACCTAAACGCTGATATAGGGTAAGGTTCTGAAACGCCTCCGCTTTCGGTAAATCCAAGCAGAGTCGTCCTCTATCCATCAGCCATACACGGTCACACAGCGGGGCAACCTCTTTCGTTCGGTGGGTTGCCAAGATGACCGTTATGCCCATCTCGCGATTGAGTCGCGCAACAATATCAAGAATGTCCCGCGTCCCCTTGGGATCAAGGTGGCTCGTTGGCTCGTCTAAGAGCAAGACTTGCGGTTGCATCGCACAAACAGCAGCAAGCGCAACACGCTGTTTCTGACCACCGGAAAGCGATGCGATCTCCCGCGACGCGAAATCGGGGAGTCCTACCTGTTCTAAGGCGACAGCAATCCGTCTTTTAATTTCTTTGGGAGGGAAACCGAGGTTTTCAAGTCCAAAAGCGATTTCATCTTCGACCAGTGTGCAAAAGAGTTGATCGTCGGGATTTTGGAAGAGGAGGGCGACGTGTTGGCATGTGGTAGCGATCGGTTGTGCGGCAATGGATTTACCGTCAAGACGAACCGACCCTGTGAGCACGCCTGCTGAAGCGTGCGGAATCAAACCGTTCAATGTCCGCAATAACGTAGACTTACCACATCCTGTTGGACCCGTCAGCAGCACAAACGCCCCAGAAGAGACGTGGGTCGTAATATCTTGAAGTGTCGGCGTATCACGACTCGGATAGGTAAAACCGAGATTTTCTATCTCAATAGACACCATGGTCTGATTAACCGAGCTCTTCAAGCTGGACAGGAACAGAACCGAAAAGTTGCTCTAAATGTCGCGTGACGGAGTCCCGGAAAGCGTCAAAGGTTTCCTGGGCATTCTGCTTGAAATCGTCGTGGAGTTGTTCGTGTTGAGCACGGACACGGGCGAAGAGATTGTGGACATACGCTTGGAGTTCGCTGAGTCTTTCTGTCTGTGCCTTTGCGAAAGTGCTGACAGCCTCCTTGAAAGCATTGAGCTCCGCGTCAAGGTATTCCTTGAACATGGATTTCTGGAAACCCGCAAGCGCACTGTGTGCAGCGTATCGAAAATCCTCGTGAATTGAGTCGTATTCCTTCCTCACACGTGTAAAGAGTTTCCGCGAATAGTTCTGAATTTCATTCATTCGGTCACCCTGCGTCTGTGTGAACTGCGAAACCTCTTCCTTAAACGTGTCCATTTCATAATCCAAGAACTTCCTGAAATCTTCAACAGCGATCGTATGACGCGTCGTCTTCTCCAAATGATAACCCATGACTGCCAACCTGACCGCTTCGGGGAACATCTCCGGATGGTTTTTCAGCACCTTCACCAAATACCGGACATATTCCACACCCTGTCTGGAGAAAAGTTGTTTCTGGAGCGAACGAATAAACGCCCGCAACTCCTCTGGCCGAATGGATCTCACATTGTGCGAAGTACGAGGCATGTGCTCAAGCAGGGTCAAACATCGGGCAAAATAGTTCTTCAGCGTAGGATCATAGAGTGTAGAAACAACCCGCCGATACTCCGACATAAGTTCCTCACGCGGCATTTCCGGTACAAAATTAAGCGTCATGTCGGTCTGATTTCCGCTGGACTCCCCAAGCAACCGATCTTCCTGTTTCAGTCGGTGCCAGAGGTCTGTTTCTTTCAAAGCAGTGAGCAAACCAGCCATTGCCATCGGAATGCCTGCTTTCTGAATAAAATCAATGTGCGAATTAAACTCGGTATCGCCGTCAAGCCCGATGATAAATCCGCCGGTGACCTCCATCCCTCTACTCTGTATCTTCCTAATCGCACGCAAGAGGTAACTACCCGCTTCCTCCTCTTTGCTCGTATTCTGCCCTTTGGAGGTGCCAAGGAGTGCTTCATCGTTGGGACTCTCAATGCCAAGGAATACCATGTTAAACCCGGCATCGCTCATTGCGTCAAGCATTTCAGGAATTTCGACGAGGTTTACGCTCGCTTCGGTATAGAGTGAGAAGGGGAATTGGCGTTCTTCTTGCCACCGCTTGACAGCCGGAAGCAAGCGCATCGCGTCGCGTTTGTTACCGATAAAGTTATCGTCAACAACAAACATTGCGCCATCCCAACCGAGTTTATAGAGCATTTCAAACTCGGTGAGCATCTGCTCATTGCTCTTCGTCCGCGGGACACGCCCGAACAACTTCGTAATATCGCAAAATTCGCAATTGAAAGGACATCCACGCGAAAACTGGAGTGCCATCGACCCATACGCGTTGATATCGATGAGATCATAACGAGGTGGGGGGGTCTTGGTAATATCCGGCTTGCGAGTCTCGCGGTAAATCTCTTTTGCACTACCGCTCTCAAAATCGGTTAAGAAGTCTTCAAAGATCTCCTCAACTTCACCAAAGAGGAAATGGTCAATCGTGGCATCAGTCTCCTCTTTGATATTGTCATAGTAGGAGGTCGGATGTGGTCCGCCAGCAATTATCGGCACGCCTGCCTGATTACAACGTTCTGCGACTTCATAGAGCGAGTCCTTTTGAACAATCATTGTCGATGTCAGTACAACATCTGCCCACTGAAGATGCGCATCTGTCAGCGGTTCAATGTTCATATCAACGACTTTTGAGGCATAATTATCAGGAAACATTCCAGCGATAGTCAATAATCCAAGCGGGGGCATTGATGATCTTTTACCAAGAAATTCTAAGGCGTATTTAAAACCCCAATAAGATGGCGGGAACTTCGGATAAACAAATAAAGCATTTGGCATAATATATCCGTATCTCCTTGCAGGCGTAACTTTAATGATTGTGGTACATGTTGAAATCTTTATGAATAAATTTAACGCTTGCTTAATATGATACCATATTTGCAGAATTTTATCAAATTTTTTCTTGTTTACAAGGAACACATCGTTTAAGATCACCATTCAAACATTGATTTTACGGAACTCCTCTATCAGAGGCATATAGGGCAAATCCGCTGATAACGGGGATTTAAGGGGTTAACGATCAAAAGTGCGTAAGTAATACAAAACTACTACCTACACGAACGGATCGTTTGCTTTTAACGCATCGCACATGTTAAAATACTTATTTGGGACAGATGCAAGTTTATCGGAGATAATAGATGTCTAACCTACGACTGCCAAGAATTATCCTATTTTTTAGCTGCTTACTCATCTGTTTAACGAGCATCTCCCAAACACTGTCTGGTACTGAAACCGCAGAACAGGCCACTGCCTTAGAAACGACATCACCCGATAACGAAGGAGCGGATAAGACAGAGCAGCGTTATCGCATTCATCAACTCCGTTTTAATGGCAACGAACATTTAAATCAAAAAAAGTTGATAAATCTATTCGGATGGGAAAAAGAAAAGGCTTATTCCCGTTCGGAGATTATAGATCGGTTTGAACGCATCGTCGCAGCGTATCAAGAAGCAGGTTTTGTGTTCGCAGAAACGTCCTCTGAGGTTACACCGATTTCGGGAATCGGACAGCTCAACAATGAAGTCCATGTATCGATTACAGTAGAAATTGTCGAAGGCAAACAGATCCGAACAGGCACACTCACACTTACTGGAAACCAACGTTTTTCAGAGACCGAAATTCGTGATGAACTCGGTTTAAAACAGGGCAGACTTTTTACACAAGTCGCATTGGAGCGTGGCATTGACCGCCTTCAAACCCTGTACAGCGAACACGGATATCCGAAAGTTGAGATTGTCCCTCAAGACTTCCAATTATCACCGGCAGCAGGCACCGTTGACTTCAAACTGAATATCCGCGAAGGGGCACAGGTGAAGATTGGTGAGGTCAAGGTCAGCGGACTTGAAAAAACGAAGACCAAAGTAGTCCTTCGGGAAATCCGAGTGAAACCGGATCAAAACTTCGATCAGCGCGACATCGACACGAGTTATCATCGCCTCCGAAATTTGGGGTATTTCTATCAAGTCAATCCGAATGTATTGGAAGCAGGCAATACAGAAGACAGGATTAACTTCCATGCACGGGTAACCGAAGCAAAGACAGGACAGTTGAGCGGTGTCATCGGATACGCACCGCCGGATTCAGAGACGGACGCTGCACCACAACTTACTGGTGTGTTTGAAGCCCGCGAAACCAACTTGCTCGGAACTGGGAGACAGTTTAATTTTTATTGGAAATCCGGGCTGCTCAAGATCCTTCGACTCGGTTATGCAGAACCGTGGATATTCGGTAAACCTTTAACAATCGGCATAGAGTACGGACAACTAAAACAGCAGCCTACAAATACGGATTCACTCGGCACCGAAACAGTCTCCGAAGAGCACTCGAGTAACTTAAGCGCAACGACGAACTTCGGACGCGTCTTTGAGGGAACCATGACATTAGGGTATAAACAGATTAAGGTGCCAAATTCTACCACTCTGCCTCCGACAACAGTCCCTCCACTCAATATCCAATCCCAGACATCACTCTTTTCCGAACCAAGTCCTACTCCGCCAACCGAAACAGATGCGTATAGTGGGACGAAATATAGCGTCACACTCCGATTGACACGGGACACCCGCGACTATTTCCTGAATCCAACACGTGGACGGCGTGATAGCATCGCTTTTGAAGTGTCACGGAGCGATTTCCGCCTTCGGAAGGCATGGCTCTCCCTGCAGCAGTATTTCCCAACATGGCGAAAGCAGACGATTGCAGTTGAACTCCACGGTGCAGCGGCGTGGGGTTTTACGGCGCAGCTTGCAAGCCGATCTTACGCAGGCATTCCGCCAACTGAACTTTTCTACCTCGGCGGCGCGACCACGCTACGCGGATATGATGAAGATTGGTTTTCTGGACCGCGGCGTGTATACGCGAACCTTGAATATCGATTCCTCGTCGGACCCGATTCACAGATTTTCGTCTTCACAGATTTAGGTTCAGTCACTTTGATTGAAAAACCGTCTGTCTTCGACAAACTCCGAGTCGGCTACGGCTTTGGAGCGCGTCTTGAATCAAGAGGCGGCATCTTACGTATCAATTATGGTCTCGCCGCAGGAGATTCCCTACTGCGAGGAAAAATCCATGTTAACCTCGCCCTTTCCTTATAACTCACCCATAGCGCGGATTTCTAAATCCTGGGGAAACACCCAAGCAAAAACATCCCTTTTTCTGTAGGAGCGACCTCCCACCTAAGACAGATAGAAAACCTAAAATCATAGTATCTGATCAATTCCAAAATCTACTACAAATTGCCCCACCCTTTTAATTTGCCAAGTGATGAAATATGTTATAAAATATATAGGAGCAGTAATAAACGTAATTTAACTAACAATTGGAGGTTTAAATGACGAAAAACAAGAAATTACAGAATTGGGTCGAAGAAGCGGCTGAACTTTGCCAACCCGATTCTATCTATTGGTGTGACGGTTCCCAGGAAGAAAACGATCGGTTGTGTGAAGAATTAGTTCAGAATGGAACTTTTTTCCGCTTGGACCCAGAAAAGCGTCCAGGCAGCTACGTCGCTCGTTCCAGCCCTGCGGATGTCGCACGTGTTGAAGACAGAACGTTCATTTGCTCAAAAACACCTCTTGAAGCAGGACCGACGAATAATTGGCACGACCCTGACGATATGAAGAAGACTCTCAAAGGACTCTTCAAAGGTTGTATGAAAGGCAGAACGATGTACGTTGTACCTTTCAGCATGGGTCCCCTCGGTTCACCTATCTCACATATCGGCGTTGAAATCAGCGATTCGCCCTACGTCGTTGTTAATATGCGGATCATGACACGCATGGGCAGTGCCGTGTTAGATATCTTAGGTGAAGACGGTGATTTCGTGCCGTGTCTACACTCTGTTGGAATGCCACTCGAACCCGGACAAGAAGATGTCTCGTGGCCCTGCAATCCGGATAATAAATACATCGTACATTTTCCCGATGAACGCTCCATCTGGTCCTACGGTAGCGGCTACGGTGGGAACGCACTCCTCGGTAAAAAATGCTATGCCCTCCGGATCGCCTCCATAATGGCAAAGAATGACGGATGGATGGCAGAACACATGCTCATTTTGGGTTTAACGAGTCCCGAAGGTGAAAAAACCTATATCGCCGCAGCGTTTCCGAGTGCATGTGGTAAGACAAACCTCGCAATGCTCACGCCGACAATACCCGGTTGGAAAGCGGAGACTATCGGAGACGACATCGCATGGATGAAATTCGGTGAAGACGGACGGCTCTACGCGATTAACCCAGAAGCTGGTTTCTTCGGTGTGGCACCCGGCACGTCGATGGATACCAATCCGAACGCCATGCACACGCTTGCCTCAAACTCGATCTTCACAAACGCAGCCCTCACAGAAGACAGCGATGTCTGGTGGGAAGAGATGAGCGAAGACCCACCCGAAACACTCACAAGTTGGCTTGGTGAAGAGTGGCATCCGGGTGGCGAGAAAACAGCTGCACACCCAAATTCACGTTATACAACCCCAGCCGCACAATGCCCAATCATCGACCCGAACTGGGAGAACCCGAACGGTGTCCCAATCTCGGCGATCCTCTTCGGTGGACGACGCGCCTCTACTGTCCCGCTCGCGTTTGAAGCATTCAATTGGCAACACGGCACCTTTATCGGTTCCATCGCTTCTTCCGAACGCACGGCAGCCGCCGCTGGCACCGTTGGTGAACTCAGACGCGATCCGATGGCGATGCTCCCGTTCTGTGGTTATAACATGGGTGACTACTTCGCACACTGGTTGGAGATGGGTGAAAACACCGATGCCAGCAAACTTCCGAAGATTTTCTACGTCAACTGGTTCCGTAAGGATGCCGACGGCGGATGGCTCTGGCCCGGCTTCGGCGAAAACAGTCGTGTGTTGAAATGGATTGTGGAACGCGTCTCTGGAAAAGGTGAAGCGGTCAAAACCCCCATCGGTTATCTACCAGCATCCGGTGCAATTGACACCAGCGGATTGGACATAACGGACGATCAGATGGAAGAACTTCTGGACGTGGATGTTGAAGAATGGCTCAACGAGATTGAATCCATTCGGGAGCATTACGCACGCTTTGAGGAAACGCTGCCCGAAGAACTATCCGATGAATTGGCAGCATTAGAAGCCCGTTTGCGTGAGAAACAGTAAGACTGAAACATTTGACATAATAGGGCGAGGTTCCGTGCCTCGCCCTATCGTTAGTCTGAGGACGATTTATACTTGACTATACAAAACGCAACCGCTATCCATAGCAAGGAGAATATAATTGTCAACCGAACCATGTCCTACAAGTCCAGCCGATGAGGCGGACATCATTCACCCTCGTGTTCTACCATTTATAACTGTTCACCTCGCATGCCTCGCAATTTTCTGGGTAGATGTTCAACCGATCGACTGGATTATATGTGGTGCATTGTACGTTATCCGCATGTTCGGCATTACGGCGGGGTTTCATCGTTACTTTTCGCACCGTTCTTATAAAACCAGCCGTGGATTCCAATTTTTCCTGGCGTTTCTGGGTCAAAGTTCAGCACAACGAGGCACCCTATGGTGGGCAGCAAAACATCGCGAACACCATAAACACTCCGACACGGAACAAGATATACATTCCCCGGTCCAACACGGGTTCTGGTATTCTCACGTGCTTTGGATTTTCTCTAAACGCGGACGGACCGTAGATTACAGTACAACAATTAAGGATTTCCAGAAATATCCAGAACTCGTTTGGCTTGATAAATGGGATAGAGTACCGCCAATCCTATTAGGTGTTCTCGTTTGGGCGATTGCAGGTTGGTCGGGACTCGTCGTAGGCTTCTTCGTGAGTACGGTACTCCTGTTCCACGGCACATTTACGATTAACTCACTTTCCCACGTAATAGGCAAACAACCGTATGTCACCGGTGATGACTCTCGCAACAACTGGCTTCTCGCTATCATTACCTTGGGAGAAGGATGGCATAATAATCATCACCACTTTCCAAGTGCCACACCGCAAGGCTTTCGTTGGTGGCAAATTGATGTCACCTACTATATTCTGAAAATTTTGTCCATTTTTAGGATTGTTTGGGACCTTCGATTACCTCCAGCACATGTAGTCGCCGGTAAACGTAAATTGTCGTTAGCTACCATCGAAAACACAGCGCAACAACTCGCTTCAAGTTTTTCGATTGAACAAATCGGTAACACAGTTCTAAAAGCATGGGCACATACACCGAAGTTAGAAGAATTGCGTAACCGTGCTCGTATCAGTCAGGCAGAAGTTGAAGCATTTCTTAAAGAAATGAAAATTCTCGAGCTGCCATCAATTGCAAACCTGAAACACCGAGCACAAAAAATGTTTGCCCATATTCCATCGTTAAATCCTATTGTTGAACGAGCAAATCAGATACTCATCCAGGCAGTTTCCGTATGGTTAGTTCAGAACGATGTTTACGAAACGGCAGTTGAGGTTTCGTAAGACTTGACCCTATCAAGCTGACTTCAGTTCGTAGACAACTGCAATCTTGTTGCCCCAAATCCAATATTTACACTTTGGGTTTGGGGTATTTTATTATTAGCGTTTGACGCTTCTGGTAAAATATGGTATTCTTAATTGAATAGGCGTTCACCTTAAGAAGTATTTAACCAGAACCCAGAAAGGTTAATTACATCTGCCCATTCTCGTGCTATTAGATACAAAATCTGCCCTATTTTGTGCAGTTACTTCTGGACATTTCACAAAGAACCTAACCAGCGTGGCATTGTCCAGACTGGCACGGGATTTGCTATAAAACCATAATGAAAGGAGTTTCCAATGAATACTGAACAAAAATATCGTGTTGCGCCCCCTGGATTCACACCAGAACAGTGGAAGACGTTTAACGAAGACGGCATTATCTTCATTGAAGATGCGATCTCCGATGAAGACATTCAGCCCTATATTGACGCGATAGACCGCGTTGCGGCGATCCATCCGAAATATAAGCCTGGAGGCTACCTCGGTATGCAGAATATCGTCGAACGAGACCCTGTGTTCGCCAACCTAATTGATCACGAGCGGCATGTCGGTTTCGCGTATGACCTATTTGGGGAGCTCCTTAAACTCCATATAAGCCAGTTTTTCCTGCGTCCACCCGGCGGCAAGCAATACAATCAGTGGCATCCAGACGGTGCGCGTGCGCTCCCTTATGGTGTATTTTCGCCCAAACTGCCGTTGCAAATCAAAATCGGATATTGGCTGACCAATCTGCCGAGAGAGAAGATGGGCAATCTCGTCGTGTTGCCGGGGAGCCATCGTCAACAGTATATGGACGGTTATGATACACACAAAAGCATTCCGGGGGAAATGGTCGTCTGCCCGCGTAAAGGGACAATGACGGTAATGCATTCGAGCATCTGGCATCGCGTTGAACCGAACGAGAGCGATGTAGTGCGCTACAACATTTTCGTTGCTTACTGCCCGTCATGGGTTACACCTGCTGATCGATTCCACTCCTCACCGGAATGGTTAGAGACACTGAACCGCGAACAGCGTATTATCATGCGGAGCTATAGCAACGCGTATCATAATGCCAAGCCACCCGCGTCCGATTTTCCGCTTTTCCTCGAACGCGAGACCGGTGTTGAGGCAGATGACGGTGCGTATCAGGAACACGTCCAGTTGCATCGCCGCAAACGACAAACGATGCCCGAGCGGCTTGCTGCCTTGCAATAATTAGAGGAATTAAAAGTAGTAGGCACACTCCGTGTACCGTAACCGACAGACAAAACTGAACAGGAATCCCATAGTTAAAAAATCATGAAAACACTATTTCTCAAAGACATGCGCTATCGTCAAGCGAGAGTTGTGCTAACAGCACTCGGCATCACCGTGCTGATCTCGCTGATCCTACTGTTAGGCGGCATCATGAACGGTATGCGTATCCAAGCGCGACAATACGTCGAATCCACCGGTGCCGATGTCTGGATATCCGCTGAAGGCTCTGGAGGCGCGTTTATCGGGTTTTCCATGGTCGTTGAGGAATACATGGCATTCCTGAATTCAGGACCAGGCTTAGTGCCAGACTCCGCGGCTCCCTTGGTTTTTGCGCAAGCGCGTCCCACCGTCCGAGGAAAATCCACCAAAGCAATCGTTGTCGGATACAAGTTGGGTCAACTCGGCGGACCCAAGAGCACCGTTGAGGGCAGAATGTTCACTGGGAGTAATTTTGAAGACTATAGACCCGAAGACCCAGTCCCCTACGAGGTGGTCGTCGACGAAAAAATGGGACTGGAAATTGGAGAACAGATCACCCTTGGGAACGAAAAGGTGCGAGTTGTCGGAAAGGCAAAAAGCCTCATGTTCGTTTTGGATACACCGCTGCTCTTTATGGATGTCCGCATTGCCCAGAAACTCCTACTCGGTAATACACCACATGTGAACATGATGATCGCCAAAACAAACAAAAGCGAACAACCCGCACAGATCGCCGCCGATTTAGATGCTTTGGAAACCATTGAAGCGCGCACCTTAAAACAGACGCTCAGGGACATCATTGCCTACTATGTTGACGAACCGATGAAAGCAGTGCAATTCCTGCGGGTGATGTTGTGGTTAGCGGCAGGTATTCTCATCGGGATGATTACCTATGTGACGATGCTGGAAAAGACACAAGAGATCGGAGTCCTGAAAGCAATCGGAGGTTCAAACGGCTATGTGATGGGACTCCTGCTAAAACAGGTTGTCCTGATCTCCGCTGTTGGTGTGTTGCTTGGGCTTATGCTGTCCTATGTCTTTGCGGCAGCGGCACCGATCTTTGTTTTAATTAATTTCGTCGAATCGATTATCGTTGCGTGTATCAGTTTTGTTGTCTGTTGCGGTAGCGGTTATCTGGCGGCACGCAAAGCGATCGCGGTAGATCCGATGATTGCTTTCCGGGGAGAAATCTAAATGGCAGCGATAGTAGAAGGCACCGGTTTAACCAAACATTTCGGGACAGGCGATGCAACCGTCGTCGCAATTGATTCTGTTGACATCACGATTGAAGAGAGCGAACTGGTAATGATTATGGGCGACAGTGGCTGCGGGAAGACGACACTCATCAGCCTCCTCGGTTGTATTCTAACACCGGATGCCGGTCAAATCCGAATTGATGGCGAACCGATTGATCCCGAACTGCAAGATATGAGTGTGATCCGTCGCGAGAAGATCGGATTTGTCTTTCAGCTGTTCCATCTGCTGCCTTATCTCACGGCACAAGAGAACGTCATGGTCGCCATGGATCTCGCGAAAAAAAACACCGCTGAAGCCGAAAGCCGTGCGACCGAGCTGCTCACACAAATTGGTTTAAGTGAACGGCTGCACCACCGTCCCGCCCAACTCTCAGGCGGCGAAAAGCAACGCGTCTCTTTCGCGCGAGCCCTCGCTAATCGTCCGAAAATCATCTTCGCTGATGAACCCACTGCCAACTTAGATAGCCGCCAAAGCGATAACCTGATGAATCTGATTCAAGAACTACGTCAAGAACATCAAACCACTATCGCTATTGTGACGCACCATGAAGGCTTGAAAGAGAACGCCGATCGCGTCATCCAGATGAAAGACGGAAGGATTGTCGCTGCATGAACAGAAACAACGTCTTCACGCACTATTGGAGAGGCATCTTCGTCTCACTAATTGGAATCTTTATCTTTTCTCTAATCCCACCGACCTTTGCCCAAGACAATACGCAATCTACTCCGCTCGAAGAAGACAAAACCTTAAATGAAATATCACAACCAGATTTTCTAACAAGCGGATTATATGGCGGCGGCTTGACCTTCATCGACAACGATGCTTACATCCAACTTCAACTTCAACCCGATATACCGCTCGGCAAAATCGGCATCGGATTAGACTTGATTCTGCTTTACAATCCTTACGCGGAGGGAGATGAGCCTCAAATCCTCGCCGAGGATGGCGAAATGTGGGATAATCCAAGCACTTGGTTAAGACTCATCCGTTACGTCCGCTACGCGCACCCTTATGATCCTTTCCATTTTCGCTTCGGGGAATTGGATTACCTAACAATCGGACACGGTTCAATCATGTCCGGCTATTCTAATTACGACCGACGAGGGTTACGCGTGAACCTTAGAAACTCCGAAAACCGTTACGGCATTGAAACGATGATGAACGACATCGGCAATCCCACAATCTTCGGAGGGCGCGCGTTTCTACGTCCGTTCCAACGTCCTGAAAACAACAACCTCCTGACACGATTTGAACTCGGCGCAACCTATCTCACAGACATCAATCCGAATTTACAGGAGGAAGGCGAAAAACCGCTGAGCGCGGTCGGGCTTGATGTAGGGTTCCCAATTTTTGAAACGAGTACGTTCCGTTTAGACCTCTATGACGATATCGCCCTTCTCAACACGTTAGAAAATAGGGATTCAGGGACAGAAATCGCGCTTACAGAAGGAAGCAGCGTAACAACAGACCTGGCATGGGGAAACGCCGTCGGTATCGGTTTCTCCTTTACCCAGACGCTTTTCAAAATAGAATACCGCACTTTCGGAGAAGGGTATATCCCTTCTGTATTTGATTACACGTATGAATCCGCGAAATCTTTATCCCCGGAACCCGGCATGCCTCAATTCTTGGGCTTGGAAACGAACACAGAACCGAGACGAGGCTTTTTCTCACAATTCATTTGGCATCCGCTGCCACAAATCCATTTCTTAGGCACGCTTGAGGATTATACGAATAGCGAACCGAAGCTTTACATGGGAATTACAGAATCGGGATTAGTGCCGCGTTTCTCTGTGCGCGCATTCTATACAAAACGCGATATCGGTGAGGGTGCCGAGACGAACTTCTTTGGGGATCTGTTCGATCTGGATGAAAAATCAGCATTCAGTGTGGAAGTCCGCTACGAAGTCTTTCCACCGGTCGTATCGATTGTTACCCGTGAATACACGTTCCGCCGTGTTGAAACAGCAGAAGGCATCTCTCAATTTGAACCGATTCACAAAACTTCGTTCATGGTAGGCGTGAGTACGGATTTTTAGCACGATCCCGAACAATCAGAAACACATCAATCCGTTTCGACGGCCAACTGCTTAGCGACAAGTTTGCCGAGGTGCCTATCTCTCACATTAACCGAAATAACCTTGCCTTCTCGATCCAACAGAAACATTCTCGGAACACTACGGACAACATATCGTTGTGCCAAGGGACCTTCATACCGCTTGCCGTCAAAAATCTGTCGCCACGGCAACGGATTTTCCTCAATAAATTCGCGCAATACCGTCTCATCTACATCAAGACTTATTCCAATAATGTCAAAGCCTCTGTGATGATACATCTCGTATACGGCTTCGAGTGTCGGTATTCTGTCGGGATACCACGTTGCCCAGAAGTCAAGCAACACAACTTTGCCACGGTAGTCGGCGAGTGAAATCGGTTTGCCATCCAAATCAACAGCAGCTGAGAAATCGGGCAGGACTTTACCCACCCATGCCAGGGGTGGATCGGCATTCACCCGATATGCGTGTGCAAGTTCAGAGTTGCCTAACTTTTCGTGGAGGTTAGCTAAGCCCCTCCAAGCATTTCGATCATCCGGATTCTGCTTTAACCGATCTTTAAAGACCAACTGTAACCTCTGAAAAACGGCTTGAGCTTCTTCAGTATTCCCTAAGACCTCATGAACTTCAGCGAGCATCCTTGTGTTATTCCAATCGTCCGGTGTCAGTTTTAACTGTTCTTCAAAAACGTGTTGAATCTTGCCAAGCACGGCATCCCATCGTTCTCTTAATGGATGATCTTTTTCAAGCCGCTGATAAAAATCGTTAGGTCTTGATGTTACATACTCGTAATCATAACAAAATCGGTATACCCATTGTGATAAAGCAGGTTTTCCGCTTTCCTGCAAGTCCCGTTGGAAAGGAGATGTCTCAGTAGGTGTTTGATGTGCTTGATGTCGTTCAAAGAGTCTTTCGAGTGCGGTAACGGCTTCTTCGTGGAGATAATCAAAGCCAGCCTTTTCAAAAGCCAAATAGCAGACTTCAACGTCACTTGGCAGCAGGACCATTGCTTTTTCGACAACATCCCAGAAATCATCGTGTGGTATGTCGTACGGGGTTCCTGCAAGTACTATAGCTGCAAATTTTGCGGCTGCCCCATTGTCAGAGCTGCTTTCCAAGACCCCTCGTGCATGTTCATACAAATCCTCACGCAACGCCTCAGGAAAGCTCCAGACAAACTCATACCAAACGAGATTAGGTGGGAGTGATGTTTCTCCATTAACAACGCCTGCATCAATTTTTGCCTTGAAGTAGACAGCCAACGCCTCTTGAAACTCCGGCACGCTCATCCAATAAGTTTCCAACTTGCCCCTGTCATTGTGGTGCAGATTCGAGAACACATCCCAGACCTCTACGGAATCCTCTCCCTGCTCAGAAAATGTATAGTTGGGGGGAATCGCTCCCAAACCAAACACGATAACTAAAAGTGTTAAATACACGTACCCCCTCATCATCTACTTACCTCCAAGTTCTCCATATTCAAAACCGATAGCAGTTCCCAGCAAATAGACTAAACTTAGTTTATCTTACGTTCTATCTGTGCAGCAATAAGTTCACCGAGACGTTCACCTCTCGCTTTAACCGAAATAACCCTGCCGTCTTGATCAATCAGAAATTGTGCGGGGATACCGCGGACACCATATTGTTGAACTAACGGAGTTTCCCACTGCTTCCCATCAAAAACTTGTCGCCACGGCAACTGATTCTCTTTAATAAACTTGCGCAACGCTTCCTCGTCAGTGTCCAGGCTTATTCCTATGATCTCAAAGCCTTTGTTGTGGTATTTCTCGTAGACTTCTTTGACATTCGGTAACTCCGCAATACACGGACCACACCACGTTGCCCAAAAGTCAATCAAAACAACTTTGCCGCGGTAATCTGCAAGCGAAACCGGTTTGCTATCCAAGTCAACAACCGGCGAGAACTCAGGTAACACCTCCCCTTCCCAAGCAAGAGTAGGATCTGTTTTCACTCGATATTCACGGGCTAAATCAGAGTTCCCCAATTTGTCATGGATATTAGCCAATGAACTTAAAGCAGTTCTATCGTTTGGATTCTCTGCCAGTCGTTTCTCATACATCGGCTGTACATTCCTGAAAACCGCTTGTGCTGCCTCAAGATTGCCCATATTTTCATAAATATAGGCGATTGCGTTAAAGACCCCTGAGTCAGGTTTCTCGACTAATTCATTTTCAAACACGGTGAGAATCTCGTTTAGCACTGCTTCCCACCGATCAATTACCGGATGTGTTTTATTAATCCGCTGGTAAATCTGGACCGGTGTAGCCCCAACCTCAGGGGTATAAAGCCGCATCGTCCATAGATATGAGACCCGGTGGTCCCCTCCTCTTAACCGCTCAAGCATTCTTTCAAGCGCAACAAGTGCTTCTTCTGTCATCTGATCTCCGAGCCGTGTGTATGTTGCGTACGCGAAAAAACAAATTTCAAAATCCTTAGGTGCTAATACCATTGCTTTTTCCAAAAGCGAATACTTTTGGGAAGAAATTTGATCATTTACCTTGTGAAACGTCTCAACTGCCAGAAACTTCGCTGCCGCGCCGTTATTAGGGGTTACCTTCAGAACATTTTCAGCGTATGATTTGATTTCGCGCAGCATCTCTTCAGGAAAACGGTGAACATAACTCGGCAGACGTTCTGGCAGCGACGTTAGTCCTTTAGAAACATTCGCATCAATTTTCGCTTTGAAATAAGCGATTAACTTTTCCTGAACCTCCAGTTCAATCTCCCAATGTGGGTCCGACAACCCACGTCTGTCAAGCGTATTGAGAAAATCCTCCCAAACATCTACGGAATCCTGTTTCAAGGATTTGCCCAAACCCTCTTCCAGTTGGGAAAATACGCGGTTTTGGACAATTGCTATTAAACAGAATACAAACACTAAAAGCACCGGATATATACGAGTTCTCTTCACGACTTCACCTCAACTTTGATCTCCTCGCCCTCAATAATCACAGGATACGTCCTGATGCGGAGGCGCGGATCGGTTTGGCATTCGCCAGTTTCCGTATTGTATGCGTAGCCATGGACAGGACACACAACAATACCGTTTCGGATCCTACCTCTACCGAGGGAACCCATGGCATGCGGACAGGTATTGTCCACAGCGCAAAACTCACCATTTTCATTGAGGATAGCAATCCGCCTTCCATTGACGGTAAAAGCCTTTCCGCGACCTTCTCGGATGGCTGACGTTTTTGTGACTGAAGTGTAATCAGACATTTTTTTACTCCTTGACGCTTCCTAAAGTAATCCCCTGCACAAATTCACGTTGCATCGCCAAAAATAGAATAACAATCGGCATAAGCGACAGGAGCGTTCCCGCCATCAACATGCCGTAATCCTGCCGATAGATACCGACGAGATTCGCTAAACCGATCGGTAGCGTGTATTTCACCTCATCCCGTAAAATGATGAGGGGCCAAAGATAGCCATTCCACGACCCCAAAAAGGAATAGATCGTCAACGCACCCAGCGCGGGTTTAATAATAGGCAGGACAATCCGGTAATAGATACCAAATTCTGAACAACCGTCGATACGTGCTGCATCAAGCAGCTCTGATGGAATCGTGACAATGAATTGGCGCATCAGAAACACACCAAACGCACCCACCGAAAATGGGATGATAATCGCTTTGTAACTATTGAGCCAACCGATATCATACATCAACCCAAACAAGGGAACGAGCAACACCTGAAATGGCACCATCATGGAGGCAAGAAGGATGCCGAACAGGATTTTTTGACCACGGAACTGATATTTGGCAAAGGCATAACCACCGAGAGAACAGAAAAACAGCGTGAGGAGTGTTGACGCGGTGGCGATGAAAACGCTGTTGACAAAATACCGATTGTATGGCACCGTCTTCCACAGATTCCGATAGTTTGAGGTAAACTTATCCCACACAATTGACAGGTAAGCCGGTTGATGGATTGTGAGTTGCAGGAACAATTGATTCTCCGCCCCCGCTTCCATAGTGGATTGAACTGTGTGGTTTGTCTCTACCTGTTGCATCGTGATGTGTGATGACTCCAACTCACCGGGAATACCGTGGAGTCGCCAGACCGCATCTTTCCACAACGCACTCTCTAACACGAAAGGACGTGTTGGTTGATACGCAGTCCCGTTGCCGACAGATACGGCTAAAGAGAGACGGTGATACGAAGCATCTCCACGCACAGGCAGTGTGATACGCCGGATTCGACCAATCGGAATAGGTGAGGCAACCGTAGCCGTCATGTAGGTGGTGTTATTATCTTGGAAATCGTAGGATAAACCCGCAGCCGTCTGGGCATCGTCTGATGGACGAATGCGCGTGCCTGCTTTTGCTTCCCAGTCCACAACTTCAATCGGTGTACGATTGAAGTCAAGGTCCTCTATCTGGAGTGTCCCAACTGCAACTTCACGATATACAGAACTCCAGATCGTGTCAACTGCTTCGGGGATAATCGCATCCTGCACCGCCGTAGTGATAGACACCGTTGTGCCACTCCAGACCTCATCAGGTAAACTCGCTACCAATTGATGCCACAACCCTTCTGTTATTTCAGTCTGTAATCCTTCGGACAGCACGTAATTGGAAAGCTGCGCATTTGCTGCGATATGTGTCTGTGTTTTCTCCCAAATCGCCTGTGTAAGTTCGGGTTGTAACGTTTCCCACACCGTTTCATCTACTGCTGTCGGTCTTTCAATCTTGGGATACGCATTTTTGACGATATAAGGCGACGATGCAACACGTGGAGGAAAACTCGGAAACCATTGAATTGGGACAGCAAAGATTTCGTTGGCGGTCTTAAAAGAGGAGGTCAACAACCATAACAGCGGTATCATTGTGCAGAAGGCTGCACCCACTAAGAGCAAATAACCGATACCTTTGAAAATTTTTGTTTTAACGCGTCGATTTCTTTTATCTTCATTCATAATTTTTTTTCTATAAGCCTAATTGAGGTTATCCACGGAAACTAATTACTCGCCCCATATTATCGCTTCAATTTTGTCGGAGACTGCTTCCACTGTTTCATCAGGTAAATAACACAAATATTTAACCTCTCTTGCACGCCAATCAAGGCTCTTAACCTGATCTACCCGAATAACACCGTCTACAGGAAGTCCATCGGGAACAGGAATTTCAAAAGCAATTTCCCTGACAGTGCGTGTAATTGGACACACAACAGCAATACCCTGCCTGAGGTTAAAATTCCATGAAGATACAACAACTGCGGGACGACGCTTCCTAATCTCGCTGCCTTTTTGTGGATCTAAGTTAATTTCAACGACATCACCTCGCACTGGAATGTAGTCGCTATTGTACAAGGTTGAACTTACCATATTTCATTGCCAACGGCCGGACCGGTATCCCATTCATTAGACTCGTCGGATCCGTTATTTTCCCTCGTATCAACAAGCAGCTCCTTTAATTTTGAACGTGAGTGGGTCGTAGATCGTCCGACCTTTTCAACGCGATGAGGCTTGAGTTTCCGTGGTTTAACATTTTCACACTGATCAGCACAAACTGGCTCTTGAGTCAGCAAGTCCTTTAATTTTGCGCGTGAGTGGGTCGTAGATCGTCCGACCTTTTCAACGCGATGAGGTTTGAGCAAGACATCTGTTTTAACAGAGACCCGATTCTCGTGTTTAGTTTTGGGAACGATAACAAAATTAAGATATGCAATAAGTACTAAACATTCTTGAAATGACATCGTTTTCTCCTCAATCATAATCCTAATTCAGACAAGTCCACTGCGCGGGCACGTTGGACATCATCCTGATATTTGAAAACACACCCAAGCGTCTCAGCAACGACATCCGCATCCAGTTGTCCCTTACCGAGTGCGACGAGCGCAAGTCCCCAATCCAAAGTTTCCGCAACACCCGGTTTCTTATAGTAATCCCCCTGTCGCCACAGCTGCATCATCTGGCATAGCTGCAGTGCAAGGTCTTCTTCAATCTGCGGCAGCTTCGCCTGAACAATTGCCAACTCCTTCTCTACAGTCGGATAATCGATCCACTGATAGAGACAACGCCGTTTCAGCGCCTCATGTACCTCGCGCGTCCGGTTTGAGGTAAGCACAACGTAAGGAATATGTTTCGCTTGAATCGTCCCGATTTCTGGGATAGTAATTTGGAAATCGGACAAAATCTCCAGCAGAAACGCCTCAAATTCGCTATCACTCCGGTCTACTTCGTCAATGAGTAAGACGGGTGGCACATCGCCGTCACTCTGGATTGCCTCCAGCAGCGGACGTTTCAATAGGAATGCCTCGCTAAACAGATCGGTGCCGATACTTTCTTTGTCGCGCCCGCGTGCTTCGTCAATACGAAGTTGCAAAATTTGCCGTGTATAGTTCCATTCATAGAGCGCGCTATTTGCGTCCAAACCTTCATAACACTGCAGTCGGATGAGTTTCGCACCTGTTGAATCCGCAAGCACCTTAGCGACTTCAGTCTTACCGACACCGGGTTCGCCTTCAAGAAAAATGGGTTTTTTGAGATGATGCGCGAGATAGAGGGTCGTTGCTAAACCCTTATCCGCGATATATGCATGTTCTCCACACGTATTTTGAACGTTTTCAATAGATTTGAACATTTTTAGATAATCGGCCTTTGAATTGTCAATATTATTATGCGGGCCACCGCCACAGCACCCGTCTATTTTTTATAGTTTACACGCCGCGATAGAGCCACATTATATGCTCGTAGGGGCTGGGTTACCCAGCCTTACGGTCCCTACCGCGTTTGCAAATAATAACCGGCTCTACTATAATACGTCATTCAAACAGTTGTGCCACCGGACAGGTAAATCCTGGCACGATATCCTCACCTGTTAACGTCGCTTCGCGCGTAAGTACTTCAATGTCGTTGTCAGAACGATACACCGTCACCACTTTGGCAACAGGGTCAAGTACCCAAACGAGGCGGGTTCCGGCATCCAGATAGTCTAACGCCTTGCGGACAATACGGTAGTGAACATCTGTCGGAGAGATCACCTCAATCGCCAGATCAGGCGGTATCGGGAACGTTTTGTCTTCGTCTACATCCAAGCGGGCGGTTGAAACAAACGCCACATCCGGCTTCATCACGCGGTCTCCGACCTGAAATATCGTCTCTGCTGTATACAATTCCCCCAACCCATTTTCGTAGACATGTGAGGATAGATGCCATATAACCTTTGCACTGATCTTACCGTGTCTTCTCGTGGCTGGTGACATCGGTATTAATTCTCCTTTCGCGTATTCATATCCCGGGACATCGTTCTCAAGAAATTCCTCCAATGTCATCGTCGTGGGAATCGGAAGGTACCTTTCTGGCGGTGACTTTAGGACTAATTTGCCGTCAATGTATTCATATCCTGGGACATCGTTCTCAAGAAATTCCTCCAACGTCACGGTGGTCGGCATTGATTCCGGAATTTCTGGCGCGTTTTTGTGAGGCACTTTCATGTTTTTTATCCCTCCGTGATGTGTTTACGTGGCAACCTTTCAATTTTCCTGCAGGGCGCGTTCATAGTCTTCGCGGTAATCGATATCCCTAAGCACTCGGTCTGTATCGACTGTAACATAATTAATATCGTTGCCATACTTTTTGAAGAGCGTTCGCACGCCCCCACTCTCCGCGCCCAAGGCAAGAATATCGTCAGCATACTGCTGATCAAAGATGACCGGATGACCGCGCTTGTAATTATAACTTGGTAAGGCTATTCCGCTCTCCGTTTGCCTATAGGCATCAACAACCTGATCAATTAACGTGGATGTAATGAAGGGTTGATCAACAAGCATGAGCGCAAATGCGTCACTGGCTTTGAGCGCGCGAACACCCGTCTGAGCAGAGGTTAGCATACCGTCTCGGTAGTCGGCGTTAAATACAGTTCTGATAGGACGTGTTCCTAACTGTTCTTGAATTTCCGATGCGTAGTGCCCAACAACGACAATAACCTCGTCAAACTTGGCACTCAACATACTGTCCACCACGGTCTCTACGATAGTGCTTTCCCCAAAAGGGAGCAGCTGCTTCGGCTCTCCCATCCGAGTAGAAAGCCCTGCTGCAAGGAGGATCCCCGATATGAAGGCGGGCGGCGTATGCGTCATGGTTTAATACCGAATGCCGAAACTCTCATATTCCCCTGTGAACGAACGCTCGTCAACGTCAAGCGAATCAACTCTCGCAAAGCGCGGTCCCCTCTTTAGCAAAGCGATTAACGCATCTAATTGCGACTTATCACCCTCTGCGACGACTTCAACTTTACCGTTCGGTAGGTTCTTGGCATAACCGTTAACGCCAAGTTGTCGTGCGTTGCGTTGCGTGAAATTGCGGAACCCTACACCTTGCACCTTTCCAGAGATTAGCACAAACAGTTGCATCTTCCGGTTGACCTCAATCGTGAGCATAACAGGTGTCCCAAGTTTTGGCAGCAAGGCATCGTTCTTTTTATAGATGTTCTCCTCTTGCGATTCAGGAAGCGGATTCTGGAAGAGGGCACTCGCATCAAACATCCTCAAGGCGACAAGGTCATTACTCATAAATGCCTGCGGCATCATTGCGTCCTCATCATCGCTATCCAAGTCTGGCACGACACGTGAACCGGAATAGATCCAAGTGGTATGCGACATCGGCTTTTGGGTTTTCACATTGAAGACGAGCTCTTCGGCACGGACCTTTTTCGCTGTATCGCCGTCCTTCCATTCAGCGTAGATAATAAGTTCGGGACCCTTTGGTGGTGTTGGTTCATCTTTTTCCTCATCGTAGCCCGGTGGCGCGCCGACCTGAACATCAAGTTTGCCGAGTGCATCGTAAACTTCCTTCGCCGTTGCCTCAACAACGATAATGCTCTCATATTCTTTGCCGTTGCGTCCACAAACGAGATACTCAACGGCTCCTTTTAAATGCGAATCGTATTCACCGAGTGCTTCGGAAATTTTACCCTTTAAGACAAGCTTCTTCTGCTTTTCCTTGATTTGGAGATGCCCATCTGCCCACGCAATACTCGACAACGCAATAAGACCTACACCGATATAGACGATTATTTTTACCTTCTGCATAAGATGCCTCCTTTTTTATAGTTGTCAGTTGTCGGTTATCAGTTGTCAGTGAAGAGATTTCCTAATAACAATTCACTGTTTCTTAGCGGACATCAAGAATGTAAAGCATTCTCACTGCGAAGCAAAATTTGGTTTCCGCGTTTGGGCAAAATTTTGGTAGATTGTTACAAAAGTGCCTCTTAACCGACGACTGATAACCGATAACCATTAAAAAGTATACCGCAATCCGTTAAAAATTTCTACATCATGTTTTCGGATGCCGGTAGGAGGTTCACTGTCGTATCGAACATTCACTCGGAGCGGGAAGGCTAACTTCGTTGTCAGGCTGAACGTGATACTCCCTTGAAAAAGAATGCGGTAATCTTGAAAACGCTGGACATGGACCTGATAATAACCCGTAGCACTCGTTGTAATGCGTTCATCCAACTTCCCTGTCCAATTGATATAGTTGGTTGACCGAACAATATGAGTTGTGATTTCACCGCGCTTTGCGTCATTGATACGTTCGTGCTCCCACATCGCACCGATACCGAGATACACATTAAATCTGGAATCTCGTGGATGCGAAGCGAACCTAACACCACCGCCTGCTAAATTTCGGTCGTTTAGTAGAATGGATTCATTGAATTGTTTCTGGACAAAAGACTCAACAAGCACATGCTGCGTGAGGCTTCGGATAATCCGCGCGTGTGCCATACCCTTGTTTACAAAAAACACATCATCTTTTCTCCCTTGCTGGAGGCTTCCAAAAACAAAGCCGTGATACGTTTTTGTGAGATAATCTGAACGAAATCGGGTTCGCGTTGTGAGCAGGTCCGAATTGCCAGAGCGGTAGGTTAAATCCAAGGTAATGCTGTTATACCAACCGGATTCCAACTGCATCTGTTTCATTGTCTCACCCGTGAAGATATTCACTTGTGCCGCGAGCGGAGAACAAGAAAAAAGAAGTAAGACAAAACAGATACCGGCAACTCGTCTGTACCTGTCTGGACTTGAGGCATCGTTAGTAAAATTCATTGAATAAAATCGTTCTTTAATTGGACAAAATCGTTCCATAATGGTAAAATCGCTAAAGCGTAAATACAAAACACAATATAGGAAAACAAACAATGCAACGAATCCTTATAGACACAGATCCCGGTGTAGATGATGCGCTCGCGATTCTTTTCGCAATGCTCTCACCTGAATTACACATAGAAGCAATAACAACTGTCTGCGGAAATGTCTCGGTTGAGCAAGCGACACAGAATTTATTCACTATTTTCGGGTTGCTTGACTTAAATGAATATCCCGTTATTGCACAAGGTGAAGCACAACCGCTTGTCAAGCCCCTCGTGACAGCGACGCATGTTCATGGTGATGATGGGTTAGGCAATACGAATTACTTGATAAACGCTGATGACAACCCAGTGTATATTCCTGCCGATATAGACCCTTCATCACTGTCAGGTGTTGATCTCATCCTTGAGATGGCAGCACGCTATCCTGATGACCTGATCATCGTAGCCCTCGGTCCGTTGACGAATCTGGCAAAAGCGATCCGTAAAGATCCTACTAAGATGCAAAGGCTTCGGAGGATTGTGATGATGGGTGGTGCTTTTGAAGCATACGGTAATGTCACAACAACAGCAGAATTTAACATCTTTGTCGATCCACATGCCGCCCATGAGGTCTTCCAATTCGGTGTGCCTATTCATATTGTCCCGCTTGATGCAACACACCAAGTTGTCTTAACCGGTGAACGGCTGCACGCCGAAATTGAGAATAGAGAGGATACGGTTTCGTGCTTCCTCTGGGATGCTACACAAGCCTGCATGGAATTTTACCGCCAACGCGTTGGATTCTGGGGCCTTCATATCCACGACGCACTCCCGATCGGTATGCTAACGCATCCAGAGTATTTTGAAAGTGTCGATGCAAACGTACAAGTCGAAACCACAAGTAAGTTAACAAATGGTATGACAGTTGCCGATCTGCGACCTGAACGCCGACCTCGGAATCCGAATGCACACGTCTGCATCAAGGTGGCTACCGAGGCATTCTTAGATATCTTTTTCGAGCGACTTCAGTGAAATACTACTGCTTTATATCCGCGGCGATAGGAAATCTCGGAGACTGGCAGTTTGTTCTGAATTGATTACATTCAAATACTACATTTTGATTGTTCTTGCCACGGATTAATGCTGCGTTTCCATCGGTTTGGAAGTTGTTGTTATGGAAGCGAATATTACGAATCCCATCACTCGTACAGTCAACCGCGGCGGGGGAACTGGCGGCAGCTTGTGCCATGTAGATTGTATTTGCGTAAAAAGTCGTATCCGTGATACCACCGTTCGCACCAGTTGACCAGAGATGAACGCCGCCGTAACGGTTCCGTCTGCCATCGTTCACACTCACGTTATGGTGGAGAATGTTACTGTAAAATGCACGGGCACCGCTGAATTGCGCTAACAGATACCCAGGTCCATCATTGTCGTGCGAATAGTTATACTGAACAATCGAATTCCGCACCCCGCCGTCCAGATCAAACCCACCGCCATCTTTGCCGCTACCGGTGCGATTGTGATGGGATTCGTTGAACTGAAAGATAACACGATCCGCATCCCATGCCCAAATACCAACAGGTCCACCGCCTTCATAATCGTTTAAGCCCCCGTTCTCGTAGGCACGGCAGTGTTCAATCAGAGCACCCTCAACCTGTGCCAAGACAATGCCGTTCCCTGAATGACGCTCTTTTCCGGGGATGCCGACGTTTCTGTAAGCACTACACTTACCAATATAAAAGTCAGCATGTGCATAACCTTCGCGCTCTGGATTCCAAGCACCGATACAATTGATCCCTGCATCGCCGTTGTCATGACTCATAGTGTGCGTAACCCTAACATCACGAAATCCGCTCCAACTCCGATCCGCTGGCTCCGCTGTGAAACAGATGCCGGAGTCTTTGAAGCCACTAACATCGACACAATGGATCCGAATATCCGTCAACTTAACGCCTTCAAGCAGCGTATTGACAAACAAAATGCCGGAACCGGCATTCTTTGACGCGCCAGCACCGACAAAATCGAGCCCTACGAGATGGACACCTCCCACATTCCTCGCGAGGAAACCGGTGCCGCACCCCGCATCAATAATTGCTCTACCGGAACCATAGGAACCGAAAGTTAGTGGCATGTCTTCTAAAGGCACCCCTTCACCTATCAGACAGAGATTTCCAAAGAAGGTCTGATTGGCGTGAAACCGGACAGAATCACCAGGTAACAATTGCGCGGCGTTTACCCGTTCAATACTTCGCCACGGGTACGTTTCGGACGTACCAACGTTAGAATCATCGCCAAATAAACTAACATAATACTTCATTGGAGACGCTCAGAATACGTTCACGCCACCAAGCGGATGGTTCGGAATATAGCGGAGATCGTTGTAGGGGTCGCGCTGGAGCATCATCGGCACCTCTAATTTAGGGAGTTTCAGTTCAGCGAATTTAATGCGTTGCTCAGGGGTAAGTTCCGCAGCGATTTCCTCAATTAGGTCCTTAATCTCGTCGATAAAGATTTCACGCTGCTTCAGAAATTTCCGCGCCTCGTCTCTGAATGCATTCAGTTCCCGACGGCTCCGACTATCCCTGAACCCATCCTCGTATCGACCGTACTGGCGTTGCGTTAGACCCGCACGAAACACCTGATAATCCACCTCTAACTGCTTTTTCTCAAAATCGTAATCTTCAACAATGTCGCGGATTAGCTTCAGTTTTGGATGAATTACCTGCTGTTGTGTTGTCGTGAGTTGCAACGCGGCGGAACTTTTGGAAACGTCAATTAACTTGAGTCCACCACAGGCTTGCAAAAAACCGCAGAGGAGCAAAATGAGGAGCACGCGTCCGTTTCCCATGATTCAGCCTCCTTATACAGGTAGATGTCCCGCTCAGCCTTAATTCCCTAAATCGTACAACTCTCCATATTTTGTTTGGAGATATGCCATATAGGGTTCAATCGACAGAGGACTTCCGGTCGCACGTTCAACGATTTCCGGTGCCGTATACTTCGACCCGTGTTGATAAAGATTCGCCTTTAACCAATCGTGGAGTGTATCGAACTCACCCTTCTCAATTTCAGACGGAATTTCAGGACGCGCTTCGCTTGCAGCCGAGAAGAACTGTGCCCCCAAGATATTACCTAACGTATAGCCCTGAAATGAACCACCAATCAACCCAAAATACCAATGCACATCTTGCAAAACACCGTCTTTGTCGTCCGGTGGCACAATGCCGAAATCCGCTTCAAATCGTTCGCGCCACGCATCCGGTAAATCTTGAATCTCCAGGTTGCCTTCTAAAAGTGCCAACTCGAAATCGAAACGCAACATAACGTGTAGATTGTAGGTGACTTCATCCGCATTTGTCCGAATGAGGGAGCGTTCGACTTTATTAATCGCTCGGTGAAATGTATCTAAGGAGACAGAACCGAGCTGCTCCGGAAAAACACCTTGAAGTTGCGGATAGAAGTGTTGCCAAAATCCTCGGCTGCGTCCAACGATATTCTCCCAAAGTCGTGATTGACTTTCATGCACACCGGATGAGGTGCCACCAGCAAGGGGTGTGCCTTCCAAATCCATGCGGATGCCTTGTTCATACAACGCGTGTCCGGTTTCGTGCAGCGTGCTGAACAACGCATCGCCGAGGAAATCCTCCTTTGTACGGGTTGTGATCCTCACGTCCCCGAGTGAGAACTTCGTCATAAACGGATGGTGCGTTTTATCCTGCCGTCCCCGATTCAGATCGTAACCAAATTTCTGGGCAACGTTCATACCGAACGCCAGTTGTTTCTCTTCAGGAAAGTATTGGTGCAAACACGAATCGTCGGCGAGAGCCTGCGACGTGATAGCAGACACAACCGGAACAAGTTCTTGGCGCAGCGCGGCAAAGACGCTCCGAACATCCGCCGCTTTCATGCCGTAATCGCTGTATTCAATGAGCGGATCTGCGATGTGTTCGTATCCCGGAAAGAAGTCGGCAGCCTGTCGGCTATATTCCAATGTTTTCTCCAGGTAGGGACGCACCCGCTCAAAGTCGTTTGCCGGACGTGCTTCAGTCCACACTTGATAGGATTCCGATGTATGGTTTGTTACCTCCGCCATGAATTCAGCGGGGATTTTCGTTGAGCGTTCGTAACTTCTACGCGTAACACGGAGGAAACTCGCATCGTCCGAATCGTAAGCGAGACTTTTTTCGTAAGGTTCTAAAGCGTCAAGCAGCCTTCCAATTTCTGGGTCTGTGAATTTTTCGTGCGATAACCGGCTCAGCGTAGCACTTTGACGGGCACGAGCAGCGGCACCGCCGGGTGGCATGTAGGTAGATTGATCCCAATAGAGCAGTCCAGCGGCGGACGATATATCATTCGCCTCAAGCAGGCGGGTTTTGAGTTCTTGAAATTTGGATTGCACAATATCTCCCCTATTCTATTGCGTTACAGTATATCTGGCGCGTGTATTTCCCGATAAAATCCGTTTCACAATTCTAACACAATCGACTCCAAAAATCAATGGTGAATTATCAAAAGCGAAAACGTCCGATCCGCTTTATGAACGCGGGGGTTAAAAAACCACAAAAATCAAACACCACAGAAAACTACAGAATTTTCGGATCTCTCAAAATTGAGCGAAAACCCAAGCTGTGAGAGGGCTGAGAAGCGATTTTGGAAAAATTTCATGGCGGTTAAAATGGTCAAATTTCTGTGGTGAATTTGAGAGGTAATTCCGTACCTGAAGACGATAAAAGGCGAAGGTAGTAGCAACTTTGAAAGGCAATAAGACGGATATGTGAATTATAAATATACTATATGTTAACTTTCATAATGCGTATAGATATGAAAATTATTCAATGATTTATACACCAACACAATGGCGAGGATACATGAAGATTAAGCATTTAATCGGGTAATTTTTTCCGCTGTCCGGTGCGGTTGGAATGCAGATCGCATTTGGGCGAGTACGCCGCAAAACCGCACCTACCGGGCTTGGGAGAGCATAGAATTACCCAAATATTTTATTAAACTTCATCAATCCTCGCCAGCGGCGGTGGGATGTTGCTCTTTGACGAACTGTAAACATATTTTTAGATTTTACTATAAAATTCCGAATTTTGTCTTATTTTCGTAACAATTGCGTGCTATAATTTAGGTTAGAATTTAGTATGAGAGGTAGATTGATGCGAATAAGCGGTCGGGTCGGGTACACGACTACATGCTTCCTTGTCGTCTTGACATGCAGCTTGGTTATAATCGGTTGTTCACCTAAGGATGATGCAAGCGTTGCAAAGACAGAAGGAACACAATTCACCATCAAAAATAAAGGCTCGGATACGATGGTGAATTTGGCACAAGCATGGGCAGAAAAATACACGGGAATCAGTAGCACAGCATCAGTAGAGGTGTCAGGTGGAGGTTCTGGTACAGGTGTCGCGGCACTCATCAATGGCACGGTAGACATTGCGAACTGTAGTCGCCAAATCAAACCGAAAGAGTTAGAACTCGCGACGCAAAACACCGGTAAAACCCCACAAGAATTTATTGTCGGCTACGATGCCCTTGCAGTCTATGTTCATCAAGACACCCCCATCGACAAAATTACAATTACGCAACTCGCCGAAATTTATGGCGAGAACGGCACAATAACCAAATGGAGCGACCTCGGTATCTCGCATAGCGACTGCCCAAGCGACAAGATTATTCGTATCAGTCGTCAATCTAATTCCGGCACTTATTTCTACTTTCGGGAGGCACTTCTCGGCAAAAGCCGTGATTTTGGCATCGGTTCTTTGGATCTACACGGTTCTAAGGATGTCGTAGAAGTTGTTGGAAGGACCCCATGTGCTATCGGCTATAGCGGAATGGGGTATGCAACTTCCCATGTAAAAATGTTAGAGGTTGCCGCTGATTCGGATTCGCCTTATTACCCGCCGAATCTTGAAAATGTCCTTGCCAAAACCTATCCTATCGCGCGTCCCTTGTACATGTATTCCCTCGGTGAACCTACAGGAGAAGTTAAGAGGTACCTCGACTGGATTTTGTCCGCAGAAGGGCAAAAGATCGTTGAGAAACTCGGCTTTGTACCGTTAGAAAGTAAGTAACAACAAATATGAACATCCTACGCAAAAAAAGCACGGCGAATCTGCCGTTTTCCGAGACCGCGATTGAATTGTTTATCCGCCTATGTGGCATTAGCTCAATCATTTTTGTATTTGGTATCTTCTTCTTCGTGTTCCGGGAGGGAGCCGGTTTCCTTTTCGGTGGTTTAGATCTCGGACAGTTTCTAACAAGCGTAGAGTGGCAACCAACTTCACTGAACAATAAACGATATGGTGCCTTCGCTTTGATTGTCGGGACCTTTAGCGTCACCGTCTTAGCGATGTGTATCGCTGTCCCATTTGGACTTGGGGCAGCAATCTTTGTATCGGAGTTCTGTAGCCCAAAACTGAGAGAAGCTTTTAAGATCATCATCGAATTGCTCGCCGCCATCCCTTCTGTTGTGTGGGGATTCATCGGATTGACCTTGATGAATCAATTGATTATCACAGTGTTCAAAGCTCCAATTGGTTTAACAATGCTCAATGGTGGCATCATGTTGGCATTAATGAGTGTGCCTATCATCGTCTCTATAGCGGAAGACGCGCTAAAAGCCGTACCAGATTCCTATCGTGAAGCGGCGGAAGCACTCGGCGCAACCCGGTGGCAGGTAACCTACCGCGTGCTTCTCCCCGCGGCAAAAAATGGACTATTGGCAGCAGTATTGCTCGGTGCCGCACGTTCTATCGGTGAAACGATGGCGGTTCTTATGGCAACAGGACACTCCGTGAACATTCCATCAGGACCTCTCTCTTGGATTCGCACACTTACAGCGACAATCGCCGCCGAATTAGGCGAAGTCGCGAGAGGCGATGAACACTATCAAGTCCTCTTTATTATCGGTATTCTGCTTTTCACCATCACGTTTGTGGTGAACCTCATTGCCGATTTAGTGATTAAAGGTATCCGTCAAGAGCAATAATATTAATTTAAGGATAACACGGAAACATGAACACCGATATGCAGGCATCACCGCAAACAATGTTCACCGAAACAGAAATCGGTAAACAGAAGCGCTGGATAGAGAACGGCATGCGTATTTTCTTCCTCGTGATGACGAGTCTGATGATTCTTCCGCTGCTTCTCATTATCGGCTATCTCTTTTATAAGGCACTGCCGGTTCTCTCTTTCGAGTTTCTATTTACAAATCCGAAGGATAATATGCGAGCGGGTGGACTCTGGGCACCCTTCTTGGGTACCATCTATTTGGTAGTGGTTTCCTTATTAGTATCGGCACCCATCGGCGTGTTCGCAGCGGTGTATCTTAATGAGTACGCCCGTGAGAATTGGTTCACGCGTCTCACGAATTTAGCCGTTGTAAACCTTGCAGGCGTGCCGAGTATCGTTCATGCCTTGTTCGGTGTCGGGGCATTCGTGCTCTTTGCGGGTTTAGGTGAATCGATCTTAGCAGCCTCGCTCACATTGGCAATCATGACGCTTCCGGTAATTATCGCCAGCACAACGGAGGCACTCAAAGCCGTACCTATGTCTTTCCGAGAGGCATGTTGGAATCTTGGGGCGACCCGATGGCAAACGATTCGGCGCATCGTTATCCCAAACTCGATTAGCGGCATTTTGACGGGTGTTATATTACAGGTATCGCGAGCAGCAGGTGAAACAGCACCTATTATGTTCACGGGCGCTGTCTTTTATAAAGCTATTGCAGAAGGAAACCTTTTTGCCTATAATATAACAGAACAGTGTATGGCACTATCGCTGCACCTCTTTACAATCTCAACACAGGTCCCCGATGTTACAGAAGGCGTTCCGTACGGGACCGCAATTGTCCTTGTAGGCAGTGTTTTACTCGTCAATGCAGCAGCGATTGTGCTAAGGGTGTATCTCAGAACTCGGAAGAAGTGGTAGAGTGGTTATCAGTTGTCAGTTGTCAGTTGTCAGTTAAAGAGACTTGTGGCAGGCAGCGTAATGATAAAGGACCACAATATCCCCGACTAATGACTGACAATTCTAAAAACATGAATAAAGACAGATTACGCACGATCATTGAAGGGAATATCTGCAGCGGTCTCATTCAGTTTCTGATTCTTGCTTCCGCTGTCGTTTTTGTGGTGGAATCTGATAGTGAAGACCCACACGCACTTCACTTTATTGTTGTGGATGGGATGTTTTTTGTCCTATTTTCGATAGAATACATCCTGCGCGTCTACATTGAACCGAGAAAACGGGATTTCATTTTCAGTTTCTACGGCATAATAGATCTGCTTGCTATTTTACCCTCCTTGTTTCTGCTGCCGGGGTTCCGTGTTCTTCGGATATTACGGTTCCTACGAATTTTCAGAATCTTCAAAGCGACCCGATTTATTCTTGCAGTTGATCGATTGACTGAAGCACTCAGCGAAATCCGGCGAGAACTCTTGGCACTGGTTATTCTGTCATTGATGTTAGTCTATCTCGCTGCATGTGGTATCCACTATTTTGAAAAAGATGCGCAACCTGAAGATTTCGGCTCCATCTTCGATTCCATGTGGTGGGCTATCGTGACACTAACAACAGTCGGTTACGGAGATGTCTTCCCGAAAACCGCAGGTGGGAAGACCTTCACAGCACTTGTCACTCTTGTTGGTGTAGGACTCATTGCGATTCCATCCGGGCTGTTAGCCTCAGCTTTGACGGAGGCACGGGTGGAACGCGAACAAATAGAGAAAGAAGAAAAAAACGCAGAAAATCAATCCATGGAAGGCAATGACGACCCCCATGCAAACGAATAGCGACAACGGTTCGCAAAACACGCCTGTAATTGAGATTAGTGACTTGAAGGTGCGCTATGGCGATAGTCCAGCCTTGAACGGTATCTCATTTGATGTCTACCAAAATGAGATTCTCGGTATCATCGGTCCCGCGCAGTCTGGTAAGACGACGCTTCTGAAAGTTATCAACAGGACCCTTGAATTGACACCCGATACAACTGTAGAAGGTTCCGTAAAACTGGATGGTGTGGACATCAGGACAATTGGTGATGTATACGGCTTACGCCGACGTATCGGTATGGTGCTCCCTTTACCAGTCGGGCTGCCACTTTCCATATACGATAACGTTGCCTTCGCCCCTCGAACTGCGGGAATTCGAGCGAAATCGGAGCTGGATGAAATCGTTGAGCGATGCCTGCAGCAAGCGGCACTCTGGGACGAAGTAAAAGACCGATTAGATTCGCTTGGCACCAAATTATCAGGAGGACAACAGCAACGTTTGACAATCGCTCGTGCGCTTTCGCATCAACCGGAGATTCTCTGTCTCGACGAATTTTCTATTGCTGTCGATCCTGTTACAACAATGCGCATTGAAGAGGTACTAAAAACGTTACAGACAGAAATGACGATTTTGCTCGTCACGAACTTAGTGCAACAGGCGAAACGATTGGCAAACCGCACTGCTTTTTTTCTCAACGGCGATCTCATTGAAATTGACACAACAGATGTAATTTTTTCCGAAAATCCATCAAACCAAGCCACGTATGACTATGTAAACGGGACATTTGGGTAAATTGGCTATCAAAAATGAACTCGCAAATTACTCTTATGAATTATAGTATTGAAGCTGAGAATCTTAACCTCTGGTATGGTGATTTTCAGGCACTCATTGATGTTAACGTGAAAATACCAGGCGGTCAGATAACGTCGCTTATTGGTCCCTCTGGATGTGGGAAATCAACGTTACTTCGCTGCTTTAACCGCGTCAATGAACGCTACGGTAACGTTACGACAAAGGGAAAAATTGAGGTTTTAGGAAAAAACATCTACGACGCAGATGTTTCTTTGCCGGAACTTCGGAAAGCTGTCGGTATGGTATTTCAGAGACCGAACCCGTTGCCGATTTCGGTTTACGAAAACATCCTATTCGGATTGCGTATTCACTCGCCAATCCGGAGTATGACACGAACAGAATCGGATCAGATTGTTGAGGAGGCACTGACATCTGTTTTCCTCTGGGAGGACTTGAAAGATAACTTAAAGGTGCGAGCAACATCACTCCAACTTGAACAGCAGCAGAAACTCTGTATCGCCCGCCTGTTACCGCTTAAACCGAAAATTATTCTGATGGATGAACCCTGCTCAGCGTTAGATGCAAAAGGCACAGGGGCAGTTGAAGAATTAATGGAAATCCTTGCGGGGACGTATACATTTCTAATCGTGACACATAACATGGCACAAGCGCGCCGCGTCAGCAAAGAGTGTATCTTCATGTTCCTCGGTGAACTGATTGAACACAGAGAAACGCAAGCACTGTTTGAAGACCCGCAACACGAGAAAACCGAGGATTACGTGCAGATGCGATACGGGTAAGAATAGCGATCAGCCAAGAGATCGTTTGTCAGTTAGAAACGCCTGCAACCGCCACAAGGGGTTCTGACAACTAAAAGCGCAGCGCCCTGATAACTATATCATGAATTCCTTGATGACACGTCCAAAACTCAGAAAAAAAATTATTTTGCTGAGTATTACTGTTATAATAGAGATTGTCGCGCTTATTTTCTTTTGGAATGCCCTGAAAAAAACAGATGTAACGAATGGACAAGCGTCGCCAGCATTGGGCACTTCAGGCGGATTACCGAACCTGCTCGGCGATCTCAATCTCATTCTACCCATCAGTTTTTTAGTTATTTTGCTTGGGATCGCGTGTGCCTTTTACGTAGAAGAATGGCTTTCAGCGACAAATTGGGTGCGGCGTTTCATCGAAAGTCAGGTCGCCTTTTTGACGGGCATCCCTTCACTTTTGTATGGACTTTTGGCGGTCGCTGTTTTCTTCGGCTACGCTGGCGTTTTCAAAGCGACTCTTCAGAATGCGGAAGGATCCGCTTTAGCAGGAACGCCTTTTCAGCGTAACACCGCGTTATTTTACACGGAGACGTTAATCTTTATTTTGACCGTAATGCCAGTTGCTATCAAGACGACGCAGACAGCACTCCGCTCAGTGGAAACACCAATCCGTGAATCCGCTTATGCGTTAGGTGCCACCCAATGGCAAGTTTTAACGAAACAGGTTGTGCCACGTGCTTTTCCACGGATGCTTGCGGGAGGGTGTAGGGCAATGGCGCGTGCATTCGCCGCGGCTGCATTGCTCGTTGGTATTTATGCATGGAGTCATACAATGGAACTCAGAGGGTTCCCCGACAGATTCATGCTGTTTTTAGGCGGGGCACTGTTATTGAGTAATGCCTCCAGTTTCCTTACGGAAATATATGTCCCTGCTTCAACACAACACAATTGACTCGGAGACGCGAGCCTAACTTTCTTACGGTACCAGTGATGCAAACCGAAAAAGAGCAATCCATCTTGAGTATCCGTGACTTAAGTGTATGGTACGGTGATAATCAAATCCTGAAGTCTCTCTCGTTTGAGGTTCAGCAGGGACAGGTGACTGCGCTTATCGGACCTACGAACTGCGGTAAAAGCGCGCTTGTGCGGTGCCTCAATCGTTTAAATGACTTTACACCGGATTTCAGGTTCACCGGTGAAATACTTTTTAAGGGCAGCGACATGTATGCTGAAAAGACAGACACCGCTGCTATTCGGAAACAGATTGGGATGGTCTTCCGAAAACCGAGACCGTTTCAGTGTTCCATCTATGAAAATGTGGCGTATGGTGCTCGGATTTCAGGCATAAGCCAATCTTCACAACTGGATGACATCGTTCAGAAGAACCTTCAAAAAACGTGCCTCTGGGATGAGGTTGAATCTATTTTGGACGAAACACCGGAACAGCTTTCTACAGGACAGCAGCAACTGCTCTGTATTGCGCGTGCCTTAGCGGTTGAACCAGACATTCTAATACTTGATGAACCGTGTGGTGAACTCGATCCGATTGAGACCGTCAAAATTGAAACACTCGTCCGGGATCTCACAAAGGACTACACGCTCATCTTTGCCACCAACAAAAGAAGGCAAGCCGCCCGTATTTCTGATGCTGCAGGGTTTCTCTACTGCGGTGAATTAATTGAATTTGGAATGACGGAAAGGATTTTTACAAATCCTCAGGATACCAAAACAGAACAGTACGTGACAGGAAAATTAGGTTGAGGACTGACAACCTGTGAAAAGATATGTTAGAACACGAAATCACGGGACTTCAGCATAAACTCTTAGAAATGGCAGGGCTTGTGGAACAGATGCTGCGCCAAGCTATCGAATCTGTTTTAACACGGGATAACGAGTTAGCGCAGATCGTTGTTGCTACAGATGATCAAATTGACCTACTTGAGAATGAAATCGAATCATCGTGCATCCAACTGATCGCGCTCCATCAGCCAGTAGCGACCGAACTCCGATTTCTAACAACAGCGATGAAGGTGAACCACAACATCGAAAGAATAGCGGATAAAAGCGTTGCTATCGCCAAACGGAGCATTGAGTTGTCAGAACATCCACCGGTCAAACCCTTCGTAGATTTGCCATACGCGGCACAAGTAATTCAGTCGATGGTAAAGGACGTGCTGGATGCCTTCGTCAATCGAGATGCCGAATATGCCCTAAAAATTCGAGAGCGGGACAGTGAGGTTGATGAAATCTATGAAAAAATGCTGAATGAACTGCTGACTATTTTGAGCGAACACCCCAAACTTATCCAACCCGGTATCAGCCTTCTGCTTCTCTTCCGACATTTGGAACGGATAGGCGACCTTGCGGCACACATCGGCGAAGAGGTTTATTACCTCGTCAAAGGCGATGTTATCCGACATTCCTAAATTGCTATAACATCTCCCACCAATAGTGAGTCCGTAGGTTGGGTTGAACGGGACTGATCCAAAACGCCATAGAGAAAATAGACCTTCATAGACCTCAAGAAGACTAAAATCACCAAAGCATGAGTGAAACCCAACCTAATGTCTAAATCAAACCCATGTTAGTAGTACATAAAAAGGCGAGGCACGGAGACCTCGCCTTACATTGAAACATGAAAATATCTTACAGGAAGTTCACGCTACGCTGGAAGCATCTCAACTGCTCTAAAGAAATCGGCGTTTGACGCACTAAACCCGTACTGCTGTTCCACCTCCCGAATAGCGATCTCTGTTGTGAACAGATTATCATACGTATCGGGAAACTCAACCCCCGTCGTGGCATCACGGAAAAGGATGATATTATAGCCATAGCGTGCCATCGAACGGATACCGTAATCCCTGCCCAACACACACCAATTTGTTGCGAAACCAGCGAAGAGCAGATGCAAGATATGCCGCTCTTCCAAGAGTTCATGCAACTGCTGCCCCGTTGCAATGACAAAATCTTCCGGTTTCACATCAATCGCGGGTGAGACAGCCAGTTGTGATGCGAGTTTGTTCCAATGGATATCGATACTGGGTGGTTGACTACGGGGACCGCGATAAACGGCGTAGTCCCCCTCGCGGCTTCGGAAATCGGAAGGTGGCCATGCCGAAGGCGTAGACGGCTCAGGCGGTTTGTGCCGTTCAAGTTGCGGATATTGCGCTGCTACCGATGGAGAAGGGGCATGAACGATTGTCAAACCCGCTTCCCGTGCGGCATTTATCACAGGCACAACGCACTCCTTTGTTATCTGTGCCGCACGTTCTATCCAGCTTTCGATGAAATGCACGTTCCACAAATCAACGAGGACCAAAGCGGTCTCATCAACCGGTAACGGCATCTCAAACTCACGTCGGATAAAAGCCGTTTCACGGCATGGTACGTCTGCCGGCGTGCTATCCTGAAAATATCGGACGCGTAAATTCAGTTCTTTCACTTTGGCTCCTGAAATAGCGATTCGTCAAGTTCAGCGTTCATTGTGACGCTGCTTATATGGGTTTCCGTGAACTGTTCACCCTCTACATTCTGGACGAGATGATACGGGATTTTGACCCCGTCTACATCGCGATAATCGTCCATGAGGGATTCCTTATTCAGTGTAACGCCCTGTTCCGTCTCGCGGAATTCCATTTTCACTATATAGTGCGTCTCTTCACTGATGAAGACTTTGAGCATTTCACCCGAAGGCTGTTTGACAAGAACTATGGCAGTGGGTTTTCCCATTACCTCTTCTGTCCCAGTGTATTGGACAGAGCTGTCCTGCATAAGATTCACAAGCAGCCAAACCGGCTCTCTGAAAATTCCATCTTTCAAGGAAGCCGTCATTTCCGGCGGTAAGGGTTGCGGTCCCATAGGGGTCATCGCAAATCCAGAAGTCCCATCGAAGGCAACACTCATTTCTCCTTGGGGCATCTTGATATCCTGCCGGAGTTTGTTCGGATAGACCTGGTATATCTTTACATCAAGGTTCATCGGTCCCATCGGTGAATTAGCTGCAGTGCGTCCCTCCACAACAATATTTTTCACCGCCTGCAATTTCTCAAGTCCACCGTGTGCGTCAACTGCCATCGCGATGATCTCTTTCGCTTTCACCATGTCGTCTTCACTCGCTTCAGGCATCGGTTCCGCGGGGGGTGGAGGTGCCGGCTGCTCTATCTCAATCTCGTTGACCTTTCCGAATTCATCAAGTGCCCGGTCAAAATTGGCTTTGTTTCCGACAGTGACAATCGTGAGCGCATCTGGATCGAGATATTTCTGCGCGACCGCCTGCACATCCGCTGCTGTGACCTTAGCAATGTTATCGGTAAAGGTTTCAAGAAAACCTGGTGCGTAACCGCGATAGTCAAGCATCATCTGTTGAAAAGCGATTTGCGAACTGCTCTCAAATCCAAAGACAAACGAATTGATGAGCGAGTCTTTGGTGCGCTGCAGCTCGGCTTCCGGTACAGGTTCATCTCGGAGTCCCTTGACGACACCAATGATGAGCGAAATCGCCTCTGCCGTTTTCTCGGTACGGGTCTGTGAATAAGCAAACCATTCACCCGGATTTGTGTAGTAACTTGTTTGCATGATGCTGCCTACCATGTAGGCAAGACCGTGTTTCTCGCGCACTTCCCGCATAAGGCGAGACGTGAACCCGCCTTCACCGAGTATATCGTTCATGACCCGAAGTGCAAAGAAGTCGGGGAAATCAGGTGTGCGCTTGATGCCGAAATGCCCGATTAACATCACTGACTGCGGAAGATTTTTGAAAATATAATTAACGGACGGTTTCGGCGTAGGATCCACGGTTGGAACATCAGGAAACGCAATATCTGCGGGTTCCCAGCCCTTAAACACTTTTTCCAGTTGTGCGATCAAGGTTTCCGTTTCAAAGTCACCGGTAATCGCGAGCATCATGTTGTCGGGATGGTAATACTTCGCATGAAAGGCTTTGAGATCATCAACAGTGATACTTTCTATGCCCTCAATTTCGGTATACCACCCGAAGGGATGATCGGTTCCGTAAAGCAGTGCGGAGAAGTTGCGCCACGCAAGTTGAATAGGGTCATCATTGCGGCGACGGATACGTTCGACCGACTGCTGCTTGCGGAGTTCCAATTTGTCTTCACGAAATGCGGGATTCCTGAGTACATCCGCAAAGATTTCCAATCCTTTCTCGATGTCTTCTGCGAGTGTTGAGAGATTAATGGTCCCATACTCACGGGACATGCCGACTTCAACAGAAGCCGCCATTGATTCTAATTCCTCGTTCAGTGCGTCCGGTTCACGCGATACCGTGCCACCTGTTCGCATAACGGTTGCGAATATTGATGATAAACCCACCTTATCCGCAGGATCGTAGATGTTCCCGGTCTTAATCAAGCCGCTGATGTTGAAAAGTGGTAACTCATGATCCTCAAGGAGGTAGAGCTTCATCCCATTTGAGAGCATCCGTTTCTCTGGAACGGGCGGTTTAAACTCAATCGGTTCAAAGGTGAGTTCTTCGTGTGGTTTCGCGAGTGTAGACGGAATACCCCACACGATAAGGCAGGCAATCAGCGTCGCGATGCCCAATCCGGTAAAGGTTTGTTTCTTCATTATTCGCTGCCCTCCGTATCTTCACCGGCGGGTGCTGCTGCCTCTTTTTTAACGAGTGTACCGACGGTGCGGTTGCTTTTCGTGAAATAGGTTTTTGCGACTCTCATAATATCTTCTGGCGTAACTTTGTATATGTTTTCACGCCAATCCAAAATATAACGCCAATCGCCAGCGATCGCTTCAAAGAAGGTGAGTTGACGTGCCATACCTGCGTTCGAGCTGAGGCCTCGGATGAAGCTGGCATCCACCTGTTTGAGAATCCGTTTGAATTCTTTCTCGACAACGGGTTCGGTCTTGAGCCTTTCAAGTTCGGCGTAAATTGCTTCTTCAAGGTCAACAGTTGTGTGTGGTGATCGTGGTGCACCATCTATAACGAAAAGATTGTCGTAGCGCGCGCCCGGATATCCGTTCAATGAATCAGCAGAGATGGCTATCCCTTTCTCAACGATGTTTTTGTAAAACCGAGAGGTGCGTCCATCGGAAAGGATTGCACTGATAAAATCCAGTACATAGTCGTCGAAATGTGGAATTGTCGGTTTATGGTATCCAATCATGATTTGAGGTTCGGCATCAAATTCGACTTCCACACGACGTTCACCTTCCTGTGGCAGTTCCTTAGTTGTCACTTCGGGAGGGAGCGGCTGTGAGGGTATATCACCGAAATGCTTCTCAATGAGCGAGATGGTTTCGTCTATGTCGATATTTCCGATAATAGCCATGACAGAGTTATTAGGGGCGTAGTGGATACGAAAAAACTCTTCCGCCTTGCGCCGATTCAGCATGGCAATATCCGAGGGCCATCCGATAATCGGTATGCCGTAAGGGTGTGCGGTGAATGCAGTAGCCATAAACTGTTCATAGAGTTTACCACCCGGTTGGGTATCAACGCGCATCCGGCGTTCCTCTTTGACTGCCTCACGTTCGACATAAAATTCGCGTAGGACAGCGTTTTTCAACCGATCTGACTCCAGTGTTGCCCACAACTCTAACTTATTAGACGGCAATTCGACTATGTAAATTGTATAATCAACAGAGGTGCCAGCGTTGAATCCGGTGCTACCGTGTTGTGTGTAAATTTCGGTATATTCGCCAGTGACGATCCACTCTTTTGCGAGTTCCTGTTGCGTTTTGAGTGCCTCTTCTAATTCGGCTATTTTTTCAGCGTCTGCTCTGGAACCTTTGGCACGCTCTATGTCGAGTGCGTCACCTATCCGATCAATTTCGGCAAGCACTACTTTTTCTTTTTCATAGTCCTTTGTGCCGATCGTTTTCGTGCCTTTGAACAACATGTGTTCGAGCATGTGGGCGATACCGCGTGTATCATCTGATTCATCCACAGAACCCGCTTTAAAGAGGATGTACGGTGCGATCGTAGGAGAGGTGTCGCGTTTGATCATCAATAATTTCAGACCGTTCGGAAATATATGCTCCACCACCCGATCTGCAAGATCTTGTGCTGATGCTATCCCATGCAAAGCAACGAGGAATAGAACCAGCAAATAACGTATCTGTTTCATCTTTCATTAGCGGCACCCTTTCTCAACAGAGGCCCGATATCGGGCAGCACCGCTTCCTTTCCTTTCAAAGCCCTCAGTTAGAAAATAGGGCTGTTGGCATTTTCAAGTAAAAAAAATAAAAAATAAGGAATACAATAGAAAACGGAAAAGAAGCCTCAACTATGGAATTGAGGCTCCTCCAACGCTTTATTCTTTGGGCAAGTCACCGAGTAAGCCAACAAGGGCAAACCTAATGTGCGACGAGAGCGCAGAATTCTCTGCGCGAAGGTCTGCACCTTCTTCATCTGGATACATGACATGTGCTGCCACCGCACGTTTAACCCATCGCTCTGCCCTATCATCGTAAGGAATGTACTTTTCTTTGGGTGCCGTGCACGCAGGACACTCTTCTGGCGGGCTATCTGCTTCCTTCCACAAATAACCACAGGCTACACAAACAAACATGGCAAAATCCTTTCTTTAGTCCTGAAGAAGATTAATATTTCAATAGCAAATTACCAAAATAATTAATCCTCAATAAGTAAATCGGAGTTATAGGTTTTAAAGTTACAATCAATGACTGCATTTTAGCAGATTACACTTTGAAATACAAGTTTTAAATTCCGAAATCCTATTCAAAGCCTCAAGTCGACTGTCCCACCGATTGCTCCTTCAACTCAGCAATCTGGTCACGTAAGGCGGCGGCTTCCTCATAATCAAGGTCCAATGCCGCTTTTCGCATCTGCCGTGTTAAGTCCGTAATTGTCGCCTCAATATCTTGTGGTTCAATGGTTTCTGGCACAATAGACGGTTCGTCAGATTTTTCGGTCTTATACTCGTCGCTCGATTCAGCAATAAGCTCCTGAATCGCCTTCTCGATTGTCGCGGGTGTGATATTATTATCGGTGTTATACTGGAGTTGAATGTCACGTCGGCGCTGTGTCTCTTGTATCGCTTCTCCCATAGCATCTGTAACGCTATCCCCGTACAAAAGCACCTCACCGTCAACGTTCCGTGCAGCACGTCCAGCAGTCTGAACGAGGGATCTGACAGAACGGAGGAAACCGGGTCGGTCAGCATCTAAGATCGCAACGAGAGAAACTTCAGGGAGATCAAGTCCTTCACGAAGGAGGTTAATACCAACCAGCACATCGAAAACACCCTCACGCAGCTCGCGCAGAATACGCGCACGATCGAACACGTCAATCTCAGAGTGCATATAGTCAGCACGGATCCCTGCCTCAGTCAAATACTCGGTCAAGTCTTCTGCCATCCGCTTGGTGAGCGTCGTGACGAGGATGCGTTGTTTACGACTGACACGCTCTTTAATCTTGCCGATGAGGTGGTCGATCTGTCCCTTCACCGGATGAATCGTAATCTTGGGATCAATGAGTCCTGTTGGACGGATAATCTGCTCAACAATTTGTGTGCTGTCCTCCATTTCATAGGAACCCGGTGTCGCGGAGACAAAAATCACTTGGTTGACGCGGGCTTCAACCTCGTCGAAACGGAGTGGACGATTGTCCAGTGCGGAGGGCAGACGGAAACCATACTTGACAAGCGTTTCTTTTCGGGATCTGTCGCCCCGATACATACCTCGCAGTTGTGGGATGGTTACATGGGATTCATCGATAAAGAGCAGAAAATCATCAGGAAAGTAGTGCATCAGGCAGTAGGGAGGATCTCCGGGTTGTAACCCTGAGAGATGCCGTGAGTAATTTTCAATACCGGAGCAATAGCCGACCTCGCGCAACATCTCCAGATCGAAGCGAGTGCGTTGCTCAATGCGTTGCGCTTCGATCAATTTATTCTCTTTCTCAAATTTCAGAACCCGGTCCTGAAGTTCAAGTTCAATATTAATCAACGCTTGGTCGAAGATTTCACCGTCGGTCATAAAATGCTTGGCTGGATAGATCTCAAGAAAGTCGCGTTGTGCCAACACCTCCCCGGTTGTGGTATCAATTTCATTAATGCGATCAATTTCATCGCCGAAGAGCTCAATACGATAGGCATTCTCGCTATAAGCTGGAAACACCTCAACCACATCGCCGCGGGCACGGAACACCCCTTGCCAGAACTCAACATCGTTACGGACGTATTGAATATCGACCAAGGCTCGCAGGAGGGCATCGCGTCGGACGACCGCGCCAACCTCTATCTGAACCCTCTGATTCTCAAATTCATCAGGTGATCCGAGACCGTACAGACAAGAAACACTCGCCACGACGATAACATCGCGACGTGAGATTAAGGACGCTGTTGAGGCAAGCCGCATCCGTGTAATCTCCTCGTTGATGCGGACATCTTTTTCAATAAAGGTATCGGTCGCTGGAATGTACGCTTCCGGCTGATAGTACTCGTAGTCGCTGACGAAGTAGTGAACGGCGTTACTTGGGAAAAATGTTCGGAATTCGTTGTAAAGTTGCGCGGCAAGGGTTTTATTAGGTGAGATTACGAGTGTTGGCAACTGCACGTTCTGAATCACATTCGCCATCGTGTAGGTTTTTCCGGAACCCGTCACGCCGAGGAGCGTCTGCGCCTTGTCGCCACGTTGGAGTCCCTCTGTGAGTTCATCAATGGCTTGCGGCTGGTCGCCTTGGGGTGTGAAGTCTGAGATTAGTTCAAATTGCAGGGCATCTAATTCCGAGGCATCATCTTCTGAATTATCAATCTTTGTCAGCAATTCCAAATTCTCTCTCATCTTGGCATCTTGCTCCTTGTAAATTTTTCAATCGTCTTTACAATTTGGGCTTGTAATCTGTATAGTATATGTACGTCTTATATAGTATACCATACTCGATCAAAAATGTGTAGAGAGATGCAGACTATCTATGGATATGGCAAAGTTCGTTCGGTTGCTGTCCTTCAATAAATGGCTCCCTGCTAATGCTCTCCTCTGGACACTTGCCTGCGCGTTTGAGGCGACCACTCACTTTGTTAATCTCCGCGAAGACAATACCGTCAGGAACAGGAAATTCCTTCTCAGGTCCCCGGGCTGCCTTAATCATAAATTCCGCCCAGATCGGTAGTGCTGCCCACGCCCCTTGCTGATTGTAATTCGGTCGATTCGGTCGATTTTTATCGAATCCGACCCAAACACCGACAATCAAATCCGTGGTATAGCCGACGAACCAAGCGTCCACATACTCATTGGTAGTTCCCGTCTTTCCAGCAGCAGGTCGAGTAAGTCCCATACGGATTGCGCGTCTGCCAGTTCCATGTTTCATTACATTTTCCAAACACGAGGTAATCTGATACGCCACCTTTTCATCTAACACGCGAGTGTGTTCAACCTTATGCTCATCAGCGGAATAGACAATTTTTCCGTCTGTGTCCACAACATACTGAATGTCTACTGGTTTCGTCTGGATGCCACCGTTTGCGAAAACGCCATACGCAGAAGTCAATTCAAGGACTGTCATACCAGACACACCTAAAGCGAGAGACGGAAATGGATCCATAGGACTTTCAATGCCCATCCTTTTTGACAAATCTATGACGCGATTTAGCCCCTCCCATTTACCGTTTTCAGCTATAGGTGTCTCCAACATCGCTTTCGCCGTTGGCACGTTAATGGAACTTGTGAGAATGTCTCGCATGATGACCGGTCCCCTAAACCGCTCACTATAGTTACGTGGTGCCCACCACTGTCCAGGAAAGGGAACCATCCCCCACTCTTCATCAACGATAACGGTTGCGGGTGTTATAATTGAAGGGTCTTCCAACAGGGCAGCGAAAATAATCGGTTTAAAAGCGGAACCGGGTTGCCGTCTCGCGCTTCCAACAGCGCGATTATAAAAATTAATCTGATCGCCCGTGATGTTGTAATCTCTACCGCCGACCATCGCTTTAATGTGCCCTGTCTTGGGTTCATACGCGATGAAGCCTGCCTGCAAGTAATCCTTAATCGGGTCGATGTGCGGATTGCGTTTATTCGCATCATAATTGGGGACACGCCTTCTGCCGTATTTGCTATCCATAAGACGGAGATGCTCCGCAACCGCTTTTTCCGCAATCGCTTGCATGGACATGTCTATTGTTGTGTAAACCTTCAATCCACCGCTATATAAATTCTTTTGCAGTTCGGGAAGCCGACCAAGCTGTTCACGGACGTAGTCAAGAAAGTGCCCGGCTTCCTTGAAGGCAGTTCCCGTGCCCCTCTGGTGCAGGTTTTGTGGAAGGAGCGGTGCATCTCGGCTTGCACGCCATTCAGATTCAGTAGGGATATAGTCTTGCTCGAACATTTGGTCGAGTACGAGGTTACGTCGATTCCTGGCATTCTCCGGGTTGGCAAACGGCGAAAAAGCGTGGGGACCTTTCGGAAGTGCTGCGAGCGACGCTGACTCGTGATTGTTCAGTTCCGATACCTCTTTCCCAAAATAACCAAGCGCCGCTTGCTGAACGCCATGATACGTTTTCCCACCATACCTTGATCTGCCTAAATCAACATGGTTCAGATAGCGTTCAAGAATCTCATCCTTAGAGAAAGCCTTCTCAATTTTCACCGCAAGTAGTATCTCTCTCGCTTTCCGAACGACACTCCTGTCTGACCGCTGATTAAAGAGATAGATATTTCGCGCCAACTGTTGCGTTAGTGTACTTGTACCTGCCAAGCGCTCGCCGCGTAATAATCTATTTCTAAATGCCCCAGCGAGGCGTATAATATCAACCCCCCAATGTTCAGAAAATCGTCGGTCCTCAATAGCAGTAAATGCCCCTATAACCTTGCGAGACATTTGCAATAGTGGAATCAGACGGCGTGTAGAACCCTCATCGTCAGCAAATTCGGCTAACTTCTCCGGTTCAAGGTAGAAATTTTGGCGCGCAGAACCATTTTCATTCCGGATAGCAGCAATTTTTCCGTTCTTAACTGAAATTTGAACGTGTCCTGCCTCTACATCAAGATGCGGATATTCAAAATCCCGTAGATGGATACGCACAGTTCCATTCGGTTTTTTTTCAGCCTTTGGATCCCAAGATACAGGTGCATCCAAAGATACAGCATACGCCCCCGGTGGACTCAATTTGGGAATGATTTGCGAGACCTTTTTATATTCCAAACGTTCCAACTTATCAAGCAAAAACACAACTGTATCTGTCTTTTGCACTTCACACACTGAAGAGTAAACCTCCAGATGCTGCCGCCACGTCTGAACATCAACATCGTATTCAAGTCGATCTAAATCAATCTCGCGTACATCTTCCCAACACGCGAGCAGCATACCACCTGCGAACCCGATGCCAGCGAAAATCGCTATAAATATGAGAACACATGCACTCCAGAAGAGGGTTAGCACTGCCTGAAAGCAGTGGTATAAGAATCGAAGCATCTGTTTCTTACTCCTTGTGTGATATTTAATAGAGAGAGTGCGGCTTGAAGGTAGAATTTATGTCATAGGTACCCACAACCTGAAGGTTGGGACTTGTGCTTCACGGCGACTGCGGTTTCCTCAGAGAGTCCACCGTCTTATTATCGCTCCACAATAGCTGCCAAGCCAGCTATGCACCGAAGTGCCTGATCTTATGCGACATGTGATTTATCAACGGGGGCGGACGTTACTCCTGCTCCCCTATACATGCAACGGATACCCGAAGGCTTCGTCAATATAGAGTTGTGCGGGCTTTTACGTGATTGTCTCAATCGACGAGCGTTCCGACAACGCATCAATCACAACCTATGCCGAACACTGTTATATTAGACGATTTGTTTTGAAAACGTTTAGGTTATTTGGGCTATCAACCCATAGGTTTCCGTCTACATCCCGCAAGCTAAAGCATAGGGATTTGACGGAAGAGTGTTAAGGGGTCCTATCCACACTCGTCTTCCGAACGCGTTTAATTGTACACCCGATTGCTCTCGTTTTTTTGGATACCTTGGGAATATCTTTTCCAGCAATGACTAAATCCAAAGCGTCTTTGAGATAGTGTTTCGTCGGTTCCTTTGGACTGTTGTCAACGGCACCAGCGTAGCGTAGCACACGTTTCCCATCGAGAAGAAAGACTTCAGGGGTTCTTCTCGCCCCGAAATAATCAGCAATTTTGTTTTCCGGGTCTTTTAGCACAGGAAATTCAAAACCGTGCTTCTCGTTGTACGCCGAAATCTCCTCAATCTTCTCTTGTTTGTTTGAATTGATTCCAATAAACTGTACTTTCTTTTCGCCATAAGTTTTAACCAAGGCAACAATCCGCTCCACATAGTCTGTCGCTATTGGGCATTGTGTAGCGAGAAACAGGACAACTGTCGCAGATTTATCCTCGCTCAGCTTATACAGCGCATGAGATTCGCCATCAGCATCCTTGCGCGTAAAATCTGCAACGATGGTATCAAGCTTCACCTTCTCTGTTTTCTCTTTCGCTAAACCTACATCCATGGTTCCGATAACGAAAGCAATGAGCAGACAGGCATAACGAAAAGCAACACGGTGCTTCGCGAAAAAATGTGTAACAAGACTTAGCCTTCGCATTTTGTAAATTTTCCTCTAATTAAGACGTTAATAGCACTGTTCGGTTTCAATTTTCTGATTGAAGGAAACGCGAACATGCCGACAGAAAATATTTGATTTTTTTCTTGCATTTTTAAACTAAATATAGGATAATATATAAATATAAACTGATATTCACTACGGGAGATCAATTCATGGCAAAGAACTTGACCGATAGACAACGCGAGATTTTTAGCTATATCCAGCGGCGTATCAAAGAGGGCTATCCACCGACGATACGCGAGATAGGTAGCGAATTCGGCTTTTCTGAAAAGGCTGCACATGATCATCTCAATGCCCTTGAGAAAAAAAGGTATATCGAACGGGAAGATGGCAAACCACGCGCGATTTCCATATTGAAGGAAGCGGATCCGAAACTCGCAACCAGTAAATGGTTAGAAGGACAAAATGCGAACCCAGTTTTGTCGGAAACGCAACGCGATATTACGGAGATTCCGATTTTTGGGCGCGTGGCAGCAGGCACACCTCTCCTCGCATCACAGAATATTGAAGGCACCCTCCCGATGCCAACACGCATGCTAAACGATCACGAGTGCTTCGCGCTTCGTATCATCGGATCCAGCATGATCGGCGTTGGAATCATGGAAGGTGACTTTGTGATTGTTAGAAGGCAGCCTGATGCCGACCCGGGTGATATTGTCGTAGCAATGGTTGAAGACGAAGCAACAGTGAAACGCTTCTTCGTTGACGGCGATCAAGTCCGGTTACAACCGGAAAATCCGACGATTGAACCGAGCGTCTTCAACACGAAGGACGTAATAATACTCGGTAAAGTTATCGCTCTTCACCGAGAAATGTAGCGATACACGCTTATTCCCACAATCTTAATCCGATGGGCAGAACGTGATTTCTGCCCATTACCTTCCAAAAGCTCTATCTCACATCCAAAAAATCGGTCAATTCGTGTAGATGAGAGAGTTGCACATCTACCATGGACGGATCCGGGCACGCTTTGGATTGATCACCAACGAGCCACGCCGTCCACATCCCCGCGTTTTTGCCGCCAACCATATCTGCGGAGTAACTATCTCCAACGTAGATGGCATGTGCAGGCGCAACTTTTAATTCTGACAAAGCTGCTTCAAAAATGCGAGCGTCCGGCTTTGCTATACCCAAAACAGTTGAATCGATAATCGACGCGAGCAAAGGCGTGAGTCCATATTCATCACACCAACCGCGAGTATTCCCAAAGTTATTGCTAATCACAGCGAGTTGATAGGTGCCATGAAGCGTTTCGAGCCATCGACGATTCTCTGCAAGGCTTTCAGCGGCACCCGTGCAAAACCACTCGACGTATTCCTCTTTCATCCGTTCACTCAAACCCAACCGCTTGTAAATTCCCACGGCAATCGCCTCGGTAGTCTCACGCAAATTACAACGCGCTGCATATTCAGAAGCGACGGCACCGACCGGTAACATTGAACCGTCTTGGTAAGACCATTCAATAGAAGAATCCCCGAGCGCGAATTCTGTTATTGTCGCCTTATCTGCCTTGTCGAACGTCTCACGCGTAATTTCAGGATGTCGTTCGTAGATAAATTGATACGCTCGTTCCAACCAGTGGATGCCGTTTCCATCTAAGGTTCCGCCGAAATCAAATATGAGTGCGCGGATATCCTTCATTCAGTGTTCCTTTTTGTAATTTTGACGTTAGGTAACATGGGGCTTGTGATGCAATTTTATCTCCAAGGCATTTACGACTTCACCGATGCTAATTTCCTTCATGCAAAGATAAGGCACATCTGTTCGCTGACAGGTACGTTTATAGCACGGGCGACACGAGACAGACTTCTCAATGACCTCATGCCCACTACTGTAAGGACGATGCCGCACCGGATCGGTTGGACCGAAGAGCGCGACCGTCGGTGTCCCAACCGCTGCAGCGATGTGCATGGGACCGCTATCACACGTCAAACACACCTCACACCTTTCCAATAACGCACCGAGTTGCAGAATCGAGGTTTTGCCGACAAGATTAACGATCGGGAGTGATGCAGACACGCCTTCCGTGAACGACTCCTCCGCAGGTGATCCAGTTAATACAATTCTGGTCTCTGGTGCGAGATACCCGATCTGTCGGATAACTTCGGCGAAATTGGTCACATCCCACTGTTTTGTCTTCCATGTTGTGCCAAGATTAACAGCAATAAGCCGATCCTGCGGTGATACCCCCTCACGATCCAAGAGTTGTTCAATAAACTGACGGTCGGTATCTGTGTGCCAAAATTCTAAAACATCCGAAACAGCGTCAACATCCAGGAGCTGCAGCACCCGTAGATATCGACGCACCTCATGGACGGTCGTATCGTCTTTGAAGGAGGTCGTCAGCAGCATTCCACGTCCACCAACACTCGTCCCCACGCGAATTGGTACTCGTGCAAGAAACGGCAGGAGCGCGTTTCGGAGCGAAGTCGGATGCAACACAACAGCAGCGTCAAAAGCCCTATCACGTATCTGCCATACCGACCTTACTATCGATAGGTAACGTCCCCTCGTCTTGTCATCAACAATGCAAGCATCAACATAAGGATGGGTCTCCATCAAATCTGCGACGCGAGGACGTAAGAGCAGTTCGAGACGGGATTCGGGATATGCCTGCTTCAAGGCACGCAACGCGGGTGTCAGCAGCACCATATCACCGATCCAACCACCTGTTTGGCACACCAGAATGTTTTGCATTACAGCACCAACGAAAATGTCAAGACCTTACCTTAGAAAAAGAACGGGTTCGACCAGGCTTTTTTACCGGTTTCGTCTGTCACTTCAACACGAACGTATTTCGCACCGTTCGGAATGCTATACGTCGCCTCGGTCAAGAGTTCCCCCTCCGACGGGAGGATTCGCCGACCGCGACTACACTCCGCCTTAAAAACAATCGATTGTGCTGGCGAACACTTAACCGTTACCTCGTTATTCTCTAACGCCATATCCTCAATTTCAGGTCCGAGTGTAGAGTAAAACGAGCCTGTTCGGAGTGCTTCCATGATGCTCTCAATCGTCAGTTCTTCCGCTTTCACCATAATCCATCCGTGAAAACAGTCGTGTTCGGTTCCGTGTGCATCGTCCGAGGCAATGCCGAGAACGGGTCCACCTCTATCCAGCAAGTCATCCCACGCCTGTTCCGAGAAGCCTTTGCCGATGCCCATACAGGTGTCGTTGTAGACCTCAATGGCGAAGTAACCATTTAACGGCAGATAATCTGTAATCGTGTGCCCAGACCAATACGGATGACACAAAACGGCTTCACCCCCCTGCGCTTTGATTTCATCAAGCACTGCGTTCGGATGCATCTTTGCGCAATTGAGTGTCTCATGAATATTAATCGCGACAAAATGATACGTCGCACCGCCATAAGGGTTTGATGGATGGACCTCACTCCCCGATATTGCCAAAAAGTCTGATGTACTGTAAGCACTCACATCGTTTACTTTACGATGATCTGTTAAGACTAAGAAATCGTAGTCCGCTTCACGGTATGCGGCGAACCGGTCCGACATGGAAAGTTGTCCGTCAGATTCCGTACTATGGCTATGTGTATTCCCCCGATACCATTGTCCGGGCTGGCGGAAGGGATTTGCGTTGAACATTGGTTGCTCCTTGTTCCGTGATGATGTGTTCACGTCTTTCGGGATGATGCATTACTCCACTGGATGGACTTCACACGTCCATATCTATTTTAGCACATTCAAAATCCACTTGTCAATAATTGTGCAAACCGACAACGAAAAAAATAAAAGGTTGACAATATCACGCCCCTATGATATAATTTTGCAAACGCAAGAGACTAAAATTCATGAAATAAGAATATGAAAGCCCAGACCTTCATATTCCCTCTCTGCAGGAGAAAATCTTATGAAATCCTACAGGCAAATCGTTGACGAAGCCAAGACAGAGATCCCAGAGGTAACCATCGATGAAATAAAAGCCGAACAGGAAGAAGACAGCGATTTCGTGCTACTGGATGTGCGTGATGAAGACGAATATCGCGCCGGTTATATCCCTAACGCGGTTCATGTCACACGTGGCATGCTGGAATTCTCGATTGAAAACTACATTCCTGATCGAGACCAAAAGATTGTCGTCTACTGTGCAGCAGGTCTTCGTTCTCTCCTCGCTGCCAAGTCGCTTCGTGAGTTGGGGTACACCGACACCGTCTCCCTTGCAGGCGGATACCGCGATTGGACAGCGGCGGGGTACCCAACGGCTCAAGATAAACCGATGTCGCACGAGCAGCTCGACCGTTACAGCCGACACTTTATGCTCACCGAAGTCGGAGAACAGGGACAAGCGAAACTATTGGATGCCAAAGTGCTACTCGTCGGCGCAGGCGGCTTAGGCTCGCCCGCGGGGGTGTATCTCGGTGCTGCTGGTATCGGACACATGGGTATTATCGATTCCGATGTCGTAGAGTTAAGCAATCTACAGCGTCAGATACTCCACCGAACAGAAGCGGTCGGCACACCGAAGGTTCAATCAGCAACGACGACAATCAAGTCGCTGAACCCGGACATCAACATCACGCCGTACAACCTCCGTTTGACTGCTGATAACGTTGAAGAAATCTTTTCGGAATACGATCTAATTGTCGATGGATGCGACAATTTTGCCACTCGCTTTCTCGTCAACGATGCGGCTGTGTTTATGAATAAACCGATTGTTCACGGCAGTATCTTCCAATTTGAGGGACAGGTATCGCTCTTTAAACCGCACGAAGGTCCCTGCTACCGATGCATGTATCCGACCCCACCTCCACCGGGCATGGTGCCCAGCTGAAGCGAAGCCGGTGTCCTGGGCGTGCTCCCAGGCGTAATTGGTGTCATGATGGCAACCGAAGCGATTAAATACATTATCGGTATCGGCGAACCGCTTATCGGTAGGCTCATCCTCTACGACGCACTCGGCATGACCTATCGCGAGATGAAAATTAACCGAGATGAGAATTGCCCACTTTGCGGCGATAACCCAACCGTTACCAAACTGATTGATGATTACGAAGCAGCCGCGGAAAATCCAGAAACTTTTGCCCCCGCTGCCGATTAACCCTTAGCAATCGATCTTGTGATCAAGACGACTCCGAAGGAGAACGTATATGCTACCTTGTCCTGATTGTAATAATCCATTGACGCAGTTTCCGATTGAACAAAACGACACAGATCTCGTCAGTTGCGATAGCTGCTACGGGACCTGGCTTGTTTATCCGGGTGATGATCTTGAGCGTGTAGACAACGTCACTTTTGATGATCTTGTTGAAGCGTATGGCACTGAATACCCGATCGATGTTGACCCAAGTACAGTCGAACTCCCTGAAGAAGTCGAAGACGCGTTGATGTAACTTAGAGAATACACGCTGCGTTCTACAACAAGTAGAAGCGATCTTCAAATCGTTTCATGAAGGGACAATCTACTTCTGCTTGATATTTGTGTCCCTTCATGAAAAAAGTTACACTTTTTTCTGCAATCTGTTATAATGGTTTTAATCTACTTTTCTAAGGAGGTTTGTTGTTAATGCGAACTACCATTCTACTGACAATGTTGATCCTTATTGTTTCGCCCGCATTCGCACAAAAATATATAAGTTGGGAAGCGGAAGACTTTAACGATTCAAACGGCACGAAATTTGAAATATTTGAAGTCCCGTCCGATCAGCCGGGCAACGCCGGTGAAGGCGTAGACGATTACACCGTCGCTGAAGCGTCCGGTGGTGCTTTCATCGGTTCAGCTAACGGTACTGGAAACGATGGCGGTGATTGGGTAAAATACGAATTCTCGGTTGACGCAGACGATTGGCATTTCTGGGGACGTGTGATTGCACCTTCAGTCGCCGATAATTCCGCCTACTGGGCATTCGATGCCGCCGATGGCGATGTTGCTTCGACCAATAACGCCACTATGAACATCTGGGATTTCTTTGAAGCAGGAGAACTCAGGGTTAACTATACGACTGACTGGGTCTGGTTCCGATTGAACACGCGCGATGGTCCCTTTGAAGGGACTGAACTTATCCAGCACGGTGACGATCCGGTTCCCGTGGAACTGGATGCCGGTGAGCACACATTGCACATCGCGCATCGCGAAGATGGCACATATATCGACCAAATTTTCGCGACAACGGATGTCGAATTCGATCCGAATGAAACCGATCCGCAAACTGCTGTTGAACCCCAAAACAAACTTACGACAACTTGGGGTGCGCTCAAAGGCGAATTCTAAGTAGAACAAACATTTAAAGGCATCCACTTGCTGGGTGCCTTTATTTTTTAAACTAACGGCTACCAACAACGCGGGATATACGGAAACATTGAAAAACGACTGTTATTTCTCGCTGAGTGTCAACAGAGAAATCTTTCTACTCACCTGCCTGATACTTATCGGCTGCACTGTGATACCGTCCGTGGCTGAAACAACACTCTATTTTACGGATCAAACCCAGCAAGCCGGTATCCATTTCAAACACATCAACGGTGCATCCGAACAGAAATACCTCCCAGAAACGATGGGGTCCGGTGGACTCTTTTTCGACTACAACAACGATGGGCATCTCGATATCTATCTCGTCAATAGCGGTACTCTCAGTGAGCCACCACAGCCCTACAGACACCCTGATCATACAAATGTTCTCTATCGCAACAAGGGAGATGGAACATTCGTTGATGCCACAGCAGACGCAGGACTTCAACAAAATCAGGGTTACGGGATGGGATGTCTCGCCGCAGATTATGACAACGACGGTGACGCCGACCTTTACCTCACTAATTTCGGAAAAAATCAGTTATACCGGAACAACGGGGACGGGACCTTCGCGGACGTTACATCGCGCGCAGGCGTTGGTGACGGCAATTGGAGCGTCAGTGCCTCTTTCGGTGATTTCGACCTTGACGGGCACCTTGACCTCTACGTAGCAAACTATCTGGACTATCAACTTGAAACCGCCCACGCCTGCTTTCTGGAAGGTGTTCATATCTACTGCGGTCCGCACGAATACCCAGGGGGACGTGATACGCTTTATCGAAACAACGGCGATGGCACTTTCACGGACGTTACAACCCGTGCGGGGGTTCACAACACCGGTAAAGGGTTAGGGGTACTCTTTACAGACTATAACAACGACGGTTATCCCGATATTTTCGTTGCCAATGACGCTGTCCCCGATTTTCTTTATCGCAATAACAGAGATAGTACGTTTACAGAGGTCGCCATCACAGCAGGGATCGCCTACAACTCAGAAGGACGTGCAACCGCCAGCATGGGGATCGCCTCCGGTGATTACGATAACGATGGCGTGTCCGACCTCTTCATTACAAACTTTTCTTTGGAAGTTAATAGCCTCTTTCAAAACAACGACGACGGTTTCTACACGATGACCACCTTTGAAGCTGGACTTGCCGATTCGAGTTTCTCACAACTCGGTTTCGGAACCCAGTTTCTCGATGCCGACAACGATGGCACGGTTGACCTTTTCGTTACGAACGGGCATGTGTGGGACAACGTATCGGATATCACGCCATCGCTCTCTTACAAACAGAAGAGCCAGATTTTTAAGAACATGGGAGACGGACAGTTCACAAACGTATCCGAAACAGCGGGTCCATTTTTCAAGCGTTCTATTGTCGGGCGCGGTGTAGCCATCGGCGACTATAATAATAATGGTGCGACAGATATTCTCGTTACGCGCTGCGGTGAGGCTCCTGTGTTACTACGAAACGATTCCGGAACCCACAACTATGTGAAAATTCGGCTCATCGGGACCGAAAGCAATCGCGACGGGATCGGTGCAAAAGTGTGGGTACAGACAAACGAAACAACGCAGTTCAGAGAAGCAACATGTGGTGGAAGTTACGCCTCTGGTAGCGAACCCATGCTCCATTTTGGTATCGGCACACACGAAACAATCCAATCCATCAAAGTCCAATGGCAAAACAGGCACATCCAAACGCTCGATTTTCCAGATATGGATAGCCCTATCAACCGAGTTGTCCGTATCACCGAAAATCGCCCAAAGTAAGGTTGTAGGATCGCGATCCTCTATTGGCGAGGTTGAGAAACCTCGCCTACCAAAGAAGGTCTTTGCCCCACAATCGAACTCATGTTGGTTTAAATCTTATTTTGGTTGACATTATTTGACCCATGCGCGTATAATAATAATGTGATTAAATTTGACCATAGAGGCAGGTTTGGAAAGCCTCAATTTTTTTGACTTTATTTAATATGTGAGGAATAATCGATTGGCTCAACAGAAAGCAACTAACATTACGTGGCACGACGCAACTGTCACGGTAGAAGATAGAGAAAAATTACTGAATCAGAAAGGCTGTGTGATTTGGTTTACAGGTCTTTCCGGATCAGGGAAATCAACGTTAGCGAATGCGGTTGAACACGTCTTACATCAGCAGCGGCATCACACCTATGTCTTGGACGGCGACAACGTCCGACACGGACTGAACAAGAACTTGGGTTTCTCACCCGAAGACCGCGAAGAAAATATACGGCGCATCGGTGAAGTGGCGAAACTTTTTGCGGATGCAGGAACCATTGTTATGACAGCCTTCATCTCACCCTATCGTGCAGACAGGGATCAGGCAAGAGAACTCATTGCTGAAGGCAGGTTTGTTGAAGTTTTTGTCGACTGTCCGCTTGAAGTCTGTGAAGAACGCGATACGAAAGGTTTATACAAAAAAGCGCGTGCTGGAGAGATTAAGGAATTTACCGGCATCAGCGCGCCTTACGAACCGCCTCTTGATGCCGAAGTTAAGGTAAATACAGCGGAACTCTCCATTGAAGAATCTGCACATGCGGTTGTCGCGTCCCTTGTAGAAGCTGGCTTAGTCCCCGCTGAAAATTAAAACGCGAGAAAAGGCATATCGCGCAACGCGAACGGTGTCGCACAGAGAGCAGGAAAATGGAAGCAGTCATCAGGAACTTCAATGAAAACGGGTTTGCTATTCTGCGCGGCATCTTGGAGCAGGAAACGCTTGACGCAGTCAAATACGAATGCGAAGCGTTAGTCGCTGAACTCGCGTTGCAGCGGTGTGCTGAAGGAAAACTGACAGATACCTATTCCGATTCACCCTTTGAAACCCGCCTGATTCAGATCTACGAAAATTATCCAGATGAAAACCCAACGATCTTTCGTCCTGAACTACATCGAGCAGGGTTTTTCGGTGTGTTTGCACATCCTATCCTACTTGAACTCGCGGGTATCATCCTCGGTCCAGAGATACGGTTGTACCCGAACTATTCCGTTCGTCCAAAGCTACCAGCGAACAAGCGAACAGAAGTATTGTGGCATCAAGATGCTGGTTATACTTCAAAAGAAGCAGACATCTTACGGATGATGAATGTTTGGGCACCATTGGTACCGGTCAACTTTGAAAACGGATGTATGGAATTCATTCCACAGAGCCATAAATGGGGCGTTGTCCCACATGAAAAGGACGAATACTATCTCCGCATCCACGATGACTATATTAAACCGGTTGAAGGAGATGCGGTACGTATTGAGATTGAGTCTGGAGATGCCGTTATTTTCAGTAATCTCTTATTTCACCGCGGTTTGCCGAACCGCACCGAACATATACGATGGAGTTTAGACTTTCGTTATCAAGATGCCAGGCAACCGACGCTTCGGACATCACAAGGACATTTACTGAGTTCGCAACGGACACCGGACGCGGTCGTCAAGGACGCTAAGACGTGGGCTGAACTCGAATTTTCCTGAACTGATCGAACCGCAAGGTAAAATTAAAAAATGAAACTAATTCAATTTCACCTACCTAACTTAGGGAAGCGGGTTGGGATTGTCACCCGCGATGAGGAAGTGATCGACGTAACAAGCAAGGAATCACCGGGTGTATTAGAAGTCCTGGAACTCGCTGACAGGGAACAAGTGAGCATCGGTGTCATACTTGCCGACATCCAAGAGAAAGTGGCAACGCCTTCACCGATTCAACTCGGTACACTTCCAGATGCGGGAAATGCCGCTACTGAACCTGAGGGACTCACGCTTAAAAAATTAGATGTTGCCCCTGACGAAAATACCCCACATCTGCTATTCCCGATAGATTCTCCAGAAGTCTGGGGGTGCGGCGTAACCTACAAACGAAGTGCAGATATGCGCGACGACGACAGCGAACAAGATATCTACAGCCGCGTCTATTACGCCGATCGTCCTGAAATATTCTTCAAAGCGACTCCGGCACGCTGCGTCGGACCAAATGGTTTTATTGGCATTCGGAGCGATTCCACCCTAACAGCCACCGAACCAGAACTTGCCTACATCCTCGGTAGGGACAGTGAAATCATCGGATACACCCTCTGTAATGACGTATCCGCATGGGATATTGAACGCGATAATCCACTCTATCTCCCCCAATCTAAAGTCTTTTATGGGTGCTGTGCGCTCGGTCCTATGCTTGTCACACCATCAGAAATAGACGATCCATATAATCTGGACATGCAGTGCACCGTCCTTCGCGATGGAGACACACTCTATCAAGGTGAGGTCAATACATCTCAAATCAACTGGAAATTTGAAGAACTCACCGAATTCCTGATGCGGGATAACCCAATCCCCTTCGGGACCGTTGTTTCGACAGGCACCGGTATCATCGTTCCGAACGACCTACCGCTCGCCGCAGGAGACGTTGTCCAGATAGAAATCGACGGGTTCGGCACGCTGTCAAATCCCGTTAAGCAACTTTAGGAGGCATGGCACAATGAACAACAACACCCAACCCTTCATCGGCATGCACAAAACGGAATTAGACACACCAGCACTTCTGATTGACTTGGATAAAATGGAAGCCAACATACAGACAATGGCGGACTATTTCACCACGGTGAATGCGTCCCTGAGACCCCACATGAAGACGCACAAAACACCGATCATCACCCATAAACAGATCGCAGCGGGTGCTATCGGTGTTACGTGTGCGAAACTCGGTGAGGCAGAAGCAGCCATCCACGCTGGCATTCGAGATGTGCTGATAGCCAATCAAGTTGTGGGAGCACAAAAGATCGCACGCCTCATTAATCTCGCGAAGCACTCGGAGATCATGGTTGCTGTCGATAGTCCACAGAATGTGCAAGCCATTTCTGAGGCAGCAGTTGCTAAAGGGGCAACTGTCAGAACCTTAATAGAAGTGAACATCGGTATGGACCGGTGTGGGGTTGAACCGGGCAAACCGACATTGGAACTTGCAGAGCAGATACGCCAAAGCCCAAACTTGAAGTTTGAAGGCTTAATGGGCTATGAAGGACATACAGTCTCCAGACCAGACCGAGCGGAACGGGATGCCGCAGCACGGGAAGCCATGCAACGTTTGGTGGACGCGAAACATTACGTCGAAAAGCGCGGCATAGAGGTTTCCATCATGAGTGGTGGTGGCACTGGCACCTTCAATATCACAGGAAGCATCCCTGAAATGACAGAGGTACAGGCAGGGTCTTACGTCTTCATGGATTCCACCTACGGAAATGTAGAAGGTGTTGGCGAACAATTCGACTGCTCGTTGTCGGTTTTGGCAACCGTCGTGAGTCATCCAGCCCCAAATCGAATGATCGTGGATACAGGCTTGAAAGTCCTCGCAAAAGAGTTCGGTATTCCGCAACCTGTTGGTGTAAATGGCGTAGAAATGACAGGACTTTCTGAAGAACATGGAAAATTGCAAGTATCCGATGTAAACGTTTCCCTCACACCGGGCGATAAAATTGAAATTTTACCAACCCACTGTTGTACGACAGTGAATCTCCACGACAGGTATTACGGCATCCGTAATGGAATTGTCGAATCCGTTTGGGAGATTGCAGCGAGAGGAAAAGCACAGTAATGATTACGACAACCACAAACACAATTGAAGGCAGACAAATTCGAGAATACCTCGGACTTGTTACTGGCGAAGCAATTATGGGTGCGAATGTTATTCGCGACTTCATGGCGAGTCTCACAGACTTTGTCGGTGGACGCTCAGGCACCTATGAGAGTAAATTTGCGGAAGCCCGTGAAACAGCCCTCCAAGAATTGGAAGAGGAAGCGCGACGCAAAAACGCAGATGCTGTCGTCGGGATTGACATTGACTATGAAGTGCTGGGTGCCAATAACGGTATGCTAATGGTGACTGCAACCGGCACCGCCGTCAAAATTGGGTGAACTCGTTTCAGATCTACTAAATATCTGGGATGCTTGGCTTGTGAAATCCGATAAGCACATTCCACCATGAACACAGGAGGCAAAATTCAATGCGAACATCAATCTTAAATTGCAAATTACGCACTATTTGGAAACCGTGCTCCCTGTTTAGTGTCCTTGTTGCGAGTGCCCTCATGCTGACCCAGGTCCCTGCAGAAGGATACATCGCAAAACGATATACCGTCAGACAAATTGTTTCCGAAAGTACCAATGTCGTATTCGGAACTGTTAGTGAGGTTAACACCAAGCGAAAAACAGCGAAAGTCAAGGTCGAAGAGAATCTCAAAGGTACCAGCGAATTTCAGGAGATCAAGATCCGACTTGATGTCTACAAAGGAAAAGTGGATCATAGAGAAGAGGCAATGCGTCTTATAAAGCAGGATGCGCCGATTATTGTCTTTTATCTCAAAGCAGGCAGACGAATTGATAGCCTCGCCCACATAAGTGGAAAATGGTTTCAAACCCAAACCACAAAACGGGGAAACGAATGGGGGTGGTGGCTGTTTACACACACTGAAAAATATCTCAATAATGACAAAGTCTCAAGACGCGATTCAACACAGGATTTTCAAGAAGAATTGCGTACGCTGCTCAGTGGAGACGCACTTCAACTCCTATTACTCAAAACAGACAGATATGAGTCAGAACCGCGTGCTATCGCTGAACTCGACGCTGTAGCAGACTTCGGTTTTGTTTATCATGCAACAACTGACCGAAATTTACCGACACTTCGTGAAGCAGACATCCTATGGCTCGGTTTCCGTGCGCTCTCCGAAGGCAGATACCGACTCAACAGGGAACAAGAGCGGAAGATTAAAGAATTCGTAAAGAACGGGGGCATTGTCATTGCCTCTGGACAAGATAGCGATGACGACCGTCCATGTGAGACAGGGTGGCTACCAGAAGCCCTCAACGGTGTAGAAAGCCCACACCGAAATGATTTCAAACCGACAGCCCATGCAGGCGACCTCTTTAAGGCACCCAATCGTATCCGCTCAGGGCAACTCGCACTTGATGATACATGGAACGGATGGAACGAAAAATATCAAGTCTTGGCAACGACCAACAACGGGAAAGAAATTGTCGTCGCCAAACTGAAATATGGAAAAGGGATGTACCTCGTCACCAGCCTCCGTAACGATAGTGGTTCACGAGTCTCTAAAAATCGTCGGATGCTTGAGAATCTGGTGCATTTCGCCACAGGATTTCTGGAAGCGTCTAAGTAACACGCGAGGTAATTACAATGAGAAAAGCAGAATTAAAATGGCAGTCAGCAATCAGCAATCAGCAGTCAGTCACTCGTTTTTGGCGGATAAAACGCTTTCACGCGCCACACGCCCTACTGAAAGCCGAAAGCCGAAAACCGAAAGCCAATACAAAATTGCTGCTAATCGTAAGCCTCCCTCTTGTTTTTTTGGCTTCTGCGAGCCATGCACATGCAGTTATCCCGCAGCTGCTGGGACCTCTCACGGCACTTTTGAGTATTGTCCCACAGATTCTTGCCTTTGTTGGGGTCGCGCTCATCACTGCGCTCGTGTTTGCGCGGGACACGACCAAAATGTTTTTCTACAAGTTCCGTGACTTCGTTATTGCTCACAAGGTTATCACCTCTATTTTCAGCGTAATTGTCCTCGTGGGATTCCTATGGGGAAGCTACAGCCTGGTCAGGATGGCGACGAATCCGACAACTCAGTCGCTTGAAGCAACGGTTCAAAACACGGGTACAGGGAATACACAGGTCAACAAAGCATGGTCAACTTTTCGAGGTGGAAAAAATCGGACAGGACACGTAGATTCACTCCCCGGTCCAACAAATGAAACACCGGCATGGGTTTTCAGAGAGGAAGAAGCCATGGCGGTTGACTTCTCTTCGTCACCAGCCATCGTTGGGAATCGCCTCTATATCGGATCGTCACACGGTTCAATATTTTCGCTCGGTGGCGCAACCTACTGTATTGATACGGAAACACAGAAGGTACTCTGGCGACACGCTTCATCTATCCCAATCTTTTCATCCCCAGCAGTCGCTGGTGGTAGGGTTTATATCGGTGAAGGCTATCACCACGATAGCGATTGCAGCCTCCGATGCCTTGACGCGAAAACCGGTGAACTCATCTGGTCCTTCCAAACAACAAGCCACGTTGAATCAACGCCTTTCATCAGCCAGGGCAAGCTCTACTTCACAGCTGGGGCTGATGGGGTTTATTGTATTGATGCATTGGAAGGGCAAGCGATATGGCACTATAAAGACATTCACGCTGACATGTCCCCTGTTGTGCATAAAGACAAGGCTTACTTCGGCACAGGCTATGGTGATTATCGGATATACGCGGTCAATGCCCAAACAGGTGCTGAAGCATGGTCAAAGCAGATGCCGTATCCCGTGTGGGGAAGTCCGAGTGTTGATGAGAATCTCGTCTTTTTCGGGCTTGGGAGAGGAAACTTTTCGGATAGTGCGCCCATACCGGCGGGTAAAGTCGTCGCGCTTGACACAGAAACCGGCGACATCGTATGGGAACATGAGGCAGAGGATGCCGTCATGACAGCGATTGCCGTCCAGGAGGGTTCCGTCACCTTCGGTTCGCGCGATGGATACGTCTATTCTCTCCAATCAACAGACGGAAAACTCAACTGGAAAACGCATCTTGGTGGACCCGTCGTCTCCTCACCCGCTGTGACGATGGACACCATCTATGCCGCAACAAAAAACGGATATATCTATGCCCTCTCTACTAACAATGGAGAGGTCCAGTGGGAATTTAATATGAGAATTGTTACCCGAAATATAGAACTTTATTCATCACCCGCGATTGCCAATGGACTGCTTTATATCGGTTCAAGCGATCGGTATATTTTCTGTTTGGGTGGTGAGGACGCTGGCAAAAGCATTGGTAATCGGTAACTGAGGAGAAAATAAAAATGAAAAATTATATTTGCATTGCAACAGCTTTATTGGTTCTACTCGCAAGTACCATCGCAGATGCACAGTGGCGGAGTAAAACCCATGACGAATATAAGGCACTCACAGGGGTTGATGTTAAGATTGATGGTGATCTTGGTGAATGGGATGGAATCCTTGATGCAGTCACAGGCACCGACGGCAAACCTTTCTGTGGTGTCGAATATGAAGGCAACGTCTTTCAGGAACACGGCGGTGGAAAATGGAACGGTGCCAAAGACCACGAAACCTGTTTCATGATTACATGGGACTCAAAAGCTGTCTATATCGGACTTATTGTCACCGACGATGAACATGAGCACGCAGCTGCTGCCGCTTGGAACGGAGACGGTGCACAACTCGCTTTTGAAATGAGTGGTAAACGTTCTGCCGGGATACAGATGTTTCTCTATAACATCGGTTTAGATGATAAAGCAAAGGATATACTCCCGGGGGCACTAAATGAAAATCCCGGTGGAAACGGCATCGTCCCTGGAGATGACATCGCCGTTATCCGGAACGAAGGCGAAAAGAAAACTTACTACGAACTCAGATTCACCGCTGAAGAATTGCAAGTGAAAGGCGATAAATTCAGTGCGGGAGATAAGTTCGGTCTCGGCATTTGTGTCAATGACGGGGACAAAGCCGCTGGACAAGGTGGTCAAAAGGGATGGAGCGGATGGTATACCCATTCCATTGTCCACGGAAAGAATTCCGAGAAAACTGGGCTTGTCACGCTTACCGATGAAGTTCTCGCTGTTGAAGCAGCAAATAAATTAGCGACAACATGGGGTAAATTGAAATCCATCCGATAACAGGGCAAGTCTCCGAAAAAAAGCCGCCAAAAATTTTGGCGGCTTTTTTATTCTCATGATTATAGTAGAATCCGAAAATATGTTTACAGTTCGGCAGGGAACACCCCCCACCCTCGCTGGCGAGGTTTGTAACCTCGCCCTCGTGTTGGTGTATAAATAATTACGGACTTTACTATAACTTAATGATCGTGGTCATGATGCCCCGATTTGTTATAGTGTAAGCGGAGTAGATCCACACCAAAATCATCCGCAATATGCCGCCACACGGAATGAATGTGGTTTGCATTATTCTGGGTGTTGTCATACTCGACAAAGAAGAACGGACCGTGTAACCTATAATAGTGCGGTGTCTTCGGTGTTTCATCGCCTGCCCATGCGAAATGAATATCGTTGACACTTCCCTCGCGTAACTTGCGGAGTTCAATCTGTGCGATTTCGTCAGGGAGACGGTCAATGTACTCATGGACGAGATCCATCAAGAGTTGACGTTGGTGTGTTTCCATAGATTCTGCGGCTAATCCTTCAACAGCCTCAAATTCAACTTTAGGCACATCGCGCGTCAAAATATCGGAGGGTGCCTCGGTATTGATGATTGTTTGTCCCTTCTGCGTATTATTCAGACTCGAAAGAAGTTGGCGTGCCACGTCTTCTTCAGCGGAAAGGACTCTCAATCCCTTCTTCTCACCTTCGGGTACCTCTGCCGGGTTTGACCCAAAGAAAAATGGATTCGGTGAAATGAGTTCACGATTGACGACAGTAAAGTTAAGTGAGACGTGGTGTCCTTCAGCGCGCCATCCCCATGCGCCATTACCCGTTGGATCTCCGAATACAGTGAAAAAATACAAACTTGGATCGCGCATAAGTCGGGCTTCCCCAGCGGCTTGCTCGATCTCACCAAGCGTCGTCTCCAAATTTATAATGGCGCGGGCTTTCTGGTATCCTTTCACGCTTAAGCCACTTTCCATGAGCGCGAACGCTGCTTCCTGTTGTTTCGTGTTTAGTTCTTTAAGAGATACGCCTTCCCGCTCCCACATTTCAATCGGAATATAGTGCCACCGAAACCGTTCGTTTCCATCAAATGGGAGTGCTGCCTTTTCGCGTAACGGGGGCATCAGTGTGTCCAGAAAGTTCCCAGCTGCTTGTGCCATCCGCGCTGCTGTTTCCGAAGCGGGGATAAACAAAGGCTTCCGTTCGGAATGAGTATGTGTGTGTGCCACAAAAAGTTCCTCCATTAGTGTAGGATTGCAGCATACAGACAGCATCCTACAACTTAGTTAATTCAGTTTATCTCACGCAAACTTATTTTAAACCAACTACACCTGAAAATCAAGTGTTTTAATTTAAACAGATGTTTTGGCACTGCATAAATAAAAATTGAAAATTCTTGACAACGGTCAACAAATTCTGTAAACTTATTCAAACGGCTCTCGTTTAAGAAAGTATTTAGCATGCTATCGTCTACCCCTTGTATCAGGTAAGACACAACTTTCAAACCGATAGTCACAAGTCGGGAATTATGGACAAATTGATTGACGATGAAATGTTAGTCGCTCAGTTCCAATCGGGTCGCCAAAACGCCTTTGATGAGTTGATGAAACGTTACAAATCAAAGATTTTCTCGTATCTTCTGCGCTCGGTCAGAAATTACGAGGACGCTGAAGATATCACCATCGAAGTCTTTTTTAAGGCGTACCGCGCGCTGGAGACTTGGCAACCAAAAGCCAAATTTTCAACGTGGCTTTACAAAATCGCGTCCAATCTCGCTATCGATTACCACCGTACAAAAACGCGACACCCCGTCTATGCATTGGAAGACATGGAAGTTCCTGAAGCCAACCTCGTTGCAAACGATCTATACAGTGACCCCGTCAGACAATTGGAAGATCAGGAACGCGGGCGTATCATCCGCGAGGCAGTCGATCAACTCTCCCCGAAACAGAAAGCAGTCTTTATGTTAAGTCGATATGAAGGCTTGCAACTTAAAGAGGTCGCTGAAACTCTTGATATGGCAGAAGGGACCGTGAAGATTCACCTTCACCGAGCAGTTAAACGGCTGCAAACGCTATTACGCCCCCTCTGGGAAAACAATGAAATTTAAAAGAAGAAAGGAGAAAAAACTTATGCCTAAATGTATAAAATCCGAAGGGCAAGCCATTGATTATGTTTACAAACTTCTGTCGCCAGAAGAAGAGGAGCCCTTCAAGGAACATCTCAAGAACTGTCCGGACTGTACCGAAGCAGTTCAATCCTACGACGCTGTGCTTCAGCTGACAGATAAGGCACAAGCAGAAGTAACCGTGCCTGAACTCGCACTTCAAGATATTGAAATGAATGTGTACAAACGGCTCGCATCGACACACGAGCAGACGCTATTTTCACGCATTCGCTCGCACATCGCGAACATCCGGTCACCCTTCGGTTGGTATAAAACCGCTGCGGCAAGCAGTATCGCTGCCGCTTTGATCGCCGCTGTCATATTCATTGGAAACCCATTTCAACCAGAACCGACGTTACAATTGCCTGAAACGCAATCTGCTTATGCTCGGATTGAGGAATACCGTCAGCAGGACATCCAACGAAATCTGGAGGAGGCATTGATTACACATCACCTGCGAAACGATGCCTGGGAAACAGAAAGCCGACTTCAACGAATGAAAGAACAAGCACAGGGCACAAATTGGACGAAGGTTGCAGATGCACATCTTCAGAATCTCTCTTCAAACAATTAAATCTGGGCGTTACGCCAAATGTAAATGCAGGGGTACCCATAGCGAATAGCGTATGGGGGACAAATTATGCCATTCAAAGCATAATTTCATTCCGCAACGGTTTCTATGGAAGTTGAACACTTGCTCTAGGTTCAAAAAGGTTTTAGACTTCACCGAAACCCATCGCGAAACGAAGTGGTGAGATTTAACCATCAACTCGCCTCCGTTATAGATGTTAAAGCACGAGTTGATAGTTAACAGGAGGCAATAGTTACAAAAAGATGGAAACGCGAAGTAGACTTATACTTCTCCCATACGTGATTTTGATCCTTCTCTTGTGTCCGTTTGCTCACGCGCACCTTGACGAGGTGCACGTCTTAGTCAAGGCAGGACGCTACGCGGAAGCCAACAAGAAGCTTGAAGCACTTGCCGAATCGACGGAAGAGATTGAGGTGAAAAGTTGGTGCTACTACCATATCGGCGAAATCTATTATAATTATACGCACCAGTACACCAAGGCGATTGAGGCTTACAACACAATTCTGAATCTTGAAGAGAAGGGACTTCCGCCAGAGGAGGTCTACCTCGCCATCATCAAAAAAGGCGATGTCCATAGCCGCATGGGCAACTATCAGGATGCCATCCAAACCTACGATAGGCTGATTAAACTTGCCCCAGCCTCACACTTTGTGCACAAAACCGGTTTTCAGAAAATTCGGGATATTAATACCGCGCTCGCTGATCTCAGAGAGCAGCAGCGCATTATGATCCAGTACAAAGGCACACCGCTTGCTGCTATTGCTCAATTCCAGATAGCTGAACTCTACCGGAATCCCTCCCAACTCAATCAACCCGAAAAGGCAATAGCAGAGTACAAGTCACTTTTGGAAGCACACCCTAATGCAATTATGGCACCAGAAGCGAGATGGCGCATCGCACACGTCCGACATACTGTTCTCAACGAATCAGCCCGAGCAATGGCAACATACAGAAAAGTCATCGACGATTATCCGACCAGCAACTTCGCTGCGGAAGCACTCTTTCAAATGGCAAATATCCATCGTAAAGCGGGAAAGTATTCGTTAGCAATCCCTGTGTTTGAGAAACTGAAACAGAAATATCCTAACTTCTGGAATATGCACGCTGTCCTCTACTGGACAGGTGTTTGCTATGAGAAAAGCCTGAACTATCCGAAAGCGATAGAGGCTTTTGAAACGTTCCTCCATGCCTATCTACCACAACTCGACCCAGGGTATTTAGGGCAGATCTCGATGCATGATAAGAGTATTCCTGAAGTGAGCGCAGAAATTGGTAAGAAGGTTGCGCAACTCGCAGAACAGATGGCGGAAGTGGAATTAAGACGATTGGAGACTGCGCTCGCAGACCGTAACTTCCCGGAGGCACTAAATATCGCCCGAAACCTCATTGCGAGGGCACCGCATACACCTCAGGCAAAACAAGCGGCGGAACAACTTCCCACACTACAACAACTTACAGCCATCGAAAACCTACGTGAGCAACTTCAAAACCGAGAGCTTGCCCCTATAGAAGCGGCACGCGCGCGGTTACAAATCGGGACGATCTACGAACGTAAACCTTTACAGGACTATCCAAAAGCAATTGCGGCATATCAAGAAGTATCGAAACACCACGCCGATTCAATCCATGCCGCTGAAGCACTCTACCGCAGTGGGCTTGTCTATACGGATCAACTCTCTGCACCTAACGAAGCGATCCAGGCTTACAAGTGGGTTATCGAAACACATCCGAACACTTTACAGGCGATGATGGCAAATTTCCAACTGGGCGAACTTTACACCAGCCTACGCCGTTACAACGAGGCACTGCAAGCCTACGAAACCACAATCGGATACCCAGAACGGGATCGGTATCTCGCAGGTGGATATAAGGACAGTTTCGCTGATAGAGCGCAGTTTCGGATCGGACGCGTTCATTATGATGACAGACGTTACAACGAGGCTCGCTTTGCTTTCGAGGAGTTCATTCAAAACCGGACCCGTTCCCCGCGCCTCGCTGCCGCTTACGTCTACCTCGCCGCCATAAACGAAAATCAGGGTCAAACAGCGCAGGCCGCCTATTATTACGAAAGGGCGGAAGAGCACCTCACGGATAATCATATCCAAATGACAATGCTCATAGAGGAAGTCAGTGCTCTCGGAAATCTGCAAACTACGGATTCAGATGCGGTTATGCGGTCGCTCGAAAGCAAGCGAAAACAGCTTAAATAGATACAGCGTTGGGTTTTGCTGCGTTCAAAGAGAAAAAAATGAGAAAGAGTTTGGAAAGATATGCGATTAGGGTATTATTTCCCGCTAAAAATCCCATCGGAGAAAAGGAATGAGACATTTTGGGACCGAAGGTCGCTTGTATCTTGAGGATAACTATATTGTCCCACGCACAGAAGAGACTGCCAACTTCATTAACCGCATCAAACAGGGCAAATACATTGTGCTCTTCGCGCCGCGTCAAACCGGCAAAACGACCTTTTTTCAACTGGCACTTGACGAGTTGACAGCCGAAGAACCGACCTACTTCCCAATTCAGCTGAACTTTGAGGAATACGAAGACTACGCCCCTCCCGATTTTTATACCTACTTCTATAGGGACGTTCGCAAAGAAATTGAAGGCATTTTTCGGAAACGCGGGGAGGTTCCGTCTGAAACACTAATACAATTCTTAGATAACGTGAAGATAATCGATCACGTTTTGATGAGAATGTTTTTTGAAGAACTGGCAGGTTTTCTAAAAAATCAGAAGGTTGTCCTCCTCATTGACGAATTTGATGCTATTCCACGAGATGCGGTTACGGGGTTCCTGCGTTCGTTACGCCGTATCTATCTTTCGGGGCGGACGCGATGTCCGCACAGCGTCGGCATTGTTGGTATCAAGAATATCATCCAACTCAACTACGATAGGTCCGTATCACCCTTCAATATTCAGCAGGAATTCCATTTACCTAACTTTACGCTTGAACAGGTGCAAGAACTCCTTGCCCAATACACCGATGAAGTTGGTCAGTCATTCGCGTCCGAGGTCGTAACTGCTATTCACAAACAGACTGCCGGACAACCCGTGCTTGTCAACCGATTCGCGCAGATTCTCACCGAGGAATTGGACATCCCGAAAACTGAGTCCATTACGATGGAACACTTTACGACAGCACACGCACAACTCCTACACACAAGGAATACCAACATTGCGCATCTAACAACCAATATCCGTAGAGACCAACGTTTTGAGAGCATGCTGATGCGCATCATGGCAAATGATGATGGTGTGCCCTTCAACCTCCACAACGACATTATTAATCAACTCGCCACTTATGGTGTCATCAAAGAAGGGACTGACGGTATGTGTGAGATCCTCAATCCGATCTATCTCTATTGCATCCTGCAGGCATTCAAACCTGTTGTAAATGGATTGGAGGAAGCGTACTTCCCAGAAGATTATGATTATCTCACACCTACAGGACAGATTGAATTAGGGGCGTTACTTGATAACTTTCGAGATTTTATTGCTCGTGCCGGGTTTAGAATTCTACAAGTACCAGACACTCCACAAGAGTCAGTAGGACGGCACCTTCTGCTCGCCTATATTGATGAGTTTGTTAGACGCATTGGCGGTGTTATGCACATTGAAGCGCAAACAGGTCGTGGACGGATGGACATCATTCTTACGCACAACAATCGAAAATATATCATTGAAACAAAAATTTGGAGAGGTAACAACCGCTATCAAACAGGCAAGCAGCAGCTCGCTGCTTATCTCAAATTGGAAGGAGCCACCGAAGGATACTACGTTGTCTTTGATCATCGAAAAGAGGCAGAACCGCGTGTAGAAACGGAGACACTCGCAGGAAACCTAACGATTCGGAGTTATGTTATTCCTGTGATTCAAGAAATTCCTTCACGCAAAACCGATTTCGCACCTTTAAGCAATTAGTGGCGTGCTTGCAAGCGTGCGAGCTGTTCTCGGAGTTCTGCGGCTTCGGCTTCTGCCTGTTCGGCGCGTGTCTCTGCGACTTCGGCGCGTGTCTCTGCTGTCTGTCGCGCGACGGCTTCCTGTTCGGCGCGCGCCTCTGCCGTCTCCGCAGGCGTGTGAAGCCATTCTCTCACAACAGGATCATAAATTCCTAAACCTTCATCTCGAACGTGAAAATCTAAACCCAACGCAGGCGAATGCAAACCACCAGCTACACCTACAGGTACCTCTACATACGCACCCTCAACTAACTGAAAACCCATCAAGGGCGACGGCAGATACAAACCTTCCGCATCATACAAGAAATAGTCCTGAATCCCAAGCTCAGCATAGAGATCATACTTGCCACTTAAGTCGTTTTGATATGTGCTTTCGCTCGAAAATTCCATCACGAAATCGGGTGTTTTGCCTTCCTCCCAGACCTTATACGTCCGACGAAGTCCCTGTCCTACCCCGAAAACAACGAGGACATCGGGTGAGACAACCCGACGCGGGACACCCTTCTCGTAATACATCAGAATATCACCAGAGATATAGACTTCCGGCTGTGGGGCAAAATGTGTCTCAAGCGTTTGTAAAGTCCATATCAGTTGATCTCTATGAAGGTCACTGGCTGCCATCGGTTCTCCATCGCTGTCAGGGTAAAGGTCGGCTTCTTCTGTGGGGGCATAAGGAATCGGATGCCCTTTTGGATAAGTTTGCATCGGTATGCTCCTTTGCTACGAGATGCGTGAAAGACAGGTATTAAGCGTTTGAGATGCAGTTTGCCTTATATTTTAAGTATACCTGCAAATGGCGATGTTGTCAAACAGTTTCAATTTAACCCATCTCACGAAATTTTTGATACGACCTCGTGCTATAAGTTCTTTAAAGCTGGATGTAACTCTACCGGATAGGGTTCTGCTTCTGTCAAACTTTTATGTGAATCCGGTAATCTTTTGAGTTCCGCGGTTGTCAATGCCTGAATATCATGCAGGCTTGGAAAACCGTATACCAATTCTCCGTTTTGGATAATCGGTATGAGGAGGGGCTGCCCTTCAGAAACCGGTTTATCCCAGAGTGTCACAACATCTTTCGTATAATTCCCGTGAGCATCGGTGATTCGATAGACCTGCTTCTTACCCGGTAGCGTTGCCTTGGCAGGCTCATCAAGTGATCGTTTCCCAACAGGTCTACCATCACTCTCGACCAACTTATAGACCCCGCCTAAAGCAGAAGTCCCACCTTCACCCGTCAGCGAATTGAAGTTAGCACCCGTAGCGAGCCGAGTGCCGACCCCGAAACTATCAAGCGGTGCGCCGTTTTTGAGCAATGTATCTATTTGGAATTCATCAAGATCATGACTCGCAATAATTTGGACATAGTCAAGTCCTTCGGCATCAAAGATGCACCGAACCTCTTTGCTGAGTTTTAAGAGGTCACCGCTGTCCAGTCTGACTGCTCGTAATTGTGCCCCGCGCGCTTCCATTTCCTTCGCGACGATGCACGCATTTTTAGCACCTTCAAGCGTATTGTACGTATCTATCAGGAGTGTCGTCCTATTCGGGAAGGCTGTCGCGTAATCGCGGAACGCTTCCAACTCGGTAGGACGTTCGGAGATGAACTTATGCGCCATTGTGCCGACATAGGGAATATCGAAATAGTGTCCTGCAAGCACCAATGATGTTCCACTCGCGCCCCCGATGAAGGACGCGCGGGCGGCAAGAATACCTGCATCCCTGCCGTGTGCTCGCCTCGCGCCAAAGTCAAACACCGGTCTACCTCGTGCAGCTTCTACAAGCCGTGAGGCTTTCGTGGCAATTAGCGTCTGGAAATTCATTACACAGAGCAGATAGGTTTCAAAGAGTTGGACATCTCTGGAACGACCTGTGACGTTGATAATCGGTTCATTGGGAAAAACAGGCGTGCCTTCAGGGACAGCAAACACGGAGCCGTCGAAGCGGAAGTCTTTAAGGGACGCAAGGTAGTCAGCATGGAGGTCTCCTCGTTGCGCTAACCAGTCAAGAGCGGTATCGGTGAAGCGTAGATTTAAGATGTAGTGGATAACCTGTTCTAATCCGGATACTATGAGGTACTGCCCTTGTGGAATTTCGCGGACATAATAGTTCGCTGTGATAATCGCATCGTTCTGGGCATCGAAATCGGCTTGCCCCATCGTGAGTTGATAGTAATCAACGAAGAGTGCCATCTCATCCTCTGTGAGCAAGGCGGATCTCGGCGGAGAAGAGTGGAAGAATGGAAGAGTAGAAGAGTGGGGGGCATCCATCCTTCCGTCCTTCCCTCTTTCCTTCCATTCGATGGATTTCATAGGTTCTCTCCCTCAGTGAGAATGAGTCTCTGGTTGACAGATAGGTTCCGATGCGTATCCACTTGACCTGAGGGCCAGACGATTTCGAGGGTGTCAACTTTTGTGTGTGTTCCGAGTCCGATCTCAAGTGGCAGACTGTTGGTTGACCCGAAACCACATCCGCCGCTGACTTCTCTGTAAATTATATCATCCCGAATGCGTAAAGTCACTTTAGCACCGATACCATCCCGATTACTTTTGACCCCGACCAGTTTCAAATTAACCCAGTTGTTCCGTGTCCCCGTATTTTGATAGAAAAGATTGTGCCACTGGTCGCCGATAAATGCTCCACCGACGGGCACGTAGATATCGACATCCCCGTCCGTATCAATATCACCGAAGGTTACGCCGTGTCCCTTCCCAACGTTGCCCAAACCCAGAGCGACAGTCGCATCGGTAAAAGTGCCATCGCCGTTGTTGCGGAAGAGTGCGTCGCGTTCGAGTCGTCCCATCTGTGGTGCCCCGGTAGCGAGATAGATATCGAGATAACCGTCGCTATTGATGTCGCCGAAGTTTGCTCCCATCGCTCCAAAGGCGTGGTAGAGTCCTGACTCACGGGTGACATCCGTAAAGGTGCCGTCGCCGTTATTACGATAAAGCACCTGCCGATCACTGTCGTGTGGTGCACTCCCTGTGATTTGACCTGCGATGAAGGCTTGAAAAGAGCCTGAGTTTGAAATGAAGATGTCCAGATCGGCATCGTTATCCACATCGAGAAAGAAGGTGACAAACGCATCCGTAACGGGAAGATTCATACCGGTCGTTGGAGTGACATCAGTGAACGTGCCATCACCGTTATTACGATAAAGGACGTTGGACTGTCCGAAATTGACGACATGCAGATCAATATACCCGTCTTTATCGTAATCCCCCCAAGCCGTTCCGAGAGAGTTTCCAGTATCTGCGACACCGGCTGCTTCTGCGGTATTCGTGAAAGTGCCATTGCCGTTGTTACGGTATAAGACGTTCGCAGCACCATCGCCAATAACACCGTCCGCAACGTAGAGGTCAAGGTAGCCGTCATTGTCATAATCTGCCCAAGCAGCACAGAAACTGCACTGCGGGTCCGCAACACCTGCAGTGTTCGTGACATCGGTGAATGTGCCATTACCGTTGTTATGATAGAGCGTATTTTCCGCTGCCCCCGACCAACCCCCACGCGTGATGTAGAGGTCGAGGTAGCCATCGTTATCGTAATCAGCGAAGAGTGAACCCCAGCCACCTCTTGGATCGGCAATGCCTGCTTCATCCGCGGTGTTGGTGAACGTCCCATCGCCGTTATTGCGGTAAAGTGCGTGGGGTTGGTACGTCCCGACAGCAACGATATCCAAATCACCATCATTATCGTAATCGCCCCAAGCACTCCCGCGTCCACCATCGACCTTGTTCATTTCTAAGTCAGGTGCAGTATCTGTGAAATAGTTTTCAGTTTTCAGTTGTCGGTTATCAGTTAAGAGGTTTTCTGGTGAAGTTATATCCTCTTGATGATTGCTGACTGCTGACTGCTGACTGCTGATTGCTGACTGCTGACTGCTGACCGCCATTTGGATTTTGAATTCCTCCGGTAAGTCTGCTGGATAGCCACCGATTTGACTATATGCTGTCCATAAGTTCCATAAGGTTTCGGGATCACGAGGTTTGAGCTGGAGTGACGCTTTGAAATTCTCAACGGCTTTTTCAGGAGCACCGTGTCGGAGATGATAGACCCCGAGATAATAATACGCACCAGAATGACGGCGGTAATTTTGGATGATATTTTCAAATCGCTCAGCGGCTTTATCGGCTTCACCGAGGCGGAATTCAGCTAAGCCGAGTTGGAGCATCGCTTCAAGATTATTCGGTTCAAGTTCCAGCACCTTTTCAAACTGCCGTTTGGATGCTGAGAGATCGGGGACGAGCATCTGTTGCGGCGCACCTAAAAAATAGCCGAGTCTGATACGTGCGTCGGTATCATCAGGGTTTACCTCTAACGCACTGGTGAGGGCGGCGGTGGAATCAGAAAAGCGTTGTTGATAACTGAAAACCTGCGCTAATGTTAGATACGCTCTCGAAAGTTTATCCTTCGCTTCCGGTACCTGTTTAAGCAGGTTTATCAGCGTTTGTAACGTTTCTTCGGCGCGCGAAAACTTCTGCTGTCGGATATAAGTACGTGCGAGCTGCATGCGTGCCTCGTGGGCATTCGTATCAATTCGTAGGCACGCCTGAAACGCTTCTTCCGCTTCGACGAAGCTGTTTCTGTCTAAAGCGTCCATGCCCCTCTGATAGTGCGCGGTGACTTGCGGGTTTCCGTCATCTTGGGGTGAATCTGTATTACAGCCGATGCTAATGAGGAAGATAAGGCAAATAGAAAAAGTTGTTCGCATATCTGTTTTCTTCTCTGAATCAGGATTTCGGGGTTAGAAACCCCTCTTACAGGTGTTACAGAGGATAACAGATTTACTGGGGAAAGTCAAGATGATGTCAATCAATAGCAGAGGCGTTCAATTCTTCTGTAGGAGGGATTTCCGAATCCCGACATACCACAGTCGGAGGGATCTCCGCGGCACTACTTCTCCGATAAACCACGCGGAAAACTGAAAATTGAATGGCTCTGAATCAATAAGGTGGTAGTTCTTTCAAGAGTTCTTCTGCGGCTTGAACGTAATCGTTCTGCCCTCCACGTTTGATGACTAACTCCAGGTATCCACCTGGTGCTCCTGCTGTGCCGCTGCGATAATAGTATACCAACCCTAAGTAGAAACAGTATATCTGGCACTGTTTGGTAAACGTTCCGCGTCGAAGCATCTGATAATTATATTCACTCAATAAGCGAATGAGGAAATCATCGTTCCCGGCATAGAATCTTTCGTTATTCAAGACGTAAGCGTTTCCATTCCACTCATAAAGGCTCATCCATGGCAGATAAGGAGCACCGGGAACCCTTTCAATCTGTATGCTATATGGAATCTTTATTTCGTATCTACCATCGTTATCGAGGTCAACGTACGCAGGGTCAGGTAGAGGTCCGGGAACCGTGTAGGAACTGAAGATTTCCCTGAAATCACCGTTCTGAAGGGAAATGACAGCAACACTGTATCCGAATTTAACCCAAACGTCTAAAATGCCATCGCCCGTCAAATCCACGAGTTCAAAGACGGAATCGCGAGATTTAAAAGCATCTTTTGGAGGTTGGGTGAAGACAAACGGCGGGCTTTGAAGTTCAATGGAAGTCTTCGTTGGAACATCCAACGCATGAGTGCCGGCATCAAAAAGTTTGAAAACATGTTTCTTTGTCGATGCCCCTACTTGGGAGCCAGTTTCAGTAATCAAGAGAAACGCTTGAACGCAATCACTATCGTATGGGTATGAGGACACCTTTTCATCAATAGTGATTAGAACGATCGTCTCTTTTTCGGGTGTGTCGTTGATATTTGCTGTGGCTACCATCCTGGTAAAGTAATAGAGTCCTTTCGGGAGCCGGGTCGCTAAAAAGCGATGATACGCGTGCCCCTCAAAATCATTATCATTTGTCCATTCATATCTCTGATACTTGATATCAGAGATTTTGGATGTTTGCGGCTCAGCACTTACTACCGCACAAGTGAGTATCATTGCAATAGCAAATCCTAAAAGTGTGTTTTGAAGAGGTTGCTTCATGTTTTTTGTCTCCAATTCAACCCATCTGATGACAGATCGTTTTTAATCCTCACTGGGGTGGCAGTTCTTTCAACAGAGATTCAGCGGCTTGGATGTAATCATCGTTCTCGGCGTGTTCGGCGATCCACTGTAGATACTTTCTTGCCATTGGAACGTCGCCGCGATAGTAGAATACCAATCCTATGTAGAAGCCGTATTCGTCGAATCTTCCATGTCGAATCAACACATGATTATAAAGGTTCAATAACCCAATGAGGAACTCGTCATTGTCGGCGTAGAATCTTTCATTGTTCAAGACGTAGGTGTTCCCATCCCACTTGTAGAGGCTCATCCATTCGGGATACGCCGCACCAGGGACACCGCTGATAACTATACGGTCAGGAATCCTGATTTCGTAGATACCATCGTTATCGAGGTCAATGTATTCTATGGGGTCATCTCTTCTCGTAGAACTATAGGCACTGCAGACTGCCTTGAATTCGCCGTTTTGGAAAGAAATCACAGCCACACCGTAGGCATGTTCAGCCCAGATGTCTAAAATACCATCGCCTGTCAAATCAATGAGTTTAAAGGAGACACGCTGGAAACCCCAAGGTTCAGCACTCCGAAATTCTCGGAAAACGAAGGGTGCGCTCTGAACTTCAATGGTTTTCGCTGGAACATCCCACGGATAAGTCCGCGAAGCAAAAAGCTTGAAAAGGTCTTTTTTCTTGGGCAACCCGTCTGCTGTATTCTCAACAATCAGAAGAAACGCTTGGTTCCATTGCCCCCATTCGACCCATTCCCCCCTTGGCTGAGTAACCATCAGAACAATGGTCTCTTTTTTGGGGGTATCATCAATATTTGCAATGGCTTTCATCCTGGTAGTGTAAGAGAGTGTTTCCGGTGGTGGTGTCGCCAAAAATCGATGATATTTTTCACCTTCAGGATCACTCGGAAAATCATAGTGATCGTAAGAATGATACTCGATATCGGGAATTTTGCGGGTTCGCGTGTCAGCGTTCACTGGAAAAGCAGTAAGCATCAGCAAAATATAAAGTAAAACCTGAAAATATGTTGACGCTGCTTTAGGAAACAACAACCCCTCCCGCGCTATCGAGGTTTCTAACTCCACCCTTTCGTTGATGTCCAAGTAATTGTGGGCTTTACTATAAGGTCCAAGAAGTGCGGTTTGAATGTGTTGTTTCATGGGTGTTGTCTCCGCTTCGGTCTATCTGATACCAGGTGCTTCGGAAGATAGGAAGGGGAGAAGCGTAGAAGGTGATTTGCCAGTCCCGTTCCTTCCATTCTTCTATTCGACCAAAAGCGGGGGGACGAATGGCAGTAGATTTCTTCCAGCCTTCCGATATGCTTGAATAGGTGAGTTGTGTGTCCATCCTCCTATAATTAAACCACACTTTTGCGGAGAATACAAATAGAAGAGGTTAGCAATCAGCGGTCAATAGGGCGAGGGCATCGGTAGGCAGAGGTCGCGATCGGGAAATCGGTGTTTACGGTATGATGGCGTGTGTCTACTACTTTATGAGCTACAAACCTGCCAATCTCGCTTTCAGTTCTTCTTGTTGAACAGGTTGTGTCAAATCCATGAGATAGATCCGCATGTGATCAGAACGGTCGGAACTAAATACAAGTCTTTTCCCATCTCGTGAGAGACTCGGTTCAAAATGGGCACCGACGTAGTTCGTCAGCTGCGTTTTATTTCTGCCATCGGCACTCATCATCCAGAGCGTATAATGGTTATGCGCGTTTGAGACATAGATAATTCGCTTGCCATCCGAACTGAAAGTCGGATGATAATGGCTTGCGTTCGTAAACGTTAATTGCTTCGCCGTGCCGCCTGCTGCATTAACGCTGAAAATCTGATAGATATCACCCACCATTGCGGTGAAAGCGATCTGCTTTCCATTGGGTGCCCACGTTGGATGTCCGTCGTCTACATCGTTATGTGTCAGCTGCTTCTTGTTTGTGCCATCAATATGAATGACGTAGATTTCCAAGGTATCATTATTCTGTAGGGGCGAGGTGACCTCGCCGCTACGAGAGAGGTTCTCGGCTTCTTGCGCAGGAGCCTTGGATTCAAAGGCGATCTTTTGTCCGTCAGGTGAGAAAACAGGCGCGCGCTGAGCCCCCTCTATATCGATTAATGGACGTTGGTTTCTCCCATCAATATCCATGAGATATATTGTGGCAGTGCTTGGGTCAGAACCACTCGCTTGGACAGGTGGGAGCATCATACCACCGCGGGTGCGTTCTGTAACGAAAGCAATAGACTTGCCATCTGGTGAAAAAGCAGGCATATATTCATCAAGTTCGTCGGTATGCGTGAGCTGCTGGAGTGAACGCGTCGTGAGATCCATGAGATATAATTCGGCGTTCTGGAGGCGATTGGAGGCGAAGGCGAGCCATTTCCCATCAGGCGAGATTGCGGGACTATAATCATCCGTGTACTTGGCAGTAAACGTCATCATATTCCCTTTTTCGGTAAAGGTTTGCTCGTAATCGTCGCTACCTTCGGTGCGGAGACGTTGGACATGGTAGGCATCACCGGTGAGTCCAGCCAATTGAAGGAGGACATCTTTTTTTGGAGAACCGCTTAGCAGATTTTGAAACTGAACAAGCGCGAGGGAACGGTCATTATGATGCCAATAAACGCGCCCGAGTGCCAAGGTGATTTCTGCACGTTTCGGTGCCAACTTCGCTGCACTTCTGAAGGCATCACTCGCTTGTGTCGCATCCTCTAACCTTTCATACACCAAACCGAGCTGATAGTAAGCCTCGGCATTGGAAGGGTTCTGCTTAATTGCCGCTTCAAACTGCTGAATAGCAGCAGTCGTGTCGCCTGTTTCAAGAAACGCTTTGCCGCGCTCAAGGGTAGGATCTCCACCGCATGCGAATAGCATTAGAAATATAGAAATGAATAGGTAAAAACGGGTGTTCATTTTTATTAGTTATCAGTTAATAGTTGTCAGTTATCAGTAGAAATGGACATCAGCAGTTAGCAATCAGCCGAAAGCCATCTGACTGACCACTGAAAACTGAAGACTGTTAACTCATTTTTGCGTTATCTGGATTCGCTGATTTACTGGTATATTATGGCGTGTTTGCGTCTCTCCATTCTGCCAAGTAATCTGTAACGTCTCAATACGGGAGGCGTTTCCGACTCCGAATTCAGCAACGAGACTGCTAAAGGACATGTAACTATCACCGGCATAAATTTCTCGTATCTGCGTCTGATCTGCCGTTTTCACTTGGATTTTTGCGCCGATAGCATCTCGATTCGCGCCTGTTCCGATCAGTTTGACATGCAGCCAATTGTTTCGCCCTGTTAATATACTGCGGTCGCCCTCATTGCGCAACAGGGTTGGTGGTGCGTGGTTATTGACGATGAAAATATCAACATCGCCATCGTTGTCATAGTCGCCAAAGGTTGCCCCGCGCCCAACTCGGAGAGGGAGTGCGGCAATCCCCGAGCTTTCACTAACATCGGTAAACATCCCATCCCCATCGTTTCGGAACAACGCATCAGGTTGAGGGATAAGCACCTCCGGTTGTTTAAGCTCCTGAAAAGTGCTGCCGTTCGTTACAAAGATATCCAAATCTCCATCGTTGTCGTAGTCAAAGAACGCTGTCCCCCACCCAATCTGCTTGATACTCTCTTCAGCAAGCATCGCCGTATAGGATTCATCTACAAACCTGATACGTTCAGCAATCCCATCCTCTATGAACAAATTTCTATAGAGTGCGTTTTCCTCGTCAACCCAGTGACTCATAAAGAGGTCAATATCGCCGTCAGCATCATAATCACCGGCAGTGAGTCCCATAGAACCTCGAAAATCCGCCGCCCACGATTCATCGCTAACATCGGCAAACGTCCCGTCACCATTGTTGCGATAGACATGGTTCGTAGAAGTATCATTCGCAACATAGAGGTCCAGATCATTATCGTTATCAAAATCGCTAAAGACGGCTTGCATACTTCTACCACCCGTTGCTGCTACTCTTACCTCGGCAGTTACATCGGTAAAAGTGCCGTCACCGTTGTTCCGATAAAAAACGTTATCTTGGGGTTCAAAAACATGCGGGTTCAGGGCACTCGGCACCGGTTTTCCAGATTGTAAGGACTCCTCCTTCATCTGTTCCAGTTGATCTAAATCGTAGGTGACATAGTTACAAACGTAGAGATCGAGGTCGGTGTCCCCGTCCACATCTGCGAAGGCAGCACCGGTACTCCACAACTCACAACCGACACCGGCACTCTCGGTTACATCGGTAAATGTGCTGTTCCCGTTATTCCGATAGAGAACGTTCGCACCGTAATTGGTTAGGTAAAGGTCGAGGTCAGCATCCCCGTCGTAATCGGCGAAAACACACCCCATGCCGTATCCTTGATGCCCAACGCCTGCAGCACGCGTTATATCCGTAAATGTACCATCACCATTATTCCTATACAAGGCATTCATGTTGCCTGCACTGCTGCCAGCGTCTTGTGTAAAGGGACCGGGGATATTGACAATATAGAGGTCAATGTCCCCGTCGTTGTCGATGTCGGCGAAACCTGCGCCGGACCCCATGTCTTCTGGGAGTAGGCTGGAACGGGTTCCGCTTGAATGCTGAAAATTGATACCGGCTTCGTTCGTGACATCTGTAAAGGTAACCGCGTTTAGCGTCATAGCCGTTAGCATAGAGATTGCAAACACTACGAAGAAGGCGGACATGTGATATTGGCTTTCGGTTTTCGGCAAGGAGACAGGAAAGTTGGAAATTGAGAAGTTGTGAAATTGTGAAGTTGCGAAGTTATGACCTCCTAACTTCCTAACTTTCGCACACTTGATAACTTTTGGATGACTATTTTTCATGTCTCTAAGAAATTCGTAAAAACTGCTCTACCGAGGAAGCGTTCATCGTCAAGAATATCCCCGTAGAGTGGAATTGTGGTCTTTATGCCCTCAATCTTGAACTCAGACAATGCGCGTTTCAACCGTGCAATCGCCTCCTCTCGATCCCTACCCATCGCGATAAGTTTCGCCACGAGTGAGTCGTAGTGCGGAGGCACGGTATAGCCGGTGTAGATATACCCATCAACCCGGACACCGATGCCGCCCGGAGGCTGGTAGGTTGTGACGAGTCCTGGTGACGGCATGAATTGATTTGCCGGGTCTTCGGCATTAATCCTGCATTCAATAGCGTGTCCTTGAATCTGGATATCGGATTGATTATATCCGAGTTCATCACCCATTGCGAGTCGGATCTGTTCCTTAATGAGATCAATGCCGGTGATACTCTCAGTGATAGTGTGCTCGACTTGAATCCGGGTATTCATTTCAAGGAAATAAAAATTCTCATCTTTATCAACCACGAACTCAATGGTTCCGGCATTCGTGTAACCGATCGACTTCGCGGCTTTCGCGGCGGCTTTACAGATTTCAGAACGAAGTTTAGATGAAATTGAGGCAGCGGGTGCTTCTTCGAGCAGTTTCTGCTGTTTACGCTGGATAGAGCACTCACGTTCACCTAAATGAACAACGTTACCGTGGGTATCGCCCAGAATTTGGACTTCAATATGCCGTGCTTCCTCAATCCATTTTTCAATGTAGACATCACCGTTGCCAAACGCCGCTTCACCCTCCGCTTTTGCTGTGTGAAAAAGGTTAAAAAGGCTCGGACGGTTTTCAGCGATTCGGATGCCACGCCCACCACCACCTGCCACGGCTTTAATGCCAACAGGATACCCTATTTTCTCAGCGAGCTCCGCAGCGTCCTCAGCGGTTTCAACTGTCGCCTTCTTGTTATTTCTCCGTCTACCACTTCCGCTGCCGGGTACAAGCTTCAAGCCAGCTTTCGACACAGTCTCACGTGCCTTCACCTTGTCACCCATCGTCACGATATCTGTAACAGAGGGTCCGATGAACTTTATTTCGTGCGCCTCACACATCTCCGCGAACTGCGCATCCTCAGCGAGAAAGCCTGCTCCGGGATGGATCGCGTTGACATTTGCATAATCCGCGACAGTGATAATACTTGAGTATTTCAGATAACTCGCTGCTGAGGGGGGCGGGCCGATGCAGTATTTCTCGTCAGCGTATTTAACGTGCAGGGCATCTTCGTCAGCGGTCGAGTAAATCGCTACCGTTTTAATCCCCATGTCTTTACATGCGCGGATGATGCGGACAGCGATCTCACCACGATTTGCTATCAGTATCTTTTTTATCATGTATTTTTAATGTTCCTTGCGGAAATAATTATCAGTTAACAACTGTCAGTTACCAGAAGATCTTGGTTAAACAAAGCACCTCTTTCACTGATAACCGAAAACCGAGAACCGAAAACTAAAGCACTATGCTTGCTTCACTCGGAACAGAGGCTGTCCATATTCAACCGCCTCGCTATCTTCAGCGAGGATCTCTAATATCTCACAGTTAAATGGAGCTTCCACTGGATTGTAAGTTTTCATGACTTCAAGGACAGCAACAGGTTCACCCGTGGCAACCACATCCCCGACGTTCACAAAGGGTGGCTCATCAGGGGCAGGAGAACGGTAGAAGCGTGAAGGCATCGGGGCACTGATGAATCCATTATCCGCCTGCGCGCCCGCCTCCACATTTGCTTTTTCTGCAGGCAGCTGCGGTGTCCCCGCCGCAATTCCTGTCTCTGCCGGTTGTAGTGCCGGCTGCTCATATCCGCCTGGACTACTCCGGTGTCGGGAGACCTGCACCTCGAATTCGTTGTCCCGGATACGGACCTCTGTAAGACCAGTGCGGTCAAGGATCTCTGCCAACTGTTCAACAATCTCCAGAGCCTCACTATAGTCCTGTTCCGCAGCTTGAGGTTTATCCTTGGATTTGTTTTGACGCATTTCTGTTTTTAATAGTTGTCGGTGCGTGTTGCTATGCAACACGCACCGACAACTACTATATCCTTTCTACATATTTTCCGGTGCGCGTGTCAACTTTGATGCGCGTTTGGTTCTGAACAAACAAAGGAACGTTAACAACGCCACCTGTCTCAAGTGTCGCACGTTTTGAACCGCCGCTGACAGTGTCGCCCCGTAATCCGGGATCAGTCTCAACGATTTGAAGTTCAACGAAGTTCGGAAGTTCAACCGCAAGTGGTACCGTTCCTTCCATTTTGACGGTGACAGTCTCACCCTCTTTTAGGAATTTCAGGTCATCTCCAATAAGATTTACAGGGAATGTATATTGTTCAAATGTTTCATTGTCCATAAACCACAGTACATCACTCTCGCGGTACATATACTGCATCTGGTGATCCATGAGTCTGACGGTTTCGACGTTTTCATTGGAGCGAAACGTCCTGTCCAAAACGGCACCGTCGGAAACACGTTTAATTTTTGTTCGTGCGAAGGCACCGCCTTTCCCGGGCTTGACGTGCTCACAACTGACGATGGTGTAGATAGTATCATTGAGTCGGATGACCAACCCGTTTCGTAAATCGTTAAGTGCTGCCATTTTCTCCTCTGTTAGTAGTTATCAGTAATCAATAGTAGTTAGTCTTCGGTCATCAGTTTTCGGATAAGAGACTCCCTGATATCCACAAAAACCTCTTGTCTGACTACCGAGAACCGACAACCGATAACCATTAAAGCAAAGCAATCGCTTGTTCCAACGCCTTTGCCCTATGGCTAATCTGGTTTTTTATTTCCTCTCCCAATTCCGCGAAAGTCTGATCGTAACCCTCGGGTACAAACACAGGGTCATAACCGAAACCGCTCTCTCCTATAGGGGCATGTCTGATGTGTCCTTCACAAACACCGAGAACTGTCTCAGGCGCAGAATCCGGTTGTACGACTGCGATCGCAGCAACGAAACGCGCCCGCCGATCCGTGACACCTTCAAGTCTCTGAAGAAGTTTCTCGATTCGGATAGCATCGGTTGCGTCTTCACCAGCCCAGCGTTTAGAATTGACACCCGGGGCACCGTTGAGAGCATCTACCTCCAATCCAGCGTCATCAGCGAGGGTGAGAAGGGACGTATACTCGGCAATAACGGATGCTTTTTTGGCTGCATTCTCCGTATACGTTTTTCCATCCTCAATTACCTCTGGCGCATCTGGATAACTTTCCAAGGAGATAACCTCGATTTGCTGCTCGGCGGTTGCTTCGAGGCGGAGCATATCTGTGAGTTCTTTCACCTTCCCCTGGTTACGCGTCGCCAATACGAGCTTCATCTAAATTCTCCAACATCATCCGATTCTGAAGGCGGATGAGCTGCTGTATACCCCCAACAGCGAGATCCAGCATCTGATCGTAGTCTTCACGCGAAAAGGGCTTTTCCTCTGCCGTGCCCTGTATCTCTATAAATTTCCCGCTTCCAGTCATAACAATGTTCATATCAACATCTGCTGTTGAGTCTTCCGAATAGCAGAGATCCAACATCGGTTCACCTTTGACCAGTCCGACACTCGTTGCGGCAATATTGTCAATGATAGGGAAACTTTCGATTCTTTTGCTTTTAACGAGTTCTTGACAGGCATCCCAGAGGGCAATGAAGGCTCCCGTAATCGAGGCAGTACGTGTTCCACCATCCGCTTGAATGACATCACAATCAACCCAGATTGTCTTCTCTTCTAAGGCACCCAAATCAATAGCGGCACGTAGGGAACGTCCGATAAGACGTTGAATTTCCTGTGTTCTACCACCAACACTCCCGCGAGTTACCTCACGTTGCATCCGTTGAGAAGTCGAACGCGGTAACATCGAGTATTCAGCCGTTACCCACCCCTTATTTTTGATTCGCTGGTCACGCATGAAACGCGGCTGCTGGTCAATAACGGACGCTGTGCATATAATATGGGTATCACCTGTCGCAACGAGGACTGAGCCCTCGGCATGTTTGATGTAGTGTCGTTTGATTGTGACGGGGCGCAACTCATCTAACCCGCGTCCATCCTCTCTTGCCATTTCTCTCCTTCCTATAGATTATGCAAATCGGACGGATCTAAAGAAGGAAGACATACGATCACAATTTACGTGTCTGTCTTCAGATCCACGCAGTAGAAGGACAGCCACAAGGCTGTCTCTACATCGTTTTAAGCAAATCTAACGCCTTTGTATAACTTTTCCGCTCAAGATAATGCTGCAGCATTTTGGGGGCTGCCGGAGTGAGGTCGCGGGACAACGTGTCAATCCGTTCCAACTGCTCTAATATATCCTCGCCCGTTTCAATCCGCGCCAACATTGTCTCTAACGCTTGCCTAAGCTCGGCAATTTGAACAGCAAGTTTTGACTCGCCAGCTGCGTCAAAAGGCTCAACTCGCATCCGATACCTCCATCTCCTCAACGGCTTTGCAGGTTCGCAGAGAAACGTTCTTAGGAGGCACGTCGTAACCTTTCCATGCGTACGGATCAACACCAGAAACTGGAATGATGCATCGCCGGTCAGCACTCGCCGGACGTTCTCCCTCTCTAAGCGACCAAGGTAACAACGACCAAGAATTACAGTAATGACTCACCAAAACCCTGCGATATGTATCACCACGGTTTTTACGCGATCGATGGAGTAGATACCCGTTGAAGAAAACTAAAGTGCCGGTTTTAACTTCAACTGGGACCTCATCCGTGTCATCAAAGCCGTAACTCTCCTCCGCGAAGTCAAACTCATCTGGATTTTCATGAGGCTTCTGCGGATAGAGGTAACCTTGACGGTGTGAACCCGGCAGAATCCATAAGCACCCATTTTCCACGGTAGCGTCGTCCATTGCTATCCAAGCCCCAATCAAAGAGCGATCGCGCGTCGGAATGTAGATCTCGTCCTGATGCCACGCTTGCCCTTGGAAATTCGGCGGTTTAACGAAAAGCATAGACTGCATGCACTTGACGCTTCCATCCCAATACGGGAGATGTGCCGCGGCGATCTGGCTCAAGATACCGCAAATTTTCGGGTGTTTAACGTACCTCTCAATAATCGGACTGACAAAATGCGGTTGATGAATACAAAGGATACGGTTAATCACTTCGGTATCACTGACATCTTCAAGAAGTGGTTCGAGGTTGTCACACGGATGACCACCTTTAGCGATTGTAACGGTGTCCTGCCGTAATTCCTCTATTTCATCAAGCGAAAGCAGATCTGGAACAACAAGATACCCATTGTCCACAAAAAACTGGACCTGCTCGTCGGATACAACTTGTGGCACCTCAATCGGTGCGCTTGGTTCAAAGTTCATTTTTTTTATAATTATGTTCGAGCGATACCTCCGTTGTCGGCATCGGTCTAAAATTGATAAAAACCGAAGTAGTTATCAGTTGTCAGTACGGTTTTTCTGCGAAAAACCTTTCAGTTTTCAGAAAGAGGCTTCGGGAGTATCCCACCCCTCTTGTAACCGATAACCGATAACTGAAAACCGAAAACCATCTTTAGATTATCAACCGCCTTTTAACGATTAGAACAGTACCCTGACAACGGAAGGGCAGCTCAGGTTTAATAGTTAAACGCGGTTAGCAAAGAACATCTCCGTTACTGCCAAAGCAAAAACTGCTAACATGATATATATCCATACGTCTTGACTCTTTTCAACATCCTCACGGTATTGCGCCACCAGTTCCGCCGCGGGCTTATCCTCAACCGGCTCGTCTGCAGTACCTTTCAGCATACTCGAAAGTTCTTCTACATCGCGCGCCGCAAGGTTGGACTCAGTCGCATCAGCGTTGACGACAAAGTAATAAGGCTCTGCACCGGATGTATGAACCGAGTAGATCCCCGGTATTGACGTGTCCGCATAAAAGAGGCTGCCTTGTCCGACCTCCCCTGTTGTGTTCCCTTCGCTGCGCTGCAAACGCGTCTCAACGTTATTCGGATTGAAGACAGCGACCTCTCTGTCACCGGCTCTGCTCTCATCTTCAGTTTCAAAAGCCTTCAGTTCCACAGTGTCCCCGACGCGGTAATCGGGGGTAGTCTCTATGTCCTTGAGCGCGAGATACTTAATAGACTCATGCAGGAAAGGAAGATAGACGGCTCGAATCGGTAGATCGTTCCATTCCCTATCTATCGTTGAGGTAAAGCAGAGCACACGCCCTAACTGTCCATAAGGCTTCTCAAAGAGCGCGGGGCTGCCATCATCGTAAGCCGCAATGACGGTAGCATCTTTTGTTGGCACCGCCTGAAAAAGTCTATAGAACCGCGCCTTACCGAAATCCCCGTGATTCGGCTCTTTGAATGGAGCGAAAATAGGATGTTCATACTTCACCGTAGCAAGTACACGAAACTGCTGTCGATCAAACGCATCCCCAACGGGTTGAACAAATTTACAAGGCATCACCCCTACCTCGCCACCAAGATTTTGTTCATAGGCATTAATATCTATGTTATCACCCACCGTTACAATCAAACCGCCACCAGCAGCAACGTAAGCTGCCACACGTCCCGCCTCGTTGGCAGAGAGTTGCGCGACATTGGCAAGCACCAGAACATCGACGTGAGTAAGTGTCGCCGTGTCTGGTACCGAACTCGATTCGGTGAAATTAATCGGCACAGCATCACTACCTACTTCAAGTGCCATTTTCATGAAAAACGTTTCTGCTGTTTGATAACCGCTTTGCGTCCGAGGTCTATCCCGGACCGCATGGACTTTGATTGACTGTAAACTCTGTAAAGTGAAATAGCGTTTGTTGTCAGCACCGAGTGCGTCTTCTGGCAGTTCAACCCAACCCGTATGCGTCGCTTCGTCCTGAAAGTCAACTTTGAAGACAGCATCTCCGAGGTCATCCGGTTCAATGTCAAGTTGGACAGTGTGTATCACATTTCCATCAATGAAAAGACGAACCGGTAGATTCTCAACGGCTTCATCGCTGAAATTACGGACACGAGCAACGAGATATGACGCTTTCTGTTCTTTCAGTACAACGGGCGGCACACTGAGGTCTGTTATCGCAAGATTGCGCGGTTGTTCAGCACGCACATCAGCAAACTGGATTTGGACATCGGGGTTGAGTTTATCCGTTTCAATGAAGTTTTCCCATCCCCGCTTTTGCATATCAGCGATTAGATAAACCTGTTTCTCACCGATAGGAATAGGCTCAAGTATTTCATTTGCAGTCTGTAGTGCATCTAAGTAATCCGTAGGTTTATAAGTAACTTCAGCATTGCTCAAAGCAGTCCTAATGTGTCCGAATTCTGAACCGAGCGGTGCAACGACACGGGCACTATCGGACGAAAGAATGAGACAAGCGGCATCGGCTGTATCCAATCCATCGAGAATCTTGAGTCCTTCTTTTTTAACGTCCTCGAATACCTTCTCATAGCGCATACTATAGGAGGTATCCAGAATAATAACAGCGTTCCGTTTGCCCCCTGTTTTCTGCGCAATGACAAAATTCTGGGCAAAGAACGGACGCGCAAATGCGAAACCGAGCAGTGCCAACATCAGAATACGCATTAGCAGAAGCAGTAGTCGTTTCAACTTATGTCGTCGCACATTTGTCTGATGCGACATCTGTATGAAACGGATAGTGCCGAATACCAGTTGTCTTGCGCGTTCTCGGTTCAGCAGATGCAAGATAAGTGGAATCGAAGCACCGACAGCACCAGCAACTGCGAATAAAGGTGCTAAAATATCCAATCCAAAAAACATACTTAAATATGAACTCCGCTTAGAAAGCCCCTTGCCGCTTCGCGAGATAGGACGCGAGGGCAAAATCAATCGGTGTCGCCGTCGTTATAATGTTATAATCAATATCTGCTCGCCGCAACGCGAGTCTATAGGTATCAAGAAACTCGTTGAAATTACTCAAGTAGCTTTCCTGGATCGCTTGCGGTGTTGTGATAATCTCAGCGTCACTTTCCGAATCAATAAAACGGATAAGTGCTTCTGCGCTTCGTCCTGCCTCAAAGTTAATAAACTCAAGTTCCTGTTGCGCGAGGACATGAAAAACAATAACCTCGTGTCCCTCATAACGCAGATGTTCCAAGCCACCGATAACCTCTTCATGATTTTCATCGTAGAGATCCGAAACGAAAAGGACTAAGCCGCGCTTGGTTAAACGCTCAGCGATTTGATGCAACGGTGTTCCCATTCGTGTGCTTTTCGTGGTTTGCAGGGTCTCCAACGTGAGCAAAATCGAGTGCAGATGTGATGTACTACTTCGGGCAGGGAGGTATTGGTGAAGTGCATCATCAAAGTACGCAAATCCAATAGCGTCCCGCTGTTTCGCCATAAAATAGGCGAGTGATGCGATGAGAAAACTTGAATACTGCAGCTTTGTCAGTCTTTGTCCTGTTCCAACATCGTCTGTATCTGGATCATCCCCCTGAGCATCGTCCAGCGGATGCAGCATAGACTCGCTCGTATCTAAGAGGAGGTAGCAATTGAGATTCGTTTCCTCTTCAAATTGCTTGATATAGTACCGATCAGTTCGGGCGTAGGCTTTCCAATCTATATGCTTGGTATCATCTCCGGGCATATATTGCCGGTATTGCGAGAACTCAACACTGAATCCGTGATATGGACTTTTGTGAAGTCCTGAGATGAAACCTTCAACCACGAATTTCGCAATCAACTCAAGGTTCCCGATTCGTGCGAGGATTTCTGGATTTAAAAATGTGCGCCCTACCCCTGGACTCTGTTGCATGTACATCCTCTCAAGATAGCGATGAGCAATCAGCAATCAAATAGTTTTCAGTTTTCAGTCCGGTTTTTCTGCGAAAAACCTTTCAGTTTTCAGAAAGAGACTTTGGAACTATCCAAAACCTCTTTTAACTGACAATCAATAACTGACAACTGACAACTATTCCTCTGAAAGCCAAAGGCTGATTGCCATTCTTACTGCTTCCTCAAAATCAGCAAAGTAAGATCGTCAAACTGATCTGCTTCTCCCTGAAATCCCATGACCGAGTCGTGAAGATATTTTCGGATAGCCTCAGCACCTGAATCCTTGCATGCTTTGGATGCCTCTACGAGCCGATCTTCTTCATAATACTCGTCTTCGATATTCACGGTTTCTGTGACACCATCTGTATAATATACAACAACGTCGCCGCTGGCGAGTTGGACATGTTCCGCTTCATAGTCAGCAATGTTGGCAACCATATCGTTCGGAAACATCCCTAATGGGATCCCTCCAACTTCCTCGCCTAACCATTTATAGGTGCCATCCGCTCTGACAAGCAGTGGGGGGTTATGTCCCGCGTTGAGGGTCGTCAGTATATCCGTTTCCGGGTTGAGATGGCTATAAAAAAAGGTGGCGTATTTCTCTTCTGTACCACTGGCGTAAAGGAGCGAATTGAGTGTCAACGCCATCTCAGCAAGTTCGGTGTACAAGACAGCTGGATCAGGCGTATCTTGTTCCCCGTTTTCCACTACGGTGGTGTCCCCGCGGGACAACTCAGAGATAAGCCCAGCGCGCAGGGTCGCCATGAGGAGGGCAGCTTGCATCCCCTTTCCAGAAACATCTGCAATCGCAAGTCCCCAATATCCAGTAGACAAGGCGATACAATCATAATAATCGCCACCGACTGGGCCCCGCGGTTCATAATGTCCAGCGATTTCGTATCCCGGAATGTCAGGCAGCATGTCTGGAATAAGGTTCACCTGAATCTTGCGTGCCTCTTCCATTTCCGCCTGTAACTGACGTGCTTCAAGTGCTTCCTGATGCAGGTGTGCGTTCTCAATTGCAACTCCTGCCTGTTTGGCAAAGGAGTCGAGCAGAATTTCATCCTCATCAGTAAAGGGGGCAATACTACCGCCGCGCTCCTCTTTGTCTCCAACAACCAAGACCCCAAGGACATCTCCATCACGTCCCGGAATCGGAACTGCCATTAAATTCTTACCGCCGAAGAGGGTGTCGGATTTTGGTGGGCAGTGACCTGGAATGCCCTCATTTACAACAGATTTCAACACATCAGCTGATGTTGCTTCTGGAGGCACAGAGACCTCTTCACCGTAAGGAATAACAAGTCCGTTATGCTCCTCGATATCCTCAACCAGCGTTTCTGGAAAGGTAAAGTGCATTTCAAGCTGCTGTTGTTCTGGGCGCGTGAGCATAAGTGCCCCAGCATTTGCGTCCAGAAGTGAAACGGCTTGATGCACGACCTGCTCCGCGGCTGCCTCAGGTTGCAAGAGTTGGCAGATTTGTGGGGCACTTTCCGCGAGCATGAACAATCGGAACTTTTCGCTCTGGATACCCTCCACCATCTGTGAATAAGCGATGGCAATTGAAATTTGGTGGGCAAGGGTTGTTAGCAATTCCTTCTCCCATGCTTCTAACGCTTCCCTGCCCAAAAATTTACCCAAACCAATCAACCCAAGAAATTCATCTTGAATTTTCAGAGGGACCCAAAGATGTACATCAATAGTCTCAATAAGCTTGGCACTTCGAGTGAAGAACTGTTCAAGACTTTCTGGGATGGCAGCGCGCTCAATGAACGGATGCTGTAGCAAATTGGCTACTTCGTCCGGCTCAACAGCAAGTGGGGAAAAGACTGCATCAGGTGCTGACGCAACAACCTCAAGATTTTGCCGCGTCGGATGGTAACGTAGTATTGTACCGCGTGTGACTTGCAAAGTACCGAGCGTGATACGGAGATAGGTTTTACTTGAATGATTAAAATTGCTGTGTCCAGAGATTACCGTTTGACCTAAATGCTCCAACTCAGACAAACTGAAGATGAGCCGCTCCATAGTCTGCTCTGCGGTGTTTTGTGTCTTATCGGCTTGCAAACTGTCTTCGGAAGTCGGCTTGCTCGGATCTTTCATAATATTGCATCCAGATCTTGTTGGCTCCATTTTTTGTTTTATCTGTCGCGACCAGCATACACCTAAGACAATGACGGACGATCTTTTCAAAAAAGCATCCGTAAATGTAAAAGGAAAGTAAATTCCGATCTCTTATCAAACAGAGATTCGCGCTTGATAAAAGGCTATAGGTTGGCAACAGCGGACTCCTCATCTGGAAAGATACCCGCGTATTTGGCAATTGCCATCATGCGAAATGTGCGCTCTTGTGTAGAGGATAGTCCACAGAAATTCAGGGCACCTTCGCGCTCCGTAAGCACTTCTATGATCTCAATAAGTATAGATATACCAATGCTGTTAATGAGTGATGTTTTTTCAAGATTGATTACCAACTGCGTATAACCATTCTGAATGAGTTCATGCGCTTTCTCAGCAAGTTGCTCGCCGAGAGCATCATTCAGGTAACCCTCTGTTTCAATTACCGCGTGTTCTTTCTCTTCGCGGATTTGAATATCGAATTTGTCCAACAAGTCGCTTACCTCCTTAAATTCCCAAAATGGACTTGCAAGCTGCCTTAAGATAGAAAAGTAATATATCAGAAAAAGGTATCGTTTAACAACAGATTTGAACAAAAATTTGTGGATCACCCACAACAGATTCAAAATTGTGTTGCCGACCTATTGTCCTGCAAGCCTCTATAGGCTTGCACAATAACGACCCAGAAACCTATTCTGCCGTCTTCTTCTTTGTGAAACTAACAGTTGTACCGTCAGGGCTGCTCTCTATAACCACTTCATCCATTAGTGCTTTAATAATTTGCAAGCCCCTTCCGCGCTTACGTAGATCAGGGAACACCCCTGGGCGACCGAGCAAGCGACTGCCGTCCAATGTATCCGCAGTTATACCAACCCCTCGGTCGGTGATTTTGACCTGCAACTCATCGTCCGTAACTAAGAATTGAATATGTACTTCTTTATCATCGCTTTGACTGTGTTCAGAAGCGTTGATACAAGTTTCGATGATCGCGAGTTGAATCTCTTCAATCGCTTCCTCATTGAAATCTTTCAATTCAGCAAGGACAGAGCCAGTTTTCGCTGCGGCAAGTTCCATATCAGGATACATCGGTATAGTGAGGAGTACTTTGTGTTCAGATGACACGCTCTTTTTCCCTCCTTGCTATGGCTCATATTTATATTAGGAAGCCTATAAAATTCGTTTATCTAAGTTGGCACTTTCTGTAAATTAAAGGTTCACGAAAAACCTGATTAAACATAATACTATATTTTTTCAAATTATGTCAAGCATTTTATCCGATTGGTTTCTCAGGGTATCTTATAGTATCACAACCCAAGTTGCTTTAAAAATTGTAGATATTCAAACGTAATTTGTATCGAAAAATGACGCAAGCAACATCGGTGCCAATCGTAGTGCGAAAGCCGGTCTACAGGATAGAAGGCTTTGTTTCATCGACAATCCAACGCGCGTCTGCAACCCGTGCAGATGCTTCCGTAAGTTCCGGCTGATAGGTTGCAAACTTCACCTTATCACAATTGGCGAGCAACTGCTGGACCCGTTCCACATAGGGCGCATCTATCTGCGCTCTCAGCATTGCGCGAAGCAGGGCAGTCGTTGTCAACTCCAATGCGGGAATTCTATAGCGCGCTCGGATATATTCCCGGAGCACATAAGCGACTTGGGTATGATATGTATCCATATCACCACGCGAGAGCCAATCCGCTGCCTCAATCGCTGCCAATTTTTGGTATGCTACCTCATGCGCCAACGGGGCATCATCCACTTCTGTTACAGGAACTAACTGAACCTGACGGTGCTTTCGGATGTAGTACCACGTCAAGATAACCACAAAGCCGAGTATTACCACACCACCGATGAAATAAGGTAGTAGACTTTGCGACACCTCCACTGGTGGTTTAATATCGCGCAGGCTTTGTCCATCTACAGCACCCTGTATCAGAATTTGTGTAAGTACAGACATATTTCTCGCGGAAAGGTGCGAAACAAAATCAGAGAGATACACCCAAAATCTACGAGCACCATCTTAGACCCTGTAGGGTTCAACGACGATCGATTTTGGTGAAGTTGGGCAGGCGTATTGGCAGACCCCACATCCTGTGCATCCAGGGTCAAGAACCTCTATAAAACCATCTGGCGTGAGACGAATCGCGTCATCACCTATAGGACATGTGTCAACACAGTAAGTGCAATCCACCTCTTTTGTCCGAAGGCAGGTTTCGGCACTGAAAACCGCCAACCCCATCCGAATGTCTTCGGCATAAACGGTTTGCAAGGCACCGCTTGGACAGACGTACATGCACGCCAGCGAATCACAGATAACGCACGGTTGCTCATCAGGATCGATATAAGGTGTATTAGCGATGTCGGATTGCGTGCTCTGTAAAGGGAGAATTGCGTTCGCAGGGCAGTTCTTGACGCAGTTACCACACCGATGACACGTCTCCAAGAATTCCGCTTCGGGCAATGCTCCGGGCGGACGCAAAAGCGCGCGTTTGTCCGGCTCATCAACAGGAAGATGGTCACTTATCCTGTCATCCAGAAATTCGGCAACAGGTTGAATGAGTTGGTTCAAGGCTTCCTTGAAAAAGCCGCGTCTCCCTGTTTCATCAGACATTCTTATGTTCACCCTTGAGAATTGACTGCCCTGCAGCCCCGCGCAAGGTGTGAAACCTTACTCTTCGTCGGCTTTAGGAATACGGTAGCAACATTTATGGCTGCCCTGCATCAGATGTTCCACTCGAACGACTTTCGCACCCAAGGACTGCCGGAAGAGTGCCGTCTCAATTTCGCAGACGTGCGGGTATTCTTGCGCAATCAAAGCGATAGGACAGTTATGTTCGGTTAAGACGTAGTCGTTCTCATTCTCGTCAAAACGTGCCATGTATCCCTCTTCATCACGGATACGAGCAAGCTCCTTGACACGTTCGGACAACGTCTTGCCTTTAAGCCGTAGTTGGTAAGTTTCCAACTGCGAGGTCATGCGTCCACGGAAGACCTTGTTGATGAAATCGGGTCCGTTAAACTTTGCGACCTCATGCATCAGACCAACAGCAAAGTTAGCGTATGTTGTGGGGAAAAGGCTGTTCGCTTCGTCGGTTAATTGATACACGTGAGGCGGTCGACCACGTCCCTGCTTTTCTTGGTAGTGTTCAACCAATCCCTCTGTTTCAAGGATCGCGAGGTGTTGTCGGACCCCCATCTGGCTGATATGCAAAGCATCTGTCAGTTGACCGACCGTCATACCGGCACGCATTTTCAGCAGCTGCAGAATTCGCATTCGGGTTTCGCTCATTTCGCAATTCACGGGATTTCCTCGTAATATAGGTAAATTATAGAGGCTAACAACGATGTTTTACGTTCTTTTACAACTTTATGAAACATTATATCACAATAGTATATTACAATTCAAGATTTAAAATGAATTTAACCCAGAGGCATTCAATTTTCCCATAATTTCGATTTCTGACGAAAGTCTCTTCATTATAGGAGCAAGTTCCACTCTCGATGCCTTCGCGAAATGCCCAAAAAACCGACAATTGAATGTCTCTGAGAATTTAACAAGGGTCAATCGCTACGCTATTTTTCTTTTGTCTATTTATCACTTATGTGATACACTTTTTAGAGGCTTACCTCAAGTTGAGAATAAAAGGGCTGAAAGGAGAAGGTAGAGAATGCAGCACGAACTCACTGAATCACAAATTAATTTTTATCAAGAAAACGGATTTCTTGTCATTGAAAACTTTTTGGATGCTGACGAATTGGCAGAGTGGCAACGATGCACCGATGAATCCGTTGAGGAACGACTCGGAAACTCAGTCGAATTTATGACGAACCAGATGGATGCGAAGCAGTTTTACGCGCGCGTTTTCACGCAATGCCTCCGTTTGTCAGACACACACACCGGGATGCGGAAACTGGTACACGATCCAAGGCTCGGCAAGATGGCAACACAATTAGCAGGGACTAATGGAATGCGAATTTGGCACGACCAAGCATTGATTAAACCCCCGCACGGCAACCCTACCGCATGGCACCTTGATGTTCCGTACTGGTCCTTTGACTCACGCGATGCTGTCTCGTTCTGGGTTGCGCTGGACGACGCTACACTCGCGAACGGATGTATGTGGTACCTCCCCGGCACCCACAAAACCGCTCGTTTTGATAACGTCGGCATTGGAATAAATATCGGTGAACTGTTTAACGTATACCCAGAATGGAAGCAGATTGAACCACAATCCGCCCCCTGTCCTGCCGGTTCTATCGCATGGCATAACGGTCTCGTTGCGCACGGTGCCGGTGCAAACATGACAATCCAGCATCGAAGAGCGATGACTTGCGGTTTTATGCCCGATGGATGCACTTTCAATGGAAAGCGAAATATCTTACCTGAGGACTATTTTGAGTCTCTTGAAATCGGGGATGTGCTTAACAACGATGTCCAGAATACGCTCATTTGGCACAAAGACTGGGACGATTAAAGGAGTTATCGGAAAGAGGTATTGATTTACTCAAAGATGCTTTGTAACCCAAGTCCCTCTTAACCGATAACTGATAACCGATAACTGATAACCATTAAAGATAACTGATAACCATTAAAAAGGAGAATTGGGATATGGCAAAACAGCCAAATATTGTATTGATGGGAATTGATTCCCTTCTCGCAACACACATGAGTTGTTACGGGTATCACCGGCTGACGACACCGCATATCGACAGGTTCGCAGAGGGTGCCACCCTCTTTGAAAAAACCTATAGCGCGCACATTCCAACAACGAGTGCTTATGCTTCTATGCTTACTGGCTTGGACACTTTCAGCACACAAGTTGTCGCTTTGCGGCATCAAGGACCGCTCCGTGAAGAGGTCAAAACGTTGCCAGAAATCCTTCGAGACGCGGGCTACGACACCACCTGTGTCGGGTTCGGTGGTCCAAGTGCACGCGGCTTTGATACCTATCTTGATTATTCTGGATGGGGTCCCGATGACACTGGACGTAGTCCGAAAGCGGAAAATCTAAACAAAACGACCCTCCCCGAACTGAACCGACTGATTAATCAGAGCGACGAGAAACCGTTCTTTCTATTCCTACGCCACATGGATCCGCATTCCCCTTATCTACCGCCTGCCCCTTATGAACGCACATTCTATCACGGCGATGAGTGCGATCCGAGCAATAAATCCATGGAACCGGTAATGGCGTTCAAGCCTTTCTGTGATTACTTCGCCTCGTGGATGCCGCAAGGAATTACCGACAAGGATTACGTCATCGCGCAATACGACGGTGCAATCGCTTATATGGACGCGTGTATTCAGACGCTCTTTAACGCGCTCGAAACGCGCGGCGTGATGGACGAAACTATCGTTGTTATCAACGGCGATCACGGCGAAACTCTCTATGACCACGAGTGCTGGTTCGATCACCATGGACTCTACGATGTCACCTTGCACGTCCCACTTATTATCCGGTATCCAGAGCGTGTGCCCGCTGGAAAACGGGTCGCTGGATACAATCAGCACAAAGACCTCGTGCCGACGCTCCTCGAATTAGCGGATATTCAAATGGACATCGCATTTGATGGAAAGAGTCTCACCTCTTTAGTGAGCGGCGAAATCACTTCCTATGAGAGTGAGTTCTATATCACAGAATGCACCTGGATGCGCAAGCACGGTTGGCGGACCCCCGAATGGAAACTCATCGTCGCACTTGAACCGGACTTCCACTTCAAGCCTCCTGTCGAACTTTATAACCTTATTCAGGACCCAGATGAAAACAATAATCTCGCTGAGGCACACCCCGACATCGTGAACGTCCTCGAAAGACGAATGAAAAGCTGGATTCGTCAGCGAGAACAGGAAACAGGCTTGACGAACCCAATCATGACGCAAGGCGATTGGCACGGGCACAAAGGCGTCGGTCCATTCAAGTCATCCGAGCAGGCATACAATACAATGCACATCGGGAATCCAGGTGAAGCCGCACGTTTACAGGCGAAATCAAGAGATGAATAGTCATTAGTTATCGGTTGTCAGTTATCAGTTATCAGTGAAGAGGTCTCTGATTATAGTAAAACCAACAATTAATCAGACACTTTTCCTTTAACAGAAGACTGTTCGTAGGGGGTTTTTGCTGGGGTGTTTCTTCTAAGGTCCCCTCTCCCGTCTTTCAAAGTGTGTCTCATTATTTTTAGAAGCCACTATAAATCCGATCTTCATAGCCTCAAAAACGCAGCTCGTAATGAAATGGAGAGCGGATTCAAGAAAGGCATGTCAAAGTTCAAACCCACGTTATTTAACCGCAAGGAAAGTTAAAATTATGCCAGATTATAGACGAGATGAAGTTTTAGGACGACTGAGAACAGAACTGGATAGCGGCAAACATTTGCTTGCTGTAGGTGCTGGAACAGGTATCACAGCGAAATTCGCTGAACAGGGTGGAGCAGACCTGATTGTAATTTACAACTCCGGTCGCTACCGGATGTCAGGGTTCGGGTCCTGCGCCGGACTGTTGGCTTATGGCGATGCAAACGCTATCGTCATGGAAATGGGTGAACGCGAGGTTTTGCCTGTCGTCAAAGAGACTCCTGTTATCGCTGGTGTCAACGGCACAGATCCGACGCGCCGGATGAGCAACTTCCTCAAGCAGGTCCGCGATGTCGGCTTTGATGGCGTGAATAACTTTCCCACCGTAGGCGTGATTGACGGCACTTTTCGCGTAACGCTTGAAGAAACCGGAATGGGCTTCTACAAAGAGGTTGAAACCATCGGTATCGCACATGAGATGGACCTGTTCACCATCGTCTATGTCTTCAATCCTGAAGAGTCTGAGAGTATGGCAAAGGTCGGTGCTGATGTTATTATCGCGCACATGAACACAACTATTGGTGGCACTATCGGGGCAGAAACCGCTTTCACACTTGAAGATGCAGCTGTACGTGTACAGGAAATATGTGACGCAGCAAAGGCACAGAATCCTGATGTGATCTGCTTGTCACACGGTGGTCCCATCGCAAAGGCACCGGACGCAGCATATATCAATGAGCATACTGATACTGTTGGGTTTGTCGGTGCCTCCAGTATTGAACGGTTCGCTTGTGAGGAGAGTATTCCACGGATTACTGCTTCGTTTAAGGAATGAAGATCAGATGATTCAAACAAACCAATAACCTGTAAATCGCTGCATGCTAAGCCCCTGCGGGGCGAAATGTTTATAGAAAACAATAACCTAACCACTGCCAAGCCTCAGCGGGGCGAAATGTGTATGTTATCTTAATAGCGGAAAGCACAGAGACCATCTGAATCACAGATTACACACAGAACACAGAAAAAGAAGTTTTTTAAACCACACGTTTATATGTGAAATCCAATATAGGAGACACAAGTGCATTTTCCGCGTTTTCCGTGTTCTCCGCTATAATCCGCGATTCAGACAACAAAAACATCAAAATTAAAGGAGAGATTTTTCTATGAAAACCAAGCAATTTTATGTTTTTATATTGCTTCTAATTTTAACGATTTATTTACCTGACACTTCTGCCCAAGATCTTTCATACACCGTCTTTGAAGGGCATACGGATAATATCTATAGCGTAGCGTTTAGCCCGGATGGGCAGATAATCGCCAGTGCGAGTCGGGACAACACCATCCGTTTGTGGAATGCTTCAACAGGCGACACCATCCGCACGCTCAGAGGGCATAGGAATGGTGTCAACAGCGTAGCGTTTAGTCCGGATGGACAAACACTCGCAAGTGGGAGTTGGGACGATACCATCCGTTTGTGGAATGCTTCAACAGGCGACACCATCCGCACGCTCAGAGAGCATAGGGATAGTGTCTATAGCGTAGTGTTCAGCCCGGATGGGCAGATAATCGCAAGTGGGAGTCGGGACGATACCATCTGTTTGTGGAATGCTTCAACAGGCGACACCATCCGCACGCTCAGAGGGCATTGGGATAGTGTCTATAACGTAGTGTTCAGCCCGGATGGACAAACACTCGCAAGTGCGAGTTGGGACGACACCATCCGCTTGTGGGATGCTTCAACAGGCGACACCATCCGCACGCTCAGAGAGCATAGGAATAGTGTCTATAGCGTAGCGTTCAGCCCGGATGGACAAATACTCGCAAGTGCAAGTGCTGACGACACCATCCGTTTGTGGAATGCTTCAACAGGCGACACCATAAATACCTTCACAGGGCATACGGGTAATGTCTATAGCGTAGCGTTCAGCCCGGGTGAACAGACACTCGCAAGTGGGAGTGAAGACGATACCATCCACTTGTGGAAGTTACCGGCTAAAGTCAGCATTACGCCATCCCAAATGGAGTCACCGGCTATAGGGGAACAGTTTTCTATCAACGTCAGCATCGCTGGAGGGAAAAACATAGGTGGGTATCAACTCACTTTAGGATTTAATACTACCGCACTTCGCTATGTTGAGGCAGCAAATGGAGACTACATGTCGGATGGAGCGTTCTTTGTACCACCAGTTGTATCAAGGAACAAAGTAACCCTTGGTGCAACATCCTTAAATGGTGTAAGCAGTGGGGATGGCACCCTTGCAACCGTCACGTTTGAAGTGGTTGATGTCAAAGAATCAAACCTTACGCTACCTGATGTAATCCTTACGGACAGTGCTGGTGAACATTTGGCTAACTCCGTTAAAAAAGGGCGCGTAGTTGAACCCGCAGCAATCCCTTCATCTGCGGTTGTTAGCATTACGCCTTCTCCGGTGCGGGCTCCTACTATTGGTGGACAACTCACTTTTAACTTTGGCATTACGGGGGCACAAAATATTGCAGACTATCATTTTACCTGGGAGTTTGATAGCACAGCACTTGAGTATATCTCAAGCAGTGAAGTCTATAACCTTGTGGACGGGGTTAGCAGCGGTAACGGCACGCTCGGCACAAGAACGTTTAAAGTTCTCGATGTCAAACCCTCAACTGTTAGCCTCTCTGGATACTTCATTGGCTCAGATGGACTACGTTATATTCCAACCTTTAAAAGGGCAGTAGTGGGTGTCCGGATTTCATCTGCGGTTGTTAGCATTACGCCTTCTTCAGTCCTGTCTCCTGCTATTGGTGAACAGATCACTTTCAACCTTGATATTACTGGCGGGCAAAACATCGCTGGCTATCACCTAAATTGGAATTATGATGGAACAGCATTTCAGCCTGTTTCAAGTGCTGTGATCCTCCCAAAAGCTGACTCTGCAGGGAACAGGACCCCTGGTGGTAGAAGAACCTATAGAGTTCTCAATGTCAAACCCTCAACCTTAAGCGTCTCTGGATACCTAATTGGTGACGATGGAAATGCCTATATTCCGACTTTTGAAAGTGCGGAGATACTCGAACCGATTTTTGGGGATGTAAACAGAGATGGTGTTGTTGATATATCCGACTTGGTGTTGATCGGTTCAAGTTTCGGACAGCAAGTTCCGGAAGGGAGTGGAAATCCGGCAGATGTCAATGAGAATGATATTGTTAACATCGTGGACCTCGTCAAGGTTGCAGGAGCGATAAGCGCAGGGGCAGCTGCACCAACAATATTGAGTCGTGATCTGGAGGGTGCTCCTACAAAAGCGAACGTGCAAGAGTGGCTAATACAAGCACAGCGGCTAAACCTAACAGATGCAACATCGCAACAAGGCATCCACTTCCTCAAACAACTCTTAGCAGCATTAACCCCCCAAAAAACGTCCCTATTGCCAAATTACCCGAATCCGTTCAATCCGGAGACATGGATACCGTATCAATTGGCAAAACCTGCGGATGTTACGGTGACTATCTATGCGGTAGATGGGAAGTTGGTACGTAAGTTGGAATTAGGGCATCAACCTATCGGTATTTATCAGCATCGGAGTCGTGCAGCGTACTGGGATGGGAAAAACGATGTCGGTGAATCTGTCGCGAGTGGTGTCTACTTCTACACACTCACAGCAGGGCAGTTCACAGCCACACGAAAAATGCTGATAAAGAAATAAGGTCTCTGTCAAGCAATGGGGCTACAAAGCACAGAAACTGCCTTATGCTCGGTAACATATCAATCTTTCCAAAACTTGAATTTTCATAATTCTTATGGTTACTTAAAGCAAGGAAGGCAAAAACACCCTAAATCTAAAATATAAATTCAAAAGGAAATCTCACTATGAAAACATTTTTGATCTTACTTATTCTTTTAACCCTGTTTTCCCTGAATACCTTTGCTCAAGATGTGCCCAATGCCGTCCTTAGTGAACATACGGGTGATGTCCACAACGTCGTCTTCAGTCCTGACGGGACAACGCTCGCCAGTAGAAGTGCTGACAACACAATCCGCTTATGGGATGTTGCCACGGGCACACCTAAGTATACCCTCATCTCATGGGTTACGGTTAGAAGAACAGACCGGTGGGGTAACCTGGTGGAGACGGCGGCATCTATCCATAGCATCGCTTTTAGTCCTGATGGGCAGACACTCGTAGGTGTAGCTGGCAGAACAATCCGTTTGTGGAATGTCGCCACGGGCACCACAAAATATACCCTCATAGAGCATACTGCGGATGTCAATAGTGTTGTCTTCAGTCCTGATGGGACAACGCTCGCCAGTGGAAGTGCCGACGGGACAATCCGTTTGTGGGATGCTGCCACTGGCAAACGCAAGGCAAAGATCACAGTAATTGGGTCTAATATTTATGGTGTTGTCTTTAGTCCTGATGGGACAACGCTCGCAAGTAGAAGTGACGACAACACAATCCGGCTGTGGGATATTGCCACGGGCGCACTCAAGCACCTCCTTACAGCGCATACAGATAACGTCTATACGATTGCGTTTCATCCGGATGGAAACACAATCGCAAGTGGAGGTAGGGACAATACTGTCCATTTGTGGGATGTCGCCACTGGCACAGTCAATCACACGCTCACAGCGCATACTGCGGATGTCAATAGTGTTGTCTTCAGTCCTGATGGACAAACGCTCGCAAGTAGAAGTGAGGATGAAACAATCCGTATATGGGATGTTGCCACAGGTACAGTCCAGCACACCCTCAGAGAACATAGGCGTTATATCAGTAGTATAGCGTTCAGTCCTAATGGGCAGACACTCGCAAGTGCAAGTGAAGACGATACCATCCGTTTATGGGATGTTGCCACTGGCAAACATTTGGGAACACTCACAGAGCATTGGGATAATGTCAATACCCTTGCGTTTAGCCCTGATGGAAAGACACTCGCAAGTGGGAGTGACGACAACACAATCCGGCTATGGAGGTTTACTACCACCCATATTGGCATCACACCCAATCCCGTAGTATCACCAATTATTGGCGAAGAGTTTTCCATCAACGTAAGCATTACTGAAGCGGAAACAGTAGGTGGATACCAACTCACTTTGGGGTTTGAACCGACTGCGCTCAGTTATGTTTCAAGTGCCAACGGCAACTATCTAACAGAAGGCTCATATTTCGTGCAACCAATTGTAGAGAATAATAGTGTAACGCTTGGGGCGACTAATTATGCTAAAGTCAGTAACGGTGCCGGCATTCTCGCGACGATTACATTTGAAGTGGTTGACGTCAAAGAATCAACCCTCAATCTTTCTGGCGTTATCCTAACGGACAGCGATGGCAACCGTTTGAGTCATTTGGTTGGTGGAGGCAAGATAGTTGAACCTCCACCGGTTCCTTCAACCTCGGTTGTTAGTGTTACACCATCTGCAGTGCTGTCGCCAGCTCGGCACCAACAATTCACCTTGAACATTGACATTGTTGGTGGTCAAAACGTCGCTGCCCATCGCCTATTTTGGGAATTTGATGATGGACCCCTTGAACTTTTATCGGGAAAACCAGGGGATTACCTTGCAGATCGAATCGGGAACGGGGATGGTACACTGTTCACCGGAATTTTTAAAGTTCGCTCCGTCAAGACATCAACTGTAAGCGTCTCTGGACATCTGATTGGCACAGATGGGTTGCGTTATATTCCGACCTTTGAAAGCACAACAGTAGTTGAACCGATTTTTGGGGATGTGAACCGAGATGGTGTTGTAGATATTAGGGATTTGGTGCTGGTCGCATCAAGCTTCAATCAAGAAGTACCGGAAGAAGGTAATCCAGCGGATGTTACGGAGAATGACTTAGTTAACATTATAGACCTTGTAAAAGTTGCTGGTGTGATAGGTGGCGGAGCTGCTGCGCCATCGGTATTGAGTAATGCCCTAAATGCTGCTCCTACGAGATCAGAAGTGCAAAAATGGCTATCCCAAGCACAGCAGCTAAATTTGACAGAGGCAACCTCACAGCGCGGGATTCTCTTTTTACAACAACTTTTGGCAGCATTAACCCCGAAAGAAACTGCATTATTGCCAAATTATCCAAATCCATTCAATCCAGAGACATGGATACCGTATCAGTTATCACACCCAGCAGAAGTGAGTATCTCTATCTATGCTGCGGATGGAAAGTTAGTTCAAATTTTGTCGTTAGGGCAGCAATCCATTGGGACCTACCAAGACAAAAGTCGTGCCGCGTACTGGGATGGTAGAAACGTGCAGGGTGAATCTGTGGCAAGCGGTGTCTATTTCTATATGCTCAAAGCAGGTGATTTCACCGCCACGCGGAAGATGTTAATACGCAAATAACCCTAACACATTGAGAGCGTAACGGAAAGTGAAAGCGAAATACATTAGGGTAGAATGGAAAAAAATAATGTCTAACAAGGTAAATGAATTTGAGATTTTAAACGCGGACGACGCTGAATTGATGCGTATCAGTCGAGAGGGAACATTGTCGCTGAATCTGGACGAGATGAAGGCGATTCAGACGCATTTCGGAACGTTAGGACGCAACCCAACCGATGTAGAAATAGAGACCATCGCCCAAACGTGGTCTGAGCATTGCGTTCACAAAACGTTTAAAAGCATCATCCTCTACTCTGAAGGGGAGGAAGAGCCGGAACAGATTGATGGTCTGTTTCCCACCTATATCCAACAGGCAACCGAAGAGATCGCAAAACCGTGGTGTGTCTCCGTCTTCTCAGATAACGCTGGCATCATCGAATTCGATGAGACATTCAACCTCGTCTTCAAAGTAGAGACGCACAACCACCCATCAGCGATTGAACCCTACGGTGGCGCAGGAACCGGTATTGGCGGCGTGATTCGTGACTCCCTCGGCACCGGACTGGGGGCAAAACCGATCCTGAATACAGATGTTTTCTGTTTTGGAATGCCGGATACGCCTTACGCGCAGCTGCCGAAAGGCACCCTTCACCCGAAACGTGTCTTTAAAGGGGTCGTCGCCGGTGTGCGCGACTACGGCAACCGGATGGGCATTCCGACAGCCAACGGTGCGATCCTCTTCGATACCCGCTATACCGCAAACCCACTTGTTTTCTGTGGAAATGTCGGTTTAATACCGAGAAACAGATGCGACAAATCCGTTGAACCTGGTGATCTCGTCGTCGCAATCGGTGGGCAAACAGGCCGCGACGGAATTCACGGTGCAACCTTCTCCTCTGCAGAACTCGACGATACCTCTGAAAACCTCGGCAGCGTTGTTCAGATCGGCAATCCCATTATGGAAAAGAAGATTGTGGACGCTCTGCTACAAGCCCGCGATCACAACCTATATCGCTCAATAACGGATTGCGGTGCCGGAGGGTTCTCGTCTGCTGTGGGTGAGATGGGAGAACACGTAGGCGCGGAGGTGCATCTGGAACGTGTTTCCCTGAAATATGAAGGACTCGCGCCGTGGGAAATCTGGCTATCCGAAGCACAAGAACGTATGGTCATCGCTGTCCCCCCTGAAAATATAGATGAACTTATGGAGATATGCGAAGCGGAAGTCGTTGAAGCCACGGTTCTCGGAACTTTCACAGACACGCATCGGTTACAGGTTTTCTATGAAGGGGCAATAGTCGCCGATTTAGAGATGGAGTTTCTGCACAACGGTTTACCGAAGCCCATCAAACAGGCAGTTTGGACCCCACCACAGCATCCGGACATGGCATCACGAGACAAAGAAACGCAAAATTACACTGAAGACCTTAAACAACTTCTCGCAAGTCCAAACATTGCAAGTAAGGAATCCGTCATCCGGCAATACGACCACGGTGTCCAAGGCGGTGTAGTTATCAATCCGCTTGTCGGTGCAAAAAACGACGGACCCAGTGATGCCTGTGTCGTCACCCCTGTTATCGGAAGTCGGAAGGGCGTAATCGTAGCGAACGGTATCAACCCGAAATATAGCGACGTAGATCCGTATCTCAGTGCAGCGGCAGCGATTGACGAGGCATTGCGAAACATAGTTGCTGTTGGCGGAACGTTAGAAAAGACAGCGTTGCTGGATAATTTCTGTTGGGGAAACCCGGACAAACCCGACCGACTTGGCGAGTTAGTCCGTGCGGCGAAAGCGTGCTATGACATCGCAACGGCTTATGGGACTCCCTTTATCTCTGGTAAAGACAGCCTCTACAACGAATACAGCGACACCACTACCGGTGAACAACGCGCAATTCCATCGACACTGCTTATCTCCGCTATCTGCGTTATGCCTGACATTCAGCGCGCTGTCACAATGGATGTAAAAACGCCCGGTAATTTCATCTATGTCGTCGGCAACACTTACGCCGAATTGGGAGGGTCGCACTACTTCGGTATTCACGGATTCATCGGAAACAAAGCACCTGCCATTCGTGCCGATGAAGGTAAATTAACGATGGAACGCCTCAGCAGTGCTATCAACACCGGATTGGTGCGTTCTTGCCATGACTGTTCCGAAGGTGGTATCGGTGTCGCAGCAGCGGAGATGGCATTCGCAGGCGGATACGGGATGTCTCTAAATCTCAATGACATTCCCACAGGCGATGAGATTACCGCTGACGACTACCTCCTGTTTTCCGAATCAAACAGCCGTTTCCTTGTAGAGATTGAACCACAACACCAACGGGCTTACGAAAATCACATGTCAAGTGTCCCAATAGGCTATCTCGGCACTGTCATAGATACGTCAGAATTCGTCATCAAAGGGACAGCAGGACACCTAATCGTTGAAACCTCAATTGATGTACTCAAATCCGCATGGCAAACACCATTGCATTCGTAACTTTTAAGCAAGACGTGTGTTATACTTACAAAGGATAAAAATGACGCAACCTAAAGTACTCATCTTACGAACTGCGGGGACTAATTGCGATGCCGAAACAAATAGGGCGTTCCAACTCGCTGGTGCGGGGACAGCATTAGTTCACATCCAAAATCTTATATCCGGCAAAGTCAACCTATCCGATTATCAGATCCTCGCTATTCCGGGTGGTTTCTCTTACGGTGATGATATTGCAGCTGGTATTTTGCTGGCGATTGAGATGAGACATAAACTGACAAGTGCACTCAATCAATTTGTCGCAGATGGCAAACTGATCCTCGGTATATGTAATGGATTCCAAGTCCTCGTCCGGACAGGCTTGTTGCCCGGCAGTAATACCTCGGAAATGACGCAGCGCGCGACACTCGCGATGAACACCTCAGCAAAATTCGAGTGTCGGTGGGTGGATTTGGAAACGCAGGAAAGTCCATGCGTCTTTACAAAAGGTATCAAAGCCCATGTTTATCTCCCTGTCGCGCATGCTGAAGGGCGGTTTACTGCCCCCGAAGATGTACTGTCAGAAGTAGAAACAAACAATCAAATTGTGTTTCGATATGCCGAAAGCAGATATCCGGACAATCCGAACGGCTCCGATGGCAATATTGCTGGCATCTGCGATACGACAGGCAGAATCTTCGGTTTGATGCCTCATCCAGAGCGGTTCCTGACGAAATGGAATCACCCGCGCTGGACCCGGCTTTCAGAAACACAAGACTCCGTTTCTGAAGAGGGGGACGGGCTGGTCATCTTCAAAAACGCTGTTAGTTACGTCAAAGCAAATCTTTGACATGGTAGACTCCGTATATTATAAAGGCACTGTGTTCCAAAACGCTCATAAATAAATGCAGGATAAGTTAACACGTCGCCTCCTTCCATTCTATATGAAATTGCCTGTTTTTTGGGCGTTTATAGTGGTTTCAGTGCTGGGGCAGCTGCTCTGGGTGGTAGCCCTTTCCCACGACGTGCGCATCGATCTCCGCTGGTCAAGTTTCGGCTACGGCTTAGGCATCGCTTTAGGATTTATGCAAGGGAAGTGGACATCCCGGTTATGGCAGCAGTCCTATTTAAAGGTTTTGAAACGGCAGATAATCTTCTGGGAAGCGAAAGGTGCGAAACTTCTCACCTTTTATACCTGTTTTGCGCTCGGTTTACCGATTCTCTGCCCATTCCTCACCCGCTCACTTGATACATTAGCAGGTATCCAATCTTATGTCTTCGGTTTTATCGGCGCGATGAACGTAGCACTGCTGTTATGGGTGCGACGGATGCCGAAGTAAATATAGTTGTCGGTTATCAGTTATCAGTTGTCAGTAAGAGGATTCTGATACACGTCAAAACATACATTTAACTGAACACTGACAACTATAGTAAAACCCGAAAATAAAAGGGCGCTTTAGAAAACACAAAACACCTCAAGGTTTCCGCTGGCGAGGTTTGTAACCTCGCCCTTCTACTGTACTGCCATCGGCAATTTAGACCACTCTCTAAACCAAGATTGTGGTATAATGACGATCTAAATGAAAGGAGAATCCGATTTATCACATAGGTGTATCACCAGAAACGCCCGTATTCGGCGTTAGGGTATCTAACACTTGTCGAATTTTAGCAACAAAACTTGTCTTAACTTTGCGAAATTGTGGTCTAAATAAGCGTATGCACTACAAAAATCAGTCTAAAACAATTGCTGCTGAGATAAATTTTCTGTCTGAAACTGTGCTATCAGTAACGCTGTAAATGAAAAGTTTAAAATCGTAAGTGTCATCTCCCTGATATTGCGCAAGCTCTGCTGGCGGATACCGTTCATTGTTCACAAAAAATAACACTTTTTCATTGTTTGTAATGAGCGAGATAGTTTCGTAGTCATCATCTTCATCAAAGAAAACTTGTGTATCTGCATCCACAGTCGCTCTGATTGAAACTATCTGTTCTAAATAAGTGGTGCCGCCCGCAGCGACATCCGCGACAATCGCATCCATTGTTGTTGAAACAGATTCTGTCGACAAGTATGACCAAATATCGTATTCAGGGCTAAAAGGTTCTGGTGGGTCCACATCCACAATAAAAACCTTGAATGTATAAGATTGTCCTTTTTCGTAGCCTTGTAATTTTTCGGGAGCGTTACGACTTAGCACGAAAAACCAGACATCATCGTTATTTGTTTGCAGTGTTATAGTATCATTTCTGCGAAAATTAGATGTATCTTCCTCAACTGAAGCGGTTACAGAAACAGTTTTCCCGACATAGGTTCTACTGCCTGCGGCAACATCGGCAACAACGTCCGCGAACGTAACGGTTGATGTAGGTTCAGGTTCAACAGAGGTTGGCATCGTCCCCGCAAGTGTCGCAAAGATAACAGAATCGTCAATATCGACTTCGCTAAACGCCTGTCCGTCCTCCAGTTCGGAGCGAGGGAAAATCTCTCCGACAGCGCAGAAATTCGTTGTGCAGACAGGGTTTTCAGCATTGCAACCGAGTTTGAAAACAACAGCAATTACAAGTAGTAAAAAAGGAAATCGTTTCATAAGTGCCCCTAAAAATTATTTTTCAGAGAGTATAACAGAAATCGAAAAGTTTTAGGATAGTTTTCGCGGTCATGGTGTCTTGTGCTGACACACTCAAAACACAGTACACATCCGCTTTCGCTCTTTTCAGATCTACCATAGGAGCATCTTTTCGAGGAGGCTTGTAGGGCGTTCCAGTAAGGTTTTTTGATTAACTTTTGGTACGCTACTGACTTTAGGGACGAAATCGCAAATGTGGGCGGTTTAGGCTTGTCTGAAATGTTGGCACCTGGTACGATGTCTTAAAACAATGTTAGCGCGTGAACGTGCTAACGTTGCAAGTCAAAAAAGGAGTGTATTATGATCTCAAGAAATTTCAACGTATTTACTTTGAAGCAGTTTATAGTTTTGCTTGTGGTTCTATATGTCGGGTTATGCGTTTTTAATTATACCAACGCCCAAAAAAGTGAGGAACATCTAATACAAGCGATTCATTAGAGGAAAATCTTGACTTATTTGACATAGATTCAACTCCCAAGAATTACCTGAAAAATGGTGATTTCTATTCACAAGAAAAGCTTCGTAGATTAGTCATAGACACAAGTTTTATTGATAAGGTAGACACTGCTCTGTGGTGGTATAACAAAGTAATCAACGAATACCCCGGAACTCAAGAAGCCAATGAGGCTTTAAGGGCTAAGATAAGAACGATCATAGGCTGGACAGAAGGATATGGGAAGGATAAAAAATCTTTTGGACTGCATGATCGTGGGCTGGGTAGCAAATACTTTCCAATTATTGAAAGCACATTTAAGAAATTAGAAGCCGGGTATCCAGATGATAAGTATCTGGAAGCTTTTGCCTTCCAGATAGCACAGCGATACTTTATTTATGTCTTGGGATACCGTCAGTACAAATACAAAGAGAATTGCCTACATTGGTTTGAGAAAACCATTGAACTTGCAAAAGGCAAAGATACTTTTTATAGCCATCTTGCGAGAAGACGTATTAAGTCGGTTGAAGGGATAAAAAATTAGCATACCGTTATTGAGGGTCTTGTAGGCGATCCTCGTAAGGATTTTCTTATGAAAAGAATTGTGCTATTGATACTTTTGTTGTTTAGTTTTTCAATGTTCTCTTTCGCAGATAACGCTCGATTAGATGCGCGGAGAGATGCTAAGCGAGAGGTCAACGATACTGTATGGGCTTTAGCGGGGTTTTCGGCTCCATTACTGATTGGTGGCTTGTATATGTCTGGTGGTACGACAGGCAGTACGATCACATATAGTGTGTTTGCTCCTGGTGTGGTGGTTGGAGCGAGTCAGTATTATCCGATTTCGGCTCAATCTGACCGATTTTTAGGCAAATCACCGGCGTATGTCTCGGCGTATGTAAACGCTTATGAATCCGAAGTCAAGAATCTTCGGCGGCGGTCTCTACTTTGGGGCTTCGGCGCGGGCGTTGGCTTGTTGATTGTTTTAAATACGATGGACATTCTATGATCGGTTTGAAAAAGTTTTTCTTCAAATCACGCCTTGCTCTGTAAGCCTTACGATAAGTTCTGCTTGTGTCCCGTCTTGTGCTTGTGGAACAATTCCGTATAGATTTTGATTCAAAAGTGCCTACATCCTTGAGGGTAAATTAGGATCTGCAAAATTGAGATGAAAATCTTCACAATGTTTCTTCCCTTTTGAATCTTCCCAAGTCCCTGTAATCGTAACCTGAAATTTATTTAGATCACTGGGGGGAAATCCAGGAAGATTGTTATCTGATCTTAGTTCCTCCGCCGGAAGAAGGCGGTCAACACCATCCTCAAGAAAATAAACGCGCTTCAGTAGCGGTTCCTTTGTTTTATCCGGCATAGGATTAAAAGAACGATGCCCTTCAAACTTAACATTACGGGCAACTCCTGGACCTATATTTTTTGCAATGAGGATCAGTATACGGTGTTTCCGCTTTTCCGCGCCGTCTTCATAGACGTGTGCTTTGCCAGTAGGTAATAGACGAACGATAACTTCAGGCTTGTAGGAGTTTTCTAACATCTCCTGTGTCAGTTGGACGTTTTCTTGCGTTAGTTGGACGTAAGTTTTCATTAGGCGTACGTACCGCCAAGTGATATATGCAAGAAGAGCGGTGGCGAGTGCTGTGATTATGCCGTTGTTTTCATTCAGAAATTTGATTGTAGAGTCTAACCATAATGGCAATGTGGAAATCTCCTTTAGGCTACCGTCTCGTCAGTCTCTTAAACCAGTTCCGTTTTTCTCCGGTGCCGGAGGCAACATGAGAGCCTCGTTCTGTTTCTGGAGTCGGTGGTATGCCCAGTTGAACTTGTGGGGTTATCCGATCTTTACGATCTCGGCAGTTTCGGTGTTTATTCGTTTGAATTTTGATCCAGCCAAGATTTGAAAATCTTTATTTTCTTTTTTATCTTCAGAAATTTAAAGATCGTTCTCAACACAGTTCTTGTGAGGCGGAAAACCACAAGTATTAAGGCTATACATGCAATCAGAAAAAACAGATAAATTATGATAATCTCCATAAGCATCAACCTGTCTTTACGATTTCCGCAGTCGTCTCCCCTACGCGGCTGATAAGTCTTTCGTCTAACCTGAACCGGTAAGGAAGTAGGTCAGTACAGCCCCAATCCCACCAGCAACAAAATAACCGAGCCATTGAAACACACTTTCTAAAAGTTGCTGTTCACGAATAAATTGTTCACATTCCTCCTTGCTTCCCCGACAGACGAGAATGCAAGTTTGGTCAAGTTGCGTGTTTCCCATTGTTTTTATATCAAAGCTCGACATAGTTGCGTCTAAATAGGCATAAGCATAATGAACGTATTCATCCATTATCTCGTCAAATAGACCAGGTTCAAGAACTTCTTTTATGGCAAAATGTGTTATATGCTTCATACTTACCCAAGCATCATCATCTAAAGACTTTATCCACATAAATTCTGCCTTACCTTTATTTCTCAGCCGAACTTGACAATCTCCGCAGTCGCTCGGTATCCTCTCGGAGTTTAGAGAGGTCATACCCGCGGAGTGCGATCTCCAAAAAGAGTGTTTCGCCAGCGGTTTGTTTGAGTTCTCTACCTAAAAATCGGAATGAACTCGACAAAAGATACCTTAGACTGAGCAACTCACTGATACGTCCCCCAGTACTCACATCGAGCATGAGAAACCCGCGATTGCGGACTTCAAACGTGCCGGCGAAACATCCCGATATCCGGCGGATCTCGTCGTTGTCAAACGGGCGTGTGCCTTTCATTGTGTTTCCCCGACAAGACAAGAGGTTGGAATACTGCGTGTAACTTTACAAGTCTATCGTGTAGCCATGGAAACTCTTGATCTGTGTCAGCTTTGTTCACATCTCCCATAGTATCATCAAGGAATCCAATCCGCTTTTTAGAATCCTCCCATTTTAACTCGCCAAGGGTGTCCTCAAATTGTCCCTTAATAGTATCTTTGTGTTCTTTCAAGCGGTTGTAATGTGTGAAAGATTGCATACAGAGGGTGGCTTGTAGTGTCTTACGATCTCTATATGCTATAAGCCAAAAGGCACCGCCTTTATATCTGTCCGCAGATTTACGGGTTTTTCGATCAATCTGGATACCGTAAATCGAAGGTAAATCGGGTTCAGGGAAAAACCGTAACTGATTCCCATTTTCTGTTACGTAAGTTTTGAATTTATCCCAATACTCTTTTCCTCTGGTTCCCCAATACTTTACTCTCCTGGTATTATTTCCCCTATTAGCATCTTCCAATCGAGAAACGCCTGTATGGCAATCATTACATAAACCTGACAAGTCCGTTAGGATATCCTCATTACCAATATTATCATAAGTCCTGTGATGCACTTGCGTAGCCTGTTCACCGCAAATACATAGCCGCCCCACCTGTGCAAAGAATCTCTGACGGGTTTCAGACCATGCTTGTGAGTGAAGATAATTGTTGTAATCATTCGGTGGATTCTCGGTAAGAATCGCATGCCATATTTCGCTTCTGAGATTGCGGGCTTCTTGAAAATCAGGGTACAGGTTCAGTGCTTCATCAAGTAAATCAATGGCACAGTATCCAGTGTGTATTCGTTCAAATTCATTTACACGACTTTCTCTAAAAATTGGAAATTCCGTGCCATTCCAGCAGTATTGGAACGCTAAAACAAAATTATGTCTCGCTTGAGTTATACTATCCATCGCCTGTACCGTTGCTCCTTTATTTTTCAACGGCTTCTACGCCGTCCATTGTGATTTGCCATTCAAAACGCTCCACAACGAGCTGTATCTCGTCGTTGTCTAAAGGGCGGGTGCCTTTCATTGTAGAATACCTTACAATGCTTGGGGTATTGAAAGCGGTCGGATATTGATGCCATGATTTCTTAAATACTGGCAGATGTGTTCAAGTTGGGGGGTAAAGAAGGGAACAACAATAAAAAGTCGTAAGTTTTCAGAATGACCGGTATGAGGATATTCGGCGGCATAGTGGATGAGTTGCCCGACGGATTTATGAATTGCGTCATGTCTGCGCGTAGAATCATCATCCAAGTTCGTTTGGACTTCAACAATAACCGTTCTGCCCTGTGCATCGGTTTCCATCAGATCGGGGGCTAACGCGTCCCAAGTGCCTTTTATGGCACCTGAATTTAAATAGATTTCTTCTCCGAAAACAGTAAGCGTGTTTTCCCTGATATAATCTACCATTTTGTCATGTGTTATATTCATCAAAAAAATCCCTTTGGATTACCAGTCCCAGTCCATTTATCCCCCAACTACGGTAGGAGGGTGGCAGAAAAAGATGTAGGATCCGTTTCGTAATTGTACCATCCAAACTGGCAATAAGAGTATACTACATTTAGGAGAGGAATGCAAGGCTATTTCCTACCAAAGGCAGGGTCATTCAATTGTCAATTTTTCGATCAAATTTTCACCCCCCAGGCCCGGTAGGTTCGGTTTCCTAACCGAACCGGATCCTTGAAAAAAGACGTGAAACCCAATAATTTCTTAAAATTGAATGCCCCTGATTTAAATTTGACGTGCCGTGCAAATTGTGGTATTCTTAAATAAGGAGACGATTATGTCCTATAAAGAATGCTTAATTTTTATAGCGTATGTCAAATATCTCAGAACTTCAAGCGTGCTACGCGGCACTGAAGACAAGCAAGTAAACACTTCAGCGGTTCCATCGGCTGCTACAGATATGACCAGTAAACCGCATCGCACGCCACCACCTCCACGCCTCCGAAAACCCAAATTTACGCTTGAAGAACTTTTAACTCAGATGCCAGACGATGGTGGACAAGGTGAAGTAGACACGGGACCATCAGTAGGCAACGAAGTATGGTAGATTCAACAGGGTACGTTCCAGTACCCGGCGATGTTGTTTGGATTAACTTCAACCCGCAAACATGAACCTTGATAGAAACCAAGAAAAAGCCGCTAACCACGTTACGGGACCCGCAATCGTCATCGCAGGACCGGGCAGTGGCAAAACAACAGTCGTAACGGCACGAATCCTAAACCTCATCCAAACCCACAACATTCCGCCCTCACAGATCCTCGCCATTGCCTTCAATAGAAAAGCTGTCGAAGAGATGGAAACACGCATCAGACACGGACTCACTCCTGACAACACCAAAACGTCCCAAAGACCCGTAATTCGCACACTCCACGCCTTTGGTAAAGACATCATCACCGAAAACTATAAACGCGCTGGATTCAACCAAATCCCCGAAATTTGGTCAGGACAGATTGATCAAATCATCGCAGACGAGCAGAAACAGATTGAACGCGAAGCCTCTACTACCACGGTTGCCATTTACAAAATAGAGAGCAAAAAGACTGGCAAATGCTATATCGGTCAGACGACAAATCCAGACCGACGCAAAAAAGAACACTTCGACCACTCATCAAACGATAGACTCCGACAAGCAATCCGATCAGAAGGAGAAACACAATTCCGTTTTGAGGTGCTTGAAAGAGTTCCGGGACGAGAGGCGAACCGTCGCGAAGCACACTGGATTGCGTTCTATAGAGACCAAGCCGGTGTGTTCAACCGTGCCGATCCTTTGCGGATGCGGTACAGCAACCAAATCATTCTTGAAATGTTCTGCCAGCATTTTGGCATCATTTATGAGGAACATCTTGACAGGCATCCAGACTTCGAGAATCTTCGCGAACGTTTCAACGGCATAGAAGAGATCGTTATGCGTGCGAAACGGCAGGTTACCACAGGTGTGTTCGACCCAACCACGCTTGACGACGCTGTGGCAAAGGCATTTGCCGTAAAATATGAGACACTCAAAACTGAAGCAAATGCCATTGATTTCGAGGATATGATTATCCACGCAGCGAACCTACTTGAAACCTGCCCGGATCTTCGCCAAACCTACCGCGACAAATACCCCTATTTGCTTGTTGACGAATTCCAAGACATCTCTCCTGCCGACTTTCGACTGATTTCGCTCTTATCAGAAAATCTTTTCGCTGTCGGTGATGATGATCAAGCAATCTACAGTTTTCGTGGTGGCAACTCCGAGATTATGCAGGCATTTACCGAGCAGCGGGATGTGAAAAAGTATGAAATAACGCGCAATTACCGTTCTACGTCAACGATTGTTGAACACGCACGGGCTTTGATTGAGCGAAACGAGCCGCGAATCCGTAAAAATCTCCGCGCCCATAACCCGATGCAGCAGCGCATAAAAATCGTAGAGACAACCCCAAAAACCGTAGAAACCACCTTATTACGCGAGTTGGAATCCCCGAAAGAAATCGCCATTTTAGCACGGACCAACGATGAAATTGAGCGGATTCAGGAGATGCTTATCAACCTTCCCACCTCACCTGAAGTAACGACGATCCACAAAGCGAAGGGCAGAGAATGGGAAAAGGTCATCCTCGTCCACAATACATTGGAGCGTCGCTTTCCGCGTCGTGATAGTATACTTACAGAGGAGCGGCGTGTCTTCTATGTTGCAATGACGCGTGCCAAAGTAGAACTCGTTGTGCTTGGTGGGCAGTGTCCATTCGTGCCGGAGTTTGAGGAAATCCGTAAAAATATCGGTTACTATCTCCGGCAGTTTGGATATTGGCGAGCGAGAAGGAGAATAAAAAACAAGAAGATATAAAATAGGAATTGTGCTACAATCGTTGATGATAAACTGCTCCACAACAAACCCATAGCCCAATTTCTATATGGTAACCGCAACTTTGAAAAAGCAAAACTTCCATCCCGGCGTAACCTTTCGTGCCATTATACTCGGTTTGCTACTGATTCCGGTGAATACCTACTTTATCATGGCAAATCACCTCAAGTTTTGGAGCACCCTCCCGACTACGATGTCACTCATCTATAACGTGATTATCACGTTGATGGTGCTTATCCCTTTTAATCTTCTGTTGAATCGGTTTCTGCCGCGGTTCGCGCTTAGACAGGGTGAATTGCTGACGGTTTTCGTGATGCTGTCGCTCTCCTCCGCGATCGCGGGACATGATATGATGCAGACGGTTATCCCGACGATATCCGATGGATACTGGTTCGCAACCCCTGAAAACGAATGGAAACAACTCTTCTGGCGATACCTCCCGCCATGGCTCACATCCAACGATGAAGCAAGTCTACAGGCATTCTATGACGGGGAGAGCACTATCTACACAAAAGTGCACCTTCTCGGTTGGCTACGACCTATTCTCTGGTGGACAATTTTTCTGACTGTTCTTATCTGGGTGATGATTTGTATAGATGTTTTCCTCCGACGACAGTGGATCGAGCGGGAACGGTTGACGTATCCTATTGTGCAATTGCCGTTGGAAATGACGAGGCTTGATGGACGACTTTTCAAGTCAAAGATGATGTGGCTGGGATTTGCGATCGCAGGGGGTATCAATCTTGTCAACGGCTTTCACGTCCTTTTCCCAGAGATTCCAGAAATCCCAGTACGGCACGCCGAAATCGGGCAATACTTCACCCAAAAACCGTGGAGATCAATGGGCTGGACACCGGTTTATGTCCGCTCGTTCGCCGTCGGACTCGCTTTCCTCATGCCGTTGGAGATGTCGTTTTCAATCTGGTTCTTCTACTGGTTCTGGAAAGCACAACGGATATTGGGCAGTGCCCTCGGACTCGATGTGATGCCGGGGTTCCCATACGACTGGCAACAGGTGATGGGAGGTTATCTCGTGCTCGCCTGCTTTGCGCTGTGGGGTGGACGACGCTATTTTTTTGCGGTCTTCAAGTACGTCTTCCGAATCCGCAAGTCGCCGGGCACCATCGACGACAGCACGGAACCGATGCGCTATCGCTGGGCAGCGATTGGACTCGTTTGTGGCTTGTTTTTCTTATTCGCCTTTTCACGACAAGGTGGGATGGAATTCTGGACAATTGGACTCTATTTTTTAATCTATTACCTGTTAGCAATGAGTTTGACGCGTATCCGTGCCGAGGTTGGACCACCGACAATTCGGACGTATGCAACGCCGCACGATATCCTCACCGATATTTTCGGTACCCGATTGATTTCGCGCGGCAGTTTAACAATGATGCGTCTCTATCTAACCTTCAATCGAGGCTCGCGTGCCCACCCGATGCCCCATACGCTTGAAGGATTCAAACTTGCCGAAGAAACAGGCATGCACTCCGGCAGACTCATTGTCGCGATGATGTTCGCAGCGGTGATTGGTATCCTCGCATCGTTTTGGGCATACTTTGTTGTTAGCTACGACATCGGTGTTGTCAGCGACCTTGGCACCGGAGGCTATAACCTACTACAAAGTTGGCTCCAGCACCCGGCTGACACTGATGTTCCTGCCGTGATTTTTATAGGTGTCGGTGCGCTCTTGACCGGCTTCTTTTGGTGGCTACGAACCTTATTCCCGTTCTGGCCCCTTCACCCTGCTGGCTACATGGTCGCTGGTGAAAAATCGACGATCGGTAGGTTATGGTTTTCGATATTCATCAGTTGGGGCATCAAAACAATTCTACTAAAAGTGGGCGGGATTCGCCTCTATCGCAAAGCATATCCACTTTTTTTAGGACTGATTCTCGGTGAATTCATGGTAGGTGGTGTATGGGTACTGATTCGACTCTTTACTGGGATACAGATGTATTCATTTTACAGGTAATAGTTGTCAGTTATCAACAAATAGATGTGTTTCGCTTAAGTGTTTCCCCAGAAGTAGCGCACCCCTCTTGTGACTGACAACTGATAACCGATAACCGAAAACTATTAAAAAAGGAGATAAAACATGAAAGTAGTCGTTCTTTCTTATAGTCATCACGGACGAAGTATGGCGCGCACTGCGCATGAACTCGGACACGAGATTATTGGGGTGATGGATGCTGAGGTGGATCCCCGACAACAGTTGGCAGACGATTTTCAATGTCCCGGATTCGATACAGCAGCGGCATGTCTCGATGCAAGTAAGCCGGACGCTGCACTCGTCGCGGGAAAACATATTGAGATGGGGGATCATGTACAGGCATGTGTAGACCGGCGTATTCCTTACCTCTTGGACAAACCGTTTGCGGACTGTGCCGATCGGCTACGTCCTGCCGCTGAGGCATCCGAAAAGCACGGTGTATTCAGCGCGCTTGTGCTACCAAACCGTGCGAGCCGAATCGTGAGTGTCGTCAAAGAGATGGTCGCTGATGGAAGTTTAGGCAAACTTACCCTATACAACAGCAGGTTAAATAACGGTCCTCCGTCCCGTTACGATCCGACACCGTCTTATTGGCACAACACTCCGAGTATATCCGGTGGTGGATGCTGGGCGGTTGAAGCGGCACACGGCATTGACACATTCCTTCAATTCGTCGGCGATCAGCAAATCACAGTCGTCGGCGCAGTCATGTCCAATGCAATGCACGCCCGCGGTGTAGAGGACAGCGGCATCGGTGTGTTACGGACGGAAGATGGTATCACGGGTATTATTGAATCCGGTTATACATATCCATCTGGTAAGCGCGGCGGCGATCATTTCTTCCGATTTATCGGAACGAAGGCATCGGTATTTGAGCAGTACGGTCGCAACGGTGAACCTCTGATCGAAGTCCATACAACCGAAGGCGTTCAATTCAGCGAGGATATATCTCACGGAGCACGAATACAAGGCGTAATGGGTGCTGCGTTTGATGCCATTCGGGACGGTGGAACCTTTGAACCGACGGTTGTTGACGCGGTGCGAATCCTTGAGATTCAGGATGCCGTCTACGCGCATGCCCGGCAAGGTGTAATAACCCACGGTCCGCACCCAATGGGTTGACAGCTTGTACGATGTGTGCTAAAATCATCGCATTCAAGAAACGGAATTGGAAGGAGTGAAGTATGTCGAATTTAAATGTGTCACAAACCCTTATATGTGCCGTTACAGCAGGTTTCGCGTTAGCCCCCGCGTTGATTGGGAATACTGCTGGCAGCGACGCTATCTTTGCGCCAGATGCCGAACTCAAAGAGCTATTCAACGGTGCGCATTTCACGGAAGGTGTCTCCGTTGCGCCAGACGGAACCGTCTATTTCAGCGACATCACCTTCACAGATCAGACGGATATGCAGGCAGGAAATATCTGGAAACACAACCCAGAGACTGGAGAAACGACCATTTTTCGTTCTCCCAGTGGGATGTCCAACGGTACAAAGTTTGATGCGCACGGGCGTTTGGTTGTTGCAGAGGGTGCGGATTTCGGGGGGCGCAGGATTACTCGAACGGACATGACGACGGGTAAAAGCGAAATTATTGCCGGTCTATATAACGGCAAACCCTTTAATTCACCGAACGATCTGTCGATTGATGAGCAGGGACGCATCTATTTTACGGATCCACGATATGCTGGACAGGAACCCGTTGAACAACCCATCTTTGGGGTCTATCGGATTGATCCTGATGGCTCTATTCATCTCGTTGTTACGGACGCTGGCAAACCAAACGGTGTAGCCGTTTCCCCAGACCAACAAACCCTTTATGTTATCAGTCATGACAACGGTGCGATGGGTAGTTTTCCTGAGGATATACCGCTGCGTAACGGAAATATGGCATTACTCGCCTACGATCTTTCACCGGATGGCACAGCAACTTTCCGAACAGTGCTTGTTGACTACGCCCCACAAGACGGTCCGGACGGTATGGTGGTTGATGCTGAAGGAAATCTTTTCGTGGCAGTGCGCGACGAGACACGACCCGGAGTCCGCGTGTACACACCTGAAGGGAAGGAATTGGCGTACGTCAAGACACCGGATAAACCGACCAACGTCGCATTCGGACGTGGCAAAACAAGCAAGACACTCTACATCACGGCAGAAAATTGTCTCTACAGCATCCAAACGATGAAAGAAGGGTATCACCTACCACAGAAATAGCACTGCTCCCTTACCCCCCTGATAAGGGGGATCAAGGGGGGTTACGTATTACCTACCACAGAAATAGCACTGCGACCCCGTTCAAACATCGGGATGGAGATTGTGCCACGGCGTAGCACTTTCGTAAGCATGTCCGACTTGACACAACAACGGCTCTGTCAAATGTTTCCCGACAAACTGAATGCTCAACGGTAGCCCTTCGCTATTCATGCCGCACGGCACGGATAGCGTCGGCGCGCCGTTGTAATCAAACGGCACGGTAAACCGTTGGAACTTCGTTGGTCGATCCTCCTTCGGTCCATATAATAGCTCTGGCGTAACAATGTGCGGTGGAGCGGACATTGACGGACATACAAGGACATCTATTCCTTCAAATACCCTTCTGAGATGTCCTGTGCAGGCGGCTCTTAAATTGTCTGCTCTCGCATAGTCAGCCCCAGTTACCCTTGCCCCCATATCAAGCCATCCTCGGAACCAAGGACCGTAAGCGTCTCGTTGGGATGGATAGGTCGCTGCGTGTGCTGCCACCGCGCCTGCTGAGCACAGCGTGGGCCATGCGGAGACGTACTCGTCTACATCCGGCAATTGCACTTCAATGATTTCAGCACCTTGATCGGCGAGAATTCCCACACCAGCGCGGACGGCTCCGGCGAGTTCAGTGTCAATATCGTTCGTCGCATAGTGCTCATCGAATCCGACGCGGATACCTTGTAGATCCCGCCCTATTCCCTCAAGCATATTCGGCACGGGGTCAGGCAAAGATGTCGGGTCGTTTGGGTCAGCCCCAGCAATCACCTCCAGCATAATCGCCGCATCAGCAACACTTCGCGTCATTGGACCAACATGATCCATTGATTCAGCAAGGGCAAGCACACCGTAACGACTGACTCTGCCCCATGTCGGCTTTATGCCGACAACGCCACACGCTGCCGAAGGAAATCGGATTGAACCCCCTGTATCGCTGCCAAGTGAACCGATACATAATCCCGCCGCCGTTGCAACGCCGGAACCGCTTGATGACGACCCCGTCCACCGGTTAGGATTCCACGGATTTTTGGGGATGTCGAATTCAGGGTTGTAGCCTCCCATTGCACCTTCGGTCAGATTGAGCTTACCGAGCAGTATCGAACCCGCTGCTTTAAGCTTTGTGATGACTGTGCTATCGAATTCAGGCACATGATCTTCAAGCACTTTCGCGGCACCCATCGTTCGGACACCCTTGGTAAAACAGAGGTCTTTCACAGCGATAGGGATACCGTGAAGTGGACCCCGATATGTTCCCGTGTTAATCTCTCGTTCCGCCTCCTGTGCGGCAGCCATCGCCTGTTCCGCTATCACTGTGGCGTAGCTTTTCAATCGCCCGTCGAGTTCTTCAATACGCTCCAGCATTGCAGACGTAACGTCCACAGGCGATAACTGCTTGGAAGCAATCTCTTCCGAAATTTCGGTAATAGTTTTGAAATGAAGTGGTGTTTCATGCATGTTCTTTTTCCTTATTTCTCAATCGGAATTTTAAGTACACCGCCTTCGGTTGTACCAGCGTAGAGAAAACCGTCAAATACCGCTAACGAATCAACCCGGCGACGCAGCGAACCAACGGGTTTCCACCACTTTCTATCCTCTATCCACTGGAAAACGCCCTTATAATACGTGCCTACGTAGGACTCCGTGCCAGCTGTTTCCATGGTCAGAACCGATGATGAATCACCCAGTCCGTAGTGTAGTGAGGTCCAAGAATTACCGTCGTTAGTGGAACGAAAGATTCCCTTACCCCAAGTTGTTGCGTAGAGTGTCGATTCAACCCACCTTAAATCCGACATAAAACTGTTCAACATATCTGAACTGATAAATTCCCATCGCTCTCCTGCATTCTTTGAACGAAAAATCTCGCCGCGCGGAGTTCCAGCATAGATCTCCTTGCCATTCACTAACAAAGCCGTGATGAAGTGCCCTTCCAAGCCAAGATTCGTCCATGAATCTAAGCCTGGTGTCCAACGGAAAACGCCGCTGCCCTGGGTGCCGACATAAAAGGTTAACCCCACAATTTCCATGCATTCGATCGCGTACAATTCCCTGTTGGTGCTAAGTTCAATCAACGAGTTGCGCTCCTCATCCACTTGGAAAATCCCGCCCACTACATCGCCAGGGGCAAATCTGGTAGCTGCGACATAAAGTTTTCCGCCGACCTCGGATAAATCCGCAAAATGATATGAAATAGGTGGCGGAGGAATCTGGACAGGCTGCCACAATCCTCCACCGTCATTTGAATAAACAAGCCTATGCCCTATGCCAGCGTAAATCTTGTCTCCAACAACCTCTAATTCACTGACGGATGTACCCATCAATCCTGTGTTGGCTTCCACCCAAGAATTACCACCGTCCGTCGTACTAAAGACACCACCATCCAACGTTCCAACGAAGACAGTGTCCTCGCTCACCGCCAGCAATGCTGAAACCGTCTGATCTGTCAAGCCATTATTGACTGTTGTCCAAGAATCACCACTATCTTCCGAGCGGAAAACCCCACCACCAAACGTACTCGCGTAGAGCGTTGTCCCAAATGCTGTCAATCCCTCAACGGTATGTGTCATTTCTTCGGTAGTGATGCGCGTCCATGTATCCCCTTCGTCATCTGAACGGAAAACCCCACTGTCTCCACTGTTTCCACCGATAAGTATGCCTATGTAAAGCAAGTTTCCCATGGCAGTAAAAGAATCAACCCGTAATCCAGACGGGAAAAGTCCGATTGGTACCGGATCTAATCCTGATGCAACCCGCGCGCTGTTGATCGGCTCCATATTTATCGGTTGCTCGACAAAACCGGCATTGATGGATGTCCACACGTCTTCATCCGCTTTTTTGCGAAAAGCCCCATTCTCTGTGCCAGCGACAAGGGTTGTCCCGATTCTTGAGAATTCACGAATTGACATGTTTGCCAACCCATCGTTCATCGGGATCCACGAATCGCCATCGTCATCTGAGTGCCAAACACCGTCCTCCAAGGTGCTAATATATATGCGGTTCCCAATAATCACAACACCACTGACCGACACATACGTTTGGAGAGTCGGAATGTGGTGCCATGTATCACCATCATCAGTTGACGCGTATAAACCATCAGTTGTGCCAACGTAAAGCATATTCCTCTTTTGAGCGAAAGCTGCGGCAGATAAACCCTCCCCCGGTTCAAAGGGTAGTCCAACATTGGCAGAAATCCAAGAATCACCGAGATCTATTGAACGGAAGATACCTGCGCCCCGCACGCCTGCGAAAAGTACGCCTTCAGGAGTCGCATAGAGCGTGTCAATATGCCCGCCATAGGGACCGTTGGTTGGCACCCAATCGTTCTCGTTAGACGCAGCGTTCACATCTACCACAATCAGCGGTACGAAACCGATCAATAGCATCATTACAGCAATCCAAAGGGCAGATAACATTCTTTGTTGTATCATCTGTTCACTCCTTTTTTATGACGGTTGTTTGAGTAACAAAAGCCACTTCACCTGACAACTTAAACAATCAACGCCCCAAAGAAGTTTACAGGCAAACAATATACGCCCCAAGAACGCTGTTCGGGGAACCAAATCACACAGCCTATATCACAGTGGAATTTTCATCTGTTTAGGCGATTAATTCACTCACACGAGGCCGCCCCAAAAGCTTCATCAACCGATCGTCCGCATTTTCCAGAACCTCTTCAGGCACAGGTACACCGTTGCAAAGACTGAATCGCCAATATGCCCAGTACGCTGCATATTGCGATTGTATAATATAACGCGTTTTATTGGAAAGGTTCGGTGCGCCGCGGTGCCAACACTGTGGATCCTGCAGGTAGATGTCGCCCGCCTTACAGAAAATAGACTCCGGTTTATTTCCTTCAAATTCAGGGTTCTCCTGATCGTTCGGATGTCTGCCAGAGTAATGGCTGCCGCGCACGTATTGCGTCGGTCCCTCCTCAATTGTATCAATATCGCTCAACGCCATCTGGACGGTGAACCACATCACAGGCATCCGCAGACGCGGATCATGGCGCGGCATCTCTTCGGTAATGGGGAAGTGCACTGAGCCATCAACATGCCACGTGTCGATCGAAAGACCGGGGAGATTCCGAAGCACATTTTGCCCACAAAACTTGCAGTTCTCACCGACGATCGCCTCTGCCAAACTCAGAATTGGTTCACGGAGAAGCATATCCCGGAAGATTGGATCGAGTTCAATCGTGTTCCGTAAAATGAAGGGTAGCGTTTCCTTGGATTCAGCATGCGCACTCATTTGGATATACCTGACATCCGCCAATTCTGGATTCGTTGTCTCTGCAAGTTCCGAATCCGCGAAAAGTTCGTCAGACTTATCCCGTAGCGCGGCAACCTCTCCATCGGTCAGCACCCCCGGAATATAAACAAATCCATCACGGAAGAATTGTTCAGCAATTTCCTTTGTCTTTTCTTCGCTAAAACGCTCGCCCTTAAGTATTGGACTGTTCGCCATGTTGTCCCCCTCTTACGTGTAAAGGTTGGCAATCAATAAATATCACCACGATTGTCAATTTGCACAATTCGGATTAGACGCTTGTTTCTGTCAACTCGGTAAATGAAACGGATAAATCCTATTCGATATAATCCATTTCTGGTAGCAGATTCCAACGGTATTGATCTGCTGGTTGTGTATTTCGTCCCCAATGACCGAGAATTTGTGTGTCCGCGCGCTTTGCTTCAATTTGCGCTGCGACCCAATCTGGGTCCCAACCGTCCAAAACCTTTTCCGTCAATTGTGCTAAAATGTCTCGGAACGCAGGGTCGTCTGCGCGGTCGTGTAATTCGTTGGGATCCTCTTTTAAGTTGAAAAGCTGCGGCGGTTGCGTGTGGTAGTAGTTCAACTTCCAATCTCCCTCCCGAACCATTCGGTGATAGCAACCGTCATCGGTACAATATTCAGAGAAGGCGATGTCCTCCCAATCTGTATCCTCACCACGGAGAAGCGGTAAAGTGCTTCGTCCGCGGGAATGCGGTAAAGGAGGTGCCTCAAGTGCATCAAGCATCGTCGCATTCAAATCAAGCGAACTGACAATGCGATCGCATCGCACGCCTTCCGGTAAAGTGCCGCGCCACGACAAAATTGCGGGGACCTTCACCGAATGCTCATAAAATGTCTGTTTCCACCAAAGCCCATGTTCGCCGACCTGCTCGCCGTGGTCCGAACTATAGAGGATGAGGGTGTTCTCATCTAATCCGTTTTCCCAGAGTGCAGTCAAAATCTGCCCAATCATCACGTCCATTCGCGTTACCAACGCCCAATACGCCGTGCGTGCGCGGATAATCTCTGCATCGGAAACCTCAACAATCCCACACTTTTCGCGCCACCCCTGAAAGTAGGGATGCAACGCCTCTGAAAAGGGTTCAGGACTTTGGGGCATCGTCATCCGCCCTTCATAAAGTTGATAATCCTCCTGCCGCGCAACGAAAGGTTGATGCGGAAGCATAAACCCGACAGAAATTGAAAAGGGTGTATCTAAAAGTCCTGCTCGTTTTTGGACCCCGAGTCGATTGAGATAATCGACTGTTGCGGCAGTCACGTCCTCATCGTGAACCTGATAGGCACTCTGACCTGCCCCCGATTTCTCAAGGCTTACGCGGGCAGGTCCGGCAGTTCCAGACAGTTCGCCGTGGTCAACCCCTTGTCCACCGTGATAATTCGGTCCGTGGTCCCCAACGAGGCGGTCAGTGTACCCGTGTAGTTGATCCGGTCCCAGTGCGTGCATCCGTCCGATAAGTACAGGTTGATAACCCACGGCACCCATCGCATGTGCAAAGGTGGGAATCCCGGAATCGAGGATATGGCTGTTCGTCCACACAGCGTTCTCGTAAGGGTAGCGTCCGCTCAGCATCGACATCCGGGACGGCACACAGATAGGAGACGGGCAATAAACGTTTTCAAATACGACCCCTTTGGCAGCGAGATTATCAAGATGCGGTGTCTGGACCAACCGATCACCATAACAACCGGTCACATAAGGGTTGTGCTGGTCGGAATGGATATAGAGCAGATTGGGACCTGGTGTGCGCATCGCAACTCCTTCGGGACATTTCAGCGGATTTCCTTTCATTATAAACAGATATCGGTTTTTGTCAAGAGCGGACATCTCCACTGCAGGGCTATTTAGTTTTCAATATTTTTTGTTCTATTTTTCACAGTTGTTAATATTTTGAGATAAACAGATGCAGCGTGACTTTTCACGCTGCATCTGCTATACTTCACCGTAAAAAATACCGCTATTTTTGAGGTGAATC
>JAJECN010000045.1 GCA_022821965.1 Candidatus Poribacteria bacterium
ATATGCTGCGGCTGCTGTTGGGTTAGAAACTGACACTTTTCTTCAAGAGATTCGCGAGAAGTCGAGTTTACAGAACTTGGGTTTGACGGGGCTAATTGATGGTGGAAACGTGCAGCGCGACACATGGACGGATCGGTTTGACGAAGTGATTGCTGCTTTGAATTCTCCTGACGATCTAAGTGTTGTGCCTCCTGTAATTGTAGACCGGACCCAACCGACCCCAACAGGTGCTGTTTACATCCCTGATGCGAATCTCCGCGCAGCGATTGAAGAGACACTCGGGAAAGCCCCCGGTGCTTCAATAGCAACGGAAGACATGGCGAGATTGACGCGTCTTGAGGCAGATGAAAGAGGTATCCGCGATCTGACAGGTCTTGAGTATGCGATAAATCTGGAACGGATAGAGTTCCGTCACAATGCGATATCTGACCTTTCTCCGCTGGCGGGCTTAACGCGCTTGAATAACATCAAGTTACGAGGGAATAGGATAACCGATGTATCTCCGCTGGCGGACCTAACCAATGTGGACTGGTTGGGGCTTGAGCAAAATGCGATAACCGATTTATCTCCATTGAAAAAGCTAATAAAATTAAACGGGATAGGGATTTCAGGCAACCCAGTATCGAACGTGTCGTCGCTTGCAAGTCTTACCAGTTTAGAACGCATAGACGCTTGGCGCACGCCTATCTCGGATTTTTCCTCTTTGGCAAAATTGCCAAGATTGCGATGGATAGAATTTGGCAACGACAATTCAATATCGACGCTTCCGTCCCTAAAGGGGTTGAAAGGGTTAAGAAGGTTGGAAATCCACAACTGTAACATCTCAGATCTTTCCCCGTTAGCGGAATTAACACAATTGGAATGGTTGGAACTAATCAATAATTTAATATCGGACGTGTCGCCATTGAGAAACCTAACAGCCTTGGAACATCTGAATCTTGATGCTAATCTTATATCAGATGTCTCACCCCTCGCGAAGTTAACAAGATTGAAATTACTGTACCTTGAGAACAACGTCATATCAGACGTGTCTCCCCTTGCGGATTTCAAAAATTTGGATCGGCTTGATCTCCGCAACAATGCGATATCCGATTTCTCACCTTTAGGAGGGTTACCTGATAAGACATTCGTCCGGATGGATGGCAATCCAGGTTTCCCTGCAGGGGGTCCGAAAATAACGGGTCCGTGGTTATGGGCGATAGTCCCCGGGACACGCCTCGATGACAGGACAGATTTTCTATCGCAAGCGACTCGAGGTGCAGCGACAGAATTGAAAGTGGCTACCAACGGAGCAAAAGAAGGGAAAGCTGTTGGAAATAGCACGTGGACACTTCACAGAATTTCTGCTACCAATGGTGATAATATAAATAGAATGACTGATGCTCTTGGTTGGGGAACAGGTGAGGAGATATACGATCACATCGTCTACGGTTCGGTCGTTTTAGATTCTCCAGAAGACCAGCAGACAACGATGTTCGTCGGGAGTGACGATGCTGTCAAAGTCTGGCTTAATGGTGAGTTAGTGCACAAGGCATTTGTTGCGCGTGGAGCTGGCGATTACCAAGATTTTTTCCCTGTCACGCTGAAACAGGGAAAAAATGTCTTGTTAGTCGCGCTTGATAACCGTGGGCATGGCGGCTTTAGCGGCTTTTTTGGATTTTCACCTGACGCGAAGTATGAAGTCTTCCAACCGAATATTAGTTTCAATCTCTCTACAGACGCAATGCAGGTTGAAGCCGGAAATACGTTCACCGTACATCTGAAAACAGAAAATGTTGACGATTTAGTGGGATGGCAATCCAATATTACGTTTGATCCAACTGTGTTAAAGGCAAAAAGTGTAAGTGAGGGTGATTTTCTAAAGCAGGGAGATGGACGCACCTTCTTTGAAAAAGGCACAATTGATAACACGACTGGTAAAATCACCGGTTTAAAGACAGTACAACTTTCCAAAGGCGAGATGAATAGACAAGGCACGCTGCTCTCAATAGAATTCACTGCAGTCGCAGATGGTAGGAGCCGATTAACATTCGATAACTTCCAAGCCGGTTCTCGCAGAGGCGAGAAAATTCCTTCTCGTCCTCCTGATATAATCATTACTGTTGGGGATCCACCCTCTCCAGAGGTCAGCGATACCACGTTCTCCCTTTCTACCGATGTAACGCCGGTCCCTTCTGGTGATACGTTTACTCTTCATCTCAACACAAAAGATGTCACAGATTTAGCAGGTTGGCAGGCTGACGTTACGTTCAATCCCACTGTGCTCGAGGCAGTTGAGGTGAATGAAGGTGATTTTCTGAAGGCAAAGGGTGGAGATACCTTCTTTCCGGAAGGCACGATTGATAACACAGCAGGTAAAATCACAGGGCTTAGCACGGTACGATTTGGGGATGGTGTCAGTGGTACAGGGACGCTGCTCTCAATCACGTTCACGACAAAGGCGACGGGAGAAGCCCGAGTAACATTCGACAATTTCTTTGCGGGTTCTGGCAGCGGTGATGTGCTCTCTTCAGCGGATCCGCAAATCGTTATCACTGTGGAAGACAGTGCGTTCGCTGCTTGGGATGTGAATCAGGATGGTCAAGTGAATGTCCTTGATTTAATCGTTGTGGCACAACACTTAGGTTCCAATGCGTCGGTGAACCGCCACGCTGATGTAAACGGCGATGGAATGATCAATGTCTTAGACCTAATCGTTGTGGCACAGCATCTGGGTGAGTCAAGCACAACGGCAGGACCTTCGAGTGTGTCTGTAGAGGGTATGGCGTTAGATCCTGCGATGATTCAAGCGTGGATAGCACGTGCCCAAGTTGAAAATGATGGATCCCTCGCTTTCCAGCTGGGTATCGCTAAACTTGAGCAGCTGCTGGCACTGTTCGTTCCAGAAAAGACAGCATTACTTCCGAACTATCCGAACCCATTCAATCCGGAGACGTGGATACCGTATGACCTTGCGGAATCCGCGGATGTCACGGTGCATATCTATACTATAAATGGTGTCTTAGTCCGGACGTTGGCGTTGGGTTACCAACCCGCGGGTATCTATCAGTATCGGAGTCGTGCAGCGTATTGGGACGGTAGAAATGCACAAGGTGAACCGGTCGCCAGCGGTGTCTATTTTTACACCCTCACCGCAGGCAATTTTACTGCGACAAAGAAAATGTTGATAAGGAAGTAAATCTGACACAAAACCCGCGCGTTCATAGCTGTAGAAAAGGAGATAAATCCAAATGCAAAGACCCAAAACACAACATATTTTCGTTTGCACGCTCGTATTCTGCGCGACGCTACTCTTGATATTTCCGCCGACGGCATCTGCACAAACTGTTAACATTCCCGACGCGAACCTACGCGCGGCAATTGTGGAAGCACTCGGTAAAGCACCAAACGCTCGAATTACGGCAGATGAGATGGCAAGGTTAACAAATCGTCTCGATGCGAATAACAGAGACATCAAGGATTTAACTGGGCTTGAAGCTGCGACAAATCTGGATGATTTAAGGCTTAACGACAATTTAATATCCGATATATCGCCCCTCGCAGGATTGATAAGACTGCGTCGCATAGAGTTGGAAAATAACGCTATATCTGATCTCTCTCCACTTGAAGGATTAATCGGCTTGGAGGAGTTACAGGTTGCGCATAATCTGATAACCGATCTCTCACCCCTCCAAGGCTTAATCAACCTGCGCGGAATAGCACTCCATCATAATGCGGTATTCGATTTATCGCCCCTCGCCGGTTTAATAAAATTGGAATGGGTAGGGATGAGCCATAATCTGTTGGCGGACCTCACACCGCTTGACGGGTTAGTTAACTTGCACAATTATCACTCCTGGGGCACGCCTGTCGTGAACCTTGCCGCCGTGGCAAAATTGCCGAAACTCAGGGAGATAAACGTGTGCGGCGGAGAGATATCGGATATCTCCGCCTTAGCGGATGCGAAGGGTTTAAAGGAGCTTTACCTTATCGATAACGAGATTTCGGACCTATCAGCCTTGGCAGGATTAACGGGTTTGACACGTTTGAGCCTTAAACATAATGAAGTATCCGATCTATCGTCTCTTGAAGAGTTAAGCAGTCTCACATGGTTGGAACTCCACGACAATGCAATATCGGACGTATCTCCACTTGCGAAGCTAAATAATTTGACATGGTTAGATCTTAGTGAAAATGCGATAACGGATGTATCCTCTCTTGCCCTTTTGCCCAATTTAACTTGGATGGGACTCAACGACAATGCTATAACAGATGTAGCAAGTTTAGAAAGATTCCCTGAGAACACATCTATCTCACACTCGAGTTTCATTAACTCCGCTTTTCCCGAAGCCGGTCCAAAAATTGAGGGACCCTGGTTATGGGTGATCGTGCCAGGATCGCGCCTTGATCACATAGACTTGCTGGCAAAAGCGAGTGGGGGTGCCGCAACAGAGGTGAAGGTCGCTACCTTTGGGGCAACTGAAGGGAAATCCGTTGGTGATAGCAAATGGAGAGCACACAAACTTTCCCCCACAGGTGGGAATAACCTCAACGAAATGACAGATGCGCTCGGCTGGGGGTCAGGTTCAGAGATATATGACCATGTCGTTTACGGTTCCGTCACATTGAGTTCTCCGCGTGAACAGAACACAACGATGCTTGTCGGGAGTGATGATGAAGTAAAAGTTTGGCTCAACGGTGAGTTGGTTCACTATAATCCCGTGCTTCGCGGTGCTGGTGATTTTCAAGATGCGTTCCCTGTTACACTGAAGCAAGGCGTAAACGTTTTATTAGTTGCTGTTGACAATCGGGGTCATGGGGCTTTTAGCGGTTTTTTCGGTTTCGCACAGGACACAAAATATACGGTAAACCCACCGGAGAGAAAATTTTTCATAAAAACACCCGCATGGGATGTGAACAGAGATGGACTAACGAACATTTTGGATCTGATTCTGGTAGGTCAGGATATGGGACGGAGCAGACCGACTAACGCTCGAACCGATGTAAACAAAGATGGAAAGCGCAATATCTCAGACCTTATCCTCGTGGCACAACACCTCGGCGAACTCAGCGGAATTTCTGCTGCTCCCTCTACTATAGCGATAGGTAGTATGGGATTAGAACCAGTCATGATACAGGCATGGATAGCACAAGCACAGATTGAAAGCGACGGTTCAATTACTTTCCAACAGGGGATTACAAACCTTCAACGCCTTCTGGCATTGCTAATTCCTGAAGAAACGGCATTGCTTGCGAACTATCCGAACCCCTTCAATCCGGAAACGTGGATACCGTACCAGCTCGCTGAACCTGCCGATGTCACCTTGCGCATCTATGGCATGAGCGGTGTGTTGATTCGGACGCTGGATGTGGGACATCAGCCTGCTGGTATCTATCACCAACGGAGCCGCGCAGCATATTGGGATGGAAAAAATGAAGTGGGTGAATCTGTCGCAAGTGGTGTCTATTTTTATACACTCACCGCTGGCAATTTCACGAGAACACGGAAAATGTTGATAACGAAGTAAGCCAAGAAACGGAGTCGCTATTCGGAGATCACTCCTACAAGACTTAAGGGGAGAACATACATGAAGGTCTGGAAAAATTTCATTAAAATCAGTCTTCTACTCACATTTACGTTAGGGTATCAAACTGTTGAGGCACAACAGGATCTCGCACAACAAGCGTATGAAATTCTTGAACATAACTGCTCAAGCTGCCACGGAGAACACGGCACCTTCACAGAACAACTCGTCATTCGAAGTAGCCGAGAGCTCATTAATTCTGGAGCAGTCATCCCCGGGAATCCTAACGGTTCCAAGTTCTACCAACGGTTAATTGAAACCGACTTGGCAAAACGGATGCCACTTAATGCGCCTCCGCTGACAGAAGAGGCACTCGGCATAATTCACGACTGGATTCAAGCAGGTGCGCCGGATTGGACTGCTTTTGCACAACGTGATATCGATTTCATCGCACCAAACGAAGTGCTTGAAACGATTGAGGCTCACGTTGAATCTCTTGCCCCGTTTGATCGCGCCTTCGCTCGTTATTTCACGCTAACACATCTTTATAACGCTGGCGAGACGACTGAAGCCCTACGTGCGTATAGCGTCGCGCTCTCGAAATTAGTAAATAGTCTATCTTGGGGTTTTGAAGTCAAAAAACCGACACCGATTGATCCGAGAGAGACAATCTTTCACATCGACTTACGCCACTACGAGTGGGATATCAGAAATGAGGCGTGGACGCAGATTGAAAGGGAATACCCCTATAAGGTTGAATTCGATCCGGAAACACAAGCAAATCTGAACGAAAAACTGACAAATCTACGTGAAGAAATGAGATGCGAAGTGCCATTCGTTCATGTTGATTGGTTTCTTGCGGAGGCATCGTTGCCACCACTCTATCACGACATCTTGGATCTTCCAGAAACCGATCGCGAGTTGGAAAGGGATCTGGATGTCAACGTTGCGAGGAATATCCAGAGTGCTCCGGGGGTTCGCGTCTTGCGTGCGGGTTTCAACGACTCAGGTGTTTCAAATAACAATCGCGTCGTGGAACGTCATACCTCTCGATATGGTGCGTATTGGAAAAGCTACGACTTTGCTGGAAGCGTTGGTGCGCAAAATATCTTTACACATCCGCTCTCTTTTAGACCTGACGGTGGTGAGATTATCTTCAACCTCCCGAATGGCTTGCAGGCGTATTATATCTCGGATGACGCTGGGAATCGGATAAATGTAGCGCCGACAACCATCGTTTCTAATCCTGCTGCGGATGACCCGGCTGTGCGGAATGGCCTTTCGTGTATCGGTTGCCATACAGAAGGAATGAAGACGTTTGAAGATAC
>JAJECN010000011.1 GCA_022821965.1 Candidatus Poribacteria bacterium
TCATTGGAAACTTGCGATAAAACTTTGTCGTAAGTTCGACATCCTGTTCTTTGAAGACTTGAATCTTGAGGGTATGAAACGGGTATGGGGAAAACAAGTCTCCGACCTCGCTTTTGGTGAGTTTTCCCAAAAACTCAAGCATCAAGCAAAGAAACGCATTCGTTCTGTGCTGAAAATCAATCGATGGTCGCCAACGACAAAAGTCTGTTGTGTTTGTGGGCATCATAAGAAAGACCTTACACTCACAGATCGACACTGGACGTGTCCAAAGTGTGATACACACCTTGACCGCGACCAGAATGCTGCGATGAACATTCTCAAGGAAGGGGTAGCTTCCTTTGGATTAGGAGTTGTAAGACCGATTGTCCTATTCAATAGGGTTGTCGGCTGCTCCGTTGAAGCGTGTAGTCCGCTTCTAAATTCCACAAGTGCTTCTGCGTAACTTTTGCAGAAGCCCCGTCCTTTAGGACGGGGTCTATCACCACAATGCTATTGTAACGTTTCTTAAAGACAAAAAGCAACAAAAAAGTGGACAGTGCCTCTCAGTTTCGCGAATTTGCAGGAACATTTATGGTGAATTACCAACGTACATAGACATCTCACGGAACACCAATTCGTCCTCTCCACGAATAATAAACCACCCTCAGTTAATTGTGGACTTTACTATTGTCAAATTGGATATATTATGTTATACTTACTGCAGTTAACTAAATTGTCCCTTGAGATAATAAGGAGAAATTGCCATGGAAATTGTAGCATTAGGAAAAACAGGTTTAAATGTTTCGAGGCTTTCAATTGGAACTGGATCAAATGGTTGGAACGGTCGCTCAAATCAGACCGATCTGGGGTTTGAAAATTTCCGCGACCTACTGTTATTCTCACACGAAAAAGGCGTAACGTTTTGGGATTCCGCAGACCAGTACGGAAGTCACCCACACGTCAAGGCAGCTCTCAAAGAATTACCGCGTGAGAGTGTCACTATCACCACAAAAACAACATCTCGGACGCGAGAGACCGTAGAAGCAGACGTAAAGCGATTTCTCAAAGAAATCGGCTCTGACTATGTGGATATTGTGCTGCTCCACTGCCTTACACAGGTAGACTGGCCACAACGCTATCCAGATGCTATGGAAGCACTCGCCCGTTGTAAGGAGCAGGGATTGATTCGGGCGCACGGCGTATCTTGTCACGATTACGGAGCGTTCCAAACATCAGCAATGACGGAATGGGTTGAAGTTGTGTTGGCGCGGATTAATCACGCTGGCGTTAGCATGGACGCATCGCCCGCCGATGTCATCCGAACGATGGAACAGATGGCGTTTGCTGGCAAGGGCATTTACGGTATGAAAGTTTTAGGTATGGGGAAATTGGCACAAGATGCGGAGAGCCAACGCGAGGCAATTGAATTTGTGATGGGACTCCCTTGTGTACACGCCATGACTATCGGCATGACTTCTGAGAGCGAAGTGGAAGCGAATGTCACTGTTGTCAACGAATTGATGGAGAAAGGTTTATAGAAACTTTTTATTCTATGTTTGGCGCGAGGTGCCACTATTTTAACCGCTAATAGCGGCAGCTCGTGCCGTGTTAAAGCGTGAGAGAACACATGGACAAATATGAAATTGTTATCGGTTTAGAAATCCATGCTGAATTGTGCACAGAGAGTAAACTTTTCTGTAATTGTGCTTATGTCTTTGGAGCATCGGCGAACGATTGCACCTGTCCGATCTGCTTAGGGATGCCTGGAACATTACCGGTCGTCAATAGACGTGCGGTAGAGTTCGCGGTTCGCGCAGGCTTGGCGATGGAGTGTGAAATCACCGCTTCCAGTAAATTCGATCGGAAGAACTATTTCTATCCCGACCTGCCGAAGAACTACCAGATTTCGCAATACGACATCCCTTTGTGCCAAAACGGACAGGTAGGGTTTGAATTTGAAGGAGAAACTCGGACTGTTGCCCTTCGTAGAATTCACTTAGAAGAGGACGCGGGGAAATCCATTCATGCCGAAGTCACTGGCGATCCAACCCGTAGTTTTATGGATTTCAATCGCGCTGGGGTACCCCTCCTTGAAATCGTCAGTGAACCGGAACTCCACTCTCCGGAAGAGGCTATTGCCTATTGCCGTGCTGTTAAGGAAATTTTAGAATATATTGAAGTCAGCGACTGCAACATGGAAGAGGGAAGCCTGCGATGCGAACCGAATCTCTCCCTGCGCCCCAAGGGCAGTAAGGAACTCGGCACGCGCACAGAAATTAAGAATAAAAACTCGTTCCAAGAACTAATCGAAGCGATGGAATACGAGGTAAAACGACAGGCGCGAATTTTAGATGCAGGTGAGGAAGTCGTCCAAGAGACACTCCTGTTTGACGCAAGTACAGGCAAAACGGTTGCGATGCGTGGTAAGGAAGAAGCGGACGATTACCGCTACTTCCCTGAACCGGATCTCGTCCATGTCGAAATAAGCGACGAATGGATTGAGGAAGTTCAACCGACACTCCCCGAACTCCCCGCTGCCCGCCGAGAACGCTTCATTTCAGACTACGGCATCTCGTCCGAAAACGCCGAATTCTTGACCAGTACCCGACAACTCGCTGAATTCTTTGACGAAGCTGCACAACTCAGTGGTGAACCTACCGCCTGCGCAAACTGGATGATGGGAGACTTGACACGTCTACTTAACACGGCGGAAATTGAGATTCAAGACTCGAATGTTACGCCAGGACACCTCAATGAACTCATTCAGTTAATCGAAGATGCGACTATCAGCGGCAAAATTGCCAAATCTGTCCTTGACGATGCCTTTGAAACGGGTAAAACGCCGAAGGAGATTGTTGAAGAAAAGGGTTTGGCTCAGATTACAGACACCTCAGAGATAGAAGCCATCGTCTTGCAAGTCGTGGAGGAGAACCCTGGTCCTGCCCAAGATTACCGCGACGGCACGAAAAAAGCGATCGGATTCCTTGTTGGACAGGTGATGCGCGCCACTCGCGGAAAGGCAAACCCGCAACTCGTGAATCAGATTTTGGCACGGGTTTTGTCAACGAATTAAGGCACTCCTATGAATATAGCCCAGTTAAAAGACAAACTATCTGAGATTAACCAGATGGGCTATGTTGTTTCCCTACGAAAAAGCAACACCGGCATAGGCTATACGTTGGAAACTTTGCTTGGGTTAGAGGAAAATAACCTTAAGACTCCTGATTTCGGAGATATAGAATTGAAATCTCAGAGACTTGGAGTCAATAATCGGGTAACCATGTTTACTTTCAATCGCGGGGTATGGAAGATAAAAACGAGGGAATTGATTGAGAAATATGGCTATATAGACACGAATGGACGTCCATCCCTATACTGCCCTGCCAACAGTAAACCGAATAATCAGGGGCTTTTCGTCACAGTTGAACATGAAATCGTCCAACTTTATCATGTAGATGGAACTCTTGTTGCTGAGTGGTTGGGAGAACGTTTGATTGACAGGTTCAGAAGTAAGATGCCTTCCTTGATTGTTGTTAATGCAGACACCCGTATTAATTCAGATCGAAAGGAAGAGTTCTGGTTCAAGGAGGCATATCTACTAACCGAACCAGACGAAGATAATTTTTTGGATCTCATTAAGAAGGACATCATAATCGTTGATGTGAGGATGCATCTGCGAGAAAATAGGGTAGTCAGAAATCATGGTACTGGTTTTAGAATAGACGAAAGATTTTGGAATCTATGCTTTGGTAAACGAGAAAAATTGATATGAGCAAAGCCAACCTGAAGTACAAAGACGAATCGTGGGATTTTCGAGAGGCTGATACTAAAGAATATACCCACTGCTTCCACGCATATCCGGCAATGATGATTCCTCAGATCGCAAGGAAGCTTCTTAAGGCGTATGGTGTAGAAAACGGATGGCTGCTTGATCCTTATTGTGGCACCGGCACCTCGCTCGTTGAAGCATCTCTGTTCGGTATGCACAGTGTTGGGTGTGATATTAACCCGCTCGTGCGTCTGATAGCAAATGTCAAATCAACCCGAATTTGCCTGTCTGCTTTAGATGAAACGCTAAATAGGTTGAATAATGATCTCTTTCAGATTGAATTCCAAGAAGGCAAGGTGCCTGACGCACCGATTCCTGACATTTTGAATCTGACGTACTGGTTTTCCAAGGAAGTCATCAAATCTCTCGCTTATCTCCGTGCTTGGATTAACAAGATAGAAGATGAGACTGTGCGAAACTTTATATTGGTCGCCTTTTCAGAAACGGTTCGAGAGGTTTCCTATACGCGGAACGGTGAGTTTAAACTATATCGCATGTCTGCCGAAAGGCTTAAGGATTTTAACCCTGATGTTTTCGGACTTCTCAGTAAGAAACTGAGTAGAAATCGGCAAGGTTTGGCAACGTTCCTTGAAAAACGAAAAAACGTTGAAGCATCGGTATCCAACGCAAACACCGTTCAAGGTGAACTTCCACTACCGCGTCCACTTGGAGGCTATGACTTAGTTGTAACATCTCCGCCGTATGGAGATTCGCACACCACGGTAGCGTATGGGCAGTTTTCTCGGCTTGCAGCAGAATGGATAGGCTTGCCGAATGCTCGCAAAATCGACAAAATCGCAATGGGTGGGCAGCGTTCAAAAGAAACGCTGACAGACTCACCCGTATCGTCCGCCATTGAGAAAATCCATTCGGTTGACGAAAAGCGGGCGCGTGAAGTATTGGCGTTTTATATCGATCTTGAACGTAGCATCAATTCAGTGGCACAAATGCTTTCACCGAATGCTACAATTTGCTATGTTGTTGGAAATCGTCGAGTCAAAGAGGTTATGCTGCCAACTGATGCGTTTATCGTCTCAGCGTTTCGTCAGCACGGATTTACCCATAAGGCGACTATTGTGAGAAACATTCCAAACAAACGGATGCCAAAGAAAAACAGCCCTTCCAACATTGCCGGTCAAACCTCCACAACAATGCACGAGGAAAACATTGTCATTTGTCAGAGGACGACACGTAACCACAACTTTTAGAACGCTAACCGGTTAGAATCCTATCTAAATCTGGCAAAACCCAATCGTTAAAAAAATGCTTGTAGGTCAGATTACTCTCACATCTGTAACAAAACGGTTCGGCGATACAGTCGCAGTCGATGATGTGTCGTTACAGATAGAGGGTGGCGAGTTCTTTTCGCTACTCGGACCGAGCGGGTGTGGAAAAACGACAACGCTGCGCATCATCGGCGGATTTGTGTATCCTACCACAGGAGAGGTTCACATCAACGATGAATTGATGGCAGAAACACCGCCTTATCGCCGTCCAGTCAACACCGTCTTCCAAAATTACGCCCTATTTCCACACAAAACCGTCGCACAGAATATTGCATTCGGACTACACATGAAAAAGGCATCGAAATTAGAAATTTCAGATGCCGTTGAACGTTCATTAGATTTAATTCAGTTACCAGGGTACGGGCATAGGAAACCGAGCGAACTCTCCGGTGGCGAGAGACAGCGCGTGGCACTCGCGCGCGCGCTAATCAATGAACCCACTATCCTATTGTTAGATGAGCCGCTCTCAGCACTCGATTTAAAACTCCGAAAACAGATGCAATCGGAACTAAAAGCGTTGCAACGTAAAGTCGGTATTACATTCGTTTACGTCACGCATGATCAAGGTGAAGCATTGGCACTCTCTGATCGCATAGCGGTAATGAATGGCGGGAAAATCCTTCAGGTCGGAACACCCTCTGAAATCTATGACGCACCGCAGAGTCGTTTTGTCGCTGACTTCATCGGCACATCTAATTTCTTTGAAGGGACACTTATCAGCGAAAATGAGGTCTCGCTGGCGATGGAACCGCCTTCTAAAATTGTCTGCGCACCGACCAGCGATATCCCGGTGAATACACCTGTCACCGTTGCGATCCGCCCAGAACGTATCGACCTGACAACAACTCCGACCGCTGATGCCGTGAATCTCTTACACGGCACCATTCAGGACGAAAGTTACCTCGGCACGACGCTTCAATACACGGTGCAGACTGATTACCCTACGCCACTTATCGCTCACCAACAGAATACAGGCATGAGAGATACACATCACTTCCAACGCGGTGATACGGTCTATCTGCAATGGGCACCTGAAAATGCGATTGTCCTGAAAACTGGGGAAGACTAACCGCCAGACAACGGCAGTTTGACTTTCCCATTGTCTTGCTGTTGTGAGGTTAAGAAGCCGATGATAATCTGGACGACTTTGTAACCTTCACTTCCAGGCGAAACGGGTTGCCCACCCTCTGCAACAAGACCTACCAGCTCTCGAACGCCTGCGGGGATACCGGTCATATCCCATGTCGGTGCCTCAATCGTTTCAACAACGTCATCTTGGTGAAGTGTTGCTCCCTTGTCACTAATAAGAATGTAACCGTTAGTGCCAACAATCTCCACGCGAAATCCAGAGAGGGTCGTCTTCGGGCCGCCAGCATAATAACCGCGCACGCCGTTTGCGAAATGAATATATCCGTGTGCCGATGGTTCTGTTGCTGGAACATGTCCACCATCACCTTTATACTCGTTGTAGTCCTCGTAGCCGTCTTCTAATTCGGCAGAGACCCACTCTGGATCTGAATCGGCAAAATAACAGATCGCATCAACAAGGTGTGTTCCGTTACGGAAGAGCATTGCGCGACCACCACTCAACGTGCCGATAACATATTGGACATCGCCAATACGTCCACCGCCGACAATCACATCGTGCGTATGCCGCCATAACGGTTGCCACCGTCGTGTGTGATCGATAGACAGAATAGTGCCGTTTCGTTCGGTAGCCTCAATCATTCTGTCCGCATCTGCGATGCTCGTTGCCATCGGTTTTTCACAGAAGACACCCTTTACACCGGCGTTCGCCGCGTCAACAACGAGGTCGGCATGTCGGTGATCAGACGTTGCCACCGTCACGACATCCAAATTCTCAGCGGCGAGCATTTCCTGATGGTTGGTATACAGAGAGATGTTACCCCAATTGTCCTGATATTTTTCCTTGAAAGCGTCTAACGTACTCTGAACAAAATCGCAGCCAGCGGCTAACTCAACATTCGGCATACCGATCAACCCGGATGCATGCGTCGTGCCGATACCGCTACAACCAATAACCCCAACGCGTAAATCTGCCATGTTCATATCCTCCTCTATCCAGTAATTTCATGCCAATGTGTTTCACTTCTTTTCCCTGCGAAAAAATTGTATCCTGCAGCAGATTATATGTCAAGTTTTTATGGCACAGAAGAAAATGAATTCCAAACAATTTGATATAAGCCTTAAATTATGGTAAAATACTGGTGCAAGATTAACAAATTTCATTATGGAGGATATTATTATGGTTAGAATAGTTGCTAATCCAGGGATCCTTGGCGGAAAACCGATTGTTGAAGGCACGCGTTTGAGCGTGGAGCACATATTAGGGTTATTGGCGAGCGGTATGTCACATGCGGAGATTATTGCAGACTATCCGGATCTAACTGAGGAAAGCATTCGGGCTGTGCTCGGCTACGCAGCACGTGCGTTAAAGAATGACATCGTTATAGATATGCCTTTTCCGCGCGAGGGAGCATCTTGACAATGCTGCCCCCACTTGTTGCCGATGCCAATATTGCTTTTTCGGTAGTTCGATTCCTAAGAGCTCAAGGTATTGATGTGCTATATACTCGCGAAGAAGGTTGGCAGCACTATGAGGACGAAGAAATTCTGTCAAATGCCCACGCTATGCAGCGATTTGTTTTAACGCACGATTCTGATTTTGGACATCTCGCTGTTTATCTGAAACAATCAATTACCGGGATCATCCATCTGCAACCAGGTGAGCGTCCTGCGTCTGAAGTCATTGATGATTTGCAAGAGCTGCTCAAAATAGAAGTGGATTGGACACCGCCATTAATTGCAGTCTACAGATTCGGACGTTTGCGGATCCGCAGACTTTAGCGGAAATTCACGGAAACCCGTTGCTCGTTCGATGGGAAAATAAGGCGTTGAATCCATGGGAAACAGCGGAATGTTTTAGGTTTAACTAAATGAAAGGAGCAATTTATGGAATTCATGGAACGTACATGGCATGGTCGGGCAGTTCAAATACACAAAGGATCAATTAGTGAACTTCTTAAAAAGATCCCTGAATTTGGAAGGTATCCTTTCAGTGTAGAGGAAGGGATTGAAAACGAATACTTAGATCTCATTGCGCGCAAACCACATCTTGAGGATGAAGGACATGTACCAGTCGCTGCGGTTTCAAAAGAATATGGTTTTGTTAAACACCATGAAGTAATTGAAAGCGTCTTGTCAGCACTAGCAAACTTTGTTGATAATCCACGGTCACTCAAAGCGGAATTGCAACTTTCTAAATATGGGGCCCGAATGTGGATTAACTTTCTTTTGCCTAATTGTAAATTCGATCCTGGCGATGGATATCCTATTGTGCTTCAAGTTAATTGTCTAAATTCGGTCGATAAAAGTATTGCAGTACGGATACATCTTTCTTGGTATCGTGAAGAATCTGATACCGAAATGATAGGCAGGGGCGAAAAATGGTACCACACTGAATCATTCAAAACCGAGCGGATTGAAGAATTCTTAGCGTATCAATTTCGCAGGTTTTCAAAGGAAGAAAGTTTATATAAAAAGTGGTACGAAACGAAACTTGATTGGAATTCAGTTGTGAGATGGTTGAATAAAACTGTTGCGAATAAATGGCAAGGTTCAACTGCCGTTAGAGCTTACCACATTGCCAAGACCGGAATTGATGTTGAAGTTAATGGTACTTATCATATTCCCAAAACCGAGCAGGAAATTCACGATACACCTACCTCTGAATATCCGCAAACGAGACTCTTTGAGGATAGAACAGAGGAAAAGAGGCAAAGTGTAACCTATCCATACAGCAATTTTAAAAGTGTACGATTAGGTAGAGGACCACTTGAGTTGAAGAATTTTGATATTGTTGGTACTTATTGTGCTTGTGTTAAGAAGGCAGAGAGTATGTCTGTAGTCAGCAGCATATTGAGAAATGGGAACACAGGACCGCAAACCTTTGAAACAAATGTAGCAGAAGATGTATGGCGAAGCGGAAAAGCACGTTTCATAAAAGTTGAACTGATTGGAGTAGTTCCTGGATTATTCACTCCTGTCGAAAATGTTTATCATGTCAGTCAAGTGCTGAGTTGGATCGCCAGCCAACAAGAAACAATACAGGGACAACTTGAACGAATGGGGCAGATTCACGGTTTAATGGATGCTTTATTGAAGCAGGAAAAACTACCACTTATATTGCGACTTGGCAAAGAATACAAAAGATCTAGGTAAAGAATTGGCTTGAAACTGTAAGTGAGATTTCCTAACCGCTATACCTTGGATGCAACAATTGAATGTTCCAAGAGGATTAAACTTCTATCTTTCCTAAAATTGCTTGTCTGTATCAGCAAGGCACTTCAGATACCGCAAACCTTTAAAAAAATCGTTATGAAAGTTTAATTCATTCTGATAAACCTAACCATCCAAAAATTTGGTGGAAAAATTTTACAACAGAATCCCAACCAGCGATAACAGAAAATAGGGAGCCCAAAAGGGTAATTGTGCCTGCAAATTTATCTGACAAAGAATGGTTTCTGACCTTATTTTTCCTGTTAACATTTATGATTCCAACTGAACGGAGGAGCCAAAGAGTGGCATCAATTAATATCCATCGGACAGTTCGTGTCAACCAAATAAAAGGATTGAAAAATTCCCATTTCTTTTTAGAAATAAGGTAATCCAGTTTACCGATATGGCGTTCTAAAGTATCCTGATTTTCGGAATGCGATCTATAAAAATCAACACGTCTCGTTCCTTCCATTTCATCGTTTATCCTATTTGAATTACAGTGCATCCAACGATGCAAGCGTTTATAATGCTCATTATCAGACGAACTGTGCATCCATTGTCGATACCTTGAAAGATATTTCTCCGCAAAAATCCTTCGTTTTCTGAGTAAATAAAGATCATAAACCAATCCAATGATACCGATAGCAGCTAAGGTGCAAAATATCGTAAAAATGTCTCGTTCTGCTAATTTTATCAAATACTGCTTTATCATTGTTTCTTATCAATTTTTTAACTGAGATGGCACTTAGCATAACTACTGCAACTGGTTATTACCTGACATTATTCCACTATCTCAAAGGCAAGAATCCTAAATTTCACTGAGCCTCCAGATTTTACCATTTTCATGACATCATCATCATGCATAAAATTACTATAGTGCCGCTTCGCTAAACCTGCAGGGATCGTCTCTTGAAAAGTAATGGTCTGTACATCAATTGGATCGCTTAATCTGTCATAGAAAATTATGTAAAAATATACATTCTTCACATCTTGGCGGAGATGGTTACGCAGAGAAAAAGTGAGATAATGATTTTTCTTTGTTATCTTGTCAATGACGACCCCTTCGATACTTTTATCCCCGAGACCACCTAAGATAGAACGTTTTGATCTGGTAGGCTTTCCTTCCAACAAAGGTTTTACGGGGCCTATTTGCCCCAACAATCCTCTGAGATAGTTTGACGGAATAGCGAAATTGAGATTTTGTCCTCCACGGAAAGTTGCTACAGAAACGCCGATAACTTGTCCTTTGTCGTTTAGCACAGGCCCACCGCTACTCCCTGGAGAGATTGGGGCGGTGAGCTGCAGAATCTTGTCCGTTCCGACTTTTCTAATGCTACTGATAATTCCTTGCGAAAACGTACCTTCCAATCCCCGTGGGTTGCCCACAGCGTAAATAGGCGCGCCAACTTGAGCCATATCACTATCACCAAGAGGAATTATCTGTACCCCAGGAACGGGAATCTTTAGGATAACCAGATCGCGCTCCGCATCAACTGCTGTGATGCCTTCAATATCGTACTTTGTTTTCTGATTTACTAATTTTGCGTAACCTCGCGAGGCACCTTTAACAACATGAAGGTTCGTTGCAACTTGACCATTCCGGACAAAGAATCCACTACCGAGTGAAAGCGGTTGACCGTTAGTATCCTCCATGACCAAAAGCACCGTGGAAGCTAACGCTTTTTTGGCAATTTGCTGTGGACTTTGGGCATTCGCTGCAGTCATCCCATAGAACAGGAAAATGATCAAACCTATGAAAGGCAGTAGCGATTTTTTGTTATATTCCATTATGTAGTCTTTCTTATGTTAAATTTCATTCCCATAATTTCGTAGTCCAAATTAATTTTACCGCAAAGTTTGCGTCGTTTGGCTGAGCCACTGGAAAAATTTCTGAATCCGAATTCCAAATTAACTGATCGAAAAATGTCAGAAAATGCCTTAATATCCATCAGTATACCAAAAGACATGATGCGACTTGATACCTTGTGCCAAAGGTGGTGGTTGGTTGTGTAGTAGATCCGGGATTGAATCATACGGATTGGAAAGCGCATCGGGCTGATTGATACGATACATCGTACTGCCGTGTTCATCAATCACAGGAGCATTAAAACCATCTGCGATAGGTGCTGGATAGACCACCTCCAATGATTCCGCATCCATTTGTGCTATAATATTAGAGAGCATGCCTTCAAAAAGTTGTTTATCTCTTTCTTGTGCAAAGAACGTTTCCGCAGCGATGAACTCTTCAACGTTCAGCTGATCTTCACGCCGGACAATGGAAACATAACCTTCAACATTGCCATCACGTTCAGCAACCCAAGCGTTCTGCGACTCTGTCCGCACCCACTTCGTCCAATATGCCATCTCATCTCTCACGAAGGTACCATTAAATTTACGGGCATATCCATCGTAGAGCGTAGCGATTCGCTGAACTTCGGTTTCATCGTCAAAATTGACTGGACGTACCTCCCATTCTACCTGTTTCTGAGCAGCGAACGATTGTCTGGCATAGTAGCGTGGCACTTTCTCCCATCCCTCCATCGAATAAATACGTTGGCTTCCATGGAGCGAGGAGAGGACAATACCGCTGTCTTCCATGAACTCTATCGAATCCTTAAGCAATTGTGAAGCAAGTCCACGCCGCCGGTATTCTGGGCGCGTGCTGACTTCGCCGATACCACCAACAGTTACCGGTTCACCGTGCAAAAACATCTTACGGATAAAGACGCGCACCGTGCTAACAATCTTACCATTGTCAACTGCAACACGGATACCTTCCGGGTCTCTCCACGGATCGTTGTGCCAATGATTAGAAAAGTATTGGCGACCGCCTGTAAAGACGTGCGTGACATGATCCAGCCACGCCTCCAACTCTTCAGGATAAAGGGCGCGAAACTCCATTTTTATAGATAGACCTCACTTTTGGAAACGGCACAGGGACTGTGCCTACTACTTTGGAAACGGCACAGGGACTGTGCCTACTACTTTTAAAACTTTATGGTCAACTCGCCAAGGAACTGGCGCGCCTCATTGCGACTCCCAAACACCTCATAGAGGTCCCCGGAGACATCGTAAAACCTACGGATAAAATTGCGACTCGTTTCGGCAGGGTTGAGATCTGCATAGCGAAGCCAAAGATTTGCCCTTGACCAGATATCCCAATTGAGTTCAACAACCGTAGAATTCGCATCGCCGGTGTCTATTCTGCGCTGTTTGTTGAGATCAGGAAAGAGCGCGTCCTGCATCAAATCAGACGTGCCGTCAACGCGCCCAACAGACAAATTGAGTTCCTTATACCGATATGGATTTGGATTCGTGATAAACTTCAGGTTCGCAGCGAACGCATTCTCTAACGCTTGTGTCTCAAAATCGTAACTATCCTCTACCTTCGCCGGGGTAACATAGCGTTCATCCTGCTCACCGTACGTTAATTCGTCAAGGAATGTCAAGTGCCACCGTTCAGAGAGACTGTAGGTCCACCCAAATAGATTTTTAAGTTCCAATTGGCTGAGTTCATCTTGGACATCGGTTGAAAAATCGATGTCCTCATAATCTTCCAAATAGTTGTTGTTCAGACGCGCAGCGCGAACGCTATAGAACCCGTTCATGTGCGAGGGCTTCACGGTAAATCCACTGACAGAATATTGCGCTATCGTAAAATCGCTGGCATCGCGTAGATAGAGGTGCCCCGCAGCATCCAAATCCAAGAAGGTCAGATCGTGCTTTTCTTCGCTAAGCTGATCCGTCTCATAAACGATCCGTCCCAGATACCGCCCGTTGGGGTCAAACTTCTGAACGCGTGAGATGACATTATGAAAAAGCGTCAAGCGAATGTCTTTTCGCTTGAGTTCTTCAGCGAGTTCTTCTTTATCCTCGTCATAGATTTCATCGGCGTAGTATCGACTGTATTCTGCTTCCTCAAGCAACCGTATACGTCTATTCAAGGCGGCAGTGTCGGCGGCTGCAGCTGGGCTCTGTGCAAACGGACCATATCGTGGCTGCGTCGCATTCACAATAGTATCCGCGAGTTCCGCTTGCCCCGGTGTACTTTCCGTTAGTTGCGTCAACGTCGGTGAGAGTGCGACAACTTCCGGCAGTCCACCGACTTTCCTACGAAATCGACTGGCATCTTTAACAAGGATTTCGCCCGTCGGCAAGGTAACGAGTGCCATCGGCTTCACAAATTCGCCGTTGCCGCGTCCTTCTCTCCCGAAATTATCGAGAGATTTCCCTGCTGCATCAAATCTCACAATGCGGTGATTACCGGTATCTGCAATAAGAACGTTCCCACGCGCATCAATGGCGATGTCCGCGGCATCCATATCAAATTCACCCACACCTGCGCCGTATCTACCAAAGGTAATCAACTTTTCTCCTTCGGCATTGAACTTATGGACACGTCCCAATTCTGCGTCTAAAACATAAAGTTCATTTTGGGCATTGAGGGCGACGCGGAGAGCTCGGTCGTGCCCCTTGGGCTGAATGGCGAAAGCCGTTTTCCCTTCTTCATCAATAATGAGACTCACGGGTAAAACAACCTTCGGATGCACATCCACCGGATCAACAAAGTAAGTGTCTAACAATTCACCCGTTCCACTGAACTTGTAGACACACGGCGCGAACATGTAAACTTTCGGATCCGTGCTCTCAGCGATATGATGCACGGTCACATCGGCAACATAAATATTTCCCAAAGTATCCACAGCAAGATGCCTCGGTTTCCGTAGGATATTATCCAAGGATTCTGGTGCTTCCGGGATCTGAAACAGAAATTCTCCTGTTGCCGACAATTTCTGGATAAGCCGATTCTCAGTGTCGCTGACGTAGATGTACTGCTTATCAAAGGCGAGATGAATGTCCTTACCGAACCGTCCTTGCGTTGAGCCTTTGCCTGCAAATTCACGCTCTAATTGAATAAAATCCACCGAAAAAGCGGAAGGTAATCCGATACATAGCGAACAGAAAATGGATAAAAGTGTTAAGATAACAGTGTGTTTTTTCATAGTTTCCTAAGGGAGTTGTAAGTTTAATTTTCTGATTGTGGATTGCTTTTTTAATGATACGCGGTATTCGTCCCAATGTCAAGGCAAAACGTTTGCAGTCCTGTAGTGCCGTAGGTTGGGTAGAACAAAAATGAGAAGACAGATACAGGTGTTCCAAATACCTCAAATCCAACATATCGTCTTATACATTCAAAAATATAGTGAAACCCAACTTCATACTAATCCGGTAAGATCCGGTATCCTGTACTAATTCCAGTAATCATCCCAATAATCGCCCAGAGTCCAGCGCATGTCATCTCTCCGAGAACGAGTCCAAGGAATATCGGTCTTGCACTCCGATACGCCTTCAAGCCACCATATTTCACAATGCTAAACTTCAAGCCCCACCCTAAGAATATAGAGAACCAGAGTTTAAACGTCGCCCACGAACTCAGCATCGTATAACCGAGAGGATGCAGGGGCCACCATACAAAGGTCTGACGCATCCACATCAACCAAATGGTGAACCCGCTTCCGAATACCATAAATCCTGTGTTTGTCCAATTCGTGCTTGTTTTCGGGCTTACAAGCAGTCCCTCAAGTTGTCGCATAAACCAACTACCACCGGTATAAGGTGCCCCATGTGCGTAGCTAACTTTGATCGCAGAGTAATAAGAGACACCAAGCCCGATAACCATTGCGACTGCCATAGCGATGAGCAGCTGCCGTCGCTTGATACGTGCTTCATCCGCAGCTTTTAGACCGTTCATAATGTTCGGCATCATAAATTCACGAAGGTCTAATGTGAGACACACAGGGTGCATCATCAGTGAAGTCAACGTGGAAGGGTGAATTTTTGAGGTGCCTAAGGTGGTCAGGAAGAAACTCTGTGGTGAAAACGATGGATTGATAAATGGAATGCCCCCGTTAATCACCTGCCACGTCAGTAGGACATACATTGCAAGCAGAAATAGGACGAAGCCGAACGCGAATACGAGAGACATCCCCATCAAATGATTGAAAAACGCCAATACACAGATACCTCCAAGAAGCCCAAAGATCGTAACACCATGCGGTAAAGCTTCGTCGGAAGGACGGAACTGGAACATGCTTTTTATGTGATGTCTCGCTTTCCAGAGTGCGATGGCAACAAACGTCAGACATGCCCCCGCTTCCTGTGCAGCACTAAATGATTTACCCGTCCACTGCACACCCGGACCCGAAGTGAGTTGGAAACCGAGGATTACACCCAAAAGGCATTGAAGTTTGTAGAACACAAAGAAAAACCAGATGCTAAAAGATACCTCCAGAGTGAGCAGATAACTAAACCCTACCATTGACCAAAAAATAACAACCTGAAACGGACGTAACGCGTTCCAAGGACGCTCAACGAGATATTGATTGAGCCAGAAATCGCGGGGAACATGCGGCATGGACGGAAAAAACGTATGGAGACCATTCATCGTATGAAGGAATACCGGGAACGCAAAGCCGAACCAGAGCGCGCTGTTTTTAAAGAGCGGACCGAGGCTTCCGCGACCTTGTGCTGCCATTTCCACAGGTAACTTAACAAGAGGGAAGGCGCAGCGTTCGTATTCCACCCACTGTCTGCGGAGTAGCACCGACAGGCAGATCATCACGAAATAGACAACCAGGACATAAGCACTCCACGTTAAGATAGGAACTATCCATGCACCCCACGGCACTGATTCTCCTGCGAATAAGCCTTCAAAGAAAGACTGCGCTGCGGTGTGATCGCGAACGACGCGCCAGTGTGGAATGTAGTGGTGGAATAGGGACTCCCAGTCGTTTTCGGGTGTAGCGAGGTATTGATAAGCCACCATCGGGCTGAGAGCATAGCGCATCATTCCTGAAGACGGAATGCCTGCCGGTGCGATCATGATACACCAGATTGTGACGAGTTCTCCAGGCGAAAGTGCCGAAGCGGGGCGGACCTGCTTCAGGAAAACGTTGATACCCAACACAAAAATTGTGAGGACAAAGAAGGGCGCGACAGGAAAGTGACCGCCTGCGAGGAAGATGTTGCGGATGACGTAATCGTTATAAGGCGCAAAGAGACACTCAATAGTGGCGCATGTCAAACCGATCAGTACAGCACGCCATGTGAGACTATCTCGGGTTCGTTCCTGAATCAATTTATTGCCTTTCAAACAAGATTTCTACAGACTATCCTAATAACACAGCACAGTATACCACAGTCTCTTTTTCTATAAAATCTAATTCCATTTCAACGATACATCTTATAACGGCAACCACAACGATATTTCTGTTCCTTCATCGGAGACACTTTTAATTTCTACGCTACCACCATGTTCCTCAAGAATCCGCTTGACATTCGCCAATCCCAGTCCTGTCCCCCTCGTTTTCCGAGTGAAGAACGGTTCAAACAGATGTTCTAAGTCTTCCTCTGGTATCCCAACGCCAGTGTCCACAACCTTTATGCACATACTGTTGTCTTCCGTAAATGTAGACACCTTCAATACACCACCCTGCGGCATCGCCTCCATTGCATTCAAGACGACATTCATAAACGCCTGCTTCAATTTATCTGAATCAAATTGGATTTCTGGGGTTGCAGGTAACAAGTCTAAGACTAACTGGATTTTGTGATGTGCTAAGTTGGCTTCCATCAAATCCAAAACGGATTGTAGAACGGGCGCGAGCGGTTGTTGCTTGAGGTCAAGGCTCGAGGGACGCGCGAAGTCCATCAACCCTTTAACTATCGTGTCAATCCGTTCAATTTCCTCAAGGATATACTGGAGAGATTGTTGATGTTGTTCCTGCGACATTTCAGGTTTCTGCATTAACATCTGCGCTAACATCCGCATCGACGACAACGGATTACGAATCTCGTGTGCAAACGAGGCAGACATTTTTCCTGCTGTCGCCAAGCGTTCCGCTTGAATTAACTGGTCTCTTGATTGCTTAAGGTCCCGCGTCATCTGATTAAATGCAGCAGCAAGATCACCGATTTCATCGTGTGTTGTAATCTCACACTCCTCATCTAAGTCGCCTGTTGCGACGCGAGCCGTGGAGTCGACCAAAATTTTAATCGGATTCGTCAAATTCTTCCCAATACGATAACTGATGAAAGCAATCAGTGCCATAACGAGAACAGCGATGCCTAACATATACCACGTCAGGGTTCGTTTCGCTTCGGCGATCTTATCCATCGGACGCAACAAGCAGTAAAACCGCCCAGGATTGATTGAAAGATAAAAAACTTTATAAGGCTTTCCAGCGAGCGTTACATCGTGTGTGAAGGGGGACCCATCCGCTTTTTGGAAATGCTTTTTTACCTCACTCAACTGCATCTTTTTCGCTAAATTTTCCCAATCTCGCTCAGCATCGGAAAGCCCAACCAATGTACTATCATTAAGCGTGTAATCGGAACCGAAAATCATAATTTCTACACTATATGCTTTCTTGACTTTCTCACTATCTTCCCGAATAAACCCAGTTTCTACAATGGTGTTGAGCCATCCTTGGGTTTCACTTGTAAACTGTTCACTGTACTTCCACGCGAAAAGCTCAACCGTTAGCAACGGCACAAAGACAGTGACACAAGCAAAGAGGAGCAGAAATGGAAGAACAATTTTGGTTTGAATGCTATACCGACGCATCGGGACCTTCTTTTTTTAATTTCTTACATCATACAAAATTTCGGTTTTTCTGAAATTATGCACCTTTTTTACTTACAAATCGCGTCACTAACAATAGGGACTTATTTCACTTACGAGATAATTTTAAATGCTAAAGTTGCCCTTAGTATAGCCGAAAGCAGTTGCCCTGTCAACTGAAGCAATTAGGATAGAAAATCTATTTGTGAAATGTCATAATAGAAGCACGTTACGATTTTACAAATTTTTGCCAGACATGCAGTTCGGGAGATAAAGATTTTAATCGAACAAAATCCTAATCAAATCTGTCTAAATAATGTGCAGAAATGGAAACTTTAAAACACAAGAAAATGGAAACTTTCTGGCAACTATGGTGTGTAATCTTTAAGCCATTTTGCGTTCGATGATGGCATTACAAACTTAGGTCCCTCAAATTTAACTTCGTTCAATATGGAGGTAACACGCATGGCTTATCCCCGGAAATTCGCCACTGCCTACACAGCGTCGGAGCTTGAACACATTGACGAGGATGCACTTGTCAATCGGTTTAAGGATGGCGACATAGAGGCATTTAATCCTCTTGTTCTCAAATACGAAAAGAAAATTTACAACCTCATGTACCAGCGGGTTCGCGATCGAGAGACGGCAAAAGACCTTTGCCAAGAGGTCTTTCTGAAAGCGTTTAAAGCACTGCCCGACTTCAAAGGTGGCTCTGCGTTTTACAGTTGGATTTACCGGATTGCTATCAATTGCAGCATCGACTTTCAGAGGCAGTGTAACCGTAGTAAATTTATTACATTTGAGGAATTACCACCTGATGCAGACGATGTCCTAACAATGATGGATTCTCACCCATCGCCTGAGAAACTGCTTGAGGAAAAGGAACTTGGTAAAATGATTCGGAAGGCGGTGCGGAAACTTCCACCCGGTCAACGTCGCGTTTTCAATCTACGACACCGAAGAGAACTCGCGATTAAAGAGATAGCAGTGCTGCTAAATAGATCGGAAGGCACAATTAAAACACACTTGCACCATGCACATCGGCGACTCCAAGATATGCTGCTTCCTTATTTACGAAACGAACCACTGGAATGGCATGGAGAAATTTAGAAAATCCCTGAAACACCATTAGAAGATAGACTGAAACAATACACTGCCGAAAAAAGTGACAATTTCCTTGACACAATATTTTATATATCGTATAATTAATACGGAAACTAAGTAGCGTAGGTGGGATGGCAGAGTGGACGAATGCGGCGGTCTTGAAAACCGTTATGGCGAAAGCCATCGTGGGTTCGAATCCTACTCCCACCGCCATAAGGAGAGGTGCAGGAGTGGTTGAACTGGATCGCCTGCTAAGCGATTATGGCGAAAGCCATCGTGGGTTCGAATCCCACCCTCTCCGTCTGTAAACAGAAAATTAGGTATAAAGAGGTGTATGACGGACAGAAAGTCTTGCCCGACACCTCAATGCCGGAGATGTAAACGCGCGCCTGTAGCTCAGCGGATTAGAGCATCTGACTACGGATCAGAAGGCCGGGGGTTCGAATCCTCTCAGGCGCTTCAAAACCATTTGTTGGACAGAATTTGGATAGCGATTCTTTCTGGATGCGACGAGCACTTAAATTAGCGCGGCAAGCAGGTGAAAAGGGTGAAGTCCCCGTTGGTGCTCTGCTTGTGAGTGGTGACACCTTGGTGGCTGAAGCGCACAACTTGCGCGAAACGTGCGGCAGTCCTATTGCCCACGCAGAAATGCTGGTTATACAAGCAGCATCCCAAAAAATCGGCGATTGGCGGTTTATTGATACGACCCTTTATGTAACTTTAGAACCCTGCCCAATGTGTGCAGGGGCAATCGTATTAGCGCGTATCCCGAAAGTCGTTTACGCCGCAGCGGACCCAAAATCAGGGGCAGCCGGGACACTCTATAACATCCTCCAAGATGAACGGTTAAACCATCGGGTTGAATTGGTGAGTGGCGTGTTGGCAGAAGAGAGCAGCACCCTGTTAAAATCCTTCTTTCAAGAACGTCGTCGTCCATTGTAAGAAGGGACTATCAAAGTTCGGACGTACACACTATCCCGTCGCTATAGGGTAGATAGTTTATATCAGAAGGAGAGATGCAGGAGTGGTTGAACTGGACAGTCTCGAAAACTGTTGTGGCGCAAGTCACCGTGGGTTCGAATCCCACTCTCTCCGTTTTCTCGCTTAATAATAGGACTCAAAAAGATTTTACTGTCGCAAAATGCCTAAGTTTTGCGACTTGTGGGGCAGTAGCTCAGTTGGGAGAGTGCATCCCTCGCACGGATGAGGTCACGGGTTCAAATCCCGTCTGCTCCATACTTAATGGTGGTCAGTTGTCAGTCGTCAGTTATCGGTTAAAGAGGGAGCTTGTCGAGCTAACCTCGCTCTTAACTGACAACCGATAACTGAAAACTATAAAACGGAGAGATGCAGGAGTTGGCTGAACTGGCATGACTGGAAATCATGTGTGCTGTTTTGCAGTACCGTGGGTTCGAATCCCACTCTCTCCGCCAGTTTTTTAATAATTAACGCCTTGGCTATGCTAGGTGGGGAGGTAGCGGTGCCCTGTATCTGCAATCCGCTAAAGCAGAACTGAATCCCCAGGATGCGGCCTGTTTCTGTGGGGTCTGTCCCGCGCACGTGGTGTTGATGGTTGGGTCTTGAGCAACGAGTGCTTGTTGAACCCCGTCAGGTCCGGAAGGAAGCAGCGGTAGGTGAGTTCCTCGTGTGACGCAAGGGTGCCTGGCCTGAGTTAACGACGTGGGCAACGCCTGGAGGAGTTTGTCAACCTTGGGTGCATAGTCATCTTTCGGGCGTATTCGTTGGACTGACCACACTCCATGCCTAAACTCGGGTCGTACAACAAAGGATTGCCTAATGTCTTACGAGGTTCTCGCCCAGAAATGGCGTCCCCAAAACTTTAGTGACGTTGTCGGACAGGAGCACGTTACGACAACGCTAAAGAATCAGATCCTATCTGGACGTATCGGGCATGCCTACCTTTTCTGGGGACCACGTGGCACTGGTAAGACCACAGTCGCTCGCATTCTCGCCAAAGCCGTCAACTGTCCTAACCGATTTCAAGAAACCGAATTTGACTCCATCAAGACCGCGGAACCCTGCAATCAATGCGAATTTTGTAACGACATCTCTCAAGACAGATCCTTCGATGTCATTGAGATGGATGCCGCCTCCAACCGCGGTATTGATACAATCCGAGACCTCCGTGAAAACGTCAAACTCTCGCCAGCTACCTGTACCTACAAAATCTACATCATAGATGAAGCGCACATGCTCTCACCGGAGGCATTCAACGCCTTGCTGAAAACGCTTGAAGAACCACCGTCGCATGTTATATTCATCATGGCAACAACTGAACATGCCAAGATCCCAAAGACAATCAGTTCTCGTTGTCAAGATTTCGATTTCCGACACCTTGAAGATGAAAAAATAATTGAACGCCTACAATTACTCATCAAGGAGGAGGATGTTTCAGCTGATTTGGACGTACTTGCCCTTATCACTCGCCAATCCGAGGGGTGCTTACGGGACGCAGAAAACCTATTAGAACGGCTTATATCTTCTGTAGGCAAGGATTTGACGGTTGAAACCGTTGGGCAGACTATCGGGCTTAGTTCGAGCTCGCTTCTTGCGGAACTTACAGCGGCAATTACGGAAAGAGATCTCGCAAAAGGATTAAAAACACTAAATAACCTAATGAAACAAGGGACTGATTTGTCGCAATGTTTAGATCAACTGATAGGTCATTTCCGAGACCTCCGGCTTTTGGCAATTGATAATGTTCTTAGTGAACAGGTTCAGAGTCCGAGATCAGATCTGCCCAAACTCAAGCAAGAGGCAGAACGGATGTCCGTAGGTAGGCTCTCACGGATTATCAAGATTTTAATGCACACCAGTCGCGATATCAAACAATACGGTTATCCTCAACTTCAATTAGAAACAGCACTCATTCAACTAAACTCGCTCGAAGAAGGCATCCCGCTTGAGGAAATTCTCAACAAATTGTCTGCGTTGGAACAGAAGTTTGATTCAGCAGGACCTTCCGCAACGGTGCAATCCGCACCACATCCACAAGAGACATCACCACAGATGCCTCTGCTCACAAACCAAGATACCCCTCCCTCTAAGGAAACAGCAAGGACGCATTACGAAGAACAAACCCCAACGCCACCTTCATTGGACTTGAACACATCAACTTCTTTTTCTGTCTCACCTGGACACCAAGATTTAGCGAATCTGCCGTCATTTTGGGACACGGTAAAATCAAAGCTCCCAGTAAAACTCAGGCACGGTTTGTTAGAGGGGGCTGTCCCCACTGTGAACGGCACAAACATCGTCGAAATTGCTTGTTCACCCTCTTATCTTTCTATAACAACGGATGAGGACAGAAAAATTGTAGCCGATACACTAACGCAAGAAGTCGGTAAACCTGTGAAAATTGAGTTAGTTGCCTTAGATACCGTCCCGCAACAGGTAGCCGCTGAGGATGAGACAAAGGAAGCGACACGAAAGACACCGCTCATGCGTAAAATTGAAGCCCAAGATGATCCACAACTTAAAACCGCACTCGAACTTTTTGAGGCAACAGTTGTTGAAACCCAATAATCGCTTCTTTCCAAATTGGAGAAGCAGATTCTATAAGGAAATTTCTAACGTTCCAAGCATTTTTGTAACAAGACCAAAATCCACACAGATATGATACAAAGCCGCTTGGGAACAGGACCAGAATTATGAAGATGAATGACCTGATGAAACAGGCACAGCAAATGCAAAAGCGGATGCTTGAAATTCGAGAGGAACTCGCAAATCGCACCGTTGAAGCAACCGTCGGAGGCGGAATGGTAACCGCTGTCGTCAATGGACAACAGGAAGTTGTATCGCTCCGTATTACACCGGAAGTCGTTGATCCAGAAGATACAGAAATGCTTGAAGATCTAATCGTCGCAGCTATCAATGAAGCGCTGCAACAATCACAAGAAATGATGTCAGCAGAAATGAGCAAATTAACCGGTGGCATTAAAATTCCAGGGCTCCCGTAATAAGAAGCGTAAAAGGTGAAGGCACAGGTGTCTCTACCTTATCATGAAGATTAAGAATTTAGATAGGTAATCTCGTCGATTCTCTAACGGTAAGACCTTTCATCAAACCGAAGTGGGTATCGTCACGAAGTCACCCTATTGCTCTTTTAATCCTCATCTCTGCTGCGGGAATTAGCACAAAAAATCTATGCAAGAATACCCGAAACCGCTGGCGAAACTCATCACAGAGCTCCAAAAGCTGCCAACGATTGGTCAGAAGACAGCACAACGCTTGGCATTTTTTATGCTAAAGTTACCTGACGCCGAGACTGCTCAAATTGCCGAAGCCATCGCACAAGTGAAACAAGAGTTATGTTACTGTGACGTATGTGGCACTATTACAGACACAAACCCGTGTTACATCTGTACAAGTCCACGCCGCGATCGGCAGGTGATCTGCGTTGTCGAAGAATCCGATGATCTTTGGGCAATCGAACGAACCAACGGTTATAAAGGGCTTTATCATGTACTTGGTGGTGTTCTTTCACCGCTTGACGGAACTGGACCCGATGAACTCGGAATTAACACTCTGTTTCAACGAATTCAAACTGCCGCTGTAAACGCAGAACCGGTGCAAGAAGTCATCCTCGCGACAAACTGGACAACAGAAGGACAAGCGACGGCACTCTATCTTACACAACACTTGGAAGCGTTTGAAATCACTATCACTCGAATCGCTTATGGTATTCCTGTCGGGGGCGATTTGGAGTACATTGATGAGGTAACCCTCGCAAAAGCACTGGAAGGCAGACGGAAAGCTTAAATGAGAAAGCAGTGGTTCGTAGTACTTTTAATCAGTTTGTGCTACAGCGTATTGAGTATTGCATGCGCGGAATCAGACGCGAATAATCCAAACGCTGAATCAAGAGACACCGCTCAAGTTCGGGCAAGTACGTCACGCGCAGCGAGTGCTACTTTCGATGCACAGCGTGCCTTTGCAATACTGAAGAAACAGTGCGAATTTGGACCACGACCGCCGGGCTCCGCAGCGCATATTGAAACGCGGGATTATCTATTCACGGAACTCCAGAAATATGCGAACAGCGTAGTCCTCCAACCGAATCAGTATAAAACTGGAAAGGTAACGCTTCATCTGAACAATATCTTGGCAGAATTCGGACCACCAACCAGTGGGGAGACACTTTTACTTGCAGCACATTGGGACACGCGTCCCTTCGCTGATAGAGACCCAAAGCCAGAAAATCGAGACAAACCGATCCTTGGTGCTAACGATGGTGCCTCTGGCGTTGCTGTCCTCCTTGAAATCGCGAGAGTCTTAAAAATACATCCACCGCCACGTCGAGTTGTTATTGTTCTTTTCGATGGCGAGGACTACGGCAGATCCATTGAGCACATGTTTATCGGCTCCCGATTCTTCGCACGAAATTTGGGAAAATGGAAACCGGACTATGGCATTCTGCTGGATATGGTTGGAGACAAGGATTTGGCATTCCCGATAGAACGCTACTCTTGGGAAGCAAATCGGGACTACACGGAGGCAATTTGGCGACGCGCAGCAACACTCGGTTTAACGCCGTTTCAACATCGCTTAGGGGATAAAATCATGGACGACCATGTTCCGTTAATCGAGGTAGGCATCCCGATGGTTAACATTATAGACTTCACCTATCCGTATTGGCACACAGTCGAAGATACAGTCGACAAATGTAGCCCGAAAAGCTTAGAAGTTGCTGCCATGCTTGTTATCAGTATCATTTATGATGGACTCTAATTAGCCATCAGCCATCAGCCGTCAACCGTCAGTTAATACCTGTGGTGATCGCAAATGTTTTCACTGCCACAAAAATTCTCTTAACTGATAGCCGACAACCGATGACTGAAAGCCTGCACAGCAGGCGAACCGATAACCCTAAAAAAATGAACACCTATAACAAACATTATGACGTTATCGTAGTCGGTGCAGGACACGCAGGTTGCGAAGCCGCACTTGCCGCCGCACGAATGGGCTGCGAAACACTCATCGTTACTATCAATCTGGATACCATCGCAAAGATGTCCTGCAACCCCGCGATTGGTGGACTTGCCAAGGGGCATCTCGTTAAAGAGATAGACGCGCTTGGCGGTGAGATGGCAAAAAACATTGATAAAACTGGGATCCAATTCCGACGTTTGAATACTAAAAAGGGACCAGCAGTTCGCTCAAGTCGCGCGCAAGCCGACAAAAAAGCGTATCAAGACGAGATGAAACGAGTCCTTGAAGCACAACAACGGCTTGACATCAAACAGGTATTGGTTGAAGAGCTGCTCGTGGAAAACGGGCAATGCATTGGAATCCTCAGCCAGACTAAAACCGCTTATTTCGCGCAGACTGTGATTTTGACCACCGGTACCTTCCTGAAAGGTATAATTCACATCGGGGACGTATCATATAGTGCGGGTAGGGCAGGCGAATCTTCCGCAGAGAAACTCTCGGAAAGTTTCTTGAGTCTTGGGTTTGAGATCGGCAGACTCAAAACCGGCACGCCACCGCGCGTCAATGCCCAAACGGTTGACTTCAACCAGATGGAAATCCAACCGGGAGATGAAAACCCTCTCCCTTTTTCATTTTCAACTGAACGAATTACGCAGCCGCAACTCCCGTGTTACCTAACTTACACAAATGAAAAAACACACGATGTCATCCGCGAAAATCTTCACCGATCTGCGATGTATAGCGGTCGCATTGTCGGCATCGGTCCCCGTTACTGCCCTTCAATCGAGGATAAGGTCGTCCGCTTTGAAGAAAAAACAGAGCATCAAATCTTTGTGGAGCCAGAGGGACGAGATACCGATGAGATTTACCTCAACGGCATCTCTGCGAGTTTGCCCGAAGACGTGCAGGTGGAGATGGTACATAGCATCAAAGGGTTGGAAAATGCTGAGATCATGCGCTTCGGATATGCAGTAGAATACGATTTTGCACCAGCAACCCAATTACAACCGACGCTTGAGACCAAACAGGTACCGGGACTCTATTTCGCGGGACAACTCAATGGCACCACGGGGTACGAGGAAGCCGCCGCGCAAGGACTTATGGCGGGAATTAACGCCGCCTTAAAGGTCAAAGATGAACAACCACTTATTCTTGACAGATCACAAGCCTATATAGCAGTCCTTATTGATGATCTCGTTAGCTTGGACATCCGTGAACCTTACCGTATGTTCACATCGCGTGCTGAATATAGGTTAACACTGCGAGAAGACAACGCGGATTTGCGACTCACCGAAATTGGCAGACAGCTCGGACTGGTCGATGATAATACATATCACCGATTCCAAAAGAAAGTAGAGGACATTCAGACAGAATTGAAACGGTTGCAAGAGACACGTCTCAAGCCAAACACTGCGACGCTCAATAATTTGCCAGGCATCCGCGAGACAGGTGAACTAAAGCAACCGACATCGTTGGCGGAACTTCTAAAGCGTCCTGAACTTCGTTACGAGCAGATAAGCCAGATTGCGCCGTCCTCTGAAATTCTGTCACCAATCGTGGCAGAACAGGTGGAAATTCAGATTAAATATGACGGATACATTCAACGACAACAGCGACAGATCCACCAATTCAAAAAATTGGAAAATTTCCGAATTCCGGATACGTTTGATTATACCGATGTTCACGGATTAAAAACGGAAGCGCGCGAGAAACTTGCGAAGATTCGGCCCGCCTCTATTGGGCAAGCATCGCGTTTGCCCGGTGTTTCGCCAGCAGACATCTCGATTTTGACGGTTATCCTTCATCAACACAACGCACAATAATCTGGGTGCATAGCAAGTGGCGAAGTACGAGCAAGATTTAAAAGAGACATTCAATCATTACGGATTTCCATTAACAGCGCATCAGGTAGCACAATTTGACCGATATCGCACTGAGCTGCTGCGGTGGAATAAACACATTAACCTGACAGCGATCACAGATAATGACGAAATTATTCATAAACATTTTCTTGATTCGCTGAGCGTCTTGGAACACATCTCACTAAAAACAGGTGATTCCGTGATTGATATTGGAACGGGTGCCGGATTTCCAGGGATTGCGTTGAAAATTTACATTCCTGACATACGGTTAACGCTCGTTGAATCGTCGAAAAAGAAGGTGGGTTTTCTAAAATTTCTGGTTCCACAATTAGACTTGCACCGAAAAACCACCGTTGAAATCCTCGCGGAACGTGCGGAAGTCTGTTCGCAACAGCAGGAACACATTGGAACTTACGATTGGGTATTTACCCGTTATCTCGCAGCGATTCGGGATTCCGCTGTGTACTGCATGCCTTTGCTGAAACCGACTGGAAAGTGGGTAGCGTATAAATCTGGTGAAGAAACAATTAAAGCTGAAATTGACGAAAGTGCTACGTGTCTTAGGGCACTCGGCGGAACAATTGAAAATGCCCTCCAAAACCCAAAGTTCGATCGGAGTTATATTGTGATGCGTCGCGTCAAGCTATAGAATAGAATTCACCTTATTTTTTTATGTTTTGTACGTTCCACAGGAATTATAATAGTATCTCACATTACGGTGATGCAAGGCGAAATCATAAAAAATACAAAACGCTGACTAAAAATACTAAGGAAAATACTATGAATTTCGAGACAACGATTGGGGAAGAAAATATTTCCATTCTTCACGTGGAAGGGAAAATTCTTGGAAATGCGGCAGATGTGTTTCGCAGGAAAATGAACGACCAACTTCAAACTGGACGTGATAAGTTAGTGGTTAATCTAATGAACGTTCCATTAATCGATAGCAGCGCATTAGGCGCAATCGTGATTACTTTGAAGTCCTGTCAGCAATCAGGCGGAAAGTTAGTTCTACTCAGCCCACAGAAAGCCGTTAGGGAAGTTTTGGAGGTAACGCAGCTCAACACCGTCATCGAGATTTATGATACGGAGGAAGGCGCGTGTGCCGCTTTCGCATAGAGACTGGATCCAAGACAACACGTAGCGTGTTGCTTGATGTCTCGGTATTAGATAGAAAACGCGCCAGTAAACTACCGTGGCGAACATAAAAGATAAAAATCCTACGAAGCGCTCTCGGTTTAAGGTGGGTTTACGCGGTCAACAGGTAGTTCTATTCCTGTTAGTCGCCCTGATGCCGTTGTTTGTCGTTTCATTAACCATCAAGTTTTTAGGTGAAAATGCACTAAAAGAGACCGTTGGCGAAAACCTCGTTCTTCTCGCACAAGAAAAACTTGCCCGCGCGGACAACGCCATCTCCGAAAAAATTACAAAGATACAAGTAGAACTTCCAAACATTCAATCAGCAGTTGTCTATTCAAATACTGCTAATGACAAACAGATCGTATTTCTCAGCGCATGGGAGCGGCTCGAAGATAGCATCCGTTTGCTTGAAACGTATGCAGGCTATAAAACCGAAGTAACCATTACGAACGCCTTCGGGTATGTCCTTCGCTCGAACAACCAACGACTGGATTACGACACAACAAAAATGCTCCCGCACCAAGTGCAGGACAGGCATTGGTGGCAAAGAGCCTATAACAATGGCATAGGTTACCCATTTGTGGAAGATGTCATCTATGATGAAACGCGGGGCGTACATCTTCTTCCAATTGCACTGCCAATTGTCAATCGAGAAAAAAATAATACGGTGGGTGTGCTGAGAACGTTTCTATTTCTACCTGAACTCACCAGTTTAGTTGAGTCAAAACCGGAATTGACTGAAACATACACGATTTTAACAAACGAATCTGGTAAAATTGTTGCTGCCTCACCTCAAAGCGGGTATCAAGTAGATAGTTATATAGAAATGAGCAACGCTGCAGAGGAGGCAATTATTGAGGCAAAAAAGGGCATTGACGGAAAGTTTTACGATTATGAACCGGAAGGTGAGACCGATGTATTTGCTGAACCCCGCATCTATGGCTGGGCACGGACACAACCTTTAAATACAGAACCTTGGAAGGTTCAACAAAACTTTAGCAACTGGATCGTTTTTACTTCGCGCCCTATTTCCTCCGCTTATGCTGGTGTCGTCGAACTGAATAGATATATTTTTTATGTTACCATCGCGTCAAGTTGTATCGTTATACTAATTGCGTGGTGGGCGGCACAGCGGATAGCGACACCTATACTGAAAGTTGCACAAGCAGCACGTAACGTTGGGCAAGGCGAATTCGACAGCGAAATTACCGTTAACAGTGATGACGAAGTCGGGGTCCTCGCTGAAGAATTCAATGAGATGCGTCGGAATCTGAAAACCGCGGTCGATCAACTCACACAGGAGGAAAGGAAACTTACAGCTATCGTAGACAATCTCGGAGAAGGTCTGATTGTTGTTGAACCTACTGGACGGGTCCTGTACGTCAATCCTGTGGCTGAACGTCTTCTGAATCTGGGAAATACTGCTGATTATGAGAACTTTATCGCCATCGACACAGGAGCAGGCACAATCAGCTGGAGGAAAACATCTGAAAATGCCGAGGACGCAAAGACAGAGACAAGAATGGTTGAGACGAAAATGTTGTCTTCCTCTCAACGTGAAATGACGCAACACCAAACAATGATTGTTGAGGTAAATGTCAACGGGAATCAATCAAACGGCGACAATTCCCGGGTCCTCCGCATTATATCAAGTCATTTCTCTGACGAACATAACAACGTTGCTGGCACTGTTTATGTCTTTGATGACATCACGAATGAACACGAAATAGAACAAATGAAGTCGGAGTTCGTTTCCCTTGTTTCGCACGAATTGCGAACACCGCTGACATCCATCATCGGATTTATTTCGCTAATACTTGATGGGAAAACTGGCAAAATTAATCAGAAACAGCACGAGAGCCTGAGTCGAGCGCATCGCCAGTCGAAACGACTCGCCGCCCTTATTAATGATCTGCTTGATGTTTCCCGAATTGAAGCGGGACGCATCGAACTGAAGCAGGAGCAAGTAGAAATAGACTGGATAGCCGAACGCAGAATCGAAGAACTTCGTCCACAAGCAGACGAGAAAGCCATCTCTCTATTCTTGAAGGCACAATCTAATCTACCATCAATGATTGCGGACGCAGATCGAATTGGACAAATTTTTGTTAACCTCATCGGAAATGCTATCAAATTTACACCAGACAATGGAAAGGTGACGGTCCGAATATCACAATCTCAGCAGAATGGGAGCCTTGCCGAAGGGGTTCACGTTGAAGTCGTTGACACAGGACCCGGAATCCCCACTGAAGAGAGGGAAAAGGTTTTTGATAAATTCCGACAACTTGGGAGTGTTCAAACTCGACAACCTTATGGAGGCACTGGCTTAGGGCTTTCAATCGCCGCTGGAATAGTTGAAGCACACGGCGGACGCTTATGGGTGGATGCCGGTGATAATGGAATGGGGTCCAACTTCCAGTTTTTCATCCCGTTGGAAAAGAGGAAAAATGGCTGAAACGATTTTGGTTGTCGATGACGATCTCGATATCCTTGAATTGCTGAAGATGAATCTCGAACCGGAGGGCTACAACGTACGGACTGCAAATGACGGTGAGAGTGCAGTGCAAAGCGCATATATGGATCCGCCGGATCTTATCCTTCTTGATGTAATGATGCCACATAAAGATGGTCTCCAAGTCATTGAAGAATTGAAGGATACGGAACACACAAAAAACGTTCCAGTCATTTTACTCACTGCCCGCGGACAGACGGAGGATAAAGTCCGCGGGTTGGATACCGGCGCAGACGATTATATCACGAAACCTTTTGATCTCCGTGAAGTAACGGCGCGGGTCGAAGCTGTTTTAGGCAGAACTCGACCCATCAAATATATCAATCCGTTAATGCATGCAATGGGAGACGCGTTCAGTGAAGAAGGGGTGCAACAACTCGCGGGGCATCTTCAAGCCGCCGCCGCTATTCAAAAAAAATTATTACCGGAACAGGCACCAAGTCTCGAAGGATTCGACATGGCAACCCTGCTTCAAAGTTCAACATCCGTCTCTGGAGATTTCTATGATTTCATTCCGTTGAGCGAAACACAGATAGGGATCGTTCTTGGTGATGTAAAGGGGAACGGCATTCCGGCAGCACTCTTAATGGTAATGATTCGGACAGCACTCCGTTTACTCTGTCATGAGGAAGATACCCCGGCGTTAATTCTCAAACGGATTAATGACTTAGTGGTACGTGACACCGAAGCAGATCTGTTTGCAACAATGATTTACGGTATATTGGACCTAACGAAGTCAACTTTCACATATTCAAATGGAGGACACTGCTATCCATTCCATCAGAAGAATACGAAAGAGATGACCCTCCTAAAAACAGGGGGCATGTTGATAGGCGCGTTTGAAGAAGCAACATTTGCATGCGAGACCTGTTCGTTATCTCCGGGCGATGCCCTCCTTTTTTATACCGACGGTATTACTGAAACAGCTGCCAGTAATAGCGCAGTTTCTGGTGAAAATCAGGGAGAGTCTACACAGTCAATACAAGATGACGCGTTCCAAGATGTAATACCGATGGATATGTTTTACGGTGGAGACAGGCTCGCCGCCTGCCTTTCCAAAAATGCAGCGTTGCCAGCATCAGCGTTATGCGAAGCAGTTGTTGACGATTTAGCAGTGTTTAGTGGAAGCACAACACCTCATGACGACAGAGCATTAATAATTATCAAACGAGACACTTAAATCAAGACGGGCACACAGCACTGAACTGCCCGTATAATGTATTTTTGGCATAATGAATCTTAACAATGCCAAAATTTGGCAAAAATAACGAAAGGCGGGATCATTCCTAAACCCCGTCTTGTAGTTGCCTTTGGAAAATATCCAACGGCACAAAGAAGGAGCTTCAAAGGTGGGTGAGAGAACTAAACAGGTTATTACACTTTCTCTCCCAAGTTCAATGCAACATGTTGATCTGCTCAAGGTTATTGTCACAGAGATTTTGAAAGAGACTGATTTTACCGAGGACATACAAGAGCAGATTAATCTTGCTGTCATTGAAGCGGGTACAAACGCAACCAAGCATGGCAACGAAGAGGATCCAGGCAGAAAAGCTGCTTTCCGGCTAATTCTTGCCGAGGATAAACTCACCATTGACACCGAAGACGAAGGCGAAGGGTCTACACCCAAAGATACTGAAACTGAACACGTCATCACGCTTACGCTTCCAAGTTCAATGCAACATGTTTACCTACTTGACGTTGTTGTCACGGAGATTTTGAAAGAGACTGATTTTACCGAGGACATACAAGAGCAGATTAATCTTGCTGTCATTGAAGCGGGTACAAACGCGATCAAACACGGCAACAAAGAGGATCCCAACAAAAAAGCGACCCTCGAATTCACTATTGCTGAGGATAAACTGGCGATCCTCATTAAAGACGAAGGGGTCGGGTTTACACGCAAAGAAGTCGCCGATCCGCTTGACCCAGAGAATCTGCTCAAAAGCAGTGGTAGAGGTTTATTTTTGATGGAAGCCTGTATGGACTCTGTAACCTACGAATCCAATGGTACCATCATCAAAATGGTTAAATATAAGGAAACCCCAGAACCGTAGCAACATCCACTCTCGAACAAGGAACTTCTATGCAAGTCAACCTTCGACACAAAGGCAGTATTACAATTCTGGATATTGAGGGAAGAATTATTGGGGCAGATGCCTTAGCTCTCAAAGCCATCATTGATCAACAAATTCAAGCAATAGATAGTGAAGATGAGCACGGGGAGAAACTCAATTTAATTCTAAATATGGAGCGGGTCCAGATGATGGACAGTTCCGGCTTAGGAGCACTTGTTGCTTCTCATACCACCATCCAACGCGGTGGAGGGAACGTCGTACTCTTGAACCTCGGGGGCAACGTCAGAAGTCTAATTGTCATGGCAAAGCTGATGACAATTTTTGACTGCTATGATACAGAAGCAGAAGCGATAGCCGGAATTATGAAGTCGTAAATGTTTAGCACCAGGATAAAAAACATGGAAACGCGTATTTCTAAGGACACTGAACAGAGCGTTAGTCTGTGGCACAAATGTACCCAGTGTCAAGAGTTCGCTTTTAGGAGTGAACTCGAACGTAACCTCTATATCTGCTCATACTGCGGAGCACTGTTCCCACTACTTGCTGAAAAACGGCTTGAGTTCCTGTTAGACGATCTAACAACCGCGGAAGTCAGAGTTACTGAGAACACGGGGCTCATTGCCGAAGGGCTGATTTCAGAGCATCCCACTTGTGTATTCATCGCAGATATGGATGTACTCCCTACTGAGATCGATATTTCTTTTTTTCTCACAGCAATTGAAAGTGCCTTGCAAAAACAAATTCCATTGATTACAATTATCGCGTGCCAACCAAACGGGTCGCGACCAGCTCTGACAGAAATCACCTACTTAACAATGCAGATGGAGCGGTTAGCGGAGGCCTCACTTCCCCACATCACTGTTTTAACTGAAACAGAGGTGTATCCACTAGCTACGCATCTCCCGGTCGGCGAGTTAATTATCGCAGAGGGCGCAGCACCCCCTAAAAAGACAGCACCACCGAATTTACAACCCGCACTGCACGCACCGGAAGAACAACTGCTGACGCAGACACCGACATCAGAAACTGACGTAGTGCCTAACATAAGTGTTGATTGCTATGTCCCTCGTGAAGAGCTGCCGAGTACGCTCGGATTATTTCTGAAATTCTTTTCAGTATAATTCGCGAGAACCACACCTTCCATAAAGGATATTGTCATGATAACAACCAGGACGGTTGAAAATCGCGTCTCCTTCGCTACACAGAAATTTAAAGAAATCTTCGGTAGCCCATCCACATTCACCGCATCAGCCCCCGGCAGAGTAAACCTCATCGGTGAACACACGGATTACAACGATGGTTATGTGTTTCCAGTCGCGATTGATAAGTATCTCAATATCGCCGCACGTCAACGATCTGACAGATACGTCACGTTACACGCCTTAGATGTCAAAGATTCTTACGAATTCAGCCTTAGCAGCCTTCCGTCTACTGAACAAGCACCTGCATGGAGCCATTACCTCTTAGGGGTCGCGTCCCTCCTACAAGCATCTGGGAAAAGAATATCTGGTATAGATGCTGTCATCACAGGTGATGTCCCAATCGGGGCGGGCTTGAGTTCCTCAGCAGCACTTTCAGTCTCAGCAGCGCTCACTTTTTTAACTGCCAGTTCTGAAGACTTGTCACCTGAAAGTCCACCAAAACCAGAGATTGACAATAAAGAACTCGCCGCGTTGTGCCAACAGGTGGAACACGAATTTGCGGGTGTTAATTGCGGTATTATGGACCAGACCATTTCCCTGCTCGGACGGGAAGACCAAGCACTTTTCCTCGACTGTCGATCGCTTGAACATGAGCATATCCCCCTCAATTTGAAAGCGCATCATATTGCCATTTGCAACACGAAAGTAAAGCGCGAGCTCGCTGCTTCTGAATATAATAAACGACGTGCAGAATGCGAAAGAGGTGTTGACATCCTCAAACAGTGGTTACCTGGTATCTCCGCGCTCCGCGATATTTCGTTAACAGATTTCAAAAAATATGAAGATGAACTTCCGGCATTAACACAAAAGAGGTGTCGGTATGTGATTGAGGAGAACACGCGCGTACTCGAGGCAGTTTCCGCACTCAAGACGCGACACTCGCAAACAGCAGAGAAAACAGACGAATCGCTTATACAATTTGGTAGACTCATGGACGTATCACACAATGGACTGCGGGACGATTATGAGGTCAGCTGCACGGAGTTAGATTTGCTTACTGACCTGGCGCGCAGCATTGAAGGTGTGATCGGAAGCCGAATGACAGGGGCTGGTTTCGGTGGGTGCACAGTCAATATCGTTCACGAAGACGCTTTAGAAACGTTCCGAACGCTCGTGACCACGGAATACTACAAACAGATCGGCATTGAACCCGAAATTTATCTCTGTAATGTCAGTGACGGTGCACAAGTTTTTTGGAATTCGGAGTCATCTTCCTAAATTATAAACAAAAAATGAGATATAGCATCGGCGTTGACCTCGGCGGAACAGATATCAAGGCAGGATTAGTTTCTTCAGTAGGTGATATTTCTTGCCGTGTTATTCTTCCTACAGATGTGGAGATCGGCGGTCCCAAAGTCGTGGCGGCTCGAATCGCGGAAGCTGTTCGTCAAGTACTTGTGAAGGCACCTGAAAATCACCGAGACACAAGTGAGATTTGGATCGGATTGGGAGCACCCGGACTTATCATCGCTGAAACAGGTGTTGTCCATTTTTCTCCTAATTTCCCCGGCTGGAGTGACATACCACTTGTCGATTATGTGAATGCTGAACTGGCGAAGTTGAGCATTCCGAAGGATGCTGGAAAGCCTAACTCACAAATCGAGAACTACAAACTCATATTAAAGGGTATGGATAACGACGTGAACGTGATGACATTAGGTGAGTTTCGGCACGGTGCTGGTGTCGGATACGAAAGCATTGTCGCACTAACGCTCGGTACAGGTGTCGGTGGAGGTGTTGTTATTGATGAGAAACTCTACCATGGAAGTCAAAATACTGCCGGGGAACTCGGACATACGATCGTTGACCCCAACGGGCGTTACTGTGGCTGTGGCAATCAGGGGTGTCTTGAGGCGTATGCTGGCGCGAAAAATATCGTTGAACGCACCCACGCGAAGATCGAAATAGGGCAACAGACGATTTTAACCGAAGTCACAAAGGACGGTGAATCACTAACACCACGGCAAATAGCGGAGGCAGCCCAAGCAGGCGACCGACTCGCAATGGAAATTTTTGCTGAAACAGGACGGTATATCGGCATCGCGCTCACTTCAATAGCGCATATTCTCAATCCACAAATCGCAATCATCGGAGGTGGCATCGCGGAAGCCGGTGAAAAACTCCTTTTTGAACCGATTCGCGCTGAACTCGCCAAACGTGCCATGGATATTCCAGCACAAATGAAAATTGTAAAGGCACACCTCGGAAATGATGCCGGCATTGTAGGTGCAGCGATGCTCGCCTTTGAAAGTCAGAAGCCGGTATTGTAAAACGTAATGTTCAGATTTCTCATAAACCTACTATGGAGAAGACAAATGAAAAATAAGATAAATCCGTTACAAATTTTAGCAGTCCTTTGTTTGTCATTAATTCTGTTGAGTTGTTCAAAGGTTCCGGATTTCATCAAAGACACTTTCCAACCGGAGATGATCGTCCCTGTGTTCGACCCAGATGCCCACATTATGCCGCAGACGGGGACCGTCGGCTATGTCAAAAATGGCGTGAAAGTGATGGCAGTACCGCTTAACGACGTAAAGGCAGTTGATGCGTTTGGTATTTTTATTTATAACGGGACCAACCACTGGATCTCTTTCAAACAGAAGGACTGTCAGATGCTGGATGGGACAGGGAACGTTACGAAACCCATTGATAAGTCCCAGGAATCTTTTTATTTAAAAAAGAATTTCAAACCGAAGCTGCCGGCTGAGTTTGGGGCAGAAGTGTTTCGATGGGACAAGTCTATTCGGATACAAGGCGGTCCGGCGGTTCTTCCGAGAGAGGACCTCGAGCGAACGACAGTGATGCCGGGTCAATATGCAAGATTCTTCCTCTACTTCCGTAAACGAAGCATTAATTACAGCAACTTGCGAATTATTGTTCCCAGAATCACAAGTGATTTTAATGAACAGCAAACGACATTCGTCTTCAAATTCAGGGTGCAACGCGGCTAAATACATACCCAATGAAGTGAAATTCCAAACATCACTCCTGAAGTCCGCCCAAAGTGCCATTAGCAGTTTCGTTTGTTTCCTCCTTGTGCTCTGTGCGAGCTGCAGCCTGCCCGAAGGTGAAGTTGCACAGCCGGTTGAAACTCTATTTTCAAATCGCGAAAGGAATGCCCCACCTATATTGGGTGTCCGCTATATTGAAACACTTGGTAGAACAGGACAAGGAGCAGGTGAATTTCGGACACCATTGGGACTTACTATAGACGAAGCGGACAGGATTTACATTGCTGACGCTGGTAACAATCGGGTGCAAGTGATTGATGATGCCGGCAATTTCATGACGGAATTCGGAAGTCGCGGGTGGCAAACAGGGGAATTTGACCATCCAACAGACATCGCTCTGAGTTTCCAACGCAGTTACCGCCTCTATGTAGCAGATACAGGTAACAATCGAGTACAATACTGCAATTTCGTTGACCGTATTTTCTATCCACTCAGTGAAAGCGTAGATGATATTCTATTAGACCGCCCCGAAGGTATCGGTATCGGACGAAATGGCGAGGTTTACGTCGTTGATACAGGCAATCATCGCTGGATTGAATTTAATGTCGCAGGGGTACCCGTTGTCGCACGCGGAAGTTTCGGGAGTGGTAAAGAACAACTCTGGAACCCAACAGACTTGGACGTTGATGCGCACGGAAACGTTTATGTCGTTGATACAGGGAACCACCTCATTAAAAAATACGACTTCAGTGGTAACCCTATCAACACATGGGGCGGCGAAGGCGACGCGCTTGGACAACTCCGGGAACCGAAGTGCATCACCTTGGACGAATGGAATTACCTTTATGTAACGGACAGCGGCAATCAACGTATCCAAGTCTTTGCGCCTGATGGCAAAACCATCACAGAATTCAGTGCCGCTGCGCTCTTAGACCCCGCAGGCATCGCTGTCTCAAAAACAGGACGTGTCTTCGTGAGCGATGCCGAAGCGAATGACATAAAGGTGTTTCAGGTTTTTCGTAAAAAATAGTTTTTTAATGTTCCTTGCGGTCAATTAAGCACGTCTGGCATATAACAATCGATGAGAGAATCCAGTCTCACCGACGGTGAGACTTAGTGTCTTTTGCCAGAGATTGTAAGCCCAAGCATCGCACCGGGCTGGATATACGGGCAGGGACGTTCTTGCGAAATTTCCCTAAACGAACCGCAAGGAAAATTAAAAATGCGTATTTTACTTTTTCTCCTTGCGTTTTGTTTATGTATACCCCCCAGTCTCGGAAAAACAGCGCAAGCCCCTCCTGACGACGCAGAAAAAGTCCTTGAACTCCCTACCTTTTCGGTCCTCCAGAAAGCGGAACGCTTTGAACTGAAAGCAGAAACGCAGGAATTTACGGTCAAGTATCCACCGATTCTTCCAAACAGCGAACGGATAATGGAAGCCGGTGGAAAAGTACTTGTGCGAGGGGTTGATTACCAGATTGATTTCTATTTGGGAAAAATCACTTTAGGAGAGCGTCACGCTACAACTGAAGCGTCTACGGATCGTCCATATAAGTTAGATATAACCTACCGAACACTGCCCTTCGCAATCAAACAGGTTTATAAACGCGATCTCTACGGAAACCCAGCAGGCGATAGTCAACAAGATAGCAGTCAGTCAACAACCGACACCTCCCAACAGCAAACAGATTTTCTTGCTGACAACCGACAGTCGACAACTGACAGCCAATTAGAAGTGTCTGGAAGCCAAACATTTGGCATCTCAGTCGGCAGTAACCGCGGCGTGACGCAGAACCAAGAACTCCGCGTCAACGTAGAAGGTAAAGTATCCGAGAATATCAGCGTTCTCGCACTGCTATCCGACCAAGATTTGCCGATCCAACCCGAAGGAACAACCGAAAATATCCAAGACATCGATCAGAAACTGATTCGTATTACACATCCGAACATGAGAGGCACCTTAGGCGACTTTGAAGGATCTCTCGGTCCATCAGAGTTTATTTTTTTTCCACGTGCATTGGAAGGCGTACAAGTTGAAGGCGATTTCAAGTCGGTGGACTTTCACCTCATTCCGAGTGCCATTCCGAAGGGACAATCCACAAGTTTAGTCCTTCAGGGTGAGGAAGGACGGAGTGAATATCGACTCACCGTTGATGGACAATACGTCATCGTGAAAGCAGGGAGTGAAATCGTTTGGCTGAACGGCGAGAGGATGCGACGCGGCGAAAATAACGATTACATCATCCGTGAATACGGGGACCCGATTGTCGAGTTTAACAGCAAACATCTGATAACAAGCAACGACGTAATTCGGATTGACTTTGAATACATCCCCGAAGAGCGTGCGTATCAACAGAATCTTTACGGACTTAGCAGTATCTTCACGCTGCCCGGTGAACGTTTAACCTTCGGAGCATCTTATGCTGTTGAGGCAGATCTAAATCAACCAGAACAGGCTTTAATCGATTTTAACGATGAGGAGCTGGAAGCCCTTCGCCAAAATACCCTTGATTTAGAGGAAGAGGGATCCCTCCTCATAGCACCTCAGAAGCATACTGTATGGGGAGTGGAAAGTCGCCTGAACGTCACCGAGCAAGCGTGGATCCAAGGTGAACTCGCTTACAGCAACCTTGACGAAAACACCTATTCCACTGTCGATCGGAAAGAGGTGAGTCGGGCATGGAAATTGAGCGGTTATGCCGATTGGGACTTCACGATAGGATCGGACCAGTTGCGCCCTCAACTGACCACAAACCTCGACATACGGTCGATGGATGCTAACTTCGTACCTGTCGGTGCCTCAAGCAGCAACCGGACCCGTTCCCGTTACGAAACACAATATGCCAAAGAGGGTTTCGATGACGCGTTTCTGCTCAATCTCGAAGGTCCTTCGCGAACACCTCAAGACGAGAGAACCCTGAACTTTGACATCCAGATGATTCCGATAGATTGGTTAGAGGTTGACGCGGGGGTCGGTAGGAGTGAAGAGAGAGAGCCAGAACGCGAAAATATCGTTCAGGAGATGACAGAGTCCGCAGACGCTCGTACAGACGAGGTCACCTCGCCCCTACAAACCGCAAACGCAACCATCCGCAACAATTTCAACTGGGGGGTTAACTTCAACCGGCGTTCAGGCGGTGGAATCGCATCCTTTACCGGCATCCGGGCAAACACACGCAGAGACAGGCAAGAGACGAATACCGTCGCATCGGAACAGCGCACATCTGCAGGAACAGGGTTACTGAGGAAGTTACCGAACCTCCGCTGGGACGACTATCGGAGCAATTCTCGGACGGAAGGTGAAGATTCAACAAGGGCACAGTCGCTGCAGAAGTCACGACAGGAAGGTAATTTGTCGTACCCTCTCGGTCCGTTCAGAATCTTAGGAACATTGGGACGAGTGGAATCGAACGAGGCACTTAACGCGACGCTCAACCGAAAGCGGAATCGGGCAACCGGACGCGTTGACCTTGCTGAGTTCAAGTGGGCATCTCTGAACACGAGCTACGAACTCGAGGAGGCTTTCGCGAAAGAACCGTTACTCACCGTGGATGACAAGCCTATCGGATTGTCGGATTGGCAGCGAAGTACGACCGCACGGACTTGGAAAATCGGCATCTTATCGCAACAGGAATCCTTTCTCAGCGGCGGAGTGAATCTGACTGCAAACCTTGCGCGTCGGATGTTAAAGGCACACACCGATCTCGGTGCGAATACGACGACCCAACTCGCGGATGTCAATCTCCAACTCACACCACTCAGTCGAGCAATTGATATAGAAATCAGTTATGAATTAGATAAAAAGCTGACAAGTCAACGCCGCGAAGTCTACACCGATATCCATCCACATACTGGTGTGATGCTCCAACCCGGTGAAGGATACTACGTGAAGTTGGACGATCTGCACTATGTAGAGGATCCCGAAGAAGGCACCTACATCAAAATCTATCAAAATGTCGGAGATAAACCGACAACAGCAGTAGATGCAGAATTCCGAATGCGCTTTCAACCCCGTCAGTTTTTCGCACGGCGTGCCAGAGCACAACAACAGCGACAACGGGACTTACTGCGGACGGGTGATAGTTTACGCCCGAATAGCCGTCGGCAAGGGGGCATTAGGGCGGATAAAACGTCTGCAACTGCCGAGAGCCGACAGCCGACAACCGACAGCCGATTAGAGTGGTTCCTGAAGGCTCTCAGAGGTCAGACGCGGTTGTGGCTGACCGAGGAACAGGAGGTAGAGGATGCGGTGTCTCTCTATCTGCTCCAAAGCCTACAAGGTTCAGAAACGCTTTTCGGGCGGTTGAACCAACACCATCGGCTCGAATTTTCGCCCTCACCGGCGTTCAATTTCGAGATCAACCTTCGCGCAGGTGAGACACTCAACCGGAGAATCAATAACCAAGAACGGCACAGACGACATCGCACATGGGATGTTGGTTTTTCCGTGAATCCAACACAACGCTTATCTGTCGGGGCAAACTGGGAACAACGCCGAGAAACTGAGAAATATAGCCAATTCCAATTTGAAGAACTCGCGGGGGAAATCGAACCTATGAAGAACGTCGCAGAATTGCCATCAATGCCCATCTCAAACCTACGCCAATTTGAGCAGACGACTGAATTGAGCCTCCGGTATGAATTGAGCAATTCAATAAGATGGAGTGGTATTGGCGGATATAAACGCACAATCGACGAGGAGCAGCTCGACGAGGAACCTGAAGCGAAAACGCGTACTTTCTCGTTTGAAAACCGCGTCACCTACAGTCTCATCGGCAAGGGACGCATTGATGTCAACTACAAACTCGGCTATGGCGACAGCAGCGGTGGGATACCCTTTGCGCAATACACTTTCTATGAAGGCATCAGTCACGAAGTCCGTACGACAGCAGATTACAGATTGCGCAAATTCACCGATTTGCTGTTTCGTCTCAATTACCGTTTACTCTCCACAAAACAGCGAAAGCCCGAACACCGTATGGAGATGACGGTCAGTGCGGAACTTTAATAGCGCGAGTCCAATAATAAACGCCTCTTAATATTTCCCCACGTTGTAGCGACTTTATCCTTCGGCGAAACCGCGAACAAGGTACCCCGCATCACAGCTCTGATTTCGGTTTCACTGAGCGCACGACTCCATATCGCGACTTCGTCAATAGAGCCATTTTCAAATGCATACTTGGGTTTACCTTCAGCACACCCAATCCGCAAATCCTGATCATTGGCACCATTGAAGCGAGGATGTTTTCTCGTATCAAGATCAAGGATGTTTTCTCCATCAAGGTACATTTTCACAGAGGAATCTGCACACACCCCAACAATGTGATGCCACATGCCATTCTTCATCTTGTTGTTGATTAAAATCGTTTCCTGGAATTCATCCCTTCCTAATATAATCCCGAGACCACCAGGATCAAGATCCTTTTTATCGTAGACTACCATACCATATTGGCTGTGGGATCGGTTATAACTCCCCTTATCAAGCCATTGGGAAGAACTACCCTTCCAATTCTCGTGATATACCCATGCCATCATCGTGATCTCTTCACTGATTTCCAGTTCATCAGCGGCAGGGACATTCACACAATCTTCGGTATCATTAGTAATATGAACAGCGTTCCCATATTTACCCTTGACAAATTTGGTGTCTTTGACAACTTCGGCATCAAGTCCGTTGCCAGATTCATCGAGAATCCGTTTACCCTTGACGTTGTCGAACGTAAAGTAAACGACAAGATCTTTATCAAGATTTGCGGTTGCATATCCGCTTGTGATAAGCGTCAGAGCGATGAGTGAAGCGTAGAGAAATGATCGTTTCATTCTGTTTGGTCTCCTATTTGAAAACTTCATCCCAATCCCACAAGAAGATTGTACCATCCATGGCAGTGCTGACGAGTGTTTTCCCATCAGGTGAAAATTTCAACGTCTCCACTTCCTGCGTATGTCCATCAAGCGCAGCGATTTGGTCGCCCGTCGCAACTTCCCATACCAGGATCGTTCCGTTGCTCGTTCCATTGACAAGAATCGCACCATCAGGAGAAAATACCAACGGTTTAGGGTAATTACGGAATGTCACTCTACCTCGTTTATACACACCACTAACCGAAAAAATTTTATGACCAGTATTCACATCCCATAAATGGACTTGACTATGCGTCCCGACAGCAAGCAAGGTCCCGTCCGGAGAAAATGCCAACGCAGCAATCAGCCCCAGATTCTTTTGCGCTGTCGGTTCTTCAAAAGCAGCCAAGGCTCCGCCAGTCACAACGTCCCACATCTGGATTTTCCCTTGATACGTTCCACTGACGAGCCGTGCGCCATTCGGAGAAAATGCCAACGCAGTAACCCTCGGCATGCTGAAAACATCAGTTTTCAGATCAGCGAGAGGGATTTCCTGTTCGACACCGGTTTCCGTATTCCACAAGCGAATTTCACCAGTACCACTAAACGCCACCGTCTTGCCATCAGGCGAAAAGGTCAGGTCATCGGTGCCTTTACCGTACGGCAGCGTTGCTAATTCACGTCCTGTACCGACATCAGTCAAACGAATTAGATGATCTGACCGCACGCTGGAAAAAGATATACCGTGACTTCCGTCGAAAATTATAGTGCTGTCTGCACCAACGCTGGCGAGTTTCGTACCATTAGGTGAAAATGCCAAGGTTGGGAACCAATCCCGATACCCGGCATCTTGGATAGCGGACTTCTGCGATGTTTCTACATCCCAAAAGGTAATTACACCATTAAACGCCACACTTGCAAGTGTGGAACCCCCCTGAAAGAAAGTCACCGCCTTCATTGACTGTGTGTGTCCGGTGATAAGGTTATCTACCGGAGTACCCGTATCTGTCTGCCAGAAACGGACCGTGCCGTCCGTACTGCTGCTGACAAGCGTTTTACCATCGGGTGAAAACGCTAACGCAGTAATACCGTTGATATGTCCAGTGAGTATTGTGAGCAGTTCACCGGTGGTAGTATCCCACAATTGGACTGTTTTATCGGTACTCCCGCTGGCAAGCATCGCTCCGTTTGGAGAGAACGCTAATACATTTGTCCAACCTGTATGTCCTCGAAGTGTGACCCATTCGTCCTTGCTGGTGAGATCCCATAATCGCACCGTTTTATCTTTACTTCCGCTGGCAAGACGCGTGCCATCAGGCGAAAACACCACTGCTGAAACCTTCGGAAAAAACGATGATCTGCGACGCAGGGACTTATCAAGCTGTTTAAGGGACAAATCAAGTGGTTTAACGGACAAATCTGTATGTCCTCTGAGAGTGGATAACTTCTTGCGGGTCGCTACGTCCCACAATTGAATCTTCCCGTCCGCTTTTCCAATCGCAACTTTATCATCTGTGAGCGCGTAAACACCACTAAAATCCTCTGAACTAAACAGACCGATACCGAACAGTCCAGTTTTGAGATGCTTTGTTTTCCCTCTGCCAGTCTCAACATTCAACTTGGTAATCGCATTTCCTGAAACACTTAAACTGATAAGTGTTTTCCCATCCGGAGAGAACCGTAGTGCCGAGGCGGAAGCATACCGATCAATGAGCGACATTTCACGTCCGGTCGCTACCTCCCACACTTGAATTTCTGTCCTTCCAGAAGAACCACCGCTACTGGCAAGGAAACGACCCTCTGGCGAAAATGCAAGGCATAGAGATTTACCAGCAAACAGAGACCTCTCTTTGCCTGTCTCTACATCGTAGAGCCAGACCCCGATATTACTACCGACTGCGAGTTGTGCGCCATCGGGTGAAAACTGAATTACGTTAACGCCACCCTTTCCCAAACGCGCTTTCGCCTTTTCAGGCAGCTTCCATTGTGTCCAATCTTTGAAGGTTTCATCCGATTCCGCAGCGGCAAACCGCACGGGTACTTCATCAGGTCGCTTTTCGGAGACACTGTTCTTGTTCGATGTAGGGACGGGACTGCCGAATTGCGTCCGAACATCAGGTTTAGATTCAAGGTTTAGCACGACAGGTGCCTCAATCAGCTCCACCTTCATTTCCGAGGCAGCATCGAAACTATAAGGTTTTTGGAATCGGGATAAGTATCGGTTGCCTACACCTAACATCAAAAGTACCACTGCCAATGTAGACGCAGCGATCGCCCACGGCACGAGCGGTTTACTGCCAGATGGCGCAACCGGTTTCAGACGTGAAATCTCTTGCATGATATTTTCTGTGAGGTTCGGTGTAATTTGGAAGTTGCCTAAAGCTTCTCGAATCATGGGTTCCTCCTTCTTTAAACGGCGACGCGCCCGGTAGAGACGATTCCGAATCGTCGCTTCCGATACGCCTAAAAAATTGCTAATTTCCTCGTAAGTCATTCCCCCGAGGTAATGGAGCGTTATGACTGTTCGGTCACTTTCTTGTAACTTCGCAAGCAATTTCTTGACGACTTCGCGTTGTGTTTCCTCTGTCACTCGCTCGTTCTCCTCAATGATATATCCGGAATAAGTCGCTTTCTCTACCTGGGCACTGCTTGTGTTTTCCAACGATTGCACCCACGACTGTTTCTTACGGAGCCATGCCTTGCACTGGTTTGCCGTTATGACATACAGCCAACTCGCAAAAGACTGTGGCTCCTTTAGCGTAGACAGCTTCTGATACGCTTTCAGGAACGTATCTTGCGTAATATCCTCGGCGATATGGAAATCCCCAATCTTCCGCCACGCCAGCGCGTGAACGGATCTCTGATATTTTTTCACGAGTGTGGAGAACGCAGTCTCATCGCCTTCAAGGACGCGTTGGATAAGCTGAACATCGTCATTTTTCATCGGACACCTCTAAAAAGGGAATGTTCATTGTTTCATATCAACATATAGTGACGCGATAAGAGGAAAAATAATCTCACAATTCTGCAAACTTCGCAGGAAGATGCGGATTCATGAAAAGGAACTTGAGATTCTGTTCTGGTGATAACGAGGGTAAGAAGAACTTGTAGGCATTGGATTTGCTTCCGCTTCTATCTGTTAGCAGAATTATAACATAAATCTGGCTAAAAGGATATAGATTCGGAAAAGCAGATTTTCAAAAGAGATTGCTTTTAAGGTAAGTTCAGTAGACTCCGTCCATGTAGAAACTTGGATACCGTCTGGAGATGACAGTAGTGCGGAGATTTAACGTGAGGCGTGCAAGGTTAAGTGGACGTTTGAATGGGGCAAGGATAAGACGGCAACCACTTGCAATCCGCAAGTGGCTACCGCCTCTACAATCTTTTTACCATTCTTCGCTTTTAGATGAACCCTTGAAGACTTCATCCCAATCCCACAAGAGGATTGTACCATCTGCGGCAGTGCTAACGAGTGTTCTCCCATCAGGAGAAAATTTCAACGTTTCCACTCCTTGCGTATGCCCGTCAAGTGCAGCGATTTGATCGCCAGTCGTAACGTCCCACAATTGAATTGCACCGTTGGTAAGTCCGTTAACAAGAATCGTTCCATCTGGCGAAAAAACTAACGGTTCAGGATAGCCATAGAATCTCGTGTTACCTCGCTTATGTTCGGTGCTAACCGAGAAAAACTTATTAGGGGGATCGACCTCCCATAAATGGATGTGATTATGTGTGCTAACGGCAAGCAAGGTTCTGTCTGGCGAAAATGCCAACGCAGAAATACCGCCAGGATTCTCTTGCTCCATCGGTGCTGCGAAGGCAACTAAGGCTTCACCGGTTGCAACGTCCCACATTTGGGTTTTTCCATCTTGAGTTCCACTGACGAGCCATCTACCATCTGGCGAAAACGCCAATGCCGAAACTGTTGGTATATTGTGAGGCATACCAGTTTTCAGATCAGCGAGAGGGATTGTTTGTTCATTACCGGTTTCCGTATTCCACAAGCGAATTTCACCAAAACCACTAAACGCCACCGTTTTGCCATCCGGTGAAAAGGTGAGTTTATCAGCACCACTAAAATACTGCAAGGTTGCCAGTTCACGACCGGTCTTTACATCCGTCAGGCGAATCAGATGATCCGGCCGCCAAGAGACTGTAGTCCCTTCTGCCCCTACACTGACGAGTTTTGTGCCATCGGGTGAAAATGCTAAAGTTGGGAACAAGTCCCGATGTCCCGCAGCTTGGATCGTGGACTTTTGCGATGTTTTCGCATCCCAGAAGGTGATTACACCATTAAACGCTACACTTGTAAGCGTGGAATTATCCTGAAAAAAAGTCGCTGCTTTCACCGACTGCGTGTGTTCAGTGATACGGTCAGGTAGCGGAGCACCAGTTCCTGTATTCCAGAACCGGATGGTGCCATCTGCACTTCCACTTGCAAGCGTGGTGCCATCGGGTGAAAATGCTAACGTAGTAATACCGTTGATATGTCCAGTGAGCGTCGCGAGCGGTTCTCCAATGGCAGTATCCCACAATTGCACCGTTTTATCTGTACTCCCACTTGCAAGCGTTGCGCCATCGGGTGAAAACGCTAACGCGTTTATCCAACCTGTATGTTTTTGGAGTGTAATCCATTCATCCTCGCTGGTGAGATCCCATAATCGCACCGTTTTGTCCTTACTTCCACTGGCGAGACGCGTGCCATCAGGCGAAAATGCCAACGCTAAAACCTGATTTTTTCGGTTCGGCATAAACGCTTGTCTACGAGGAGAGGACTTATCCAGCGGTTGAAGCGACAAATCTGTATGTCCTCTAAGGGTCGATAACGCTTTGTGGGTTGTTGTGTCCCATAACTGAATCTTCCCATCCATCTGCCCAATCGCGACTTTACCGCGTGTAATTGTGTACACTTCATTTCCCCCTTTAAACTCGCCAAAGGGGTTACTCTTGAAAGGTCTTGCAGATGCCCTGCCACTTTCAACATCCAAGCTGATAATTGAATCCCCCGCACCACTCACACTGACAACCCTTTTCCCATCTGAAGAGAACCGTAATACCGAAGCAGAATCATACGCATCAGCGAGCAACACTTCACGTCCGGTAGCTATCTCCCACAATTCGACTTTTGGCACATCAGAATATCCACCACCATTGGCGAGGAAACGACCATCCGGCGAAAATGCGAGGGATCGGCACCCGCCCATAAACACGGACTTCTCTTCACCTGTCTCCACATCATACAGCCACACACCGATGTTACTCCCCACTGCGAGTTGTGTCCCATCGGGTGAAAACGCAATCATATTAATGCCGCCTTTTCCTAAACGCGCTTTCGCTTTTTTGGGCAGTTCCCATTGCGTATAATTTTCAGAGGTTTCATCCGATTCAGCAGCTGCAAATACAACTGGTCCCTCATCAGGTTGCTGCGCAAACACAACGCTTTTACCCGAGGCAGTGGAACTTCCAACTTGTGTTCGGACATCTGGTTCGGATTCAAGATTTAGCACGATTGGTGCTTCGATGAGTTCAACTGTCATCTCTGAAGCTGCGTCGAAACTGTAAGGTTTCTGGAAGCGCGATAAGTATTGACTACTAACACCCAACATTAAAAAAACGACGACTAACGCCGAAACACCTATTGCCCACGGCACGAGTGGCTTACTACCTGACGGAGTAATAGGTTTCAGACGCGAGATTTCTTGCATGATATTTTCTGTCAGATTTGGTGTGATTTGAAAATTGTCTAAAGCCTCTTTTACCATGGGTTCCTCCTCCTTTAAGCGGCGACGTGCTCGGTAAAGCCGGTTCTTAATCGCAGCTACCGAGACCCCTAAAAACTCGCTTATCTCTTCATAAGTCATTCCCCCGAGGTAGTAGAGCGTTATGACAGTCCTGTCACTTTCTTGTAATTTCGCTAATAGTTTCTTGACGACTTCGCGCTGCGCTTCTGCCGTTGTCCGCTCGTTTTCCTCAATGACATATCCAGAATACGTCGCTTTTTCTAACTGTGCACTGTTCGTATCTTCCAATGACTGTGTCCACAGACGTTTTTTCCGGAGCCACGTGCTGCAATGGTTCGCTGCTATCACATAGAGCCAACTTGCGAAACGCTGTGGTTTCTTTAGTGTAGAGAGTTTCTGATACGCCTTCAGGAATGTATCCTGCGTGATGTCCTCAGCGATATGGAAATCTCCAATCTTCCGCCACGCCAGCGCGTGAACCGACTTTTGATATTTTCTCACAAGCGCAGAGAACGCGGTATCATCACCTTCAAGTATGCGTTGGATGAGTTGCGTATCATCATTTTTCATCGGACACCTCTGAAAAGGGAATGTTCATCATTTCACATCAACACATAGTGACGCTACTTGAAATAAAAAAGTCTCATAATTCTGAAAAAATCGGAATAGGTTCATGAAAAGAGGGTTAAAGTTCTATTTTTCACGGCGAGAGGTAAGGAGGTTTTACAGTTGCCCGATTCGCTTCCGTTTTTCTTGTCCGTAGAATTATATCACAGATCCAGGTAAAAATATACATCCTCATGAAAAAAATTGGAGGACGCAGCAGGAAATCAATAGAGATTGCCTCTGTGATACGGTGCGTCAATCAGGGCAAGGGTTCACCTTTGTGATTTTTCCGAGGTGGCTAATACGAAGGCGTAGCCTTCCGCAACTGCCAGACTTATCGGGCGATTCGACTGCAGCGGCGTGGCAGATATAACAAACCATTTCTCCCGCAATTCATCTACGCGACGCAGGTTTAATTTGGATTTGATAAGGCGTTTTATAGAAAAGAACCCCTTTGCGTTGACGACGTAAAGCACATCCCCTAAAATTTGAAAATCTGTGACAGGTCCCAATAATCGCTTGTTAGCGACATCTATCTTTTCTGTTGATGGGTCCTGATCGATTTGTTGCATCTTTCCAGCAACGACGGTATACACAATTTTCGGATGTCTGCGAGTAAGCGTCTTTACTCCCATCGCGGAGAGATAGTCGCGATATTCCCGCTCTACGTTATAATAGCCCATCCCTTGTGATGCTTGATGATCATTAACGATGTGTGCATCGAAAGTGAACAGATCATACATCGGATCCTTCAAACTCTCGACGCCCAGAATTTCAGATGATGCGCGGACTTTCTCCCCTTTGCTGCTGAGTTGTAAAAATCCGCGTTGTGACAGGAGCGGGTTCAAGAGATCTCCCGAAATAGGGTGTGAAGTCGAGAGTGGAATCTGTTTCACCTTAGGACCGCCAGCTTCTGGACTTAGCAACCACCAGCGTTTTTCCAATTCAATGGATTTGACGAGCCGCGCCTGTCCGAAAACGAGGGAAAAGACGTAAAGGTAGTCATTCGCGCCTATAATATAGAGGTAAGTGTCAAGAACATCAAAGTCTTTGATCGCATTTCGCTGGGGTAAATACATGGTAGGTTGCAGCACAGGGTGCGATGGTTGTGAAATATCGACGAGATGAGACTTTTTTCGGCTTGCGACAACGAGATAGTCTCCAAAGGCAAGAACTTTGCCGATTTTAGCAGGAAACTCAAGAGATGTCAGATAAGACGGACGTTGTGGGATAGAAACATCAACGACGTGCAGACGTCGTTCGGTCGTGAGATATACGTGTTTTCCCGAAAGGATGACAGTGTTGTTTGGACGAACGCGAAAGGGTAATTGGATAGAAGCCGCGAGGGTCGGATATTCCAAATCCTCGAGCTCTATAACGGTGAAAATGCTCGTCTCTTTGGGTTTTGCAGAAGAAACAACTTTTTGACGCTGCTCAGGAATGTTTTGCGAATTCTGCTCAAGGCTCCTTGCACTGCCCTCCATGTTAATAACAGAAAGTAGTAGCATCACTGCCATAAACGAAAGGATTGATTTGGCAAAAATTTTTAGCATTGTTTTCTCCTATAGAGAAGCATCGCATTCGCAACACCAGGTGATTACTGCCCTGAAATATGTCTCACTCTTCATTGAGGGTGAAGCGAAGCATACCGCTGCTTTGTGTCCCGACGTACAACATGTTCCTATCAGCAGCAAGCGAGGTCACTCTATCTGGCACTTCCGGTGTGAGTTGTTTCCATGTGACACCATCACTCTGCAACCGATAGACGTTCGTCTCGGAAGCCCCATAAACATTTGTGCCATCAACAGCCAATCGTTCCATGATAAGATGCGTTCCCGCTGTATCGGTAATAGCACGCCAACGTTTTCCGTCGCTCGACGTAGCAACCCCTGCGTCTGTTGCCACGTACACCGTAGAACCTGCAAATACGATCTCTTTGAAAACCTTAACAGGGAATGGCAGGATTGGAGTGACATCAATCCAATTATTTCCCCTATCAAACGAGACGACGAGGTGCCCATCCCGTTTTCCGACGTAGACAGTATTCCCTGAAACGGTAAGTTTGAACCCTTCCATTATCTTATGCCATACATCAACGTCAAGTTCAGCGGTTTCCTCCAGTTCGGTGTCGTACCATTCTGTATCCCCTGGCTCCCATCGGAAGAGTTTAAAGTTGTATTCCATATAGAACGTGTCGTCGCTGACAGCAAACGCGCCACGCAATCCGCCATCGACCAGTCGATCAGTTTGTCTCGGGTCCGCTGCCAGTTGTTTGAAGAACTGGGTTGCCCCCGGAAAATTTTTTTGTAAGTGTTCAACGAGCGACCTACGTTGTAAATCAAGACGACCCCGGCCCATTTCTCTCCTGAACATTCCTGAGTTAAAGCGTGGTATCCCTTGAACCGGCACAAGCCTATTATCATCCGCGGACACGCGATATAGGTGTATATCATCAGGTGTGCTACCTTTTGCATAAAGCACGCCATCAGATTTGGTTACGTGTACTATGGGTGGATGTGGATTTCTAACAGGTACTTTCATCGGTATCTCTGCATGAACAGGCTTCCAAGAGTGCCCAGAGTCGGTAGTTTTCATTATCTCTTCTTTGATTCTTCCATAGAGCGTCGTAGGGGTATCCTGTCCGTTCCCGGTTTCTTTAAAGGCGACCAGGTCATGGATTTGTCCATGACGACCTATATTGACAAGGTCCCACGATTCACCGCCATTAGTGCTATGATAAAGGCCAGTATTTCCGGCAACATAAATGGTATTCTCAGCCACTGTGGCGGCGGCGTATATCGGAGACAAAGGAAAAGAAGTCCCTGGTGGTTGCGGAGCCAGCCATGTCCCTCCACCATCCGTAGAACGCACCATACCTCCGTAGAGCTCGCTCGCCAAAAGCGTTTCACCGACAGCAACGAGTTGGATCCAAGGTGCCCTCCCTTTTATGGGCCAAGCGTTGGTTGGCGTTATATCTTCCCATGAATTCCCAAAGTCGCTCGAGCGGAACATCCACCACGTCCGCTGCTCTTCACGGTCTGCTTTTCGAAGATCTACTTGATCCCAATGTAACTCTACCGAAACATAGAGTCGGTTTTCAGTCGTCGCGACTGCACGAATGACCTTGGCTGGCACGGGGAGTTCCAAGCGTTGCCAACCGCCACCCTCGAGCCGGTAAAGTCCATCCTCCGTTCCAGCAAATATTGGTGATGATCCCAAATGGACTGTATTCCGGATCGCCGCTATGGATTCTATTTCGCCTGTCAACCCATCGTTTATCGCCTCCCAGGTCTTACCGCCATCTTCAGAACGAAAAATACCGTTCTCAAAAGCGAGATAAAACGCTTGATCCGTTAGCACCAATGCAACCGGATTCCAATACTTCTGTTCTTCCTGCCAAGAGTAGAGCAAATCCCATGTCACGCCACCATCTGTTGAAGCAAAAAGTTGGTCAGATGGAACAACATAGAAGGTATCGTTCCACTTTGCGACAAGTGATCTTGTTGCCCAATGGGTATCCAATGACCTCATGTCGGAGATATACTGCCATTTCTTTCCATCGGCTGATAATTTGTGCATATTCAGGTCACCATCAACTACGTAAAGTTCGTCTTTAGGTGTCGAAAATACCGTAGTTAGCCAAGTGCCTCTGGCAGGCTTCGCCTGCACCCACTGTCGTTTAGAGACAGAAACGTCTGCACCCTCTGTCTGCGCGGCAGCAAACAAAACCTCATCAGGCTGCTGGGCGGCCCCATTGTTCTTACCTTCTGCGTTGGTATTTCCGAGTTGCGTTCGGTCATCCGGTTCGGATTCAAGATTCAGCACAACAGGCGTGTCAATCAGTTCAACCTTCATCTCTGAAGCAGCATTGAAACTGTAAGGTTTCTGGAAACGCGCTAAATATCGACTGCTTACACCCAACATCAACAACACCACTGCTAACGTAGAAACAGCAATCGCCCACGGCACCAACGGCTTACCCCCAGAAGGTGCTGCAGGTTTCAGGTGTGCAACTTCTCGCATGATGTTATCGGTTAGGTTCGGGGATACCTGAAAATGGTCGAGTGCTTCTCTAATCATTGTCTCCTCCTTTTGTAAACGTTGTCTGGCACGCCTGAGACGACTTTTAATTGTGCTTGCCGACACGCCTAAAAATCGGCTAATCTCTTCAACCGTCATCTCACCAAGGTAGTGAAGCGCCATCACTGTGCGTTCGCTCTCTTTCAACTTCGCGAGCAGCTTTTTGACCACTTCGCGCTGTGATTCCGCTGCGGATTTTGTCCGATCTTCCACGACATATCGTGAGTAAGCATCTCTTTGTGGCATTGTTTTCTCTGCGTCCTCCAAAGGTTGGGTTTGTATCCGTTTTTTGCGAAGCCACGTAGCACATAAATTTGCCGTAATCACATAGAGCCACCCAGAAAACTGATGCGGATCTTTCAGCGTCCGAAGTCCTTGGTATACTTTCAGAAAGACCTCTTGGGTAATGTCCTCGGCGATGTGGAAATCTCCAATTTTTCGCCACGCCAATGTATGAACCGGCTTTTGGTATCTTTTCACAAGTTCAGCAAAAGCGATTTCATCACCAGCGAGAATTCGCCGAATAAGTGCAACATCGTCGTTTTTCATCAGCCGCCTCCAGAAAGCGATAGTTTGATTCATAACATATCAGACTATAGTGACGCAAGATAGGGGCAAAACGGTTGCTTAATTCCGCAAAAAAGAAAGAGTTCTTAAGGAAAAGAGGAAAACAGTGGTAGGAAAGGCGGCACTTATCCTCCGATCACCTATAGTGACGCGACTTAGAAGTGAAGCTGGTGCATAATTCTGCAAAAACACAAACATTAGTGGATTTTATACCATTTCTGAAAGTTTATATCGCATTAACCGCCCTGCAGGGCACAGACTAACAGTCTATGCTACAATGGAACACAACCTATGAAGTTTATGCTACAATTTCAATCAGAAATGGTATTAGAATTAATTGGACACGCTAAAAAGGCGAGGTTACAAACCTCGCCTACCGATAACCGATAACTGACAACCGACAACTAATCTCGATGTCTTCCGAACTTATTGCATCTGGACCATTTGACCCATCATCGTTATCATTTGTATAAACTGTTTGAAATCACCGAGATCAATGAACAGTTTCGCACCAATGCTATTGCCCCGTCTTTTGGCGGAAAGACCGATACTGTAGTTTTCCGGTAGATTCATGAAGAGTCCGGCAATAATTTGCATTCCCGCATTGTCCGGGTCCATTCTCCCAAGTATCGGCGCAGAATTTTTAGCAGCGATAGTTGGGGAGACCGCAACGAAAATGTTGTTATCAGTCCCCAAGTTCTCAACGAGTTTCTGATAACTCGGATGATCAGAAAACCTTTCTTCGTTTCCGACTCTTCTATCAAGTGCCATTTGAATTGATTCTGGACCCGTACCCGCTGAGAAAAGCAGTTGTCCGTCAGTAAACGCATAAGACCAGTGCCATTCGGTCGGGATTAAACCAGAAATCTCTTCCGGCAACTCGGCTGGAAGTGCCTCTTTGAGACTGGGAAAGAGAAAGACGTAACTTTTAATCTCAACGCGGTTATGCATTATCGATTTACCCACATGAATGCCTTGGGTGTTGAGTTGTTCCAGAAATACCTCATCCATATAAACTCTGGCAGCCTCTTCATCTTTCAGTTCATAAATGAACAGATAATCCGGTGAAATGTTATCCCCAAAAGTGGCAGAAACACTGCATTGATTCACGAGAGATTCATGAAAATCTTTCACCTGTTCGAGGAGTAAATCCTGTCGCGCCTGTTTCTCTGGAGTTTCGTTTGGTAAAATAGGTAACCAGAGCCGACTCAGCTCACTCAGCAACCGTGGACAACCTTGAACGGCACCATTCGTAGCTGCACGATTTGGTAACTCATCCAGGAAACCCAATTCATTAGACCTCTCTTCCAGGAGTTCCAAAAATTCACTACCGCTTCCGAATTTCAGGAACGGCTTGATTTGAAGATTGGTTCCGTCTATTTCAATTCTCGTGCTTACAGCCAGCAACTGCTCAATGAATTCTACTTGCTCTACGGACATCTCATCGAGGTAGGATCCAACTATCTTGGATGCTTCGTCTCCCTCCTTGAGGGTGTCCGTGATTGATTCCAATTCTTCCCCAAGCGGACGATCAAGGGTGGCAGCAAGGGTGGCAATATCAAAGCAGACTCCCACCTGATCGTCCTCTGCCAAAATATCGGCAAAGAAAGTGCTGTAGTTTGGGTTCTGTGTGATAGCCTGCCGCGCCCCATTATAGGTATCAATAACGTTTTCACAAGCCCCAGCAGGTATTGAAAAAACGAGGGTATCCTCTAAAATAGCAAAACTTTGGTTCCCTTTGGTGGTGTTCCAATAGGTTACACCTTTATATTCCCTGGGTGTGCTTCCTTCCGCTTCAAGCACCCGTTTCATTACTCCAGGATCTGTCAGACGCATGAGTGCGGAGAGATGCAGTGGCTGCAAACTGGTAATAAAAATTGCGAAGTCTTGATTTAAATCCAATCCGATTTTTTCAAAATCGGTTAAACCTTCAAATTTATCCACGAAAATATCCGTCAAAAGTTCCGCCGGGAAGATATGCGCCAAGGCTTTCGCCGGTATTTCGAGTGCTTCGGATCCAGGGGAAAGTTCAGTTATCAGTACGTTAATCCTATTATCTGCTTCCAGTATGTTGGGGCAATAGACAACACCCAAAGTCTCTTTCGGAATTAGGTTCAGAATATTGCTGTTTGGAACAATTCGTGTATTTTCAGATTTTTGTAGAGGCGTATCTGTGGGTGTCTGTTCCGATTCTGCTACATTAAAACCGGCAAATAGAAACGTTGTCAGAAGCACAAACGCGATGAAGGATGAGTGTAAACATTGCTTTTTCATTGTTTTCTCCTTAGGAGGGTGAGGTTTGTAAATACATCCACTTCATGTTTGGATGTTAATTTTGAGTTAATGAATCATTTTCTGTTTCAAGTGAGACGTGAAACATCCCACGCTGTTCAGTGGCTATATAAAGTTTATTGTCATTGACCACAATATCACAGATGCTATCAGGAATCTCCGGCGAGATTTTTTCCCACCTGTTTCGACTGTTCAACTGATAGCCCCCAGCCTTACCAGCACCATAAACCTTCGCGCCCGCCACAGCCAAGCGATCTATGACGATGTGCGTCCCGACTTTATCGGTTATCGCACGCCAATTCTCCCCTGTTTGTGATGCCAAAACACCTGCGTCCGTGGCGACATAGATTGTTGAATCGGCAAAGACTATCTCGTTGAAACGTGTAAAACGGAGCGGCAAATTCGGAGTCAGGTTTCTCCATGTGTCTCCACCATCGAGTGATCGAAAAAGATGACCGTCGCGTTTTCCTACGTAGACCGTCTCCCCGGAAACCGCTAATTGGAATCCCCTGTCGAATTCATCATCAGGTTGTTCACTTGCATCTATTAGTCCCGTGTTCACCCATTCCGGGTCACCCGACTTCCATTTGAAAAGTCTCCGTTTATATTCAAGATAAAATGTGTTCCCACTGACAGCAAATCCACCAGCCTCTACCAATTCCAGTTCTTCCATTTCCTCTTGTAGTGCTTCAAGGAGATCGCTGAACATACCAGCTACCTTACCTGCTTTTTCGCTGGCATTGGCGGCATCATTTGCCATAACGTCTTCATACGCTTCCTCCAGCTCGGCTTCTCGCACATTTTTGGAAACATCTTTTCCCAAAACGGGCATGCCTGCAATTGAAGTTAGTGTGTTGCCGTCAACAGACATACGGAAAACGCGCAGTTTGCTTTTTTCCGGTGTAACAATGTAAAACACACCATCGGCAACCGTTAACTTTGGATGGTGGACTCGATCTGTGCGGTTTCTCTTCTCTATCGGTTCAAGGGCAGAGACACTAAAATCAACAAAAACACGTTTCCAAGACTCCCCATCGTCAAACGATTTGACAACAGTTGTGCCGGTATTGGCGTAGAGACCATTTTTAAATCCCACTAAATCCAGTATTCTGGTCCCCACCATATTTGCCATAAAGCGATGCCATGACGCGCCACCATCAATTGAACGTGTAGCACCAAGAGGTCCCACCCTAAAAAAAGTATTTTCGTTTACCGCTGCAGCGGGAAATATACCCAATGTCATTGTATTCTCATTAAAGGCGAGCTCTGTCCACGTTTGTCCGCGGTCGGTTGAACGAAATCCACCCATCCCAAGCACCAAGAGGGTATCACCGACAGCCACGACTCTGATACTCAGTGATATTATTCTGGTAATAGATCTGTTTGTGGGCGTTATCTCAGTCCACGAATCTCCCAAATCAGTTGAGTGGAAAATCTCGTATGCCCCTTTATTGTTGATGAACATTTGCCCCAACATCTGTCCTATTGCCACGGGATCAATTTCCTCATTGCATTCATAAAGATCCAGTCCTGTCCCTATATAGAGATTGTTTCCAGAAACCGCCAAGGACTGAACGGATTTGGTAGTCTCTACCGATAACTTTTCCCAAACGCCTGAGCTTAGGCGATAGAGACCTCGATTCGTGCCAACAAATACAGTATCTTCAAGCGCAGTCAGTGCGAACATTTTTCCATCCAATGTCCCATCAGTTAGAGAAGTCCACTGCTTACCGGTATCCGTGGACCTGAAAACCCCTTTCTCCCGAAGCCCAAGATACAATGCCTTATCCGTCACCACTAAACCGACAGCAGATCCCTTCGGACGCATACCAAGCGACTGCCATGTTTCGCCTCTATCGGTCGAGGCAAATACCTTATCAATGGAAACAAGATAGAGGACATCACCTCGCTCTGCCATCGGTATCAGGCCAGAGGGTTCGGAATTTGGTGGATCGGTAATCGGAAGGGTGGTGTTGACAAGCGTCCATGCCTGAGCCTCTGGACTCAACCTATAGATACCAATGGATGAGGCAGCATAGACATCTCCGCTGGAACTTGCCAGCAAACCCGATATCGCACCGCCTTCCGGTCCACTTGCTTGTATCCACTGTTGCTCCGCTGACGGTCGCGTCTCTTCTTCTATCTGTGCTGCACCAAGTGCAACAGGTTCCGAAAGTTGTGCACCAGCGCCGACATTCTTGCCAATGGTATCAAAACGCCCCGCTTGGTTCCGTAAATCGGGCTTTGCCTGCGTGTCAAGGACGATGGGCGCGTCAATAATTTCAATGGTGGTTTCCGATTGTGCGTCTACGTTGTAGGGTTTCTGAAAGCGGGCAAGGTATTGAGAGCCTACTCCCATTATGAGAAAAATAACAATGGCTGTTGCTGCAGAAAGTGCCCACGGCATTAACGGCTTACCACCAGACGGTGCAGTAGGCTTCATACGTGAAACCTCTCGCATGATGTTCTCCGTTAGATGCGGTGTGATTTTGAAATTTTCCAACGCCTCTCTTATGAGTGGCTCCTCTTTCCGTAAACGCTGCCGAGCACGCTGAAGACGACTCTTAATCGTATTTACTGATACACCTAAAAACTCACCGATTTCTGCAGCCGACATTTCGCTGAAATAATGTAGAGTCATCACCGTGCGTTCACTCTCTTGGAGTTTCGCAAGCAATTTTTTCACGACTTCACGCTGCACTTCCGCCGCTGTTCGCTCGTTTTCCTCAACAACATATCCTGAATAGGTCGATTTTTCTAACTGTGCAACACTCGTTTCCTCTAATGACTGCATCCGTAAACGCTTTTTACGGAGCCATGTACTACAGTTATTCGCCGCTATAACATAAAGCCAACCCGCAAAACGTTGCGGTTTCTTTAACGTCGCCAGTCTCTGATACGCTTTCAGGAACGTATCTTGGGTAATCTCCTCAGCGGTGTGGAAATCACCAAGTTTCCGCCACACAAGTGCGTGAACGGGCTTTTCATATTTTTTCACAAGCTCGCTGAAAGCATTATCATCACCATCAAGAATCTGCTGAATGAGTTGAACATCACTGTTTTTCATTTTTTTAATTTTCCTTGCGGTTCGTTCAGGCAGGTATGGTGAAATTGCTCGACACCGTATATAGACCTGCCACTTCGTTCCAAGAATTCCCTTCAATCACTTTATAGTGACGCTACTTAGAGATGAAAAGGGTGCATAACTTTGCAAGCATATTATACCATAAACAAAATGCGAATTGACAAACGAGGTATAATTCTGACCCAACTGCCCTATAGTGACGCTGTTTAGAAATAAAAAGGGTGCATAATTCCGAGAAAATGGATAAAGGAATCCTTAAATAATATAGGATGGACGGAAAGGTTTGTTCTTTGGTGAGATTGAGGAAGAAAAAACAACGGAATGGGAAAACCGAGAATTGGACAGATTAATAATGTGCTTGTAGCATAAAATTTTAGTTTGTGCTACCCCAACCCCTTTCAGAAAAGTTGGCTTATGATATTTACTTTCAGAAATAGTATTATTCAGTGCCTATAGAGATTTTCGCGAGAAAAGAATTGACCTTTTCTTCCCCACTGAACGAATTACCGGTAGCACCTAACTTAAAGCGTGTGCCTTCGTCAAAAAGGTGCGTGATCCTCCCTGCTTTACCGGGGATGATCCCTGATGCTGAGGTGAGTACAACTTCAGGCATACCGTCCGTGGAAAATTCGCTGTCGCTCGCGAACAGAATGAACGCGCCAGCAGCCTCTGCACTCCCAATCCAGAGATCAATCGTGAGTACGCCGCCATCTTTAAACGCTGTCGCGTCGATTTCAACGACAGTATAATCTTGAGTACCCGCCACCGGTGTTCGCAAAATGCTCAAGACATTCTGTGAAGGTTCTTCATCGTTGAGGACAACCTTCTTTGCTTGTGCTGAAAGAAACCTCGGCACATATTCTGGTTGATCTGTGTTCGGGGCAAGTCCACCGCCTTTACTGGGGATTTCCGTAGACTTCCCCAGTTGCGTCCGCACATCCGGTTTCAACGTAAGATCCAGGACAATGGGTGTATCGATGAGTTCTATCGTCATCTCCGATGGCGCATCAAAATTGTAAGGCTGTTGGAAACGTGTTAAGTACTGATTGCTGGCTCCAAACGCCATCACAACGAGGACAAGAGTCGAAGCAGCAATCGCCCACGGCACAAACGGTTTACCAAAAGAAGGCGGTGTAGGTGTGATACGGGAAATCTCTTGCATGATATTTTCGGTGAGATTCGCCCTAATTTGGAAACCTTCCAGTGCCTCTCGGATCATCGGTTCCGCTTTCTTTAAGCGAAGTCGTGCGCGACGGAGCCGACTTTTAACAGTACTCGCCGACACACCCAAAAACCTGCTAATCTCTTCACACGTCATTTCTCCGAAGTAGTGAAGCGTGACGACGGTGCGTTCACTTTCCCGCAGTCGGGCAAGCAATCTTTGGACGATGTCGCGTTGCGCATCAGTCGCAGCTCTCTCCTGCTCCTCAGCGATATACTGAGAGTACGTCATCTTTTCTATCAAGTTGGCATCTGTGTCTTCAAGCGATTGTGTCTGCCTTCGTTTCTTTCTCAGCCACGCGTGGCATTGACGCGCAGCAATTCTATAAAGCCACCCAGCAAAACGATGCGGATCCTTTAGCGTCGCCAATTTCTTATAGACTTGCAAAAAGGTGTCCTGTGTAACCTCTTCAGCGACATGGAAATCGCCTATCTTCCGCCACGCAAGCGCGTGGACATGCTTTTGGTATTTTCTCACCAACGTAGCAAAAGCGTTTTCATCGCCTGTGAGACTGTCTTGAATCAGTTCAGCATCGTCATTCTTCATCCGTTACCTCCAAAGCCGGATAACTTCATTATACATCGCGACGGCATCTTTTGCCAGTGCGCTCTTTAAGTGTGTCAGCAGAAGATGATGTTAGTGTTTATCCTCTTCTTCGGGGATGGGGGTTACAAAAATTGTAGCGTGAAAGGCGTTGATACTCCCTTCCTCACTGAACCAACTGCCAGTACCGCCCAACTTGAAAACTTTCCCTTGGTCGAAACGATACTTGATTGTTCCCTTTTTACCGGGGAGAATATCCCATGCAGAGGCGAGCGCGCTGTGAGGCGTACCCCGTGTAGGAAGTTCAGTGTCACCATCATAGAGGTCGAACGAGCCCTTGGAGTCAGCACTCCCTACCAAGATGTTAATAATAAGTAGCCCCTCGCCCTTAAACGCTGTCGTATCAATTTCAATGACAGTATAATCTTGGTATCCTGATTTTGGTGTCCGAAAAATGTTGAGAACTTCCCGCTTAGGTTTTTTACTCGTGAGTATGACTTTCAAATCCTTTGAAATAGCAGCATCTAATTCAGAAAGAGACTCCGAATCAGGTTCCGGTGAAGTTTTCGAGGTATCCTCGCCGAATCCAGGGCGTTTTCCTGCTAAGGACTCCTGGAGAAACGTCAAGTAAAGTCTCGGTGTGTTTCCACCAGCAAAAAGAAGTTCATTGACAGGTTGCCTACCCATCAATTCAAACGTCGGCGATATAACCAAACAATCTACGGGCGAACCTTTCTTCCAACTCTTTATGATGGCTTGCGCTAAAGCATGCGTCGTATCAAATGTCTTAGATTCGCGCTCGCGTCTCTTAGCAATCGGTTCCCGCAGACTTGGGACGCGCCCTAATTCGGAATTGGGGACCCAAGTGTTGATGAAATTTTCGTTCAAGTATTTTATAATTCGGTCACTTGAGAGGACACCTGCCCTCAATGATTTGCCACTCCCTCAGCACGCCTCGTCGGCGAGCGGTCCATCAATGGAGATAACGTGAATTGGCTTTTCTTGTGCTGGTGCCATCTCCAATGCCTCCTCCAACGATACCCAGTTGATCTGCTGCGATTTGTAAAAACGCAGTATTAAGGCACGTTCAGCTGCTGCTTGGGTAATAGATTCCGCAAACTTGATATCCGATACACCTTCTGGTGCCTTAGTACGGAGTTCCATTTGCGGACAAAAACCGACATCTATAGCTCCAGTACTGTTTCGTCCGACGTCAAAATTCAGTACACCTTCAGGAACATACATCTTGAAGAAAGCAATCTCCTCTCTAATTCGATCAATAACAAGATGTCCTGTAAACTGAGACGGGGTGAACCGACCATCGTTTAAGACGAATTCTGCATGGATGCGGAATACAATCTCAGCAACTTCATCATTGTAGGCGCGCAGACATGCCCATAGTCCACGGGAATCTCCCACATTGATGTCCAGGTCCAGCCGCGGATTGGGGTTCAGTTGTCTCAGTAATTCCAGCGCACCCTCTTCCTCAATCTGCCAGAGATCGCCGACAGAAACCGCTTTGGAGGGCAGAAAAGCACGAAAAACCGATGTTGGATACCGTTTCTCCGGTTCAGCAACCCGCAAATTTGCCAATTCATCCCATTCCACATGGTAATTGTATTGTGTATATTCAATTGGGGCAATAAAGCCTTCCACTAACACTTCTGATGCCCCATCAAGACTAAGTGTAATTTTCTTGTTAGCTGCCGAATGGTCATCGGCATTCAGCTGTCCATTCATTATTACCAGTATCAAAAAACTAATCGTTAAAGTCTTCATTTTTGAAATCTCCTTATACTTTAATAATTATCTTAATCGGTTTTGATTTTTCCCCACATCGTCCTTAACAATTGCACCGAAGGTGAAACGCTTAATGTTGGGTCAAACCAATCCGGGCTCGAATTCCTCCCGTCGTGCGTCAGTCGCATTGGGTTATGGTCGTTCAAATTCGTTTTGAAGAGTTGCGAAGACTCCCAAGCGTAGTAAATCAGTTTATTGCCATCTGGGGACCAGGTGGGGTCAGAGGAAGCTTCGTCAGTAATCTGATGAAGTCCTGTGCCATTGCTGTTCACGGTGTAAATTGTCCCCTTTTTAATCCGAAGAAAGCCCTGTCCGTCAAATGCAGCACCGTCGAGTTTCGCAAAGGCGATTTTGTCGCCTTGTGGAGACCAACTCGGATCAAATATCCACGGCATCTCTTTTGAGATGAGCGTTTTTTGGGAGCGTTTCCTCAAGTTGTAAATACCCAGTAGCGTACTTTTGCGACCACCCACCACAAAGGCTATTTCGTGCCCATCAGGAGACCAACTCGGACCAAATCCATCCGTCAATTTCTCAACGGAGTCTCCATTTAGTGTTGCCGTGCAAAGCGTAAGATCCGCATAAGGGACAAATCGTAATCCTGCTTGTAACTTTGCCTTTTCTGGATCTCCTTGTGCATAGGCGATGCGTTTGCCATCGGGCGACCAGGCAGGATCCATTCTATATTTGCTGTTTTTGAGTACTTTCCGGACGTTTGCGCCATCGGCGTCCATAAGATACAAATCGAAGATCCCGTCTCGATCTGAACTGAACAAGATATACTTCCCATTTGGCGACCACACCGGCACGTAATCGGCTGCACGGTGTTGGGTGAGATTGACCTGATCGCTTCCATCGGGATTCATAATATAGATTTCAGGGTTGCCGTCCCGCTTCGACATAAACACGATTTTCGCTGTCTCTGGAGCCTTTGCCCACACAGCAGTACTACTGCTGAACACAAGTAACACGGTGACAGCGTAACTTAATATCGTAAACTTGGTATAACCCCGCTCCATTGAACAAAGAAAAACAGACTTGCGCATCATAGGATGCTCCCGATTATAGATAAATTTTGATCTTTTATTTTCCCTATACTGAATTATAGGAGATATTTTACGTAAACATCCTCTCTACAGAGGGTTCTGTTCGCGTAGATTCTGACCTTAATATATAGTGACGCGGGTGACAGACAAAACGGTTGCCTAATTTTTCAAAAAATCGGAGCAATCGAACACAAATCCGGTAGAAAATACAAAAACAATTAGCACAAGCCGTAGACTTTAGTAATTTTAATAACGGCAATTTTATCTTTCAGTCGATTGCCACGCGTATTCCTTTAGAGTCCTCTTAGGAGGGATACCCACCGTTCCCATACGGCTTTGGTGGCAGTTTTCTGTGCTTCGTTGGCATCCTCTGCCATACCGCGCATCAGGAAGGCGTGACCGACCCCTTCATAGATGACGGGTTCATAGATGATGTTTGCGGCATCCGCCGCAGCTTTAGTGGCATCAATTGTGGCGTTGATACGATTGTCGTTCTCGGCGTAGAAGCCATACACCGGTGCTGATATTTTGGGGATATCTTCTGTTGATGGGGCAGGACCGTAAAACACAAAGCTAGCGGCTATTGTGGTGGAATGAACAGCGTAACTGAACGTTTGACCACCTCCCCAGCAGAATCCGGAAACTGCAACTTTTTCGTTGGTTGAAGGTAGATTTCGGACATATTTTTGGATGGCATCCAAGTCGGATTTGACTTGGGAGGGTGGGAGTTCACTGATAGCCCATGGTACGTCGTCCCTTGAGTCGAAACTTTCTGTGCCGCCGCCATCAGGTCCCATGCCGGAAAGCAGATCTGGACAAATTGCGACAAATCCTTCGGCAGCGAGCGTGTCTGCGACGAGCCGGATCCAATTGGTGAGTCCGCGACCCTGGTGGATGACAATGACAGCCGTTGCGGGTTCTTTCACCGCTGGATAAACGATAAACGCATTGACGATACGCTCATCGGAGGTCGTAACTTTCACCCTTTCGCTGTGTCGCGGGGAGACTTCAAGTTGAGTTTTTATACTATCAGCCTCGGCATCGGCAATGGACAATAAACCGATGACAATGATACCTAACATAAGCGTGTGGGATATCCGCATAGTTTTTTCCTTATTTTTCCTTTGTATTGTGAATAATGGACTCTACTACCTTTCAGATAGTCTTTAGGACTTACGGGATAATTTAAAAATGTGTTGTTATAGTATGCTATTGCTAAGGGATTACCGTCCTCCTTTTAACATCCGCCCAAGTCGTTGCTACTTTATCACCCGGTGAAACAGCGAGAAAATCCCCTACCATTGCCCGTTTAATTTCGCCATCGCTGAGTGCCCGTTGCCAGACCGCAGCTTCGTCAATAGAGCCATTGACGAATGAATACTGCGGCTTGTTTTTTGAGCACCCGATCCGCACATCCGCGTCATTGTCACCAACGAAGTTGAATTCCTTCTTTTCTTTGCCTATGACTTTACCATCTAAATAGATTTTCATGGTTTGCCCATCGTAACTTCCGGCAACATGATGCCATTTTTTCTCGCCCATCTTGTGTGGAGTCGCGAGGTGCTGCCGATCCGTATTCCCTTGTTTATTCCGTGATCCCAAAAACAACACAAGCTCTGGTCCGTTACCGATATCGGAACTACCCATACCGTAGGAAGTCTCCCAATCATTTGAGTGGCAGTCTTTATCAAGCCAATGCAACATCCTTTTGCCTTTCCACGTTTCTGGATAATAGATCCATGTCATCATTGTTATCTCGCCTATAACTTTTAGTTTTTCCTGAGAGGCGATATTGATGCAATCCACCCTTTGACCTGCGATACGGATTGCCTCTCCATATTTGCCTTTGACAATCTCTGTATTCTCAAATATCTCTGCGTCAAGACCATTACCGGATTCATCAATAATCGTCTGATTTTTAACGTTATCAAACGTCAGATAAAAAACGAGTTCCTCATCCAAACCCGCGTTGGCAGAAGCCACCAACAATAGCATAACGACACTTGAAAAAACAACAATAAATGCCCGGAACATGTTTCTTTTCCTCCTATAGAGTCATTTAAATTTTTCCAAAATTTGTCAATAAATATCGTGTTGATATATAGTGACGCGGAGGATCAGAAAAACGGTTGCCTAATTCCGCAAAAAATTAAAGAGGTAGGAGACAAATCAGGTAATTAACGTTAGACCAGCGGAAGAAGGATCGGGACTGCTACGCCTCGATTTTTAAGTTTTACTATAATAACGCAAGTTGCCACCTATACATAGACATAGCACCCCTACAGGGTGCAGTTGCTTAGATACGCTGTTTCTATAGATATATTACCGCTACGGGGTAGGGAAACACCTGAAGAATCTTCTTAGAATATTCAAAAACTCGTTAGTAGCAACTTGGGTTATAATAAAAACGGAAGTACGCAGTCACGCGTTGACAAGTGGGTTGGGAAAATATATCCTATGTTTCAAACGGCGGCACAACGGAAACGCGCGCCAGAAAAGCGTTGGTGCAATCCCCCTGATTGTTTGAACCCGTAGCGACCAACTTAAAACGCCGACCGCGACTGAAATTGTGAAAGATATGCCCTATACCACCGGACGGAACGTCCCATGCCCCCTCCAATGCTTCATCCGCATTATCTTCTGTAGGAATTTTGGTGTCAGCATCAAATAACTCAAACGTTCCTACTGCCTCACCCGCACCCACCTGTATCTCAATGTGGAGGATACCACCGCGTTCAAACGGAGTTGTGTCAATTTCAACGACCGTGTAATCTGGAGTATCGGTGTCAGAGGCGCGAAAAACCTGCAAAACCTCCATCAACTCTGTTCCCAAACTCATCGGATTTCCATCTAATTTTGACCTCTTTCCGACACGAATACGTCTCCCTTCAAACGCACCTGCAGCATGCTGCAGCACCGATAGGTAGGCTCGCGCCTGATTCTGGTAAGGCAATGTCATCTCCGGCTGATGCATGATAACTTCCGCATCGGGAGTCAATACCAAAATATCCACAGAGTCGGTATAGTGACGTTTCATCTCTTTAGCGACAAGGCTGACCGCTTCCCCTTTCGCACCACTTATCAGTTCTGGCAATTCTCGGAGGAGCACCCACGTATTGACAAACTTCTCGTTGAGTGTTTTTATCACTTCTGAATCGGAGAGCGGACCCGCTCTCAAATATTTGCCGTTCGCTCAGCACGATTCATCGTCTAAACACCCCCATACATGGATCGCATGGATCGGACGACGGGTTGCTTTCGCTTGTGTAACTGCCTCATCAATTGGCAACCAGTTAATCTCCGAGAATTTGTAGAACTTTAGTTCCACTGCACGATATGCTTCTTCCATCGTGATGGCAGCATCCCACGCAATTTGATTACAGTCGGTTTCGTCTGTAGCGAGGAGTTCCATGCGCGGCACAAACACCATGTCAATACCACCAAAGGCACTGATGACAACATTACTATTGCGCGGCGGGAGATAGAGCGAAAACGCTCGAATCGTCCCTTTTCTCAGATTTATTAACAACCGTCCGACAAAATGAGATGGGACAAAACGGGATTTGTTGTCATCAGGGTCCTCCGATGAGTTTGCGTCTTGCCACGCCTTATAGGCAGCACTCTCTAATGTGAAGTCCGCATGAATTCGGAAAACGACTTCAGCATAATCTGACGAAAAGGCACGTAAGCATGCGAACGCACCTTCAGCACCGTGATATACGGCTGTGCTTGCTCCCTTGTGAAACTGATGCAGGAAAGTAATCAAACTGTTCGGATCAAGTTGCCAGACATCCCCCAATGTCACAGTCAATGGCGGAAGGAACGCATTGAAAACATCTGTCCCGTGTTCCTTGACAGGCTGATTTGGTGACAGATCGAACAGCTCGGCGAGTTCAGGCGAATCCTTGTGCATGCTGAACGTAGAATCTGCAATAGGGTCCCAATGTGCGTGCACTTGTAGACTTACTGAATTATTTAGCATATTACAAAGGTTTATCACTCTCCACCTCTATTTGTCAGGATTTAAGAATTGCCTCAATCAAAAGATATAGTGATTGAATAAGCGAAATTATTCAATTTTATTGCTCATACACATTTTTGGATGCACCTTCGGTAGTTGGGTTAGCAGCATTTTGCTAATAGCCGACTGCTGATGGCTGATATAAAAAAGCACCCTTGACAAAATAAAAGATTTACATAGAATAATCAGCAAAACAGAAGAAATAGCGGGTATCTCTTTGCAACGCTTAAAACCGAAAGGAAACAGTTAATGATTCAAACAGCTTATCAGGAAGCATACCGCCCACAGTTCCATTTTACACCGAAAACCAATTGGACCAATGACCCAAACGGCTTAATCCATTACAAAGGCGAGTTCCATCTCTTCTTTCAACACAATCCATCGGGCATCAATTGGGGCAACATGACCTGGGGACACGCCGTCAGTACAGACCTCGTCCACTGGAAGCAGCTGCCCCATGCCATCCATCCAGACGAACTCGGCACAATCTTCTCCGGTTCAGGAGTCGTGGATTGGAAAAACACTGGTGGTTTCCAGACGGGTGACGAGTCAGTGCTCGTCAACTTCTATACATCTGCTGGTAGTCATGCCCCGGAGCAGGTGCCGTTTACACAAAGCATCGCCTACAGCAACGACCGCGGACGGAGTTGGACAAAGTATGAAGGGAATCCCGTAATTGAGCATATCGTCGGGAGCAACCGCGATCCCAAGGTGATTTGGCATGAACCTATGCAGAAATGGGTGATGGCTCTCTATCTCGACCAAAATGATTATGCGTTGTTCGGTTCAACAAACCTTAAAGAGTGGACAAGGTTATCCGACCTGCAAATTCCAGACACCGAATGCCCTGACATCTTTGAACTTCCCGTTGACGATGATCCGGACAATACCAAATGGGTTTTCTGGGGCGCGGCGGGGAAATATTACGTCGGTAACTTCGATGGAACAACCTTTACACCGGAAGGCGACGCACAACAGGCTGACTACGGTGCCAACTTCTATGCAGCGCAAACATGGAGCGATGTGCCAGAATTCGATGGCAGACGTATCCAAATCGCTTGGATGAACGGCAGTAACCCACCGGACATGCCCTTTAACCAACAGATGAGTTTCCCGTGCAAACTAACCCTTCGGACAACTTCAGAAGGGATCCGTCTACACCGAGAACCGGTCGCGGAAATCGAAAACATCCATGCATACACGCATGCATGGAGTGACCTGTCGCTTGAACCAGATGAAGATCCGCTTGCAGGATTGACAGGTGAGCTGTTTGATATCCGGGCTGAAATAGCCCTGAACGATGCTGCCGCTGTAGGTTTCAAGATTCGTGGGCAGGCTATCCGTTACGATGTCGCATCGCAACAACTGACATTCTTAGAAAGAAGCGGACCCCTCGCGCCGCAAGATGGGAAAATCCGTTTGCAAATTCTGGTTGACCGTATCTCTATTGAGGCATTCGGTAACGATGGGGAACTGTCGATGACTTCCTATTTCCTCCCAAATCTGGACAATGCGGACATCGGAATCTACGCGGAGGGAAGCGCAGCAACTTTAGTCTCACTCAAAGTGCACGAGTTAAAATCTTCGTGGGTGTAATATCCAACGAAGGGAAACCCAATTCGCCAAAAAGCGCGCCTTATTGGGCGCGCTTAGGTAAAGCTCCATATTTTAAACCGGCTATCTTTTTTCCAGAAGTGCTTGCAAAGTGAGCGTATCGGACAGACGAAAATTGTTAGACGCTAAACGACTCACCACAACCGCACGTGTTTGTCGCGTTCGGGTTTGTTATTTTAAAACCTGAATCCATCAACCCATCGTTATAGTCGAGTACGGAACCTGCAAGGTAGAGCGTACTGCGCGGATCAATGAAAACCTTTAATCCGTGAAAGTCAAACACTTTGTCGGTATCCTTCGCGGCACCAAATTCGAGATTATATTGGAACCCTGAGCATCCACCGCCGACAACCTGCATCCGCAAGCCGAGTTCGGATTCAGCCGAGGTTTCACTATTACTGATAAGTGTAATTGCTTTTTGTGCGGCAGATTCTGTGACAGTAATCATGGTGCTTGCCCCTCCTTCTTGGACAGAAAATCAGCAATTGCCGTTTTTAGGACTTTTTCAGCAGCGTTGGCGTAACGCTGTTTATCTTGCGGCAACCCTCCTAACGCTTCAGAGAGTTGTACCGCTGTAATTTCTTCTGCTTCCGGGAGATATATTCCCGTAACTAATTCTGTGAGGACAGAGGCACTCGCGATAGCGGTAGGGCATCCGAATGCTCGAAACTTCGCCGCAACAATCGTGTCATCGGCTATCTTGAGTGTTAGTTTAAGCATCTCGCCGCTGGCAGGAGAACCGACAGTGGCAGAGCCATCAGCATCTGCGATAGACCCGACATTGCGCGGATTTTCATAATGTTCGGTTACCTGTGGTGTATACATGAGGCGTTGTAAATCGGATTTACAAGGTAGCCCTGCCACGATTCACGAGATAAACTGTAATTTACAAGAAACTTATTTTTCAATTATACAATATTTCCAGACGTATGTCAAGTTTTTAACGCTCTTCCCGTCAAATCCGCATGCTTTAGCTTGCGGGATGTAGACGGGCACATAGGTTTGTAGCTCAAAAAAGATTTGACATTTCGTCAAAAATGTCCTATAACAATAGTATCAGGTTGGAAACCGACAAGTCAAGCGTTATCTCTCGGTAACGTGTCGGTTTCCTCTCAGTTGATTGGAGATAAATGCCTGGTGCCTGATATACCATGAGAAAAGTCTATAAATACAAACTTCAGAATCAGTCTAACACCATCAAACTCGGCAACATGCTTGACGATATGTGGGGTATTCATGTGCATATCATGGGTTTACAACGTCGGTATTATCGCATGTTTGGTAAAAATGTATCTGCGTCTCGTCTGAATGCGCATGTTGCGAAGCTCAAACGGCGGACAAAATCCCACTGGAAAGAGCTACCGAGTCAAGTTGTGCAAGACGTTGTGGGACGTTATGGCAAATCTCAAGACGCTTTTTTTGGCAATATCAAAAACCGAAAAGCAGGCAAAACAACGCGTAAAGTGGGTAGACCGAAAATCAAACCACGTCATAAATACACCTCTATGACGTTCACACAAGCAGGCTATACACTTGAAGATAATCGTATCAAGATCAACTGTATAGAGACATGGTTTTCATTTCACAAACACCGTGCCACCAAAGGCGTAATCAAGACGATCACAATCAAACGTGATAAATGCGGCGACTATTGGATATGCTTTTCATGTGAGAATGTTGACGATTCCGAACCGAAACCCAAGACGGGTAAGAGCGCAGGGTTTGATTACGGAAACAAGACATTCCTAACAAGCGACGAGGGTGATAAGATAGAATCTCCGCAGTTTTTCAAACAATCGCTGAAGACGTTGCGATCTCTAAGCAAAGCCCTCAGTCGTAAAGTCAAAGGTTCAGGCAATTGGTATCGTGCGTGTCGTGCTTTGGCAAGACAACACAGAAAAGTTGCCAGACAAAGAGAAGATTGGCAATGGAAACTTGCCACCGAACTTTGCACAGCGTTTGATACACTCATTTTTGAAACGCTGAACCTTGAGGGTATGAAACGCCTTTGGGGACGCAAAGTTTCTGACCATGCCTTCTATCAGTTTCTTCAGATATTGGAACAGAAGTGTGCAAAGCACGGTAAAACCTTTGTCAAAATCGGACAATGGACAGCAACGACGAAACCTTGTAGTGATTGTGGCTACTATAACAAAGATCTCTCTCTTTCAGATAGGCAGTGGACGTGCCCCGAATGTGGTTCGCACCACGATAGAGACGTAAACGCTGCTATGAATATCAAACGGGCAGGCTTGGCTGCCTAAAGTGGAGCGACAGTAAGACGGTGGACTCTTAGAGAAAACCGCAGTCGCGAGGAAGCACAAGCTCCTACCTTTAGGTAGTGGGTACCTTGACGTTCTCTATCAGATGGAGAGGATACATGACCCCCAAACAACGATACCTTTTTGACTTAACAGGGTACATCCACCTCAAAAACGTCCTCAGCGATGAAGAATTGAAAAACGCACAGGATGCCGTCGAGCGATGCGCCCAAACACCACCGGATGAGCTCCCGCCCGGTATTAATTATAGTAGCGGTGGTGGCTATTCCAATGGCTTTTCGTTTGACAAATCGCTTGAAGCACTCACACTTCATCCGAAAACATGGCACATTGTGAAGGAACTTACCGATAATAAGCCCCGTTTTAATCGAGGCAGCCTCCTCGTCAAGGGACCAGAACACGATCAGGTTATCGGCAAGTTGCACTGTGCCCGTGAAGATTGTGGATGGCAGACTCGGCGTTACGACACCAAGAATGGACAGATTCACTGCAACGATTTCGTCGTCTTTTTCTATTTTGCCGATGTCCATCCCGGCGATGGCGGCTTGGTTGTACTACCCGGTTCCCACAAAGCAAACTTTGAACGTCCAGACGGACTTTTCTTCCCGGATCCGGGGGATCCACCCGATGAACTCCATCCCGCGTTAGTGAATGTGACAGCGCGCGCTGGCGATGCCATTGTCCTGTCCGAACTGCTGACCCACGGAGTCCTCATCTGGAAACCGAAGGATCGGTATCGGCGATTTATCATCTTGCGCTACACAACACAGTTTTTCCAAGATGCAAGGGCACAAAGGGTTCCGTTTCCACCTGAAGTCATGGAACGACTTTCTCCTGAAACCGTTGAACTTGTGCAACCCGCATCCTATACGCATATCAAAGACATTGTCAAAAGCGAACATGTCCAACTAACCTAAAAGGGGAGGAAAATGACACCAGAACAACGCTACCTGTTTATCGTCCGCAATATGAGGGGCAGCCGAGTTTGCCAGAGACTATTATCAACCGTTTAACACCTGAAGTTCAGGAACTCGTGCAAACTGCGTCTTATGGACATACGAAAGAAATTGTCAAACAAGATGTTGTAGAGTTAAGCGTTTAATAGGGCATTTGGAAATCTTTTGCTTGATGCTTTCGGTGAAATATGTTATCATTTTTGTAATTGATGGGGTGCCGCGCGGTTGGGAAGGTTACCGCTAATTCACGCACCATTATTTAACCGAAACCCTCAAAAATTGTCAAAATTTCGTTTTTCACTCTATTTGGTGGGGTTAGGAATCCCACCAGCAAACAGGAGAATGCACAATGGTTCAGCGACTTCAATTAATGCTCATTTTAGTCCTCGGTTTTCTGCTGATACAGCCGTTTACAGGCTTTGCTGTAGAAGAATTCAAGGTCTCGGAAAACGGAAAAGGCGAACAGATATGGTTTGAGGCGGAAGCCTTTGACGAAAGGGATTCCGAGGATGTCTATAAGTTGGGCAAAGGCGAAAAGGCTGTAGACCCTGCCGACGGTGCGTTTGGGGATATCATCACGAACGCCGGTGCAGGGAAAAAAGGCTGGATACTTTACAGGTTCGACATCAGTCGTGCTGGCGGAAAAGCCGGAGAATGGCGTTTCATCGGGCGCGTCATTAATCCGAGCAACCACTCAGACTGGTTGTGGGTATTGGGGGACGATGGTGATAAGATTCCAGATGCAGCACCTGCTTTTGTCCGTCCCGATCACATCATCTTTGAAGAAAATATCCCCGAATGGACATGGAAGAAAACAGGAGATTTTGGACAGGATGCTGGGACGATTAACGAATTACAAGACGGTGAGAACGTCATGATGATATGGACACGGCAAAGCTCACTTCAGGTCCAATACGACGTTTTCTGCTGGTCAAGTGATTTAGAGTATCAACCCACAGACGAGGACTATGAAAAAGCGGAGGATAAAACTTTGCCGGTGCATCCAGAAGGGTTGCTCACCACAACGTGGAGTCGTCTTAAGCAGCAGTAGTTTTGTCGTTTTTATCAGGCGTTGTTTTGCAATGATACACTATTTCAAGACGCGTGTTAAATTTTTGATTTAATCATGACTTCTTTAATATAGCACCAAAATACGATGAAGGAGAATGTACAATGCTTCAGCGACTTCAATTAACGCTCATTTTAGCCCTCGGTTTTTTGCTGATACAACCATTTACGGGCTTTGCCGTAGAAGACTTTAGGGTTTCTAAATACGGGAGTGGCGAACAGATATGGTTTGAGGCAGAAGCCTTTGATGAAAGGGACTCCGCGGATGTCTATAAATTAGGCAAGGGTGAAGGCGCACTCGATCCCACGGAAGGTGCCTTCGGCGATATCATCACTAATGCTGGTGGACAAGGTTGGATACTCTACAAGTTCGACATCAGTGCTGCTGATGGAAAAGCAGGGGACTGGCGGTTTATCGTGCGCGCCATTAATCCGAGCAATCACTCAGATTGGTTGTGGGTTTTGGGCGATGATGGCGATGAAATTCCAACGGACAAACCCGCCTTTGCTCGTCCTGATCATATCATCCTTGAAGAAAATGTCCCAGAATGGACATGGGTGCGGACGGGTGATTTTGGAAGTGACGGTGGCACGGTCAACAAATTACAAGACGGTGAAAACGTCATGATGATATGGACACGACAGAGCTCGAACCAGGTCCAACTCGACGTTATCTGCTGGTCAAGCGACTTGGATTATGAACCTACAAATGAAGACTACGAAAATGCTGCCAGTGGGCTTACGGACGTTAATCCGGTAGGGCTGCTAACCACAACGTGGGCACGGCTTAAGCAGTAGTTTCATCCGCTTCATCAGGTGTTTTGGGTTCTAACTCTGCTTGGCATTCAGCACAATAACCGATGATCTCATTACGGAAGCGCACGGCTTTAAAGTCGTGTGCTTCACACACCGCTTTTTGTAAGGCATCAATCCCTGGCTCTTTAAACTCAACAATCTGATTACATCGTAGACAGATGAGGTGAGCGTGTTCTCGGAGCGAATGGATGCTCTCATAGCGAGTATTTTTTTGCGCGTCAATAAATTCTGTCAACAATCCACTTCTCACCAGCAGCGGCAATGTCCGATAGATCGTCGGGCGCGACACGCGGTAACCGTTGCGGCGCATCTGAACCAGAAGATCTTCCGTTTGAAAATGACCCGGATAATCGAAGACTTGGTTTAAGACATCCAATCGTTTTTGGGTCAGACGAAGTCCACAACTTCTGAGATAGTCCTCAAACTGTTTTACAAAATCAGTACCGTTAGTGGATTTTTCAACGCTTTCCATTCCCCGCCCCTTTCAACTGGTTACGAAAGACAAACGACGATCCGGCGGCGCAAGATCGTTTTTCACGGCATACTTATAAAAAAGTTCAAGACCGGCAATCTCAGCTTCACCCAAGTCATATTTGATGTGATGTTGCAAATAATTGAGGCACAGCTTTTCGGGAAAACCGAGCCTTTTCGCCTCGATCCGTGCGATTTCCGGGATTTGTTCGATACCACGTGTTTTCGATTGAAGGAGTACTTGCGATAAGTTGCCAAGATGTGCTTTTTTTCTTGCTACCCAACAAGCATAGACGAACGGCAATCCTGTTAACTTATACCATGCCTCACCGAGGTCAACACTATATTCTGTTGAACCGAAGTGTCTGAGGGCTGGATCCCCAATCAGGAGGACCGCCTCAAAAGGCGGATACTGACGGTTTTGAAGTGCTGTGCTTGGAATTACTGTCGGCGCGCACGTTGTAAATGCTGGTGAAATCCCATATTTTTCAGCGAGTAAGACCTTTAGTAAGACAATGGAGGTGCGGGAACTCGTATCAAGCGCGATCCGTCGAATCTCCTGAATCGGCACACGGCTGAACAATTGGATGCTTCGGACACTTCCGTGAGATGCAATAGATATATCGGGTAGAATGCAGTACTTCGTATCCGATGGGTTCACACGAAAGTATTCGACAATTGGAATTAATCCGACATCAAGCTTACCTTCACTTAAGAATGTTGCGACGCGGCTTGGCACATCAACACTGAGTACAATATCTGTTTCAAGTTCTTTGTTCAAAAGAGGATAAATGAGCGGTTTAGTGTTCAAAAACGAAACTGCGCCTACCCTCAAGCGGCTTTTCTGTACCACCGGTTCCCCTCTCGAACAATTTCATTGTAAAGCGTATCGCGCTCAACAGGCACGAAACCGGCTTCCTCAATGAGGTGCGTCAGTGACGAAACGGAAACAGCCTCTGGTGTGTCTGCCCCTGCCATGTGTGTAATCTTCTCCTCGGTTACAGTCCCGTCAATATCATCAGCCCCGAAACGGAGCGCAACCTGTGCTGTTTTCAAACCGGTCATAATCCAGTAAACTTTAATATGTGGCATATTATCAAGCATTAAGCGTGCGACCGCAATGTTCCGAAGATCGGTCAAACCTGTCGTTGATGGCAGATACGCCATGCGGGTGTTCGCCGGATGAAACGCAAGCGGAATGAACGTCACGAAACCGCCTGATTTATCCTGTTGTTCCCGCAACCGAATTAAGTGATCTACCCTATCCTCGTTTGTTTCAAGATGTCCATAAAGCATCGTTGCGTTTGTCGAAATACCGAGGCGATGCGCAATATCGTGAACCTCTAACCAACCTGCTGCACTCAATTTTCCCGGACAAATCTTTTCACGTGTTTCTTCCGCAAATATCTCAGCACCACCACCGGGCAAAGAATCCAAACCCGCTTCCCGTAACGCTATTAGAACTTCCTCTATCGACATTTTAAAGATACGTGAGAAGTGGTGAATTTCAACAGCGGTGAAGAATTTGAGGTGTACCTGTGGCATCCGTTCTTTGAGCCCACGAATGATGTCCAGGTAATAATCGAAAGGTAGTTTAGGGTGTAAGCCACCGACACTATGAATCTCAGTGCATCCGTTCTCTATAGAATACATCGCCTTGTCTAAAAATTCATCAACGCTCATTTCCCACGCGCCTTCCGTTTGCATGTTTTTTCGGGCAAATGCACAAAAGTGGCACCGGGCGTGCAGAATGCAGACATTCGAGTAATCGATATGTTGGTTAATGTTATAGTAGGCGACATTTCCGTTTAGGCGTTCACGGGCATGATTGGCAATAAACCCAACCCCGGTAATGTCCGGGCTTTCGTAAAGCGCGACACCCTCTTCAAAGGAAAGCCGTTGTTCTGCTTTGACTTTTTCATAAATGGTGGGCAATTTCGGATCCGTAAAGCGACTATAATGCTCCATTATCCTTTTATCCTGATTCGGTTCTTAATTTTTCTGCGAAGTTTGTAAGCGAAAACTTGCTATAGTAAAGTGAAAAATTGCTTGACACTTATTTTACAACAAAGGTATTATAGCATAACAATTTTAAAGATGCAAGTCTTTTTAATATCGGCAGATGCGTATGGTTTTCCTGTAGGAGGGATCCCCGAATTCCGACTACTGACTTACCTACTGCTGATGGCTGACTGCCAAAGGAAAGATAAACCTATGTCTAAACTCGGACTAATTCATTACAATTACGCAAGTAAATCGCTTGACGATTTTCTGAAATTTACAAGTGAAACAGGATTTCACTACGTTGAACTCCAGATCGGCGATGTGTGGAACTCAGAAACCACTGATCCCGAACAAAACGCCGAAGCCGTGAGAAAGCAGGTCGAAGGTTACGGACTACAAGTCTCTGCACTCGCCGCCGGAAACGATTTCGTCGTGCTGGAAGAGGAAGCTATCCAATCCCAAGTCGCACGGATGGAACGCATCGCAGGGCTTGCTAAACTGCTCGGCACCTCAGTTCTCCGCACGGAGGGTGGTGCCGCAAAGGATGCTGTTCCAGAAAGCCGATGGGTCGAAGCGATGGCTGGCTGCCTGAAACGATGCCTTGAGTTTGCCGAACGCGACGAGGTTTACTTAGCAGTGGATAACCACGGCATCGTTACAAATGATGGCGATTTGCAGGTAGAACTCTTTGAACGAGTCGGTTCCAAATATGTCGGTGCGAATATGGACACTATGAACTACCGATGGGCAGGACACGATTTAGAAACAGTTGGCAGATACTATGAAATCGTCGCGCCCTATACATTGCACACGCATCTGAAAGACGGTAGAGGATCACGTGGGGATTACCGAGGCGAAGCGCTTGGCGAAGGCGAAATAGATCTCGCAAAGGCAATCCGATGTCTGAGAGAAGCAGGCTATGACGGGGTCTGGTGCTGTGAATACGAGGGTAGAGAAAACGACGGCACAGGACAACGAAAAAGTTTCGCTTGGATGCAGGCAAACCTCTAATCAAATGAGTGATCCATCTCCTATCATCACGCTAACAACGGATTTCGGTATACGCGATACTTATGTCGGAGTCATGAAGGGAGTCATTCTCGGCATCAATCCGAATGCGCAAGTGGTTGATCTCACGCACGCTGTTCCACCACAAGATATCTACGAAGCAGCTTTTTCAATTTATGCTGCCCACAGCTACTTTCCAAAAGGAACGATTCATGTTATCGTAGTTGATCCGGGGGTCGGGAGCACTCGACGCGCGATCGCTTGCCAAACGGACAATGCATTTTTTGTCTGTCCCGACAATGGCGTGCTGAGTTCCCTATTGCAAAGTACTGGGGACGAAGCACCCCAACCAATGAATGCAGTAGAGATTCAGAACAAAGCGTACTATCTGCCAGAAGTGAGTAACACATTCCACGGCAGGGATATTTTCGCACCTGTCGCCGCACACCTATCTCTTGGTGTCCCGCTTGAGGACATCGGTGCACCGGTGCAAACGCTCGTTCAACTACCAATTCAGGTGCCGCAGCTGTCCGGTAATACACTGACAGGGCAAATCGTCAAAATTGATAGGTTTGGGAATGCGATAACCAATATCTCAGAAAGCGCAATTGCCGGTTTGGAAAGCGCGTCTACCGGAGAAATTTCCGCTTATGAAATCAGAATTGGAAGTGTAAGACTTAACCGATTCAACCGAGCTTACGCAGAATCTGGAGTCGGCAAGCCCCTCGCAATTATCGGAAGTTCTGGGGTGTTAGAGATCGCTGTGAACGGTGGCAGTGCCGAAAAGCAATTAGGCTTAAAACGGGAGGATGTCATCGTCATACGGAAAATTGGTAGATCCTGTCAAAAAATTTGACATTCTCAATTTTTTCAGGTATACTTAACTAACACATACCTGGCGACACACTACACAAAAGGAGAGGCTCTCATGGAAACTTCCTCAAACGCGCTCCGAACCTCTTACGCACCGACCGAAACAGCGGACCTCTATCCTGAATCAGATGGGAAACCTATGGCTGAAACCGATCTTCACATAGAAGCAATACTCCGTATGCGGTTAATCTTCAGAGGCTACTACACAGAAACACCCGATGTCTACGTTTCCGGCAATCTCATGATGTATTACGAGGATACCAGACCTCCAAAAGCCGTCTCTCCGGATCTACTCATCTCTTTCGGAGTGGGTAAAAAACCCCGCCGCACCTACAAGATATGGGAAGAAGGAAAACCGCCTGACTTTGTGGTCGAATTTTCAAGTAAAAGTACCGTTCAAAACGACTTAAACAATAAGATGGAACTCTACGCGAGGCTTGGGGTTTCAGAATACTTCCTCTGTGATGTTGATAGACGCTATTTGCCCGCACCGTTGATGGGCTTTCGGTTGATTGATGGCGAGTATGTTGAGATTGCGCCCAACGCTGATGGTGGAATTTCTTCTGAGATGCTGGGTTTAGATTTTCACGTATTAGCGGATGGATTCGGGATTTACGACCCAGTAACACGGAAGTGGTTACAGACACCGGAGGAGGCAGCAAACTCACGCGCCGAACGCGATAGAGAACGCGCCGAACGCGATAGAGAACGCGCCGAACGTGATAGAGAACGCGCCGAACGCGCCGAAACCGAACTCGCACGCCTTCGCGAGGAACTCGCTCGCTCAAAAGAAAATTCATCAGAGTAGCAGCCCTTAACACAAGAAGGAGCACAGATCGAATTGAAACAGATTGCTTTAACAGGTCTTAAACCGTCAGGATCGCCGCATATCGGCAACTATCTCGGTATGCTTAAACCCTCGTTGGAACTTGCTGAAAAGTTTCAAGCACTTTATTTTATACCGGATTATCATGCCCTCACAACAGTCAGGGACCGAAAACAGTTGGCGGATCTCACCTATCAAGCAGCAGCAACATGGTTAGCACTTGGGTTAAATCCAGATGAAGGGGTTATCTATCGCCAATCCGATATTCCAGAGGTGTTCGAGTTGGCGTGGGCGTTGTCCTGTTTCACAACAAAAGGCTTACTTAACCGCTCGCATGCCTACAAAGCGATCGTTGACGATAACATTGCGGCCGGACGTGAAGAGGATAAGAACATTAATGTAGGACTCTTTACCTACCCGGTTTTGATGGCGGCAGATATTTTACTCTTCGGAACACATTTTGTGCCGGTTGGGCTTGACCAACAACAACATCTTGAAATTACACGAGATGTCGCGCTTACCTTCAACAAAAATTATGGCGATGTGTTGACGATTCCAGAAGCCGTAATTCGGAAAGAAGTGATGACGATTCCCGGAATTGATGGCAGAAAGATGAGCAAAAGTTATAACAACGTCATTCCAATCTTCGCACCACCGGACCAAGTCCTTAAACCTGTCAAGCGTATTGTAACCGATTCCAAGCGACCCGAAGAGCCGAAAGACCCGGATGAATGCAACATCTTCGCGATCTACCGTCATCTCGCGGATGTGGATGCCGTTGATGCGAAGCGGAAACTTTATCTTGAGGGTGGACTCGCCTACGGTCCAATGAAAGAGGAACTGTTTGCGTTACTGGAGGCAACTTTTTCCGACAAGCGAGACAGATATAATGCCTTGATGGAAAATCTCGATGAATTGGATAAAATACTCGAAAAAGGTGCGGAAAAAGCACGCGACATCGCCAGACCGATTTTGGCGAAGGTCCGTAAAGCTGTTGGTGTAAGCCTCTGAAATGTTCAAGGAACTGCAGGTTTCACTATAAAACTTCGTATCTGTTACATCAAACTCACGTTATAATTATACGCTGTAGTGTTCATAGAAAAAGCCCCGTGAATCTTATACTTCAGAATTAATTTGATTTAAAAATCGCTACGCATATATACTATAATAAAATAGCAGTGCCAGAAAAAATTTGCATTTTAATGCAAAATGTGTCATAATGTTTTTATCTCCTATTTCTGACGTTGCGAGGACATCGCGCGATCAACACGTGCTGATGGTTTTACAGACAGCGGAGTAGGCACATGAAATAGTCCCGCGTTGCAGCGCGGCAAATCTTTAAAGAAAGTGAGAGGATTCAAATGAAATTTAATGCTTTAACAATTATCCTGTTCAGCCTTGGATTGATGGCAATCGGTCTCGTCGCTGTGAACACCAGTAGTGCCGCAATTGACCAGAGTAGTGTTGTCGGTATTTGGCTGTTCGACGAGGGGACAGGAACCGAAGCGAAGGACTCTTCGGGAAATGAGTATCATGGAACAATTGTCAATGCACCCATTTGGGTTGATGGGCGATTCGGCGGTGCCTTAGCTTTTGATGGCACAGGTAACTGTGTGAATACAAATGAAAAACTTCTCAACGGTGTCCGTGAATTCACAGTTGTTGCTTGGATAAAGCCTGGGAATATTACCTCCAACCGCATCGGGTTGATAGGACAGAACGATTCACCGGAATTCGGTTTTATTAATCCCACTACCGTCGCACTATGGACTCCCACAGCTGGTATTAACAACAATCCTTATGAACATCCAGCCGGTGAGTGGCACCATGTCGCCGCTGTGGCTTCCCGAGAATTTACGAAGGTTTACATTGATGGAAACGCCACGACGAAAAATGGAAGGTGGTCCAACCACGGTAGATCTGACTTCAACGTGAATATCGGCGGATGCGGTGTTTGGGACGGCAGCGGTAATTGGTTCACTGGGGCAATGGACGAAGTAGCTCTCTTCCATGCTCCTTTGACAGATAACGATATTACTGACCTTATGAACAATGGTTTGACTGCTTTAGGTGTCGCGGTGGAACCCGCAGGGAAAATCGCTGTAACTTGGGGAGCACTCAAACGGAAAGACTATTAGGCAATCCCAGCATGTAGCGAAAATTCTGGGGAAGCGGTACTGTGCCGTATCCCCAGTTTGCTTTCCGTAAAGTTTGAAAAGATAAACCCCGGTTCAAGACCCGTTTAAACAAAACAGATCCCAAAACCGGGGTAAAGACTTGTTAGCCGCAAGCGGAACACAAAATAATATGTGTTATCCTATCGCGGCATTTTCTCAATCCGACTTCCAGCAGTTCATGTTGATCGAACAACATTGAAGCCGATAGGAAATAGACTAAATTCCCGCGTCATCGTCGTCATAGCGACGTGGCTCGCGGCGTTCTGTGCGGGGACGCGCGGGATTGACTTTCAGCGGACGTCCCATCATTTCTTGGCCATCCAACGCCTCTATCGCTCGCTCGCCATCCTCTTGGTTTTCCATCTCAACGAAGCCAAACCCTTTGGAGCGACCATCGTATCGGTCACGGATAATGGTAGCGGTAGCAACCGGACCATACTCACCAAAGAGTTCTTCGAGGTCGGTTTCCGTGGCCGCATAAGGCACGTTGCCAACGTAGATATTCATCTCGTTTCTCCTTTTGGAAATTATATACATCCCAATCCAGCACTATGAAGCCAACCGATACATCCACAGGAACCGGTAACCCTTCAAAAGACCAGAATATGGAATAAAAATACGGGAAAATGAGAAAACTGAGCACTGTCAGCATTTTCAAAGGCAGAAATTTGGCAGCAAGCGTAGGCGGACATTGCACGCAATGCCCATATTGCAAAGATTGGCAAAAATTAACTCTCATCAATCTCTGGTTGGAAGCCTCATCACACTTCATAAACAGAGCGTTTCAGGTCCCAAACCGTAGAACTGTCAAAACACTACTCGTAACTTTGCCAGCGGACGCTATCACATTTCCCTTAAAATTTACAATAAATTATATCACAACTTTTGTTGTTTGTCAATTTTAATTTTCTGTGTAGAATAATTTCACTTTGCAACCATCCAATTATCACCGATTCCTGCCTCTGTCCGAAGCGGTACTTGAAGCGACATTGCATTCTCCATCTCTTCACAGACAATTGCGGCATGCACCTCCGCAAGTGCCGCTGGCGTTTCAAGCACCAATTCGTCATGAATCTGTAACAGCATTTTTAAGGGTAATCTGTCCGCATCAATTCGATGCTGCACACGCACCATCGCCGCTTTCATCAGGTCTGCAGCAGAACCTTGCACCACAGTATTGATTGCCAACCGTTCGCCGAGACTGCGCCGACTTCGGTTCGTGGCATAGATTTCAGGGATCGCACGCTGTCTGCCAGTGAGTGTACTCACATACCCGTGATCCGATGCCTGTTGGACACACGCCTGTAGAAAATGGTCTATCCCCGGAAAACGCGTTTTATAATCATCAATAAGGGCAGCCGCTTCCTTTACACTCATTCCTTTAATCCGACGTGAAAGTCCTGTCGGGGATACCCCGTAAATAATACCAAAGTTAATAGTTTTCGCCTTATCCCGAAGCTCTCGAGTAACCGATGCCGTCGGCATCTCAAACACCTGCGAAGCAACTGCCGTGTGGATGTCCAAATCCTGCGCGAAGGTCTCGATTAATTGCGCATCTTCGCTAAAGTGGGCAAGAATACGCAGTTCGATTTGTGAATAATCTGCGCAGATTAACTTATGCCCCTCCGGTGCTCTGAATGCACACCGCAATTGCCTTCCAATCTCAGTTCGGACGGGGATGTTCTGTAGATTCGGGCTGTCGGATTTCAAACGACCTGTCGCTGTTGTTAATTGATAAAGATGTGTGTGAATACGCTCTGTCTTTGGGTCGATAGCACTCTGAAGTTGTGCCAGATAGGTGCTTTGTAACTTACGGAACTGACGGTATTCAATTATTAAGCGCGGCACGCTGGTCTTTGGATCGTTGATATCCTCCCGCAGAGAGAGTGCCTCCAACACGGTCACATCCGTCGAAACGTTGCCGCCCCGCGTCCGTTTCACGGGTTTAAAACCGAGATCCTCAAACAATACTTGCGCGAGTTGCTTTGGAGAATCAATGTTACACGGATAACCAACGATTTCGTGAATCTGTTTTTGCCGAGCATCAACGAGTTCACTAATCACACTGCTTTGACTTTTGAGTTCTTCCTTATCGCAAACAATGCCATTATACTCCATCTCAGCCAGAATAGGAGCAAGCGGCGATTCTATATCGCGGACCAATGCCGTGATACCCATCTCATCCAGTTTTGGCACAAGAAAGTGATAGAGCCGTAGCGCGACATCGGCATCTTCTGCAGCGTAGACTGTAGCCTGTTCCAAGGCAACTTCATCAATTGTTTTCTGTCGGGTTGCATCCGCATCAAACAATCCACCGAGTTCTTCCCCTTCCTTATTAGTGTTATCCACATCCGCTGCGTCGTTGGGTGTCGCTGTTAGCTCCTCAAAGGAAATCATCTTGTGATTCAAATGGAGCAATGCAAGCGTATCAAGATTGTGGGAGGGAGTTCGTGCGTCAACTAACTGGCTTGCGAGCAGCGTATCAAAAACGACTCCTTGGAGTTTAACCCCATTCCGGATGAGAATACCCGCATCAAACTTCAGGTTATGTCCACATTTCGGTAAATTAGGATCTTCCAGAATCAGTTTGAGTGCTGAAAGCACAGTCTCCGTATCCAAATGATCTTCAGGATGAGGCGACCGAACAGGAACATAGACACCTTGGTTCGGTTTCCACGAAAAACTTAATCCGCAAAGTGTAGACTCGCGTTCCAAACCATCTGTTTCGGTATCAAAACTGATAATCTCCTGTGCCGAAAGGGTGTCAACGAGTTTTGTCAATTGGGAAGTCGTAACAACTGCTGAATAGTCACCAGTTTCAGCTGTCTCATAGTCTCCCTTGTCTAAAATTGAGTCTGTTTTCTGTGCCAATTCTGCGACTCGCTCTTTGCGTGTCGTTGGTACGGGCGCGGCGGACGCAGAATCTCCACCCGCGAGCTCCGTTACAACCTGTTCATAACGCTTGAGTTCTAATTCCCGAAACAGCGGCAGGATTTTCTGGAGATCCAACGGTTTGACACGTGCCTGCTCTATAGAGAAATCCGAAGCAGCATCCCGCTTTAACGTTACAAGCTGCTGTGCCAGTACCAGTTGCGAGCGCGCCTTCTCGAGATTCTCGCGACGCTTCCCTCTAATCTCATCAATATTTTCAAAAATACCATCAATGGAGCCGTACTGCTGAATTAATTGCGCCGCCGTTTTCAATCCGATTTTCTCAACACCGGGGACATTGTCCGAAGTATCACCCATCAACGCAAGCACATCAACGACCTGAGAGGGTTCTATCCCTTTCGTTTCCTTCAGCGATCGCTCATCAATAATTTTGTCATTATGAAGATCAAGCATTGTGACACGGTCACCCAGCAACTGTTCCAAGTCTTTGTCCCTTGAAATGATAGTTACATCGAGATCTTGCGTCTCTGGATTGTCAAGTATTGCCTGTGTAACAGAGGCGATGATGTCGTCCGCTTCCAATTCAGGTTTACCGAGCGTCAAGATACCAAATGCCTCAAGCAACTGTAAAATGCGATGAATCTGCGTCACCAAATCGTCAGGTGCCGGATCTCGATTTGCCTTGTATTCCGAATAAAGTTCATTGCGAAATGTGTCGCCCGGCGTATCGATCGCAGCGACGACATATTTTGCCTGAAGTTCGGTTAAAATTCTAATCAGTGTCCCGGCAAACCCAAACACAGCATGCGTCGCTTCGCCGGTGATGCTGCTTGTCAACCCGCTACGAATCGCGTAATACGCCCGAAATATCTCAGCGTGCGTATCAATAATGTAGACAGTGTCCCTTTGTCCGTTCTGCATTATTTTTTCTGTCCCTCCTAATCCGGAAAGTGCCACCGACGCAAGGAGTCTGATGCCGACAAACCCGCTTCCTGTCCAAGTGCGAACGCCGTTGCGATCAGGTTCCGCTCACCTGATATAATGTCCCCCGCAGCGAATAGTCCAGGAATCGGATCCCCATTGCTATCCAGCATCTGCATATCCTCGTTTGCGATAATCAAGCCTTCCTCATCTTTCTGGTAGTCCCATCCCTCAAGAAACTTCGTATTCGGGATTAATCCTTCATCAACAAGGAAACCGTGGAAAAACAACTCGCTTCCATCAACCATCTCAAATCCTAATAGGTTTGTTTTTTCACCAATGTGTCGTTTAATCTTTGTCTCGATGATATTAATTTTACGTGCCTTCACCTGTTCCAGCACAGACGTGGACATACCGTGCGGTCTACCGTTCGTAAGAATTGTGATTTTATCTGTAAAGTCTTGCGCACCGATCGCTGCCTCATAGATATAGTCGCCGACACCGAGGAGTGCCAGATGCTCATTCACATGCAGATGTCCATCGCAACGGATGCAGACGTGCCATCCTTTTTTGTTGCCCGCATAGCGAAAGACCGTAGCATACTGCTTGTAGAGTCGTTCTTCACCGGGTTCAAACTCAATATCGGGCCACTTGTCGTCAAACCCAGCAGCAACCACAACGGTACGTGATTTAAAATGGGCTATCTCTAAAGGTGTATTTTGTTTAAGTGTTTTTGTAGACGCTTCGAGTTCAAAGTAGTCACCGTTCTTCGTGAGTTTTTGCACCAAGCCATCGCGTATGTCAATCCCGGTTTTCCGTTTCTCCGATCCAAGCATGAAATCAACAACCGGACGGCTCTCCATCCATTTCATCAGTTCTTTTGCAAAATTGGGTCCGATGATACCGGGAAAGACCGGAGCATCCTCAATTTCCACTGACTTTGACCAATACGCGCGACCCCGACTAAAACTCACCTTTCCAGAATGCAGCACAAGCACATGCCGCATTTGATGGCTTGCTGAGACCGCTGCTTGTGCGCCTGCGGGTCCCGCGCCAATTACTGCCACATCGTAAATCATTTCTGCCATTGTTTCTCTCCTAACCTTTCATTGTAGAAGGGGTTTGTAACCCCGATACCTATCTAAGTTCTATTTCTTAAAACCCATATTTTTTCCATTTCTCATCAACCAGCGCGATCACCTCATCGGACATCTCAATCTCCTGGGGCCATTCGCGTTCGTACCCTTCCTCTGCCCACTTCGTTGTCGCATCAATGCCCATTTTAGACCCAGCACCCATAAGCGGGGAAGCATGATCCAACACATCAACAGGTCCTTCGACAATTGTTACATCCCGTTTCGGGTCAACATTGCTTCCGACATAGAAAAGCACCTCTTCGACGTTCTGAACATCAACGTCTTTATCAACAACGATGATGATTTTGCTGAACATCAGCTGCCCGAGTCCCCAGAAACTGTGCATAATTTTTTTCGCATGATACGGATAGCGTTTGTCAATAGAAATCAGAGCGAAATTGTGGAATACACCGAACAGGGGTAGGTTCATATCCACAAGTTCCGGCAGCTGCGTCTTAATCAGTGGCATAAAGATCCGCTCAGTCGCCTTGCCCATGTAGCAATCCTCCATTGGCGGTTTGCCAACGATGATCGTCTGGTAGATCGGATTCTTACGATGCGTAATCGCCGTGATGTGAAGGAGCGGGTATTCATCTGCCAAAGAATAAAAACCCGTATGATCCCCGAAGGGTCCCTCTATGCAAGTCTCATCCGGTTCAATATATCCCTCAATCACGATGTCCGCATCTGCAGGCACAAGCATATCAATCGTCTTAGCAGGCACCATCTCAACATTCGATTTGCGAAGAAACCCTGCAAATAGGAGTTCATCAATACCGGAGGGCAGCGGTGCCGTGCCGATATAAGACATCACTGGATCGCCACCGAGGGCTATCGCCACAGGCATCTGTTCCCCTGCTTGCCGATATTCACGATGATGTGAAGCACCATCGTGGTGAATCTGCCAATGCATCGCTAAAGCGTGCGGGTTTATCTTCTGTAAACGATAAGTGCCGACATTTCGTTGACCGGTTTTGAGGCTATGCGTAAAAACTTGAGGTAAAGTGATATATCGGTCAGCATCAAGGGGCCAACACTTGATGAGCGGCAACACATCTAAGGATGCCTCCTCACCGGTAAGCACAACCTCTTGACACGCTCCTTTTTTGACTGTTTTCGGTGGAAAATTTGTCAATTGGGACAGCATTCGCAAGATTTTCATTTTATCAAGCAGGGTATCAGGGGCATCCAATTTAATCATACTTTCAATTTCAGATGCAACCTGTCCGAGATCGTCAACACCAAGTGCCATCGCCATCCGTTGATAAGAACCGTAAGTGTTGATGAGGAGCGGCATCTTGCTGCCTTCAACTTTCTCAAATAGAAGGGCGGGACCCTCTGCTTTACTCACCCGATCAGTAATTTCAGCGATTTCTAAGTCCGGTGAGACAGTTGTTTTAATGCGTTTGAGTTCGCCTGCACGATCTAAAACTTTCACAAACTCCGCAAGGCTATCGTATGCCATATCAATCCTCTCTATTCTTTGCAATGGTAGTCAGGCGGTTTATCGCCTGACTGCGTAAGTCCTACTTAATCTACTTTTTGTTTGAGTTTTCCCCAGAGTGTTGTTTGCTTCTCCGGACTCGGTGAAACAGAGAGAAACCCTTCTGGCACCCACGCTGGCGAGAGATCTTGTCCCACACCCTCTACAAGCGGTTTTCCGGGTCCGTTGCCCTCAGCGTCTATAATATAAATGTCAGCGACTTGCCAGAGTGCTCTATGTGAATAAACATAGGCGATCCGCTTGCCATCTGGCGACCACGCGGGGGACCCAATCCACGGAAGCGCATTAGTCAGCAGAGGAAAGGCTGGTTCCTTCACAGGTTCACGTTTCTCTAATATCTTTTCTCCCTCTATGGGACCGCCTCGGGTGAGTTGGCGAAAGTTTTTGCCATCTACATCAATCACACACAAATGATCTCGCTGGACTTGAGGGACGGAGAGACTAAAAGCAACCTGCTTGCCATCTGGCGACCAGGCACATTCACTTCTAAATACACCTTTCATCGCTTGGATATTGCCGTCAGGAACCCGTCTCAACCTTTTCCCATCCGAATTCATTACATAGAGACTGGACCTCTCACCCGCCTTGTGGGAGAAAAAAGCGATCTGTTTGCTATCAGGGGACCACGCAGGGCGTCCGTGGTAATCTCCAGGGTCTGTTAATTGGAACACATGTGCGCCATTGACATCTGTTTTGTAGATGTGGTCGGTTGTTTTGCCTTGTAGCACTTCTTCGGGACTTTGCGAAACAAAGGCAATCCATCTACCATCAGGAGACCACGCCGGGGACCATTCACTCTTGTGGTGGTGTATGAGCCGCCGGTGTTCCTTCGTCCGTGTGTCCATGACATAAATCTTAAAATCTCCGTCTCGTTTGGAAACGTAAGCCAAGAAACGCCCATCTGGTGACCATGTATGAGCAGGCACCCATGACGGAACCCAGGTCCCAAACTCGTCTATCGGATGGTTCGTCACGTTGCGGAGGTGTTCACCATTGATGTCCATGACATAGATATCAAAGTTGCCCGCTCGATTGGAAGCGAAGGAGAGCCGTTCACTTCCAGCAGCGTGTACCCGGCTGTCTATGAACAGCAAACCTCCACCTACAAACAATACAGCCCCTAATACTGTATATAAAAACTCTCTTTTCATGACAAAGAACGGATTCTCAATCCTTATCCATTTCATAGTGTCCTCTTAGCAAGGTTTTTGAAAAGGAGGCGACGGAGCCACCGCTCTGATAGTCAGAATAAGTCTCACCCTACAGCGTGTGCTCATTCTACCGCTAATTTATCAGAAATCTGCTTTAATCCCTGTTGATAGTTACGATTTTTCGGATCCAGTTTCAACGCTTTTCGGATGGCTTTCTCTGCTTGTGTATAATCGCCGCGCTGAAAGTCAATGAGAGCGAGTGTATTGTAATAACTCGCTACGTTCGGATCCAAACGGATAGCTTCTTGAGCATAACGTCGAGCAGTCTCCAAAATCACGCTGTGTTCGCCGCTGTCCCGGTTTTTCCTTGCTAATTTTGCATTTAACTGCGCGAGCGCATCATACGCCTTCGGCAATCCAGATGCTAAGTAAGCCTTTTCTGCCGCGCTGAAATCGCCTTTAGTCGCCCGAAGGTCACCGATAAGATAATAGGTTTCTGTCAAAAATGGTGGTTGAACGGACTTAAGATCATCAGTCGTCGATAAGGAAAGTTCAACAGCCTTTTCAAGTGCCGCAAGTGCGGCATCAGTCAAATCCGTATTCGGCAGTCGAGATCGACTACCAGCAATCTTTGCTTGATGTGCGTAGCACAATCCAAGGTTGTGATACGCTTCAGCATCATCTGGCTTCAGTGCCACAATTGTAAGATATGTATCGGTTGCTTCCGTATAACGCGCCTGATTCATTAGAATCATCGCAATTTTTAGATGTGCTTCTAAAAACTGAGGATCGAGTGCGACCGCTTGTCGGTAGTGTTTTAGCGCGGGTTTTGTTTTATTTTGCCTGAGATACGTTAATCCGAGTCCTGCGTGTGCTTTAGCGAAGTCCGGTTGAAGTTCCAACGCTTTTTGTTGTGCGGTTATCGCCTCCGAGTATTTTTCAAGCATGGTGTGGGCGACACCGATGCCGTTATAAGCAGCGACCAGTTGTGGGTCCATTCCGAGTGCTTTTTGATACTCCCAGACGGCTTTTTCGTAGTGTCCGTCTCTGAGGTAAAGCCTGCCGATGTTGGCGAGAACTTGTGCTCGCTCGGTTGTGCCTTGTGTCCGCTGGAGTGCACCGCGCAACTCGTGCAGTGGCGTAAGTGCCGCCTTTCGTTCCTCAAATAGTGCCATCTGTTCACGAGCGGCTGCGGTATCTCCAGCGCGGAGATACGCCTGTGCGAGATTATAGAGTACCTCAACGAGTGCTGGATCTTTTTCGTACGCAGTGCGATAAGCGTTGATAGCATCAGCCCACTGCTTTTGTTGTGCGTAGAGGAGTCCTAACTGATAGTGGGCAGATGCAAATTCTGGTGCAATAGTGATTGCTTGTCGTTGATGGTGAACCGCTGCTGCATGTTCGCCACGCTTGCTATAGACATTCCCGAGTTGGTGATGAATCATCTCATCGTTTGGGTCTAACCCAATCGCTACTTTGTAAGCATCAAGTGCCTCAGTGTAACGGTGCATGTTCGCGTAAGCACTCGCCAAAGCAGCGTGACTATATGCCCAGTCAGGTTGATACGCAATTGAGCGTTCATAAGCGGTTATGGCATCCTCAAACCTTTCAAGCCCTGTATATGCCAACCCCAAACCGTAGTAAACTGTCGGAATATCCGAATCGGGTGGAGGTGTTGTGGTTCCCAGAACTCCGTTCGCTTCAACAATTGCTATTACCTGTTGATATTCGGTAATCGCTTCAGTGTATGCCTCAATTTGAAGGTACACCTTCGCAAGTTTCAAGCGAATTTCGGTCTGAGTACCGTCGGCAGCCAACTGCGCCTTGTAAGCACGAATTTGCGCCGTGATGTCCGCACCACCTGTTTCCTGACAGAACGCGTCTGGAACCTGTGAGAGGGTAAGATGGCACCCTATGAGTGCCACTAACGCAAATGTGTAATAGGAAAGTTTCCGTACCACTTGCTACCCTCCGAGTACGGGCGAGGTAACCTCGCCCCTACAATTTAAAAACGTTGTTTGAGGTGACCCCACGTGGTAGCCAATTTATCCATCGGTTCCACTGGGGTAAGATTGATGATAGCATCCCCAGAGACCGTGACATCATCGAAACTCGCGGCGGTTTCCCATGCCCAGACACCGGCTTGCCCAGCGGGATATCCGGCACCAGTTTCATCCTTAAGTTCGCCCTGTTCTTCACCATTAATCCAGAGTTTCATTGAAGTGCCTTCCACGACAACTCGCATGTCAAACCATTCGTCATTCGCAACAGTGATGTTCTTTCCAGCGAGTTCACCTATCTTGTCGCGAGCATCCCACGCGCCTTCCTTATGTCGCCAAAGTTCTGTCTTATTATTTGGGACATTGAGATAGTAGACATAGTATTCCATCTCGCTTTGGGCGCGAAAAACAACACCTGCCCAGTTTCCCTCATCAAGCCGAACTTTCGCCTCAACGGTGTAATCGTCCCATTCAGAATCACCAACGAGGGAGTGCTCAGCTCTACCGCCCTTAGCGAGTTTATAAATGCCGTCCTCAATACTCCATGAACCATTAGCAGGTTTCCAGTCGTCCGCGTCCGATTCAAACGACCAAGTCTGTTCGCCTGCAAAAGCGAAAGATGCCATGAGTACGAGGCAACAACTTATAACAGTTGAAAAGAAATATTTCATAATATCGCTCCTTTTATAGAAAGTTGCCTCAAAAGTTTTCAACGAGGTTCTCACGCAGAAAACTTTTGAGGCTGAGTCTTACGCAAAATTAGTAAGTCCGTTTGAGCCGTCCCCATGTTGTTGCGAGTTTGTTATTCGGTTCAACAGCGAGGGTGTCCTCGATATTATCACCACTAACGGTGAAATCATCAAAACTCGCCTCGGTTTCCCATGCCCACACGCCGACTTGGCCGGTTTTGTAGGCATCATCTTTATGTTCACCCTGAAGTTTACCGTTGAGATAAATCTGAAATTCACTACCTTCAACGACAACCTTCATATCAATCCATTCGCCGTTCTTTATTTGGACCTTCTCAACAGCTGGGATTTGCGCGACATTGTCGCGAGCATTCCAGGCACCATCTTTGTGTCGCCAGAGTTCCGTTTTGTTATTTGGGACATTGAGATAGTAGACGTAGTACTCCATCTCACTTTCGGCGCGAAAAACAATACCCGCCCAATGGTGATTATCCAATCGAACTTTCGCCTCAATGGTGTAATCATCCCAGTCCTCTTCACCAACGAGAGAGTGTTCCGCTTGTCCACCCTTGTCAACGTGATAGACTCCTTTTGCAATTTCCCACTTTCCGTTGGCAACTTTCCAGTCATCGTGCTTTTCTTCAAAGTCCCACAATTGGGTACCCGCGTACGTCGGTAGCGAAAATGCCAAACCGAAAAGCACAACGAGACTTAACACCGCTAACTTCGGCACTATGATAGTTACTCTCATAGTTTTCCTCCATTTTTGTCAATATAATTTAGACATTCACCAGGCCATTCCTCACTATTACAGCAACAGCCGGAATTCTGTAAATAGAATAACGTTAAAAATCAAAAAAGTCAACACTAACTTCATGACCCTTGAAGTCATTTTCTATGTGCGATTTTTCGTAGGGTTCCGCTCAACCCAACCTACACGATAGTTCAGACAACCAAACTCCACATGTTGATTACTAATCGTTGATGCTCGATAGCCTTTAATTAAGACTTGCATTTGAATCCACTATGATGTATCCTAAAGAGTGTTGAGACAGACTTCACCCTAACTATCAAAAAATGACAGAATCGAAAGGAAAACGTTTTGCGTATAAAGATTTTGATTGCCCTTTTCATCGCATGTTTCGCTGTAATAGAGACAGCCCCTGCGGCACTGAAAGTTGGACTCATCTATGATGTAACAGGACGCGGTGATCTCTCATTTTGTGATGCCGCCTACGCGGGCGCGAAAAAAGCGAAGGATGAATGGGGATTTAAACTCACAGAGGTTACCCCAAGCCTCAGTACAGATACTGAACTGACACTCCGCAGACTCGCGAAACTAAAATACGATCTTATCATCGGTGTTGGTTTTCTCTTTCAAGAACCGATGAAGCGCGTCGCAAGCGATTTTCCTGATGTCAAGTTCGCGCTTATTGATGCAGTCATAGAACAACCGAATGTCGCATCACTCACCTACCGAGCACACGAAGGCACGTTCCTTGCCGGGGTCATCTCAGCATTGAAAACAGAGACAAAACAGATCGGTTTCATTGGCGGGATGAAGGTGCCACTCGTTGAGGCGTTTGAAATAGGTTTCGGTGCTGGCATCAAAGCGACGAATCCAGACATTAAATTCATAGCGGATTACGTCGGTGTCACACCGCAAGCGTTCAACGATCCAGCGAAAGCCAAAGAACTCGCGCTCGCCCAATATAACCGCGGGATAGATATTATCCTTGCCGCCGCTGGAGCAAGCGGACTTGGAGTACTTGAAGCCGCAAAATCTACAAAAAAATCGATCATCTGGGTTGATTCTAATGGTAACCACCTCGCTCCCGGTTTAGTGCTCACGAGCGTCATCAAAGGTGTGGAAATATCTGTCTATGAGACAATAAAGAGTGTCCAAGAAGGGAATTTCTCCGGAGGCTTGAAAGATTACGGGCTTAAAGAGGGAGGCGTTACGTACATCGTTGATGACGTGAACCGCGCCCTGCTCCCAGACGAGATTTTGAAACAGGTCGAGGTATTTAAAGCGAAAATTATCGCGGGCGACATTGTTGTTCCGCACGAACGGCAGTAGAAATGACACACGCACCAATTATTGAAATGCACGGCATCAGCAAGCGATTTGGACAAGTGCAGGCAAATGACGCAGTGGATTTCACGCTCCAACACGGTGAGATACATGCCATCGTCGGCGAAAATGGTGCTGGTAAATCTACATTGATGAAAATCCTCTACGGACTGTATCAACCCGATGCAGGCGAGATCTTCGTCAATGGCAATCGAGTGAATATTTCTTCTCCGCGGCGTGCGATGCATCTCGGTTTAGGAATGGTGCAGCAACATTTCACGCTTATCCCTGTTTTCACAGCACTCCAGAACATTATCCTCGCCAAAGAACCCCGCAAATTCAGCGCGCTGCTTGACTACCAACAGGCAGAAGAAAGGATTACGGCACTTGCGGCGCAGCTCGGCTTTGATGTACCACTGAACGTTCCTGTTGAATCGTTGCCGATTGGGGCACAGCAACACACCGAAATTCTGAAAGTCCTTTATCACGGCGCGGACATCCTCATCATGGATGAGCCGACAGCCGTACTTGCGCCACAAGAAGTCGAAGGGCTTTTTAACTGTATGCGGAATCTCAGAAGTGAAGGAAGGAGTCTCATTATCATCACACACAAACTTGATGAAGTCATGGCAATAGCCGACACCGTCACGGTGATGAGACGCGGACAGACCGTCGCCTCCTCTCCTATTGCCGACACCGATCCTGCAACGTTGGCGGAAATGATTCTCGGCGAACCTATTATCCCCGTCTCCATGCCGCGGGAGCAGACTGGGAAAGCAACACCGCTAATCCACTTAGAAAATGTCACGCTCTCTGGAGGTTCAAACACCACAAAGAGACATAAATGGAAAAACGCGATAAAAAATAAAGAGTCCGGCAAACGGCATCTCGACGAAATTAACCTTGAAATTTTCCCCGGTGAAATTGTCGGCATCGCAGGTGTAGAAGGGAACGGACAAACAGAACTGATTCAAGTTCTGACAGGTTTACGACACATTGATAGCGGAACGCTTACGTCAAACAGCGAACGGATTGCGCATGTCCCCGCTGATAGACACCGACACGGAATTAGCCTCAACGACCGAATTGATGATAATTTCATCATTGGACATCATAAAAACAGACGTTTCTGCCGCCACGGGATACTTCAACGCAAATCGATTCAGCGTTCTGCACTAAACGCACTTGATAAATACCAGATCCGTGTTGGGGACATTATACATCCGATAAGGACCCTCTCCGGTGGAAATCAGCAGAAAGTCGTTGTCGCTCGTGAATTAGAGGCGAACCCCGAAGTGATTATCGCCGCACACCCAACACGGGGATTGGACATTCACGCAGCAGAATTCGTCCATACCCGGCTTATTCACGCACGGAATCGCGCAAAAGCTGTTTTACTGGTTTCCTCCGAACTCGACGAACTGCTCCACCTCAGCGACAGGATCGCGGTGATGTACAATGGAAAAATCGTGGGTATTGTGAAACCCGAAGAAACGACCAAACAAGAATTAGGTGCCTTGATGCTGGGATTAAATTAAGCAAGGTTAAAAACTTCGCCAGCGAATAGGAAACGTTCTCAGGAGAAAAAAATGATAATTGATTCCCATACACATGCCTGGCCCCGGTGGCCCTATCAACCTCCTGTCCCCGATGATGAGAGTCGTGGCAAAGTCGAACAACTCCTCCACGAGATGGATCTGCACGATATTGACCAAGCAGTACTTATCTGCGCACGGATTGACAGAAATCCAGAAAATAACGATTACGTCGCAGCGTGTGTCAAACGCTATCCTGATCGGTTGATTCAATTCGCCGATGTAGATTGCTCATGGACAGAAACGTATCACACGCCGGGTGCAGCCGAACGTCTAAAGGAAGCTGCAGAGGCATACAACCTCAAGGGCTATACACATTATCTCAAAGGCGATGACGACGGCAGCTGGTTCTTTTCGGACGACGGACAACGCTTCTTTCAAACAACAGCCGAATTGGGACTCATCGCCAGCATCGCCATGGGAAGCCACCAACACGAACCGCTCCAAAAACTCGCTGCGCAGTTCCCGACAGTCCCATTTCTGTGTCATCACATGGGGGGGGCGCGAGCGGGTGAAGCACATCCATATCCACAGTTGAAACAGGTACTTGCCTCGGCGGATCTACCGAATATTCACATCAAGATGTCGGGTTTCGCTTATGTATCGCAGGTCTCGTGGGATTATCCACAATCCGACACACACTGGATTGTACGTGCCCTCTACGAACATTTCGGTCCCGGTCGTCTCTGTTGGGGATCGGACTATCCGGTTGTTCGGAACTTTATGACATATCAACATGCGCTGGAGGCATTTCGAACGCACTGTACGTTTATCCCAGAAACGGACAAGGCAGAGATTTTAGGAGGAACACTTCAGCGTCTGTTGACAGATGCTCGAAAATAGCATCTCCTCACTTTCCAACCCAAGGAGAAGAGAACGATGACCCGTTTAAGTTTAAATTGCGACACGCAACACAGAACAAATGAAACCGAAGACTGAGAGTTTCCGCAAAAAAGTTGACATTTCTATACGAGTTACGGTATAATAACACCAAATGATGTAGTCGTATGTTCGCGACCGGTAACGCGAATGTGATTCGCAAACTACATTTGGATTAAAGTATAGCGCAAGGAGGAATAGTTTATGAAAGGTATTCTTGTTTTAACAACACTCGCGCTGACCTTCATAGCTGGCTTCGCTTTTGCCACTGAATCATCAACTGTGCAAGGCGAATATATTGAAGCCCGTTCCGCGAGTGTCTACGTTGGGGCGTGTCATTTTGGTTCCGAATTTGTGGAAGGTGGCAGAGAGGCAACCGCTGTCTGGAACATTCAGAACGGAAGCTGGAACGACGTTTCTCTGGAGAACTTAACCGTTGTTGCTGTTATTAGTGCAAAAAACAACCTGGCAATTGACACTGAAACCCGCAAGAGCGTGTTGTATATGGATCCAAGCACCACGCCAGAACAGCGTGCTGCACTCAAGGACATGTTAACAACGAAACGCGCGGACGTTTTAGGTAACATTGTTGCAACCCAAACCGCTTCTATCGAATTCTCGAAAGAAGGCACCAGATACGACCTAACGGTTGGAAGGGTCCTCGCACTGTCAGCGAACCGCTATCCGTGTGCCGGATGCACACAGCCACATCAGATCTGGTATAAACCCCTGACAACGATTCAGAACGCGATCGTCGGCAAATCTGAAGTCTATCGTTATAAAGACACTCACCTCCCGGTGACGTGGCAGCAAAGCAGCGCAGAGAACAACATCTTTGTCGGTGACTTTTCGATCTAAAGGTATTGATGTCTGTAGTTGCCTGTGGTAACTACAGACACTACTTACACGCCTCAGTCAGACTTGACAGCAATTTGGATCTGATAAGAAGGCATGCAGAACAGTGAAGTCAACCCAATACTTCCTTAAAATGCGTGAAAAGCCGGACCGTCAGCGCATAAAGACCAAATGGATCGACGATACCATCGAAAATCCGATTCACATAGAAGTCCAATCAGATGGTAGAATAAGAAAGTGGAAAAAAATTGAGGAAGAGGGTAAATTTCTTAGAGTCGTTTTGCTCGAAGATGGAGAAACGGTGCATAATGCCTTTTTTGATAGAAACTTTAAGGAACAACGCCAATGAAAGTGACATATTTCCATGACACTGACACAGCATTGATTGAATTTTCAACGCGTAACGCTGTTGAAACGAAGGAAATTAGCGAGAATATTTACATTGACGTAGATGCTTCAGGAAATCCCGTCTCAATGACTATTGAGCACGCTGAGCAAAACACCGATTTGCCGAATTTATCTTATGTGCCAACAGGTTACGCAGCACCTAACCAACTTTTGGAAGAACAGGCAGAGAACCGCCAGTAGGCGTGGATACGAAAAAGGAGCGGTTTCAATCTCGCTATCAAATGTTTGTCTATATCTATAGGATTTTTATGCTGCAAGGTGTCTCTTAGACTCGTTTAAGTGGCAGTTTTTCAATGTAATACCTCAATGTCTATAGTTGCCCGATAAGAACTACAAACGCTACTCATCCTCCAGGAGGATTAGTGAACATAAATACAACGTCTGAGGCACGAAAGTTTAGACTGACTCCTGAAGAACGATCCTCTTGGAACGAAAACGGATACTTTGTCCGCCGTGACGTTTTTACTAAAGAAGAGAACGACTTTTTAGCGCAAATCGCTGATGACATTGCCCTCGGCAAACGACCCTTCCCCGACTACCATATCTTTCAAAACGCATTAGTCAGAGACGGTAAAGTCAAAGAACAAGGCATCTATGCGATGCACAATATCCAATATGTAAGTTGTAATTGTCAAGAATTCCTTGCGCGTACGCGCGATCCCCGTCTAACCGACCCCGTTGTTGACATACTCGGTCCAGATATTCTTGGTCTCAACAATCTCTATATTTGGAAACCCCCAAAGATCGGTTTAGGGTTCCCGTGGCATCAAGATAAATGGTATTTTAACCATCAGTACAAAACCGGAACGACAGTCGCGACATGGACAGCGATTGATGCAGCAGATAAAGAAAACGGGTGTTTATACGTTATCCCGGGCAGCCATAAGTATGGTGTTCGTGATCATAAAGAGCTGGAAGGCTCACAACAAGGAGAGTTTAAACAGGCAGAAGGTGCTCGTGATGAAGATGGCGCTGCGGTAGAAATCCCTCCTGGAGCGGTCATTTGGTTTAATAGTCAAGTCCTCCATAAAAGCACGGATAATCACAGTGAACGTTTCAGACGCGCAAACATAGCACATTATATTAGTGCAAAAGCGGAATGGACACGTCCTGAAGCTGTAAATAAAAAACGACCGCCTATGTGGATCCGCGGTGAAACCTACCCGGGTATGGGAGATGAAGTTCAACGCGACATCATACCGATTTTGGATGATTGAAGAATAGGAACACTCGTGGACATGAATACAACACCGAAAGAACGGAAGTTTAGACTGACATCTGAAGAACGAACCTCTTGGGACGAGAACGGATACTTTATCCGGTACGATGTTTTTACCGAAAAAGAGAACGGCATTTTACGACGAATCGCTGATGACATCGTTGATGGAAAACGACCTTTCCCGACAGCGAATATCGATCAAAACGCACTGGTAAGAGACGGAAAAGTTGAAGCCTTGGGTATCCAGGCAATGCACAAGATCCATCATGTAAGTTGTTATATTTCTGAATTTCTTGCACGTGTGCGTGCCTCGCGTCTAACGGATCCGATCGTTGACCTGCTCGGTCCAAATCTGTTGAGTCAAGGCAATCTGTATATCTGGAAAGCCCCAAAGATTGGATTAGGATTCCCATGGCATCAAGATAAATGGTATTTTAATTGGCAATATAAAACTGAAATGACAGTCGGAACGTGGACTGCTATTGATGCGGCGGACAAAGAAAATGGTTGCCTATACGTTATTCCGGGTAGCCACAAATATGGGATTCTCGCGCATGAGGACCTTGAAGGTTCACAACAGAATGAGTTTAAGATAGCGCGCGAAGCACCGGACGAAGATGGTGTTGCTGTTGAATTACCACCCGGAGCAGTCGTTTGGTTCAACAATCAACTTCTCCATAAAAGCATGGATAACCACAGTGCTCGCTTTAGAAGATGTAATGTTGTGCATTACATTAGTGGAAATGCAGAACGTATACCTAAAAAGAATGTCCAGCAAGTCCGCCCGGTTATGTGGGTTCGAGGGGATACATATTCAGAAAAGATGGAACCCGTCTATCGTGATGTTTTACCGATCCGAGAATCCGATTGAAAAGTGAAGATGGACGATTCAGGCATTCCTGCCAAGAAACAGTGTCTGTTTTAACAAATCGCCGGTGTAGATCGCATTCGGCAAGACCTCACACTCTGCCCAACACCCCGGACATTTATATACCCCAGTCCCGTTGTTTCTGAATGTTGTAGAATATCTTCACGGAACCCGGTTCCACAATTCACAAGCACAAGGAGAATGATATGCCCAAGTCCATGTACTTACCGAAAATTGTGGTGTTATCTGCTTTATGCCTCGCAATAATTGCTATAGGCACTGCGCAAACACCCAACTTTCCAGAACGGATGCCGATTGTTGAACGCCCGTTTTCAGATGATCCTGACAAGTTCAGTTTTGCTATCATAGGTGACAAAACGGGTGGCGGCTTAGATAAGTGGCCAGTGTTTGATCGAGCGATAGATGAAATCAATATATTGAAGCCAGACTTCGCCATTATGGTCGGCGACTTAATACAGGGGGACACAAGAGATCTTGAACAACTCGCAGCAGAATGGAAAGAATTCTGGCAACACGAATCCGATTTAATCATTCCGTTTCTGCCATTACCCGGTAACCACGACATTACCAACCCAGTGATGTATGACTATTGGAAAGAACACCTCGGACGTACTTATTCAGCATTTACGTATAAAAATTGTCTATTTATAATGCTCAATACTGAGGAGTGGCATAATCCTGTGCACGCGGAGTGGGACTGGGAGAAAGAGGGCTGGTTCGGAGAGGCACAGGTTAAGTATGTGGAAGATGAATTAGCACAACATCCAAATGTACGGCACACGTTCGTCCTGATGCACAGACCTATATGGTTGTACGAACACTCGGGATGGGAGCACATTGAAGAAGCACTCGGTGCCAGGGCGTACACCGTTTTTGCTGGACACTACCATAATTTGACCTTGCACACCCGCAACGACCGTCGCTACTTTGTGCTCAGCGCAACAGGTGGTGGCTTGACACCACAAGAAGCACCAGAAGCCGGGGCTTTCGATCATTACAGTATTGTAACCGTAGATGACAAAGAAGTGAACGTTGCGATTATAGAACCGGGAAATGTCCATCCGGCTGACATCGCAGCGGCAGCCATTAAAGAGAAGATAGCGAATCTACTTACCTTTAATTCTCAATTCAACATTGATAGAACTCAACCCTTTTCCAGTGGTAAACTCGAAATTGCGTTGGAAAACACGCTTGAAAAACAGTTAGAGGTTGACATAGCTTTCCATCCAAATCAGAATTGGCAGATTTCACCACACCGGCTATCATTTCAAGTTAAACCCGGGCAGGCGACAAAAGGCACTGTTAGTCTTACAGTCGCATCTGATGCCTTAACGCCGTTGCCTATCTATGATTACTCAATCGTGTACGGCGGCGAAAAATTGGCGGGTCGCAAGAATCTGTTCCATCCGATTGATAGATCGAATATGCATGTGCTCAAGGATTGGATGCTTCTCGGTCCCTTTGACCTTGGTATAACAGAGGTGCCCACCAACGCGAACGATGTTCCATTCAATTTCATCGCAGTGTCTCTACCAGAGTCCGAGGTGGATAAAACGTACGAAGGACAAAGCGGAGAGGTCGTTTGGCAAAAGCATCTCTCTGAAACGGAACGGATTAACTTGGACAATGCTTTCGGAAACCCTGATTGGGCATTCGGCTATGGCACGACTCATATCAAAAGCCCCAATGCGCAGCGTGTATTCGCACAGATCGGGTGGGGATGCCACTTGGGCAGGCTATTTCTCAACGGAGTTGAGGTCCCTGAAGCGTCTATTCCGGGGACTCCTCTGTTTCGGGGATGGGCACACTTTGAGTTATCGTTGAAGGCAGGTTGGAACACCCTAACAATCCAGTCTGGAGACTATACAGGCGGCTGGGATTATCGGATGGAAATTGCGGACGCTACGAACACGTTGCAATTTAGTATGAAACCTGTTGATCTCCAAAATCAATAGATTGACGGGAGCCGCTCTCCAAAATTTGACAAAAACGTTTCTACACGCTATACTGACATCTAAGAGATAGGACTTACGCAGCTTCCGTTGCTGGCGAGATTTCAAACCTCGCCAGCGGTGTATGGCAGTGGTTATTCTTAAGAAAATTGCGTAGGTCTTAAAAGAATTATCCACAAGGAAAAGGATTATGTCTCACCTTAAGTCAGAAGACCATCGAAACTGGAACACCAACGGTTATCTGAAAATCCCTGGCTTTTTCCCTACCGAAGAGGTAAAAAGTCTGCAGGCGTGGGTTTCTGATATCTCGAACTGGGAGCCGACTCCGGATAAGTGGATGCATCATTACGAATCCACACCAGATGGACCGCGACTCTCCCGCTCAGAAAATTTTGTGCCGTATCACACCGGTATGAAAGCAACTGTGACGCGTGGTAAAGTGTTAGATGTTGTTTCCGAGTTGATGGAAGAACCGGCAGTCCTCTACAAGGAGAAAATCAATTACAAGTATCCCGGCGGTGGTGGTTATGCTGCCCATCAGGACGCGCCCGCTTATGAGTTTATCGACTACCATATTACCTGTTTAATCTCTGTGGATTCCGCAACGCCTGAAAGTGGTTGTCTCTATTTCGCATCTGGAAGACACCAAGAAGGATTTATCGCACTGGATGAAAAGGGATGTGTCGCCCCTGAAACCGCCTCGACGATGGAGTGGATCGCGGTGCCGACAGATCCTGGGGATATTCTCCTGTTCGGCTCCTACATCCCACATAAAAGCCCGACAAACTGTTCAGGACAGCCGAGACGCATTATCTATCTCACCTACAATGCCAGTTCGCAAGGCGACTGGCGTGAGCAGTATTATGCTGACAAACGACAGGCTTTCTCAGAATACGCGAAAGACAGCTCAAACCGAGACAAGCAAATTAGCAAAATCGCACATTTTCAAGGAAAAACTGTAAATCATGCAAAATTACATTGATCAGAGTCTTGCACAGGAAATGACGGGTGCAACTGCACCACAAAAGGTTGAGGCACTCTTCGACTACATGGAAAGGCGCGGACAGTCATTTTATGACGAGGTCGTGACACAGTTGGAGCACGCACTCCAATGTGCTGCCCTCGCACGACAGAATGAAGCAAGTTCCACGCTGATTACAGGTGCTTTACTTCACGATATCGGACACATCATCTTAGATGAACACAATGCCGATAAAGCCTTTCTTGACATGGATCTGAATCATGAAGCGGTTGGTGCGCAGTATCTGGCACCGTTTTTTCCGGAAGCCGTTACAACACCGATCCGATTACACGTTCCAGCAAAAAGGTATCTGTGTACAACTGATCCGTCTTACCATGACGGGTTATCCGAAGCATCGAAAAGGAGTCTCATAGTCCAGGGTGGTGTCATGTCAGACAAGGAGCGGGAGGCATTTGAACAGATCCCACATTTCGAGGATGGGCTTACGCTACGACGATGGGACGATCTGGCAAAGGTGAAAGGATTAGAGATTTCGGGGTTAGAAGCCTACCGAGACATCGTGCAACAGTGCTTAAGTGACAGATAAAGCCATCTGAAAAAGATTGGCATCGTGATGCTGTCGATGGTATAATAATGTTAACAAAAGGAGCGTAAATTAAGGAGAATATTAGTGGCCTGGACAAATCGGCCCCTCGTGCTTTATCACGGTACTACCAATATTGCAGCATCAGCTATAAGCACCCCTTCAGACTCAAAGCCCCATAATATTGACTTGACGCTTTGTAACCCAAAGGCAGATTTTGGTCAAGGTTTCTACCTGACAACGGTTCTAACACAGGCAGAAGATTGGGCAGACAGGCAGTTTAGATACTTGTCCAGAAAAACCAAGGAATCGACGCATGCGGTGGTACTTAGGTTTGAAGTAGACAGAAACCACTTAGCATCTTTGTTAAGTTTATGTTTCGTGACAGACGGTCCAAGCCCAGACTATCGGGATTTTGTTGAGTATTGCCGTAATCAAATGGGACCTCACTTGCTATATGGTGATAGAAATTATGATATTGTCTTTGGACCCGTTACGCTCTGGCCACAAAGGTTAGTCATCAAAGATGCTGATCAGATGAGTTTTCATACGGAAGCAGCACTGGAAATACTCCCTGCGCCAATTTTACACAGTCAAGGAACACCAACCTATAATCTATAAAATTTAGTCTGACACGGAGGTATAACAATGGCTGTAAAAGACCCTAATGTTCCTTTGCCTCGCCCCTATGTAGATGCATACTGGGAACTGGTACGCAGATGTCTGACCGATTTTTTTTCCGAACCACCAGATGAAGCAGAGGCTTTACAAAAGAAAATTGAAAGCCTACCCTGCGCACGTCAAGATGTTTTCTATCATGGAGATCCCTTGAGTCTGGCGGAGGGGCTTGCTGGCAAACAGGCAACCGAAAGCCAACACACTCAGTTCCTGCAGATGGTAAGAGGATACCATCTTCCTGGATTTGGTTGGTTAGATTGATGACACATTTTGATTTAAGAGGTTTAGAAAATGAGCTACGAAGTAATAGAGTCAAAGTTTATCGCGACACCAGAAAAGGGTGAAGTCTCTTCAATCCTGATGCGTCCAGACGACGCGGAGTGGCTGCTCGTCCTCGGACACGGTGCGGGCACAAACATGCGCTCCTCAACGCTCCAAACGATAGCCGAACGCTTGGCGGATATAGGTATCGCAACGTTCCGTTACCAGTTCCCTTACATGGAACGGGGTGGCGGTGGTAGGGAATCGGAGGCAGTTGCACTCCAAACTGTCCGATCCGCTGCGGCTGCTGCGAATGAGGCAGCAAGCGATTTATCCATCCTTGTCGGTGGACACTCCTATAGTGGACGCATGTCCTCAATGTCCGCAGCGAAGGAACCGATTGAACATGTCAAAGGGCTTGTGTTTTTCGCATTTCCGTTGCATCCTTCTGGCAGAGAAGGCACGGAACGCGCCGAGCACCTCGCTGATGTCACAATCCCGATGCTATTCCTTTCTGGAACTCGCGACAAGTTGGCGGTACTTGACTTGTTAGAGCCTGTCTGTGAAAAACTCGGCGACAAAGCGACTCTACATCTATTAGACACAGCAGACCATGGGTTTAAGACCTTAAAACGCTCGCGTAAATCGGATGAAGACGTTTTCGTTGAGATGGCGCGGGTTCTCAGCGAATGGACTGAAACACTCAATTAATAACAAAGCTTTCAGGAGGCTTATCATGATGATGTTAAAGCGAAGTTTGGCATTCAGTCTCGGGCTCCTGTTTTTGGGGTTCAATGCATTTGGCGACGTGTGGTACAGTGAGAATTTTGACAACTTCAAAGATGGTGACATCGCTGGGCAAGATGATTGGAAAACGGCAATGAACCAAAAAACTTGCCAAATTGGAAGCGAGGTGAAGCGCGGGGACGCAGGCAAAAGTATTTTGGTCACAGAAAACACGATGGTCACCAGAAGTTTTGAAGGCACACATGATGGAATTCAGTACACTTCATTATTCACGCAGCGGGAAAAGGGCGCAGGCACAATGCTGTTTTATATCGGTGGAGACGCCATCAAGTGGGGAGGGGCTGCTGTCTTTAATATTTCTGCGGATGCCGCTATCAATGCCCTCGACGGCACTACAGGACAAAAAGTGGCGCAGGGAAAATTCGGTGAATGGCATCATTTCCGCATCGTGCTCGACTTTAAAAAGAAAACTTACGATTTTTACGTCGATGACGAACAAGTCGCCGATGATTTCGGTTTTAGAGGCGAGGGCGGCAAAGGCGGTGTGAATCCGAGTCTAAGTTGGATCTTCTTCGGTTGGGACCACCCCACCGCGCTGACCAATTATATTGATGACATTGAAATGGGAGACGGTGAGGGCGAAACGGCTGGCAAACCGCAAGCGGTTTCCGCCTCAGACAAACTCGCCACCACTTGGGGAAGAATCAAGCAGCGATTGTAGCATTTTCTATAATCACACACTTTTTCAGAAATACCTCATCGGTAACGGGCTCATGTTCTTATGGACTTTTTTGGGTTGCAACCTTTCGACGAGTCGTGTCATCTTATTTCGCGCCTACCCGGTTATCACTTGAGCCCGTTCGCGTTGCAACTCAGCGTCCACTTTACCAAACGCATTCGCCACAATGATTAAGTCTTGAATACTCACACTTCTCAAAGTCTTAGAATATGACTCACAGGAAGCAGTTCACCGAGCTGAAAGCGCGTCTGAAATTCGCGCGTTTTTTCACGGTTCTGCAAACCACACCCACGAATACATTTCATCTGCCACTCCGAATTTGAATTTCCATTATAATGCTATGTCCCTATGTCAAACTCACGTCAACATATTTTTTGCAGATAACATCTGGGTGACATAATACTCACGAGGAGTCCTTCTCGTAAGTCCGAAGTTTCTTGAAATTACACAGCAATAATGGTATGCTTTCAATAAGACTACCGGAGAAAAGATATGTTTGACAGTTTGACTGAACTCATAGAAAAAATATCTCTCGGTGAAGACGCAACGATTGAATTCAAAAGAGCGTTGCCGCACAGAAACAGTCTTGCCGACGAAATCGCTGCCTTTGCCAATGCAAGAGGTGGCGTGATCCTCATCGGGGTTGACGATAGTGGTGAAATCGGCGGAGTTGACAGGCAGGAACTGGATAGGGCAGAGAAAACAGTCGTTGAAATATGTCAGGATAGTATTGACCCGATCGTTCTCATTTTTACAGAAAAACTGCGAATTGATGACAAAAATCTGTTAAAAATAGAGGTGCCGAGGAGTTTGTTTGTTCATAAAACCGCTAACGGATACTTTATTCGTCAAGGAAGTAGCAAACGAGAGATGCCCACCGAGCAGTTAGCGCGGTTGTTCCAAACCCGCTCACAAGCACGTATCATCGGCTTTGATGAACAGTTCGTCCCGAACACGAATAAAGATACACTAAGAAAAGAGCTCTATCAGCGATTTATCACAGAAAGTGCTACAGAAGACGAAATAGAAGACTTTCTGCTTAAAAGGCGTTTGCTCGTCAAGGAAGGTCAGGAGATCCGCGCCTCTGTAGCCGGTGTCCTGATGTGTTACGAGAAACCCGATGATTACCTTTACAATAGTTTCATACAAGCGGTTGTGTATAGCGGAAAAGAAAAAGATGCAAACCACCAGATCGATTCCCAGAACTTTACGGGACCATTAGACCAACAGATCATCCAAACGCTGCAATTTGCCAAAAGATATAACGCAGTCGCAGCACGGAAGGATATTGGTAGGGTGGATCTACCACAATACAGCATGCGTGCCATTTTTGAGGCGATAGTCAATGCTGTTGTGCATAGAGATTATTCAAAAACAGGCTCCAAAGTTCGTCTGTTTATATTTGATGATCGGATTGAGCTTTATTCACCGGGGGCATTGGCAAACACGGTGACGGTGGACAATTTACGCTACAGCCAAGCCACACGTAATGAACTCCTCGCCCGACTGCTTTCGGAAGTCACGCTGGACGATGACACAAGAAAACAGGTAGTTCGCCGCCACTTCTTAGAGCGTAGAGGTGAAGGTGTTGGGATCATTCTAAACGAAAGCGAGGAATTGAGCGGAAAAACACCTATCTATGAAGTCTTTGATGAGGAATTACGCCTAACAATTTTTGCATCAAGATCTATTTGGGAAGTCCCGGAATAAAAAATAATGTCTATACAACCGTTCAAAATCATCACTGTTGAAAGCCAATGCTACGAATGGGACAAACCGCCTATCTGGAACGGTATGCACGTCTATGATAAGGGCAGGCTCCATCTCGTAAAAGTAACTGCGAAAAGAGGGACAGAAGAGGTTGTCGGATACGGTTTCAACGGGGGCACCGCTGCAACTCGTCCGCTCTCTATATTCCCTAAGTTTGTGGATCTGTTCCGTCCTGCCTTGATTGGTCACGATGTAACGGATACTGCTTACGTTTCACGGTTAGCCGAGAACTATAAAATCTATGGACCGGGTGGGTATCATACACAGGTTTTGGCAGCGATAAACCAAGCCTGCTGGGATATCCGTGGGAAGATAGAAGGGGAATCGGTTCATGCCTTACTTGGTGGTACGCAGCGACGCATTCGCACCTATATTGCTGGCGGCTACTACGGTAGAGACAAAGGGTTCGACGAACTCCGCGAAGAGATGGCACGCAACATCAATGAATTCAACGCCACCGCAGTCAAGATGAAGATCGGAGATCCAGATGCTGGACTTGAAACCGACATCAAACGAATCGAGGTGGTTCGGGAGACGGTTGGCCCCGATATAACCCTAATGGTGGATGCGAATTGTGCCTTTTCGGTCGAAAAGGCGAGCGAGTGCCTTCCCGCGCTTCAGGCGAACGACATTTTCTGGTTTGAAGAACCGATTCACAGTCACGATTATAGAGGGCATAAGGTATTACGGGCGATGGCGCGAGATTATGGCATCCAAATCGCGACGGGAGAAAACGGATATGGTGCACACTATTTCCAAACGCTCATCGATTATGAAGGCGCGGATGTCTTCAATCTCGATGTTGCTATCCTTCCGGGTTATGAGCCGGCACTACAGGTCGTGGAAGAAGCGTTGAAAGCCGACAAATTAATCGCCCCGCACGGCGCACAAGAATTGCAAATCCACATCGCCGCGAGCCGAGATAACGGCTTGATGTTAGAATATTATCCCCCCGCTGTTGACCCCTTACGCGGCGAAATGTTCCTCCCACCGATGGTTTTAGAATCCGATGGACACGTCACAGTTCCAACCCGACCCGGTATCGGTTTTGTTCCGAATTGGGAACTGCTGAAGTATTACCGTATGTGATTCAGTAAAACTAATTAACGTGAGTTTGATAAAAGCATATTGTAGCGCGATGCACATCGCATCTGGGCGAGTACGCCGCAAAACTTTCGAGTTTGCGACCATAGCACACAAACTCGAAAGTTTGTGCTACAAGGGTTGCAAGGTGCGCCTTCGGAGAAAATATCTCTTATTGAACTGAGGTGATTTATTATCAAACTGGCGTTAATTACGCTCCTATTTTGTTTTCCGTTCAATGAAAAAAATCTGTTACCTATTCCGCGTTTCTTTCGTTACCTACTATAACAAATTTATGTAATCGCACACAAGGGTACCTACTATTGTAATTAGGGCTATTTAGTTTTAAGACTCCTTACATAATAAGTTTAACTGCGAGTATAGGTTTTGAAGCGAAAAATCGCGTTGTTTCAGCGATTTTTGTATGTCCGTGAAATCGTAAGACAGACATAGCTGTGTTGCGTAATGCTG
>JAJECN010000001.1 GCA_022821965.1 Candidatus Poribacteria bacterium
TCATTGGAAACTTGCGATAAAACTTTGTCGTAAGTTCGACATCCTGTTCTTTGAAGACTTGAATCTTGAGGGTATGAAACGGGTATGGGGAAAACAAGTCTCCGACCTCGCTTTTGGTGAGTTTTCCCAAAAACTCAAGCACCAAGCAAAGAAACGCATTCGTTCTGTGCTGAAAATCAATCGATGGTCGCCAACCACAAAAGTCTGTTGCGTTTGTGGGCATCATAAGAAAGACCTTACACTCACAGATCGTCACTGGACGTGTCGAAAATGTGATACACACCTTGACCGCGACCAGAACGCTGCGATGAACATTCTCAAGGAAGGGATAGCTTCCTTTGGGTTAGGAGTTGTAAGACCGATTGTCCTATTCAATAGGGTTGTCGGCTGCTCCGTTGAAGCGTGTAGTCCGCTTCTAAAGTCCACAAGTGCTTCTGCGTAACTTTTGCAGAAGCCCCGTCTTTTAGGGCGGGGTCTATCACATCTACGCCTTGCATCCGTTGTTCGCGATGTGCTAAAATTATTAAAGAGGAATCTAATTTAACCAGGGAAACACCCTCTCTTAACCGACTACTGATAACCGACTACCGATAACCATTAAAAAATGGAACAGCAAATTAACCTTCCCATTACCGGAATGCACTGCGAAAACTGTACAAGTACCATCACACGGCATCTTAAAAAGATGGATGGTGTCCTTGCCGCAGAAGTCAGCCTCGCCACCGAATATGCCGCCGTTACCTTCGATACATCCACGCTCAGCGAGGGAACCATCGTCGATAAGATCCGAGATCTCGGTTTTGACGTTGTGGGTGAGGACGAAGAGGACGAAGCTCGCGCTAAAGAATCCCGACGGCAAAAGATGCAATTCACTATCGGTGTAATCTTCACGCTCCCTCTTTTTCTCATTAGCATGGGCAGAGATATGAACCTGTTGGGTGAGTGGGCATCTGCACACTGGGTAAATTGGCTAATGTTTGGTTTAGCATTACCGGTGCAGGGTTATGTTGCTTGGGACTATTACGTTGGTGGTATTAAAGCGTTGCGCAACCGATCCGCTAATATGGATGTGCTCGTTGCTATGGGCACATCCGTGGCGTTCTTCTATAGTCTCACTGTAACGATTGCGTTAGGGATGGGCGCAGGCGCGCGCTTTGGTACCCACGTCTATTTTGAGACAGCCGCAGTTATCATTACATTGATTAGGTTAGGGAAACTTATTGAAGCACGTGCCAAAGGCAAGATAAACGCAGCCCTCAAAAAACTTCCTCAGCTTTTCCCCGAAACAGCGTGCCGCTTAGAAAGCGGCGAAGAACAGCACATCCCAATTGAGCAGGTCGGTGTAGGAGATGTCCTTCTTGTCCGTCCCGGCGAAAGTATCCCTGTTGATGGCGTAGTACGCAGCGGCACAAGTGCTATCGATGAAAGCGTCTTCACCGGAGAAAGCGTGCCCGTAGATAAGGGACCGGGCGACGCTGTGACCGCGGCGACGATGAATCAGAGTGGAATGCTCACAATGGAAGCCACGCATATCGGGGCAGAAACAGCACTTGCTCGCCTTGTCCAATTGGTGCAAACGACGCAACAAAGCAAGCCTCCCATCCAACGCGTAGTCGATGCGGTCACAAATGTGTTTGTGCCTGTCGTCACCGGAATTGCCGTTGTGACGTTTCTCGTGTGGTGGTTTCTCATCGGAGCAGGGTTCACCCCGGCAATGCTCCGCTTGGTTGCAATCCTCGTCACAGCCTGCCCTTGTGCCTTAGGACTTGCTACCCCGACCGCCGTTATGATGGGAACTGGTATCGGCGCGCAGCGCGGCATCCTCTTCCGAAATGGCGAAGCACTCGAACGCGCTGGAGACTTAACCACAGTTGTTCTTGATAAAACAGGCACCTTGACAGAGGGGAAACTCACACTTACCGATATTCTCACGGATAAAGACGAATCGGAACTCCTGCAACTATCTGCCGCTGCGGAGCGTGGCAGTGAACATCCCATCGGAAAAGCAGTTGTCCAAGCCGCTAAAGAACGTGGACTGGACATCGCTACACCGGGTCAGTTTGAAGCGGTCACTGGACACGGTATCACTGCACAAGTAGGTGGAAATAGTGTCGTGATTGGGAACCTATCCTTAATTCAACAACACAACATTCCGACTAAGGCGTTTGAAACAGAAGCGGAACGACTACAAGCCGAGGCGAAAACCGTTCTATGGATCGCTGTTGATAGGCACGTTGTTGGGCTTCTGGCGGTCGCAGACACGTTGAAATCGGAAGCGCAAGCTGCAGTTGCGGAACTCTATGAACTTGGATGTACTGTAACAATGATGACGGGCGATAACCGCGTTACGGCTGATGCGATTGCCAAAACTGCGAGGATTAGCGATGTCATGGCAGAACTCAAACCTGAAGATAAAGCGGCAGCTGTTAAGAAGCTACAGGCGGAAAATAGTGGACTCGTCGCGATGGTAGGCGACGGTATTAACGATACCCCCGCATTGGCACAAGCCGATATCGGAATCTCACTCGGCACAGGCACTGATATTGCAAGAGAGACAGCACATGTAACGCTCATGCACAGCGATTTGCGTGGACTCCCCGATGCAATTCGGCTCAGCCGCGCGACAATGCGCACGATTAAACAGAACCTGTTCTGGGCGTTCTTCTACAATGTACTTCTAATTCCTATCGCAGCAGGCGCACTTTACCCACTATCTTTCGTGCCGATGATGTTTCGGGAACTCCATCCGATGCTTGCTGCCTTTGCAATGGCGTTTAGTAGTGTGTCAGTTGTGTTGAATAGTTTAAGGCTACAATGGCGGAAAAGTCCAGATCTTAAAAAAATCGGGATGAGTGAGCCAAAAGCCACTTGATATACAGTGATTTATGTGATATAATTGGTTTACAAATTGATACTACTGCAGAGACGGGAGGTAGCACGATGCTGGATCAAATAAAGGCTGCACCGACAGTCGTCTATCCCGAATCGGACGGTAAACCTATGGCAGAAACCGAATACCATCGAGACATCATGATTGATTTCATTCAGATGCTCAAATACTATTTTCGCAATGCTAACGATGTACATGTCTCTGGAAACCTATTGATGTATTATGAAGAAGGCAACCCAAGGAAATCGGTTTCACCGGATGTGTTCGTCGCCTTCGGGGTCAGTAAAAAAAAGCGACGCACCTATAAAATATGGGAAGAAGGACATGCCCCCGGTTTCGTCTTAGAAGTTGCAAGCCCAAGCACATACAAGCACGACCTAACGCGCAAAAAGGACCTTTATGCATCGGTGCTCGGTGTCCGAGAGTATTATATCTACGATCCATATCATGAGGTTGATCCCTATTTTCTGGGGTATCGTCTTGTCGACGGTGTATATGAAGAGATAGAATTTGTGAATGAACGTTTACCGTCTCTTGTGCTGGGGCTGGAGTTAGGGGAAAACAATGGCGTTTTTGGACTCTATGACCCAAGCCATTCGGCCTGGTTGCAACCGCTGGAGAAACAAGTTGAACAGGAAGCAGAAGCACGGCAACGCGCTGAAGCCGAACTTGCTAAGGCTTTAAAGGCTCTTAAACGTCTGGAAGAGAAGTAGGATTTACGTGTTTGCTCTTAAAGTCCCCACTGCTGCCAATACCTGTTCCACCGTAATCCTCGCGATGACTTCACACCTGCCAGCACCGCATCCACCCGGATTCCGACCCGGATGGCACGGATTACAACCCAAATTTATCCCACTTTGCAGAACCGCGTGTTTCTCGCCATAGGGACCGCTCCGAATATGATTCGTTGAACCAAAAAGCGCAACGACTGGCGTATCCACTGCTGACGCAATATGCATCGGGCCCGTATCATTACCGACATAAACATCGCACGCAGATATTAACGCCGCGAGGTGCCGTAGATTTTCCGTTTTGACGAGAATTGGCGGAGTGTCCATCATCTTAGCGACTTGTGCTTGGAGTTCTCGTTCGTTTGGACCGGCGAAAAGTAAAATCGAAGCCTTCTGTTCTTTGCACAGGGCGTTTGCGAGTTGTGCGTAGTTCTTCGCATCCCACAACTTATATTCCCAATTTCCCCCCGGATGAATGCCAATTAACAACTGCTCTGACGTGAGACCTGCTTTGGTAAGAAAACGGTGTGCAGCGGCACGTTCCGCTTCAGTCAATTGTAGGTGAGGGTGTGCATCTGTTGTGTCAATACCTTGTCTCTGGAGGATTTCTAAATATCGTGTAACGGCATGACGGTTGCTCTCGCCTCGCATCATACCCCAATATTCCGCACCGACACACCGTGCCATGAGGCTATCCCGTAAATTGACAACAAGGTCGAATTTGACGAGTCGTAAGGTTTTTATGAGACGCAGCCTGCCTTTCCAACCAGCGTGTTCGCCTTGATTGTCATAAACCAATGCTGCATCGATATTGGGATCGGTCGCAAGGAGGTCAAAGGCTCGCGGTCCGACGAGGAGGGTAATATGTGCATCCGAAAAGTGTCTGCACAGGGGTTGGATAACGGAAGTAGACAGGACCGCATCACCGATAAAAGAGAAACTAAAGACGAGAATTTTCTTCAGCATTTTTTATGAAAGGTCTTTTAATCAGGACTTACGCAAATTGAGTAAATAGGAACAACATTGAAGTGGGAGAGGGTTTAACGCTTCTCGTCTTTTAACCACGCATCCATCGCTTCCCGCATTGCATTTTCACAGAACCTGTGAACGCTCTCTATGCTACCAAAAGGGATACTATAGACTTTTAGAACGGTGTGTATTTCCTCAAGTATTTCAGAAACGGCTTTGTTTTGAAAAAGGTTCTCAAGTGTTTCGCGATCTTTTTGTAATACCTCCCACCATTCATAAAGGCTGTGAAGATACTGCACGTCACTGAGAGGATTTCGTCCTTGCATGTCCATCGCGTCGATGCTGATACCTATAGGGTCAAAAGTTGTTAGAGCCATCATTTCTTTCAGGGTTAAGTCAAGTTCTACTTCGGCTATATCAAACCAGCACAATCCGTCGAACGCCTCATCGTCAGCAACGCCGGGGATCTCACGCTCCAAGAACTCCCACGCAACAGCAGTTGTTTTTTCCTCAAGTCTTTCTAAAGCTTCAATAAAGCCTTCTCTGTCGTGCATTGGAATGTCAAACAAGTTTAGCATTTTTTTAACTCCTTAAAAAGATTCAATCAGGTCAACAGCTGCAGTCAAACCATCTTCTGTTTCCATCCGTTTCCCTAAAACCTGAACACGCGTAGTCATCGCAGGCGTTTCCAAGACTTGCTGGATCCGTTCTGCCAAACGCTTGGCGGTGAGGTTTCGACGATACAGATGCCGCGGTGCCACTCCTAAGTCAGATAGGCGTTTCCCCCAATACGGCTGATCCGCGTGATGGGCGACCACAACAGACGGAACTTTTGCGCGACACACTGAAGCAGTCGTACCCGCGCCCCCGTGATGCACAACGCAACTCCCTTTCGGGAACAGCCATTGGTGTGGCACATACTCTGTACAGTAGATATCCGATAATGCTTCTTGTGTGCCGAGTTTTCCCCATCCTGCTTGGATAATTGCCCGTTGATTTACTTTTTTCATAGCCTCAATCAGGATTTCCGTTGTTTCACGTCCATCTGATCCTCCCATAGAACCAAATGTGATAATAACGGGCGGCGAACCCTCCGCTAAAAAGTTAACAAGTTCAGGTGGAGGGATATAATTTGCAGATGCGAGATGCCAGACTCCTGTGAATTTATGATTTGGTGGAAAATCAGCAGGTGGACAAAGCATCGGCGATGCAGCGATGAGGTTCAGATGTGGCGAATACATTCCGTCTAACGCCACCGAAGTCCTCGGTTTTCCGCCGACAGACTTAATAAATTGATTAAACAAGACATCTATACTTGAACCGAGGCGGAGTTGCACCAATTTCCACACAAGAGCGTTGGAGATGCGTCCCCAATTCGGGAAGGGGTAGGGCGCGAAGTCTAAGGATTTGATGAAACCCGGGCAATACGTCACCGTGAGCCACGGAATCCCATTGCGAATCGCAGCCTCCTGTCCTGGAATATCGACTGAATGGCAAATCGCTATATCGAACCCTTTCATTGCGGTCAAGCAATCTTGATACCACTTTCCACCACGGCGTACAATTCCCTCTTCCACGATAAGCTTCAGCATCGCGGTCGGGTCGCGCTTCGGGATAATAGCATCCATCGCCGCGTGAAATTCTGCCAAATCAAAAGCGACACCTATCTCGTAGAATTCCGCGCCGATCTCAAGTATCTTGTCTCTATAGAGTGCTGGAGAACAGACACGTACCTGATGTCCTCTTTCAAGCAGACGTTCCGATAGTGCCAAAACTGGATAGACATCTCCCGTTGATCCCCAGCAGACTACGACAATTTTCATTTTTGTCTTGCCTCTACAGTTCGCGTGGTTGCATCCCAAACCATTTCAACGGGGAGTTTTTTCGTGCATTCCCACCCGATTTTACACTTGTGCGCGCTGCAGGGCCAGCACGGCATATCCCGTCGGACAGTAGAGGCATTTTCGCTCAACGGATGCCACGCCACATGGTCGGTTGGACCGAAAATAGCGACTGTCGGTACGTCCAATGCCGCAGCGAGATGCATCGGACCGGAGTCGTTGCAAACGACCAAATTGCAGCAGGATAGCAGCGCCCCCAACTCTCGAATCGTCTCAGGTGCGTAAGTGATAGCACGAGACTCCATCGCATCTTGGATGTTATGCACCAGTTCTGCTTCTTCAGGACCCCGTAAAAGGAGTATCGTTGCATTGTGGTGGTGTGCCAGTCTGTCGGCGAGTTCAGCGTACTGCTTTTCGGGCCAGCGTTTATCAAACGAACTTCCGCCGGGGTGGATGCCGATGAGAAATGCATCGTCACCGATATTCCACGATGTCAGTTTTTCTTTGGCATTGGTGATTTCATCAGGGGACAGGTGAAATATCAGTTTCCTATTGCCTTCGCCTTCACAGATTAATCGCACGAGTTCCAAGTTCCTGTCAACTTCATGGGTCTCACCTTTTGGATACTTACCATGCCATGCATGCGTGAGGGTAGATCTGAACCGTTTTTGGTAGCGACCTAAACGGTAGGGCGCACCGGAGAGAAAAGCAACGAAATGGGACCACATCGCTGTCTGCATCGCGACGACGAGTTGGAACCGCTCACGGCGCAGTTCACGATAGAATTGGAGTTGTGCTTTGAACCCGCGATGCTTTCTGTCTCTCTCAAAGACAAGAGTTCTATCCACATCAGGGTTACCAATGAGCACAGGTGCATTGAGCGGACGCGCAAGGACAGTGATTTCTGCGGATGGATAGCTCTCCCGTAACAAAGAAATCGCTGGTGTCGAATTCAGCAAATCGCCGATGCCATCAACGCGGATGACGAGTATCTTATTGATATTAGGAAGCGGATCATTGCTTTTTAAGGCACGGGGTCGCATAGCCTTTCCCTTGCATGCGAAGTTAAAGTGTCCTTTATTATACCACAAAGCGTGGAAGATGGCAAATCCTACGTTCAGGTATCGTTTGCGTCAATACTGGCTGACGTGGTATACTATGAGTATGCATCATAGAACATCACCTACGATTGCGAGCGACCGGAAGTCATCACTACTCCGTTTTCTTTTTGGGACACTCGTCTTCGGTTCGATTCTTATTATCCTCACCTGTTATTGGATTATCTCCGCAGAAAATCGTGTTGTGTGGGAATTGACCGATTTTTCTATTTTCCCAACTGTCCTTTTCGCATTTTTTTTGCTTGCTGTCATTACTCCATTTCTCAAAAAGGTTTTCAAAAATTTCGCTCCAACCTCGCGGGAACTCGCGCTAACATACATAATGGTTTCGGTGGCAACTGCGCTTGCCGGCCACGACATCGTTCGACAATTAGTGCCAATGATTGCCAACGCGGGATGGTTCGCAACACCAGAAAATGAATGGGCGGATCTCTTTTTTCGATTTATGCCGACATGGCTAACGATTACGGATCGTAAGATTCTACAGGGTTATTTTGAGGCGGATGATACGTTTTGGCAGGAACAGTACATGGAGGCGTGGCTATGGCCCATTGTAGCGTGGAGCGGATTGGTGATTGTTATCTTGTTTATGATGCTTTGTGTCAACATTATCATTAGGAGACAGTGGATTGATCACGAAAAGTTGAGTTACCCCCTCACAACGCTCCCAATTGAACTGCTCGGCAATACATCTACGCTCTTTCGGAATAAATTGATTTGGCTCGGTTTTGGAATAGCGTTTGGGTTAGAAATTCTGGCGGGGCTGAACTATCTCTTTCCAGTGATCCCTTCACTTAAAATCAAGTATCAACTCTACTTTTCTGATCGTCCGTGGAATGCTGTCGGGCGTTTACCCATTTACGTTTATCCGTTTGCGATAGGATTTGGATATCTCATGCCGTTGGAGTTATCCCTATCGTTTTGGTTTTTCTACCTATTTTGGGGCGCGCAGCGCGTCTTTTTCAGTGCAACAGGGTGGACAACCGCAATCGGTTTACAAACGGAGCAACGTGGCGGGGCATGGATCGGTATTGGGACGCTTGCACTCGTCACGAGTCGGCGGCAGATTTGGGAGATACTCAGTGGTGTATTTTCCTTTAAATCTAAAGATGGTTTATACAGACTTGCGGTTTTCGGGTTGGTAATTGGTATGGCGTTTGTGTTGGTATTTTGGTATTTTGCGGGACTATCACCCTGGGTAGTGATCGGTTATTTCAGTATCTATCTGGTATTATGTCTGGGGATGACCCGCATGCGAGCGGAACTCGGACCGCCAACACACGAATTACACAATATGCACCCAGACAGGATTATGTTGCTGTTTGGAGGGAGTCGCCCTTTGGGCGCACAAAATCTGACGAACACGACACTACTCTCATGGCTCGCGTATGGCTATCGGTGCCATCCGATGCCCCACCAATTGGAGGCTTTCAAAATCGGTAGACATTTCCGTTTGCCTGAAAGTCGATTGGTCACTGCTCTAATTGTGGCATCAATTGTAGGGGCAATCGTTTCGATTGTTGGGCACGTAGCACTCTATTATGAATACCGGTTTGCAAGGTGGGGGGTCGGTGAATTTAACCGCCTGCAAAGTTGGATTATCGCACCGCGTACACCGAACCTACCTGCTATCCAACATATAGTATTCGGTTTTCTATTCACCGGCGTACTGACATTTCTGAAGCGTCAATTTTTGTGGTGGCCCCTTTATCCTGTTGGTTATGCTGTCGGTAATGGCTGGGCTATCGGTTGGATGTGGTTCTCAATCTTTTTAGGGTGGCTTTTCAAGCAGGTACTTTTCACAGGGGGTGGAGTGCGAGCCTATCGCAAAGCGTTACCGCTGTTCTTGGGGTTTGTCTTCGGTCAGTTCCTTGCGGGGAGTCTCTGGAGTTTGATAGGGGTCGTGTTAAACATGAATATGTATACGCTATTTCCATAAAATTGTGCCATTAAAGCACTTCAGGTACCGTTTCCAAACCTTTATATTCAAAGTCTTCAAACGACAAGAAACAGAATTAGAAGTCTTCGAGTGCTTCCTCTTCGGATTCAAAAACGCCTATACTCTGCGTCAATCCGATGGTGTTGAAGATGTTTCGTACCTGCGTTGATGGATGTGCGACGCGCATAACTTGGCCTTTTTCCCGCATCTTCCAGAGCAGTCTGATAATCTCACCGAACCCACTACTTGTGATGAAACTGCGTCGCTCAAAGTTAAGCAAGACTTTTTCTGCGTTCTGTACCTCCGTGTCAGCATAAGCATCACTCAGAATAGGTTCAGAAGCGTCGGTGAGGTACCCCGTAATGTCAAATATTGCGATGTTTCCTTCGTGTCGAATAGAGATTTGAGAATTTGCTCTCACAATTTCCTCCTGTAAGATAAATGCTGAATGCGTTCAACCTACGTGTTAGTTGCAGTCCAATCGGTTAATCTTCAGTAAAAGTTCGTTGCATCGGTGTATGCTCAGGTTGTGCCAAGACTGTTGTGCCATCGTCCAAATGGAGCCATGTCTCAAATTGCCGCACACCCTCCTGCAACTCAATTACGCGTGCCCCACGGGGAAATCCGTCTCTTCCATACGTGTTGTAGCCTGTCGCGCGTCCATAACAGAGACGAATCCCATGCAAATCACCCCAGAAATCGTTAATATGTTCATGTCCCACAAAGGTGCCCATGACATCGCCCGCTTCATGCATCGCTGCAAAAAAACCGGTGTTAACTTGGGGCGGACAAACATTTTCGTATTTTACCCCATAGCAGGTATGAAAATCCCATACCTCGTCATATTCGGGGATTGGGATGTGGAAAAAGGCGAGGGCAGGAAGCGGATGGCCCGCGTCAGCAGTGAACTTTGCGGATTCTTGCAAGTACCATACAATTTGTTCCCGTTTAATCCAATCGTAACCACCAATATCTGTTTGGGCATAACTGCCAGAATCAATGAAATAGAGCACCGCTGCGGACCCATTTTCCGCAGAACTTTGGATAGGTAAAACATAATTTCCGACACCCGGTATCTCTACCGGTCCTGGCTGTGCCAAAGATAGCGTACCTTCTTGCATGACCGCCATCAACTCGTGGCGATCAGCGGTGCCTTCGTCATCGTGGTTACCGAAAACCGCTGCCCACGGTGTTCCGCATCCTTCTACAATTCTAACAATTTCTCGGAGAGAATCAGCGGCATCGTCGCACCCACCACCGGATAAAATATCGCCTGTCAGCACAATTAAATCCGGGGATTCATCTTTTGCGATTCGTTCCATTAATCTTGCTGATTGTTGGTCGGGTGATTCACCGTTATGCCAATGAATATCAGTAAATTGCACAATTTTGAAACGCTGATCGCTGCGGAACTTCAATACATTTTTCATTATCTATTGTTCTCCTTTTTGCCTTATCATAACATAATCCCTAAAAATTACAAGCGAATTCTTTATCGGCAAGACGGTTTGATCCGGGATTATGGAACAAAATCTTTCGTGCCTGCTCATGGAGATAAAGATATCTGCGCCTTAAAAAGATAGATTTGAGAGAGGGCGAGGCGACCTCGCCCCTACGATCAAATTCCGTAAAAATAACAGTGGACAGACGAATAGTCTTGCTCTATCGAATTTTTCGTGGTAACATATATGCTATGCGAAATGACCGTTCGTTGAATACCTATGATGTTCAGACCTTTATTCTCTCTAACGAGGAAGTAGCGGAAGCACATTACCTATTGCGTTGCGAGTGTGCGGAAATCGCACAGCACGCACGTCCAGGGCAGTTCGTTCACGTTATGGTTTCGCAAGATACCGGTATGCTGCTCCGCCGTCCCTTTACTATCTATACAGTGGAAGGGAATGAAATAACGATGCTCTATCAGATTATTGGTGAGGGAACGAAACGGTTGTCAGAAATGTTAAAAGGTGAGCCATTACAGGTACTCGGACCGCTCGGTAATATGTTTGATTTTAAGGCAAAACCCGAACCCGCAATTCTTGTCGGTGGCGGTGCCGGTATCGCCTCGCTCATGTTGCTTGCTGTAGCATTGCGTGAGAACGGTATACAAACATTCGGATTAGTAGGAGCACAGCGTCGCTCCCGGCTTTTGAGTGTGGTGGATTTGGAATCTATCGGTATCTCAGTACATATTGCTACGGATGATGGGAGCATTGGGCATCACGGATATGTTACTGATGTCCTTGCAGACCTGCTCGAGAAAACCGATTACTCCTGCCCGACAATTTATGCATGTGGTCCACATGGAATGCTCTCTGCCGTCACGAAGATTGCTCTTGACTTTGAGGTACCCGCACAAATTGCGATGGAGAATAGGATGGGATGTGCTATGGGAGTGTGTCTCGGTTGTGTTTGCCCCGTCCGAATAGATGCGGATCGTGTTGAATACCAACGCGTTTGTACCGAAGGACCCGTCTTTAATGCAGCCGACATTGCGTGGGACATTTCTTAGTCGAGGGCAATCCTATTTTGACAACGAAAAAATCAAAGCAGAAACCCAATCATTAAAAACATGGAAACAGCATTTTATCACGACTTAACAACCACCAGCCTCAGCGGCGAACTACTTTCCGATACGACTTGCGAGAAACTGCTAACAGCATCGGGGATAGAATTACTCCCGCTTTTGGATGCGGCGTATCAGGTTCGTAAAACCCATTTTCAGAATGACGTTCAACTGCATATCCTTAACAACGCTCAGAACGGTTACTGTCCAGAAGATTGTGGCTATTGCGCGCAGGCAAGTTCTGCAACAGCAGACATCGAAGCGTACCCCTTAAAACCTGATGACGAGATTCTGGCGGAAGCTGCGCGCGCTTATGAATCTGGAGCTTATCGCTACTGCATTGTCATGAGTGGGCGCGGTCCCTCACCGAAACGGGTTGCACACCTCGCAGAACTCATCCGCACCGTTAAAGCACGCTACCCGATTGAAGTGTGTCTCTCTGCTGGATTGGTCGATGTGGAATCTGCTGGTGTCTTGAAAGCCGCTGGATTGGACAGATTGAACCACAACCTGAATACCTCCGAGTCCCACTATCCGAAGATATGTAGCACACACACGTATCAGGATAGGATGGAGACATTGCAGGCTGCTCAGATGGTTGGACTCGCTTGCTGTTCAGGCGTGATTGTCGGAATGGGCGAGGCAACGGATGACTTAATTAAGGTGGCGAAAGCACTCCGAGAACTTGAGGTCGCTTCATTGCCAGTCAACTTTTTCTTACCGATATCTGGAACGCAGTTGTCGGAATCTGTTACGGAGAACCTACGGAGTGTGCCTGTTACTTTAACCCCAGATTATTGTCTTCGCGTGTTGTGTTTGTATCGGTTCCTAAATCCGAAGGCAGAGATACGGATAGCCGCTGGCAGGGAACATCATTTACGGAGCATGGAGGTGATGGCACTCTATCCGGCAAATTCGATGTTTATTGATGGCTATTTGAATGCCAAAGGGGCGGCGGCATCTCACACGCTCCAAATGATTACCGACGCGGGGTTCACTATTAAAACAAATCGAGAAAATTTGAAGCAACTGGAGAAAAAGGAAGAGGAGAAGGGAGAAGTCCTTCTCAAAGAGTTGAAAGTCCTGCGTCCACGTATGGAATCCAATGCTTAAGAATGAACTCCAGTTTTACATAGACCTCTCTATGCAAAAACTTCGATTAAAGCAATAAGAAACTAAATATCGCTATGTATTCGCTGTTTCAACTTTGTTGCTGGCGTTATCAATGTCAATACCAACAAGTCTACCGTCAATATCATAATCAAGAAGAATACCTTCCGAGATTTCTTTACTCTCTACACTCGGCTGCTCAGACAAATTAATTTATATACAGTGAGTCGATTTCTGGATAGTAATTGAGTTTCATGGCTTGAATCCTCGATTATCACCCAATCTGCGTCAGACCACCCATATAGGGTTGTAATACTGCAGGCACACGTACTGTGCCATCTGAGTTCTGATACGTCTCAAGGAGCGCTATGACGATGCGTGGCAGTGCTGTGCCGGACGCATTCAGTGTGTGAATAAACTCTGGTTTGGCACCCGCTTCTGGACGGTAGCGGATGTTTGCGCGACGTGCTTGGAACGCCTCAAAATTGCTGCAGGAAGAGACCTCTAAGAACCGCTGTCGAGCAGGTGCCCAGACCTCAATATCGTAGCATTTCGCAGCGGCGAAACCGAGTTCCACCGTGCAATGTTGCACAACGCGATAAGACAAACCGAGTGCCTGCAAAACGCTCTCAGCATTCACCAATAACGATTCATGCTCCGCATAGGAAGTTTCAGGCGTGGTGAACTTCACCATCTCCACTTTATCGAATTGATGGATACGTTGTAAACCGCGTGTATCCTTACCGTAAGCACCCGCTTCACGCCGAAAACACGGTGTATAGGCAGTATAGTAGATAGGTAAATCTTCGGCGGAGAGGATCTCACCGGCGAAAAGGTTCGTTACAGGAACTTCAGCCGTTGGAATCAGAAACAGATCGCTATCGGGATTCTCTTCGTCTCTGTCGCAGCGGTACATATCTGCCTCGAATTTAGGGAGTTGTCCTGTTCCTGTCATCGTCGGACGGTTGGCGAGAAATGGCGGTGAGATTTCAGTATAGCCGTGCTGGGTCGTGTGCAAATCGAGCATAAACTGAATCAACGCACGCTCCAACCGTGCTCCTAAGCCTTTGAATAGCACAAAATTACTTCCCGCAACCTTTGAACCCCGTTGAAAATCGACAATCTCCAACTGTTCAGCGATTTCCCAATGCGGTTTTAGTTCAAAATCGAAACTCGGTAATTCACCCCATGTCTTGATTTCAAGGTTATCGTCTTCACTGCTCCCGACAGGTGTGCTTGCCTCCGGCATATTTGGGATTGTCAACAGAATAGCGTCTATCTCATTTTTTGTATCGTTGTTTTCAGCGGTGAGTTCCTTTATTTTTTGGGAGAGTTCCCGCATCTCCGTGATAGTCTCTGTTGCATCCAATTTTGCCTTTTTGCGCTCAGCGATTTGTTGAGATACCTGATTCTGGTGCGCTTTGAGAGATTGTGTATGGGTTAAGTTCTCACGCCAGCGTGTATCCAATTCTACCAACCGGTCCAGTTCAGCTTCTGTCCGGCGATCTGCTAACATCTGGCGGACATCTTCGGTATTTTCACGAATAAATTTAAGGTCAATCACGGCGGTGCCGCTCCTCTATATTTGGATTTGTACTGCCCTGTCAGGTCTGTAACGAAAAAACCACAGCATTGTAAGATACAACCTGTGGCTAATTCGGCATAGCATAATAGAAACGGGCCCGACGGGACTTGAACCCGCGACCTCCTGCGTGACAGGCAGGCGCGCTAAACCAACTGCGCCACGAGCCCATAAGAAATCCCTAACTGGTAGGCGGGACAGGACTTGAACCTGTGACCTACAGCTTGTAAGGCTGTCGCTCTAGCCACCTGAGCTACCCGCCCAAAATGAGATAATGTAAGGCAACGACAAATTGTGCTTTAATAGCACAATTTGGTATCATCTCACCTCAAGGACGTTATTAAGTATACCACATAGTTGAGTGTTTGTCAAGAAAAAATTAATTTTTATGAAAAAAGTTTTTTGGGCATCGCTTGCGAATCGTACCTAATAGTAGAAGACACCTACGGCAATACAAATTATCTCCGTGGTTCGTCGTTTCCACGGTAAGGACGCGTGCCGCGAACGAGCACTTTCTTTGGATTATCTCCCGACGCGAGTTCGTCCGCACTGTGGTATCCGAGCGTCATACTCATCCGGGTCTTATCTGTGCGATTGATTCCAGCTGAATGGATTATCATGCTGTCAATAGCGAGCAAACCGCCTGCTGGCATTGGTAACGGAATCGCTTGGCTCGCTGCAATTTGCTGGATTGCCTCACCTTCAAGCTGTGCAAAAGCGGGTAAGTGATGCGACCCTGGGACAACTCGGGTGCAGCCGTTTTCTAAAGTTGTTTCTTCCAAGTAGACAAGGACAGTCGCAATCGTCCGGGACCAGTGGCGGACATCGCGGTGGAGATCAAGCGAATGCGTCGAACCTGCGTCTCGGAGATAGACGTGATTGTGACGATTCAGCACAAATTCTATATTTGAGCCTAATAAAGATTCCAACGGGTTGAGGATTTCATCGCAAGTGATGGTTTCTTGGAAGATACCGCCGCGCTGCCAAACAGCGGAAATTCGGATGATTCTGCCATCTTGTCGTGCCACAGGTTCCACGGCTTCTTCCATGTCTTTTAACGCCGCTGCTTTGAGTGCCGCTACATGATCTTTAGAGAGTTGCGTCGGAAATTTAATGAAGCCGTTGTGCCGAAACAGTTGAATTTCTTGCGGAGTGAGTGCCATCGATTCTCTTTCCCCTGTGTTTAGAGTGAGTTGTGAGATGTTAGTTTAACATGGATTGGAGGGGAAATCAACAGAGAAATAGAGTGTGTCGGGTTTTGTTGGAAAGCGAAAATAAATTGGATTTGGCAACACAATTTAGTAACGAAAGATGAAGATATTTCGTTTTATTCCGTAGTGTGTAAACTAAAAATTGAGAAAAAAATATCCCGCAAGAGGGGAAAAATTATGAAAACGTATTGTTCTTGCCTGCTGGTACTATCTCTAATAGTGCTGTCTGGGTGTATGAGCATGCCCCATTATAAGGAGACAGCACAGCGGCATTCTGCTTACGCGAGTGGACGGGCGTATGCAACCGCTGCGGAATGGCGTGCGCTCATTCCAGAATTTCAGAAAATTATTGACACGGATCCCCAAGGTCAAATGGCAGATGATGCCCAATACGCCATCGGTTCCAGTTGGGTCTGGTGCATTAAAACTGGTGACACCCAAGCACCGTGGCTGGCAATCCAAGCATTCCAAGAACTAATTCACATCTACCCTACCTCGCAATATGTGCCACAAGCACACTATTGGTTAGGGCGTTGCTACGACTATGTTGGCGACGATTATCAAGCTATCACGCAATACCAGTTTGTGGAAAGTCGCTATCCAAACTCTGAGGTCTCTGACCCTGCTCGATTGGAATTGGCTCGTGTTTATATGAGACAAGGTTACCTCACACGTGCTAAAACGCTCTATCATAATCTCGTAGGGTCTTCAACCAATCAGGAAATTGTTGTCGCTGCTACTCAAGAACTACAAGCACTCAAAACACAGAAAGAACCGATAGTGTTACCACCGCCTGAAAATGAGACTCACGCACAAGCGCAACCGCAATCAAAACCGCAACCAAAAAGTGAAGTTCAGGTACAACCGCAACCAAAACCACAACCAAAACCGCAACCAGAAAATGAGGTTCAAGTCCGAGTCCAGCCGAAACCCAAAAATAAGGTTCAAGCACAAGTTCGATCGCAACCAAAACCGAGACCAAGACTGGAACAGGAACCCGCAGCACCGATTATCGGTACAAAACCGTTAGTTCCCGAATCATTGACACGCGAGTTTGGATTAACCGCGAAGACGATAGTTATTGATCCGGGTCATGGAGGGAAGGACCCGGGAGCATTTGGTGGTGATACCCGGAAAGAGAGAATTATTGTTCTCAGCATCTCGAAAAAACTTCGCGAGATTTTAACACAAAGAGGTTACACTGTGCTGATGACCCGCGATACCAATCGTTTCATTCCGCTTAGGGAGCGCACTGCGTTCGCAATCCAACACAAGGCGGATCTCTTTCTGAGCATTCACGCCAATGGTAGTGAGAGTTCTAAAGCGAGAGGTATTGAGACTTATTATCTGGATGTTGCCAGTACGGACAAGGCATCGGAAATTATAGCCGCGCGCGAGAATGCAGACTCCGGTTACAGTATCCAAGAATTGGAAAAGCTGCTGAAAGGGATAATACAAGAGAGCAAAAGCGAGGATAGTAGGCGTTTGGCGGGATACGTCCAACAAGCATTGGTGCAAGCTACCGGGGCGATTGACCGCGGGGTCAAACACGCACGGTTTGTTGTTTTGATCGGAACAAACGTGCCTGCTGTTCTCGTTGAGACCGGATTTGTATCGAATCCAACAGAAGGACGGAAGCTCACAACACCGTCATATCAGCATAAGATCGCCACTGCTATTGCCGAAGGCATTGATAGGTTTTTGGGAAAGACCGGCGAGACATCTCGCGTTAAAAAGCGAACCCCAAAGTTTGCTGCGAAAAGTTTTGAGAGGTACAGGTAATGTTTTTAACTCGTGTTGTAAGTCAAAACCTATCGTGTGCCATCATGAGGATCTTCCAATCGCGGTGTCCTGAAATTGCCAATAGAAGGTGTTGTGTTCCAATAGTCTTTTTCGTCTGTGTGTTTCTCTGGAGTACCAGTTGGTTCAACTTCGCTGCTGCACAACCAGCGAAGATTGCGATTGTTTTACCAGCATCAGGTGATGTTCAATACGCTCGTACTGTTAGCAAGCGGTTCAATCAGATGCTTAACAGCATCGGGTTTACTGCTGCTGTGCTTGAAGAAGCATCGCTCTCTCAAGCGCAGCTCAAACCACGCCGATTGGTTATTCTCCCCTTAAACACTGTCCTTACAGCACAGACCGCGAAGTTATTAAAAGGTTTCGTCACCGGTGGCGGCAAACTATTCGTAACTTATAGTTTGGCGGATGCGGTAGCGCCGCTCCTCGGTTTGCGTCAAACGGATTGGCTGAAAGAAGAAGCACCGGGGCAGTTTGCTGCAGTTCGTCTCAATGCCCCTGAAATACCTGACATGCCTGCATCTATCAGACAGGCATCGTGGAACATTACGGTGGCAGAGCCAACAACACCACGGACGAAGATTATTGGGTATTGGCATAATGCGATGGCGGAATCGACCGGTTTGCCTGCTCTATTTGTAGGTGAAGCAGGTGTGTTCTTCAGCCACATTTTTCTGCCAGATGACATTCAGACCAAGACGCAGTTGATTGCTGCGCTTTTGGGGCATCTCGTTCCAGAATTTCAGGGCACACTCGCTAAGCGAGCTATAGAGGCGATGACGACCGTTGGACATACAGAGGGGCTTGAAGCGTTGAGGGTATTTGTCCAGCAAAGTGGCATCCCGGAAGCGGGACAGGCTTTCAAAACAGGTGAACTTATGATGGCGAGCGCGCACACTGAATATGAGAACAAGGCTTACAATGCAGCAATAACGACAGCCCGCGCAAGTCGCGAAGCGTTTTCAAAAGCCTATTTCCTGTCCCATGTGAGCCTCGAAACCGAAGGTCGCGCCGTATGGAATCACTCTGGACTGGGCGCGTATCCGGGTGATTGGGACCGGTCTGCTGAGGAATTAGCCGCAGCAGGCGTGAACATGATTCTTCCAAACATGGCATGGGCAGGCGTAGCACATTATCCGAGTAAAGTCTTACCGCAGAGCAAAACTTTTACACAGTATGGGGATCAGTTAGCACAATGCGTCGCGGCGGCGCGCAAGCACGGTTTAGAAGTCCACGTGTGGAAAATCACGTGGAATTTGGAGGGCGCGCCAAAAGAATTCGTAAAGAAAATGCGGGACGCGGGACGAACCCAAGTCTCGGCAACAGGAAAACCGATCAACTGGCTTTGCCCTTCACATCCAAAAAACGTTCTTTTGGAATTGGAGAGCATATTGGAGATTGTGAAGAATTACGATGTAGATGGTATCCATTTGGATTATATCCGTTATCCGGGAAGCCACGCATGCTACTGTCAGGAGTGCCGTAAAAGATTTGTGCTTGCAACGCGACTGCGAATTGATGAATGGCCCGCCTCTGTTTTGCCGAAGACAGGAATTTACGGCGACAAGTATATTGAATGGAGGACGCAGCAAATTACACGCTTAGTCCGTTTACTCCACAAACGAGGACGCGAAGCGAACCCTAATCTCAAAATTTCTACGGCAGTCTTTGGCGGTTATCCGGCATGTGTAACCTCTATTGGGCAGGATTGGATCGCATGGGCAAAAGCCGGTTATGTCGATTTCGTGTGTCCGATGAATTATACTGAAGATACAAACTATTTCACAGAATTACTCACCAATCAACTTACCTTGATGCCTAAAGAGGTTGCCGTTTATCCCGGTATCGGTGCGACCGCTTCTAATTCACTGCTTACGCCAGATGCGGTCGTTGAGCAGATTTACCTCTCACGCCATTTAGGGGCTTCGGGATGGACGATTTTTGACTATTCCCTTGACATTTCTGGAACTGTGCTACCTGCGCTCGGAATGGGTGTAACGAAGTCCAAAGCAAAACCATCACATTGACAAGCATATCCTGTTTCGTTATTATACCGTGATTGTAAAGTATCTTCATAACTACCTTTCCACGCTTGGGAAATAGAGACCTAATTTCTCGGTATCTTGCCTCGGATTCTACTTGCATATCGTTCATAAATCATGTAAACTAAAAAGATGACTTTATTCAGATATCGCGCTGCCTTTTGGTGTGGATTTTCATGCGGACGCTGTGCCGCGTGCTTAAAAATACCCGAATATAGATTATAGAAGTTCTGCACCCTACAGAAAGTTAAAGGAGATTTTTTGATTAATGGCTCAAAGACCGAATATTCTATTCTTGATGAGCGATGAACATAGTCCGCACGCTATAGGCTGTGAAGGCAATGACATTGTCCAAACACCGAATCTTGACCGACTCGCCGAATCTGGAACCTATTTTGAGAGTGCCTACTGCCAAGTACCGCTTTGCACCCCTTCCCGGATGTGTATGCTAACTGGAAAACACGCGCATCGATGTTCGGCGTGGAATAACGGTTCCATCCTGTTTCCCGAACACCTCACAATGCCTGCACATTTCGCACAGCACGGCTATGCGACTGCGCTTGTTGGAAAGATGCACTTCGGCGGGAAAGAACAGAACAACGGTTTCCAGTCTCGACCTTACGGTGATTTGCGCGGATATGCCGGACACCAAACAGATCCGCTAAATCCGCCATCCCGCATACGGCAACGGACGCGACTGGCAGGGATCACGGAAATTCCGACCAGTTTGCTACAAGAACGGGTTATTAATACAGAAACCCTTGAATACTTAAGGTCGCAACCAGCCGATCAACCGTGGTTCCTACTGGCGAGTTACAGTCGGCCACACTTCCCTCTCACGGCACCGAAACGACTTTTGGATAAATACTGGCCCGATAATGTGGATATGCCCAACGTTCCAGAGGGACATTTGGAGCAGACACACCGCTTTGCGAAGGGTTTGCGAGATAATTTCAACACGGAAGAAATCCCACCTGAAGAAGCCCGAAAAGCGCGCGCAGCTTACTACGCTTGCTGCGAATTCTTAGACGAGTCCGTTGGAGATCTGCTTGCGCTTTTGGAACGCGACGGATTTTTGGATAATACTATTATTGTCTATACGACGGATCACGGTGAGATGGCAGGTGAACACGGGCAGTGGTGGAAGTCGAGTTATTATGAGGCAGCGGCGAGAGTTCCGCTAATTGTGTCGGATAGGCAGTTGCAGCAATCACAAGGCGCACGAGTGACAGCACCCGTCGAATTAAACGATCTCTTCCCGACACTATGTGCGCGAGTAGGTATCCCTATCCCCGAAAGTTTAGATGGCGATGACTTAACGAGTCTTATGTCCGGTAACGCTGAAGGTTGGCGCGACACTGCAATCACTGAGTACTGGGCGAATCAGACCACGGGTCCGATGCGTATGCTCCGAACACCTCGCTATAAATACGTTGCTTTTCCTGAAGATGAATCTATTCTCTTTGATTTGGAAACAGACCCTGATGAATTTGAGAACCTCACAGGACAAGCGGAATATAGCAAATTAGAGGCATCCTTACATGAGCAGCTTATGGATGGTTTCTCATGGGAAACGGTCGCAGAGCAGATAGAAGCTGATAAAGTGCGAAGTCAAGATTTCAAGGAACCGTGGGGTCGAGGCACGCCAAATCAGTATACATTACCTGACGGTCGTGTTGTTGATGCGGAAACTTGTCTCTATCGTCCTTCAGTGAGAGACGAAGGGTAATAGTGCTTTAAGAACGAGATTTGGACTTAACAATCATCAGAATAGTTTTCGGTTATCGGTTTTCAGTTATCAGTAACAAGAGGATTTTCTTAAACGATATCCCTCTTAACCGACAACTGACAACTGACAACTGACAACTGATAAAGATGTTGCTAAATACGCGTCAAAACAGAAAAATCGGAGCCGACCCTCAATCATTAAAAGACCAAAGAATCCGATTTCCTGCTATCCTCGTAGGGCTGCTCTTAGTGAGTGCAATGTGTGCAATCACTCCCTACAACAACTATTTCCTACAAAATACCAAAATTGCAGGCAATCATCTCCCCGTTGGTTCAATCTTTGGACTCCTCATTTTGGTATTCCTTGTCAATGTGCCGTTGCGTAAGTTGATGCGGAGTAGGCGTTTTGTTTTCTCCGCATTGGAATTAACCGTCATCTGGATGATGTTAATTGCCGCAGTCGGCATTCCGTCAATGGGTTTGTTGCAGTTTCTGCTGCCATCTCTTGTTGCACTACGCTACTTCGCAACGACAGAGAACGATTGGGCAGAAACGCTCCATCCGCACGTTCCAGAATGGCTCGTTGTCACGGATTCTCGTGCTGTAACAGATTTCTATGAAGGGATTTCCCCTGGTGAAAGTGTCCCGTGGATGATATGGCTCAAGCCATTGCTTGTCTGGGGGCTTTTCGTTCTGGTTTTCTATTTCACAACGCTCTGCCTTTCCACAATTCTCCGAAAGCAGTGGGTGGAACGCGAAAGGTTTTCGTTCCCCTTAATTCAAATTCCGATACAACTCGCTGCGGAACCGGCGCGCGGCACACTGCTCAATACCTTTTTCAAAAGCAGACTCCTCTGGGCAGGGATGGCACTGCCGGTGGTGTTGCACCTTATCAATGGATTGCATGCGCATTTCCCACAGGTGCCGGAGATTCCACTTATTTATAATATCTACACCGTCTTCACTGAGAAGCCGTGGCATACGCTTGGATGGTGGCCCGCCATGCGGTTCGTCATCTATTTTTCCGTCATTGGGATAGCCTCTTTGCTCACGCTTGAGGTTTCGTTTAGTCTCTGGTTTTTCTATCTCTTTTTCAAACTCCAGTATATCATTATGAATGCGATCGGACTCAGCATCGGTCCGTGGATTAGTTGTAGCCGTCAAGTGATGGGCGGCTATCTCGTTTTTGTCCCCGCTGTTTTCTGGATAGGGCGTGAACACATCGCTGCGGTTTTTAGGAAGACGTTTGGTTTGGGGCATGCAAGGACAAGCCATTCCACTTTAGCTGGACAACCGATAGACGATTCAAATGAACCGGTTTCGTATCGCGTTGCACTCCTTGGATTTCTCTTGGGGTTTGCTATTCTGGTCGTATTTTTTGTTGTTGCAGGCATAACAATGTGGGTTGCGGTCGTAACGCTGCTCTCTATCTTTATTACGTCTGTTGTGTTGTCTTGGATGGTGGTTAACGGCGGTCTATTGCTTGTGCAGGCACCTTTTTTCCCTTCAGAATACATTGATATTACTTTGGGCTCCAACGCATTAGGGCATAAAAGCCTTGCGATTCTGAGTTTCCAACGCACCTTCCTGCGCGATTGGGGTGAGTTTATGATGCCAAACTTTCTTCATAGCTTCAAAGCAGCGGATGAGGTGAAACTCGCTCGTCGGCGTATTATGCCGATCCTATGGGTTGCAATCGTCTTCGCGCTCCTTGTGTCTGTTTACGCCTCGTTAACGCTAATTTATGGCAAGGGTGCCCTGTTTTTACAGAGTTGGTCCTTCGTGGTCGCGCCGCGCAACTATTTTCAACGGATGAGCAGTCTCATCCAATTCCCTATTGAGACGAAGTGGGACGAGGTGTACAGTATGATTGCTGGAGCGGGATTTACTGGCTTTATGCTCTGGATGCGGCAGAACTTTGTCTGGTGGTCCCTGCATCCAATTGGTTATCTTCTCGGCGCAACATACCCACCCTTTCACCTCTGGTCGTCTATTCTGCTCGGGTGGTTCATTAAATACATGGCACTCAAATTCGGCGGTGCCACGACGTATCGGAAGATTCGCCCTATCGCGTTCGGCTTGATTTTCGGTGAATACGTGATGGTGGGGTTATGGATGATCGTAGGGCTTTTCACAGGAATCGGTTATTTCGCGCTCCCATCGTGATCTGTGGGCAATTGTAAACTACACCTACTATTAAGGCGAGACTCTTAAAGGAATTACATTATGCACTCCAATGAAAACAATCTCACAGCTACGTGGAAAGAACGCGCAAAAACAAGGCATACCGTCGTCGGAATTCAGACATGGCACGTCAACCTGAATCCTCGTGCGATGCCCAATTTGGGGTTCGCAAAGGGACAGTGGCAGAAACCTGCTACCCAGACGGGGCATGTGGATTGGCGCGGTCCCTTCGCGACGCAAGCCGGTGCGTTAATTGTGGAAATCACTACCGATAAAGGATTGAAAGGATACGGTCTCGGAGGTGGTGGACTTGCTGGCGCGCTGATTATTGAGAAACACCTCCAACACTTCGTCATCGGACGTGATCCGCTTGATGTTGAAGAGATTTGGGAACATCTATATCATATCACCTCAATTTACGGACGGCGCGGCTTGGTTATTTACGCTTTGAGCGGTGTAGAACTTGCTCTCGTTGATCTATGTGGGAAGATTGTGGACGCGCCTGTCTATAGCCTTGTTACGGATGCCCCACGCCTTGAGATTCCTGCTTATGCCACGGGTGCCGATGTCGGTTATTATGCAGAGAATGGGTTCGCCGCTTGTAAGCTGCCACTTCGTAATGGGCTTGTGGAAGGTGAAGATGGATTTGCAGAGAATGTGGAGATGATACACACTGTCCGGGATGTCATCGGCGCGGATGTCGAATTGATGACAGACATCTATCTCCGTTGGGATGTGGACTACACGTGCCGTTTCGCAGAAGCTGCTGTTGATGCGGATCTCAAATGGATCGAAGAACCTATTCCACTTGACGACTACGCAGGTATGGCACAGTTGGTGCGCGATGTCCAACCGGCTTGGATTGTCTCTGGTGAACATGAATTCACGCGATACGGGTTTCGTGAGTTGCTGCGTTGGAAAGCGGCGGATATGATTCAACCCGATATCAGTTGGGCGGGTGGCTTTACAGAATGCCTACGGATTGCACGTGAAGCCGCTGGGCAGGACATTCCAACATGGCTCCATCAGGCTGGCACGCCGTGGGGTTTACACCTCACCGCTTGCTTACCTATGCCGTGTATGGCAGAGACCTTCGGTCCCTCCCGTGATGGCGTTGAAAATGAGCTATATCGCTGTTTACGACCTGAACCTCGCGACGGTTTTTTCTATCTCAACGATGCGCCCGGTTTCGGTGTTGTGCTTGATGAGGCATTATTGGAAGCTTATACTGTCGACAGGTTGTAAGGCTGGTGAGGGGTTTCGTTTACCACAGAAAATAACAGGATTTTCTGGTCTCTCAAAATTGACCGAAAACCTAAGTGCCAAAAGGGTTGGGAAGCGATTTTGATAAATTTCATAAAACGTCATATCGGTCAAATTTCTGTGGTGAATTCGAGAGGTAATCGCGTCCTTTAAGGTGACAGAAGTCGAAGGTGTTAGCAACTTTGAGAGGAATATAATCCGAATTTGTGAATTACAGATATACTATATGTTAACTTTCAAAATGCGTATAGTTAGATATGGTATGATATTCTGCGAATGTATAATCCGTATTATCAAATTATAGTAAAACCTGCAATTAATTAGACATTGTAGAAGGGCGAGGTTACAAACCTCGCCAGCGGCGGTGAGGTGTTTTGCGTTTTCCAAAGTGCCCTTTTATTTTCGGGTTTTACTATAAATTCTGAAAATATTAGATTGCGGTTTCAGATGTGATTCTGGGCGTTAAAGGATTCGGGCGGTACTTGGCTCTGAATACGTCATTGGATTGCACCTATACTTCCGAATGTTTCTCCTTCATCCGTTTGACGGCATCCAATTTTGTCTGTTGCCAATCGGTCCAGTCTTTCTTACCCTCATACCGGACGACATCGTGAATCGTAGCGCGTGGTTGGTAGGTAATGTAGTTGCCAGTGTGCCACGCGAGATTGCGGTAAACCATGAAGTCCCCTGGTCCTAAATGTACCTGAACAGCACCGGGAAACTGCCTGCAATGCTCCAAGCAGTATCGCTCAGCCTCGGCATTGGACTGACCTTCAGCGGGTTTCCGCAACTTCGGATCCTTTGTGGATTGCTCTTCACCGGGTAAATCCCATTGGCGGAGATGACTACCGGGGACAAACCATGTACAGGAATCCGCATAAATCGCACAGTTGACCTGATTGAAGTGGCGCAGATCATGCCAGACTTCCGCCAACTTTGCGTTGACAGTTTCGTCGCGCGCTTCGGGTGGGACTTCAACAACGCCATCTCGGTGCCAACCGATGTGCCACGGGTATTCAAGCGGTTCGACGAGGAGTCCCATAATGTCAACGTGACCATGCGTGTAGTCAGGACCGAGCAATTTTTCGATAGCGTCTCGGAGTTCCGACAACTCTGTGTAGTCGTAGAAGGGTTTCAGATCCAGCTCATCGCCGTAATTGGAGAGCGGCTGGATTCGTTGCGTCTGTGGTCCGTTAAGTTTGTGTGCCAGATCGCGTGCTTTCTCTGCTTCCCGGCGTAAATCCGTGAGCAATGATGGCGGGACAATCCCTCGAAAGATGAGGTAACCTTGCGAGAGGTATTCATTAACCATCGAATCTTGAAATTGAAATGCCATTGTGTTTCTCAATAGAGGTTATGCGCTTACCGCGTTTTGAAGTTCGGTTTCACAAGAGAGGTGAACCTTTCTTAGACTGTCACGCCACGCCATTCATCTTTCGCGCATGTGATATCGACAACGTTTCCGTCCGGATCAGCAACCTTGAAGGAGCGTTCCGGCGGTTTATTATCATCAATCTCATCTCCTTGTTTCACGTTATCCATAATCAATTCAAAACCGCCATCCTTGAGGGTGTTGTAAATGCTCGGTAAATCCTCAACAATGATACCGAAGTGGATAAACTCTGTTCCTTCCTCAAACGGTGGACGTTCCGCACCGTTGTACTGGAGGATCGTCATGTTCAGCGTGCCGTCCGAGAGGTCTAACCCACCGCGTCCACGATATCCTACAAACGCAAAACCGATGGTTTCATAAAAACGACGAGAGGCTTCCATATCCTTCGTCCGCAGGGCGATATGTCTCAAAACTGCCATTGTGTCTGCTCCTTTTTAGTGAGATACGTTCAATCTGTCAAAGGCTTATTGGAATTAGGCTTTATTTTATAACAAAAGACTTTCAAATGTCAATAGGAACATGCAACTTTTAGGGATTTTTAGAAGATGGGTCGCGATCAGGAGATCGCTCTTACAGTGGAGATAGGGCTATTTAGTTTTAAGACTCCTTACATAATAAGTTTAACTGCGAGTATAGGTTTTGAAGCGAAAAATCGCGTTGTTTCAGCGATTTTTGTATGTCCGTGAAATCGTAAGACAGACATAGCTGTGTTGCGTAATGCTG